>NZ_JBNDNJ010000002.1:0-578848 GCF_049892805.1 Pantoea sp. EEL5
GTTGAAGACGACGACGTTGATAGGCCGGGTGTGTAAGCGCAGCGATGCGTTGAGCTTACCGGTACTAATGACCCGTGAGGCTTAACCTTACAACGCCAGAGGCGTTTTGGTAGAGAGACGATTGAATTTTCAGCATTGTTTACCGGATAAAGAATCTGCGGAAACGAAAGATTTTGCGGCGTGACAGGGCGCAGCGCGAAGACATCAGCGGGAGCATACTGAAGTATGTGACCGGTGTGGCTGAGCGATGGCAACGCGGTCACGATGTAAAAGATTCGTTTCGGCACAAAGAATTTGCCTGGCGGCTGTAGCGCGGTGGTCCCACCTGACCCCATGCCGAACTCAGAAGTGAAACGCCGTAGCGCCGATGGTAGTGTGGGGTCTCCCCATGCGAGAGTAGGGAACTGCCAGGCATCAAATTGAAGGACCTGCACGTAACCTCGGGCAGTTCACTACTCAGTAGAGTAGGACAAAAGCGAACGCTTTTGAACGCTGCGAAGCAGCGGCCCGAAGGGTGAATCACAGCGTGATTCATAAACTGCCAGGCATCAAATTGAAAGACCCGAGCATCAGCATAACAGTGCCGGGAGTACCTGTTGCGTGCTGATATGGCTCAGTTGGTAGAGCGCACCCTTGGTAAGGGTGAGGTCCCCAGTTCGACTCTGGGTATCAGCACCAGTTATATATGGCTAGAGTTCGGCAAATAAAGAATTTGCCTGGCGGCTGTAGCGCGGTGGTCCCACCTGACCCCATGCCGAACTCAGAAGTGAAACGCCGTAGCGCCGATGGTAGTGTGGGGTCTCCCCATGCGAGAGTAGGGAACTGCCAGGCATCAAACAGAAAAGCCCCGTACGAAAGTGCGGGGCTTTTTTACGTCTGCAACGCGGTAAAAAGCCAATACTGAGCCGATTATGGCGCGCGGAAGGCCCCCTTTGGGCACTGAAAACTTTCGAATGCTCCTTTCCATATGAATAAAACGCCGGCTAAAAACCGGGCAACTGAGCTCAAACAGGGTTGTTAGCGTAATGAAACGCGATTATAAGCAACGCTGGCAGCTGAGGCGTTGTGCAACCACAGTTAACGCAGTGCGATTATTCGCGTAGCAGAAGAATATTATGCTGAGCGTCATCGGGGGAAACCGCACCTCCGTCGTAGACGAAGATGCGGGAGAGATAAGAGGGGTTAGTGGATAACCTGGGACAGGAAAGCGCGGGTACGCTCTGACCGAGGATTAGCAAAAAACTCCTGCGGAGGAGCGACTTCCACGATCTCACCGCGATCCATAAAGATCACTCTGTCGGCTACCGTACGGGCAAAGCCCATTTCGTGCGTCACACAAAGCATTGTCATACCATCTTCGGCCAGTCCAATCATCGTATCGAGCACTTCCTTCACCATCTCTGGATCCAGAGCAGAGGTCGGCTCATCAAACAGCATGATTTTAGGCTTCATGCATAGCGAACGTGCGATAGCTACGCGCTGCTGCTGTCCCCCAGAAAGCTGGCCGGGAAACTTATGCGCATGTTCCTCAATACGAACACGCTTGAGGTAGTGCATAGCAAGCTCTTCGGCTTCCTTTTTGGCAATTTTACGCACCCACATGGGCGCCAGCGTGCAGTTCTGCAAAACGGTAAGATGAGGGAAA
The DNA here is from genome assembly GCF_049892805.1 of Pantoea sp. EEL5. NCBI lineage: Bacteria > Pseudomonadati > Pseudomonadota > Gammaproteobacteria > Enterobacterales > Erwiniaceae > Pantoea > Pantoea sp. EEL5. The sequence continues at coordinate 1,646 of NZ_JBNDNJ010000002.1, forward strand.
AGGTTAAAATGTTGAAACACCATACCGACCTCGGTACGGACCCGCTCAATGTTGCGCACATCATCATTCAAATGAATACCATCAACCACAATACGGCCCTTCTGGTGTTCTTCAAGATGGTTGATGCAGCGAATTGTGGTGGATTTGCCTGAACCTGATGGACCACACAAGACGATACGTTCCTGGGGTTTAACCTGAAGATTAATATCTTTCAGCACATGGAATTGCCCGTACCACTTGTTCACATTTTCAAGCGAAATCATCGCATTGGTTGAATCAGTTATTATTTGTGTCATAGAAACCTCAGTGCGATTTGCGCCCGGTGTGAAAACGTTTTTCCAGATACTGGCTGTAACGCGACATGCTAAAACAGAAAATCCAGTAGACCAGCGCGGCAAAGACATAGCCTTCAGTAGACATGCCTAGCCAGGCGGGATCGACGGTAGCCTGCTGCACGCTACTAAACAGATCGAATAAACCAATAATGATGACCAGGCTGGTATCTTTGAATAACGCGATAATGGTATTCACCAATCCTGGAATAGTCAGCTTTAAGGCCTGCGGAAGGATGACCAGCATTTGCGTCTTCCAGTATCCCAGAGCCAGCGATTCAGCAGCTTCATACTGCCCCTTAGGCAAGGCTTGCAGTCCACCACGTACCACCTCTGCCACATAAGCCGACTGGAACAAGATCACGCCAACCAGTGCACGCACCAGTTTGTCGATGGTCGTTCCTTCTGCCATAAACAACGGCAACATGACCGAAGACATAAACAGAACGGTTATCAGCGGCACGCCGCGCCAGAACTCAATGAAAATCACTGACAGCGTTCGCACCACCGGCATCCGGGAGCGTCGTCCCAGCGCCAGTAAAATCCCCAGCGGTAAGGCGCCAGCGATACCAACGGATGCAATGATCAGCGTCAGCGTAAGCCCACCCCATTGACGGGTTTCCACCCGGTCCAGCCCTAAGAAACCGCCATACAACAGAAACCAGACAACAAGGGGATAGCATACTGCCCATGCGGCAATGTAGCGTCCACGGTAAGGCAGCCGTTTAATAAACATCGGCACAATGGATGCCAGCCCAATGACCAGCGCCAGGTTGATGCGCCAGCGCAGTTCATGTGGATAAAGCCCATACATAAACTGGCCAAAGCGGGCATGAATAAAGACCCAACATGCCCCCTCTTTCGTACAGTCTGCGCGTGTTGTGCCAAACCAGTTTGCATCGAAGATCAGCCAGTTCAGAGCAGGTGGAATCACATGCCAGATAAGCCAGATGCAAAGCAGCGTCAGAAAGGTATTAAACCACCCTGAAAACAGATTTTTGCGCGCCCACAGCCAGGCCCGGCTCAGCGGTGATGAGGCTATCTGCGGTGTTTCGTGTGTAGTGACAGACATAGTTATCCCGTTCTCTTAACGCTCAACCAGCGCGATTTTGCGGTTGTAGAAGTTCATCAACATTGAAATCAGCAGGCTGATAATCAGATAGACGCTCATGGTGATAGCAATGGTTTCGATGGCCTGGCCGGTCTGATTCAGGACCGTTCCGGCAAACAACGACACCATATCGGGATAGCCAATTGCCGCAGCCAGAGAAGAGTTCTTCACAATATTCAGATACTGGCTGGTAAGGGGAGGAATGATCACGCGCATCGCCTGAGGGATAATAACCTGACGCAAGGTGACCGGATTGGGTAATCCCAGCGAGCGGGCCGCCTCATGCTGCCCATAGGGCACAGCCTGAATACCTGATCGAATGACTTCCGCAATAAACGAGGAGGTATAAATCGACAGCGCCAGCGTCAGTGCCGCCAGCTCAGGAATCATGACGAAACCGCCCCTAAAGTTAAAGCCGCGTAACTCAGGAATGTCCCAATGCATGGCTGCGCCAAAGCCCAGATGTGCAATGAAGGGAAAGAGTAACAACATCAAAATGGCGACAGGCCAGGTGCGACGAAATTGACCGGTTTTAAGCTGATGCTGACGGTTGAAGCGGAACAGGGCGTAACTCGCGACAACAGCCAAAACGAGGGCAAAAACAAATGGCCAGCTTCCCGGTGCATAGGTCGGCCAGGGCACATACAGGCCACGGTTGCTGACGAAAGCCAGATCGAAAGCATTGAGCGCCTGACGGGGGCCGGGCAGGTTACGTAATACCGCAAAATACCAAAAGAAGATCTGGAGTAAGGGGGGAATATTGCGGAAAGTTTCAATATATATATTGGCGATTTTACGCAGTAACCAGTTATCTGACAGGCGTGCCAGGCCGATAAAAAACCCCAGAACAGATGCAAAAACAATACAGAGAGCCGAAACCAGTAACGTATTGGTCAGCCCGACCAGAAAGACGCGTGCGTAGGTGTCACCCTCAGTGTAGTCAATAAGATGCTGAACAATGCCGAAACCCGCATTGCGCTCCAGAAAACCAAACCCGGAAGTAATACCGCGATTAGCGAGATTGATAACGGTGTTGTGGATAAGGTAGCCCACCACAGCAACTACAATAATGATCGCAACTATCTGGTAAAGCCAGGCTCGAACCGTGGGATTACCGAACGAAAAATCCCTTTTCACGGTTGGGCGTTGTGACATTTTTAAACCTCAATAACAAAAGCTTTGCTGGGGCACCGTAGAAAACGGTGCCCGACGGGTTGAGGCGCGATTAACGTACCGGTGGCGCGTACTGAATACCGCCCTGATTCCAGAGTGCATTCTGGCCACGAGCGATTTTTAACGGGCTGTCTTTACCGACGTTGCGATCAAAACTTTCCTGATAGTTACCTACTTGTTTAATGATGTTGTAAGCCCATTTGTTATCCAGCTTCAGGTCTTTGCCGAAATCACCTTCAGCGCCCAGCAGGTGAGCCATATCAGGTGTTGCCGGTTTAGCCGTCATTTCATCAACGTTTTTGGAGTTGATGCCCATCTCTTCGGCGTTCAGCATGGCGAAAAGCGACCACTTAACAATGGTGAACCAGTCATCATCACCGCGACGTACAAGCGGCCCCAGTGGTTCTTTAGAAATCACTTCAGGCAAGACGATAAAGTCGTCTGGCTTACCTAATTTAATGCGCAGGGCGTACAGCTGAGACTGGTCAGATGCCAGCGTATCGCAACGACCGCTGTCCAGTGCCTTAGCGGATTCATCTGAGCGATCGAAAGTGACCGGCGTGTACTGCATTTTGTTGGCTTTGAAGAAGTCAGCGACGTTCAGCTCGGTATCGGTGCCCGCCTGAATACAGACGGTCGCACCGTCGAGTTCTTTCGCGCTCTTCAGACCCGCTTTCTTGTGGGTCAGGAAGCCAATGCCGTCGTAGTAGTTGACGCCGGTAAACATGAAGCCCATGCCGCCGTCACGTGATGAGGTCCAGGTGGTGTTGCGAGAAAGCACATCGACTTCGCCGGACTGGAGCGCGGTAAAACGCTCTTTTGCCGTCAGCGGGGTGTACTTCACTTTTGTGGCGTCGCCAAATACGGCAGCCGCGGCAGCACGACAGATATCCACATCAAGGCCGGTAAATTTGCCGCTGGCATCCGCATAAGAGAACCCCGGCAGGCCATCGCTGATCCCACACTGAATGAAGCCTTTCTTTTTAATCGCATCGAGTGTAGGGCCTGCATGGGCCTGCTGAGCAACGGCAAGCAGAGAAGCCGCAGCAACCAGAGTAGAGAGCATCATCTTTTTCATAAAGCATCCTGTGTGGCATGTCATGTTGTGTTGTTATGTATTGCGCACTTTATTGTGCGTCCTGTCTGTGGCGAACGGCCCCCCACGACTTTGCAAAGCCAGTGCCAGGTTTGCAGAATCCTGAAGTCACCTGAAAGATCGGGTAATAATCTGAATTATCTGGAAGGCTGCGTTAATATGACGCACCAAAAGGAAGCATTTCGAGTCGTAGGGATCACATTTAGTGCAAAATGTTTCACTATTTAGCAACATTGTGAGCAGCGTTGCATGTGCTGACTGCAAGCAGGGTGCTCGTTGCGAAAAAAGTAAAGCAGGCTCACACAAGGCCGCTATAGCGGGGCTGAGAGGCTGGAAACGGGAAAAAACAGGGATGGAAATGAGGACGATGTGAAAAAGGCAGCCCGTTAAAAATCACGCTGGCGACTGCAACTACAGTTACCATATTTGACGCAACTGTTTCACAAGTTTTAAAACAATTTGTGTGTCAGGGCACAAATAAAAACGCCAGCCCTGAGGCTGGCGAGATTAACGGCCTGAACCTGAATCAGTTCATGCCGTATTTTTTCAGTTTCTTACGCAGCGTACCGCGGTTGATACCCATCATCAGGGCAGCACGGGTCTGGTTGCCACGGGTATACTGCATCACCATGTCCAACAGAGGCTGCTCGACTTCAGCCAAAACCAGCTCATACAGGTCACTAACATCCTGACCATTCAGTTGAGCAAAATAGTTCTTCAGTGCCTGTTTAACCGAATCACGCAAAGGTTTTTGAGTTACCTGATCCTGTGAGTTAACGGTAGAAACGGTCAGTACGTCAGAATTTACGCGTTGTTCGAACATAGTTCTTTCAGCTCTTTATTTCGTTACGCAAGATTTTCGAAGTATGCCTCCAACGCCTCCAGCTGTTCGCTGGCATCCTCAATGGCGTTGAATGTGCGCCGAAACTGGTCATTTGGGGCATGTTCCTGGAGATACCAGGAGACGTGCTTTCGCGCTATACGGTATCCCTTGCCTGAACCGTAAAAGTCGTGCAGCTCACGTATATGCGAAACAAGCAAACGCTTGACCTCTGCCAGTGGCAGCGGGGCAAGCAGCTCCCCAGTGTCCAGATAATGCTGGATTTCCCGGAAGATCCACGGTCTTCCCTGAGCAGCACGTCCTATCATCAGAGCATCGGCTCCGGTGTAGTCGAGCACTGCTCTGGCTTTATGCGGGTCAGTTATGTCTCCATTCGCGATAATCGGAATAGAAACACTCTGCTTAACTGTCCGAATACTGTCGTATTCAGCGTCTCCGTTGAACAGGCAGGCACGAGTGCGGCCATGTATCGTCAAAGCCTGAATGCCACAGCGTTCAGCCAATTGGGCAATCGCGACACAGTTTCTGTTTTCTGGATCCCATCCGGTACGGATTTTCAGCGTTACCGGGACATCAACAGCATTTACCACGGCAGAGAGAATTGACTCTACTACTGAGGGATACTGCAGTAAGGCGGAGCCCGCCATTTTGCGGTTCACCTTTTTCGCCGGGCAACCCATATTAATATCAATAACCTGTGCACCAGCATCAACATTAATACGTGCAGCCTGGGCCATCTCACTGGGATCACAGCCTGCAATCTGGACGGCACGAATGCCGGGTTCATCACTGTGCACCATGCGTAAACGAGATTTGTCACTGGCCCAGACTTCGGGGTTCGATGACAACATCTCAGAAACCGCCATTCCTGCACCCATCTCGTGACAAAGCGTTCTGAAAGGCCTGTCGGTAATACCGGCCATCGGCGCTGCAATCAGTCGATTTCTCAGCTGGAGGTTTCCAATGCGCATGAAGTCGTAATGCCATACTGTGTCTGCAAGGCGGCGTATATTACGCATTTTTTTATGAAGATGAAAGGCCAAACTTTGAACAATTCACAAGAAAACCGCTTTTATCCTGCACTGACCCTGTTGATAAGGATAAATAACAAGATAAATCAGTAGATTAAGTGTTTGTGTTTATTTTGTGAACAAAGGTTTTTCCGACGAAGATTCGGTATTCACCAGATAAAAAACGTCACATACCGTGATTAACGATACAAGCAGCGGTTTTATCAACCACAAAGACTGCGCCACAGGAGGGTTTAGCCTCAGCCGATTGCAATCGCGGCTCTGGGTGAAACACTGAACGGACAGTAACGAATGTTTAACAGCCCTGCCGATCCGCCAGGGCTGTTGTTGGTAGCTGCAATGCCTGAAAGGCTAAGCGGTTTTAACGCCTGTAATACGACACCACTCTTCCTTGACTGCAACGGGATCGAGCGCAAAATGCGTCCTGTAAGCTTCACAGACGCTTTCAGCCTGGCTCTCCAGTACGCCTGACAAACCAAGATGCCCGCCAGATTTAGGCAGGACACCAATAAGCGGTGCCAGCTCGCGGAGCGGCCCGGCCAGGATATTCGCGACCACGACATCAGCCTGCAGGTTTTCCGGCTGCTGATGCGGCAGATACAGGGATAAACGATCGGCCACCCCATTGCGCTCGGCGTTGTCGCGGCTGGCCTGGATCGCCTGGGGATCGATATCAATACCGATAGCCTGCGCCGCCCCAAGTTTAAGCGCCGCAATTGCCAGGATCCCTGAACCGCAGCCAAAATCGATCACGGTTTTACCCGCGAGATCCAGGCCGTCGAGCCACGTCAGGCACAGCGAAGTGGTGGGGTGCGTGCCGGTTCCGAACGCCAGGCCGGGATCGAGCATCACATTGACGGCATCGGGGTCGGGTACATCGCGCCAGCTTGGACAGATCCACAAACGCTCACCGAACCGCATAGGATGGAAGTTTTCCATCCATTCACGTTCCCAGTCTTTGTCTTCGATCTGCTCGATCTTGTGACGGAAATTCTCGCCGAGCAGCGGATGTTGAGACAGTTCCGCAATCACGCCATCCATGTCGCTTTCAGCGTCGAACAATCCGATAACGTCGGTATCACCCCATAAACGCGTTTCACCCGGCATAGGTTCATATACCGGCGTATCGTTTGTGTCCTGAAAGGTCACAGACACGGCACCGACTTCCATTAGCGCGTCGCTCAGTCCTTCCGCGTTTGCGCCAGAACTGTTAATTTTGATTTGAATCCAAGGCATAACGTCTCTCTTAATTCAGTGTTGTGGTGCATCAACCGCATGCGGTAAGCGCCCAAACAGGTTGCCGACCAGGAATGCCAGCAGACTTAACATTAATGACGGCACAATGGGATGAAAACCCCATAGTTGCAGACCAAAGGTTGCCAGAACGGCATAACATCCTCCGCCCACCACCATGCCGCTGACAGCGCCGGCGGCGTTAGCGCGCTCCCAATATAAACCCAGCACCAGCGGCCATAAGAACACGGCTTCCAGACCACCAAAAGCCAGCAGGTTGAGCCAGATAATCATGTCTGGCGGATGCCAGGCGACAAACAGCAGTATGACACCCAGCAAAAAGGTCACCGTTCCCGATAATATTCGCAACCGCGGCTCATTATCGATTTGCTGCGGTGCAAGGCGCAGGTAGAGATCTTTCACCAGCGTAGCGGAGGCCTGCAGCAACTGGGCATTGATAGTGGACATGATCGCCGCCATCGGCGCGGCTAAAAACAGCCCGGCAGCCAGTGGTGGTAGCACGGTGATCATCAGCGTAGGGATAACGCTGTCCGGCACGGTCAGGTCAGGTAATACCGCGCGTCCGAGCGCCCCGGCCAGATGCATTCCCAGCATCAGGAGCACAACAACAATGGTGCCAAGCACAATAGCCCGGTGTACCGCTTTACTGTCCTTGTAAGAGATACAGCGAACGGCGGTGTGCGGCAGGCCGATGACGCCAAAGCAGACCAGCACGATAAACGAGCTCAGGAACGTGGGCGTAATAATATCGCCCGGTCCCTCCGGCGACAGCAGCTTGGGATCGATGGCGTGCAGTTTATCGACGGCCGAGTGAATACCGCCAGCGTGGTGAATAACGGCAAACAGCAGTAAAAACGTGCCTATCAGCATCACCACGCCCTGCATCGCATCATTCAGCACACTGGCGCGGAAGCCGCCGAAGGCCGTATAAAGCGCTATTGTACCGCCAAAGATCAACAGGCCGGTGTCGTAAGGGATCCCGGCAGCGGTTTCCAGCAGACGCGCGCCACCAATAAACTGCACGGCCATCGCGCCCACGAAGGCAATCAGCAGGCTCAGGCTAGCTAACCAGACCAGCAGCGTACTGCCATAGCGTGCATAGAGCATATCGTTAAGGGTCACGGCGTTGTGCTTGCGCGCCAGAATGGCAAACTTTTTACCCAGCACGCCTAACGACAGCCAGACAGCAGGCACCTGTACCATAGCCAGCAGCACCCAGCCCAGGCCATACTTATAGGCTGCACCCGGCCCGCCGATAAACGAGCTCGCACTGATATAGGTGGTCGTAATGGTCATTGCCAGGACAAATCCGCCCATTGAGCGGCTGCCCAGGAAATACTCAGTCAGGAAATTTCCCTGGCGTTGTTTTCGCATCGCAAAGACGGAAAGGCCCGCGATAACAGCCAGATAAGCCAGCAGTGGAAGAATGATTTCAGTATTCATTTTCATCCTCCAGCGACATATTCCGGAAGATTTTACGCACCATCATCCAGCATAAAAAAATGAACAGTAGGGGGGCAAAAAGACAGGAGAGCTCAAACCAGCGAGGTAAGCCGGTCAGGCCAGTGGCATTTCCCCCTAACCAGGCAGAACCGCCCCAGACGGCTAACCAGGCCAGCGTCAGATAGAGTGACCAGCGAGCTTCTTTATGAGCCTGTAAATAACGCGCGTCCATAGTGTGACCTCAACGCCAGCGGGAAAAGAAAAAGGCCGGAATATCCGGCCTCAGACTGACTCAGCGTGGCGATTACTTCTCGTGCAGGCCAAGCTTTTTCTCCAGATAGTGGATATTGGTTCCACCCTGCTGGAAGTTCTCATCGGACATGATTTTCATCTGCAGTTCGATGTTGGTTTTGATACCGTCGATAATCAGCTCCGCCAGGGCATTTTTCATACGTGCAATGGCGATATCGCGGGTTTCACCGTAGGTGATTAACTTGCCAATCATGGAGTCATAATAAGGCGGTACGCTGTAACCGGCATAAATATGAGATTCCCAACGCACGCCAAAACCACCCGGCGCATGGAAGCGGGTGATTTTGCCCGGGCTTGGCAGGAAGCTAACCGGATCTTCCGCGTTGATACGGCACTCGACCGCATGACCGCGAATAATCACGTCTTCCTGCTTGATTGACAGCGGCTGACCCGCAGCAATACGCAGCTGCTCTTTAATCAGGTCAACGCCGGTGATCATCTCGGTAACCGGATGCTCAACCTGGATACGGGTGTTCATTTCAATGAAATAGAACTCGCCGTTTTCATACAGGAATTCAAACGTACCTGCCCCGCGATAGCCAATATCAATACAGGCTCGGGTGCAACGCTCACCGATGAAGGAACGCAATTCTGGCGTGATCCCCGGTGCTGGCGCTTCTTCCACGACCTTCTGGTGACGACGCTGCATTGAACAGTCGCGTTCGCCCAGATAAATGGCATTGCCCTGGCCGTCGGCCAGTACCTGAATCTCGATATGGCGTGGATTCTCCAGATACTTTTCCATGTAAACCATGTCGTTGTTGAAAGCCGCTTTGGCTTCCGCTTTCGTCATGTTGATGGATTGTTCCAGATCTTTATCGCTACGCACAACGCGCATGCCGCGACCGCCGCCGCCGCCAGAGGCTTTGATAATAACCGGATAGCCGATGCGCTTGGCGAAGGCACGGTTTTTTTCCATGTCATCGGTGAGCGAGCCATCGGAACCGGGGACGGTAGGAACGCCCGCTTTCTTCATCGCGGTAATCGCGGACACTTTATCGCCCATCAGGCGAATGGTATCGGCTTTCGGACCGACGAAGATAAAGCCAGAACGCTCAACCTGCTCAGCAAAATCGGCGTTCTCAGAAAGGAAGCCGTAGCCGGGGTGAATCGCCACCGCGCCGGTGATCTCAGCGGCAGAAATCAGCGCCGGGATGTTGAGGTAACTTTTGACCGACTGCGCCGGGCCGATGCAAACCGTTTCGTCTGCCAGCAGCACGTGCTTCAGGTCACGATCCGCGCTTGAATGGACCGCTACAGTCTTGATGCCCAGTTCTTTACAGGCACGCAGAATGCGCAGCGCAATCTCACCGCGGTTAGCAATAACAATTTTATCCAGCATGGTTCGCCCCGTTATTCGATGACAACAAGTGGCTCGTCAAATTCTACCGGCTGACCACTTTCCACCAGAATGGCTTTAACAACGCCAGACTTATCCGCTTCAATCTGGTTCATCATTTTCATGGCTTCAACGATGCACAGCGTGTCACCTGCATTGACTTTCTGACCCACTTCCACGAACGCTTTTGCATCCGGGCTTGGTGTGCGATAGAAGGTCCCTACCATTGGTGAACGTACGATGTGGCCGCTGATCTCAGCAGGCGCGGCTTCTGCAACGGCGGCAACAGGTGCAACGGCTGTCGCCAGAGCAGGCTGTTGAGCAACCGGCGCGGCATAAGCCTGTTGCATCATTGGGTAACCGGTATTTGCAGGTGCGCGACTGATGCGAACAGACTCTTCGCCTTCGGAGATTTCCAGCTCAGAAATGCCAGATTCTTCAACCAGTTCGATCAGTTTTTTAATTTTACGAATATCCATGAATGGGGTTCCGTACTCAGTTTGATTAATTAGTATGAGACAGGCGCTTTACTGCCGTTTGCAATGCCCACGAGTAACCGTCAGCGCCAAGCCCACAAATGACGCCAGCAGAGACATCAGAAAAATAGGAGTGATGGCGAAAAGGCTCGCGACCGTGCACATTTGACAGGTGAACTTCGATAAAGGGAATATTCACCGCTAGCAGCGCATCACGTAATGCTACGCTGGTATGCGTAAACGCAGCAGGATTGATCAGGATATAATCCACATTGCCTTTTGCCTCATGAATGCGATCAATAAGCTGAAATTCAGCATTGGATTGCATATGGCTTAATCTTACATTCAGCTGGTCTGCCTGATGGCTCAAATCGGAAACGATCTGATCCAGGGTGACATCCCCGTATTTTTCAGGCTCGCGCGTCCCTAACAGATTAAGGTTGGGACCGTTCAAAAGCAGAATATGTAATTTGTCGGCCATCTTGCTGCCATCTCCCGCAATCATTGAGGCATCGCGTAAAATACCTTGCCGCTTTCCATTTGTCACCCGTCACAGTAAAAAAGAAGCGTCATATCGCAATAAAGCCGGGCATTATATCCGTTTCGTGGCATTTCGCAGCAAAATACTGGTCTTATCTGCGAAGTTGATCGTGTGCGGCCTGTGGACCCCATTTTTCGCAGACGTTCGGAGAAGCGCAGGGGCTAACGCGGCCACCATTTAATGAACTTTTTATAGCGCCAGGCTAACAGGATCAGGGCGAAAAGCGCGTAGATGACAGGCTGGGGAGAAAGGATTTTTACCGACCATATGTAGTGAATTGGGGCCAAAATCGCGACCAGATAAATCGCGTTGTGCAAGGTTTGCCAGCGTCTGCCCAGTTTTCGCTGCATGCGTTGAAAAGAGGTCACCGCCAGCGCCAGCAGAATAAACCAGCAAATAATTCCCAGCGTGAGATAGGGGCGTGAAATCAGTTCGCTACCGAGCAGACCAAGGTTGTTAATGCCCAGTTCCAGCAGGTAGTAGCTGGTTAAATGCAGGCTGGCCCAGAAAAAAGTCCAGATCCCCAGCAGCCGTCGGGTGCGAATGAGTAAAGGCTGTTTGGCGATGCGCGTTAACGGCGAGACAAGCAGCGTCGCCAGTAGCAGTTTCAGCGCCATACGGCCGGTAAAATGCTGGATATCTTTGGCGGGATCGGCGCTAAGACCGCCCTGCATAGCGGCCATAATCAAGTAAACCAGCGGTAAGAAAGCCGCCAGATGTAGCAGGACTTTAAGCCAGCCGATCTGCTTTATTGTCAGGCGCACTCAATAATTCTCCCGCAAATCCATACCGCGATACAGCGACGCGACCTGATCGGCATAACCGTTGAAGAGTAATGTTGGCTGACGATCCACATTAAAGCTGCTGCCCGGACCAATAAAACGCTCGGTCGCCTGCGACCAGCGTGGATGATTAACATGCGGATTAACGTTGGCATAGAAGCCGTACTCGTTATCGGCAATCTGGTTCCAGGTCGTCGGTGGCTGATCATGCGTCAGCGTGATTTTCACAATGGACTTGATGCCCTTGAAGCCATATTTCCACGGGACCGTCAGGCGAATCGGGGCACCATTCTGCGGGGGCAGCGCTTTACCGTAAACGCCTGTCGTCAGAATCGTGAGGGGATGCATGGCTTCATCCAGACGTAAACCTTCTACATAAGGGTAATTTAGCCCGCCGCCGATAAAGCGATCTTTTTGACCAGGCATCTGATCGGGAGCATAAAGCGTCTGGAAAGCGACAAAACGCGCTTTGCTGGTGGGTTCTGCCAGCTTCAGGAGTTTATTGAGTTCGAAACCTATCCAGGGCACCACCATCGACCAGGCTTCAACGCATCGCATCCGATAGATACGCTGCTCCATGGCAAAGCGTTTGAAGATATCATCCATATCTAATGTGATGGGCTTTGCCACTTCGCCTTCAATCGTCAGCTTCCAGGGATCGGTCTTTAGCGTCCCCGCATTGGCGGCCGGATCGGCTTTATCAAGGCCAAACTCATAGAAATTGTTATAGCCCGAAACCTTGTCTGCAGGCGTCAACGGCAGGTTAGCCTGGTATTGTGCAGGTTTGGTAAAGTCCAGAGGGCGGCCTGCGGGCGCGGGTGGGCGGTCATTGCCTTTAAACCAACTCAGAATATCGGCGTTGGCCATGCCGGGAATGCTGATAGCGGCAGCGCCCAGACCCAGGGTCTGAAGCACGCGACGACGATTCATATTAAAGATGTTTTCTGGCGTTACATCAGCTTCAGTCAGGCGTTTTTTCAGCGTCATCGTCTCTTCTCCGGCTCGATTTTCATCATCAGCATGATGACTATTACTTAAGCTGGCGAATTTTGCCGCAAAAATGTGAAATTTCCTGGTAAACCCTTCCAATGAGAATGCGCTGAAAAAAGGATAATTAAGCGCTCTGGGCCTTTCTCAACGGTATACTTCGGCTTCATGCACGACCTCGCTGCCGCCGGGAACAATTTGTGTTATTTTTCTCAAAATTTCTCCCGGCGGACGGGCAGAGGGGCGGCGTGATTCGGCTACAACCGTAGTGAAACAGGCACAGGGATGCGATTAACTACCAAACTTTCTGCATTTATTACATTTATTAGCGTACTGGCAATGGTTTTAATGCTGGTGGGCTGTGCTTTTAGCGTTTTCTGGCTCACGCATCAACGCGTTGAAAATCGCGTACAGGTTTTGGCAACGGAAGTGGATAAAGTCTTGCTAAAACAGCCGCCCGATGCGTTAGAAGCCTGGCTTGCGCCGGTCTTACCCGTCATCAACGCTGAGCAATTATCTTTATACAATGGCCGGCAGAATGTTTTTACGCTTTCCCGCCACGAAAACCAGATGCTGCAACATCAAAAAAACCGCTACATCCACTTTGACATTGCGCTGATGCATCAGCCGGGTATGCGTTTGCAATTGACGATACTTGACCCGGCACAAACCTGGCTACGATCTATTCCCACCACCTATACGCTTGCCGCCCTGATGCTGGTGGTGCTGATTATGGCGGTGACGCTGTTCATCACCCATCGCTGGCTGGTAAGACAATGGCGCGGAATGGAACAGCTGGAGAGCCGGTCGGCATCAATACTCAGCGGCGCGCGCCAGCTTTATCGCAGGAAGCATGCTGATGAGTGGCCGCCCAAAGCCAGCCGGGCAATTGACGTGTTGCTCTCCGATTTACAGGAAGCCGGTGAGCAGCGTGTGCGCATTGATACCTTAATTCGTACCTTCGCTGCACAGGACGGGCGGACGGGGCTGAATAATCGCCTTTTCTTCGACAGTCAGCTGGCAACGCTGCTTGAAGATCAGGAAGATGTTGGCACGCATGGCGTGGTCATGATGATCCGTTTTCCTGAACTTGATACACATGATGATTCACTGGGGCCCGTGCTGGTCGAAGAGTATCTCTTCAATGTCGTGAATATGTTGTCGACCTTTGTCATGCGTTACCCCGGCGCACTTCTGGCCCGCTATTTTCGCAGCGATTTTGCGGTCTTACTGCCGCACCGCAGCCTGAAAGAGGCTAACAGCATCGCCGATCACCTCATCAATGCGGTCGATGCCCTGCCGCCTATGCGCATGGTCAACCGGGACGATTTTATCCACATTGGTATCAGCGCCTGGCACAGCGGACAGACGGTGCCCCAGGTCATGGAAAACGTTGAAATGGCCACGCGTCGGGCAACCCTGTCGGGCGGAAACAACTGGTCCAATGGCGCAGGAAATCCCCTAGATGGCGGGCGCGGCAGCGTTCGCTGGCGTACTCTGCTGGAAAATACCTTAAGTCGCGGCGGCCCCCGGTTATATCAAAAGCCCGCCGTGGACAGAGAGGGTAAGGTGCGGCATCGCGTTCTGCTCACGCGCATTTTTGACGGGGATAAAGAGGTCCTGTCGGCAGAATATATGCCCCTGGTTCAGCAGCTCGGTATGGCTGAGAACTGGGACCGGCAGATGGTATTACGCGTTGCCGCACTCTCTGAACTTTGGCCGGAAGAGACGCTGGCGATCCCCGTTAACATTGAGTCGTTGCTGAAACGTCCCTTTATTGCCTGGTTGTACACGATGTTGCTGCAGTGCCCAAAAAGTCAAAGAAAGCGATTTTTATTTGAACTTGCAGAAGGGGACGTCTGTCAACACATCAGCGATTTGATTCCCGTATTTCACGCATTGCAGGCGTTCGGTTGTCGCATCGCCGTTAATCAGGCGGGTTTGACGGTGGTCAGCAGTGCCTATATCCGGCAGTTACCGGTTGAGTTGATCAAGCTGGATGCGGGTTTAGTGCGTAATATTGAGCGCCGTACAGAAAACCAGCTGTTCGTGCGAAGCTTACTGGATGTTTGCAAACCCACCGGGACGCAGCTGTATGCGACTGGTGTGCGAACGCACGCAGAGTGGCAGACTTTGGTCGGGTTAGGTGTAGAAGGTGGTCAGGGTGACTTTTTTTCACCTTCACAACCGGTTAACAGTAACGTAAAAAAGTACTCCCAACGTTACCGTTTTTAATCGTTTGACCGGTTTCAGGGTTATCGCCTGCGCTTTTGGTGAATATGTGACAATAAACAGGCAGAATAATGCGCCTGAAATGTTAGATTTTATGTCGGAGTAAAGTTAAGAAAATTCTTTAACATGCCGCTCTGATGCCGTGGTATCGCTGTTCCGCTCGTGTGCGTAACAGGCATAAATGATGTAAAGCGAATGCAGTCTAATTTTTCACCGAAGCAGAACGTTTTTGCGCCTTGTGGCAGCTTCGTGTGGTTGGTAAAGTAAGCGGATTTTATTTTCCGCCTCCAGCTTGCAGGATTATCCTTTAGTATGTTTAAAAAATTTCGTGGCATGTTTTCAAATGACTTGTCCATTGACCTGGGTACCGCGAACACCCTGATTTATGTAAAAGGACAAGGCATCGTGCTGAACGAGCCTTCCGTGGTTGCTATTCGCCAGGATCGTGCCGGTTCACCAAAAAGCGTGGCGGCAGTAGGTCATGACGCCAAACAGATGCTTGGCCGTACGCCAGGCAATATCGCAGCTATTCGTCCAATGAAAGATGGCGTTATCGCCGATTTCTTTGTGACGGAAAAAATGCTGCAGCACTTCATTAAGCAGGTTCACAGCAACAGCTTTATGCGTCCAAGCCCGCGCGTGCTGGTCTGTGTGCCAGTTGGCGCTACCCAGGTTGAACGTCGTGCGATTCGCGAATCGGCCCAGGGCGCTGGCGCCCGCGAAGTTTTCCTGATTGAAGAGCCGATGGCGGCCGCGATTGGTGCTGGCCTACCGGTTTCCGAAGCAACGGGTTCTATGGTCGTCGATATCGGTGGTGGTACCACTGAAGTCGCCGTTATTTCCCTGAACGGCGTCGTGTACTCGTCATCCGTCCGTATCGGCGGTGATCGTTTCGACGAAGCCATTATTAATTATGTGCGCCGTAACTATGGTTCACTGATTGGTGAAGCCACGGCAGAACGCATCAAGCATGAGATCGGCTCGGCTTATCCGGGCGATGAAGTGCGCGAAATTGAAGTGCGTGGACGTAACCTGGCGGAAGGTGTGCCACGCGGCTTTACACTTAATTCCAACGAGATTCTTGAAGCCCTGCAAGAGCCTCTGACCGGTATCGTCAGTGCAGTCATGGTTGCGCTGGAACAGTGCCCGCCGGAGCTGGCATCTGATATCTCCGAGCGCGGTATGGTACTGACCGGTGGTGGTGCGCTGCTGCGTAACCTGGATCGCCTGCTGATGGAAGAAACCGGTATTCCTGTGGTCGTCGCGGAAGATCCCCTGACCTGCGTGGCTCGCGGTGGCGGTAAAGCGTTGGAAATGATCGACATGCATGGCGGCGATTTATTCAGCGAAGAATAATTGCCTCAACCGGCTGGAATCGTTGTAACAGTGCGCAGGGAGTAGCGTGTAAACCGGCGCTGCGTGCATCGGTATGATGTGACCAGCCCAGGAAAGTGCGGCCCGCCCGTACTTTCTTACCTTGTAGTCGAGGAACACGCAGATTATATGAAGCCGATTTTTAGCAGAGGGCCTTCTCTGCAATTGCGTCTATTTCTGGCGGTGATTGTGGCGATTGCCATTATCATCGCTGATAGTCGCGTGAGTTCATTTACTCAAATACGCAACTATCTGGACACGTCGGTCAGTCCGTTTTACTTCCTGGCCAACGGGCCGCGCCAGCTACTTGATGGCGTGTCAGACACGCTGGCTTCTCGCCAGCAGCTCGAACTGGAAAATAAAGCGTTACGTCGAGAGCTTTTTCTGAAGAACAGCGACCTGCTCATGCTGGGGCAATATAAGCAGGAGAACGCGCGCCTCCGCGAGCTGCTGGGTTCCCCACTGCGTCAGGACGAGCACAAGATGGTGACCCAGGTGATCTCTACCGGCACCGATCCTTACACCGATCAGGTCGTGATCGATAAGGGCAGTGCGAATGGCGTATATGAAGGCCAGCCGGTTATCAGTGATAAAGGTGTGGTCGGTCAGGTGATTGCCGTAGGCCAGTTCACCAGCCGTGTTCTGTTGATTTGTGATGCATCACATGCGCTGCCTATTCAGGTGCTGCGCAATGACATTCGTGTCATCGCAGCGGGCAATGGTTGTACGGAAGATCTGCAGCTGGAGCATCTGCCGGGCAATACTGACATTCGCGTTGGTGACGTGCTGGTCACCTCTGGCTTAGGTGGCCGTTTCCCTGAAGGCTATCCGGTGGGTGTTGTGTCATCGGTCAAGGTTGACACACAGCGCGCCTACACCGTCATTCAGGCGCATCCTACCGCGGGTCTGCAACGTCTGCGTTACCTGCTGCTGCTGTGGGGCGCGGATCGCAAAGGCGAGATGCCGATGGCACCTGACGATGTTCATCGGGTAGCTAATGAACGGCTGATGCAAATGATGCCGCAGGTTCTGCCTCCCGCCGGTGAAATGGGCCCTCCTGCGCCTTCAGCGCAGAACACCACTCCGGCTTCGGGCAGTAGCGAAAGCGCCGCACAGGGTTCCGCTTCGCGCTCACGCGGAGGCCAGAATTGAGTCGATATCGCAGCCAGGGTCGATGGGTTATCTGGCTGTCCTTCCTTATGGCCTTTATTCTGCAAATCATGCCGTGGCCGGAACAGATCTATATGTTCCGGCCATCATGGCTATTGCTGATTCTCGTCTATTGGGTTCTGGCGCTACCGCACCGTGTCAACGTCGGAAGTGGTTTTCTGCTGGGAGCGATTATGGATTTAATCGCGGGTTCGACGCTCGGCGTTCGGGCGTTGGCGCTGAGCATCATCGCCTATCTGGTCGCATTTAAATTCCAGCTATTCCGTAACTTAGCGTTGTGGCAGCAGGCGTTAATGGTTATGGTGCTGTCATTAGCAATGGATGTGATCGTCTTCTGGGCGGAGTTTCTGGTGATCAACGTCTCATTCCGCCCTGAAATTTTCTGGAGCAGTGTTGTCGACGGGATTCTCTGGCCGTGGCTATTCTTATTAATGAGAAAGATCCGCCGTCAGTTCGCTGTTCAATAAGGAAATTTATGGTAACCCTTTATCTGGCCTCCGCGTCTCCCCGTCGACGTGAGCTGCTGACCCAACTGGGTCTGACCTTTGAGCGCATCATCACTGACGTTGAAGAACAGCGTCAGCCCCATGAAGCGGCAGACGTTTATGTCCGCCGCCTGGCGCATGACAAAGCGAAAGCCGGCACGCTGATTGCCGAACACGATCTGCCGGTGCTGGGCGCGGATACCATTGTCGTGCTCAATGGAGAAGTGCTGGAAAAACCGCACGATGCCGACCATGCCAGCGCCATGCTCAGTAAACTCTCCGGGAAAACCCATCAGGTCATGACCGCAATTGCCCTCGCCGATCGTCAGCAGGTGCTGGACTGCCTGGTGGTAACCGAGGTGACATTTCGTAACTTAACCGCGCGCGACATTACCGATTACATCGCAACAGGTGAACCCATGGATAAAGCCGGCGCGTACGGCATTCAGGGGAAGGGCGGAAACTTTGTTCGTAAAATCAATGGAAGTTATCACGCGGTGGTCGGATTGCCCTTGGTTGAGACAGCGGAGCTGATCGACCATTTTCAGTCACTGCGTGCCGTAAGGGGTTAACATGACGGCTGAACTACTGGTTAATGTTACGCCTGCTGAAACGCGTGTCGCCTATATCGACGGCGGCATCCTGCAGGAAATCCATATTGAGCGTGAAGCCCGACGCGGCATTGTTGGCAATATCTACAAAGGACGCGTCAGTCGCGTGCTGCCTGGCATGCAGGCGGCCTTTGTGGATATCGGACTGGACAAGGCCGCTTTCCTGCATGCTTCTGACATCATGCCGCATACGGAATGTGTCGCAGGCGATGAAAAGAAAAATTTTGTCGTACGCGATATCGCAGAACTGGTTCGTCAGGGGCAGGATTTGGTCGTGCAGGTAGTGAAAGACCCGCTTGGCACAAAAGGCGCGCGCCTGACTACGGATATCACATTGCCTTCCCGTTATTTGGTGTTCATGCCTGGTGCTGCGCACGTCGGGGTTTCTCAACGTATTGCCAGTGAAAAAGAACGCGAGCGTCTCAAAGCGGTGGTGGCTGACTACTGCGACGATCTGGGCGGCTTTATTATTCGCACGGCAGCCGAAGGCATTGGCGAAGAAGAGCTGGCACAGGATGCCGCCTTTCTGAAACGTCTGTGGACCAAAGTCAGCGAGCGGAAAAAACGTAACCAGACACGTTGCCTGCTTTATGGCGAACTGGCGCTGGCGCAGCGTATTCTGCGAGACTTTGCCGGCGCAGCCCTTGACCGCATTCGCGTAGACTCGCGGCTGACCTGTGATTTACTTAACGAGTTTACCAGCGAATACATCCCCGAGATGGCCAGCAAGCTCGAACTTTACAACGGCAAGCAGCCCATCTTCGATCTGTTCGACGTTGAAAATGAGATTCAACGCTCGCTGGAGCGTAAAGTTGAACTCAAATCTGGCGGATACCTCATCATCGATCAAACTGAAGCGATGACGACGATAGACATCAACACGGGTGCCTTTGTCGGACACCGAAACCTTGATGAGACGATCTTTAATACCAACGTGGAAGCCACTCAGGCCATTGCACGTCAGCTAAGGCTTCGCAACCTTGGCGGCATTATTATCATCGACTTCATTGATATGAGTAATGAAGATCATCGTCGTCGCGTACTGCATTCACTGGAAACGGCGCTGAATAAAGATCGGGTCAAGACAGGTATCAGCGGTTTTTCCGCATTGGGGCTGGTGGAAATGACTCGCAAGCGCACGCGCGAAAGCATTGAGCACGTGCTGTGCGAAGACTGTCCTGTGTGCAAAGGGCGCGGCACGCTGAAAACGGTTGAAACCGTGTGCTATGAAATCATGCGCGAAATCGTCCGCGTGCACCATGCTTATGATTCGGATCGTTTCCTGGTGTATGTTTCGCCAACCGTAGGTGAAGCGTTGAAAACGGATGAGTCCCATGCGCTGGCCGAAGTGGAGCTTTTCGTGGGCAAGCAGGTAAAGGTGCATGTCGAAGCGCTTTACACCCAGGAACAATTTGACGTGGTGATGATGTAATACTGGCTGGTCGGGCTGACGATGCCTGACTGCACATTTTAGGGTAAAATGTGAACCCATACCGCTATGTCATAGGACGCCGGGTATGAGCAGCAACCATCCGTCGTTAACGGTAGACAAGGAGAGGTGTGAGTGAGGCAGTTGCCAAGAATTCTGTTACTGCTGCTCGCGACAGTCGTTGTGATTGTGGCGCTGCTCGTCAGCGCGCTACGTCTGGCGATGCCGCATCTCGATGCCTATCGCAGTCAGGTCCTTCAGTGGGTTTCTGACGCCAGCGGCGTCAACGTGAAAGCCAGTGAGCTACGTGGCAAGTGGGAGAATTTTGGGCCCACGCTACAAATCCGCAATTTAGACGTCGATATGAAAGAGACGGGGTCGCTCTCTATCGCGCGTATCACCGTGGCACTGGACGTCTGGCAGTCACTGCTTCACTGGCGCTGGCAGTTCCGCGATCTTACCTTCTGGCAGTTACATCTCGACAGCACACAGCCTCTGTTAACCAGTGACAATGACAAGCACAGTTTCAAACTCACCCAGGTTAACGATCTGTTTTTGCGCCAGTTCGATCACTTTGACCTGCGTGACAGCACCATTCGTTTTATCACGCCATCCGGCCAACATGCTGAACTGGCGATACCGAAACTGACATGGCTGAATGAAAACACCCGGCATCGGGCTGAAGGTGAAGTCAGCTTGTCGAGCTTTACCGGCCAGCACGGCGTGGTGCAGGTCCGTCTCGACCTGAAAGACAGCGGTGGCTTACTCAACGATGGTCGTATCTGGATGCAGGCTGATGACGTTGATATGCGCCCCTGGCTGGGCCGCTGGGTGCGGGATAATACGCGTCTTGACAGTGCCCGATTCAGTCTGGCGGCCTGGGTTAATTTGCGCGATGGCGACGTCTATGCCGGCGATCTGCTGTTAAGCCGGGGCGGCGCAAGCTGGCAGGGCGAAAGCGGCCCACATACGCTGAGCGTTGATAACCTTACTGCCCACCTGTCGCGTTACAAAAATGGCTGGGTGGTTAATGTGCCGCAAACCAAACTCAGCACAGACGGTAACGCCTGGCCCGCTGGTCATTTTTCGCTACTCTGGCAACCTCAGGACACGCAGATGCTGGGCAGCAACAGCGAGGCTGAGGTACGGGTTCGCGCGACGCAACTGGCGCTGGACCATATTGCCCCCCTGGTGCCGCTGTTTGCGCCCTTGTCACCGGCGCTGTTTGATAACTGGCGAGCACTGCGACCTCGCGGCACCATTGACGGGCTGGCCCTGGATATTCCTGTTGAGCAGCCTGAGCAGACACGCTTTCAGGTTAAATGGCGAGATTTCAGCTGGCAGTACTGGAAACTGGTTCCGGGAATCAGTCATTTAAGTGGCGAGGCAGCAGGCAGCCTGAATAACGGACAGGCCAGGATTGCGATGGGTCAGGCTATGGTGCCCTATGGTGATATGTTCCAGGCCCCGTTAGAGATCAAGAAGGTGACCGGCAGCATGAACTGGCTGCGTGACCAACACGGACTGACTCTGGCAGGTCAGGATCTTGATGTACAGGCACGTTCACTCTGGGCGCATGGCGATTTCCGTTATCAGCAAAATACCGATACGCATCCTCAGCTGGATATCCTGGCCGGGATCAACGTTACTGACGCGGGCGATGCCTGGCGCTATTTCCCAACGCCGCTAATGGGGCATTCACTTACGCGCTATCTGAGCGGTGCCGTAAAAGGGGGCAGGGTCGACAATGCCACGCTGCTGTTCAACGGCAATCCGGCACTTTTCCCCTTCCAGCACAACGACGGCATGTTTCAGGTCTGGGTACCGTTACGCAAGGCTACCTATGGCTTCCAGCCGGGCTGGCCGGATATCAGCAATCTCGATATCGATCTTAACTTTCTCAATGACGGTTTGTGGATGCAGGCTCCTCTGGCAAAACTGGGGGAGGTTAATGCCCGCAACGTCAGCGCCGTCATTCCTGATTACATGAAGGAAAAGCTGATTATCAATGGCGATATCAGCGGTGATGGGCAGGAAATTGGCGAATACTTTCAGCACACGCCACTTAAGTCCTCGCTGGGCGCGGCGCTGGAGCAGCTACAGATTAAAGGTCTGACCAAGGGCCACCTCAAACTTGATATTCCGCTGGATGGTAAGGATGTTCACGCCAGCGGTGATGTGGTGATGAACAATAACAGCCTGCATATCAAGCCGCTGAACACCACCATGACGCATCTGACTGGACAGTTTCGTTATGACAACGGCAATCTCGAAAGCGATCAGATGCAGGCTAACTGGTTTGGTCAGCCACTCAATGTCAGCTTTAGTACGAAAGAAAACCCCGATGATTTTGGCGTTAACGTAAAGTTGCTTGCTGACTGGCAGCTGGCAAAAATCACCGGAATGCCGCCTCAGATTGGCAGCCAACTGGCCGGGCATCTTCCCTGGCAGGGTGAGGTGAACGTTTCCTTACCGCACAAGGGCGGCGCGCGTTATGACGTAGCCTTGAAAGGTGACGGAAAAGAAGTAAGTAGTCGCTTACCTTCGCCGCTTGATAAAAAAGCGGGCGAAAGCCTGCCGATCGCCGTCAATGCTAAAGGCGATTTAACGCATTTTGATCTCAGCGGTAGCGTGGATGAACGACATAAGTTCAACAGCCGCTGGCTGCTGGAACCCACACTGCGCGTCGATCGGGGCATCTGGCTTAACGATACAAAAACCCTACCGACGTTGCCAGACCGATCGGGAATGGTGCTGAACCTGCCGGCGCTGGATGGCGAAGCCTGGGCGGCATTGATGGCGACCGGCGGCGGCGGATCAACCCGTTCGACGACGGGTGAGCATCAGGTGGGCGGCGCAACGCTGCCAGGCAATATTATCCTGCGCAGTCCTTCTGTGACTCTGGCCGGGCAACAGTGGCATAACGTTGATACCTCTCTCACTCAGGAAATGAGTGGTAAGACCCGGGTGAAGGTCAACGCCGATGAGCTGAGAGGCCAGTTAACGACCTCACCTTCGGCCCCGTGGCAGATTGCACTGGATTACCTGTATTACAATCCAGAATGGAAGGCGACGGCCGATCAAAAAGGCGCGTCGACTTCACCGCTGGGACAAAAGAGCGAGCGGATCGATTTTAGTCAGTGGCCTGCCTTACAGCTGCAGTGTGCGGAATGCTGGCTGATGGGGCAGAAGTATGGCCGGGTGAACGCCAGACTGCAGCCCAATGGAAGTACGTTAGCACTCACTAACGGACTGGTTGACACCGGCACCTCGCGCCTGAATATTCAGGGCGAATGGGTTAATCGTCCAGACGACCAGCGAACCTCATTGAAAGGCACATTACAGGGCAGCAACATCAATAACGCCACCAACTGGTTTGGCGTAAATACACCGCTGCGGGATGCGCCTTTCAAGATTGATTATGATCTGCACTGGCGCTCTGCACCGTGGCAGCCTGCAGCGGAAACGCTGAGCGGCACATTAAAAACGCATTTTGGCAAAGGGCAAATCAGTGATGTGGATACCGGCGCTGCGGGACAGATCCTGCGTCTGCTGAGCTTTGATGCGCTGTTGCGCAAACTGCGTTTTGACTTCAGCGATACCTTTAACAAAGGATTCTACTTCGACGCCATCAACGGCACCGCCTGGATTGAAAATGGCGTCGTACGCACGGATAACCTGCTTGTCGATGGGCTGGAAGCGGATATCGCCATGCAGGGGAATATGGACCTGGTGAAGCGCCGCATTGATATGGAAGCGATAGTCACGCCAGAAATCTCAGCCTCAGTCGGCGTAGCGGCTGCGTTTGCCATCAATCCGGTGGTGGGCGCTGCGGTATTTGCTGCCAGCAAGGTGCTGGGGCCGCTCTGGAGTAAGATTTCCGTGCTGCGTTATCACATCAGCGGGCCGCTGGATAAGCCTGAAATTGATGAAGTAATGCGTAAACCACGCGAAACCTATAACAAGTGATATTTGACGGCGTAACATAATTGCCGCAGGCTATGATTATCCGAGCACATATTAAGTGAGAAACGATGACTCTGAATCTGGTAAGTGAGCAGTTGCTAACTGCTAACAACATTAATCAGCAGGACCTTTTTTCCCTGTTAGGGCAGCTTTCAGAACGTCGTCTGGACTATGCCGATCTCTATTTCCAGTCCAGCTTCCATGAATCCTGGGTTCTGGAAGATAAGATCATTAAAGACGGGTCCTACCATATCGATCAGGGCGTGGGCGTACGCGCCGTAAGCGGTGAAAAAACCGGTTTTGCCTATGCTGACCAAATTACCCTGAATGCGTTGCGTTTATCTTCTGAAGCGGCACGCAGCATTGTGCGTGAACAAGGCAACGGCAAGGCACAGACGCTGTCGGCCGTAGTTAACCGCTCGCTGTACGCGCCGGTCGATCCGCTCGGTAGCCTGAGCCGTGAAGATAAAATAGCCCTTCTGCATCGTGTAGACCAGGTCGCACGTGCTGCCGATCCCCGCGTTCAGGAAGTCAATGCCAGCCTGACTGGCGTCTATGAGCAGGTCCTGGTTGCCGCCACTGACGGCACCTTAGCCGCCGATGTCCGCCCACTGGTTCGTCTGTCCATCAGCGTCCAGGTTGAAGATCAGGGCAAGCGTGAGCGCGGTTCAAGCGGCGGCGGTGCGCGTACCGGCTATGCCTTTTTCCTGGCCGATGAGAACGGCGAGGTGCGGGCCGATGCCTGGGCTCGTGAGGCCGTGCGCATGGCGCTGGTAAATCTGTCAGCGGTGGCTGCGCCTGCAGGAACCTTACCCGTGGTGTTGGGCGCTGGCTGGCCGGGCGTACTGCTGCACGAAGCCGTAGGTCACGGCCTGGAAGGTGATTTCAATCGCCGTGGTACATCGGTCTTTAGCGGCAAGATGGGCCAACTGGTCGCTTCTGATCTGTGCACCGTTGTCGATGACGGCACGATTGATGGATTGCGGGGTTCGTTAGCTATCGACGATGAAGGCGTGCCGGGGCAATACAATGTGCTGATCGAAAATGGCGTATTGAAAGGCTATATGCAGGATAAGCTGAATGCCCGTCTGATGGGGGTGAATCCCACCGGTAATGGTCGTCGCGAATCCTATGCGCACCTGCCGATGCCGCGTATGACAAATACTTATATGCTGGCCGGTAAATCCACGCCGCAGGACATCATTGAAAGCGTGGAGTACGGATTATATGCCCCTAACTTCGGCGGCGGTCAGGTCGATATCACTTCCGGAAAATTTGTGTTCTCCACCTCGGAAGCCTATCTGATTGAGAAGGGCAAAGTGACCAAACCCGTAAAAGGGGCGACATTGATCGGCTCCGGTATCGAGGCAATGCAGCAAATTTCGATGGTCGGCAACGACCTGGCGCTGGATAAAGGCGTTGGCGTCTGTGGTAAAGAAGGACAGAGCCTGCCGGTAGGCGTGGGGCAACCCACACTCAAGCTGGATAAGCTGACAATCGGCGGCACCGCCTGACCGAGACGCAAAACCCGCCAACTGGCGGGTTTTTAGCTTTTGCGGTGCTGTTTGTACTGCTCGGCAACCTGCTCGAAATACTGCGTCAGATAGTCGATGCAAACCTGCACTTTCAGCGGCAGCTTGTCTCTTTCAGTATAAAGCGCATAAACCGGTCGTGGGTCAGATTGGTACTGCGGGAACAAAATATCAATCTCACCTTTCTTGATTTCATCCGCCACCCACATCATCGGGACATAGGCGATGCCATTACCGGCCTTAAGCCAGCGGATGAGCGTCTGAGAGTCATTGGTGACAAAACGCCCCTGCGGTGATAAACGCGTAACGATGCCTTCGGGGGCAATCAGCTCAAAATTGTTATCTGGCCTTACGCTGTATTCCAGCCAGGCAAATTTAGTGATATCGCCAGGTTTCTCCGGCGTCCCATGCTGCGTCAGATAGTGTTTAGCGGCACAGACCACCATTGGCATCGCCCCGAGTCGGCGCGAGAACAGGCTCGAATCCTTTAAAGCGCCCACCCGGATCACCACGTCCAGCCCATCCGCGATTAAATCTGGCGCAGGAATACCGGTGACCAGGTTGACGCTCAGCCCCGGGTAATCACGCAGCATATCGCTCGTCATACCGGCCAGCACGTTCTGTGCCATCGTGGAAGAGCTGCCAATGCGTAGTACGCCGATCGGCGTGTTATTAAAGGCATAAAGCTGTTCGTGAACCTGGTTAGCCTCTGCCAGCATACGGCGACAGCCCTGATAGTAGATTTTACCGGCTTCAGTGAGCCCAATGCTGCGCGTACTGCGGTTGAGTAACTTTACCTGCAGCGCATCTTCCAGTTTGGCGACAATCTGGCTAATTGATGACACGCTAAGGTGAAGCTGTCGTGCGGCCGCAGTAAAAGAACCCAGTTCAACTACTTTGGCAAAAATCGACATACCTTTGAGTCGTTCCATTGTTTACTCTGGCTAAAAAGTGATTTAGATCACATTCAGTAGAAAACGTATAGTTAAGCGCGTTACTATATGTCGACCGGGGTATGACCTGGCGACGCTTCATTACCTGAAAACACCCGATGATACGCTATTATTAAGTCAGCCGTAGTTCAGATGTGGCTTATGGCGCGCAGGCGTTTGCGTCCTTCAGGCGGTGAATTATCCCGGCCGTATCGAACTAAGGATTTTTAATGAGTGTACTTCCGGTATTTGTCATGTTTGGGCTCTCTTTTCCGCCCATTTTCATCGAACTCATCGTTTCGCTCATGCTGTTCTGGATGGTGAAACGCGTGCTGACGCCCAGCGGTATCTACGATCTTGTCTGGCATCCGGCACTCTTCAATACAGCCCTTTACTGCTGTGTATTTTATCTGGTATCCCGTTTATTTGTTTGAGGTTTACGTGAACACGCTTATAAGAAAAATCGCGCGTTACGCGATCACCATCCTGCTGGTCATCATCGCCGTCATTATCATATTCCGTGCCTGGGTGTTCTATACCGAATCCCCCTGGACACGCGATGCAAGGTTTGCGGCCGATGTGGTCGCGATTTCACCTGATGTCACCGGGTTAATTACCGAGGTTCCCGTTCACGACAACCAACGGGTTAAAAAAGGTGACACGCTGTTTGTGGTCGATCGTCCACGGTACCAAAAAGCGTTAGATGAAGCGCAGGCTGATGTGGAATATTACCAGGCACTGGTTAATGAAAAACGCCGTGAGGCCGGACGTCGAAACCGACTCGGGACCTCTGCGATGTCACGCGAAGCCATTGAGCAGTCCAACAACGATCTGCAAACCAGTGAACATCAACTGGCAAAATCTGTCGCTACCCGCGATCTGGCTAAGATCGACCTGGAACGAACCACGATCACCGCGCCGTCAGATGGATGGGTGACGAACCTGAACGTCTACCAGGGCGAATTCATTACGCGGGGAGCGGTTGCCGTGGCGCTGGTACAGCAGCGCTCATTTTACGTGCTGGCTTATCTCGAAGAGACCAAGCTGCATGGTGTGCGCCCCGGCTTTCGGGCCGAGATCACGCCATTGGGCAGCGATGTGACGCTGCGCGGTACGGTTGACAGCATCGCGGCAGGCGTGACCAACAGCAGCAGCAGCGTTGACAGTAAAGGAATGGCAACGGTCCAGTCTAACCTGGAGTGGGTACGCCTGGCGCAGCGCGTACCGGTTCGCATCCGTCTTGACCAGGACCCCGGCAATCACTATCCGGCCGGAACGACAGCGACCGTGGTCATCACTGGCACAGAGGATCGTCAGCATACTGATACATCGCCCATCATGTCCTTCTTTAACCGTCTACGTGAGTTTGGTTAAGAGGACGCTATGACTGAGTTCCTGCGGTTCCCGATAAAGCTGACTTTTGCGCTGGTTGCGGCGCTGATGATCGGCTTTCATCTTAACCTTGAAACCCCCCGCTGGGCCGTCATGACGGCGGGCATTGTGGCAGGCGGGACGGCGTTTGCGGCAGGCGGCGATCCCTATTCGGGCGCATTACGCTATCGCGGTATTCTTCGTATCATCGGAACCTTTATTGGCTGTGTCGCCGCGCTGGTCATCATGATTGCGACCGTACGCGCACCGGTAGTCATGCTGCTGTTGTGTTGTATTTGGGCGGGTTTCTGCGTATGGCTGTCTTCGCTGATCAAGGTTGAAAACTCCTATGCGCTCGGACTGGCTGGTTACACCGCGTTAATTATTGTCGTGACGGCGAATGCCAGTGGTGGGCTGACGCTGGTCCCGCAATATGCCGTGGAACGCTGTAGCGAGATCATTTTAGGGATACTGTGCGCCATTCTGGCCGATATGATTTTCTCGCCACGTTCGATTAAAAAAGTGATTGATGCTGAAGTTGACTCGCTGCTGGTGGCGCATTACAGGTTGCTGCAGCTGTGCGTGGCGCATGAGGACAAAGAAGAAGTCGATAAAGCCTGGGGGGCTTTGGTACGGCGTACCACGGCGCTCAGCGGTATGCGTAGCCAGTTGATGATGGAGTCTTCGCGCTGGCAGAATACCAGTCGACGGCTGCAAATGCTGAACACTCTGTCACTGACGATGATTACCCAGGCGGCTGAAACCTTTTTAATTCAAAACTCACGGCCTGACTACATTGCAACGCAGTATCGTGTGTTAATGGAGAAAGAGGCAGCGACGGCAGAAGACGTACACAAGCGTATGAAAGCGCTGCGACGGTTAATTGCCGTCAGCAGTAAAACGGTCCCCGAGACGCTGGAAAGCTGGGTTGAGGCAGCAACGGAATATCAGTTGCTGACGCATGGCATCAAAAGTAACGGCCGTATCACAGCGCTGGAGGAGGGGATTCTTCAGCGCGAGGTCGTGATTCAGGCGCGTTCTGCTGAAAACCACCATGCGATGATTAACGGTGTTCGCACCTTTGTAGCGACTGCGCTCGGTTCGCTGTTCTGGCTCTATACCGGCTGGACATCAGGTAGCGGCTGTATGGTCATGTTGGGCGTGATTACGGCACTGGCGATGCGCATGCCCAATCCACTCATGATGGCTAAAGACTTTGTTTACGGTATGACGGTGGCGGTCCCGCTGGGCGCACTCTATTTCATGTATATTTTGCCCAACACCCAACAAAGTGCCGTGCTGCTGTGCATTGCCATTGGCCTGTTAGGGTTTATTTCCGGCATTTTAATTCAGCGCAGGCAGATTGGTACGCTGGGAGCCATGGTCGGCACAATCAACGTGCTGGTGCTGGATAATCCGATGCAGTTCAACTTTACGCAGTTTATCGACAATGCGCTGGGACAGTGGATCGGCAGCTTCGTTGCGTTGATGGTCATCCTGTTGATTCGGGATAAGTCCAAAGCGCGCACGGGCCGTAAATTGCTCAACCGCTTCATGTATGCGGCGGTCTCGGCGATGACCACTAACCAGGCTCGCCGTCGTGAAAACCATCTTCCGGCACTCTATCAGCAGCTCTTTTTACTGCTTAACCTGTTCCCGGGTGACATCGACAAATATCGCATTGCCCTGACCTTAATTATTGGTCATCAGCGATTACGTGCTGCCGATGTGCCGGTTAATGCCGATCTGTCTGCGTATCATCGCCAGCTGCGCCACACGGCGGATCGGATCATCTCGGTACGCAGTGACGAAAAGCGCCGTTACTATTTCGAACGGTTACTCAAAGAGCTGGATGTCTATCAGCACAAGCTGGCGCACTATGACGCCCCAACCAGCGTGACCGAGCCGGTAACGCGACTGGCTGAGATGCTGAAAAAATATCAAAATACGCTCGTCCAAATCTGAATTATGGCCGCGGCAAGCGCTGGCGGCCATGATGATCCCCCGTGTTACCTGACCTGTCATTTTTGCCATCTATACTTTCCTGACAGATGACAAACCGACAGGAGCACCTAATGCATTCTTTACTGCACGACAGCGAACTGTTCCAGACAGGCTATCTGGTAAACGGGCAATGGCTGCGTACCACGTCTACCTTTGACGTGACGAATCCTGCCACGGGCGAGGTCGTCGCTCAGGTGGCAAAAGCAGGAAAAACGGAAACGGAAGCTGCAATAAAGGCTGCCCAGGATGCTTTCCCAGCGTGGCGAGCACAGACCGCCAAGGGGCGTTCAGAACTGCTGTACCGCTGGTATAGGTTAATCATTGAACACAAACGCTGGCTGGCTGAGCTAATGACAACGGAGCAAGGTAAGCCGCTCAAGGAAGCAGAAGGCGAAGTGGAATATGCCGCCAGCTTTATTCAATGGTTCGCCGAGCAGGCTAAACGGGCTAACGGTGAAATCATCCCTCCTGCTAAAGCGGGATCGCGCATTCTGGCAACCCGTGAGCCGGTCGGCGTCGTCGCCGCTATCACGCCCTGGAATTTCCCTATGGCGATGCTGACACGTAAGTTAGGCCCGGCGCTGGCAGCGGGATGTACAGGCATTATTAAACCCGCGAATAACACACCGCTTTCCGCATTTGCCTTACTGGCGCTGGCAAAAAAAGCCGGCATCCCTGATGGCGTACTTAACGGTGTAGCAGGCGACACGCATGCCATTAGCGATGCCATTATGGCCAGCAAAGCCGTACGTAAAATTTCCTTTACCGGTTCCACGGCAGTGGGGAAAACGCTAATGCGTAACGCTGCTGAAACCATGAAAAAGGTTTCGATGGAACTGGGCGGTAATGCGCCCTATATCGTCTTTGAAGATGCGGATATCGATGCAGCCGTGCAGGGAGCCATCGCCAATAAATTCCGCAATGCCGGTCAGGTTTGTGTCAGCGTTAACCGCTTTTTCATTCACAGTGCAGTTTACGAACGTTTTACGACCCAACTGGCCGCTGAAGTGGATAAGCTTAGCGTCGGAAACGGCATGGATAATGGCGTGGTCGTCGGCCCGTTAATCGAATCATCCGCATTAGAAAAAGTCGAAGAGCATGTCAAAGATGCCATTGCTCAGGGCGGAAAAGTGATGACGGGTGGTCAGCGGCACGCGCTGGGCGGTAATTTTTGGCAGCCAACGGTCATTGTTGAGGCACATGAAGGCATGAAACTGGCTCAGGAAGAAACGTTTGGCCCGGTGGCAGCCTGTTTCCGCTTTGATGACGAAGAAGAGGTTATCCGTCGTGCCAACCAGACGGAATACGGGCTGGCGGCGTATTTTTATACGCAAAACCTGCAGCGGGTATTCCGGGTCTCTGCCGCGCTCGAAAGTGGAATGATTGGCATCAATGAGTGTGCGGTCTCGACAGAGTTGGCCCCCTTTGGCGGCGTGAAAGAGTCTGGTCTGGGACGTGAAGGATCGGTACTGGGGATGGATGAGTACCTGGAGGTCAAAGCGCTGCACCTCGGCGGGTTAAGTTAAATGAACATCCGGGCGGCGCAGGGCCGCCCAGAACCGGATAACGGGAGTCGCCAGTATGATAGTCGAGCGTTTTGATTTTGATGAGATTGTCGATCAGGCCCATTTTTTACGGCAATTTTGCGAACGCTTTGCTTTAAAGGCGTACGCCATCTGTGATTTGGATGGATTGTGGGACATCATTGTCTGCAAAGGTTTACCTCTCCCCCTGAAAATAGAGTTTGTGAATTTAGGACAAGGGCAGAAGC
Source organism: Pantoea sp. EEL5 (assembly GCF_049892805.1). Lineage (NCBI taxonomy): Bacteria > Pseudomonadati > Pseudomonadota > Gammaproteobacteria > Enterobacterales > Erwiniaceae > Pantoea > Pantoea sp. EEL5. Next base: position 33,241 of record NZ_JBNDNJ010000002.1, read on the forward strand.
GGCGATATGGAGCCTTAATTCTGCTGTTCGACGAGGCGGAAGAGGAGCTGGAAGGACAACTGCAATTTAACGTAATAGAGCGTTAACAGCGTTGAAGACCGACTAACGTGTATTATCGGGTCGCCCACGTGCGAGAAATTCCTCGAGAGCTCTCGCAACGTCACCGTTTGCTGACGCTGAGCATTTTCAGGTCGTGCTAACCTGCCACCTCATCATCAGGACAGGTTACATGAAAAGTAAAAATGGCACGCCCACGCCCCATGATGCGACATTCCGTCAATTTTTGTCCCAGCCCACCATTGCACGTGATTTTATGGCATTGCATCTTCCGGCAGAGTTTCTCGCGCTGTGCGATCTGGATACGTTAAAACTGGAATCTGGCGCTTTTGTGGAAGAGGACTTACGGCAATATTTTAGCGATATACTGTACAGTCTAAAAACCACAAGCCGCGATGATGGCTATATCCATGTGTTGATTGAACATCAGTCATCACCTGACAGGCATATGGCATTCAGACTGATGCGTTATGCCATTGCGGCAATGCAGCGGCACCTGGATGCCGGGCACAAAAAACTCCCGTTAGTCATTCCGATTTTATTCTACAGTGGCAAACGCAGTCCCTATCCCTATAGTACCCGCTGGCTGGACGAATTTTCGATTCCCGCCTTCGCCAGTCGGCTCTACAGCAACGCTTTTCCGCTAGTGGACGTGACGGTGATTCCTGATGAGGATATTGTCGGCCACCGCAGCATGGCTGCATTAACACTGCTGCAAAAGCATATTCATCAAAGAGATTTAGCAGAACTCATCGATAAGCTGGCCCCTGTCACACTGGCGGGTTATCTCTCTTCATCACAGGTTATATCGTTGGTAAACTATCTTTTACAGGCGGGCGAAACCGCGGACGCTGACCTTTTCGTCAGAACGCTGGCGCAGCGGGTGCCGCAACATGAGGATGCATTGATGACCATCGCACAACAGCTTGAGCAGAAAGGCATTGAAAAGGGGATGGAAAAGGGCCTGGAAGAGGGCCTTCAGCTTGGTGAACAACGTGGCCTGGTGAAAGGCCGCAGTGAGGGAGAACGGTCGGCTGCACTAAAAATCGCGCGAACAATGCTGCAAAACGGTTTGCCTCCCAGCCTTGTCGCAGAGATGACCGGACTGTCAGACGATGATTTGGCGCAGATTGCCCATTGATATATTGCGCCTTAGGTCTGTGATTTACGGTACTGTTGACAGCGTATTAATCCCCCGCGTAAGCCAGACTTCTTCTGCTCATGTCGTTTTATGTCGCTGAATCCCGTCGATTAACATTGGCGGATGAAGGCTGCCTTTGCTTACCCCCTGTCACAGTTCACTCACCGCGCGTTTCAGGCAAAAAAAAGCCCCGGCGAGCGGGGCTAAAGGGTTCGTCATACGTCAGACGAGGAACTATTTATACAGCTGCGCGGTGATGTGGTAGCTGTCACCGGTATTAGCCTCAATAATTTTATAGGCACTTGCGCCTTGTTCATCCGCTTTCTGGGACAGCTGGGCGCGATAGTCGATAGGTGAACCCGCAACGCCACTGATGCTTACGGTTCCTGCAGGTTGCAGATTCTGCGTTTGATCGGCCGTGACGAGCTGCGCTGCTGAAGCGCCAAAAGCGATTACGGAGAGCAGACTCATCGTTGCGATGGTTGATTTGATGTTCATGATTTATTCCTCATAGCAATCAACAACCTGCGGAATGGCATACATAGAGCGGGTCATCGATTTTGTCAGGGCGGCAACATTGCCGCAGATGAATTATTTATACAGTTCGGCGGTGACGTGGAAGGTATCGTCACGGTTGTTCTCAATCACGCGGTAATGGCCTGCACCTTGTGCATCCGCTTTCTCAGACAGTACCTGGCGGATGTTGGTCTGGTCGCCATTGATACCGCTTACGCTAATTGTTTGGTTTAGCGGCTGCAGATTCATGTCTTGCGCCTGCTGATTTGTGACCATGCTAGCGGCATTGGCACCAAAAGAGAGCAGTGAGGCCACGCCCAGCGCGGCAATCGTTAATTGGATTTTCATCATTCATTCTCCGGTAAGGATGTTTAACCAGCGGTCGCATTGGGACAGCTGGTTACCTGTCAGGTCCTGCGAGTTTATTTGTACAGCTCAGCCGTCGCGTGGTAGTTGCCGTCGTTATAGGCCTCAATAACACGGAAAGCTTTCGCGCCTTGTTGATCGGCTTTATCGCTCAGTTGCTGTCTGATATCGGATGGCGCGCCGGCCACACCGCTCACGCTTACCGTGCCAACAGGCTGCAGATTTTGTGCTTGTGAAGCAGAAATATAATCTGCTGCAGAAGCGCCGAATGACAGGGCAGATAAAATGCTCAAGGCAGCGATGGTAGATTTAGTTTTCATAAAAGATGTCCTCGTCCTGGTTGTTCTTCTTTTTTATTAGTGTGATTCACATCACGAAACTAAGTATAGGACTAATAACGGCAGAAATTAATACCTGCCTAATAATGTTTTGTTGATGCAATTTAACCATTTGGGATTTTTTAATAACTAAAAGTTATTAAAAATGGCTAAAATGCCACTACAGATGGGTAATTACGCATAAAAACAGTAAGATACGTTACTTTAACTTTTAGTGCGAAAAATCATGGTTGATCTGGCTGCTTATCTGTTTTGGTCTGGGTGATGATGCCAGTATTTGAATGTAAAGCAGTGTAAAATAGCGCGTAATGTTAAAGGTGGCAAAGGGTATGACCAATATTTTATGCGCTGAAAACGACGCGGCTAAAGAGTAATGCCTTGAAAAGTAACGTATCGGCTGAAAGAGAGCTGACAGAAGGAAGAGGGGGATAACGGGCAGAATAAACCGGCGATGTGCTGCCGGTTAGCGGGAACGACTATAGCTCTTGTTCAAACAGGACGAGGATAGCATCGTGAAGTTGTTTGACGGTAAAGGCGCGTGCCGGCGTGATAAAAATGGTGTCATCACCCGCAATCGTCCCCAGAATCCCCTCAGATTTACCCAGAGAATCCAGCAGGCGAGCGATCAGCTGCGCTGCGCCAGGGCTGGTATGGATCACGACCAGCGCATCATTGTAGTCAATATCCAGAACCAGATTCTTCAATGGACTGGTTGTTGTCGGCACGCCCAGCTCGGCAGGCAAACAGTACACCATCTCCATTTTGGCATTGCGGGTCCGCACCGCGCCAAACTTTGTCAGCATCCGGGAAACTTTGGACTGGTTGATGTTCTCAAAGCCGTCTTCCTGAAGCGCCTGAACAATTTCGCCCTGAGAACTGAATTTTTCTTCTTTTAATAAAGCCTTGAAGGCTTTGATCAGATCGTCTTGTTTCGATGGGTTTCGCATAATTTACCAGTAAATGTAAGAAAAACCGCGGAACAGACCGCAGCAAAGTCATTATTATGCATATAAATGAATTTTTATGCAATTGGTTGTTAATTGAACGGGGCGGTATCCATGGCGGGCGGCGATAATAGCAAAGAATTTACTCAGACCAAAACCCAGCTCACAGCCTGGAAAGGCAAAGGTTGCAAAGCTGTTATATTATTGATGAGGTAAGAAAATAAAAATTTACACTGCCGTTCTCTGTCTGCCGACGTCAAGGTTGTCGATTTCAGGTGATACCGGCCAACTCCCGCGCAACAGTTGGAGAGAAATCCCGTCACCGTCGTCGGCGCTTACCTGAGGTAGCCCTGACACGGCAAACAGGTTAGCTCGTTGTCTGCAACGCAGGATGAGGACGATATAGCGATGATAAGTAAGTTTTAAAATCCCGAGACTGCGGGCATTAGCGCGTAAAATAGTCTCGGATACCCGTCATCACCTGAGCAGTTGATTAAGGTCTGACACAGATGGAATTTCGGCTCTTCTCTGCCCCACCTTAATAAGGAGTTATGAATGAAAGTTGCCGTACTCGGTGCCGCTGGTGGCATAGGCCAGGCGCTAGCACTTCTACTCAAAACCCAGCTTCCCGCAGGTTCAGAACTTTCTCTCTACGACATCGCGCCCGTCACGCCTGGCGTCGCGGTCGATCTCAGCCACATTCCTACCGCAGTTAACGTTAAGGGTTTTAGTGGGGAAGATGCCACCCCGGCTTTAAAAGGTGCGGATGTCGTGCTCATCTCTGCTGGGGTAGCGCGTAAGCCTGGTATGGATCGGGCCGATTTGTTTAACGTCAATGCCGGCATCGTGCGTAATTTGATTGAGCAGGTTGCTACGACAGCGCCGAAAGCGTTAATTGGGGTGATCACCAATCCGGTTAACACGACGGTGGCGATTGCGGCCGAGGTCCTGAAGAAACACGGTGTTTATGACAAGAATCGACTGTTTGGCGTGACAACGCTGGACATTATTCGCGCCAATACCTTTGTCGCTGAGCTGAAAGGCAAACAGCCTGGCGAGGTGAACGTGCCCGTGGTGGGGGGACACTCAGGCGTCACTATTCTGCCATTACTGTCCCAGGTTGCGGGCGTCAGCTTTAGCGATCAGGAAGTGGCTGACCTCACCAAACGTATTCAAAACGCCGGTACAGAAGTGGTGGAAGCGAAGGCTGGTGGGGGGTCAGCAACGTTATCCATGGGGCAGGCCGCCGCCCGTTTCGGTTTATCGCTGGTACGTGCCTTAAACGGCGAAGCGAACGTTGTGGAGTGTGCCTACGTGGAAGGCGATGGCGAGCATGCCCGCTTCTTCTCTCAGCCCCTGCTGTTAGGTAAAAACGGCGTGGCGGAGCGTAAGCCTGTTGGTGCCCTTAGCCCGTTTGAACAGCAGGCGCTGGATGGCATGCTGGAAACACTGAAAAAAGATATCGCGCAGGGCGAAGCTTTTGTGAAGCAATAACCCCCGCAGCCCGAACAGGAAAACGCCCGGTCAAACCGGGCGTTTTTTTATAACCCGCCTGATTTAAAAGTCCGCGTCGTCGACGCACCATTTCCGGCAGGCGTTTTTCTGCTTAAGGTTTCTACCCGCATCTGGAAGGGTGGGAAAGGCATTTCGATACCATGTTCTGCAAAGCCGTGCAGAATAAGCTGATGCAGTTCATGGCGAAGCGGCATGCGATGGCCCATTTCAGCGGCGTGTACGCGTAGCTCAAACAACTGTATTCCCTGCTGCAGGTCAACCAGAAACACTTCCGGCGGCGGTGTATCCAGAACGTAGCTACAACGTTCTGCAGCCAGCTTCAGCAACGTGGTGACCTCCTCGCTGCTTACCTGTGCGGGAGCGGGTATGGTCAGCACGACGCGCGTGACGGAGTCCGACAGCGACCAGTTAACAAACTGTTCTGTAATAAAGGCCTTATTAGGCACGATGATCTCTTTGCGATCCCAGTCTGTAATTGTCGTGGCGCGGGTATTGATGCGCGTAATGCTGCCGGTCAGATCGCGAATAGTAACGGTATCGCCAATACGAATGGGTTTTTCAAACAAAATGATCAGGCCGGAGATAAAGTTCGCAAAAATCTCCTGCAGACCAAATCCCAACCCAACGCCCAGGCCGGTCACCAGCCATTGCAGCTTGGACCATTCAATTCCAATCAATGAGAAGCCGAGCAAGCCACCAATTAGCAGCAGCAAATACTTGGTCAGCGTGGTAATGGCATAGCCGGTGCCTGGCGACAAATCAAGATGCTGCAGCAGGGCCAGCTCAAGCAGGGCCGGCATATTGCGCACCAGCTGCGTCGTAATCACGAACACCAGAATGGCGATCAGAACGGCGCCCAGCGTAATGGGTTGAATACTCTCCACGCCCTGAACGGAGGTGTTGACATCCCATAAACGAATATTCTCAAGGAAACCAAACGCAGAGTGGATTTCCGACCACAGGACAATGACTGACACCAGCGCAATCAGCGTCAGGATTGACCTGACCAGGCGCAGTGACTGAGCACTGATGGCGTCCAAATCAATCACGGGCTCTTCTATTTCAATAACGTCAGTATTTTGCGCCTGATCTTTTTCTTCTTCGTTGCGCGCGCGATTGGCCAGCATATCGGCCCGGCGCTGGCGTGCGCGATCGAACCCCAGCCTGCGTCGTTGAATCAGCATCCAGCGGCGAATGATATGGTAAATAACCAGCAGGAAAAACCAGATTGCCACCGAGGTTTCCAGACGTGCCAGCAGCGCCTGCGCTGTTTCAAGGTAACCAATCATGGAGGCCAGCGCGGCCAGCAATGGAATGGCGATCATAATATTCCACAGCAGGCGGTTAATCATGTTTTCGCCGTTGCCCTCTTTATCAAGATAAAGAGGGATCCCTGCACGTTTTAGACTTACCGTAACAAGACTCAGGGCGCCACAGATCAAAATAAAACACAGTCGGCCCAGGGTGGCAGAGAACAGACGATCGTCAAGGTTATCAAAGGTGATCAGCAGCATAATCAGCGGCACGATCAGGCCAATACTCAACGAGTAGTAACGCATGGCACGCGCAACGCGTACCTGCGGCCAGCGGAAATGCACAATGAACAAACCGTTGGCGCGGGCAAACTGGGCGCTGACCATGAATATCCACAGCAGAGGCAGCGTCGCCGTAATGCCATCGCCGATAGCAACGGCTACCGGATACGGCCAGGCGTTTTGCAGCCCGTATCCCAGGGTTGCCCAAAGCACAGGAAGCGGAAGCGCGACCAGAATTGACCAGAAAACAGTGCGGATGGTCAGGCGGAAGCGATCCTGGGTGACCTTACCAACCTTACTGGCTGAGCGTTCCAAAAAAGCGTTGAAGTGACGACGTGTACTCAGGCTAAAACCGACCAGCAACACGGCACCCAAAATGGGCAGGACGGTGCTGCGGCTGGTAAACATCATTGCCAGAGCTTTGCCAAGCTGCCCAAGCGTATCCAGCGTAAGCAGGTGCGACAGGCCTTTAGCCACGTCCAGAGGATAGCTCAATGAAATGGGGCTGACATCTGCTGTCCAGAACAGATAGCGGTGCGTGGCGTCTTTGACTTCGGTTAACGCATCCTGAAGCTGCGTATTGGCGACCTTGAGTTTAGTGATTTCCAGAATCAGCGTATCGCAGCCGGATATCAGGGAGTTCAGCAATTCTCGCTGCGTTTTTAACTGTGCATCCAGAATGCGCTTTTGGTCGCTGGTAAAAGGCTGCCCGTCCGCCTGATGTGCTTTGCGAAGCGCATTCTGTCGTTCCAGAAGATCTTCATAATGCAGGCGCTGAACGCGCAGCTGTGCCATTTCATTATCGATTTGCTGAGATTTCGGCATATCGGGTAAACGCGCCACCTGTGCCCGAAGCGCATCGCCGAGCAGGTTAGAGGCACCCAGCCACTGGGATTGTTCCCGCAACGTTGCCAGCGCCTGACGGACCTGAATAATTTGATTGGTGGCGAGGCGCTGTTGCGATGCCACCAGATCCATGCGCTGTGCCTGCTGATTCAGCGCACCGGACAAATCGCGGTTAACCCGAAACTGCTCACTGATCTCGGGCGGTAAATCACCACTGTTTTCCGCCAGCTGTTCCGTACGCGCCAGCGCCGTTTCGGCCTCGCGCTGACGTTGTTCATTCAGTTGATTACGTAAAGCCTGCAGATAATTATCAAGCTGGGTCACTTTGCGCTGATGCACCTCGGCGCGCATGCGAGCCAGCTCCTGGCGATTGTTGGCCGACAACTGCGCCAGCTCATACTCATCGACTTTGGCTTTATTGGCGGCATTTTCTGCCTGGCGAGCCACCAGTTGGGCCTGACCGACTGGAGTGGCAGCGCTGCCGGCACTCTGTAAGCGCCGTTCGCTCTCGGTCAGTGCCCGGCGCGCTTCCGTTTGCTGCTGTGGCAACTGCGACAGGGAATCACTGATCTCTCTGGCACGGTCCTGCTCCTGCTGGGCCTGGCGTCCTTCTTCAATCAGCTGACTGCTGATTTGCAGAATCTCTTGTTCCAGCTCTGCGCTGGTCATCGTGCTGCGCACGGTTTTAGCGTTGTCGTTAAGCGTGGCGATTTGCTGCCTTAACTCGCGGGCAAGGCGCGGAAAATCGTCAATAACCTGTTGATACTGTTGTGCGCGTTCGAGGGCATCATCGCGTTCAGAGAGCGAGGCCAGTGCGGCTTCCAGTGACTGAATTTGTTCAGTTTGCGAGGGGGCATTTTTAGTGGCTTTGACCTCTTCCAGCTGCTGTTTGAGCTGGCTGGCATCAGGCAGGCTGGCGGCTAGCGTAGAAGAGCTGAGCCAGAGGCTCAGCAGCAGACAAAAGATCGAACGCACGAACATAGGTTCTACTCGACAGCGTCAGGCGCGGTAGTCGTCAGTGGAAGGGCGAGCGCTAAAGGTTGGCCCAGTCGAACCTTACTTTCCGCCTCAAGGCTTTCCGCCAGCTTGATTCGGCCAGGCGCGAACAGGTTGATTACCGTAGAACCCAGTTTAAAGCGGCCCATTTCCTGACCTTTGAGTAATACCACGGCACCGTCATGATCGGCGGCCGGGTAATGCCAGCGTTTAATAATGCCTTCGCGCGGCGGTGTGACGGTGCCTGCCCAAACGGTTTCAATGCTGCCGACAATCGTTGCGCCCACCAGGATCTGCACCATCGGACCCATATCGGTTTCAAAGTAACAAATTACGCGCTCGTTACGGGCAAAGAGGTTAGGGATGTTACGTGCGGTCAGCGGATTAACGGAGTAAAGATCGCCCGGTACATAGATCATCTCACGCAGGATGCCGTTACAAGGCATGTGGACGCGGTGATAATCACGCGGTGCCAGGTAAGTGGTCGCAAATTCCCCCTCACGAAACTGTGCCGCCATATGCTCATTACCGGCGAGCAGGGCGTCGATCGTGTAGTAATGGCCTTTCGCCTGGAAAATCTGATCGCCTTCAATATGGCCAAGCTGGCTGATCGCGCCGTCAGCAGGCAGAACGATCAGGCTGGCATCGGGATCGATTGGGCGTGCATCGTCCTTTAACGGACGAACAAAGAAATCGTTAAAGGTGCGGTAGCTGGCGGTATCCGGTTTCCGTGCTTCAGCCATATCGACTTTGTAAAACCAGACAAAAATATCAATGACCAGCTTCGTCAGCCAGCCGCCGCGACGGCTGGCTCCCCAACCCGCAAGTTCAGTCAGCCATTTTTTTGGAAGAATGTGATTCAAGCCGAGTTTAAAACGATCAAACACCCTAGCCTCCTGGCTATCTTTCATAACATTGACAAAAAGGGAGCGGATTGTAACAGCGCCCCAGTCAGATGGCGAATACGCCGTTACGGGCCTTAATCTTCACTCTCGGCGAAGTTTTTCCGGGTTTTCATTTGCGCCATGCTTTCAAGAATACGGTGGTAGTTATAGAAGCGTGATTGATCGATTTTGCCGTTTTCAACGGCTTCACGAATCGCACAGCCCGGATCGGTGTCATGCTTACAGTCACGAAACTTACAATCGCCTAAGAACGCACGGAATTCGACAAATCCACGCGTGATTTGTTCCGGCTCAAGATGCCACAAACCAAACTCACGGACACCCGGAGAATCAATCACATCCCCGCCCTCGGGGAAATGATAAAGCCGGGATGCGGTCGTGGTATGTTGGCCCAGTCCGGAAACATCGGAAACATCATTGGTCAGAATGGCGGTGTCCTGCTGTTGATCGAAGCCAAGCAGGGCGTTCAGCAGGCTGGACTTACCTACGCCGGACTGCCCGGCAAAGATACTTATCCGGTCAGTTAAGGCTGCCTGCAGTGCATTCAAACCCTCTTTCACATGGCTGGAAACCATCAATACCCGATAACCGATCTTGCGGTAAATCTCCATCTGCTCGTCAACAAACGCACGTGCGTTGTCATCCAGCAGATCGATTTTGTTCAGCACCAGTAGGGGCTCAATATCCAGTGTTTCGCTGGCGACCAGATAACGGTCGATAATATTCAGTGACAGCTCTGGCAGAATCGCGGACACGATAATAATTTGATCGATGTTTGCGGCGATGGGTTTGACGCCATCGTAGAAATCGGGGCGCGTCAGCACGCTGGTGCGTTCGTGCACCGCTTCAACAATACCTTTACCGCCGTTTAGCGCGGGACGCCATACCACCCGATCGCCGGTGACCAGCGAACGAATCGTACGACGTATATTGCAACGGTGGGTAAGGCCAGCACTGTCCTCGACATCGGCATGCATGCCAAATCGGCTGACCACCACGCCCTCTGCGTCCTGACCAAACAAATTATCGTCCGCTTCCGGGCGCGTTTTGCGCTGATTCAAACGACGATCGTGGTTAGCGCTTACGCGACGTTGTTGACCTTTAGACAGTTTATTTTTACTCACTCACCCTCACCGTTTAGCTGGATTTCGCCCTGAGGGGCAAAACGTCTATGATACACCTTATTCATGATGAATGACGACTCAGCAACCACAGGTAACAGCATGGCCACTGGAAACGAAAATAATCTAATTTGGATCGACCTTGAAATGACCGGACTCGATCCGGAACGCGATCGCATAATTGAGATCGCCACTATCGTGACCGATGCCGACCTCAATATCCTGGCTGAAGGGCCGGTGATGGCGGTTCATCAGTCAGATGCACAGCTCGCCTTAATGGACGAATGGAACGTTCGTACACATACGAATAGCGGTTTGGTGGAACGGGTAAAGGCCAGTAAGATTGACGATCGCGCTGCGGAAAAAGCGACTATCGAGTTCCTACAGCAGTGGGTGCCCGCAAACACCTCGCCCATCTGCGGCAACAGCATTGGGCAGGATCGCCGTTTCCTGTTCAAGTACATGCCAGAGCTGGAAGCCTATTTCCACTACCGCTATTTAGATGTCAGCACGCTCAAGGAACTGGCTCGTCGTTGGAAGCCAGACATTCTTCCAGGCTTCAAAAAGAGCGGCTCGCATCAGGCGTTAGACGATATTCGTGAGTCCGTTGCCGAACTGGCGTACTACCGCCAACACTTTTTGCAGCTTTAAACCGCAAAGGGTGCGCAGGAAATCGCCAGGTTGATGCAATAAGCAGCAAACGCATCAAAAGCGCAAATTTTTGCTGTAAGCATCTTGCAGCAGCAGCGATTTCTCGTATAATGCGCACCCCGTACCGGTGAAGAATTTATGACGGTACAAGGCGCGGGAATAGCTCAGTTGGTAGAGCACGACCTTGCCAAGGTCGGGGTCGCGAGTTCGAGTCTCGTTTCCCGCTCCAAATTATGTTTAGCAGTACCCTCTATGCGGGAATAGCTCAGTTGGTAGAGCACGACCTTGCCAAGGTCGGGGTCGCGAGTTCGAGTCTCGTTTCCCGCTCCAAAATATGTTTAGCAGTGCCCTTCTATGCGGGAATAGCTCAGTTGGTAGAGCACGACCTTGCCAAGGTCGGGGTCGCGAGTTCGAGTCTCGTTTCCCGCTCCAGTTTTGTCACTTTCTTTGTCGCAGCCTGCCAGGCTGGATGATGATCTTTAGTACTACAGTCAGAGTTATCCACAGCAGGACAGATGACTGTTCATGCTTTTTTGCCGTTCTGTAAAACTCTTTTAAACAGAGTTATCCACAGATATAGGGATTAAGCCAAACGCTAGACGCATTTGCAAAATAACACAAATTTTATTTAACCTATTGATGGTTAAAGAAATAATAATATTTCATTATGTTATTTGATTCTGTCACTTGTGTTATTACGATTGAATGACAAGGTGTTTTTATTTTTATTCACAGGATGTGGAAATCTGTTTCCTGTGCATCGTTGCGCAATCAGGCATCACGCGGCAATCCCTTCTCTATTACCCTGACGAGCCTTTTTTGCTGTGCTGGCTGTACGTCAATCTCTACGTGCTTTCGCTTATCCTGTTGCTGCGCAATGGCCCACTGAATATGTTCGTCCAGTAAATCACTTTCCCCCAGCCGCTGTTCGAGTATGGGGAGGATCTCTGCGCTCCACGGGGCATTCCCCAGCGCCACCGCAATATTGCGTGACCAGCGCTGATAACCAATTCGGCGGATGGGAGAGCCTTCGGTAATACGCAGGAATTTCGCTTCATCCCACTGAAACAGGGCGGTTAACGCTGGCGCATGCAGCGCTGCGCGGGGTGAAAAATCTGCTTCGTCAGTCAGTTGCCCATAGCGGTTCCAGGGGCAGATGAGCTGGCAGTCGTCACAGCCATAAATGCGGTTCCCCATCAGGGGCCGCAGCGCTTCGGGGATGGCGCCTTCGAGCTCAATCGTCAGGTAGGAAATGCAGCGGCGGGCATCCACCGTGTAGGGCGCCACGATAGCGCCTGTCGGGCAAATCGTCATGCAGGCCACGCAGCGTCCACACTGCTCTTCCTGTGGAGAATCTATCGGCAGAGGCAGGTCGATCAGCAATTCCCCCAGGAAAAACCATGAGCCCGCCTCCCGGTTCAGGATCAACGAGTGTTTGCCGGTCCAGCCCAATCCGGCTTTCTCTGCCAGAGGGCGTTCAAGCAGTGGGGCAGAATCGACAAACGGACGAAACTGGCTTTCGCCACAGTGGGCCTGAATCATTTCTCCGAGCTTTTTCAGGCGATTGCGCAATACTTTGTGATAATCACGGCCCAGCGCATAGCGGCTGACATAACCTAACTGTGGGTTTTTCAGCGTACTGGCGAAAGCGGCTTTGGCAGGAAGATAATTCATGCGCACGCTGATCACCCGCAGCGTACCGGGTAACAGCTCATGGGGACGCGCACGCATCATTCCATGGCGGGCCATCCATTCCATCTCGCCATGGTACTGTTTGTCCAGCCATGCCTGCAGACGCGGTTCTTCAGCGCTGAGATCGGTGTCGGTAATACCGACCTGCTGAAAGCCGAGATCGCGTCCCCACTGTTTAATGTGTTGAGCGAGTTGATCAAGATCGAGAGGGTATGACATGACTAACCAGAATTCGAAGAGAAACGGCAGCAGTTTACCACACTCTGTCTGGCCTGCGCAGGCACTGGCACAACTTGAGCGTGAGGGTGCCGATGCACTGGGTATCTCGCTCTACGAGCTGATGTTAAGGGCAGGACAGGCCGCCTATGAGCATATAACTGTCCACTGGCCGGATGCAGAGCACTGGCTGGTGCTGTGCGGTCATGGCAATAACGGAGGCGATGGTTATGTGGTTGCCCGTCTGGCGCAGGCTGCAGGCAAACAGGTGACGCTTCTGGCCTGTCATAGCGATAAGCCGCTGCCCGACGAAGCAGAGGCCGCCAGAAACAGCTGGCTTGAAGCGGGTGGGGTGATCCATGCGCCCGACGTGGCCTGGCCTGAAAAGGTCGATATTATCGTCGATGCGTTATTGGGAACAGGCATCAGCCGGGCGCCCGCCGAACCTGTTTCCACCCTGATAACTCAGGTAAACGCACATGACGCGCCGGTCATGGCGATTGACCTCCCCTCTGGTCTGTCTGCAGCGACAGGCAACACACCGGGAGAGGTTATCAATGCCACGCATACGTTGAGCGTTATTGCGCTGAAGCCCGGACAGCTTACCGGCAAGGCGCGGGACTGTATTGGGTCGCTTTACTTTGCCGACTTGGGGCTGCAGAGCTTTCTGTCAGCGCAGTCGCCGCCTATGGCTCGCTATGATGCCCGTTTCTTATCCCACTGGCTGAAACCGCGTAAAGCAACGTCCCACAAAGGCGATCAGGGGCGTTTGTTGGTGATAGGCGGTGACAGCGGCACCGCCGGTGCCGTGCGGATGTCGGCAGAAGCCGCGCTACGAACGGGAAGTGGTTTGGTGCGAGTGCTTACTCACAAAGACAATATTATCCCTATCCTCACCGCGCGCCCGGAAATTATGGTGGATGTGCTCACGGACGCGGGACTGGCTGATGCGCTGGAATGGGCGGACGTCATCGCCATCGGTCCGGGGCTGGGACAGCGGGAATGGGGCAAAAAGGCGCTCGAAAAGGTTAAAAGTACTGAAAAGCCCATGCTTTGGGATGCAGATGCGCTTAACTTGCTGGCAATAAGCGCTGAGAAACGTCAGAATCGCATTATAACGCCGCATCCGGGTGAAGCTGCTCGTTTACTGGGTGTTAAGACCAGCGAAATTGAGAGTGACCGCTTACAAGCCGCACGAGAGCTGGCGAAACGTTATGGTGGCGTTGCCGTATTAAAAGGTGCGGGCACGATTATCGCCAGTGAAAACGGGCAAATGGCGTTTGCCGATGTGGGTAATGCCGGGATGGCATCGGGCGGTATGGGTGATGTGCTCACCGGTATTATTGCCTCGTTAATGGGACAAAAATTGGCGCTGTTTGATGCTGCCTGTGCAGGTTGTGTTGCTCACGGTGCTGCCGCTGATACGTTGGCTGAGCAGCGGGGCACGCGCGGCATGCTGGCATCAGACTTATTTGATCTGCTGTGGCAGTTTGTTAATCCAGAGATGAATCAAGAAGCATGAAGAGCTGTGTTATATCTTTGCCCAATGAGGCGGCAACACTCGAACTGGGTGCTCAACTGGCGCAGGCCTGTGGCAATGCGGCGGTGATCTATCTTTATGGCGACCTCGGCGCAGGAAAGACCACCTTCAGCCGCGGTTTCTTGCAGGCATCCGGTCATCCGGGCAATGTGAAAAGCCCTACCTACACCCTCGTCGAGCCTTATGTTCTTGAAGGGCGTTCCGTTTATCATTTCGATCTCTACCGCCTTGCCGATCCGGAAGAGCTGGAGTTTATGGGCATTCGTGACTACTTCACGAACGACGCGGTTTGTCTGGTTGAGTGGCCCCAGCAGGGCGCCGGTATTTTGCCCCCGCCGGACGTGGCGTTGACGCTCCGTTATGTCGATGAAGCGCGGCAAGCCGAGCTGGTTGCGCACTCCGCTCAGGGGCAGCGCTGGGTTGATCAGATCGAACAAGGCAGGGCCCGGGCATGATGACATGGATGAAAATGCTCGTTGTGGCAGGATTGCTACTGATTACCGGCCCCCTGTTTGCCGCTAACCTGTCTGATATTCAGGTATCGAATGGCGGAAATCAGGCCACGGTTACGCTGAGTTTTTCCGGCCAGCCGGTTTATGCCTACTTTCCGCTACACAATCCCGACCGTGTGGTGCTGGATATTCGTCAAAGCGGCGTCATCAAAGGCTTACCCCTGACGTTTAGCGGCGATAACATCGTTAAACGCATTCGTACCAGTACCCCAAAAGATAAACAAAGCATACGTCTGGTCTTTGAGCTGACGCAGTCTGGAAAAACCCGCGCCGTTACGCAACGCAACGGCAGTCAGTACAGCGTGGTCTTTACCATACAGGGTAAACATCCGGCCGTTACGCGCAGCGCGCCCGTGGTTGCAGCCGAGCCTGCGCCGACACGAGCACGGGAAACCGCAGCCAGTAATCCGTTCAATGCTAACCCGGTGACCACGGTCACCAACACCAACAGCACGGTCCGTCCCGGTGGGGTTGCCAGCCGAAACGACACGGTTATTGTAGCCATTGATGCCGGACACGGAGGCCAGGATCCCGGGGCGATAGGCCAGCACGGACTTAAAGAGAAAAACGTCACCATCGCCATTGCGCGTAAACTGAAAGTGTTGTTAAACGACGATCCCATGTTCAAAGGGGTTCTGACGCGTGACGGCGACTATTTTATCTCTGTAATGGGCCGTTCAGACGTTGCGCGCAAAGCGAATGCTAACGTGCTGGTGTCAATTCACGCCGATGCGGCACCCAGCCATGCGGCAACCGGAGCCTCTGTTTGGGTATTGTCTAACCGCCGCGCGAACAGTGAGATGGCAAACTGGCTGGAGCAGAAAGAGAAACAGTCAGAACTGTTAGGCGGAGCAGGCGATCTGCTGGCGAACAGTCAGGCCGATCCCTATCTGAGTCAGGCCGTGCTGGATTTGCAGTTTGGTCACTCGCAGCGCGTCGGGTATGACATCGCGACGAAGGTGATTCAGCAGCTGCGTGGCGTCACGTCTTTACACAAGCGTTTACCTGAGCATGCCAGTCTTGGCGTGTTACGTTCGCCGGATATTCCTTCCCTGTTGGTGGAAACCGGTTTTATTAGTAATGCCTCGGAGGAGCGACTGCTCGGCAGTAGCGCACACCAGGATAAGATTGCTCAGTCGATATATAAAGGACTGCGCGCTTATTTCCTGGCGCACCCGCTACAATCGGTCCCAAAGGAGGAAAACCGGCCGCTGGCTACGTCGCCAGCGGTCAGCGTAGTCAGTAATCCGGCGACCGGAGAGACGCAGTATACGGGCGCCATTCAGCGGCATACTGTAACGCGCGGCGAAACGCTCTCAGGAATCGCGGCAAAATATGGCGTGAGCATGGCAACACTGCGGCAGATGAACACCCTGAAGCGCGATGTTGTCTGGGTGGGGCAGCGGCTGAAAGTTCCGGCCAGTGCGGTGGCCAGCCGTACCGCACCGGCTTCCTCAGGGGCGCATCGCCCGGTGCGGCATAAAGTGGTGCGGGGAGACTCGCTGAGCAGTATCGCCGCGCATTATGGCGTCAGCCCTAAATCGATTCTCCAGGCGAATAACCTGAAATCCACCAACGTGATGTTGGGTCAGAACCTGAAAATCCCTGCATCCTGATTGTTAGCCCGGCCGCCGTGCCGGGTTGTCAGCCACAAGGATATCCAGCATGCCAATACAAATTTTGCCGCCGCAACTCGCAAACCAAATTGCGGCGGGAGAAGTGGTTGAGCGTCCTGCATCGGTCGTCAAAGAGCTGGTGGAAAACAGCCTTGATGCCGGGGCGACGCGCATTGATGTGGAAATTGAAAAGGGTGGCGCAAAACTGATTCGCATCCGCGATAACGGCTGCGGTATAGCGAAAAATGAGCTGGCAATGGCGCTGGCTCGGCATGCCACGAGTAAAATTGCTTCGCTGGACGATCTTGAGGCCATTATGAGCCTGGGCTTTCGCGGTGAAGCCCTGGCCAGTATCAGCTCAGTGTCTCGTCTGACCCTGACATCGCGCACGGCCGAGCAAAACGAAGCCTGGCAGGCGTATGCTGAAGGGCGCGATATGGACGTTACTGTTAAGCCCGCCGCCCATCCTTGTGGATCGACGCTGGAAGTGCTTGACCTGTTTTACAACACGCCAGCCCGGCGCAAATTCATGCGCACTGAAAAAACTGAATTCGGGCATATTGATGAAGTGATCCGGCGCATCGCGCTGGCGCGCTTTGACGTGGCTATCTCATTAAGCCATAACGGCAAACTGATGCGTCAGTACCGGGCCGTCAATGATGACGGGCAACGTGAGCGTCGGCTGGGTGCCATATGCGGGACGACCTTCATGCAGCATGCGCTACGCATAGACTGGCAACATGATGACCTTGTATTGCGCGGCTGGGTTGCCGATCCGTCCGGCTCCCGTCAGGTGAGTGATATTCAGTATTGCTATGTTAATGGCCGCATGATGCGTGACAAGCTGATCAATCATGCTATACGTCAGGCGTTTCAGAGCCAGCTACAGGATGATCAGCACCCCGCTTACGTCTTGTATTTAGAGATAGATCCGCATCAGGTCGATGTAAATGTGCATCCGGCAAAACACGAAGTGCGTTTTCATCAGTCACGTCTGGTGCATGACTTCATCTATCAGGGCGTCATGAGCGTGCTGCAGGAAAGCGCCTCCCCGGTTCTGCCAACGTTACAGGCTGAAGAACCCACTCCGCGTTGGCAGCAGGAGAACCGCCAGGCGGCAGGCGGCAATCATTTCAGCCAGCCGGCTGTCACAGGTGACGCGGCCAGGCCATCGGTTGCACCCGCCTGGCAAAATAAAGACGCCGGATACAGCCAACGCGAAGGCCGGGTTTACCAGCAGCTTCTTAAAACGCCGGCGAGTTCGCCGGCAACCAAAAGTGCCGAGCCTGCGGCACGAGAGCCGGTCAGTGCCGTGCCACCTCTGGCGGCTCACGCCCACAGTTTTGGCCGCGTGTTAACCGTGCTTGAAGGCCAGTATGCTCTGCTTGAGCAGGGCCAGCGGTTACTGCTAATGGCTCTGCCTGTGGCAACCCGCTGGTTAAAGCAGGCACAGTTAGAACCTACCGAAGGTGGGCTCAAATCACAGCCGCTTTTGATCCCGGTGCGGTTAAAAATCGCCTCGGCGGAGCGCAAGGCGGCCCAGGAAAATCTCAGCCTGCTCAACCTGATGGGCATTGATTTACACCCTGAGGGTGACCACATTATCCTGCGTGCGGTGCCTTTACCGTTACGAACACAAAATTTACAAATCTTGATTCCTGAACTGTTAGGCTATCTCGCCCGGCAGCAAGAGAACTCTGCTACGCAACTGGCCCAGTGGCTGGCGCGACGTGAAGATGCAGAGCCTCAACACTGGAATCACTCCCAGGCGATTACCTTGCTGGCTGAGCTCGAAAGGCTTTGTCCGCAGTTACTGAAATCGCCACCTTCTGGCTTAGTACAAGCCATTGAGATTGAGAGCGCGGTCAACGCGTTGAAGCATGAGTGAACTGAACCAGGCTGGCCGGCCAAAGGCAATATTTTTGATGGGGCCTACAGCGTCAGGCAAAACCGCATTAGCGATCGAATTGCGCAAGCACTTACCTGTAGAGCTTATCAGCGTAGATTCGGCTCTGATTTATCGTCAGATGGATGTCGGTACGGCAAAACCCTCTGCAGAAGAGCGGGCGCAGGCGCCCCATCGTTTGCTGGACATTCGCGATCCTGCCGAAGCCTATTCGGCGGCAGAGTTCCGGCGGGATGCGTTAGCAGAAATGGCGGATATCGTTCAGCATGGACGAATTCCGTTGCTTGTTGGTGGAACTATGCTCTACTTCAAGGCGTTACTTGAAGGATTGTCGCCGCTGCCCTCGGCCGATCCGGAGGTTCGTCAAAAAATAGAGCAAATGGCGAATGAAAGAGGCTGGGAAGCTTTACATCGTCAACTTTGCGAAATTGATCCGGTCGCAGGCAGTCGTATTCATCCGAATGATCCGCAGAGACTTTCGCGAGCACTGGAAGTTTTTTTTATTTCGGGTAAAACTTTAACGGAACTGACAAAAATTTCTGGTGAAGCGTTACCCTACGATGTGCATCAGTTTGCTATCGCCCCCGCGAACCGCGAACTGTTGCATCAACGCATCGCACTGCGTTTTGATCAGATGTTGGCGTCAGGATTTGAAGCGGAGTCTCGGGCCCTGTTTGCACGAGGTGATTTGCATACGGATATGCCTTCCATTCGTTGTGTTGGCTATCGCCAAATGTGGTCGTATTTGGCTGGCGAGATCGATTACGACGAAATGGTTTATCGGGGAGTTTGCGCAACCCGGCAACTCGCTAAACGCCAGATGACCTGGTTACGTGGTTGGGAAAATATTCACTGGCTAGACAGTGATGAACCTCACTCAGCGCGTGATACAGTACTGAAGGTTGTTAGTGCGAAGCATGGGTGATTGTGTACAATTGGCAAGTTACGTGCGCAAATTTTTACGCAGTTTTTTTCAGAACCACTGTGTTCTACAAGCAACAAACAACAAGCATATAAGGAAAAGATAGAATGGCTAAGGGGCAATCATTACAAGACCCGTTTCTGAACGCACTGCGTCGTGAACGTGTTCCGGTTTCGATTTATTTGGTTAACGGTATTAAGCTGCAAGGTCAGATCGAATCCTTTGATCAGTTCGTGATCTTGTTGAAAAACACGGTAAGTCAGATGGTTTATAAGCACGCCATTTCTACCGTCGTGCCTTCACGCCCGGTTTCTCACCATAGCAACAATACCGGCGGTGGCAGCAGCAACAATTACCATCATGGCGGCAGCAGCACTTCTGCGCAGTCGCAGCCACAACAAGACGGTGATAACGCAGAGTAAGGCGGCACCGTTTAACCAGGATCGGAAAGCGTCAGGTTTTCCATCCTGGTCTTTTTATATAAGCGAGGTTATAGCTTGTTTGACCGTTATGATGCCGGTGAGCAGGCCGTACTGGTACACATCTGGTTCTCCCAAGACAAAGAGCTGGAAGATTTACAGGAATTCGAAACCCTGGTGTCTTCTGCTGGCGTTGAAGCACTGCAGGTTGTAACCGGCAGTCGTAAAGCGCCACACCCAAAGTATTTTGTCGGTGAAGGAAAGGCCGTTGAAATTGCCGATGCGGTAAAAACAAGTGGAGCATCGGTCGTTCTTTTCGATCATGCTTTAACGCCCGCTCAGGAACGTAATCTTGAGCGCCTGTGCGAGTGCCGTGTTATCGACCGCACTGGCTTGATTCTTGATATTTTTGCCCAACGCGCACGTACCCACGAAGGTAAATTGCAGGTTGAACTGGCGCAGTTGCGTCACCTTGCAACACGTCTGGTACGTGGCTGGACGCACCTTGAACGGCAGAAGGGCGGGATTGGCCTGCGTGGTCCGGGTGAAACCCAGTTAGAAACTGACCGCCGTTTACTTCGCGGGCGCATTAGCCAGATTTTGTCGCGTCTTGAACGTGTTGAAAAACAGCGCGAGCAGGGCCGCCAGGCGCGTGCCAAAGCGGACGTCCCGACTGTTTCACTGGTGGGCTACACCAACGCCGGTAAATCTACTCTCTTTAACGCCATTACGTCTGCCAATGTCTATGCCGCGGACCAACTGTTTGCGACGCTGGACCCCACGCTGCGTCGGCTAAACGTCGCTGATGTGGGCGAAGTGGTGTTGGCCGATACCGTTGGCTTCATTCGCCACCTGCCGCACGATCTGGTTGCCGCCTTCAAAGCTACCCTGCAAGAGACGCGTCAGGCCACGCTGCTGATGCACGTGATCGATGCCGCCGATGTCCGGGTTAATGAAAATATCGGCGCGGTTAATGAGGTGTTGGAGGAAATCGACGCTGATGAAATCCCCACGTTACTGATCATGAATAAGATCGACATGCTGGACGGTTTTGAGCCGCGCATCGACCGTGATGAAGAAAATATGCCTGTCCGCGTGTGGCTCTCTGCACAGTCCGGCGTCGGCATTCCTTTATTGTGGCAGGCGCTTTCCGAGCGGTTGTCCGGTGAAATTGCGCAGTATGATTTACGTCTGCCGCCGGAGGCGGGTCGCTTACGCAGCCGCTTCTATCAGTTGCAGGCGATTGAAAAAGAGTGGAACGAAGAAGACGGCTGTGTAGGGTTGCATGTGCGTATGCCCGTGATTGACTGGCGCCGCTTGTGCAAGCAGGAGCCGTCGCTGACCAGTTATATTGTTTGATATTGCCAAATCGAACTTACTCTGAGGATTTTATGTTGTCGTGCGGCGTTGGGGGTTTGCTCTCTGACAGTGACTTTGCAAAGGGTCAGGGCAATGAGCGTAGCCAGCGTTGCGACAATACGGAATACAACGGGTAAGCCGCTAAAACTATAAATGGAGTAATGACATGGCGTGGAATCAGCCCGGAAATAACGGACAGGACCGCGACCCGTGGGGAAGCAGCAATAATCAAGGCGGCAACTCTGGGGGAAATAAGGGAGGTAAGGAATCTGGGCCTCCTGATCTGGATGATATCTTCCGTAAACTGAGCAAAAAGCTCGGCGGATTCGGTGGTGGCAAAAAAGGTGATAACGGTCAGCGCAGTTCCGGTGGTAGTGGCAAAATCTTTGGTATCGTCGCCGTAGCCGCCGTCGTCATCTGGGCCGCGAGCGGATTTTACACGATAAAAGAAGCCGAGCGGGGCGTAGTCACTCGCTTTGGTAAGTTCAGCCACCTGGTGGAGCCGGGCCTGAACTGGAAACCGACCTTTATCGATCAGGTGCGTGCGGTCAACGTCGAAGCCGTTCGCGAACTGGCGGCATCAGGTGTGATGCTGACCTCTGATGAAAACGTCGTGCGCGTTGAAATGAACGTGCAGTATCGCGTTACCGATCCTGAGCGCTATTTATTCGCGGTGACCAGCGCCGACGACAGCCTGCGTCAGGCAACCGACAGCGCCCTGCGTGGCGTCATTGGTCGCTCTACCATGGATCGTATTCTGACCGAAGGTCGTACGGTCGTGCGTAGCGAAACCCAGCGTGAAATCGACGAGACCATTCGTCCTTACAATATGGGCATTACGGTTCTCGACGTGAACTTCCAGGCGGCACGTCCACCAGAAGAAGTGAAGTCGGCGTTTGACGATGCAATTGCCGCACGTGAAAACCGTGAGCAGTACGTACGTGAAGCCGAAGCCTATGCCAACGAAGTTCAGCCGCGTGCTAACGGTCGTGCACAGCGTGTGCTGGAAGAAGCGCGTGCCTATAAAGAGCGTACGGTTCTGGAAGCACAGGGTGAAGTCGCGCGTTTTGCCAAGCTGTTGCCTGAGTACAAAGCCGCGCCGGAAATCACCAAAGAGCGTCTGTATATCGAGACCATGGAACGCGTGCTGAGCCATACACGTAAAGTGCTGGTGAACGATCGCGGTAACAATCTGATGGTCCTGCCTCTCGATCAACTGATGCGTGGCGGCGAGTCTTCATCCGCGAAGAGTGGACAAAAAAGCAGCTCAACATTGCCCTCGCTTTCCGATCGCAGTGCCAGCCGCAATGACACGTCGTCATACAGTCCAGACAGCATCATGGATCAGCGTCGAGCCAATGCTCTGCGCAACGATACCCAGCGCGAAGGGAGAGAGTAATCAATGCGTAAGCCAGTAATTGTACTAATCATTATCGCGTTGGTGGCCTTTTATGCGTCGCTGTTCGTGGTTCAGGAAGGCGAGCGCGGTATCGTTCTGCGCTTTGGTAAAGTGTTACGCGATAGCGAAAACAAACCGCAGGTGTTTGCGCCGGGTCTTCATTTTAAAATTCCGTTTATCGAAACGGTTAAGATGCTGGATGCACGTATCCAGACCATGGACAACCAGGCCGATCGCTTTGTAACCAAAGAGAAGAAAGACCTGATCGTGGACTCTTACATCAAGTGGCGCATCAGCGATTTCAGTCGTTACTACCTGGCGACCGGTGGCGGGGATGTTTCTCAGGCCGAAGTGCTGCTGAAACGTAAATTCAGTGACCGTTTACGTTCAGAGATGGGACGTCTTGACGTTAAAGACATCGTGACCGATTCACGAGGCCGTTTAACCACCGACGTGCGCGATGCATTGAACACCGGTACGGCGGGCGGTGACGATGAAGTTGCCACGCCTGCTGCGGATGATGCTATCGCCAGTGCAGCCGCGCGGGTTGAGCGTGAAACCAACAGCAGCGAACCTGCGCCTAATCCAAACAGTATGGCGGCGTTAGGGATTCAGGTTGTAGATGTGCGCATCAAACAGATCAACCTGCCGACGGAAGTGTCGGATGCGATCTTCAACCGTATGCGCGCAGAACGTGAAGCCGTTGCACGTAGTCAGCGTTCGCAGGGTCAGGAAGAGGCCGAAAAACTGCGCGCCCAGGCCGATTACCAGGTCACCCGTACGCTGGCAGAAGCACAGCGTGAGGCATTGATTACCCGCGGTGATGGTGATGCAGAAGCGGCGAAACTGTTCGCTAACGCATTCAGCCAGGATCCGGATTTCTATGCCTTTATCCGCAGCCTGCGCGCGTATGAAAACAGCTTCAATGAAAATCAGGACGTCATGGTGCTGAGCCCGGATAGCGACTTCTTCCGCTATATGAAGGCGCCTTCTAACGCCACGCGTTAAGAACTGATATAACTAACAGGCCGACAATGTTGTCGGCCTTTTTTTTGGATGCAGTATGAACGTGAATATCTGGATGGCACTGGCGTTGGTTCTGGTGCTGGAAGGCCTGGGGCCAATGTTTATGCCACGTCTGTGGCGACGTGTGATTTTGAGCATGACACAATTGCCCGATCGCCTGTTACATCGATTTGGCGGGGGATTGGTGGTGGCAGGAATGGTGATTTACTGTATGTTGCGGCTGCATGGCGAACTCTAATGCGTTCAGCCTCGCCGTCTGAATGGTATCTCAGCCTCGATTTTACCCCTGGATGTTGTAGTGATCAAAACTCAGGCAAAAAAGCGCGCAATCGTATGCTAAAAGTGCTGAAAACCGAAAAATCAGATGGTAGAATCCTTTTTTAAGCAATCGGTGATTTTGAGAAATGGGTAAGAACGTCGTCGTACTGGGCACCCAATGGGGTGACGAAGGTAAAGGTAAGATTGTAGACCTTCTGACTGAGCGCGCTAATTACGTTGTGCGTTATCAAGGCGGCCACAATGCGGGCCATACACTTGTCATCAACGGTGAAAAAACCGTCCTCCACTTAATCCCTTCTGGCATTCTGCGTGACAACGTTACCAGCATCATTGGTAATGGCGTGGTGCTTTCTCCTGAAGCTCTGATGAAAGAGATGAAAGGCCTGGAAGAGCGTGGAATTCCGGTACGCGAACGTCTGCTGATTTCTGAAGCCTGCCCGTTGATCCTGCAATACCATGTGGCAATGGATATGGCGCGCGAGAAAGCGCGTGGTGCAAAAGCCATTGGTACCACAGGTCGCGGTATCGGTCCTGCTTATGAAGACAAAGTAGCCCGCCGTGCACTGCGCGTCAGCGACCTGTTTAACAAAGAAACCTTTGCAGCCAAGCTGAAAGAAGTGATCGACCTGTATAACTTCCAGCTGGTGCATTACTACAAAGAAGAAGCCGTTGACTACGACAAAGTGCTGAGCGATGTGATGGCGGTTGCCGACATCCTCACCAGCATGGTTGTTGACGTTTCTGAACTGTTAGACGTTGCGCGTAAGCGTGGCGATCTGATCATGTTCGAAGGTGCCCAGGGCACGCTGCTGGATATTGACCACGGTACTTACCCCTATGTGACCTCCTCAAATACCACGGCCGGTGGCGTGGCGACGGGGTCAGGTATTGGTCCACGCTTTGTGGATTACGTCCTGGGTATCGTTAAAGCTTACTCAACGCGTGTCGGTGCAGGCCCGTTCCCGACCGAGTTATTCGACGAAACCGGTGAGTTCCTGTGCAAGCAGGGCAATGAGTTTGGCGCCACAACAGGCCGTCGCCGCCGTACTGGCTGGCTGGATGCGGTCGCTGTACGTCGTGCCGTGCAGATTAACTCGCTCTCCGGTTTCTGCATGACCAAGCTGGACGTGCTGGATGGTCTGAAAGAAGTGAAAATTTGTGTGGCTTACCGCATGCCTGATGGCAGCGAAGTCATCACCACGCCGCTGGCAGCGGAAAACTGGGAAGGCATTGAGCCGATCTACGAAACCCTGCCGGGCTGGAGCGAGACAACCTTTGGCGTGAAAACGCTGGAAGGCCTGCCCCAGGCCGCGCGTAACTACATTAAACGTGTAGAAGAAGTGACCGGTGTGCCAATTGATATTATTTCAACGGGTCCAGACCGTAGCGAGACGATGATTCTGCGTGATCCCTTCAACGCATAATCATCCTGTGGCCGGACATTGTCCGGCCTTTGTTTTTATGTAATTTGATGCCACTAAACGCCCCTTCGCTTGTCAAACCCTTCACTGGCTGAAAAAAATACACGGTCGTCAACAGTCTGGTTTATCATCGTAACTCAATACGAAAGAGCCAGTTCAACATTGAAATAAAGAGCAGGACGGGCGAGCATAGACGTGCCACCGGATGATTGACTGAGGTCACTGTGCAGCTAACAAGTTTTACCGATTACGGCCTGCGGGCGCTGATTTACATGGCCACCTTGCCGGAAGGCAGGCTGACCAATATCACTGAAGTCACCGATACCTATGGCGTATCGCGTAATCATATGGTCAAAATTATCAATCAGCTTAGTCGTGCAGGATTCGTCTCCGCCATTCGTGGTAAAAATGGTGGTATCCGCCTGGGCATGAGCGCCAGGGACATCGTGATAGGTGAAGTGGTACGCAAAATGGAGCCACTACAGTTAGTGGATTGCTCGAACTGCTCTATCGCGCCCGCCTGCCGCCTTAAAAAGGCCTTACATGACGCCGTGCAGCTGTTTTTACAGGAGCTGGATGGCTACACGCTGGCAGACTTAGTAGAAGGTAATACACCTTTATATGAAATTATATTGTCCGAACCGCCGGTGGCAATGAATATTAAATGACATCGGAGGAACCGTAATGTCAAAAGATCCTTTTCTGGACAGAGAAGCTGAAAAGTACGAAAACCCTATTCCAAGCCGTGAATTTATTCTGGCGTTATTAGAAAAACGAGAAAAACCGGCCAGCCGTGAAGAGCTGGCACAAGAGATGAACCTGCAGGAAGAAGAACACCTCGAAGCCTTGCGCCGTCGTTTACGTGCGATGGAGCGTGACGGTCAGTTAGTTTTTACCCGCCGCCAGTGTTATGCCTTGCCAGAACGTCTCGATCTGCTCCGTGGAAAAGTCATTGGCCACCGTGATGGCTATGGCTTTCTGCGCGCAGAAGGACAAAAAGACGATCTCTACCTGTCTGCGGAACAGATGAAATTCTGCATGCACGGCGACGTGATTCTGGCCCAGCCACTGGGTGCGGATCGCAAAGGCCGCCGTGAAGCCCGTGTGGTGCGGGTACAGGAACCGCGTAACAATCAAATCGTCGGCCGCTACTTTACGGACGCGGGCGTGGGATTTGTGGTGCCTGATGACAGCCGTCTGAGCTTCGACATCCTGATTGGCCCTGACGAAACCATGAATGCCCGAATGGGCTCCGTGGTGGTGGTTGAACTGTTGCAGCGCCCGACGCGTCGTTCGAAGGCGATCGGCAAAATTGCAGAGATTCTGGGCGATGACATGGGCACCAGCCTGGCGGTCGATATGGCGCTGCGCACGCATGAAATTCCGCACAGCTGGCCGCCAGAAGTTGAGGCTCAGGTGGGCAAACTGAATGAAGAGGTTCCGGAGTCGGCAAAAAAAGGCCGTGTTGACCTTCGCGATCTGCCATTGGTCACTATTGATGGTGAAGATGCGCGCGACTTCGATGATGCGGTTTACTGCGAGAAAAAACGCGGCGGCGGCTGGCGGCTGTGGGTCGCGATTGCGGACGTCAGTTACTATGTTCGTCCCGGCACACCGCTGGACAACGAAGCGCAGCAGCGCGGTACCTCGGTCTATTTCCCTTCGCAGGTGGTGCCGATGCTGCCGGAAGTGCTGTCGAACGGCTTGTGTTCGCTGAATCCACAGGTCGATCGCCTGTGTATGGTGTGCGAAATGACCGTGTCGTCAAAAGGTAAGCTCACCGGCTTTAAGCATTATGAAGCCGTGATGAACTCCCATGCACGTCTGACCTATAACAAAGTCTGGAATATTCTGCAGGGCAATCCGGAACTGCGTGAGCAATATGCGCCGCTGGTGAAAGACCTGCAGGAACTGCACAACATGTATCAGGTGCTGGAAACGGCCCGTGAAGAGCGCGGCGGCATCTCATTTGAAACCGAAGAAGCGAAATTTATCTTCAACGCGGAACGTCGAATTGAACGTGTCGAGCGCACCTCACGTAATGATGCCCACAAGCTGATTGAAGAGTGCATGATTCTGGCAAACATTGCCTCCGCGCGTTTCGTCGAGAAGCATCAGGAACCGGCACTGTTCCGCGATCACGATCGTCCCAGCGATGACAGTATCAAAAGCTTCCGCACGGTATTGAATGAGTTGGGTCTGAGCTTACCGGGCGGTAACAAACCGCAGCCGATCGATTACGCCGCGCTACTGGATCAGGTTGCCGATCGCCCCGACGCGGAAATGCTGCAAACCATGCTGCTGCGTTCCATGAAACAGGCGGTGTACGATCCGGAAAACCGGGGCCACTTTGGCCTGGCGCTGGCCTCTTATGCGCACTTCACTTCGCCAATCCGCCGCTATCCGGATTTGTTACTGCATCGCGCCATCAAGTATCTGCTGGCAAAAGAGCAGGGCGAAGTAAAAGGCCTGACCACGGCTACCGGCGGCTACCATTACGATATGCAACAGATGCTGCAGCTGGGCCAGCACTGCTCCATGACAGAGCGCCGTGCCGATGAGGCCACTCGCGATGTGGCAGACTGGCTGAAGTGTGACTTTATGCAGGATCAGGTAGGCAACGTCTTTAACGGCGTGATCTCCAGCGTGACCGGATTCGGTTTCTTTGTGCGCCTGAGCGATCTCTTTATCGACGGGCTGGTTCATGTCTCTACGCTGGACAACGACTACTATCGTTTCGATCCGGTAGGGCAGCGACTGATTGGCGAATCTGGCGGTCGTACCTATCGCCTGGGCGATACCGTTGAAGTGCGGGTCGAAGCGGTCCATATGGACGAGCGTAAAATCGACTTTGCGCTGGTTTCCAGTAAGCGCCAGGTACGTGGCGAAGGCAAAACGGAACGGGATAAGGCGAAGCGGAACGCTAAGGCACCGACGAAGCATCGCCGCCAGGCCGGTCGCAAAACGAATTTCGAGCCGGATTCAGCCTTCCGCAACAGCAGCAGTCAGCCTGCTGCAGCAAAGACTGAGAAAAAAAGTAAAAAAGTTTCCGAGAAAACCCGTAAAATCGCCGCCGCCACCAAGGCTAAGCGTGCCGCGAAGAAGGCGAAGCCGGCCTGATGCGCACATCAGCCCCTGCGTGCATGCAGGGGCTGTTATCCATTCATTTCCAACCACTGAGCAGATTGATGAGCGAAATTATTTTTGGTATCCATGCCGTGCAGGCGCTGCTGGAACGCGATCCTCAGCGTTTCCAGGAAGTCTTTATTCTCAAAGGCCGCGACGATCGTCGCCTGCAACCGCTGGTGACCGCGTTAGAAGCTCAAGGGATCGTGATTCAACTGGCCGATCGTAAATGGCTGGACAGCCAGGTGGAAGGCGGCGTACATCAGGGGATCGTGGCGCGTGTGAAGCCGGGCCGCCAGTATCAGGAAGGCGATCTGCCGGATCTGCTGCAGAGCCTGGAAAAGCCGTTCCTGCTGGTGCTCGACGGCGTTACCGATCCCCACAACCTCGGTGCCTGCTTACGTAGCGCCGATGCCGCAGGCGCCCATGCCGTGATCGTCCCTAAAGATCGCTCCGCACCGCTGAACGCGACGGCGAAAAAGGTTGCCAGTGGTGCGGCAGAAAACGTTCCCCTCATCAGGGTAACCAATCTGGCACGCACCTTGCGCCTGCTGCAGGAATATAACATCTGGGTCGTCGGCACCGCTGGCGAAGCCGACCATACTGTATACCAAAGCAAGATGACCGGGCCGATGGCGCTTGTCATGGGGGCTGAAGGTGAAGGGATGCGTCGCCTGACGCGTGAGCACTGCGATGAGCTAATCAGTATCCCTATGGCAGGCAGCGTTTCGTCCCTCAATGTGTCAGTGGCCACTGGCGTCTGCCTGTTTGAAGCGGTTCGTCAGCGTAACGCGTGATCGCTGCCGCAATTTAGTCTTTCTGTCCGGTCATAATGGTGGCTCACCTTACATACTGAGTGAGTGATATCCGCGAGGAGCCGTTATGACCTGGACAACTCACACCGTTTTCAACCAACCTTTTCCCCTCAGTCACAGCAATCTGTTTCTGTCTGATGTTCCGCTGTGTGACGCACTGCAGCGTGAAGGCGGCGGCTGGGACAGCGAGTGGCTGGCGTCAGTCGGCAGGCAGTTGGGCAGTGCAGAATCGCTGGAGCTGGGCAGGCTCGCCAATGCTAGTCCGCCTGAACTCCACCGTTATGACGCACGCGGCGTCAGGCTGGATGACGTCCGCTTTCATCCAGCCTGGCATCTACTGATGCAGGGCCTTTGCGCCAGCCGTCTGCATAACCTCAGCTGGCAGCCTGACGTACAGCCAAATGCCAGCGTGGCCCGTGCGGCACGCTTTATCTTGCATGCTCAGGTTGAGGCCGGAACACTCTGTCCGGTGACCATGACCCACGCGGCAATCCCTTTACTACAGCGTTATTTGCCTGCCCGGTTTGAGTCCTGGCTTGAACCCTTACTCAGCGATCGTTACGACACGCATGCGGTTCCGGGCGATCAGAAGCGCGGTCTGCTGATTGGCATGGGCATGACTGAAAAGCAGGGCGGCAGCGATGTGCTGACCAACACGACGCGCGCAGAGCCCCTGGACAGGCGCGGAAGCGGTGAAGCCTATCGTATCGTCGGGCATAAATGGTTTTTCTCTGTGCCGCAAAGCGATGCGCATGTGATTCTTGCGCAAACGCAGCAGGGGCTCAGCTGCTTCTTTCTGCCACGGCTGCTGCCGGACGGTTCACGAAATGCCATCGTCATTGAGCGGTTAAAAGACAAGCTCGGTAACCGATCCAACGCCAGCAGTGAGGTGGAGTTCAGGGAGGCGACCGGCTGGCTGCTGGGCGAAGAGGGCGAAGGCGTTCGTCTGATCCTGAAAATGGCGGGCATGACGCGTCTTGACTGCGCGCTGGGCAGCCACGGCCAAATGCGCCGGGCGTTTTCCGTTGCGCTGTACCACGCACATCAGCGTCAGGTCATGGGCAAAACTCTGGTGGATCAACCGATCATGCGTCAGGTGCTGGCGCGTCAGGCCTTGCAGTTAGAAGGGCAAACGGCACTGCTGCTACGTCTGGCTCGTGCTTGGTCTTCTCCCGCCAACGTCCATGAAGCCGCCTTCGCCCGGTTATTCACCCCGGCGGCGAAATATGTGATCTGTAAAGCAGGCGCCCCCTTTATCGCTGAGGCCATGGAGATACTGGGCGGCGTGGGCTATTGCGAAGACAGCGAACTGCCTCGCCTCTATCGTGATATTCCGGTTAACAGTATCTGGGAAGGATCGGGCAACGTGATGTGCCTTGACGTATTAAGAGTGGTGGGCCGCCAGAGCGGCACGCTGGACATGCTCAGGCAGGAGTTTGACGCCGTTAAAGGCTGTAATCGCCATTTCGATCGCAGCTGGCGACAGCTGGCTCTGCACCTGAGCAAAATGGATGAGTCGCAGGCCCGTGAACTTACCGACAGGCTGCTGCAACTGGCGACGGCGGCACAATTGTTGAAGCACGCCGAGCCGTCAGTGGCGGATGCATGGTGCAGTCAGTGGCTCGACCCGCGCGGCACGCGCAAAATCGAGGGGCCACTGACCGACCGCTTACTGGCGCGCGCCAGCGGCAGGTGAGGCGCCATACAGGATGGCGGTCGTGTACCAGATCCCGGGGGTAACCGTTTCGTCGACCATCAAAATCTGATAATAAACGGCACCGGCCTGATTCGCGCGCGCAGCAATGGCACGCTGCGCGTCGTCAGGCGAGCCTCTTACGCTGGCGCTGATGGTGCCCAGCTTCGGTAAACCGCCACTCTGGGCACGGGTAATAGACTGCGCGTGACCTGTTGGCGCGGGCGGGGCCTTTGGCGTCACCTGGAACAGCGAGCAGCCACTTAACAACAAACTTAACGTCAGTAACAGAGCGTAACGCATAGCAGATTTCTCGCCGTCAGGTTAAGTGGATAAGTGTAAGCTACCCGCCCGTTATCTTCACGATTTGATCGAGAAAACACTGACCAGCTGCGTCAAATGATGCCCCTTGTCGCTCAGACTCTGGGCCGTGTTTTCTGCCTGTGCAACCAGTTCACTGTTTTGATGGGTAGCCTGGCTTATCTGGTTCATCGCCAGATTGACCTGACCAATGCCCGCCGTCTGCTGTTGTGCGGCAACGTTAATCTCACCCATTAATGCCTGAACCTGCTCAATGTGCGTCACGATATCGCTCATCGCGTCACGGGTTTGCTCCGACAGTGTATGTCCCTCCGCAACGTGACGTATCGAGGTCGCGATCAGCGTATCGATCTCTTTTGCCGCCTGTGCCGAACGCTGTGCCAGCGCACGCACTTCGGCTGCCACTACGGCAAATCCACGACCGTGCTCACCTGCACGCGCGGCTTCGACAGCGGCATTCAGGGCCAAAATATTGGTCTGGAACGCGATGGACTCGATAACGTGGGTAATTTCGGCAATGCTCTGCGAAGACACGTTAATGGCCGACATCGTGCTGACCGAGCGCGTCACCGTCTGGTTGCCATTACTCACGATACCGCTAGCCTCCGCGACCAGCGACATGGCCTGACGCAGGCTATCGGCGGTGTGCTCAACGGTCGCACCAAACTGCTCCATGCTGGCAGAGGTTTCTTCAACGCTGCTGGCCTGGCGGCCAATCTGCTCACTGATGTTGTGGCTGCTGGCTGCAATGGTATCTGTGCCGTCACTGATCTCCTGCGCGGCGCGGCGAACCTGGGCAACAATCTTCTCCAGCCCCTCGCCGATGCCGTTAATGGCGTTAATCAACTGACCCACTTCGTCATGACGCGTGGTGTCCAGATGCTCCAGCAAATTGCCGGCGGCATACTGCTCAGCTAAGTGAATAACCTGTTGTAACGGTCGCGTGATGGCGCGGCGGCTGTACCAGACAAAGCAGGGGGCAAACAGCAACACCAGAATCAGGCCGGTGATAAGAAACAGATTTCGGCTGTGAATAACCGGAGCCAGCAGGCTGTCACGATTAACTTCACCGACCACAATCCAGTTCCAGCCGGGCAGCTGTTGCCAGGCGAGCATCTTCGTTTCACCGTCGATTTCGACTTGCTGAACACCCTCGGGCTGCGCCAGCATCTGCTTCATGACGCTATCCTGCCAGTCTGGACGCTTGCCTTCATTTTGTTTATCAAACAGATATTGTCCCTGCGCCGCGCCCGGCGAGCCATTGAGCACATAGAAATGCCCGCTGTCGCCCAGGCGGCGAGCCAGCACTTTTTCGCGCATCAGGCCGTACTGCTTATCGATCTGGACGCCGACAAACAGAATCGCGATGACGGCACCGCTGTCGTCTTTAATCGGTTGATACTGCGTGATGTAACGGTGATCGAATAAGGTGGCCAGGCCCCGGAAGGTTTCCCCCTTCATGACGCTTTTCCAGGCGGCGCTGGCAGGATCAAGTTGGGTACCGATCGCCCGGCTGCCATCCTGTTTCTTCAGGGACGTGGAAATACGGATAAAATTATCACCATCGCGGACAAAAATCGTCGCGACAGCCGAGGTGCGATCCGTAAAATCATCGACGGCGATCTGATCGAGGTTAAGGGTTTTAAGGCCGGCACGCAGGGTCGGTGTGGAAAATTCGCCGACCTGAACACGTGCGGTTTCATCGCGGCTGAAGCGTTTAGGTAAAAAGCTGACGAAGAGCTGAGTATAGTTGCCGACTTCCTGCGTCAGCGTCGCATTAAACATGGATGCCATCTCGGTGATGCCCTGCACCTGATTAACCATGTCATCGACGGCAAGACTTTCCAACTGGCGTGAAGCATTCTGGCTTTGGATAAGGGTTAACGCCAATAACAAAACGCCTACGCTGAAGGAAGTGATGACGCATAGCTTCACTCCAAGGCTCGTTCTGCTAAGAGAGAAACGTTTCATAGATTACCTTTGTTTTCTTGTCAAATATGCATTAACAACGGCAGCGCAGCGGAAATATTTAGTTTAGAAATTATTACTATTGTAATGTTGTAAACCATTACCCAGGTTATCGTCGTTGGCGAGGCGCTAAAGGCCGCCCCTGCTTCAGGAGAAAATATGATTGAACTCACCACGGAAAGGCTGGCAGGTATTGAATGTTTGCATGCAGCACCCGCAGGCCAGCGCCAGCAGCGGCTGCCAACGGTCGTGTTTTATCATGGCTTTACCTCGTCGAAAGAGGTTTATGCCTACTTTGCGGTGGCCCTGGCCCAGGCGGGGTTTCGTACCCTGATGCCCGACGCCGATATGCATGGCGCACGCTATAACGGCGATGCCGACGCGCGGTTTAGCCATTTTTGGGACATCCTCAAACAAAACATTGATGAATTCCCGTTGATAGAGGCCGCGTTACGCGCTGATGACCTGATTGCCGGCGACCGTCTTGCCGTCGCCGGGGCCTCAATGGGCGGAATGACGGCGTTAGGGGTGATGGCGCGCTATGCGCATATTCACAGCGTCGCCTGCATGATGGGGTCCGGCTATTTTATGCAACTCAGCCACACGCTGTTCCCGCCTGTCACGGTAACGGGCCCGGAACAGCAGGCACAGTTCACAAAACGGATGGCGCCGCTGGCGGATTACGATCCCGCTGCCCGGCTACATAATCTCGCGGACCGCCCCCTCCTGCTATGGCACGGTGAGGCCGATGAGGTCGTCCCTTTCGCAGAAACCCAGCGGCTGGAACGGGCTCTGCACGAGCAGAGGCTGGATGCCCATCTTGTTTCGTTGTCCGAAAAGCATATCGGACACAAAATTACGCCGTCGGGCCTGACGGCGCTGGTCAGCTTTTTTAAGCGCCAACTCTAACCCATAAACGACAGCGCCTTCCGTTTCAGCCTCTGTTTGCCTCTGCATTCCCGCTTTCCGCACACAAGGGCGGAAAGCGGGCGTCTCCCGACAATTTA
Organism: Pantoea sp. EEL5; assembly: GCF_049892805.1. Lineage (NCBI taxonomy): Bacteria > Pseudomonadati > Pseudomonadota > Gammaproteobacteria > Enterobacterales > Erwiniaceae > Pantoea > Pantoea sp. EEL5. The sequence goes on from NZ_JBNDNJ010000002.1 coordinate 67,409, forward strand.
AATGAAATCCCCGCTTGAGTTTGTGCGTTGCCGCCAGTATGATTACGCGTCAATTTTTCAGCTGCATTCAGAGGTGTGTGTCATTACGGTGACCCACGACCTATAACGTTCCTTGCTTCCGTGGGCCGCAGCTGACCCTGACAGGAGGCTGAATAATCCGTAAGGAGCAATTTCGATGCGTCATTACGAAATCGTATTTATGGTTCATCCTGACCAGAGCGAACAGGTTCCGGGCATGATCGAGCGTTACACTGGTGCTATCACTGGTGCAGAAGGCACGATCCACCGTCTGGAAGACTGGGGCCGTCGTCAGCTGGCTTACCCGATCAACAAACTGCACAAAGCACACTATGTTCTGCTGAACGTAGAAGCGCCGCAGGAAGTGATCGACGAGCTGGAAACGAACTTCCGCTTCAACGACGCCGTTATCCGTAGCATGGTTATGCGCGTTAAAAACGCGGTAACTGAAGCATCACCGATGGTTAAAGCGAAAGACGAGCGTCGTGAGCGCCGCGAAGATTTTGCTAACGAATCCGCTGATGACTCAGATGCTGGGGATTCTGAAGAGTAATCCATCGTGACGGTTAATCGGCTGCGCTTGTCTGGCACGGTGTGCAAGACGCCAGTCCGTAAAATTAGCCCGTCAGGAATTCCGCACTGTCAGTTCGTGCTTGAGCACAACTCGGTGCAGGAGGAGGCCGGATTTCACCGGCAAGCCTGGTGTCGAATGCCTGTTATTATTAGCGGCAGCGCCCATCAGGTGATTACTCAACATATAACGGTCGGCACGCAACTCATTCTCGAAGGCTTTATCAGCTGCCATCAGGCGCGAAATGGTCAGAGTAAAATGGTGTTACATGCCGAGCAGATTGAATTGATAGATTCTGGAGACTAGCCAAATGGCACGTTATTTCCGTCGTCGCAAGTTCTGCCGTTTCACCGCGGAAGGCGTTCAAGAGATCGATTATAAAGATATCGCAACGCTGAAAAACTACATCACTGAAAGCGGCAAGATTGTACCAAGCCGTATCACTGGTACTCGCGCAAAATACCAGCGTCAGCTGGCTCGTGCTATCAAGCGCGCGCGTTACCTGTCTCTGCTGCCGTACACTGATCGTCATCAGTAACGGCTGTTGTCCATTAACGACTTTAAGAGGATAAGGTAATGCAAGTTATTCTGCTTGATAAAGTAGCAAACCTGGGCAGCCTGGGTGATCAGGTTAACGTTAAAGCGGGCTACGCTCGTAACTTCCTGGTTCCACAGGGTAAAGCTGTTCCTGCTACCAAGAAAAACGTTGAATTCTTCGAAGCACGTCGTGCAGAACTGGAAGCCAAACTGGCTGACGTTCTGGCAGCATCTAATGCTCGCGCAGAGAAAATCAACGCACTGGGCACCGTTACCATCACGTCTAAAGCAGGCGATGAAGGTAAACTGTTCGGTTCCATCGGTACCCGCGACATCGCTGATGCAGTCACTGCAGCTGGCGTTGAAGTCGCTAAGAGCGAAGTTCGTTTACCGAACGGCGTTCTGCGCACCACCGGTGAGCACGAAGTGGACTTCCAGGTTCACAGCGAAGTCTTCGCGAAACTGATCGTGAACGTAGTAGCAGGCTAATTTTTAGTTACCTGCCACACCTGAACGCCGACACTTGTGTCGGCGTTTTTGTTTTAACGACGTAACAGAATTCCCTTCTCTGTCTTGCAGATTCAGGCTCCTCCGGGCATGTTGAATATAAAATGAAACGCGATTTTATTATTGGCTACGCCCATGCATATCCTTCTGTCGAGTCCGTGTTCACCCGTCGAAATGGGGTTTTTGCCTGCGCAACGCGGTGCTGTTTGCTCTGGGGACGTTCTTACCCCGCGATCAAAAGCGGATACGCGCTGTATCGAATCGCCCAGACGATATTGCCTCGAAAGTAGTTTTTGCCGGTTATCGTTTTTTGTTAGCGGGGCTGATATTGTTTCTTTTTGCCCTGGTGCAGCGCAAACCGGTTTACCGTTTATCCCCCCGCCAGTTTAGTCAGCTTGCCCTGTTGGGTAGCATGCAAACCGCCCTTCAATACACGTTTTTCTAAATCGGGCTCGCGTTTACCACAGGGGTAAAAGGTTCGATCATGAACGCCACGGACACATTTTTTAGCATCATGCTGGCGCATTTTATCTATCAAAATGACAGGCTCAGTGACAACAAATCGCCTGGCTGCCTTCTGGGTTTTAGCGGCGTGATGCTGGTCAACCTCGAAAGTAGACTGAGTGATTTTCAGTTTGTCTGGCAGGGTAACGGCTTCGTGGTGCTGGCCGCGTTTCTCCTCTCTGCCGCCACGCGATAGGGAAAACGCATTTCTCACACTATCGATCCGAAGGTGATGACCGGCTGGCAGTTGGCTCTGGGCGGGGGCGTCATGGTAATGGGCGGTGGCCTGGCGAGTGAGACGCTGCAGATCAACAGTATCGGTGCTGGGGCGGTGTTGGGTTATCTGACGCTGATCTCGTCAGTGACCTTTGCCTTTTGGAGCGTGCTGCTAAAATATAACCGCGTCAGCATAATTGCGCCGTTTAACGTCGTGATGCCTGTAGCAGGAACGGTGCTCTTCGCCGTTTTCCAGGGTGAAGATATGTTGGGCATCAAGTATCTGCTTGCCCTGCTGCTGGTCTGTTCGGGGATCGTGCTGGTCAATAAAATCAAAAAAGCGGGATAACGGACAGCCGGTGACGTGAGCCACCGGTTATCGCTTATTCTACCCGTAAAAAGCTGCCGTCCGGCTGACGGGTAAACAGCACCGGGCCGTTCGCGCCATCCAGCGTTAAACCTGTCACGACGCCTTTTGCATCCCGACGGATTTTCACCTGTTGGCCCTCTTTTAATGTGCTGAGCGGCTGATCGTTACCTTCGACGCGCGCCATCGCAAAGACGTCATTCACCGGAAGATTATTGTCGCGGAACAGCTGCGCCAGCGTCTGCCCGGACGCAATCTGGTAGCTATGCCAGTCACCCTGAGAATCGGCCTTTGCCTCTGGCTGAGACGCGGATTGAGCCGGTTTGTTATTGTAGATGTCCGCCTGCATCGGCACCTCTTTTTCTGCCGAAGGCGTCACAGGCCGTTCTACCGGATACTGTGGCGTGCTGGACGGCCAGAGAAAGGCCAGCAGCAGGATGAGTAAAGCGAGCACGATCCCACGACGGTGGAAAGCCGGCAGCGGGTCCATCCAGCGGATATCGTCTGTGAAATGCCAGATTCGATAAAGCCAGTGAGGCAGGCGAGACGAGACGTTTGAAGGCATATCAGGTTCCTCCGCTCCGGCACCTTGCGGCCGCGTTCGTTGCGGCAGCCAGGCCTGTAACCGGGTTAAAATACGCAGTGCGTGCGTCCTGCGGCGACGAGGGGCAATCTGGCCCATATTTTCTCTCTTTCTTATAGTGCCACTGACAAGGAAAAACTTGTCACTTATACAGTATGGGCAATGTGGACGCGAAGTGCCTGCCAGCATTGATAAATTTGACCTGCGTATTGTTTCTCTTTCGCCAGCAAAAGTCATCTGCGGCGCTGTGGATTTTACGCCAGCGGCCTGCGCTGCTATGCTGCCCGTCTTACTATATCCGAGAGTGAAAGGAACGAAGATGACTACCCCTTCTTTCGACAGCGTCGAAGCACAAGCAAGTTACGGTATTGGTTTACAGGTTGGCCAGCAGCTGCTGGAGTCTGGTCTGCAGGGGCTGCAGCCAGAAGCACTGCTCGCGGGCCTGCGCGACGCGCTGGAAGGGAACTCACCCGCGGTGCCTGTTGATGTGGTCCATCGCGCGCTGCGTGAAGTCCATGAGCGTGCGGAAAGCGTGCGTCGTGAGCGCGTGGAAGCGATGGCCGCAGAAGGCCAGGCTTTCCTGCAGGACCATGCCCAGCGCGAAGGCGTCAGCAGCACCGAGTCAGGTTTACAGTTCAGCGTGATGACGCAGGGGGAAGGTCCGATTCCATCGCGCCAGGACCGCGTACGCGTGCATTACACCGGTAAACTGATCGACGGCACCGTCTTTGACAGCTCAGTCGCTCGCGGCGAACCGGCTGAATTCCCGGTTACCGGCGTGATTGCGGGCTGGATCGAAGCGCTGACGCTGATGCCGGTGGGTTCCAAATGGGAACTGGTTATTCCACACAACCTCGCTTACGGCGAGCGCGGTGCGGGTGCGTCCATCCCGCCATTCAGCACCCTGATTTTTGAAGTTGAGCTGCTGGAAATCCTGTAAGGATAAAAGGGCGGCGCGATGCCGCCCTTAGCCCTCTTACTGCTGTAAATTTACCTGCCAGAGAGCAAATCCCGTCTCGTCATTCCCTGTTGCCTTCATTGGATACTGCGCATGCTGTTGAATAAAGTGCGTGGCTTTATCACCGGGCGCGGTTTCAAAGCGAATATCAAGAGGCTGTGCAGCCTTGATCGTCGCCAGCCGCCAGTTATTGTCAGCCTGAGGGCGCACTTCACCCTGCTTTTTGGTTTCTGCGCTGATATAGGCCGCCAGGATAGCGCGGTTTTCATCCGGTGAGGCAAAAGCAATGTACTTGTCGCCCGTGCCCGCGAATTTACCGCTGTAGGCCCGGTAGTTATTGGTCGCCACCAGGAAGGTCGCTTTAGGATCGATGGGTTGCCCCTGCCAGCGAAGATCCTTAACACGTGAGGCATCAGGATGAATCAGTTGGCACTCTTCGTCATAACGGGCCGGCTGTGTCACATCAATCTGGTAACTCACACCGTCGATCACGTCGAAGTTATAGGTGCGGAAATTCCAGTTGATTAACGATTGCGTTCGGGTGCTGGTCGGATCGATCTGATTAAACTGGCCTGCGGAGCATTCCAGCCACTCTTTTACCTGCTCGCCGCTCACTTTCATCACCACCAGCGTATTGGGATAGAGATAAAGATCCGCCGCATTGCGGAACGTCAGGTCACCTTTCTCCACTTCCACGTAGCTGGCAGGATCGTTCTTACGTCCACCGGCTTTAAACGGCGCAGCGGCCGACAGCACCGGCAGCGTCGCCAGATCGGGATCGCCCTGAATAAAATGCTCCACGTAGGCGCGCTGAGCGTTATTCACAATCTGAACGGTGGGATCGTCCTGAACCAGCGACAGGTAGCTGTACATCACGTCGGCGGATTTTCCGATGGGCTGAGCGACAAACTCGCGGGTGGCATGGTGATCGTCTTTCAGGACGTTAACCAGTGCCGGATCTTCTGCGGCCAGCGATGTCTTGTTTGCGGTGTCATAGACAGGGCGCGCCTGTGCGGTGCCGTGAGTAACGTGCCAGCGGCCACCTGCGTTGCTCAGCGCCAGATCCACCACGCCCAGATGATCGCCCCACATGCCCGGCATCACCGCAGGAATACCGTTAAGGGTTCCTTTCTCAATATCCGCACCTTTAATCCGTGCAAACTCCTTGCCCGGGAAAACGGCGTGCGCATGGCCAAACATAATGGCATCAATGCCTGCGACCTCGCTGAGGTAATAAACAGAATTTTCAGCCATGGCCTGATAAGGTTCGCTACTCAGACCGGAGTGGGCAAGGGCGATAACAACATCCGCGCCTTTAGCGCGCATCTCTGGGACATAGCGACGTGCGGTTTCTGTGATGTCATCCACCCGCACCTTGTCGTGCAGGTTGGCTTTATCCCACACCATAATTTGCGGCGGAACAAAGCCGATATAGCCCACCTGCAGGGTATGTGTTTTACCCTCACGATCGGTCACGCGGGTCGGTTTAATCAGGTAGGGCGTAAACAGAGGCTTACCGCTTTTCAGATCGATAACGTTCGCATTCACATAGGGGAAGCGCGCGCCAGCCAGCGCTTTTTGCAGGTACGGCAGGCCGTAGTTAAACTCATGGTTGCCCAACGTACCGACGCTGTAATCAAGCGTATTCATGGCTTTATAGACAGGATGGATGTCGCCCTGTTTGAGCCCTTTTGCGGCCATATAGTCGCCCAGCGGGCTGCCCTGAATAAGATCGCCATTGTCTACCAAAACGCTGTTGGTGACTTCCTGACGCGCCGCATGGATTAACGAGGCGGTGCGCACCAGACCATATTTTTCCGTGGGCGTATCTTTGTAGTAGTCGAAGTCCATTATATTGCTGTGCAGATCGGTCGTTTCCAGCACGCGTAAATCCACGGTGGCTCCCTGTGCTGCAACTGAAACGCTCAACGCCAGTAACATCATTCCCGCCTTAAACATGCTCGCTCCCAAAGCTAATAGATCAAGGCTACAAAAATAATGTAAAACTCTGATGAAAGGGCAGGTTAAATCGTGATGAAGATAACGTTTTGAGTCAGCCGCACGCTGGGGTCGGGCGAAACGCGTTGCAGGCTTTGTAAAAGGATATCGTTGCCATTTTTTTCTATTATGTTGATATACCTGAAAAATGATTCAGAATGTTTGCCTGAAATCAGAGATGAACGTGAAGCTGCTAGACTGTATTCCAACGGGTATGACAGTTAACGCGTAGCATTCTCATACATGAGGTGGAAAATGTTAGAGCAAATAAGCCAACTGGCGCGTGAAGCAGGCGACGCGATTATGCAGGTCTACAACGGTTCCGTTCCGACAGACGTTTCTCACAAAGCGGATGATTCTCCTGTCACGGCGGCAGACCTGGCCGCTCATGATGTGATTGTGTCGGGCTTAAAACAGCTGACACCGGATATTCCGGTGCTGTCAGAGGAAGATCCGCCCGGCTGGGAGGTTCGCCAGCACTGGCAACGTTACTGGCTGGTTGACCCGCTGGATGGCACCAAAGAATTTATCAAACGTAACGGCGAATTTACCGTGAATATTGCGCTGATTGAGCAGGGCAAACCGGTAATGGGCGTGGTTTATGCCCCCGCGCTGGGCGTGATGTATTCCGCCGCAGAGGGCAAAGCCTGGAAAGAAGAGAACGGCGAGCGACAACAGATTCATGTGCTTGATGCGCGTCCACCGTTAGTGGTGGTGAGCCGTTCGCACAACGACGACGACGAGATGAAAGAATACCTCAAGCAACTGGGGGAACATCAGACGGTGGCAACCGGGTCATCACTGAAGTTTTGCCTGGTGGCAGAAGGGAAAGCACAGCTCTATCCGCGCTTTGGGCCAACCAATATTTGGGATACCGGAGCGGGTCATGCCGTTGCCGCGGCCGCGGGTGCTCACGTTCACGACTGGCAGGGAAGAACACTGGACTATGCACCGCGTGAATCTTTTCTTAATCCCGGCTTTCGCGTCTCGCTGTTTTAACCCAGTGCGGGAGGCGCAGCCCTCCCGCTTCCCGCCTTCAGTCCTGCAACAGCGATTTTAATAAGCTCATCACCTGCTGCACCTCCTGCTGAGAGAGCGCCCCGTCTTTAACGTATTTAACCTGACCCGTTTTATCCAGTACCACAATAGCCGAGCCGCCCTGCTGTAATTGCCAGGCGTGCTGCACATTGCCATTGCTGTCGACGATAAACTGCGACCAGGGATACTGCTGCTTATTACTGTGAATACTGCTGCGTACGAACATGCTGGTGCCAGGAATGGCATCATCGGTATTAACAATGGTGGTGGTCTGATAGCGGTCGTGAGGCAATTTCGCTGCCTTGATAGCTTCAACCAGCGCCGCGTTCATCTCTTTCGCGGATGAGCGCCCGGCAATATGCTGTACTACGCGGACTTTTCCGCTCAGCTGAGCGCTGTTCCAGTTTTTATAACTGAATTTTTCCTGCTGTAAAATCAGCTCGCCTTTGTCGTTGACGCCCACTGCTGGCACACGTTTGCCCAGCTCAATGTTATGCGCCAGCGCGCTAACGGGAATCAAGAACGATAAAGCCAGTGCTGCCAGTGTTGCACGCATCATTATTCTCTCCAGTGATCAGACCAGTTAGTCATTCCACTGTCATATTAAGTAGGGATGATGCGGCTGTCTCAAAAAGCTGTCAGCTTTGCTATCGACAACACAATTCTTTAACCAATGAAGGTTTACACTGAATAGTGAAAAGTAAATAACAGAGTATTCTGTAATGTTGTGTCAGAACGGTAAAAAAATTTATTTCTTATCGTGCGAAGCAAACAGAGTGTTCTATAGTTTATCTCGAATTCGCGCTTCATGGATCCGTACCGAATTTGGCAACGGTGAAGCGTGCTTAAAAATTAAGGAGTTAATAACTATGAAAATCTTCCAGCGCTATAATCCACTACAGATAGCAAAATATGTTAAGACGCTGTTTAAAGGAAGGTTGTACATCAAGGATGTTGGCGCATTCGAGTTTGATAAAGGTAAAGTCCTGATCCCACGGGTCAAAGACAAACAGCACCTGAGCGTGATGTCAGAAATTAACCGCCAGGTCGTTCGTCTCAAGCTAGAGTTCAACTAAATAGCAGGGCGCCGTTGGCGCCCTTAGTGTTTCTACTCTTCGGTTTTTGCCACATTCAGCATCGGCGGGCGTTCATCAATCCGCGTCACAAGTAGCTGGTCAATTCGGTAGCTGTCGATATCCACCACTTCGAACTTGTAACCGGCAAACTTCACAAAGTCTGTGCGCTTCGGGATTTTGCGCAGCATATACATCATAAAGCCGCCAATGGTTTCGTAGTTACCTGACTGCGGAAAATCATCAATATCCAGCACGCGCATGACATCATCTATCGGCGTACCGCCTTCCACCAGCCAGGAGTTTTCGTCACGTGCGACGATTTGCTCTTCCATGCCCTGGCCCACCAGGTCGCCCATCAGCGTGGTCATGACGTCGTTAAGCGTAATGATGCCCACCACCAGCGCGTACTCGTTCATGATGACCGCAAAATCGTCACCCGCCGTCTTAAAGCTTTCCAGCGCCTCAGATAACGTCAGCGTATCGGGCACAATAAGCGCCGATCGGATCTGAACCCCGCTGTTCAGCGCCATGCTCTGATTTCCCAGCACGCGCAGCAGGAGCTCTTTAGAGTCGACATAGCCCACAATATGGTCAATATCGCCATTACAGACCAGGAATTTAGAGTGAGGATGTTGAGCGATTTTGGTTTTCAGGCTGACTTCATCTTCGTGCAGATCGAACCAGACAATGTTTTCGCGTGAGGTCATGGAGGAAGGGACGGTACGCGACTCCAGTTCAAACACGTTCTCAATGAGTTCGTGCTCCTGCTTACGCAGCACACCGGCCAGCGCACCGGCTTCGACAACCGCATAAATATCGTCAGAGGTAATATCGTCTTTACGCACCATCGGCAGTTTAAAAATGCGAAAGAAGACGTTGGCCAGACCGTTGAACAGCCACACCAGCGGGCGCATCACCAGCAAGCAGAAGCGCATGGGATTGATAATGCGCAGGGCGATGGTTTCGGGCGCGATCATACCGACGCGTTTCGGGGTCAGGTCGGCAAACAGAATAAACAGGCTGGTCACGATGGTAAACGAGCAGATAAAGCTAAGCTGTTCGGCAAGTTCATGCGACATAAAGCGGTTAAACAGGCTGGAAAACGCGGGCGAAAACGCCGCATCACCGACGATACCACCGAGGATCGCCACGGCATTCAGGCCGATTTGCACCACGGTAAAGAACATGCCGGGGGTTTCCTGCATTTTCAAAACGCGCTGAGCGTTGATGTTGCCTTCGTCGGCCAGAAGTTTCAGCTTAATCTTGCGGGCGGCGGCCAGCGAGATTTCCGAAAGAGAGAAAAAAGCACTGATTACGATCAGTAGCAGAATGACAAGTAAGCTATCAAGCATATGAGATCCAAAGAGTTATTCACTTGTCATTTTTGGCCTGGGCAGCGTGCGGTTTAGGCGGTCATTCCCTGTGCTGGTGACGCAAGGGGAGCTATCCGTGCCAAAAATGTCTGCGCCCATTTAACACAATGCGTGAGCGTCGGGGCAGAAATGAAGACAGGCGGGATGCCTGTGGTGGGTGATTATAGCAGCAGCGACGATGCCGCCGCCAGAGGGCAATCGGTGGCGTCCTGTGAGGCTATCGGGCAGTCTGTCATCAACCGCCCGGTCAGGCGTACAAACGGCAATCGCGCCTGCGACGTAACAACATCGTTGTAACGTAAGTGGGTTTTGCCGACAATAATGCTCAATTTGACTTATAACTCGTTGTACACTGCCAGTTAGCAAAAAGTGCGGCTATGATGAGTGAGTTGCCGTCGCGATCGTATCGGTAACGAGGATTAACACGCGCCCTGTGGAATGGGGCAGGCATGACAGACAGGAGTACAGGTGCCACGATTTTATGTTTATTGCATGGCGGGTTTACTACTCGTCGCGCCCGCCTTCGGGGCAGCGCCGGTTCGACTACAGCTGGAAGGGCTAACCGGAGAACTGCAAAAAAACGTCAGGGCACGCCTGTCGACTATTGGCAGCGATGAAGTCACCAACGATGGCCGCTTTCGCTCCCGCGTATCCGCGGCAATAAAAGAGGGGCTGCGTGCGCTTGGCTATTATGAGCCGGATATCGACTTCGTATCCCGGCCCGCGCCACCTCAGGGCGGCCGTCCGGTGTTAATCGCCCGCGTCACGCCCGGTCAGCCGGTAAAAATTGCGGGCAGTACGATTATCGTCACCGGCCAGGCTAAAAACGATGCGGACTATAAAAACTGGATCGCGCAGGGGCGCCCCAAAGTCGGAACGGTGCTGAATCACGGGCAGTACGACAAATTCAAAAGCGGCTTCACTAACCTTGCCCTCCGTAACGGCTATTTCGACGGTGAGTTTGAGAAAAGCGAGCTGGGCGTTTCCGTTGCGCGCCACGAAGCCTTTTGGGATCTCGATTACAACAGCGGCCCGCGCTATCGTTTTGGCAATGTCAGCTTTGAAGGTTCGCAGATTCGCGAAGCCTATTTGCAAAATTTAGTCCCTTTTAAAGAGGGCGATTACTACAGCTCGCGCGATCTGGCTGAGCTTAACCGCCGTCTTTCTGCGACCGGCTGGTTCCAGTCAGTTGTGGTTGCGCCTGAGTTTAAGCAGGGACGTAAAACCAAAGTCCTGCCCTTGAATGCGGTGGTATCGCCCCGCGCTAAAAACACCATCGAAGCCGGTGTCGGTTATTCAACCGATGTCGGACCGCGCCTGAAAGGAACGTGGAGAAAGCCCTGGGTTAACGATCGCGGTCACAGCATGGTCGCCAGTGCCTATGTCTCTGCCCCCGAGCAGCAGGTCGATCTCAGTTATAAAGTCCCCTTGCTGAAAAGCCCCCTGGAGCAGTACTACACGTTCTCGGGCGGCCTGAAGCGCACCGACCTCAACGATACCAAGGCGGACACCAGTACGCTGGCGGTATCACGTAACTGGGACAGCAGCAGCGGCTGGCAAAGAGCCCTTAATCTGCGCTGGAGCCTGGACCACTTTACACAGGGTAACGTCACTAACACCACGATGCTGCTCTATCCCGGCGTCAGTCTCAACCGCACCCGTTCGCGCGGGGGCTTAATGCCCACCTGGGGCGACTCGCAGCGTTATTCCGCCGATGTGTCCGATACCACCTGGGGATCGGATGTCGATTTCTTGATCCTGCAGGCGCAAAACGTCTGGATCCGCACACTGGGCGAAAAGAACCGCTTTATCGCGCGCGGCACAGTGGGATGGATTGAAACCAACGACTTCGACAGGGTGCCGCCGGACCTGCGTTTCTTTGCCGGCGGGGATCGCAGCATTCGCGGTTATAAATACAAAAACGTTTCGCCCCGTGACAGTGACGGCAAACTGACCGGGGCCTCAAAAATGGCCACCGGTTCGCTGGAATATCAATACAACGTCAGCGGCAAATGGTGGGGTGCGGTGTTTATTGACTCCGGTGAGGCCGTTAATGACATCAGTCAAAGCAATATCAAAACCGGTGCCGGTATCGGCGTACGCTGGGCATCACCCGTGGGGCCCATTAAGTTTGATATTGCCCGCCCTATTGGGGACAGCGAGGAGCATGGTGTGCAATTTTACGTAGGATTGGGGCCTGAATTATGACGCGCTGGAAAAAGGTCCTGATTGGCTTTTTGATTTTTTTAGTGCTGCTGTTTGCCGGCCTGGCATTTTTGATTGGCACAACGCCGGGATTACATCTGGTGCTGAAGGGCGCTTCGCGCTGGGTGCCGGGGCTATCCATCAATAAAGTGGACGGTGGCTGGCGTAATCTTACCCTCAGTGGATTGCGCTATGAGATGCCTGGCGTCAGCGTGAACGCGGGCAATATCCATCTGGCCGTGGATCTTAACTGCCTGCTGCACTCGTCTGTTTGTGTGAACGATCTTACGCTGAAGGATATCAGCGTGGTGGTCGACAGCAAAAAGATGACGCCCTCCACCGCGCCGCCGGAAGAAGAAAGCGGCAAGACAAACCTTAGCACGCCCTATCCGATCACCCTGCGCCACGTGGGCCTGCACAATATAAACGTGAAAGTGGATGATACCGCTATTTCGCTGGTGGATTTTACCACCGGCCTGCAGTGGCAGGATCGTGCGCTGACGCTCAATCCCACCCATATTCAAAGCCTGCTGATTGCGCTGCCGAAAGCGGCGCAGGTGGCAAAAGAGCAGGTGGTGCAGCCCAAAATACAGCAGCCGAAGCCCGACGAGAAGCCGCTGGGCGAAACCTTACAGGCGATGTTTGCCAAACCGCTGTTGCCTGAACTGCCCGACTTTCAGCTTCCGCTGGACATTGATGTAAAGGACATTGTGGGCGAGCAGTTGCGGATTACTGGGGATACCGATATTACGGTGAGCCGATTGCAGGTGAAGGCAAAAACCCTCGACCGGCATATGCAGTTGCAAACGCTGGCGGTGGATTCAAACCTGGGCAAGCTGAACGGCAGCGGTCAGGCGACGCTGGCCGACAACTGGCCCGTTGATTTGACGCTAAACGGTGACGTGAACGTTGATCCGGTGAAAGGCGAAAAGCTAAATCTGACAGTAAAAGGTGCGATGCGCGACGAGTTGAAACTGGCGCTAACGCTTTCAGGCCCGGTGCGCGCGCAGCTTGATGCCAGCGCCCAACCCGCCGTTGTTGGGCTTCCGCTGGCGCTCAACCTGACCAGTCCGCAGTTACGCTGGCCCCTGACCGGGCCGGTTCAGTATCAGGCCGACGATCTTCACTACCAGTTCAACGGCAAGGCGACTGACTATGTCATGTCGCTCCGTACGTCGGTCAAAGGGGAGTCGGTGCCGCCTGCGACGGTCGCCCTGGAGGGGAAAGGCAACGTTCAGCAGTTCAGTCTGGATAAGCTACGTGTGGCGGTGTTGCAGGGCAACGTTGATCTGACAGCGCTGGTGGACTGGAGCAAAGCGATCAGCTGGCGCAGTGAGTTGACGCTGGACGGCATCAATACCGCACGCCAGTATCCTGACTGGCCGGCAAAGCTGAACGGCAACATTACCACGCGCGGCAGCCTGTATGGCGGCAGCTGGCAGGTCAGCGTACCGCAACTGATGCTAAAAGGTAACGTTAAGCAGAATGCGGTCAGCGCAGAGGGGACCTTAAGGGGCAACAGCTACAACCAATGGGATATCCCCGGTATCAAAATAGCGCTGGGACGCAATCACCTGGAGATAAAAGGCAGTCTGGCAGATAGCCTGAACCTGGATGCCAACGTTGATGCGCCCCGTCTTGATAATGCACTGCCGGGCCTGGGCGGCGTGGTGAAAGGGGATATCAAAGCACGCGGTACGCTGAAAGCGCCACAGTTGCTGGCCGATCTTACCGCCACGGGGTTACGCTGGCAGCAACTGCTTGTCCGCCGCATCACCCTGAAAAGCGACGTGCGCTCCAGCGATCAGATCGCCGGTAAACTTCAATTGCGGGTTGAACAGCTAAAACAGGATGCACTCAACATCAGCCTGCTGACGCTCAATGCCGAGGGTGATGAAAAGCAGCACCAGCTCAAACTCAACGTACAGGGTGAGCCGGTATCAGGACAGCTTGCGCTCAACGGCAGCTTTGACCGTCAGACAGAGACGTGGAAAGGCAGCCTTAATAACACGCGTTTTGACACGCCGGTGGGTGAATGGCGCCTGACGCGTGCGATGACCATTGACTATTTTAATCAGAAACAGAGCGCGACGATCGGCCCCCACTGCTGGCAAAACCCCAATGCACAGCTTTGTGTGCCAGAGCCCATTGAAGCCGGCCCCAGTGGTCATGCTCACGTGGTGTTAAACCGCTTCGATCTGGCAATGTTGAAACCCTTCCTGACCGATCAAACGCAGCTGAGCGGCGTGTTCAGCGGCGATGCCCGCGTCAACTGGACGGCGGAGGGTAAACTGCCCGTCGGCACGCTGGCGCTGAAGAGTAACAACGTGAAAGTCGCGCAGGATGTGCAGGGCAATACGCTGCCCATCGCCTTTAACACGATTAACGTTAATGCGGCACTGCGGGACGGACGGGCTCAGCTCGACTGGCTGATTCGCATCGTGAATAACGGTCAGCTGGACGGCAATGTGCAGATTACCGATCCGCAGCAGCGCCGTACGCTGGGCGGCAACGTGAATATCCGCAACATCTCGCTGGCAATGATCAACCCGGCGTTGATGCAGGGCGAAAGCATCAAAGGCAATCTGAACAGTAATCTGCGTCTGGGAGGAACGGCACAGCAGCCGCAGATTTTTGGTCAACTCGGCCTCAAAGATGTGAACGTAAAAGGCAACTTCATGCCGGTGGATCTGACCAGTGCCAGCCTGAATATGGTGTTTAACGGCATGAGTTCGACGCTGAATGGCCTGCTCCAGACCGCACAGGGCAACATTAACCTGAGTGGCGATGCGGACTGGAGTCAGTTGGATAACTGGCGTGCGCGCGTTGCCGCTAAAGGCAGTCGGGTTCGCGTCACCGTGCCGCCCATGGTGCGCATGGACGTTTCCCCGGATGTGGTCTTTGAGGCTACGCCAGCCGCCTTTAACCTTGACGGCCGGGTTGATATCCCATGGGCGCGCATCACGGTACAAGAGGTGCCAGAGAGCGCCGTGGGCGTCTCCTCTGACGAGGTGATGCTGGATAAGAACCTCAAACCGATTGAGCCTAAAACCGCCTCAATACCGATTAACAGTAACCTGACCATTCACGTCGGAAACGACGTACGTCTGTCGGCCTTTGGACTAAAAGCCCGGCTCAATGGCGATCTGAAAATGGTGCAGGATAAATCCGGACTGGGGCTTAATGGACAGATCAACATTCCATCCGGCCGTTTCCATGCCTATGGTCAGGACTTGATCGTACGCAAAGGTGAACTGCAGTTTGCAGGCCCGCCAGACCAGCCTTATCTCAACCTGGAGGCGATTCGTAATCCGGATGCAACAGAGGATGGCGTAACCGCAGGATTGCGCGTCACGGGGCTGGCAGACGAGCCAAAAGTAGAAGTGTTCTCCGATCCGGCGATGTCACAGCAGGAAGCCCTTTCATACCTGTTACGGGGTCAGGGACTGAAAAGCGACGGTGACGGTAACGCACTAACTTCGGCGTTAGTCGGCTTAGGGGTTGCACAAAGTGGGCAGGTTGTGGGTAAAATCGGCGAGACGTTCGGTGTAAGTAACCTTGCTCTCGACACCACCGGCGTTGGCGACAGTCAACAGGTGCAGGTCAGCGGCTATGTACTGCCGGGTCTACAAGTAAAATACGGAGTGGGCATTTTTGATTCACTGGCAACGTTAACCTTGCGTTACCGCCTGATGCCCAAACTCTATTTGGAAGCCGTGTCCGGTGTGGATCAGGCTCTTGATTTGCTTTATCAGTTTGAGTTTTAGCAATGCGAATAATTGTCTATGGCAGTTTACGGCGCAAACAGGGAAACAGTCACTGGATGACACACGCGCAATGGTTGGGTGACCATCAGATTGAGGGCTATGAGCTTTACAGTCTCGGTCACTATCCCGGCGTGATTACTGGCGAAGGAACGGTATATTGCGAAGTATACCGAATTGATGCCTCCATCCTCGCCGAGTTAGATGCGCTTCGCACCAAAGGTGGAGAATACAAACGTTTTCTGATTCAGACGCCGTTTGGGAGCGCGTGGCTTTATGTTTATCAACGTTCAGTTTCAGGACGTCAGCGCATTATGAGCGGCGACTGGCTGAAACGTGAAGAGGAGCAGGAAAGCGATTAATTCGTTGGACTCACCAGCCAGTTAAGCTGAATGCCATTCAGATAAAAGGGTTCATGATCTTGATGAACCCTTTTATTCTTGTTTTCAGGCGACTCTCCAGCCTGCCTCATTATCGTGTCTTCACAGGGCTTTTAAGACGAGACGTAATGTCTTCGGTGTCGTGCGGCCGTAAGCAAGACAGGATTTAATCATGGGCAATTTATGAAAAAGTGTGGAAAGGGCGGTTAATGTCGTTAATGATACAAAACCTTTTCCGGTAAGCTTACGGGCGGGTAAGTGCGTCGCATGAACGCCCGGTTATCACTCACTCAGCGAATGACCGTACAAATATCATCAAAGTGAAGAGTAATGAAAAAAACAATCAATATTTATCTTATCGCTGCTTTTATATTTTCTTTACCGCTGTTACTTGCCAATACTTTTTATATTGATGACAACGGCAGAGCAATAACGGGCAATGCACTCTGGGGGAGAGACGGAAGGCCATTAGCTGACCTGCTAATGAAAGCGCTGTTCCTCAGTTCCCATGTTTCAGACATTTTTCCTTTACCGCTCATTATCACTGCCGTTCTTATCGCTGTAACGTTGGCACACTATCATCATCGCCACTTCACCGCGTCGAAAACCTGGGTTGGCGTGTTAGCCACGCTGAGTTTTTTTGCTAATCCGTATCTGGCTGAAATATTTTCCTATCGTTTTGATGTGCTCACTATCGGTTCTGCGCTCGTGTTGAGCCTGGCCTGGGTATTATTTCCGGTACAAAAAACGATTATCCAGTTCCTGACAGCGGTCTTTGTTCTTCTCGCTATTTATTGCCTTTATCAAATAGCCATCAATATTGCGGTCATGATGGTCTTTGTTGTGGCATTTGGTCAGATGGTGAACAATACGCCGCCGTTACAGATTATTCGCGATCTTGTTCAGCGAGGTGCAGCGTTTCTGGTCGCGTCTGTTATCTACCTTAAGATCCTGTTACCGCTAACCTTCTCTGGTGAGCATGCTGCCAATCATCCCGGTATTGCCAGTAACCAGCTATGGGGAACTCTCTGCAACAATGCGCTGGCCTACTGGCATTTTATTGATGCTACCTTCTATAAAGATGGCAAAGGGATGGCGGTGCTGCTTTCAGTTCTGGTCGTGGCTGTCGTGTCCGCAGCAATAATTGCCCTACGCTATGTACAACAACAGCGTAACCCCATCCGTATTATGGTTGCCATACTGACGCTGCTGTTCCCCTTCGCTGCCTTCGTGATTATTCCGGGGAGTCTGCTTATTTTACAGAATACCCTTCTTGCTCCTCGGGTGATGCTGGCAGTGAGTGGGTTTATGCTGTTCAGTGCAACATTACTGGCATGGGCAATGAAGGGAAAAGGCGCCTTCGTCAACGTCATTATCGCGATTCCTTTGCTCTATGCATTTACGGGCATATATGTGTACGGTAATGCGGTTCATCAACAGGACGAAATTAATGCCGGGATTACGAATCAGTTAAAACGGGACACGAATGCATTGTCTGTGGGAGCGCTCTATATGCAGTTTAACGGGACCGCGCCTCGTTCACCTGTCTATCTCAATTCTCTTAATAATTATCCTGTGCTCAGTGCGCTGATTCCTGAATATTTTGCCAACTGGTGGTTTCCGTTTCCCTATATGGCAATAAGAGGCTTTAAAGCGTCCAATCCCATACAGGACGATATTACGGTAAGCCATGAGGATGTGGTCATGTCGATGTGCCATGGAGAACGCATTGCGCATAATCAGGACTATGACCTGTATAAGTATCGCGATCGTTTAACCGTCGATTTCACATTAAAGGGATGCCAGCACTAACAGGCGGCCAGCCCGCAACGAAGCAGCTGAATAACGACAAAAAAATACAGGCCCGTAGCAGGGCCTGTATGTATGACAAAGGAAATGTCGTTTGCCTTTTGTCCTGTGCTGAAAAGCGGTAGGGCGTTTCAGCGCAAGGGGATTTATTTCTTCGCCGCACGCTCGAAAGAAGAGATGATCTCAGCTTTCGCTGCTTCAGCGTTATCCCAGCCGTCAACCTTAACCCATTTGCCTTTTTCCAGATCTTTGTAGTGCTCAAAGAAATGGGTGATCTGCGCACGCAGCAGCTCTGGCAGGTCGTTCACATCTTTAATGTGATCGTATTCTTTGGTGAGCTTGGTATGCGGAACGGCAACCAGCTTGGCATCTTCACCTGACTCGTCGGTCATTTTTAATACGCCAACCGGGCGGCAACGGATCACTGAGCCTGGCTCCAGTGGGTACTGGGTAGGAACCAGCACGTCTACCGGATCACCATCCAGTGACAGGGTATGGTTGATGTAACCATAGTTGCACGGATAGAACATCGCAGTGGACATGAAGCGATCTACAAACAGGGCTCCAGAATCTTTATCAACTTCATATTTGATCGGATCGGCATTGGCCGGGATCTCAATAATTACGTAGATATCTTCTGGCAGGTCTTTACCTGCTGGCACCTGGTTCAAACTCATCGGGAATTCCTTCAGTCGTCGTGTGTTGAGTGTTGGCTATTATAGCCAACTGACTGTGAAAGTACGCCCCCTTTTTGGCGTTTCGGAATGCTCCTCAACGCTATTTGGCCGTGATGAACAGGGAAACAATGCCCGCAGCAATCAATGGCCCTACCGGGACGCCGCGGAAAAACGCTACACCAATCACCGTGCCCATCAACAACCCGCCAATGACCGAAGGTTGCACGCTCATATAGCTGACGCCACGGCCGCCCAGCCAGGCGACAAAAATACCCACCAGCACCGCCACAATGGATTGCCAACTGGCAAAGGACTTAATCAGGGAGGAGGCGGGCAACGAACCGCTGGCGAGCGGGGCCATGACCGCCACCGTAAGGATGATAATGCCTATCGTAATGCCCTGTTTTTCCACGTAAGGGAAGAACTGCGCCAACGGGGTCAGTTTGATGGCCAGCAGAATCAATATAGAAAGGGTGACGGCGGTGTTGTGGACAAAATAGCTCAGTATGGCAAGGCCGATTAATATCAGCGTAGAGGCATAAGCAGCCATGATTTTTCCCTGCAGGTAAAAGACAACATTGGCAAAAAGCCAACAACGGACTGACATTAATCAACAATCGTCGGGGTTAGCGCAACTGCCATTGGCCAAAGATTGCAGTTGTAACGTTTGATTGCGTACCAGGGCTGTACTCTGCGCCGCCAGCGCAACGGGACCAAGGGTGCCCTGCGTATTCAGTTGGCTGCGGCTCGCCGCTAACCATGCCTCACGGTATTTCATCCATGCGCGCTGTGCGGCACGCAGTTTTTCTCTGGGCTGTCCGCTTAATTTTTTCATCAATGCACTGTACTGCGTGTTCATTTCCTTATCCCATTCCTGGGTCGCCGCATCCTGGCATTGCATCAAGGCCAACGTGGTATCAGCTTGATTAAGGCATTGATTTAATGTGACATCAATAGTGGACTGCTCCGCAACTGCTGCGTTGCAGCTTAAGAGTAACAGCAACACCCATCTTCTTTTCATGGATTTCCCCTTTTGTTTTTTTAACACAATACCTTCAGATTCATTAACAGATTAGCGGTAATGAATGGGTTAATCATTCACTGGCGCTAAAGTTTACGAATCGCAGTGCCGATACTTTCTCCGTTTAAGGGTTGTCGAAATTTTTTTCGCCTTTTACTACTCATACGGAAACGATCAAGATGAAACAGTTATCACTACGCACGGGGTTGCTGGCGTTGCTGGCATTCATGACACTGCTGCTGTTGGCGGTGAGTGTGATGGGCATTGTGGCCATTAATAAAGGTAACCGTTCTTTGGATGTAATCAACCGCATTCAGGGAATCGAGTTAAACAGCTTGTATCAAAGTAATGCCGATTTAATGCGCGCACGGGCCAGTGCTGCGCTGGCGGTGCGTAAAATTGAGATTGGTTTACTGGATGAGGGCGCGCAGGTCACCAAAACGGCGCAGGCTGATGTCGCGGCATCGCAGCAGAATCTTAAGCGATTTGTCGATGCCGGTACCGTGACCGCTGAAGGGAAAATTATGGCCGATGCCATCGCATCCAGCTATAAGGACTACCTCGATCAGGGCATCCTGCCAATGATGAAGGCGCTGGATAAACAGTACAACGATGAATACTACCAGCTGCTGGAAGGCAAGCTGGAGCCGCTTTCGGCGAAATACAGCAAAGCGGTAGAAACCTTCG
Organism: Pantoea sp. EEL5; assembly: GCF_049892805.1. NCBI lineage: Bacteria > Pseudomonadati > Pseudomonadota > Gammaproteobacteria > Enterobacterales > Erwiniaceae > Pantoea > Pantoea sp. EEL5. The sequence continues at coordinate 87,698 of NZ_JBNDNJ010000002.1, forward strand.
GTAAAAAAGCCGATGAGATTACCCAGGCGCAATTAGTTGAAGCCCAGCGCAATGAAATCATGATGAAAGTGCTGATAGCCGTGGCCGTCGGACTCTCGTTGTTGCTGCTGGTGCTGGCCTGGGTGCTGTTGCGCCGCATGCTGCTGATTCCGCTAAACAACGCGATCATCCATCTTGAGCAGATTGCGGCGGGCGATTTGTCCCAGACGTTGCCGCTGGCGGGCAATAATGAGTTGGGGCGCCTGAACAATGCGCTGGCGGGCATGCAGCATGCGTTGCGCGAATCGGTTAATCAGGTGCGCGAAGCCGGCCTGAAAATTGATATCGGTAGCCGTGAACTGGCCGCCGGCAATGTCCATCTTTCCCAACGTACCGAAGAGTCAGCGGCATCGCTGGAGCAAACGGCGGCCAGCATGGAGCAGCTAACTGCAACGGTCCGTCTTAACGCCAGCAATGCCCAGCAGGCCCATCAACTGGCTAACGCCGTGTCTGACAGTGCCGATCGCGGCGCAGAGGTGGTGAATTATGTTATGGAAAAAATGCATGAAATCACCGACAGCGCTAACCGTATCGGCGATATCCTGAGCGTCATTGACGGCATTGCTTTCCAGACCAATATCCTGGCACTGAACGCGGCGGTGGAAGCGGCACGTGCCGGAGAGCAGGGGCGCGGATTTGCCGTGGTCGCCAACGAGGTTCGTACGCTGGCACAGCGCAGTGCCAGTGCGGCGAAAGAGATCCGTACGCTGATCGGTGATTCACAAACGCGCGTCAAAGAGGGCAGTGAAATGGCGACGCGTGCGGGCGAAACAATGGATGAGATTGCCGCTGAAGTTATGCGGGTTACGGCCCTGATGAAAGAGATTTCCATGGCGTCAGAAGAGCAGAGCAGGGGAATCGATCAGGTGAATCACGCGGTCACGCAGATGGATGAAGCGGCGCAGCAGAACGCGGCGCTGGTAGAACAGGCAACGGCGGCGACCCATTCACTGGAGTCGCAATCCGAGCAGCTCCAGGCGGCGATGGCGCAGTTCAGGCTGCAGCAGTCGTAACGCAAAAAGGGCGCGTCACGCGCGCCCTTGATGTTTAGCCCTGACGGCACTCGGGGAATTCAGCCAGGAAACGCTCTACGTCGTCAACCATGGCGGTGTTACCACAGTAGAACGGACAGCGCTGGTGCAGCGTGACCGGGGGAATATCCAGGATACGGTTCTGACCGTCGCTGGCTTTACCGCCGGCCTGCTCCGCCAGGAAAGCCATTGGGTTGCACTCATACAGCAGGCGCAGCTTGCCTTTTGGATGGCTGGCGGTGCTGGGATAAAGATAAATGCCGCCCTTCAGCAGGTTACGGTGAAAATCCGCGACCAGAGAGCCGATATAGCGTGATGTGTAAGGACGGTGCGTCGCCACATCCTCTTCCTGACAGAATTTCAGGTACTTTTTCACGCCCTGTGGGAAACGAATGTAGTTACCTTCGTTAATGGAATAGGTGTAACCCACTTCCGGATAGGTCATGCGTTCATGGCTGAGGCAGAACACGCCCAGAGAGGGATCATAGGTAAACGCATGGACGCCACAACCGGTGGTGTACACCATCATGGTGGATGAGCCATAAACGACGTAACCGGCGGCAACCTGTTTGTTGCCTGGCTGCATGAAGTCGGCTTCGACAACTGGCGTACCCGGCTCGCTGACGCGGCGATAGATGGAGAAAATGGTGCCGACGGAGACGTTAACATCGATGTTCGACGAACCGTCGAGCGGGTCCATCAATACGACGTATTTTCCGTTTTCCTCGCCTTCAAAGATAACAAACTCATCTTCTTCTTCAGAAGCGATACCGGCAACAATGCCGCGTGCTTTCAGTGCGGCTTTGAGTTTTTCGTTGGCGAACAGATCCAGTTTCATCTGCTGTTCACCCTGAACATTCTCAACGCCGCTGGCACCAAGAATATCGACTAAGCCGGCTTTGTTGATATCACGGTGAATAATTTTAGCACCCAGCTTAATGGCTGAGATAAGTGCCGTCAGTTCACCTGTGGCGTGCGGAAAGTCGTGTTGCTTCTCGACGATAAATTCGCCCAACGTTTTCATAACACATTCCCTGAATCATCGATGGAGTGGCAGCGGCATACTTAACTGCCCGTGGATGCGTACGCAGTTTAGCCGATTGAACTTTAAAAACCATAGTCCTAATCCGTTTCTTCCGTGTGCAAGCGAGGTTACACTGTGCGCCGAACTTTTGAGTTATGGACCTCGTTATGCGCATTCACATCCTCGGGATATGTGGCACTTTTATGGGCGGACTGGCTATGCTGGCCCGCTCCCTTGGTCATCAGGTGACAGGCTCTGACGCCAATGTCTATCCACCGATGAGCACGTTGCTTGAGCAGCAAGGCATTGAATTAACAGAGGGTTACGATGCGAGCCAGCTTGAGCCCGTACCGGACCTGGTCATTATTGGCAACGCCATGACGCGCGGTAACCCCTGCGTGGAAGCGGTACTGGAACGCAACATTCCTTACCTCTCTGGCCCCCAATGGCTGCACGATTTTGTGCTGCGCGATCGCTGGGTGCTGGCCGTGGCGGGCACGCACGGTAAAACCACCACAGCAGGCATGGCAGCGTGGATTCTGGAAGCCTGCGGCCTGGAACCTGGCTTTATTATTGGTGGCGTACCCGGTAACTTCGATGTTTCTGCAAAATTAGGAAAAAGCCCATTCTTTGTCATTGAGGCTGATGAATACGACTGCGCGTTTTTCGACAAGCGCTCGAAATTCGTCCATTACTGCCCACGTACGCTGATTCTGAATAATCTTGAATTCGATCATGCCGATATTTTTGACGATCTGCGGGCCATCCAGAAACAGTTTCATCATCTGGTACGCATTGTGCCGGGTCAGGGCAAGATCCTGCTGCCAGAGCACGATCATAACCTGAAGCAGGTGATGGCAATGGGCTGCTGGAGCGAACAGGAGCATGTGGGCGACGGCGGTCACTGGCAGGCGAAGAAGCTGACGCCGGATGCCTCCCGCTGGGAAGTGCTGCTGGCGGGTGAAAAAGTGGGCGAGGTGAACTGGGGACTGGTCGGCGAGCACAACATGCACAATGGCCTGATGGCGATTGCGGCAGCGCGCCATGTCGGCGTAAAACCTGAGGACGCAAGCCAGGCGCTGGACAGCTTTATTAATGCCCGTCGCCGTCTTGAGCTGCGCGGTGAGGTCAACGGCATCAAGATCTATGATGATTTTGCCCACCATCCGACGGCGATTCTGGCCACGCTGAGCGCACTGCGCAGTAAAGTGGGCGGCACCGCGCGCATTCTGGCGGTGCTGGAGCCGCGTTCAAACACCATGAAAATGGGCGTGAATAAAAATGAGCTGGCGCCGTCGCTGGCGCGCGCAGACGAAGTGTTCCTGTTCCAGCCGAGCCATATTCCGTGGCAGGTCGCGGACGTCGCAGAAGCCTGCATGCAGCCCGCTCACTGCAGCGCGGATATCGATACGCTGGTAGAGACGATCGCGAAAACGGCCCAGCCGGGCGATTCCATCCTGGTCATGAGTAACGGGGGCTTTGGTGGGATTCATCAGAAGCTGCTGGATCGTCTGGCGCGCTGATCACTAGCGGACCCGTTCCTCTCCCTCAGACGGGAGAAGAAAACCCTGCGGCTGGGCGCTGCTCAGCCGCAAATCAGCGGAAAGGTCAGACGGTTTCGGCTAACTCACGCAGATACTGAAAAATCTGACGGGCAGATTTTGGCGGTTTGTTACCGGCTTTTTCCTTCTGCGCATTACGGATCATGCTACGCAGCTGCTGGCGATCGGCCTGCGGATAAAGGGCGATCACGTCCGCCATCGCCTCATCACCCTCATCAATCAGACGATCGCGCAGCATTTCCAGTTTATGGAACAGGGCGACCTGCTGGTTGTGACGGTTCTTGAGTTTGTCGAGTGCGATGCGGATCGGCTCAACATCCATACTGCGCAACAGTTTACCGATAAGCTGTAACTGACGGCGGCGACCTTCTTTCTTGATGCGCTGTGCCAGTTCAATCTCGTTACGTAAACGCTCGTCCAGCGGAATTTTATCCAGAGAGTTTTTACCCAGATCGACCAGCTCGGCACCCAGGCGTTTCAGCTCTTCAGCATCACGTTTTATTTCGCTCTTACTAACCCAAATAATCTCTTCATCTTCTTCTTCGTGATTATCGGGTACATCGTCGAGCCACTCATCAGGCTGCTTAGTCATATCTGGCTCCAAAAAAAAGAGGCTAATCCTACCAGTTTATCGGGTGACTGCGAAATTGTTCTCTGACTCTGATAGACTCAAATTATTCAACCATAAGATTAGACGGCAGGTCGATGAACGTATCAACTCAAGTTGCAGAACAGCGAACAGCACTGGAACAGGCAATTGCGCAGGCGCTTGAACTGGCAAAAGCAAGTACGGATGGCGCGGAAGTCGCGGTGAGCAAGACGACCGGTATTGGTGTGAGTACCCGCTACGGCGAGGTAGAAAACGTTGAGTTCAACAGCGACGGCGCACTGGGTATTACCGTTTATCATCAAAACCGTAAAGGCAGTGCTTCATCGACCGATCTCAGCCCGGATGCGATCAAACGGACTGTGCAGGCGGCGATCGATATTGCACGCTATACGTCACCCGATCCTTTTGCCGGACCGGCGGATGCAGAATTACTGGCTTATGAGGCTCCGGATCTCGATCTTTACCATCCGTGGGAGATCGATGCCGATCACGCCATCAAACTGGCGGCCCAGGCAGAACAGGCGGCGCTGCAGGCGGACAAACGCATCACCAACACCGAAGGCGGCAGCTTTAACAGCCACATCGGGATTAAAGTCTTCGGTAACAGCCACGGCATGTTACAGAGCTACTGCTCCAGCCGCCATTCGCTTTCCAGCTGCGTAATTGCTGAGCAGGACGGCAATATGGAGCGTGACTATGCTTACACCATCGGCCGGGCAATCGACGATTTAAAAAGCCCGGACTGGGTCGGCGCAGAATGCGCGCGCCGTACGCTGTCGCGTCTTGCGCCACGCAAGCTCGACACCATGAAAGCGCCGGTGATCTTTGCCCCCGAAGTGGCAACGGGTCTGTTCGGTCACCTGGTGGGCGCCATCAGCGGTAGCAGCGTGTATCGGAAATCCACCTTCTTGCTGGATGCCATGGGCAAACAGATTCTGCCTGAGTGGCTGACCATTCAGGAGCAGCCGCACTTGTTGAAAGGTTTAGCGTCAACGCCGTTTGACAGCGAAGGCGTTCGCACCCAGGCTCGCGACATTATCAAAGATGGCGTGCTGCAAACCTGGCTGATGACCAGCTATTCGGCGCGCAAGCTGGGCCTGACCAGCACCGGCCACGCGGGCGGTATCCACAACTGGCGCATCGCCGGTCAGGGGCACAGCTTCGACGCTATGCTGAAGCAGATGGGCACCGGCCTGGTGGTGACAGAACTGATGGGGCAGGGCGTCAGTGCGATCACGGGCGACTACTCACGCGGCGCAGCCGGTTTCTGGGTAGAAAACGGTGAAATCCAGTATCCGGTAAGCGAAATTACTATCGCCGGTAACTTAGGTGACATGTGGCGGAACATTGTCACCGTGGGCGATGACATTGAAACCCGTAGCAATATTCAGTGCGGTTCGGTCTTACTCCCCGAAATGTATATTGCCGGACAGTAAAATCTCTTTTAAGTTGTTTATGCGATAGCAAGCGGAGGGCATCGACCCTCCGTTTTTTTATAAAAAGCATTCCCACAATAAAAAGGAAGCTGAGCATGCGTAAAGAGCTTATGTCGTTGTTAGCTGTAGCCGTGTTATCCGTGAGCGTGACCGCCGGTGCTGCCTCTCTTGAGCACGATATGAAAGATATGTCGGGTATCTATAAGTCACTGGACGGGGCGAAAAGCGCCGACCAGTTGCACAAGATGTTAAGTGATTTGCGTGCTAAAGCTGAGGATGCCAAAAAAGGCACGCCGGACAAGCTGGAAGGCAAAGCCCCGGACAGCCCGGAAATGAAAGACTTTCACAAAGGTATGGATGACCTGCTCGCCCAGATTGATAAAGCGGATGCGCTGGCTAAGCAGGGTAAACTGGATGAAGCCAAAGCAGAAGCGCAGAAGCTGGCGGCTATCCGTAACGAAAACCACAAGAAGTTCCGCTAATTTTACCGATAGCCCCGGCTTGCCGGGGTTAATTGCTCAGGGCTCTTCATCGCCGCCTGGCGTCGCCTGAATGATTTCCACCTGATGCGCTTTAAGCACGTTCTGCAACGCCGTTGCCGGCAACCGATCTGTAAACAGGGCGGTCGCCTGGGTAACGCTGCCCATTTCTACCGCTGCCGATGCCTGAAACTTGGTGTGGTCTGCCGCTAACAAAATATGACGCGCATGCGCCATCATGGTTTGCGCCACGGCGGCCTCGTTAACATCAAATTCCAGTAGCGCCCCATCGCTCTCAATGGCGCCCATGCTGGTAACCAGATAATCTGCCCGAAAACCGGCCACAAACGCGGACGTGACCGGGCCAATAATGCCACCGTTGTGGGGACGCAGCGTGCCGCCGGGCACCATCACTTCAAACTGTGGGCATTTGTACAGAATATGGGCGACACGAAGGCTGTTGGTGATAACGCGCAGATGCTTATGATTTGCCAGCGCCCGGGCGACGTGTTCAACCGTAGTGCCAATAGTGATAAATACCGTTGATCCATCGGGAATATAGTCCGCAATGGCTTCCGCAATCGCACGTTTTTCTTCAGTCTGTGAGACTTCGCGCTGTTCAAAAGCGGTGTTCACTACGCTGGATGCACGGCCCGCACCACCATGATGACGCGTGATTAACCCCTGATCGCTGAGTTTACGAATATCGCGCCTGACCGTTTGTGTGGAAACGTCGAGCAGCAAGGCGAGTTCATCAATATTCATGTAGCCACGTTCAGCGATCAGCCTGAGCAAACGATCGTGGCGAGGATTACCGGTTACGTCCGTGAGGATCATGGATTGTTCTCTGAATACCACCATGGCACACAGTTTATACATTTACCGACATAAAAGAACAGGTTTGATCATAATCAGGGATCCCGTCTCGCCCGCCCGGTCGCGTACATTTTAGCGCCGCGACCGCACTGGCAAAGCGCACGGCCTCTGTGACAGAGCCCTTCTGCGCCAGTTTCACGGCCAGCCCCCCGTGGAAGACGTCGCCCGCGCCGGTGGTATCGACGACCTGTACCTCAAAGGCGGGCTGATGCTGTAGCGTGCCGGCGTCCAGCCAGACGCAGCCCTGAGCGCCTTGGGTAACATAGACATGACCATTTGTGAGCATTTGTGCTTTTTTTAACGCCGCCGTTTCCCCCTCCAGCCCGGTTAAGCGCTGTAAACCCGGCGCTGAAAATGCCGCATGATCGCTTAACGCCACCAGCTCCCCAATGTCCTGCGGGGTCACATCCCCATCCAGAATGGTGGGAACGCCCTGTTGGCGGGCCACGGTAAACGCGCACTTGGCACCCTGGTGCCAGCGAACATCTGCCAGCACCGCATCCCATTGTGAGAAGTCGATCTCTGTTAGCCAGTCTGCGCATTCTGCTAAGTCCGGGCTAGGGTAGTTGGCAATCATCCGTTCCCCCTCGGCATCCACCAGAATCGCGGATTGTGAAGAGCGGGCGGCCTCAAAAACTTTAGTATATCGGGTCTTTACACCGTACTCATTTAACTCAGACAGCAGTCTCTTCCCTGTGTCATCGTCACCGACCCGACCAATAAAATCCACCTCTGCACCCAGTTTAGCTGCGGCAACGGCCGCTGTAGCAGCCGGACCACCGCCGACTTCCCGATAGTTGTTTGCCACATATTTTCCGCTCTGAGACGGCAAGGTATCCAGATACCAAATGCGATCTAATACGGTGATCCCTACACAAGCAATACGCGTCATAACGCTTCCTCACATTTTGTTGGTGTTGTCATTTTAATTTCATCAAATGTTTTAAAAGTGACACCTGTCAATTTTTTAACCATAAATTACAAATCTGACCCAAAAAAGACAGTAAAAGTCGTCTGTAATGACAAAATATGACAATAACGGGGTTGGGAGAGCGGTATGTCGGTAATTGCGTTTATTGGATTGGGACAAATGGGCGCGCCGATGGCGAGCAATCTGCTGAAGCAGGGCCATCAGCTCAACGTCTTTGATGTGGATCCTCAGGCCGTCGCGCGTCTGGTTGATAAGGGCGCCCGGGCGAGCGTTTCTGCTGCGGAGGCGGCAACCGGGGCCGAGTTTGTTATCACCATGCTGCCCAACGGCGAGTTAGTGCGTTCCGTACTGCTTGGCGACAAAGGTGTGTGTACCACGCTGGCATCCACTGCGCTGGTGATTGATATGTCCACGATCCATCCGCTGCAAACCGATCGGCTGATCGGTGAGATGGCCGCTCGCGGTTTCAGCATGATGGACGTGCCCGTCGGCCGCACATCAGACCATGCGATAGCCGGTTCACTGCTGCTGCTGGCAGGCGGCACGCCGCAACAGGTTACGCGAGCAAAACCCGTGCTTAGGGCGATGGGCAATGAGCTGGTCGTGGCAGGCGGCCCTGGTATGGGGATTCGCGTCAAGCTGATCAACAACTACATGAGCATCGCCCTGAATGCCCTCTCGGCGGAAGCGGCGGTGCTGTGTGAAGGTCTGGGGCTGTCGTTTGACGTGGCGTTGCAGGTGATGAACGGCACGCCTGCGGGCAAAGGGCATTTCACCACGACCTAGCCTGACAAGGTACTGAAAGGGGATCGCTCACCGGCCTTCATGATCGATCTGGCGCATAAGGACCTGGGGATTACCGCACGCATGCTGCATGTCTATGCCGTTGCGGCCTCAATGGGACGGCCGGGAGCTTATCAACTGGTCGATCACGGCATTAGCGCCCTGAATGGCGCGCTGCGCGATAAACAGTTCGGCGGCTGGTATGCCTGCGTAAACGATGAAGGCGTCGTTGATGCGTCCAAACAGGGTTATCAGCACTTTTTCGTGTTGCTGGGCGCTGGCCGTGATCACCATCGTGGCCATGGGGTGCTTCTACAATCTCAATGAGAAGATGTATGTCCGCATCATTGAGGAGATCGATGCACGTAAGCGTCAGCGCTAATTTGGCTTTGTGACTGCGCCGGTCGCGGCGCTAAAAGGATCACTTATGAAGACAGGCTCCGATCCATTAACGCTGAAACTCCCGCTGCGTGAGAAGGTGGCTTACGGCGTCGGTGATTTTGGCTCCAACCTGATGCTGACTATCGGGACGCTTTATTTACTCAAGTTCTACACCGATGAGCTGGGCATGCCAGCCTGGTACGGCGGGGTGATTTTCCTGGTGGCGAAATTCTTTACCGCCCTAACCGATATGTTCACCGGCATTGTGCTGGATTCACGCCGCCATATTGGCACGAGAGGAAAATTCAGACCTTTTATTCTCTATTTCTCGCTGCCGGTAGCGCTGGTGGCTGCGGCACAGTTTGTTGCTAACGACTTTAGCCTGACGATAAAGACAACGATCGCGACCGCCCTGTTTATGACGTTTGGTCTGTTTTACAGCCTGATGAACTGTTCCTATGGCGCAATGGTGCCAGCCATAACCAAAAATCCCCACGAACGCGCCCACCTCGCCGCCTGGCGGCAGGGCGGGGCAACGGTGGGATTACTGGTTTGCACCGTGTGCTTTATGCCCATTCAGTCGCTGTTTGTTGGCAAAAGTGCGCTGGGCTATCAGGTTGCCGCCGCCGTCTTTGTGGTCGCCGGGCTGCTGTGCATGTGGTTCTGTTACAGCGGGGTTAAAGAGCGCTATGTTGAGCTCACCCCGACGCATCATAAACCCGGTGTGGCAACGGCCTTCCGCGCCATCTTTCACAATCCACCGTTGCTGGTTCTGTGCCTCGCGAACCTCTGTACCCTGGCGGCGTTTAATATCAAGCTGGCCATTCAGGTCTACTACACGCAGTACGTGCTGAACGATGTTCATTTGCTCTCCTGGATGGGCTTCTTCAGCATGGGCTGTATTCTGGTGGGCGTACTGCTGGTGCCCACAGCGGTAAAACAGTTTGGTAAGAAACAGGTTTATCTGGGGGGACTCATCCTCTGGGCCCTGGGCGATCTGGGTAACTTTCTCTGGGGAAGCAGCTCTCTGCTGTTCGTCATGTTCTCCTGCGTGGCGTTTTTCGGTACGGCATTCGTTAATAGCCTTAACTGGGCGCTGGTGCCGGATACCGTAGAGTACGGGGAGTGGAAAACCGGCATTCGGGCAGAAGGTGCCTGTTACACGGGCTACACCTTCTTTCGCAAGATATCCGCCGCGCTGGCAGGATTTTTGCCCGGTCTGATGCTGACGCAAATAGGCTACGTGCCCAATGCCGTACAAAGCGATGGCACGCTGGCAGGTTTAAGGCAGCTGATCTTTATCTGGCCCTGTTCGCTGGCGATTGCGGCGGCGTTGATCATGGGCTTCTGCTACAAGCTGAATGAAGCGCGTTTTGCCCTGATCGTGGCCGCCATTAGCCGACGTAAAACGCATCGCCTCCAGCCCGTTGACGACAAAAACCGCGTTACGCCATTACGTCAGCCCACTGACGCTGAGTCATAAGTTTCTCTGTTACCTTGCCCTCAGGGTTGCTGTTTGCCAGTTTTGTGACGGCTGACCAGCAACCCGGTTTTCTGTTTATTCCTCATCTGCCGCCTTTCCTGTGTGATATCCCTTTTTTAACTCACTGTTTAATCTGTTAAAAATAATTCGTCCCCTAAGCGAACGCGCAAGTTTGCGTTCCGGATCACTCACAAGGGCCGGATTTCCACTTCGAAACGGAAAAAGTCGTTCTCCACAGCGCTGCCGCCTCTGGTTAGTTTGAGATCACGCTAAGCGCGAAATGGGAAGCAGACGATGAGTACGGGTAAGGGAGCGGTAGCGATGAATGCGTCACAAGACGAACAGCAAAGGATTCAGGCCCTGACGGATCGCGTGATGGCGCAGATTGAGGTGCTTTTTGCCGAGCGGGCCATCCAGCCGAATGCCGTGCAGATACAAATGCTGGCTTCGCACGTGCGGGCAATGGCATTGCGATCCGTCACCGGCGAGAGTCTGCCAGAGGTTGAGGCTGAGCTGTTTGACGAAATTTCCAAAGAGTCGATGGCGCTGGCACAGCAGGTGGTGGACCTGTTTGGCAATTTGCCACCAGAAGAAGCCTGGCTGCTTTCTGTCCACTTTGAAGTGGCGAAGAACGACTAATTTTCCAACCCTGAGAGGAACAGACATATGGTAACCGTAGTGATCGGCGATCGTTTAGGTAAAGGACAAAAAGTGGCGGCTGGCGTAGAAAAAGCCGGTGGCCGTGCCGTTGTGGTGCCGGGCGTCGCGGCAGACATGAAGCTGGGCGACGTCATGAAAGCAGAGAATGCCGATTTCGGTATCTCCTTTTGCGGCAGCGGAGGGGCAGGCGCGATTACGGCGCAAAACAAATACGGCTATAAGGCCAAACATGGTATGCGCTCTGTGGATGAAGGCGTAACCGCCATTAATGAAGGCGCGAACGTGCTGGGCTTCGGCTTTATGGACAAAGAAGAGCTGGGTGAACGTCTGGTTCAGGCCTGGAACAAAAAACACGGTGGATAAGGAATGAAAGAGACCTTTACAACCTCGGTTGCCGTAAGCGGTAAGGGCGACACCAAGGCGAAAGCCTTCGCAGATGCGCTGAGTCGTGTACAGCACGAAGTCCTGCGCAACGCCAATAAGATTCTGCTGCGCATTGAACCGCAGGACGTAAAGGTGGTGCGCGCGCGGGAACGCGTCACAACCGAAAAATTCCTTTTCTTTTTCCTGGCACGCGAGCGCAGGCTCTTCAGCGTCGACCTGGAGGTCACCATTAACGTGACCTGCCTGGACGGCGATAAGGTCGAGTTCACCCGCGTGTAAGTCAGCCTCAAACAACACATATAAGGAAAGAGGATGTTTCTCATCATTTTGCTCAAGTCGTTAATTATCGGCGGCCTCGTGGGCGTCGGTGTGGGCGCCGGTGCCGCCCGCATGTTCCATGCCCCGACGACACAAGGTATGGGCGCCTTTCGCACACTGGGTGAACTTAACTCCTGTGAAGGCGATCCTGCCTCTCACTTCTCTTTTGGGTTGGGATTCTTCTTTAACGCCTGGGCCTCCTCCGTGGCGGCGGGTGCGTTCACGCAGGACGTGGATCATCGCATCATCCCCAACTGGGGCGCGGCGGCGATCATGATCAAAAACCGCAATGTGGCAGAGACGCTACACGACCCGAAAAAGATGGCTATCGCCTGCGGCATCATCGGCATGGTGGTGGTGGCTTTTCTCAACTCGACCGCCTCTGCTGTTCCGGCGGCTCTGCAGGTCACGGCGGTAAAGGTGCTGGTACCGGCCGCTAATTTGCTGGTGAACACGGTCATGCCGGTGATCTTCTGGCTGGCGGCAATTGACGCCGGTAAGAAATCGGGCTTTTGGGCCACCATCTTCGGCGGTCTGGCACAGCTGATTATGGGCAATGCCGTACCGGGCCTGGTGCTGGGCATTTTGATTGGTAAAGGGGTTGAAGAGAGCGGCTGGAACAAAGTGACCAAAATCATGATGACCGCCATCGTCGCCCTGTTTGTTCTCAGCGCCTTCTTCCGCGGTTTCGATATGAAGATGCTGCAATCCTTCCAGCTCGGCATTCCTGGCTGGCTCGACAGTATTCATAACAGCCTGAGCGGCAAATAACGGAGCGTCTGCAATGGAAGAATCAAACAAAGGTTTCTGGTATGCCGACTGGTCATTCCCGATTTTTGTCGGTCTGCTCTCCTCCGGCGTGTTTGCCGGGACCCATATGTACTACCTGTACGGTATCGGCGCTTTTAACGAAGTGGCCTTCGTCTCGATGTTACGGGCGGGCATCGATACCGGCGTTTACGGCGCGGTGGCCGCTTTCGGTGCCAGCTTTCTGTTCGCCCGCATCATTGAAGGATCGCTGGTCGGGATTCTGGATATCGGTGGTGCCATCCAGACCGGCGTCGGGTTGGGCGTGCCCGCGCTGCTGCTGGGCGCCGGTTTTGTCTTCCCGGTGGCGAATTTTGCGGCTTCGCTGGTCACCGGTCTGGTTATCGGTGTGGCGATAGGCTACGTCATCATTCTGGCGCGTAAGTTCACCATTAATCAAAGCAACAGCACCTATGGTGCGGACGTGATGATGGGCGCGGGCAATGCATCAGGACGCTTCCTGGGGCCATTGATTATCCTGGCCGCCATGGGCGCCTCCATTCCTATCGGTCTCGGTTCGCTGTTGGGTGCGCTGGTGTTCTATCTGTGGAACAAACCGATCACCGGCGGGGCGATCCTCGGTGCCATGATCCTCGGCGCGATTTTTCCGGTCGCGATCTGATCGCGTTAATGCCCGATTGGTGAAGGCCGATCGGGGCAGTCAAAGGAGATTCCTATGTACGATCTGATTCTGCGTCGGGCGCGACTGCCGGATGAACGTCTGATCGATATCGCCATACTCGACGGAAAAATAGCCGCCGTGGGTGAGGTAACCGGCAGGGCAAAAGTGGAACAAACCCTGGCGGTGGATTGCTATCTCAGTGCGGGCTGGATCGACTCCCACGTACACTGCTATGAAAAATCGCCCATCTATCACGATCATCCCGACCGGATTGGCGTGGAAAGCGGCGTCACCTGTGTTGTCGATGCAGGCAGTACAGGTGCAGACGACATTGATGATTTCAGACAGCGCACGCAAGCGGTCACCACCCAGGTTTTTGCGCTGCTGAATATCGCCCGCACCGGCATCGTTACCCAAAATGAACTGGCGGACATGACCCAGATTGATCGCCCGGCGATTGCCGATGCGGTAAGACGTCATCCCGATTTTATCGTCGGGCTTAAAGCCCGGATGAGCAGCAGCGTGGTGGGCGAAAACGGCATTCGGCCGCTGGTGCTGGCGAAGGCGATTCAGCAGGAAAATGGCAACCTGCCCCTGATGGTGCATATTGGTAACAATCCCCCCAACCTCGATGAAATCGCCGCGTTGCTGACCTCCGGCGACATCATCACCCACTGCTACAACGGCAAGCCAAACCGCATCCTGACGCCCGAAGGGCAACTGCGTGCAGCGGTAAAACAGGCACTGGCAAGGGGCTTGCGGCTTGATGTTGGCCACGGCAGTGCCAGCTTCAGCTTTGAGGTGGCGCGCGCGGCGATTGCCCAAGGCATTCTGCCTGACACCATCAGTTCAGACATCTACTGCCGCAATCGTCTGAACGGACCGGTTTATACCCTGGCGCACGTGATGTCGAAATTTTTCAATGTAGGCATGACGCTGCCACAGATTATTGCCTGCGTAACGCATCAGGCGGCCAGCGGGCTGAGATTACGCAGCAAAGGTGCTATTGAGCCCGGACTTGATGCCGACTTTACCCTGTTTACCGTGGCGCACGAATCCGTGTCGTTTGTGGATGCGGAAGGGCTGGCGGAGCAGGGCGATCGCCAATTGATTCCTCTGGCGGCTATCGTCGCCGGTGAGTGCTGGATGACTGAAGAAGGGAAAAAACACAATGTCTTCACTGTATGAGAAATATGGCCTGAAGCAGGTCATTAATGCCTCTGGCCGCATGACCATTCTTGGCGTGTCTACACCGGCCAGCGACGTGGTTGATACGGTTAAATACGGCCTGGAGCACTATTTTGAAGTGAAGGACCTGGTTGATAAGACCGGGGCTTACATCGCTAATTTGCTGCAGGTGGAAAATGCGCTGGTGGTGTCCTGTGCTTCTGCGGGCATCGCCCAAAGTGTGGCTGCCGTCATTGTGAAAGATGACGACTGGCTGCTGGATAATTTACACAGCGCACCGCTGACCGTGCCGCACGACATCGTGGTGCCAAAAGGGCATAACGTGAATTACGGCGCGCCCGTTGGCAGCATGATTGCGCTGGGCGGCGGTCGGACGGTTGAGGCGGGTTACAGTAACGAGTGCTCGCCACAGCAGCTTTCCGCTGCAGTCACCGCCCAGACGGCGGCCATTCTCTATGTGAAGTCCCATCACTGCGTACAAAAGAGCCACCTGAGCGTCGCGCAGGCCGCCGAGGTGGCACGTAAGCATGGCGTGCCGCTTATCGTGGATGCCGCCGCTGAGGAAGATCTGCAGTGCTATTACCAGGCGGGTGCCGATCTGGTTATTTACAGCGGGGCCAAAGCCATTGAAGGCCCCACCAGCGGCCTGGTTATCGGGAAACATCAGCTTGTCGAGTGGGTGAAGCGCCAGAGCAACGGCATTGGCCGCACCATGAAAGTGGGCAAAGAGGGGATTCTGGGACTGACCCAGGCCATTGAATCCTACCTGACCCTGCCGAAAACCACCGGCGCCCAGATGGTGGAAAAAATGACGCCTTTCATCAACAACCTTAACGGTCTGGATGGCGTCAGTGCGCGCGTTGTATGGGATGCCGCCGGGCGCGACATTGCCCGGGCAGAGATCAAATTCGATGAGACCACAATCGGGCATCAGACCGGCGATCTGGTGCAGGCGCTAAAAAACGGTGATATCGCCATTTACTTCCGTGGCTACAAAGCCAATGAGGGCGTTATTGAAGCCGACGTGCGCAGCGTCAGCGCTGAGCAGCTGCAGATTATTTTCACCCGCATTCAGGCGCTGTTAACAGGAGAAAAATAGCATGACGCTAACCCCCAATTTTTATCAGGATCGCCTGTGTCTTAACGTGCTGGCGGGTTCAAAAGAGAACGCGCGAGCCATCTGGCAGGCCGCAGAAGGCCACGTACTGGTCGGCGTGTTATCAAAAAACTACCCCAGCAACGAGGCCGCTATTGCGGATATGCGCGAGTACGCCGCGCTGATTGATAACGCGCTGTCCATCGGCCTGGGCGCGGGCGATCCCCGGCAGTCGCGAATGGTCAGCGAACTGGCCGCCGTGCTACAGCCGCAACATGTTAATCAGGTGTTTACCGGCGTCGGCACCAGCCGTGCGCTGCTCGGTCAGTCACAAACGGTAGTCAACGGGCTGATTTCACCAACCGGCACGCCGGGCAAGGTGAAAATTTCCACCGGTCCCCTCAGTTCACAGAGCAGCGACGGAATTGTGCCCATTGATACCGCGATTGCGTTACTGAAGGACATGGGCGGCAGTTCCGTGAAGTATTTTCCAATGGGCGGTCTGGATACGGTGGACGAGTACCGCGCGGTGGCCGAAGCCTGTGCGAAACAGGATTTCTGGCTGGAGCCGACCGGCGGGATCGATCTGCAAAACGTTGGGCCGATCCTGCGTATTGCGCTGGACGCTGGCGTGAGCAAGATCATTCCCCACATTTACAGTTCGATCATCGACAAAGCCAGTGGCGAAACCCGCGTGGAAGACGTGCGCCAACTGCTGGCCATCTGTAAAAGTCTGCTGGACTGAGCCCAGGCCTGTGCGCCACTTCAAGGACAGATTACGGGCGCGCAGGGCATAATAGACCTGCCGCCTGTTTTCCGGCAGTCTGACGTTTACTTTGTTCTTGTTAACCGCTGAAGCAGGTAACCCGACGTGAGATTCCCGAATCAGCGCCTTGCGCAACTGTTCGACGCATTGAAAAACGAAACGCTCCCCCAGGACGAACTGGCACGGCGGTTTGCGGTGTCCACGCGCACCGTACGCACGGATATTACCGCGCTCAACGCCATGCTGCAGCAGCACGGCGCGCAGTTTGTCCTGAATCGCGGTGCGGGCTACCAGCTTAAAATTATTGATGCGCTGCGCTTTAACGTGCTGCAGCAGCAGACGCGTGCGCCTCTGCGGGTGCCGCGCACCTCACACGACCGAATCCGCTACCTGCTGGTGCGTTTCCTCACCGCCGCCTATTCCCTGAAGCTGGAAACCCTGGCAGAGGAGTGGTTTGTCAGCCGTGCCACGCTGCAGAATGACATGGCCGACGTGCGCGAATGGCTCGGCCGTTATCAGTTGAGTATCGAAAGCAAACCCCATCACGGCATGAAGCTGTTTGGCAGTGAAGTGGCGATCCGCACCTGCTTAACCGATCTGCTGTTTGAGATCGATCAGGAGCAGCCTGACAGCCCGCTGATCGTGCCCGAATCGCTGGAAAGCGGCCTGCTGGAAACCCTTCAGCCGCTGCTGCAAAACGGCCTTGCCCAGCACAATATCCGCCTCAGTGATGAAGGCGAACGCTATTTGCGTTTTTACTGCGCGGTGGCGCTACGTCGCATCAATGAAGGCTATCCGCTGAGCGATCCACAGGTGGAAGAGATCGGGGATGACGTGCGCGAGTCTGCGCAGACGCTGATCCATGCGCTGCGGCCGCTCACCGTTAAACCGGTTTCTCCGGCGGAAGAGAGCTGGCTGCGGGTGAATATCGCCGCCCGACGCATTCAGGACGTTGCCCCCAGCGCCATTAATGCTGACGATGCGGAGGCGCTGGTTAACTACCTGCTCAGCTTTATTAACACTCACTACTATTACGATCTGCAGAACGATCCTCAACTCCGTGCCGATCTGCTTACCCATATTAAAACGATGATCACGCGCGTGCGTTATCAGATCCATATTCCTAACCCGTTATTAAGCAACATCAAGCAGCACTATCCAATGGCCTATGATGTGACGCTGGCGGCGGTGTCCAGTTGGGGAAAATATTCGCCCTATACGATTAGCGAAAATGAAATTGGCTTTCTGGTGCTTCATATCGGCGTCGGGCTGGAGCGCCATTATAACGTGGGTTACCAGCGTCGCCCTCAGGTACTGCTGGTGTGCGACAGCGGTACGTCGACGCTCCGCATGATCGAAGCCATGTTAATGCGCAACTATCCCCAGTTGCAGGTGACGCAGTGCCTGTCGCAGCGTGAATATGAGGCCCGCCAGCGCATCGAAGAAGATTTTGTGATTTCCACCACGCGGCTGAGTGAAAAAGAGAAACCGGTTGTCGTGGTCGCGCCTTTCCCGACGGAATTTCAACGGGAGCAGATAGGCAAGCTGGTGCTGGTGGACCGCACCCGGCCCTATATGTTGGAGAAATTTTTTGATGCCCGCCATTTCTGCATCATCGATCGGCCGATGAGTCAGTCTGCGCTGTTTCGGCTGTTATGCGATCGGCTGGAGGCAGAAGGCGTGGTGGATAATGCGTTTTATGCTTCCGTTGAGGAGCGTGAAGCCATTGTCAGCACCATGCTGGGCGAAGGGATTGCGCTTCCGCATTCGCTGGGGCTGATGGCGAAAAAAACGGTGGTGTACACCGTGCTGGCCCCGCAGGGTATCCCCTGGGGCGAGGACACGGCTTACGTGATTTTCCTGCTGGCAATCAGCAAAAACGAGTATGAGGAAGCGATGGCTATCTATGACCTGTTCGTGACCTTTATGCGCGAGCGGGCGATGACGCGATTGCGCGACAGCAGTGACTTTGCCTGCTTTAAAAGCGTCGCGCTGGACTGTCTGAGCCGGCTGTAATCTTCAGGGATGGGCGCCCGGCGTCGGTGAGTTTTTCCGGGCCAGCAGGCGAGGAATTTCGCGCAGGCACCAGGCTTTTGCCTCACCCATGCTGTCACGCCGCCAGGCCATGATGATATCGACCTCACGCGAATACTCCGGGCTGACCACCCGCAAGCGGCCCTCTGCAATGTCCTGCTCCACCATGTTATAAGGCATGGTGGCGACCCCTAAACCGGCCAGGAGCGCGCGACGTTTGTCATCCATCGTACTGACGGTCAGGCGCTGTTGCTTGTCCAGCAGTTGCACGGTCAGAACCGGACGTTCGCGGGCTGTATCTGCCACGGCAATGCCGCGATATTTTACCCGGGTGACTTCTGAAAGCGGCTCGGGTTCGTTGTGTATTGGATGGTCAGGGCTGGCAACGTAAACGCTGATGATGCTGTAAAGTTTGCGGGTGTTTATTTCGGTCGAGGCGCGAAAATGCATATCCGGTGCAATGACAATATCAGCCCGCCCCTGTTCCAGTCTCTCCCAGGCGCCAGCCAGTACTTCTGTGATGATGGCGATCTGGGTATTGGCTTTGTCAGCCAGCTTCGTGACCAACGGAAACAGCGCGTCGGTGGGCACTAACGCTTCCGTCACGATAGTCAGCTGGGTTTCCCAGCCGCGTGCCAGCGCCTCGGCATCGGTCGTGAGCTTGTCGGCGGCCTCCAGCAACACCCGACCGCGCTCCAGTAACATTCTTCCGACATTGGTGAACTTCGTTCGATGGCCCGAACGGTCAAACAGCACCACATCCAGCTCTTCTTCCAGTTTCTGCATGGTGTAGCTAAGCGCTGAGGGCACGCGGCCCAGTTCATCGGCGGCGGCGGCAAAGCTGCCGCGGCGATCGATAGCATCCATCACACGTAAAGCTTCAAGGGTTAACGCACGGTCTTTGGCCATCCCGGTTCTCTGTCAGGAAATTTGAATATGCACGGCAGATTAACTGGCTAACAATCCGGCGTCCAGACTTTTACCATAAAGGCATATTTCCCGTCGTCGATTCTTGCCGACGGATGCTGGAGGTACATAATGATTACGACACGCAGTGCATCCGCTTGTGGTCAGGCCGATTACGGTTGGTTACAGGCGCGCTACAGCTTCTCTTTTGGCCACTATTTCGATCCCAAATTAATGGGTTATGCCTCCTTACGCGTTTTGAATCAGGAAGTCCTGGCACCTGGCGCGGCGTTTCAGCCGCGCACCTATCCTCAGGTGGATGTGCTGAATATCGTTTTACAGGGTGAGGCGGAATACCGGGACAGCGAGGGTAATCACATCAGCGTGCGTGAAGGTGAGGCGTTGCTGCTCTCCGCTCAGCCTGGCGTGAGCTACAGCGAACTTAATCCGAGTAAAGATCGCCCGTTAACCCGTATGCAGCTCTGGCTGGCGGCCTGCCCGGAACGTGAAAATCCCCGTATGCAGAAAATGACGTTGTCGGGCGGCATGCGTTCGCAACTGCTGGCCTCACCGGATGGCGGCGACAGCAGCCTGCAGTTGCGTCAGCAGGTCTGGATTCATCAGGTTGAGCTGGCGGCAGGCGAGCAGCATCTGGTGCCGCTTCAGGGCGCGCGCGCCTATCTGCAATCTATCCATGGCGCGTTTGAGGCCTCGGCCGGGGGCGCTCATCAGGAACAGCTGGGCTGTGGCGATGGCGCATTTTTGCAGGAAGAGCAACAGCTGTGGCTGTCAGCGAAAACCCCGACCCGCGCACTGGTGATCGATATTCCGGTCTGAGGCCTTCTCTCGTTACGCCGCCGCCAGCGGAGACAACCTCGGGCGGCGCGATAATGCTGGGCGGCAAGCCGGAAAACGTTTGTTGGCTCTGACCCGGTCACGGCTAAACCCGCAATAAAAAAGCCGCAACCCAACAGGGTGCGGCTTTTCTGTCTGCGCCAGTAACAACCCGGACAGCTGTCCTGGGGTTAACTCAGCATTACTTCACCATGGTAAACGCGGTGGTGACGTGTTTCACGCCGCTGACCCGGCTGGCAATGTCCGCGGCGGCTTTGGCTTCTTCTGGCGTCACCAGGCCCAGCAGGAACACTTCACCGTTTTCCGTGGTGACTTTGACGCTTGATGATTTCACCTGATCGCTGCCCAACAGCTGCGAGCGAATCTTGGTGGTAATCCAGGTATCAGACGACGAGGTGCCAAGGCTGACTTTCGGCCCAATCCGAATCTCGTTATAGACTTCGGTTGCGCCATCAACGCCCATGGTGATCTGTTTCGCGCGGTTGGCAATCTCCTGACTCGGGGCCTGACCGGTTAGCAGGACTTTACCCTGATAGGCGGTAGCAATGACGCGAGCATCGGTTTTGATTTGCTGATCTTTTGCCAGCGCGTTGCTGACGCGTAATTCCAGCGTGCCGTCATCGACCTGCGTTCCGACAGAGCGGGGATCGGTGGCGGTTTTGGTCGCCACAGCGGCGCTACCGGCAACCACCGCGACACAGCCCTGCAGCAGCATGGCGGTTAAAACAATGGCTATAGCGTTCAATGCTTTCATTGGTGCTCCTTCCGTCATTCCTGGTGGGGAAACAAGGTGTTATCAATCAGATCGCACAAACAGTTGAGTGTTAACATATGCATCTCCTGAATGCGAGCACTACGATGTGAAGGAATACGAATTTCCACATCCTGCGGTCCCAGCAATCCGGCTAATTCGCCCCCATCATAACCGGTAAGCGCAACGATAGTCATATCGCGCGTGACGGCGGCTTCGACGGCCTTCACGATGTCCCGTGTATTCCCGCGTGTAGAGATTGCCAGCAGAACGTCACCGGTTTGTCCCAGTGCACGCACCTGCTTAGCGTAAATCTCGTCATGCAGACGATCGTTACTGATCGCCGTCAGCATGACGTTGTCCGCACTTAAGGCCAGCGCGGGCAGGCTGGGGCGTTCGGTTTCAAAGCGGTTGATCATGCTGGCGGCAAAGTGCTGAGCATTGGCGGATGACGCACCATTACCACAGCTCAGTATTTTGTTACCGTTGAGAAGTGACTGCACCATTGTCATTGCTGCACGCGAAATGGCATCGGGTAACGCCTCTGCAGCAGCGATTTGAGTTTGAATACTTTCGGTAAAACACGCTTTAATTCTTTCCTGCACACGACCACCTGGTTCTAAACGTCTGCATTAAAGGCATTCGGCAACCATTCAAGCGCCGTGCCGGTAATGGCAATGATGTCGAAACGGCAATTCACTGTTTCAAAACTGCCGCCGCGTTGCGCCAGCCACAGAGAGGCGGCACGCAGCAGCTTGTGTTGTTTCTGTCGGGTAATACTGGCCAGACTGCCGCCGAAGCGTGCGTTACGCCGGTAACGCACTTCGACGAACACCCAACACTGGTTGTCTCGCATTATCAGGTCTAGTTCCCCTGCGCGATAGTAAACATTGCTGGCGACCCATGTTAACCCCGCCCGCTCAAGATAGCGGCGGGCGAGTTGTTCGTGCTCGGCACCCGTACGGCGGCGGTTTAGCTGGCCGGTACGATGTTGCCCTGGCGATACTGGTTCCATGTCAACTTCCTGTTGATCACACAATCAGCGGTGGCGCTCAGCTTGCCGGTATTGCCGTCGAGCGAGAAGCCCGGCACCTGACGCATCTGGTTAAAGTGGTTAGCCAGCGTCCACGCATCAATCCCCATTGCGTACAGACGCACCAGCGAGTAATCGTTATTGAACGACTTCGCGGCCTGCTGCATCAACGCCGGATTTGCGCCGGAAAGCAGGGGGATATCGCTGAACTGCAGCCCTTCCATTTCCAGACGGAAATCCGGCCCTGCGCCCGCCTGCGCGCTGCGCGAACTGGCGTAGAGCGCAACGTTGCTGCGGCTACCGGTGCGCATGCTGATCATCGGTTTGATCAGTTGCAGTTCATCCTGAGTCGAGACGATATAAGCGGCATCAATGGCTCCGCCACTGCTGGCGGCCGATGCGCTGGTTTGCGGTGCCGGAATGTTCAGGCCCGCAACGGAAACGCTTTGCGGCTGAGAAGACGAGGGCATAACCACGGGCGTACCGCTCATGCTGATGCCTGCACCGCTATTGATGCCCTGCTTGAGTTCTGAAACAGAACCAAAGCGCTGCTGGAGCACGGTGCCGCCGCCCAGTGACTGCCACTCTTTCGTAAAGGCCGCCGTTACGCGATCGCCCAAGCCGTTGCGAGGCACTAACAGCAGCGGCTGGCGTTTGCCCTGGTCCCAGATATGATGCGCCGCATCGCGCGCTTCATCTTCAGGCGACAGCGCAAAATAGCACATATTCGGATGGTTCTGGATTTGCTCTGGCTCGTTCAGCGCCAGGACATTCAGCGGTGTCTGGCTGTTCGCGACCGTTTCAACGTTGTTTTTCAACAGCGGTCCAACAACGAGCGTGGCACCATCCTGTTGGGCCTGCTGCATCACCTGCGCGATGGGCTGACTGCTGGTGTCGTAAACCTTCACCTGCGCATTGCTGGCGGGTTCGGCGGCCGGCTGTTGCTGAGGCTGCTGTTGCGTCGTTGCCGGTTGCTGCGCCGTGCCGCTCTGCTGCGCAGCCGCCGGGTTAGCTGACGGGCTGACGACCGCATTCGCATCCGCAGGCTGCTGCTGATTTATCGCGATAGGATCTTGGGCGCTGCCCGGCATCGCCTGAGGCGCGGTAGCGAGGGTGCCGTTCTTCGCGTCGTTAAAGCCTTTCTGGATAGCGCTGGCGAACATCTGAGCCTGACCGTTCAGCGGCAGCAGCAGCGCGATAGTGCTGGTGGACGCTTTGGTAAAGTTTTGCACCTGGCTCAACTGGGTCGGTAAGGTTTTTGCAGCAGGGTTATCGGGATAGCGCGTCTGCCAGTCTTTAATGGCTGACTTCAGCATGTTGGCATCCTGCGCGTTGGCATGCCACGCCGTGAGCAGATCCAGCCAGCCCTGCAGAATGTTTTCGTCGGCATTGATCACCAGCGAATTCATATCCTGCTGCGACAGCTGGGTCAGCGCCTGCCAGGTGGCATCGATATTCTGCTGGCGTTCATCGCCTTTCAGCAACGGCTCCTGAGCAATATAGGCGCGGAGCAGGGCCAGCGAAGTTTTACCCTGTGCGCTGGCAATCTGTAAACCGTAGTAGCGCGCCAGCTGATCCTGAGACAGCTCGCTGGTTTTCACCTGACTCAATATCGGTTGGGCATCGGCAATCTTTTGCTGAGCAACCAGAGACTGGGCTTTCAGCAGCAGTAATTCTTGCTGCTGTTTATCAGAAAGCTGATTAGGCAGTTCGCCGATCGCCTGAGCAGCCTGCGGATATTTTCCTTCTTTCAACAGGGCGCGGATTGCGAGTAATTGCCAGTCGGTCTTGCTATCATCGCTGCTTTGCTGCACCTGCTGCAGATAGTAGGCGGAATTATTAGTAACGGGTGCCTGGATGTCTACGGACTGGCTTTTCGGGCCCTGGCCACTACACGCGGCTAAAATCAGACCAGCAAGAAGGACAGGCACAAAGCGTCCTGCTTTATGACGAACGATTTTTGAAGGAAGCATACTGTATCCAGTGATGTTTTTTTCAAGATGCTCAATATTAAATCGGCAATTCGGATGAAACAATGAAACAACTCGATCGGGCAGACATTTCCGCCAGCACGCTCTACATCGTGCCAACCCCAATAGGTAATTTGGCTGACATTACCCAGCGGGCGCTAGCGGTACTTTCCAGCGTCGATCTGGTCGCAGCGGAAGATACACGTCATACCGGACTGTTGCTACAACATTTCGCCATCAATGCGCGACTCTTCGCACTTCATGACCACAACGAACAGCAGAAAGCAGAAATCCTGCTAACCAGGCTGCAACAGGGAGAAAGCATAGCTCTGGTTTCTGATGCTGGCACGCCATTGATCAACGATCCGGGTTATCACCTGGTTCGCCGCTGCCGTGAGGCCGGTATTCGCATCGTTCCTTTACCGGGTGCCTGCGCAGCGATAACAGCATTAAGCGCAGCGGGATTGCCGTCTGATCGTTTCTGTTACGAAGGATTTCTACCCGCCAAAACAAAGGCGCGGTGTGATGCGCTTCGGGCGCTGGCCGAGGAGCCGCGTACCTTAATCTTTTACGAATCCACGCACCGTTTGCTGGACAGCCTGCAGGATATGGTCACGGAGCTGGGGGCTGGCCGTTACGTCGTGCTGGCGCGCGAATTAACCAAAACCTGGGAAAACCTGAATGGCGCACCGGTGGGGGAACTCCTGGCCTGGGTGAAAGAGGATGAAAATCGCCGTAAAGGTGAGATGGTGCTCATCGTTGAAGGCCATCATCCTGACGAAGAGGCATTACCCGCAGATGCACTGCGCACGCTGGCGTTGTTGCAGCAGGAACTGCCGTTGAAAAAGGCGGCGGCGCTCACGGCTGAGATACACGGTGTGAAAAAGAATGCGCTCTATAAACATGCGCTTGAGCAGCAGGCCTGAGCCTGTTGAGTTGCCTGCGCGCCGGGCGTGACAGCGCGGGCTAAACCCTCTATAATGCGCGCCGAAGCTGACCAGACAGTCGCCGCTTCGTCGTCGTCCTTCTCTGAAGGAGACGGGCGGAGGGGAGGAAAGTCCGGGCTCCATAGGGCAGGGTGCCAGGTAACGCCTGGGGGGGAAACCCACGACCAGTGCAACAGAGAGCAAACCGCCGATGGCCCAGTAATGGGATCAGGTAAGGGTGAAAGGGTGCGGTAAGAGCGCACCGCGCGGCTGGTAACAGTCCGTGGCACGGTAAACTCCACCCGGAGCAAGGCCAAATAGGGGTTCACATGGTACGGCCCGTACTGAACCCGGGTAGGCTGCTTGAGCCAGTGAGCGATTGCTGGCCTAGATGAATGACTGTCCACGACAGAACCCGGCTTATCGGTCAGTTTCGACTTCTTAATGCAAACCCCGCGCAAGCGGGGTTTTTGCTTTATGGCGCGGCAAAGCAGGCGTCGCTGCCGCCACCAGACGCGGGGGATATCGGCAAGCAGGCCACGGCTCCTTGCTGACGCGGGCTGACCAGCGCGATGAAGGGCGTTGCCCGATACCGTTGTAAAACAATGTGGCGTTAGCCGGTCAGGGCGCTTCTGCGCTGGCGACCCTGAGAGGAAACGCGATTCACTCTCCTGATCTGGCAAGAAAAATGGGCCGCGTTGCCAGAGGCTTTGTTTCTCAGGCAAATCCCATCCATTTTCTTTCCAATGCACTATAGGCTCATCCGATGTGTCAGATGATGGCTTGCCATCTGTTTGGGAGGCAACGGTTTCTCTCGTCTATAGTTGAAGGCAGCTTGCCACACGTCATTATTTTACGTTTTGCCCCATTGGGCGCGAATTCATTGAATGAAGATTAAAAAAACAGGTGGATCATGGTTACAAGAAGGACTTTACTGACTTATTCCGGGGCGTTTGCTGCCTTATCTGCATTAGGCATTTCTCCCGGCGCTATCGCAGCAGGCGTTCTCAAGTTAGGTAACAGCGAAGCATTTAACTTTGAAACCTTGATTGCCCAGGCCAAAGCCCTGGCAGCCAAACCCTATGAAAAACCGACCTCATTCGACCCGTCATTGTTATCCAACATAACCTATGACGCCTACATGAAAACCGTCTACAAGCCGGACTATGCGCTGTTTAAAAATGCCGGACGGTTTCCTGTTACCTTTTTCATGGTAAACGGTTTACACCGTATGCCGGTGAAAATGCACGTCGTGGAAAATAACGCCGCGCGTGAAATTATTCAAAATATTGACTACTTCACCACGACGGATAAAAACGTTACGTTGCCGGCGCTGAAAGGTAACGTATTCTCAGGTTTCAGAGTGCTGGCCAGCCAGGACACGCTAAAAACCAATCCACAAAATGACTGGATATCCTTTATGGGCGCGTCTTATTTCCGCGCCATCGGCGAGCTGGGGCAGTTTGGTTTATCCGCGCGCGGTATTGCGCTGAATACCGTTCAGCCGGGTGTCGATGAAGAGTTCCCTGACTTTACGGATTTCTGGTTTGAAGCGCCGAAAGACGACAGCAAACATCTCACGGTCTATGCGCTACTCAACGGGCCGAGTATCACGGGCGCCTACAAATTTATCCTGCAGCGCGGCAAAGGGGTTATACAGGATGTCGAATGTACGCTTTTCCTGCGTAAGGACATTCAGCGTTTCGGTATCGCGCCTCTGACCTCCATGTACTGGTTCTCAAAAACGGTTAAAGGAGCGGCGACAGACTGGCGCCCGGAAGTGCATGACTCCGATGGTCTGGCGATGTGGACCGGCAGCGGCGAACATATCTGGCGGCCGTTGAACAACCCATTACGCGTGGTCACATCCAGTTTTCATGATGAGAACCCACGCGGCTTTGGTTTACTGCAGAAAGATCGGGATTTCGACAGCTATCTGGACGCTGCGCACTACGAGAAACGTCCCGATCTGTGGGTGGAACCGCGAGGGGAATGGGGCAAAGGCTCAGTTCAACTGATGGAAATCCCGACTGACGATGAAATCTACGACAATATCGTCGCCATGTGGGTACCGGATGCGCCAGCGAAAGCGGGCGATCAGCATCATTTCCATTATCGTCTGCACTGGCTGGCCGATGAGCCCTATCCCTCTCCTCTGGCGCGTTGTGGGGCTACCCGACTGGGCCGGGGCGGTGTACCGGGTTCCGATCGTCCGCATGACAGCCGTAAGTTTGCCGTCGAGTTCCGTGGCGATGTGCTTAATCATCTGCCGTCAGGCGTTTCCCCCGAAGCCGTGCTTTCTGCATCGCGTGGTACTTTTGAGAACGTGCTCGTGTCTAAATTGCCGGACGATTCAGGCAACTGGCTGGCGCAGTTTGATTTGGTCGCCGGCGAAGGCGATCCGGTAGAGCTTAAGCTCTATTTGAAAGCGCAAGACAAGGTGGTGTCGGAAACCTGGTGCTACCAGTACCATCCGTTCAACTCCCCTGCGAAGCCCTGGCCCGTTGCGTGCGAAACGAAATAACTTTTAAATAACGCCCATTGAACAGATGGGCGTTAATCTTTTAACGCGACTCATCGGCAAACGTCGCGCATTAAAATGCTATTGGATGCGTTATCTTCAGCGTTTCAGGGATAATAATGACCTTCCCCCTTTCCCGGCTAAGCCCGTCTTAAATAGCGTGATTGTCTTCCCTTATCCTTGTTCTGTTAACGGCTGTTTCATCGCTCTGCTTTTTTCGGCGAAATATTCTTAAGTGAAAAAAAGATATTTTATTGATCTTCACAAAGTCAGTATAAATAAAAGCATTGGTTCTCATAAGAAAAGAGTGAAGTGTGAGAAACAGCACAATCCCATTTTTTTATGATGATTAAGATTCGTAGCGGATAAAGGCGACGTAAAGGAATGACATCATGCACAGGTATACGCAACGACGAACGCCCCGGCTAACACTGTATCAGAGCACTGTTCGCCCCCTATTAACGAATCGCTTTAACCCCGTCTCTTCTGCAAGAATACGTTTTATCCCTTCCGTCAGTAATACAGTTTCTTCCACACAATACGCTGTTTTATCGCCATCCTTTTCCTATCCTCTCGCTGCCCGTTTCTTTTTAAATCAACTGCGTAAGCTCATGCTGTTACAGCATGCTGCGAAGCGAAAACGGTAAGTTTATTACTTTTTTTCAGCTTTTATACGATCGCATTTCTCTTCGGGGAATTTTGCTGAATAAACCCTGCCTGAAAAAGGAGTCGATATGAATATCAATAAAAACCTTCCCGTTAGCCTTGATGAAATTTATGCTGCCAGAGAGAGACTCACAGGGAAAGTTTATAAAACCGGCATGCCACGTTCAAACTATCTCAGCGAGCGCTGCGACGGAGAAATATTCCTTAAATTTGAAAATATGCAGCGAACGGGTTCTTTTAAGATTCGTGGTGCATTCAATAAAATGAGCTCACTGACGGAGAAAGAAAAACGTCAGGGCGTTGTCGCCTGCTCAGCGGGTAACCATGCGCAGGGCGTTTCACTGTCGTGCGCCATGCTGCATATTGACGGCAAAGTGGTCATGCCTGCGGGTGCGCCAAAATCCAAAGAAGCGGCGACGCGCGATTACTCCGCGGAGGTGGTCATTTATGGTGAAAACTTTAATGACACGCTAACCAAAGTGGAAGACATTGTGGCCAGCGAAGGCCGCATATTTATCCCGCCTTATAATGATGTGAAAATCATTGCCGGACAGGGCACCATCGGTCTGGAAATTCTTGAGGATCTCTTTGATGTCGATAACGTCATCGTTCCCGTAGGCGGCGGCGGGCTCATTGCCGGGATTGCCACGGCGATCAAGTCCATTAATCCCACGATTACCGTCATCGGCGTGCAGTCTGAAAACGTTCACGTTATGGCAGCCTCCTTTTTTGCTGATACCATTACGCGCCATCGTCTTACCGGCACCCTTGCGGACGGCTGCGATGTCGCCTGTCCGGGCGATCTCACCTTCGCGATTGTGAGAGAATTGGTCGATGAGATGGTGTTAGTGAGTGAAGACGACATTCGTAAAAGTATGATTGCATTGATTCAGCGAAACAAAGTGGTCACAGAAGGTGCCGGCGCGCTGGCATGCGCCGCGTTACTGAGCGGCAAAGTCGACCACTACATTCAGGGGCGGAAAACGGTGTGCATTATCTCAGGCGGCAATATTGATTTGTCCCGGGTTTCCCAGATTACGGGTTTTGCTGACGCATAAAGGATAAGTTATGAGTAATTCTGAAAATATTCTCGACCAGGAAAAAACCTCAACCTGGCGTAAGTCCGATACCACATGGACACTCGGACTGTTTGGCACGGCCATTGGCGCCGGCGTGCTTTTCTTTCCCATTCGGGCCGGTTACGGTGGGCTGATCCCTATCTTGATCATGCTGGTGCTGGCCTGGCCCATCGCGTTTTACTGCCATCGGGCGCTGGCCCGACTGTGTCTGTCAGGCAGTAACGTATCGGGCAATATTACCGAAACGGTAGAAGAGCATTTCGGAAAAACGGGCGGGGTGGTCATTACTTTTCTCTACTTTTTCGCGATTTGCCCGCTGCTCTGGATTTATGGCGTCACCATCACCAATACCTTCATGGCGTTCTGGCAATATCAGCTACTGCTGCCGGCCCTCAATCGCGGTGTGGTGGCGCTGTTGCTGCTGCTGTTGATGGCTTTTGTGATCTGGTTTGGTAAAGACCTGATGGTAAAGGTGATGAGCTGGCTGGTGTTTCCGTTTATCGCCAGCCTGGTGCTGATTTCGCTGTCGTTAATCCCCTACTGGAATACCGCCGTGATCGATCAGGTTAACCTGAGCGACATCGCCCTGACCGGGCACGATGGCATTCTGGTTACCGTGTGGTTAGGCATTTCTATTATGGTGTTCTCGTTCAATTTTTCGCCGATTGTTTCTTCTTTTGTGGTGTCAAAGCGGGAAGAATACGAGCCGGAAATGGGCCGGACCTATACCGAAAACAAGTGCAGCCAGATCATCTCCCGCGCCAGCATACTGATGGTGGCGGTAGTGATGTTCTTTGCCTTTAGCTGTCTGTTTACCTTATCCCCGCAGGATATGGCGGACGCGAAGGCTCAAAATATCCCTGTGCTCTCCTACCTGGCGAATCACTTTTCCGCCCTGTCGGGTGAGAAGTCCACCTTCTCTACGGTACTGGAATACAGCGCCTCGGTGATTGCTCTGGTCGCTATTTTCAAATCCTTCTTTGGGCACTATCTGGGCACGCTGGAAGGGTTAAACGGATTGATTATCAAATTTCGCTATAAGGGCGATAAAGACGCTGTGTCCAGCCGTAAGCTGAATACGCTGAGCATGGTCTTTATTATGGGCTCGACCTGGCTGGTAGCTTACCTTAACCCCAATATTCTCGACCTGATTGAGGCGATGGGCGCGCCGATTATCGCCTCGCTGCTCTGCCTGTTACCCATGTATGCCATCAGCAAAGTCCCTGCACTGGCAAAATACAAAGGCCGGGCTGACAATGTTTTTGTCAGCGCGATTGGCTTACTCACCATTTTAAATATCGCTTATAAGTTTTTCTGACCGTCATTCAGCCCTGTTTGACCTGACATGTGCTGTTAGTCAGCGCACGTCAGGTCTTTTCACATCCAATTCAACGCGGTGTTCTGTTGTTAACCGCGACCGTGCGGCGCATCCCAGTCAAAGGCCGGGCCGACAGAGATCACCCCGTGCGGGTTGATGGTTTTATGACTGCAGTAGTAGTGGTGACGAATGTGAGGCAGGTTTACTGTGTCGGCGATACCCGGCATCTGGTAAATGTCGCGCAGGAAACCGCTCAGGTTCAGATAGTCGCTGATACGGTGGCGATCGCATTTAAAATGGGTGACGTAAACCGGATCAAAGCGCACCAGCGTGGTCCATAAGCGTAAATCGGCCTCGGTTAACCTGTCGCCAGCCAGATAGCGATGCTGACCCAAGATCTGCTCTACCCGCGACAGTGAGTGGAACAGGGCGGTTACGGCTTCATCGTAAGCGGACTGAGAGGTGGCAAAACCGGCTTTGTACACGCCGTTGTTAATGGTGTCGTAAATCCAGCCATTGAGCGCATCAATCTTCTCTCGCAGGTCAGCCGGATAGTAATCCCCCGCCCGCGCCCCGACTGCATCGAACGCGCTGTTAAACATGCGAATAATATCGGCAGACTCATTGCTGACGATGGTGTTCTGCTGTTTGTCCCATAACACGGGCACGGTGACACGCCCGCTGTAGTCGGCATCCGCATGGAGATAGAGCTGATAAAGAAATTCATTTTGGTGCAGTTTATCGCCAGTTGCATCCGGAAAACTGTCATCAAACGTCCAGCCGTTTTCCAGCATCAGCGGATGCACCACCGAGACATCAATCATGCTGTCCAGACCTTTAAGCTGACGCATCAGCAGGGTACGGTGCGCCCACGGGCAGGCAAGCGACACGTAGAGGTGATAGCGATCGCGTTCCGCCGTAAACCCGGCTTTGCCGCTCAGTCCTGCGCTACCGTCGGGCGTAACCCAGTTACGCCATGCGGATTCCGAGCGCTTAAAGCGCCCACCGGTTGATTTCGTGTCATACCATGTGTCATGCCAGACACCATCAATTAGCTGACCCATCTTGTCTCCCGTACAAACGATAAAAAGAATATTTCCGACTTTAACCATAGGCGGTTATGGATAACTTCGACAGCGCACCACGTGCGTTGCCAAACATTTCGCCCACCCGCATAAATGCGCGCTATACGGCGAACGGGCCAGAGGCGTAATCGGGCTAAGAATGCCTTATCATGGGGCTGTCTACGGCCTGTAACGGACAAGCCGTCCATCACGCCCGTCCCGCAGGATCAGGCGAAAAAAAGATGAAGGAAAGCGGAATGAAAGCGGTACTCTTTGGTTATCACGAAATGGCCTGTACCGGCCTGAAGGCGTTAATGGATGCCGGATTCACGGTTAGTGCCCTGTTTACCCATGCAGATCCCGCGTCCGGCGCGCAGTTTTACGGCTCCGTCGCCCGCCTGGCTGAGCGCCACAACATCCCGGTTTTTATCACCGAGGATGTCAATACAGCCGAATGGCAAGCCCGCATAGCCAGCCTTGAGGCAGATTATCTGTTCTGTTTCTCTTACCGTCAGGTTCTCAGCGAAGCCATCCTGTCCTCTGTTAAAAAAGGGGCCTATAACGTGCATGCCGCCTTGCTGCCGGCTTATCGGGGCCGTGCCCATCTCAATTGGGTGATTATTAAAGGCGAGACGCAAACCGGTGTGACCCTGCACCGCATGATTAAACGTCCTGATGCCGGCCCGATTCTGGCGCAGAAGGCCGTTGAAATTCATCCACAGGACAATGCCCTGGCACTGCATACCCGACTGGTTGCGACCACGGCGCAAATGCTACCGACCTGGCTTGATGCGCTGGTGGCGGGCGAGCTTACCGAAACCCCTCAGGACGAGCGTGCAGCAAGCTGTTTTGGCAGCCGTAAGCCGGAAGATGGCCAAATTCACTGGCAGGCGCCCGCCCGCGATATCCATAACCTTGTTCGGGCGCTGGCGTTTCCCTGGCCCGGCGCTTTTACATTGGCAGACTCACAGCGATTCACCGTCTGGCAAACCCGTGTTATTGATGCGCGTAAAGCCAGCCAGCCGGGTGAAGTTGTTTCAGTTACACCGCTGGTTATTGGCTGTGGGCAGGGACAACTTGAAATTCTGCAGGGGCAGTCTGCGGGCGGCGAATCTGTCACGGGCACGACGCTGGCAGGCCAGCTCGGGCTGATTGTCGGGCAGCATCTGGCGCGCTGAGGGCGGCAGATGCATCCTTACCCAGTCAGCGCGTCAGCCAAGCGCCATACCTGAAAGATAGCCGACTGATGCAGACAGCGTCATCGCCAGCAGGCTCCAGAAGCAAATGCGCGTGACGCTTTTCCTCACCGGCGCATCACCGGCTTTGGCCGCCGTCGCGCCCAGAAGCGTCAATGCCAGGAGCGCCGAGACCGCAATGGCGGGCAAGGCGAAGGGGCCGGTGATCAGCATGGCAACGGCGAAGGGTAAAATACTGCCTGAGGCAAAACTGACCGCAGAAAACAGAGCGGCCTGAAGGGGTTTGGCACTGCTGAAATCGGTAATGCCCAGCTCATCTCTGGCATGAGCGGCTAAGGCATCATGGGCCATCAACTGTTCTGCGACCTGACGAGCCAGCTCGGGCGACAGGCCACGCGCCCTGTATATGGCTGACAGCTCCACCGTTTCAGCCGCAAAATCGGCCTCGAGTTCGGCTTTCTCCTGCCGCAGAGAAGCTTTTTCAGTATCTGACTGCGAGGACACCGAGACGTATTCTCCCGTCGCCATCGATATTGCGCCTCCAACAATACCTGCCAGCCCGGCGAGCAAAACATTGTGATGACTGCTGCTGGCAGAAACGACGCCGGCCAGCAGGCTGGCGGTCGAAACGATGCCATCATTCGCGCCCAATACGGCAGCCCTTAGCCATCCGGCGTGTTCAATTTTATGCGATTCACTATGTAGCATCGGGTCTTCCAGTGATAAGCGATTCGTCTAATCAGGAGGGCAACAGCCTGCATGCGTGCCCTGTGCTATTTTTCATAGCGGGATAGCAGGATATGAAGCACGCCCATCGCGCCATGGCTGTAAAAATAAATCTCTACAAAGGTGGTCAGGAATTTATGCCAGTGCAATACCCTACGCGTCAAATCAGGCGTGGCGAGCGACGTACTGTTAAATAAAAACCATAGCCCACCAGAACAGGCGACGGCGATCAACGCGATAACCCCCAGGCCCTGCACCGTCGCGGCTATGCCACCGCCATGTGCCTCTGGGAGTTTCAGGCCGGTCAGCTGTACGACATCGTTTCGAATACCCCGAAAATCCAGCGTGAGCCAGGCGAAGTACCAGCGAAAACCTCGCTGAACCAGCATCCAGATGAGCATGATAACGCTCGCAGCGATCAGCAACAGTCCTGAGAGTATATGTAGCCAGGTTATCAGCGTCTCCAGGCTGTGCTCGCCGAGCGCTTCACGTGCGGTAAAATTGGAATTGATGATCTGCGAAAGGATCAGCACGGCGACCAAAAGATGAAGCCGTCGAAAAAAGGGTGCATCGTGATGGGGAAGCCACTGACCATAAGATACTTTCATAGCGTTGCCAAAAAGAAGAGGGACGGAACGCTATATTTCCATGACTAGATTAGGCTTACCTTAAGCACCGGGTGGGCCTGGGGCTCTGCGGGATGGTAGGACATGATCGCTTCAAACCGCCCAGCAAAGGATTTTGCTCATAAAAGCAAAACGCACCGGCAGAAAGCAACCGGTGCGTCAGAAAAGCGGTGTAGTCAGGCGTCAGTTAGCGCGCCAGAGCACCCTGAGGTTTTTTGCTGATCAGGCGATCGATACTGTACGCACCCGGACCTACCAGACCTAACACCAGGAAACCACCAGCGATAGACAGGTTCTTCATGAACATCAGCTGGTTCACGCCCTCGGCGAAGTTACTGTGAAACAGAAACGCGGTCAGAATCGTAAAGCCAGCGGTAAACAGCGCGGTAAAACGGGTCAGGAAGCCAAACATGATGGCCAGGCCGCCGCCAAACTCCAGCAGAATAACCAGCGGCAGCATGAAGCCGGGCACGCCCATGGCTTCCATATAGTGCTGAGTGCCGGCGTAACCGGTGATTTTGCCCCAGCCTGCAGTAATAAACAGGATAGTCATCAGGATACGGGCGGCTAACAAACCACTGTCTTCGAATTTTTTCATCATCTACTCCAACGCTAAAAGTTTGCAAGGCAGCAATGCCCGCGGTGAATATTCCCGTTAACTGCATGGTTGCAATTGGCCGGGCTGATAGTTGGAGATGATAGTCGCGCGAAGTGACAGTTGTAAGCGATATAAACTGTCGATGTTATTCAGTAAAACTGAAAAAAGAAAAAGCCAGTCGCACTGGACTGGCTTTGGGGATTCAACGCGGGGGAAGGGCTGATTTAACCATGCGCCAGGTACTCCACAGGCCAAAGCCCCGTTTCGCCCAGCGTAGCAGGCGATTAGGACTGCGAATGGAATAGATAGCTAATGCACTACTGCCAATGGCCAGATAGCGTTTCAGACTCAAAAACGTAAACCAGCCACGATCGTAGGGCGCGGTAATCTCCAGCCAGCTACGCCGCGCGGCACTC
The DNA here is from genome assembly GCF_049892805.1 of Pantoea sp. EEL5. Taxonomy (NCBI): domain Bacteria; kingdom Pseudomonadati; phylum Pseudomonadota; class Gammaproteobacteria; order Enterobacterales; family Erwiniaceae; genus Pantoea; species Pantoea sp. EEL5. Next base: position 122,859 of record NZ_JBNDNJ010000002.1, read on the forward strand.
ATGTCCAGACGCTGCTGCTGAACCTGTTTTAGCAGTTCATCGATACGCGCTTCACGCTCGCGGCGGCTCATTACCGGTTATCCTCAAGCAGATCACGATCGTTCGCCAGTTCCTTGCGCGTGTGGCGCAGCAGGGTTGACTGACGTGATTTACGCAATGTCCATAGCCCAAAGATCAACGCCAGCAAGAACAGCACGCCAGTGGTAATGGCAATAGCCATTAAACGGTACTGTGCATCAACTGCCCAGATAATCAGCACCATCAGGCTCATCAGGCCAAAAGCCGTGAAGAGCATGGTCAGGCCAAGCATCAACAGCATCTGGATGATATTGGCCTTCTCTTCTTCCAGCTCTACCACTGCAAGACGAACGCGTGTTTCGACCATACCAACCAGCGTGGTGACGATACGCTGACCAATATTGATGACCCCTTTGGCCGGTCCGTGGTTCTGCTGTGAATCCGTCATGATTAACGACGCGAGATCAGCATACCGATGGCAACGCCGATGGCGGCACCGATACCCACGCCATGCCATGGATTATCACGCACATAACCATCTGCTTTCTGCGCCGCTTCGCGCGTAGTCGCCGCCAGGCGCTCACCCGATTCACCTAAACGCTCACGAGAGCTGTCCAGCGCAACGCGCGCTTTGTGACGGAGCTTATCCAGTTCACCTTTGGACTTTTCAGTCCCGCTGCTCAGGACTTCTTCCAGCGTATCCGCCAGGTTTTTCAATTCAGCACGCAAATATTCCGATGATGTGTCTTTAGACATAAAATACTCCTTTAACATCAGTAGATTGAATCCGATTAATAGGGCTCCGCCTGTAACTTCTTAAGCTCCTGGCGTGCTTCTTCCAGCTTGCGTTCGCGTTTTGCAATCTTGTCCTTGTCATGACCTTCGTCGCGCTCTTCCTTGAGTTCGCGCTCACGCTCAGCCACTTTCTCTTTCTGAGCGTTGATTTTTTCCAGATGCGAGGCTTTAAGCTTTTTATCAGTACATCCCGCGCGCACCTCGGTAAGGGCGCGCTCCAGACCGTTCACACGGCGCTGATTGTTGTGCTTCTGAGCCATCTCGATTTCACGCTGAATGTCCTGCTCTTTTTGCTGACACAGCGACTGTGCCGCCATCAGGGAGCCTGAAAGAGAAAACAGCGTGATTCCCAGTAGTAACGTATGTTTCATTCGGCTTTGTACCTTCCATTGTTGCCTGACTTAATTCAGCGCACTGCAAGAACCCTCCGCAGTGCGCTGATAACGCGCCTTAGTTTAAGCATAGACATCAGGTGGAAAAAGTCCAAAGATCACCGATATACAGAGAAACGCTTAGCACAGCCTGAAAGTGCGCTAAGCGTTTAAGAAGGGCGACGAATTAAGCAAGTGAAAGGTGAGCCGCCTGGTCGTGTTGCGCGACGATAAACCCGTCCGGCAGCAATCGACGCAGAACTTTCTGCGCGGCGAGGCTTTGCTCTTCGTTGTCAAAATGAATAATCAACGCATCCCCTGAGGGCGTGATGCTTTTGATTCGAATACCCTGGGCGCTCAGCTGCTGATAGAGATAGAAGCCATCGGGCATCGGGGCACCCGCGTGCGAAACGCGAATCTGTACCACGTTTTCATGGCGCATCAGGCTGGGCATCATGCTGACCGCTACCAGCGCAAATGCCCCGCCAATTAACCAGGGAAGCCAGCGTTTAGGAAAAGCGTGTAAAGGTTTCATGAGCCCTCACCACGCTGGTTTGCGCGGCGTTTACGCCACAGCACAATCAGCGAGCCCACCAGCCCAATCACCAGCAACACCAGCGGCAGCATCATCAGGAAAAACATCAGTTCATCTTCGTAGCGGCGGAAGATCGGCGTTTTGCCTAAGGCAAAGCCCAGAACCGTGAGAATGACGACCCACAGAAAGCCACTCATCCAGTTAAAAAACTGGAAACGGGCGTTGCTTAAACCGGAAAGGCCCGCAATTGTAGGCAGCAGCGTACGCACGAAAGCAATGAAACGGCCAATGAGCAGTGCCGATAAGCCGTGACGGTGAAACAGATTATGTGCACGCTGATGATAGCGGGCAGGAAGGTGTGATAGCCAGTTTTGCACCGTCGGCGTGTTCCCCAGCCAGCGGCCCTGAATATAGCTCACCCAGCAACCCAGGCTGGCGCCGGTGGTGAGGACCAGAATGGTCAGCGGAAAACTCATGGTTCCTTTGGCAATCAGCACGCCCACCAGAATCAGCAGGCTGTCACCGGGCAGGAAAGCGGCAGGCAATAAGCCGTTTTCCAGAAAAAGGATCATAAATAAGACGCCGTAAATTGCCCACACCAGTGTTGGATCGGAAAGCGTTTCATAATCCTGTTGCCACAAGGCATGCAGCAGCGCTTGCAAAATTTCCATCAATCATTCCCGAACATCATCGTTGAACATGTCCCACAGGGACCTCAGCGCAGACTGACATTTTTTATCGATTCTGAGAGCGTAGTCTGAGCAAGCGTTTCTGGATCCTTCCAGAACTGATTGTTAAATCAGCGATTTGATAAGCCCTTATCGCAAAAGGTAAGAAAAGGATGATAACTGTAACAAAAATCAAGCTTCGGAGACAGAACTACTCCTAAACGAACAGGAGTTTTACCCTCTGTATCTCGATGTAAAAAGGAGTTTTACATGTCCTGACACTATTGCAGATTAACTGACTGTTTTTCAGTCAAATTAACGCTGAATCGTATCTGCATCCGGAAGGACAACTGGATTTTCACTGAACATGTAGCGGTCAACATTGAACTCAAAATCGTCGGCGGTGGCGTTAAATAACATCTGCTTAGTATTTTCGAGATGTTGCCACATTGCCAGCTTACTGGCGGCGGGATCTTTGCGGATTAATGCTTTAAGAATCTGATCGTGATCGTCGCACCAGCTTACGATACTGCGCTGATCGATATGCTCATGCAGCTTAAGCCAGTAAGGGTTGTGTAAACGGTGCAGCCACATCTTCTCGACAATCGCGGCCAGGGCGCTGTTTTGCGTCGACTGAGCAATACGAACGTGAAACCTCATATCCCATTCAGAGTCCCTGAAATGGTCCTCCTGTCGCGCTTTCTCCTGAATCGCCATTAAATCGACAATATCCTGACGTGTCACCTGGGTTGCCGCGAACTCGGCAACGTTACTTTCAATAAGCTGGCGCGCCTGCAACAGTTCAAACGGGCCAAAGGCGGCAAACTCTAGCTGGCTGCTGCTTTCGGTGACCCGGTTTTGCTGCTGGCTGGAAATCACGTGAATGCCCGAGCCTTTGCGCACCTCAACGTAGCCTTCAACCTCCAGCATGATGATGGCTTCGCGCACCACCGTGCGGCTGACTTCCATTTCTTCAGCGATCAGGCGCTCTGCGGGCAGTTTCTCTCCCACCTGGTAAACCCCGTTTTCAATGCGGCGTTTTAACTCGCTGGCCAGCTGTTGATAAAGTCGACGAGATTCAGTGAGGTCCATGAGGCAATCCAAAGTAACGAGCAGATAAGTTGTTATACCACTTTGCGGCAAGAGAAGAAAAGGGCTGGCACGGGCCAGCCCTCAGGATCAGCTACGTATCGGCGCAGCCTGAGAAGGGGAAGGGGCGGTCTGCAGTTCAGAAATGGGTTTGTTTTTTAACACTGTCCAGATCACCACGGCACCGAGCAAGTCGAACACGGCCAGGGCGGCAAACAGTGGGCTAAAGCCTAATGTATCGGCCAGCGCACCGACGACCAGCGCAAACAGGGTGCTGGCTGTCCAGGCCGCCATCCCGGTCAGTCCGTTCGCCGTGGCAACTTCGTTACGACCAAACACATCGGAAGACAGGGTAATCAACGCACCAGACAGCGCCTGGTGGGCAAAGCCGCCTACGCACAGCAGCGCGATAGCAATATAAGGGCTGGTAAATAAACCAATGGTGCCCGGGCCGATCATTAAGATCGCGCCCATGGTGACCACCATCTTACGTGACACAATCAGGTTGACCCCAAACCAGCGCTGAAACAGCGGGGGCAAGTAACCGCCCAGGATACAACCAAAGTCGGCAAACAGCATGGGCATCCAGGCGAACAGCGCGATCTCTTTCAGGTTAAAGCCGTAAACTTTAAACATAAACAGCGGAATCCAGGCGTTGAACGTTCCCCATGCCGGTTCAGCCAGAAAGCGTGGCAGGGCGATGCCCCAGAACTGGCGATTGCGCAGGATCTGCAGGGCCGACATTTTGGTGGTGTTGCCGGTTTGATGCTGCAGCTCCTGACCCGAAATAATGTAGTGGCGCTCTTCGTCACTCAGCTTTTTCTGCTGCTTGGGATGCTTATAAAACACCAGCCAGCATAGCGCCCAAATCATGCTCAGTACGCCCGCGATAATAAAGGCCATCTGCCAGCTGTGCGCAACAATCGCCCAGACCACCAGGGGAGGTGCCAGCATCGCGCCGATGGAGGAGCCGACGTTAAAATAGCCCACCGCTACCGAGCGTTCTTTCGCCGGAAACCATTCGCTACTGGCTTTTAGCCCGGCAGGGATCATCGCGGCTTCTGCGGCACCCACTGCGCCGCGCGCCAGGGCCAGACCGCCCCAGCTTCCCGCCAGCGCCGTCGCGGCGCAAAAGATCGCCCACAGCACAGCAAACACCGCGTAGCCCACTTTGGTGCCCAGTAAGTCAAGAACGTAACCTGCGACAGGCTGCATGACGGTGTAGCAGGCAGAGTATGCCGCCACAATATAGGAGTATTGCTGGGTGGTGATATGCAGTTCGGTTTGTAGCGTCGGGGCTGCCACGGCAATCGTGTTACGCGTCAGATAGCCGAGTACCGTACCCAGGGTAACCAGGCCAATCATATACCAGCGTAATCCTTTGATCTTACGCATTCTGTACCTCTTCCAGTTGTTTGCGCGGTCTTACCGCTGTTGTTATCTGGAGCGGGACATCTCGTGATACAGCTCTGCTCACGCCCGCCGGCCCTGCACCAGCGACCGTTATCTGCCTTGCCTTGTGTAAGAAAGTTGTTACCTTGCGGTAAAGCGAGAGCCTAACTTGTTATACAACTTTAAAAGTTGAAAGCCATCACAAAAACCCGCAATAGCTTGTGGGATACTGCAAACAGACGAGAACACAGCCAGTTAGCGCGCTGCGGGCGACAATAAGGTCCATATGGGATGTGATCATCTTGCTTAAATGTGACCTGAGTCGTAAAAAAACCTGCAGTCAGCCAAAATTGGTATGATAACTTTGAGCCATTCAGGGGTCATCCCATAAGGAAGCTTTTTATGTCGCGTTTCATGACCGAGGATTTTTTGCTGGACACTGAGTTCGCCCGTCGTCTCTATCACGACTACGCCAAAGACCAGCCTGTCTACGATTATCACTGCCATTTACCGCCGCAGCAGATTGCTGAAAACTATCGTTTTGCCAACCTTTACGATATCTGGCTGAAAGGCGATCACTATAAGTGGCGGGCGATGCGGGCTAACGGTGTGGCAGAGGCGCTGTGCACCGGCGACGCCAGCGATCGGGATAAATTCAATGCCTGGGCGCGCACCGTGCCGCAAACCATTGGCAATCCGCTTTACCACTGGACGCATCTGGAGCTGCGCCGTCCCTTCGGCATTACCGGCGTGCTGCTGTCCGAAAAAACGGCTGATGAGATCTGGCAGCGTTGCAATGATTTACTGGCGCAGGACGCTTTCACCGCGCGCGGCATCATGCAGCAGATGAACGTTAAGATGGTCGGGACCACCGACGATCCGCTGGACGATCTGACGCATCACCGCGTACTGGCTGAAGACAACAGCTTCAAGGTGAAGGTGTTGCCAAGCTGGCGTCCGGATAAAGCCTTTAATATCGAAGCCGACACCTTCCTGCCGTGGATTGGAAAACTGGAAAGCCTGACCGATATCAGCGTGCAGCGCTTTGATGATTTACGTCAGGCGCTGAGCAAACGTCTGGATCACTTTGCGGCACACGGCTGCAAGATTTCCGACCATGCGCTGGACGTCGTATGTTATGCCGATGCCGATGAAACCACGCTGGACAGCATTCTGGCGCATCGTCGCGGAGGCGCTAAGCCGGATGCCCAGGCTATCGCCCAGTTTAAAACCGCAGTGCTGGTATGGCTCGGGGGGGAATATGCTCGTCGCGGATGGGTGCAGCAGTACCATATTGGCGCGCTGCGCAATACCAACCAACGCCAGTTCCAACTTCTGGGCGCAGATGTGGGCTTTGACTCCATCAACGATCAGCCCGTCGCCGAGCCGCTGGCCCGTTTACTCGGTGCGCAAAACCTCAATAACGCCTTGCCTAAAACCGTCCTCTATTGTCTGAATCCGCGGGATAATGAAGTGCTGGCGACCATGGCCGGAAATTTCCAGGGCGAAGGCCAGGCCGGGAAAATGCAGTTTGGTTCCGCCTGGTGGTTTAACGATCAACTGGATGGCATGCAGCGCCAGATGACGCAGCTGGCGCAAATTGGCCTGCTGAGCCGCTTCGTCGGGATGTTAACCGACAGCCGCAGCTTCCTTTCTTATACCCGTCATGAATATTTCCGTCGTCTGCTGTGCCAGATGATTGGCCGCTGGGTCGAACAGGGCGAAGCGCCTGCAGATGAAGCGCTGTTGGGCCAGATGGTACAAAACATTTGCTTCAACAATGCCCGTGACTATTTTGGCATTGAGCTGGGAGCCTGACCATGAAGCGGCTAAACCGCCACGACTTTCCCGGCGCGGTCTACCACGATCGCGTGATTCAGTTCGGTGAAGGTAACTTTCTGCGTGCCTTTATCGACTGGCAACTTGACTGGCTCAATGAACATCAGGGCACAGACGCCGGTGTGGTGGTGGTCAGGCCGCGTAATCGCGACGTCAGCGACAATCTGAATCAGCAGAACGGTCTGTATACCACGCTGATCCGCGGGCTGAACGCGCAAGGCGAACAGGTGAGCGAAAGCCGCCTGATCCGCAGCCTTAACCGTGAGATTCAGCCTTACCAGCAGTTTGACGATTTTATGGCGCTGGCACGTCAGCCTGCTATGCGGTTCGTTTTCTCCAATACCACCGAAGCCGGCATCGCGTTTACCGAAACGGATCGCTTGGACGATCGGCCTGCATCCAGCTTTCCGGGCAAGCTGACGCAACTGCTTTGGGCGCGTTACCAGCATTTCGACGGTGATAAAGAGAAAGGCTGGCTCATCGTGCCCTGTGAGCTGGTCGATCACAATGGCGATATGCTGCGTGAACATGTGCTGCGCTATGCCGATCTCTGGCAACTGCCCAGGGAATTTCAACGCTGGGTTGATACGCGCTGCGCATTCTATAACACGCTGGTGGATCGCATTGTAACCGGCTTCCCGTCCGAGAGCGCCACGCTTGAAACCCAACTGGGCTATCAGGACCGTTTTCTGGTGGCCGGTGAAGTTTATTATCAATTTGTTCTTCAGGGGCCAGCTGCGCTGTTTGACGAACTGAAGCTGGCCGCACTGGCGCCGCATGTCCGCCACGTTGACGATATTGCCCCGTACAAAGCGCAAAAAGTCGCGATTCTGAACGGCGCTCACACGGCCATGGTGCCGGTTGCGTATCTGGCGGGGCTGGAGAGCGTAGGAGAGGCGATGGACGATGAGCAAATCTCGGCGTACGTGGATGCGCTGCTGCGCAAAGAGATTATTCCCACGCTGGATTTGCCCGCTGATGAGCTTAACGCTTTTGCCGATGCGGTACTGCGTCGCTTCCGCAATCCGTTTATTCGCCATGCACTGCTTTCCATCGCCCTGAATGGCATGACCAAGTTCCGTACGCGCTTGCTACAACCTTTGCTGATGTCGCATGCGAAAACAGGGCAGTGGCCACAGCACCTGACGTTTGCGCTGGCAGCCCTGATTGCGTTTTATCGCGGGGAATCGGCGGATAAAAGCTGGCCTCTGCAGGATGAGCCGCACTGGCTGGAACGCTACTCAGAGGGCTGGGCCGCCGTGGCAGCAGAGCAGATCTCTCCTTTAGCGTTGGTCAGTCGCGTATTAAGTGATGCCGAGCACTGGGGACAAGATTTAACACAGCAACCCGGCCTGGCCGAAACGGTCAGCCAGCACCTGCAACGCATCCTCGCGCACGGTATGCGTGACGCGCTGAGCCAACGGAGATAACCATGCAAGACGCCATAAAAATTCATCCGCAGGACAATGTTGCCGTGGCGTTGCATGATATGGAAGCCGACACCACGATTGAACTCGCCGCCCAGCCCGTCACGCTGCTTCAGGACGTGGGACGGGGGCACAAGTTTGCCTTGCGCGCCATCGGCAAGGACGAGTTGATCATAAAATATGGGTTGCCGATTGCGCATGCGACTCAGGCCGTTGGGGCAGGGGAGCTGATTCATTCCCACAATGCGCGCACCAATCTTAGTGACCTGGATCACTATGAATATCAGCCCGACCAGATTGCGTCAGCCACCCAGCCAGGCGACCGTGAGGTACAACTTTACCGTCGTGCCAATGGTGAGGTCGGCATTCGCAACGAGCTGTGGATCTTACCCACCGTCGGCTGCGTGAATGGCATTGCGCGACAGATTTTACAGCGCTTTCTGAAGGAGACGCAGGATGCCGCCGGTACAGACGGCGCTTTTCTGTTTAGTCACACTTTTGGCTGTTCACAGCTAGGCCAGGATCATGACAACACCCGCACCATGCTACAAAACATGGTGCGCCATCCCAATGCCGGCGCGGTGTTGGTCATCGGCCTGGGCTGCGAGAATAACCAGGTGGATGTGTTTCGTGAAACCCTGGGCGCGTTTGAAAGCGATCGCGTTGAGTTTATGGTGTGCCAGCAGCACGACGATGAAGTGGAAGCCGGACTGGAACGGCTGCACGCACTCTATGAAAAAATGCGTCACGATCGCCGCTCGCCCGGCACACTCAGCGAGCTCAGGTTCGGTCTGGAATGTGGCGGTTCCGATGGCTTCTCAGGCATTACGGCGAATCCGCTGCTGGGGCGCTTCTCCGATCAGATGATCGCCAACGGCGGTACCACGGTACTGACGGAAGTGCCGGAGATGTTTGGGGCCGAACGGATTCTGATGGGCCGTTGCCGGGATCGGGCTACCTTCGACAAAACCGTGTCGATGATTAACGACTTCAAACAGTACTTTATCGATCATCATCAGCCCATCTATGAAAACCCGTCACCGGGTAATAAAGCAGGCGGTATTACCACGCTGGAAGAGAAGTCACTCGGCTGTACACAAAAGGCGGGGCAAAGTCAGGTGGTGGACGTGCTCAAGTATGGTGAACGTCTGACAACGCCGGGCCTTAACTTGCTCAGCGCGCCGGGGAACGATGCGGTGGCGACCAGTGCGCTGGCCGGTGCGGGCTGCCATATGGTGCTGTTCAGCACCGGGCGCGGCACGCCGTACGGCGGATTTGTCCCTACGGTCAAGCTGGCCACCAACACGCCGCTGGCCGAAAAGAAACCGCACTGGATTGATTTCAACGCCGGAAGGCTGGTCGAAGGCATGAGCATGGACGCGCTGTTAGCCGACTTTGTTGACACCATCGTGGCGATTGCCAACGGGCAATTAACCAACAATGAAAAGAATGATTTCCGTGAGCTGGCTATTTTTAAAAGCGGCGTGACGCTGTAAACGCAAGGGCGGCATGTCTGCTGCCCTTTTTCACTGTGTTTCCTTACCCTGCCGTTAAGGCTTAGTCAGCTTCTTCTTATCGTTCTTGTGATTCACCCAGGCGTTGATCATCAGGGTTGAGGCAAGAATCGCGCCCACGACGCCCAGCGATATCGCCACCGGGATATGGTAAATATCGACAATCAGCATCTTGATACCGATAAACACCAACACGACAGCCAGGCCGTATTTCAGCATTGAGAAGCGTTCCGCGACGTTAGACAGCAGGAAGTACATGGCGCGCAGGCCCAGAATCGCAAACAGGTTTGAGGTCAGAACGATAAAGGGATCGGTGGTGACGGCAAAGATGGCCGGGATACTGTCGACGGCAAAGATCACATCACTTAATTCGACCATGATCAGCACCAGCAGCAGCGGTGTCGCAAACAGTACGCCGTTTTTACGGGTAAAGAATTTCTCCCCTTCCAGCGTGTCGGTCATGCGCAGGTGTTTACGCAACCAGCGCACCACCGGTTTGTCGCCCACCGCCGCATCATCCTCTTTCGCCATCGCCATTTTGATACCGGTAAACAGCAGGAAGGCACCGAAGATATACAGGATCCAGCTAAACTGCGTGACCAGCCAGCTACCCGCGAAGATCATGATGGTACGCAGCACGATAGCGCCCAGTACACCGTAGATCAGCACACGACGTTGCAGGTTGGCAGGAACAGAGAAGTAGCTGAACAGCATCAGCCAGACGAAAACGTTATCGACCGCGAGGGATTTTTCCAGCACGTAGCCGGTCAGGAAAGCCAGCGTCTGACTGGTGGCGACTTCGCGTCCGGCGGTGCCGTCCAGATACCACCAAAATGCAGCACTGAACAGGAGCGAGACGGAAACCCAAATCAGCGACCAGACCGCAGCCTGTTTAAAGGACATGGTTTGCGAACCGCGACGACCCTGTAAGAACAGGTCAATCGCCAGCATGATAACTACTACAACCGCAAAACTGCCCCAGAGGAGTGGCGTACCTACAGTTTGCATAATCGTATCCTGTCTGAAAAATAAAAAAACGGCTGAAGTCAGAAGACGTCAGCCGCTTATTCAGTGTAAGCAAACCTCGCCTTCCGGCAAGGTCTCACTTACAACTCAGGAATTGATTCTGGGTTGCCTGATGACCGGATGCGTGCGCAACGTAGTGACGATCAATCAGCTTACAAGTTACTCCCCTTTGCAAGCGGGTAAGTTACGTGGCTGGCGCTCAGGAATCAATCATTGCCAGTCATATTTTGAAATATTTACATTCATGATGCATCGGCCGGAAAAACGACGCCCGTCTGACGTCGGATCTCGGTGAGTAATCCGGCCACGCAACGGGAAACCGCCAGCGCCGGATGGCTGACATGGCGCTGTTCAACCAGCCGCACAAAGGTCTCTGCTTCATACAACATGCTGTTGATATGCTGCGGCTGGGTTAACGCCTGTTTATCCCCTTCACGCGGGATAAAGGTCACTGACTGGCACTCAGCGATGCGGTTTATCACCAGCGATCCCGCCTCACCCTGAATTTCACTGGCCAGCACGGAGTCACTGACCTTGGAGTGCACAATCGTGACATCAAACTCACCATAATTGAGGATCACCGTGCCGTGCGCATCGACGCCGCTTTCCAGCAGGGTGGCGGAGGCGTTAACCTGCTGCGGCTCGCCCCATAGCGTGACGGCCAGCGCCAGGCAATAGTAACCGATATCCATGATGGAGCCGTTGGACCAGCGGGGATCGAAAGTATTAGGCCGCTCGCCATTCAGGTAACGCGGATAACGAGAGGAATACTGGCAATAGTTCAGCAGCGCCTTGCGCAGTGTGCCAGTCTTTGCCAGCCCCTGTTGCAGTTGAATAAAGTTCGGTAAGCTGGCGGTTTTAAAGGCTTCAAACAGCACGACCTGATGCCGGAAGGCGCAGGCGATCATCGCCTCAGCTTCCTGCAGATTCGAGGCCAGCGGCTTTTCGCAAATCACGTGTTTACCCTGCGACATAAACAGCATGGCCTGCTGACAGTGCAGGGCGTTGGGGCTGGCGATATACACGGCATCGATTTCAGGATGGGCGGCCATGGCCTCCAGCGACGTAAAAAGCTGGTCGCAGGGATAATCATGACGGAATGCCTCTGCCTGCTGCAGAGTGCGCGAATAGACGGCACAGAGCGTCATCTTGCCGGTTTCATGTGCCGCTTCAATAAAATGACGCGTAATCCAGTTGGTTCCCACAATGGCAAAGCGAATCACAGTTAGCCTCCTGCACAGATAAAAACGCAGAGTAGCATCTGAAACCGGGCAGGCAACGCCAGACGTTGATCCTGAGATCTCCATTCCAATAATATGTCTCGATAACGCACGTTAAGCACAAGACGGGGAGCGCAGGTGAAAGGAAGTAAACATGCACTAAACTGGACCACATTGCTTATCGCCATCCCGGTTGGCTGTGCGGCGTCGTTAGTTACCTTGTTATTTCGTGAAACGATCGAGTTTATCAATCAGTTGCTGTTTGGCCGCAGCAACGACATTACCGAATCTCTGCATCTCTGGCCCTGGATATTCTGGCCGGTTCTGGTCGGTGTCGGCGGACTGCTGGCGGGATTCTTCCTGCGCTATGCGGTGGCAATCGAGCAGCAGCAAACCGTAAAAACAGATTATCTGGAAGTCATCAACGCGCGCCTTGATGTTGTGCCCACCAAAACCTCGCTCTTCCGGGCACTGTCGTCGATAGCCAGTATTGGCAGCGGCGCGTCAATCGGTAAAGAAGGCCCAATGGTTCAGCTTGCCGCCCTGTGCGGCAGCATCATTGGGCGCGTGTTGCCCGGCGCGTTGCAGTTAAAAAACAGTGACGTCGTCGCCATGGCCGCCGCCGCCGGTCTTTCGTCGGTTTATCATGCGCCGCTGGCGTCGGCTATCTTCGTGGCGGAAATTGCTTTTGGCATGTCGGCTTTACAACGGCTGATTCCGCTCGTGGTGTCGTCCGCTGTGGCGGTTATGACCATGTGGACGTTAGGCTTTCGTAATGCGCTGTATCCGCTGGCCGATGTCAGCTTCACGATGGATAGTTACAGCCTGCTGATTACCATCCTGATCGGTTTACTGTCTGGTCTGGCCGGCTTACTCCTTATTCGGCTGATTGCGCGCGCTAAAACGCTGTTCAGTCGGGTCAAGTCCTTGCCGTTGCGCCTTGGGGCAGGGGGATTTGCCGTGGGCCTGCTGGCGCTGATTTCAACCGATATCCTCGGGAATGGTTACGAGGTGATTGTGAAGGTGATGGCGGGTCATTATCTGCTGTCCGGGTTACTGCTGCTACTGGTGTTAAAAACCCTGGCGACCACTCTTTCCGTGGGGTCCAATGCGGTGGGCGGGCTGTTTACGCCGTCCCTGCTCATTGGCGCGCTGCTGGGCATGGTCATTGCACTCGGCGGCGTGGCGCTGCATCTTCCGCTAGATAACGTTTTGCTGTTCGCCGCCGTAGGCATGGCGGCGGTGCTGGCTGCTGTGAGTCAGGCTCCCCTGATGGCGATGCTGATGGTGCTGGAAATGACGCTCAACAGTAGCTTGCTGTTCCCGGTCATGATCGCTTCCGTGCTGGCGACAATGGTGGTTTATCGCCTGCAAATGGCAAGTACCTATCCGGTCGTGACTCACCACTTCAACCGCTCTGAAGCCAAATATGACTTCGATAATATGCGCATCAGCGAGCTGATTATTCCGGGCGCGGCGCTCCAGCCTGAAGCGTCGGTGGGCGAAGCGCTGGCGGTGAGTTCGCTTAAGCGCGAACGCTATGTTTATGTGATCAACGCGGAAGGTGCATTCCTGGGCGTTGTCTCGATTCATGAGATATCGCGCAGGGTGCTGGCACAGGAGATTAATCTGGACTCGCCGGTGCAGTGCGTGATGGATCAGGATTTCCCGGTCGCCTATCAGAATCAAAGCCTACGGGAAGGGTGGGAAGCCTTTGCGGCCGTGACGCTGGAACGCTTGCCGGTGCTGAATAACCCGCAGGAGCGCCGTTTCCTGGGGGCGCTCACCAAAACCAGCCTGATTCAGCAAGCGCAGCAGTTTCTCTAAGCTGCGTTGCCCCGCATCGCCTGTTCCGTCATCCACAGGCGCGCATCGAATTCGAGCTGGTGGTAGTCCGGCTCCATATGGCAGCACAGCTGATAGAACGCCTTGTCGTGGTTTTTCTCTTTCAGGTGTGCCAGCTCATGCACCACGATCATGCGTAAAAAGGGTTCGGGCGCCTGGCGGAAAAACGTCGAAATACGGATCTCGGCTTTGGCCTTCAGGTTGCCGCCCTGCACGCGGGAGATGGCGGTGTGCAAACCCAGCGCATGCTTCATCACCTTAATCTTGTTGTCCCATACCACCTTATTGATCGGCGGAGCATTTCGCATGTAGCGGTTTTTCAGCGCCAGTGTGAAGTCGTACAGCGCCTTATCACTCACTCTGTCATGCATATCAGGATAGCGCTGTTGCAGCACCGGGCCTAAACGCTGGCGATCGATAAGGGTCTGCACCTGCTCAAGGATGGACTCAGGATAACCCTGAAGATAGATAAGTGAGGACATTAGAGATTCCCGGCGAAAGACAGTATACTGCGCCCCCTTTTTGGGGCGAAAATCAACCAAAGTGTACCACGCCGGAGAATTCATGAGCCAACTTGAACTGAACGATCGCGCACTAACCCTGCATCGTTTCCCGCAGATGCGTGACGAGAGTCCGTTACAAGCCTGGGATGCCGCTGATGAATATCTGTTGCAGCAAAGCCTGCCATCGGGTCCGGCGTTGATTTTTAACGACAGTTTCGGGGCGTTAACCTGCGCGCTGCATTCGCGTCCGGTGTGGCATATTAGTGATTCCTGGCTGAGCCAGCAGGCAACGCGCCAGAACCTGCGCCTGAATGCGCTGGATGACAGCGACGTCCATTTCCTCGACAGCCTCTCTGACTTACCGGCGGCGCCCGCACTGGTGTTGATTAAAGTTCCTAAAACGCTGGCCCTGCTGGAGCAGCAACTGCGTGCGGTGCGTCAGGTGATTACCCCGGAAACCGTGGTGCTGGCGGCGGGGCGTGCGAAAGAGATTCATACCTCCACGCTGCAACTGTTTGAACAGATTATTGGTGAAACCAAAACCTCGCTGGCCGTAAAAAAAGCGCGGGTGATATACAGCCAGTTCACCCAACCCGCGCTGCGTGAAAAAGCGCCAACGCAGGTCTGGCCGCTGGACGGAACGCCTTACCAGATTCACAACCATGCCAACGTGTTTTCCCGATCTTCTCTGGATATCGGTGCGCGCTTGTTCATGCAGCATCTGCCGGAAAATATTGAGGGCGAAATCGTCGATCTGGGCTGTGGCAATGGCGTTATCGGGCTGATGGCGCTGGCGCAGAATCCTGAGGCAGAGGTGCATTTCCTTGATGAGTCTTATATGGCAGTGGCCTCCAGCCGGTTAAACGTTGAGGTCAACCGCCCAGACGATCTGTCGCGCTGCCAGTTCCGGGTCAACAACGTGCTCAGTGGCTATCCATCCGATACCTTGCATGCCGTGCTCTGTAATCCACCCTTCCACCAGCAGCACGCGGTCACCGACCACCTGGCCTGGCAGATGTTCCGCGATGCGAAACGCTGCCTGCAATATGGTGGAGAACTGCGCATCGTTGGCAACCGCCACCTTGATTACCACCACAAGCTGAAAAAGCTGTTCGGTAACTGCACGCTGGTGGCCTCCAACAAAAAATTTGTGGTGCTGCGCGCCGTAAAAATGCGTTAACTAAAGCGTTAACGCCAGTGCGGTGGCCTGGGCGATTGCCCGACGGGCATCCAGCTCTTGCGCCACATCGGCCCCGCCAATTACCTGCACCGGTTTGCCGTTTGCCCGCAATGCCGCTTCCAGTTCGCGTTGCGGCTCCTGACCGGCGCAGATAATCACATTATCAACCGGCAGGACAAGCGGTTCGCTGTCGCGTTTGATGTGTAGTCCTTCATCATCAATCGCCAGATACGTAATCCCGCCCCACATTTCAACGCCGCGTGACTGCAGGCTGCTGCGGTGGATCCAGCCGGTGGTTTTCGCCAGCGTTGCGCCGGGCTTGCCCGCCTTACGCTGAAGCAGCCAGATTTGGCGAGGGGATCGCAGCGGCGCGGGGGCGATCAGACCTCCGCGCTGCGTCAGGCTGTGATCGATGCCCCATTCACGATAAAAGTCGTCCACCGTTTCGGTCTGATGCGGTTGAGAAAGGTATTCTGCCGTATCAAACCCGATCCCGCCTGCGCCAATGATCGCCACGCGCGGCCCAACCGGACGTTTATCCGCCAGCACATCCAGATAGCTCAGCACGCTGGGATGATCGATACCGGGAATCTCTGGCGTGCGGGGTTTAATGCCGGTTGCCAGGATAACCTCATCGACGTCAGCCAGCATAGCGGCGCTGACCCGGCAACCTGTTTTAATGACCACGCCTGCCGCAGGTAAACGATGACGAAAATAGCGCAGGGTTTCGCTGAACTCTTCTTTGCCAGGGATCTGACGGGCGATATTGAACTGCCCGCCGATGTCTGGCGCGGCATCATAAAGTGTTACCTGATGCCCCCTTTCTGCCGCCTGCAACGCAAACGCCATGCCCGCCGGTCCGGCGCCGACCACGGCCAGCCGTTTAGCTGCGCGCGTCGGCGTAACGGGCATCAGGGATTCATGGCAGGCGCGGGGGTTAACCAGGCAGGAGGTCACATGACCGGCAAAAATCTGGTCCAGACAGGCCTGATTACAGGCGATACAGGTGTTGATGCTGTTGTCATCCCCCCGCTGCGCCTTGCTGACAAAGGCAGCATCGGCCAGAAAAGGTCGCGCCATCGACACCATGTCTGCACAGCCATCCTGTAATAGCTGTTCGGCCACCTGCGGGTGGTTGATACGGTTAGTCGCCACTACCGGCACCGCGACGTGCTGACGCAAACGGCGCGTGACCCAGGCAAAGGCGGCGCGGGGGACGCAGGTGGCAATGGTTGGAATTCGCGCCTCATGCCAGCCAATGCCAGTATTAAACAGCGTCACACCGCAGCGTTCCAGCTCGCTGGCCAGCTGCAGCGTCTCTTCTAACGTGCTGCCGTGGTGAATTAAATCCAGCATCGACAGCCGGAAGATAATAATAAAGCGCTCGCCAGTGGCCGCGCGTACCGCACGAGTAATTGCCAGGGCAAATTGCATGCGCCCGGTAAAATCACCGCCCCAACGATCCTGGCGCTGGTTGGTATGCTGCACCAGAAACTGGTTAATCAGATAACCTTCGGAACCCATGATTTCCACACCATCGTAGCCCGCCTTCTGGGCGAGCCGGGCACAGTGGGCGAAATCGGCAATGGTCTGTTCAACCTCGGCATCGCTCAGTTCACGCGGAGTAAAGCGATTGATGGGGGCCTGTATCGCAGAGGGGGCAACCAGATCGCGCTGAAAGCTGTAGCGGCCCGTATGCAATATCTGCAGGGCGATTTTCCCCTCATGCTGATGCACCGCGGCGGTAATCTGTCGGTGCCAGTCACACTGTGCGTCGTCATTCAGTACGGCACCGTGTTCGGCGGTCACGCCCTGGGGATTCGGTGACACGCCGCCTGTGACGATCAGCGCCACGCCTTCCCGTGCACGCTCGCCATAGAATGCCGCCAGCCTGGCCGCGCCATCTTCACGCTCTTCAAGGCCCGTATGCATTGACCCCATCAGAAAACGGTTTCTGAGCTGAGTAAAGCCCAGATCGAGCGGGGTGAATAAAGCAGGATAGTGGGAGGGCAGCGCTGTCATAATCACTCACAGATAAAGTGGTCGGATGAGTTAGCTTCAACCATTTCTATGTTAAAAAAAAGTGAAATGGCATCAGGGTGTGAGAAACATCATAAAAGCGTCACTACCCGGCGCGGCAGTCCGCCCCTTAAACACGCCGCAAAAGAGCAGACTCAGTGGAATTCAGCGGCGGCGAATCCAGGAATAGCGCGAACGATAGCCGCTGCCGTGATGGGTGCTGAAACGGTAGCTGGAGCCAGACTCGGTGGCGCAGTAGGTACACAGAGGAATCAGGTCGATTTGTGCTGCCGGTATGCCTGTATTGACCAGCATCTGCTTAGCCAACTGCGGTAAATCGAACCAGATGCCTGCCTGGGTGGCAACGGCCTGGGGGCGCAGTGCGAACGGATTACGAGGCTGCTGCTCGTGATAGCGCAGCGGCAGGGGGATACCTAGCAACCGCTCAATATCTGCCAGGCGTTGCCGATCAAGCTCAAAACAGCAGGGCGCCAGCGCCGGGCCAATCGCCACTGTCAGGCTCTGGGGCGTTGCGCCGCGTTCACAGAGTTGCTCCACGGCGCGGTACAGCACCCCGGCCAGCGTGCCCTGCAGGCCGGCATGCACGGCGGCCACCTGTTTCTCTTGCCGGTCGGCAAACAATACGGGTAAACAGTCGGCCGTGTACACGGCGACGGGTCGGTGTCCGGTGGCAATCACGCCATCTGCATCACAGCTTTTAGGGGGGAAATTATGGATATCGGTGACGACCACGGCGCTGTGGCGCTGATGACCATAGGCCGCATCCTCGGGCGGCGGCTCACCTGCGGGCTGAAAAGCGTAATCGACCCAGTCGAGTGCATCAAGTAATGGCGAACGCGGCATGGCGGACATCCTCTTCTCCTGTCAGGTCAGCGTGCAATCTGCTGCCCTCAGCTTACGTTAACTGCTACATTTTTGAAGCGTTACCCACTCAAATCTTTCACACCTTAGGATGAAACGATGAAAAATTCAGTGAATGTCGCGCTGTCAGCCATGGTTGTGCTGGCGCTGGCGGGCTGTGCGCAACCTGCCCGGCAGCAGGCACAGCAGCAACTGGGGCAGCAATCGGTGCTGGCGTTAGACTGGTTCCAGCAGTCCGGCGAATATCAGGCGCTCAGCTGGCAGGCATTTAACAGCGCCCGTCTGGCCTTTGATCAATCGGCTTCGCTGACCGGCAAGCCTAAAGCGGTCATCGTCGATTTAGATGAAACCATGCTCGATAACAGCGCCTACAGTGCCTGGCAGGCAAAAAATGGACAGCCTTTCAGCGATAAAACCTGGTCAGCCTGGACCCAGGCGCGTCAGGCCAGAGCCGTTCCCGGTGCGGTGGAGTTTGCCCGTTATGTCAACAGCCATGGCGGCACCGTATTCTATGTCTCCAACCGCGATCAGAAAGATTACGCTGCGACGGTGGCTAACCTTGAACAGCTTGGTTTTAGCGGCGTGAGCGAAAAAACGGTGAGCCTGAAAACGGACTCATCAAACAAACAGGCACGTTTCGATGCAATCAAAAATGCGGGCTACAACGTGGTGTTGTATATCGGTGACAACCTGAACGATTTTGGTGGGGCAACCTGGCATCAGGGGAATGCACAGCGCCAGGCGTTTGTTGAGCGTAACCATGCACAGTTTGGTACACAGTTCATTGTGTTGCCGAACCCGCTCTACGGCGACTGGGAGAGCGGGATGGCCGAGAATTACAATAAACTGACGCCTGAACAGCAGCTCTCCGTCCGTGAAGCGCGCCTGAGGGCCTGGAACGGTAAATAATGTGTCAATACAGAGAGCCTGCAATGAGTAGGCTCTTTTTACATCGCTGTGGGCATTTACTTACTGTCGTCACTATTCTCACGCAAATTAAATTAACTATCTCTTGCTTTAATATTCCCTCTAACAAAGTTCATTTAACTGCCTAATTCGAATAAAGGCGGTGGATTGTGCTATTCATAAATTCTGCATTTAAGAGTAATCCTGGTCTGATGCGCGACCTCTGTTTTTTTTCATTCTCGCCCGGAAAGTGTTTTGTATTTATTTGTCAGTTTTGCTTTTCCTGATAAATATTTAACTAAATGATTTTAATGATAAATAATTAAAATAACCAGATGCCTCAGTGGTATGACCTCTTAATTTTATTTACGTAACCATGACGTTTGTTGAATAAGTGCTTACATAAAACGCCCTGTTTTTCTGGGCTGAAATATTCCGTGTGCATTGATAATGATAAGCAGCTATAACCTTTTAATGTGATGAGCTTCAGGTTTCGTAACCCATTCGCGGATATTAAGTGAGCGGGTTCACTCCGTGGTCAGCCAGAACGTCCTGTTCCCGGTCGTAGAGAGAAGATGATTGTGACGACACTTAAACCCTTATTAGCGAAAAATCGCAGTTGGGCACTTCAGCGCCGCCAGCGTAACCCCGCCTATTTTGAAAAATCCTTATATCAGCAAAAACCGCACTCATTATGGATAGGCTGTTCAGACAGTCGGGTACCGGCGGAGGTATTAACGGGATCGCATCCCGGTGAACTGTTTGTTCACCGTAATATCGCCAATATGGTCGTGGCAGAGGACGATAACCTGCTTAGCGTGCTGCAATATGCCGTTTTTTACCTTGGGGTAAAGCGAATCGTGCTGAGCGGTCACTACGGCTGCGGAGGCGTTCAGGCGGCCTTATCCCTGCCCGACAGCCCGCTGGCCACAGAGGATTCGGCACTGGCACGGCGTATTACTTTTCTGCGGCGTGGGTTAGCGAGTCATCTTCACAGCGAAGCCACGCAGGAGACGGAAAGCGAGAAACTGAATCGTCTGGTTGAGGCCAATGTTTTGGTGCAGTTTGCCAATCTGGTGACGGCCGAACCGGTACGGCAGGCCTGGCAGTCTGGTCAGGAACTGGACGTGTTTGGCTGTGTTTACGACCTGCAATCGGGTCATCTTAAAGAGTTGATTCAGCAATCTGCAGAGGAGTCTTCACCATGAATCTGGATACATTACGCCGCGATGTGCCGGCAGGGCTGGTTGTGTTTCTGGTCGCACTGCCGCTCTGCCTGGGCATCGCACAGGCCAGCGGACTACCGCCGTTTGCCGGTTTATTGACGGGGGTGATTGGCGGGATACTCGTGACCTCCCTGAGCCCTTCACGTTTTGCGGTCAGCGGACCGGCCGCGGGCCTGGTGACCATCGTCGTGGCCTCTATGGCGACGCTGGGCAGCTTCTCCGCGTTTCTGACCGCCCTGATTATCGCCGGGGTGCTGCAATGTCTGTTTGGCCTGTTACGCGCCGGGCGTTTCATCGCCCTGGTGCCCGGCAGCGTCATCAAGGGCATGCTGGCGGCGATTGGGTTGCTGCTGATTATGCAGCAGATACCGGTCGCGCTGGGCGCGGGCGGCAGCGTGAAGTTAGTGTCGCTGGTCAACGGGGAAATGACATTCTCGCTGTCCGCCCTGCTGGTTTCTTTAGTGGGCTTGTTCATTCTGTTTGTATGGACAACCGGACCCATTAAACGAATCAAGGCACTGGCATGGATACCTGGCCCCTTGTTCGCCGTGCTGTTTGGCTGTGTGGTGACCGTTGCAGGCGCGCGACTGTTCCCTGAACTCACCGGTGCCTTACCGCGCATTTCACTGCCCGCTTTTGACAGCGTTTCCGCGATGATGGCGGAGCTGGAAACCCCGGACTGGATGGCATGGAAAAATCCACAGGTCTGGGTCGTGGCCCTGACCCTGGCGCTGGTGGCGAGTCTGGAAACGTTGTTAAGCCAGGAAGCCCTGAAAAAGCTGCGGCCGCAAACCCCAGCGCCGTCACCCAACAAAGAAATGTTTGCCCAGGGCATAGGTAACCTGACGGCCGGCTTCCTTGGTGCTATGCCCATTACGGCGGTGATCGTACGGAGTTCGGCTAACGTCAACGCTGGCGCACAAACTAAACTGTCCATTTTGCTGCATGGCGTCATGCTGCTGATTTGCGGAATGTGGTTCAGTGAAATGCTGAATGCTATCCCGCTCGCCAGCCTCGCGGCGGTGCTGCTGTACACCGGCTACAAGCTGGCCGCACCCCGTCTGTTTATTGAGCAGTTCCGCATGGGCGCGCAACAGTACGTACCGTTCCTGGCCACGATTATTGGGATTATTACGCTGGGGATGCTGGTCGGTATCGGTATCGGTATTGCCACCCAGATCCTTTACAGCATCTACAAGAGCCACCGTAACGCATTGCAGCTTACACGTTATGACGACCACTACGTTTTACGTTTCCAGCAAAATCTGACGTTTATGCACAATCCTAAACTGCAGGGGCTGCTTGATAAAATACCCGAAAATAGCGTGGTAATCGTCGATAACGATAATGCAGAATACATCGATCCGGACGTCAAAGCCGTCCTGAAGGATTTTGGTGAGAATGCGGATAAGCGGGGAATCCGTCTGAGTCAATGGCCGGTGGCGGTGAAATAACCGTTCAGACCAAAACAGTCAGACAAAACGTGAAAAATCGGATATCTCGGATATCCGATTTTTTTATTTGTAAGACATAATGAATGGGGATCTCTGCGTGCATGCTTATACCCAGTAACGGGCTTCAAATCGCTAACGTTCGTTCATTTAAGGGTGCTTTTCTTTGAATGGCGCAGACAAGATTCAGGGTTAAATAATCATAACGCCATATACCCCGTAAGCGGCGTGATGGTAAGCCTCTTTGTGACAAGGTCCAGACGTATGCGCGTTAAGCTGTTTGAAGAGCACAATGCTAAAAAAAGTGCCCTCTGGCTGTTTATGATTACTCTGATGTTCTGTTTTGTCGGCGGACATCTGCGTATTCCCCATGACTTATCCCTGTTCTGGCCGGTTAACGCCTTTATTGCCGGTATGATGCTGCGCTATCCCTTTCTTCATCGCACCCGTTTTTATCTTGTTTGTTTCAGCGCCATGGTATTTAACGACGCGGTGTTTTCAGGCTGGACCTTACCGGCGTTCACACTGAACGTTGCCAATATTCTGTTTATCCTGATTTGCGTCGTGGTGATGGGGCGGCAGTATCAGCACGACTCCAGCAGCGAGCGTATCGCTAACGCCATGCGCATTTTTCCGGCTTGCCTGCTGGCGGCGTTCGGTTGCGCCACCTGGGGCGGCCTGGCGCAGGTCGGCAGCATAAATGCCGAATTTGCCGACGCGTGGATGAACTGGTTCAGCGAGCAGTTTTCGACCGGACTCATGCTGCTGCCGTTTCTGTTAACCTCAAGCTGGCGCGTGAGGATTTCAGCCCGGCGGCTGCAAATGGGCAAAATTGTCCCGTTAATTGCCGTCGTGCTGTCACTGGTCGCCGGGGCGTTAATGGGCGGGGCGGGCAGCCTTACCTTACCGGTGCCAGCCCTGATCTGGTGTGCCATCGTGTTGCCTGTGCCGCTGACCAGCCTGATCACCCTGATAACCGGGATTAGCCAAATTATTTTGGTTTCTCACGGTGTGATGAATATTCAGGGCGATAACAGTCTGCTGCCCATCAGCCATCTGACCTCAGCGCGCCTCGGCGTAGCCACGATCGCCCTGAGTCCGTTAATTGTGGCAGTAAGCATGGATGCGATTCGCCAGCTCAATGAACGTCTGGCGCTACGTGCGGACTACGATTTTCTGACCCAGCTCCTGTCGCGTTCGGGGCTGTATGAACATCTCCGCAATGAAGCCTGTTCTGAGCAACGTCAGGTTGGGGTGATCCTGCTGGATGTGGACTACTTTAAATCGGTCAATGACAATTTTGGCCATGATGCGGGCGACAGGGTACTGGAAGAGATCGCGCGGCGCATTTCGCCGCTGGTGGGCAACCACGGCCATATCTGCCGCTTTGGCGGAGAGGAGTTTGTGATTGTGCAGTTCGACCTCTCGCCGGAAATGATTTATTCACTGGCTGAAGGCATTCGTCAGAGCATCGTTAAAGAGAAATTCTTACTGCATGGCAACGCGGTCACCGTCACCGTCAGCCTGGGGCTGGCATACGGCCAGGCGCAACCCGGTGTGGAGTGGGCCGAAACGGTTAATCGTTTGATCTCTGCCGCGGATAAAAACCTTTATATCTCTAAGCGAAACGGCCGCAATCAGACCTCACCCGGCAATGCGCGCAGTGAGATGACCAGCGACGTTGCCTGAGCAGGCCGCTGGTGGCGATTAATTAACGCTGGTTTTGAGCGACGCGTTCTGTTGATGACGTTCAAGTGCCAGCTCAATCAGGCGGGTAATCAGATCCTGATAGCTCAGACCTGCCGCCTGCCACAGCTTAGGATACATGCTGATGTTGGTGAAGCCGGGTAAGGTATTCACCTCATTCACGATAATCTCACCGTCTTCGGTATAGAACACGTCAACACGGGCCAGACCAAAACAGGACAGCGCGGTGAAGGCGGTGAGCGCCACCTCACGAATCGCCTCATCGACAGCCGCAGGAATGTCCGCCGGAATCACCGTGTGTGCGCCGGTTTCGCTAATGTACTTGGTGTCATAGGAATAAAAGGCATCGCTCACCACGACTTCGCCGCAGGGGCTGGCCTCTGGGTAATCGTTGCCCAGCACGGCGCACTCGATCTCGCGACCTTTAATCCCTTTTTCAATCAAAACCTTATTGTCAAACCTAAACGCCAGCTCCAGCGCCGCACGAAACGCTGCAGCGGTGGTGACCTTACTGACGCCAACGGACGATCCCTGATTCGCTGGCTTGATAAAAAGCGGGAGTCCAAAGCGTGCGATAACGGCTTCGATGTCCAGATTGTTCATCTGCGCCTGCGTCACGCTCAGCCAGGGGGCAACCTTTAAACCGGCATCCCGCAGCAGGCGTTTTGTGACGTCTTTATCCATGCTGACGGCAGAGCCCAGCACGTCCGAGCCAACGAAGGGGAGCGAAGCCATGCGCAGCAAACCCTGCAGGGAACCGTCTTCGCCTTGCGTGCCGTGAACCACGGGAAAAATCACGTCGAGCTGCGACAGCGGATGGGCGTCCTTTCGGTCAATGATCTGGTTTTGGGGTTCGCCGGGGATGAGTGCGACCTGTTTTGCCGTGCGGTTCAGGGCAATCAGCGACGGATTTTCCGCATTCAGCAGAAAGTTTGAGGCATCATTAAGATGCCACTGGCCTTGCTTATCAATCCCCAGCAGCACAACCTCAAACCGGGTTTTATCAATCGCATCAACAATATTCTTAGCCGACTGCAATGACACTTCATGCTCAGAGGATTTGCCACCGAACACGATGCCAACTCGCTGTTTTTTCATCGAACCTTATCCACGTACAGGCAAATAAATACCCTACCACAGGCGTGACGATAAAAGACAGACAGACGCGCTTAACGCATCGCCCTCAGAGGCGGTGGCTAGCAGTCGGTAATTTTTTCATTACCGGAGACGGAGGGAAGCGATTTTTGAGGAACGCTTTTCAGAAACTCTTTTGACTCCTCATCCACCAGCCGGGTCAGCGTTAACTGCTCCTGAAATTTGGTCAGCAGAAGCTCCGCATCGGATTTAATCAGGCCGTCAGAGGACTCCAGAACCGTATTGATGGCCTGGCTGATCGCTGAAATCAGCTCTTCGACACCGCCGCTTTTGCCCACGGTCAGCGTCAACGCGCTGAGCAACAGCGACTGCGCTTCTGTCTGAGCAACCAGTTCTTTCGTTTCAGCATCCATTTTTGAAATTTTGGCCAGCATGCTAAGAACAGCGCTTTTCATCATGGTCTTCCTCAAAGTCTGTGTAGGTGTTGAACATTATTAGCGCGGAGAAAAGCACAGGCAACCGTGCCGTGATCGGATGATTCCGCTTATCACGAAAGGCTATGCGCCGCCGCCAGAGGCGTTATCCGGCAGGAATGCCTGGCAAGGGTAAACCCAAAAACGCCCGGGTAACCGCTGGCCCAGATTACACCTTCACGGCGCCTAAATGCTGCACAACGTAAAAAAAAGAGTATCAGGCTGCTTTTACAGCAATGCGTAACGTCATTCAGTATGAAAGACAAGTAAACAGGCGTTTATTCTCGCGTTTGTCTGGCGCTGCGGCGGTTAAAATTTGACTAACTCATCCTCAGCGCAACCCAATATGTATCGCAGAAAAATACATCTACGAACGCTCCTTACCGCGTTATCCATTGGAAGCGTCATACTGACTTCAGGTCTGCTGTTGGGCGCGCTGTTTATTTTTCAAAAGAGCAATATTGAAGAGTCGTTGTTAGACAGTAACATCGCCTACGCGCGCAAGCTGGCGGATACGACCGATCATTACCTGACTATTGCTCAGCGCGAACTGGCCTGGAGTGCTAATCAGATCACCGATCTCAACGATCTGAACAGGCTGCATCGCGAAACCACGCGTTTACTGCAGCAGTCCGGCTTTTTCAATTCGGTCGCTGTTGTTGATCGTCATGCCGTTATCGCTTCCGTTTCGCCTGAAAGCCTCAGCCTCGTGGGCGTGAAAGTAGACACTCCGCAGACAGAGCAGGCTATTACGTTCCGTAAGCCCTTTATTTCCTCGCCTTTCAACTCCCCTTCAGGCAATTACGTCGTGCTGCTGTCACAGCCCCTGTTTGCAGCGGATGGTCGTTATCTTGGTTTTATCTGTGGAACCATCTACCTGAAGAAACAGAGCATGTTGAGTGATGTGCTGAGCCAGCATTATTACGGGGATGGCACCTCGGTGAGTATTGTCAGTGATGACGGCTCCGTTATTTTCAGTCACGATCCAGCCCAGGTTGGCAAACGCATGGCGCTAAGCCCACAGTTGCAAAAGCGGCTGGCCTCAACCACGAGTGGTCAGTTAATGATTCAGGAGGAGGGCAAAAAATACCTCATCGGCTATGCCAGCCTGCAAAAAACCGACTGGAATATTTTTATGTCAGGCACCTCAGAAACCGTGGGTAGCCTGATGGCGCACACGGCCAGGAGCGCGTTCTGGTTTATCCTCGGTGTTATCGTGCTCACCGCAACCTGTATGGCCTTTCTGGCGACGCGCATCTCTTATCCGCTGGAAAAACTGGCCGGAATGGTGCGCGATGGTGGTAGCGATGCCAGCCCGGAGCTGCTCTCATCGGTTAACACCTGGTATAACGAAGCGGACAGGTTGAGAGAGGCGGTTCAGCAGCATCGTCGGGCGGTCGCCGGGCACGTTGCCGACCTGAATGATAAAGCCATGACCGATCCGCTGACCGGACTGAATAACCGGCGCGGCTTTTATATTCAGGCGGCGCAGCACAGCGAAGAGCCTGTGCAAAGCGCCATCGCTATTGATATCGATCACTTCAAAAAGATCAACGATCGCTACGGGCATGATGCGGGAGACGAGGTTCTGGTAAGCCTGGCAGGGTTGTTGCGTAAGCGATGCCGCACGCTGGATGTGATAAGCCGTTTTGGGGGGGAGGAGTTTATTTTGCTGCTTCCCGGTACGGCACTGAACGACGCGGCCGCGATGGCGGAACGCATCCGTGAAGCCGTCAGCAAAACGTCATTTCCGTTTATCAGTGCGATGACTGTCTCTCTCGGCGTCGCGACGCTAAGTGAAACGGAGGACAAAGACGCCCTGTTAAGACGGGCAGACGAAGCGTTGTATGCGGCCAAAGGGGATGGCCGTAATCGGGTGATGATAAGCCACGAGGGCGCGATCTCTCGCTATCCTGCCGGATAAGCCTGCGCGCCGTATATCAGCACATCTCACGCAGTTTCCAGTGCAGCCAGTGATCCAGTTCACTGTCTGCCAGCGGCCGGGAGTAGAAAAAGCCCTGCGCCTGGTCACAACCATATTCTGTTAATGCCTCGACGGTATCGACGCATTCTACGCCTTCAGCCAGCACGACATAATCCAGCTCTTTCAGCATGGCGATGATGTTGCGGGCGATGATGCGTGACGCCGTATCTGACGACAGCTCACTGATCAACGATCTGTCCAGTTTAATCACGTCCAGCGGCATACGGCGAAGATAGCTGATATTGCTGTAGCCAGTGCCAAAATCATCAAGAGAAATACCGAAGCCGCGCAGTTTAAGCATTTCAAGTCCGCGCATGGCGGAAGGGCTTTCCACAATGCGCTCTGTTTCCAGGCACTCAATTCCCAGCAGCGACGTGGGGAGTTTCGCCTTTAACATTCTCTCTTCCAGCACGTCCGCGAAGCCATCAATCGAGAAATCACGCTCACTAACGTTAATCGTGATCGGCAACTGGATACAGCTATTGCGCAGACGTTTCAGGCGTGTAATCACGTTGTCTATGACCCAGGTGGTCAGGCTCGTGAGTATCTCTGTCTGCTCGGCCAGCGGAATAAATGAGGCAGGGGAGAGTTCACCGTGTACGGGATGGCGCCAGCGAATCAGCGCCTCCAGCCCAATAGGCTTGCCGCTTTGTAAGCAAATTTTGGGTTGGTAAACCAAATACAGGCCGCTATTTTCCCGCAACGCCCTTGCCAGATCGTTTACCAGGGTGAAGTCCTGGGTACGTTTGTTGTCGGTGGCCTCGCTAAAGCGTAAAGAGGGCAATCCCCGATCGATGGCTTCATGCAAGGCACTGACTGCCTGACGCAGCGTTTCGTGAGGGGGGAAAATGCCGGAGACAAAATCGACTTCACCGGTGTGTGTACTCAGCCCCACCGAGAGGCCTTCACCCAAATCCGCACTGATGCCCGCCATCTGGCAGGCCACCCAGTTAGCACTGATGCGGCTGTCCGCCCGGGTCAGCACGGCAAAACGTCCAGTCGCCACGGTGTAAAGAATATCGCTGGGTGCAGGACGCAGGCGTAAAGGCAGCAGTGTCGCAACATCTTTAAGCAGGCTTTCGACCGGGGCCATGCCCATTGAACGGGCCAGTTCATAGGCACGGGGCATATCTATACAGTCAATCAGGACCAGGCGACGCAGCGTGGTGTCACCGGCAGCCGCCAGATAATGCATGTCGCGGATCAGGCGCTGACGATTTGGCAGATTCGTCACCGGATCGATAAATCCTGCAGAATGCCACGCTTCCAGAAATGACATCACCAGTGATGACAGCAGTGTCAGCGTCGTGATTTGTGCCGGGGTGAAAGGATGCGGCTGAATATCGGTCACACACAGCGTGCCCAGATTAATGCCATCGCGGTTTTTAAGCGGTACGCCCGCATAAAAACGAATAAAGGGGGCACCAATGATCAGCGGATGTGCCGCGAACCGGTTGTCCAGAAACGTGTCTGGCACCACCACCGCAGCATCGCTGTCTACCGCGTAGCGGCAAAGGGAGTCCTCGCGGGAGGAGCGCTCCAGCTTGAAGTTGTGTGAGGCACGAATGTACTGGAATTCGTCATCAATGACCGAAATAAAGCTTCCGGGAATATTCAGCGCCTGACTGGCAAGCCTGACGAATTTTCTCAGCACATCATCCCGACTTTCATCGGGGTAGCGAAGGGCCTCAAGGGCACGCGTGCGGCGTTCATGATCGCCGTCGAGATTCATAAGCATGTGTGTCCTCCGCTCCGGATTGCTCACGGCGCGAAATTAAAAAGAAAAAATGTCGAATAAAAACACCGGAATGAGGCCGGACTCGGCGAAAGGAAAATAAAAAATAGTTTTTTTCTCGGTAAATAATAGGCGCGTTCTGGTTTTATGTCTCTTTTTATTTTCTTTAATGAATTTATTAGTTATCGACGATGCATACATTTAATCAATTTTTGATTTTTATTTTTTCAATAACGCTGCCACAATACTCAGATAAGAGTAGCGCGCTATTGTTTTGCTCGCAACTATTAGCCGTGAATATTTTATTTTAGCTTTTTTTACGTCGCCACACCGGGGAAATACCATGAATATTCTAAAAAATTTTACAATCAGACGCGTTGTCCTCTGGATCCTTATCGCTGCTGTCATGATTATCGCGTTAGCCGGCGCATATGGATCGTTCATCATCAATGAAATCGACCATCAGGCCAGCCGCAGTAACAGCCTGACTCAGCAGCTGGTTTTTCTTAATCGCGCCAGCTTGCAGGTGCAGGCTAACGCAACGGCTACGCATGCAGACATTGCCGCCCAGGCACCGGCAGAGGCTGACTGGCAGCGGTATCGTACCGCTCTCACCAGCGCGCCTCAGGATTATCCCGCAGCAACTCAGGAACGGCTCACGGCACTTGAACAGCAGCTTTCCGCTGATCAGGCACCGCTGCGCAATGAGCATCAGAAGCTGGTCGATCTCTTTCTGGTGACGCTGGCCGCCGTCACCGCGCTGCTGCTCTTTTGCGACCGTTATCTGGTGGTGCACCTGGTGCGACCGGTCGCGAAACTGCGCGCTCACTTCCGCGTGATTGCCGAAGGTGATCTGACCCGTGAACCCGAAGATCTTGGCAGGAATTGTGTCGGGCAAATGGTTCCTTTATTAAAAGAAATGCAACAAAGTTTGTTAAATACCGTTCTGGCTATTCGCGATAACGCCTCTGTTTTGAACTTTGAAGCGGGGGATATTGCGAAAGGGAATGCTGACCTGTCGAACCGAACGGCCACCCAGGCTGCGGCGCTGGAGGAGACGGCTGCCAGCATGGAGCAACTGACGGCCACCGTTCGGCACAATGCTGAAAACAGTCGTGAAGCGCGTGAGCTGGCAGGTATAACAGCCCAGACAACGCAGAAAGGCGAGCAGCTGGTTAAAACGGTAGTGACCGCGATGACGGGACTTGCCGTGGGGGCTGAAAAAATCCGCCAGTTTACTGCCACTATTAATGGCATCGCGTTCCAGACCAACATTTTGGCCCTCAACGCCGCGGTTGAGGCCGCACGTGCCGGGGAACAGGGGCGTGGCTTTGCGGTTGTTGCCAGCGAAGTTCGGTCGCTGGCCCAGCGCAGTGCTGAAGCGGCGAAAGAGATAGAAGGACTGATTGCGGACACGGTCGCGCGCATTGGTGAAGGGCGCGGAGCAGCCGACAGCGCCGGCAGCACGATGGAAGAGGTCCTGCAGAACGTGAGCAGCGTTAACGAGCTGATTAGCCAGATAGCGCTGGCATCCGAAGAGCAAAGCAAGGGCCTTTCTCAGGTGACGATCGCCGTTGCCGAGATTGACCGTGTGACGCAGCAAAACAGCACGCTGGTTCATAAGATATCGGCTTCAGCAGAGAGCATGAATAATCAGACGGAAACGCTGACCAGCGTGATCACGCGGTTTACGCTACCCGCGACGTCCCCCGCTCAGTTTTCCCCAGTCACGCCAGCACCGGCGAAGCGTCACATCGTCTCTGCACCGACCAAAGATGATGATGCGTGGGTCGCGTTTGGCCGTTAATTCGTGCCTGTCTCATAAGATATTAAGGGACTGGGAACAACCTGATACCTTATAAACGCGCTAACCTGCCGCGATGCCTTTTAAAACCCCGTATTGGATGCGGGGTTTTTTGTTTGCATTAAATAGAGCATTCCGTGATAAATATTTACTTACATAATAACAACACAGAATAAAAACCAAAATTTTGAGCCAGTTAAATATAAAGGCGTTTCGCTTAATCAAAATAAGCCGGGCTGAACTGACCCTCCTTTTAGAGATAAATAATCCCTACAGACGAGCTGCCCCCTGTTTGACATTTCAACAGATAAGATTAAAAATCCTTATGAAATGTGTGCTGCAACGGTTGCAGACAGATGTGTCAGCGGACACCGAAGGGATCGGCTGACGACCTGTTACCCTACTTTATCCACAGGGAGCCTGGTTTGGGAAATTCAATCGTCCGACGGCCCGTTACCGTCCAGAATAACGTGCGTGAACTGCGGATTGCCGCTGGCCTGTCGCAGGAAGGGGCTGCCGAACGCTTCGACCTGAGTTTGCGGGCATGGCAAACCAAAGAGGCCACCGCCAAGGTCGCCCTGCTAAGTCAGGGGGAGTATGAGCTTCTGCTGCTGCTTGCAGGGCGCCATCCCCATTACGAACTGGTGCCGCAACAGAAAAAATGACGATTTTTACCCTTTGAAAGCGTAAACACGGTTTTAGCTATGAAGTTCGCTCCTGAACGGACGATAATTGCAACATCGGGCACTATGTAAGAGTAGATGTCGTTATCAGTACAGGTTTCTGATCTCTGACATTATGCTGTACAGGCGGACCTATGTTGCGGCTTCAGGTTGATGTGTAGTGCGTTACCTGGTTCTGTCTGATTGCAGGCGTCCTCTTTTTACTGTGAGATGCCCGGCCACAGTATATGACCTCAGGAGGACAAACTCTGAAGCACTCAACTGAAAGCGGCTGTGAAGTCGCACGCTTGCGTGCGCTTGCCCAGTACCATCTGATGGATACGCCGCCCAATGAAGCCTTTGATCGACTGACTATCCTGGCGGCCAGACTGTTCAGCGTGCCGGTCGCATTTGTGTCGCTGATTGATGAAAAACGGCAGTTTTTTAAGTCGCGTTATGGTTTGCAAATCACAGAAACCTCGCGAAGCGTCGCGTTCTGCCACCACACGCTCGAAAGTGACGATATCCTTTGCGTTCCCAATGCGCTCGACGATCCCCGTTTCGCAAACAGCCCGCTGGTGCAGGGTTATCCTTTTATCCGGTTCTATGCGGGTGTGCCGCTGATTACGCCGGACGGGCATCGCATTGGTACGCTCTGTCTGACCGATAATCATCCACGCCCCGCGATGAGTACGACCGACCGTCAGAATCTGACCGATCTTGCCGCACTGGTCATGGATCGCATGGAAGTTCATCGTATGGAGGTGCTGCGTCATGCCAGTCAGCAGCGCCTCGAAGCCATCTCGATAACCTCGCCCGATGCTATTATCTGTACGGATTTGAACCGGGGGATTACCTTCTGGAACCCTGCGGCGACCAACATGTTTGGCTATGATGCTGAAGAGATGGCGGGTAAATACGTTGCCGGACTCATTCCAGAGCGCTGCCAGACGGATTACCGCAATGAGCTTGAGCGCCTTGAACATGAAGAGGCGGCTATCTCAGCGCCGCGTACCTTGCAGATCTGGGGCAAGCGGTGCAATGGGGAAGAGTTTCCGGCGGAAGTCTCTTTTTCCGGCTGGCGGGAAGGCATTGAGCGTTACATCGGTATGATCATTCGGGATGTGACGCTTCGTTACGAGAGCGAAGCCCGTCTGTGCGAGTTGGCCTCACTGGACATGCTGACACGGCTTGCCAGCCGAAGCGCCTTCATGACGCAGCTCAGCAAGCTAACTGAATCAGGCGTACCTTATACGCTGCTGATGACAGATTTAGACAGTTTCAAAGACGTTAACGACACCCGCGGTCATGCGGCTGGTGATGCATTGCTTTGCCATGTGGCTGAGCAAATCCGCGCTGTCTGCACTCAGGCTATCGCCGCCGCTCGTCTGGGGGGCGATGAGTTTATCGTTTTACTGCCCTGCGGTAGCGATGAGGCGATGAAGATTGCCCAGCAACTCACCGCCGCGATTCAGACGCCTTTTCATTACATGGATTCGACTATAGCGGTCGGTGCCAGCACCGGGGTGGCCAGTTTTCCCCATCACGCGACGGATACCTCATCGGTGATGTCAGCAGCCGATCTGGCGTTGTACCGGGCTAAGGCAAGCGGCAAAGGCCAGTCAGTGCTGTTTAAGTCTGAGTTTCGTGAGGCGGAACTGGGGCGGCGTCGGTTTGAACGTGAGCTGGAAGCCGCCGTTCGCCAGCAGCAGTTTGTTCTGCATTATCAACCGCGGTTTGATGCCCAGAATGGCGAGTTAATCGGCTGTGAAGCCCTGGTACGCTGGATGCATCCGGCGCGGGGCCTGCTGTTTCCCGCTGATTTCATCGATATGCTGATTAAAAGCCCTTTGTCCATTACTCTGGGGACGTGGATTGTTCAGTCTGCCGTCAGTCAGGTTAAGCAGTGGCGTGCGCAAAATCTGTCCCTGCGGGTCAGTATTAACCTGTTTCCGCGCCAGCTAATGGAGGCTGGCCTTGAAGAGGTGATCCGTCAGTGTGCCGGCGATGACGCAGGTTTTATCGACCTGGAAGTGGACGAACCCTTGCTGACCAATACTGTGGACATCAAATCGCAGGTTTTAGAAGCCATTCAGGCGACGGGAGCATTATTGATCGTCGATCACTTTGGCCGAAGCCTTGCCTCAATGAGCCTGTTACAACATCGCTGCGTCGCGGGGCTTAAGATTGATAAATCACTGACTCTGCAACTGGAGAAGAGCAACAAAACCCGGCTGTTAATCAACGCTATCGCGTCACTGGCTAAAAATATGGGGATTACGGTGGCCGCCGAGGGCATTGAGAACGACGCACAGCACGCGTTGATTTGCGCGGCTGAATGCGACGTTTTGCAGGGCAACCAGACGGGCTCTCCGGTCAGCGCACCCCGGTTTGAACAACTCTATCTCACCCCGTTGAATTAAGCCTTCGCCGTGTTCCCGCCAGGGATAGCGTTTCACTGTGCCTGGCAAACCCCGCCAGGCACGTATTGACCCCACGCATGACAAAAAAACGGCACCGCAAGGGTGCCGAAGTAAGCAACATGTGGTCAGGACAATCATTGTGATAATCAGCTCACATTACCCTTATCGGCTTGCCAGGCAGAACATGGAACCGGCCCGATAAGACTTTGCAAAAATGTGATATGAAGCTTAATTCTTATTGTCAGACGGCACTTATCAGCAAAAAATTAGAGACGTATTTCAGGTACAGAAAAAATTTGTCCGATTTCGACTGGCGACAATTCAGATGGTGAACTAATTTAAAAACGCTGTTTGGAAGTCATTTAGGATTTCCCTGAGAACTCCGGCCCGACCCTTTAACGAGGTGCGGGCATTTTTTTTGTCGGCGTCAGGGGGTTTGCATTTTGTCGTAAAGCGTAAGGGGGGAGCTCGCCCTCCGTAGCGCATCTGAAAACCGCTACTCGCACTGTGCTTTACAGCAGAGCGCAGCGAGGGAGAGACGGATTCCGACGTGATGTTACGTAGAGGGCGGTGTTGGGTTTGACGTGCTCATTGATGGAAGCACGGTTTAGCAGGTGTTATTGACTGAATAGCATGGCCAGTAGTTCACGATAATGCAAAGCGTCTTCCTCACGGGTGGCTTTTTCAAGATAACCGATGAGCTTAAGACAGATGATCCGTCGACTGACGGGCTTATTCTCGCGAAGTATTTCAACCGCTATCCTGCCCAGCGTTTCGAGCTGGTGGGGATGATCAATCTGGCTGAAATAGTGGGCCAGACTGCTGGTTTTCCCCGAAGGTGGTAAACCGTTCTGGCGCATAGTGTTCCCTTGAGTAAAGTAGGAAGAGTTGTGCGCAAGTTAACCGATCCTGGGGGCTGCTGTACAGCAGTATTACCGATCGTGCCCTAACAAAAATCTGTGCCGTTTGGCTTACTTTCTCTGGGCCCGGTGTGACAATGTCTGCACGCCGCTGAGAAACACGAATACCGGCATACCCGCGCATATTTGTTTTCCAAACTCACCGCGAAACCTGCCTGATTTTTTGAACGTTGCAGGAGGGGGAAATTGGGCTGGTCACCTCGTCGGGAAATGTTATCCGCAATAAATCCTGTCTTCTGCATCAGTAAAAAAACAACACTGCATTGAGTGTGGTTTTATAAGCTGTGATAAGCGGGCGCTTAAAAAGTGACAAGTGAAATTATCAGATGAAAATCATAAAATAAGGCAGGTTATAGGGTTAAATGTTGCGCAGATTGCCTCTTTAAAGATGTCGAGACGTTAATGACCACCGACCCGCAAGCCTTGCAGCGTCAGGCCTGGTTCGACCATTTTCAGCCAGGCTGCGCTTTAAGAATAGTCTTTTACAGGATTTTAGTATGTAAATTAACCCACAAAATGATTGTTTTTCATCAGGTTAAAAAAAGCATTTAAAATATAAGATATTCGCACTTGTAAAATATTGTTCTGATGGCCAGGAAATATTTTTGTCATCTGGCCTCGGGTCACTAAAATAGCTTATGTAGTAACGATGTAATTTATAAAGCAGGAGGATACAGTGTTATTTCATGACGATGAGAAAGAGCACGTCATTCTTGGTGAAGCCGTGGTCAGCCTGGCTCTTGGTGAGAAAGAAATAAGTTTTGATACGCTCATCACAGAGCTCAACCAGATGGCCGAAGAGGAAACCTGTGACAACAGACTGGCAGAGATTTTTGCTGCCCGTAGCTGGCTGAAACAGTTCAGGCAGTCGCATGCCCGCCCCAATGCGAGTCTGAGGTGGCTTATGTCGGCGAACCAGAATGAAAACGCGAAGCGCAATGATGATGTCATCCGATTCCGTTCGGATGAGGACGATGACAGATAGCTTCGCTGCCAGAGACTTGTACAAGGTTCACCTTGCGACATGAAACAGAAATGTCTAAGACAGTCTTTGCCTGTTAAAGAGTGGGTAACGTTCTAAAGGTTAAGAATCTGATACTCACGCAAGTAATTGTTATACAGGGCATAGCACTTTATGCACAATTCTCAGCGCAGGGAATAAACGGAATTCCTGTACAATTTTCCAGATGTTGTATAAGTTTAGTGGACAAGGCTTGGTTATAGTTCACTCAATTTCACATCTGGGGGTTTAGCATGCATCAGAACGAAACCACTACAAATACCGTCCGTGACATTGCGCGCTACTTCGGCAATGACACGCAGCCTTCTGAAAAAGAGACGCTGGGTCAGGTCATTCTTGAGATCCTGCATGCAGGTAAAAGCCTTAACCGTAAGGCCATTTGCAGCGCGCTGATCCGTCGCCTTAGCCAGTCGACCGGGCCTCAAGAAGAGCAGCATTACCAGAAACTTATCGGCATGCTTTTTGACCGCTGAGATTCGTGCCGCGTTGCGTTAAAGGGTAATAACGTCTCGCAGCATCAATCTGATCGGCCAAATTAGCAGGTCATTAGAAGCCTGAGCGTTTGAGGCTGGTTTGCCCGGTTGTATGGGCACAATGTCATCAGAGGTGCGGGTATGCTGAAAGACAAACTTGAGAAATTGACTGAGCACATCATGGGCGAGGCGGTGATTGCGCTACTGGACAGCAATGACAGAATCAGCGGTGCAACCCTGGCTAACAGGCTAAAGTCTATGCTCAGAGATGAAACGGATGCCGGGCGGCAAGAGGCCATTGAAAAGGTGCTTGCTGAAGTGCAGAGCGAGTTTGCCTCCGCGCGTGATCCCGTTGATTCTGCGGCACTTGCATTCGGTCAAAGCGTCCCGGACAACAGTCGCAAGCATTAAGGCTCGTCTCACGCCTTTTCAAAATACTTTTTTACAGTGCGTAGTGTAATCATCACTACTCAGGACAGACACGTCTGTATTTCTGCCCGCTTCGCGGCATTACCACGTGTCCACTAAATTGACATTGATTAAGAAGAGCATCATGCAGAACACCATCGACACTCAGCAAAGCACGACCGAAGCGGAAATTATGCGCCTCTTTCGCGGTGCGGGCGATAAACTTGAGGCTGAAAGTGCAGTGCTGGATGCAGTGATCCGTAATATTGTCATTCAGGGACAAAAAGTGACCAGCAAGGCCATTATTATCAATCTGATTGCCGAGCTGGAGAGTACAGAAGATGTTGTACAGCTGGATGTATTGCGGAGTTGCCTTGAGATTGTGGTCGGCCGCACGTGCTCTCAGGAAGAACAGGCATAAGGGCAAAAAACCGGGTTCTGTTCTGAGGCGTTAGCAGGCCTGGCGATATAAGGTAACACCCGGCAGCGAGCTGAGTGACTGTCTCTCAGTGGAGCTGTCTGGAGAGCAAACGGATGGCTTCCTCGCAGGCTCGCTTTTCACCTTTATCGGAACTTTGCTGGCTGAAGTGGTGCAACGAACTGAGTATGTCCTGCAGGTGTATTTCCCCATCTGGCCTGAGCAGATGGGTAACTATCCTGCCAATCAGGGTATAGATATCTTCAGTGGCGGTCTCGTCGCTCATGGGGCGGTTATCCGCCAGAGCAGTGGCTTCTGGATTATTACTGTCATTGTTTCGATATTATAAATTGTCGTTCAGACGGTAGACCACTCACAACGCGTAAACGGAATGTCCAGCCGTGTTGCTCAATACTTAGTGAAGCTGATGAAGATTTGCCGGATGAGGTTCAACCACGTTGTTCTCGGCCGGATGTAACAGCATTTCGGCGCGTATCTCATCCATCGCCCGCAAAGCCGCTCTGAGCCGGGTTTCATCCCGCTCGATGTCCAGAAACTGTTGCAGCCTCTCAAGGAGAATGCTCCACGAGATAGCCGCATCCTCATTCAGTAGCTGCGTCACCATCTCACCGATGATGATGTCCGTCATTTTTTCGTCAAAAACGTTGTTCATATTCTCCCCGAATGGCGATTCTGAGACCGGAAGGTTAGCACAGCTTAGCCCAACGGGTAGGTGCTCTATATCAAAATGAGAATGCACCGATGGACCGTAACAACCCCAGCCTTCGGACATTAGCAGAGTGCCGTTGACCGCTTACTGTTTTTTTACGGCGAACAGAATAAGTTTCTTTCGGTAATCATTCAATTAATCATCCGTGTGATTTCGCTGTTTTTCTGGTCGAAAGTTGCCTGGCTAACGCCGGGCATGAGGGATTATAACGGCCACTGCGCCAGCCAAAGGCTGACGGCAGTGGCAAAAGGAGAAGATTAAGCGGTGCGGAACACAGAGACCATGTCGCGCAGATCGCTTGCACGTTTTGCCAGCTCGTCAGCAGAAGACGCCGACTGTTCAACCAGCACGGCGTTTTGCTGCGTGACCTGGTCCATCTGATTAACCGCAATATTTATCTGGCTTACGCCGCTGCTTTGCTCTTCAGAGGATGAGGAGATATCGCGAATCAACTGAGATGTCTGTTCAATTGCTTCGACGCTCTGTTTTACTTTGCTGCCGGCATCCTGCGCCAGCATTAAGCCCTCATTCGAATGCCCAACAGACTGCTCAATCAGGCCCTTAATTTCTTTCGCTGCGCTGGCCGAACGCTGGGCCAGCGCCCGGACTTCAGCGGCAACCACGGCAAAACCTTTGCCCGTCTCGCCCGCACGCGCTGCTTCCACGGCCGCATTCAGCGCCAGAATATTCGTCTGGAAGGCGATGCTGTCAATAACGGAGGTGATTTCTTCGATTTGCCCCGAACTGCTGCGAATTTTTTGCATAGTAGTCATTACAGAAGTCATCGCTTCGCCGCTCTTCAGCGCTGCGTTAGTGGCTGAAACCGCCATATCTGATGCGTAGCGCGTGTTGTCAGCATTCTGCTTGATGATTGAAGAGAGCTGCTCCATGCTGGCCGCGGTTTCCGCCAGTGAGGCCGCTTGTTCTTCAGTTCGGGAAGAGAGGTCGTTATTCCCCATCGCAATCTCTTCAGAGGAGTTTGCGATGGTTGACGCATTGTTTTTAATATTCGATACCAGAAGCGCAAGACGTTGCTGCATTTGCGAGAGCGCATTGAGCAACTCAGCAATTTCATTTTTACCTGACACGGTAATCGTCGTCGTTAAATCACCGGCGGCCACTTTACTGGCAAGTAAAACCGCTTCTTTTACCGGACGGGTAACGGACCGGCTGATCATCACCGCCACACATACGGCCAGCAAGGCCACGGCGATCAGTGAAGCCAGCAATATATATTGTGAACGACGACGTTGGTCGATTTGGTCGTTCAGTGTTTTTCCCAGCTGCAGGCTGAGTTTCATGCCAAGATCGTTATAAGTGTTAATAGCCTGGGTGAAGTCTTTTACATATTCAACAGGGGTAATTTGAACACGTTTTGTAATAAAGACATCTTCAGCCAGTTTAAGGACGCTGGCTGAACGTTGGAAGGCATCATTCGCCAGCGCGGTAAATTCAGATTTGAGATCCGGCTCTACGGCAAACGCTTTATTTAACACATTACTGAATTTTTCCAGCGCCGCATTACCCCCTTCAATCTGGTACTCCATCGTGCCGCGTGAAGAATCGGATGCGTTGTCACCCGCGGCAATCACAGAGGTACCGCTGGCTCTGATGCGTCCAAGCGTCTCGGTCAGTTCAGGTAACCGACCATAGATACTCATGATAAGTTGATACGTATTGAGGTCCGCGTCCAAAGAAAGACCATATAAATCAAGAATGTCCTGGTTGGTGTCCAGTAAGTTCTGAATCAGCAGCGCGTGATGCGAAAGGCTGGTAGCCAGCGTCAGTTTACCCGATGCAACATCTTGCTGAAGCTGAGACCAGGCGGCTTTGACGCCGTTGAAGCGCTGGGTCGGCTGCGCACTGGCATCATACTGGCGTAATTCTGCGGCAATAGTATCTGTCAGGGTATCTATCTGAGAGGCAAGTGCCAGGCGCGGCGCATTATCAGGTTTATTCAATGAAATGGCGATTGCACTTTCAGCCCGGTGACGCTGAATCAGGTTAAGCAACGTCAGGATATCTTTTTCGACCGGTACGCCCTGCAGCTCTTGTTTCTTCGCATCAATAGCCTGATTACCCGTCTGGATAAATAAATAGGTGGGAAAGACAAATAATACCAACGCGAAAATCCCCAGGATCAGGAATTTAGTCGGCAGACTAATGTTATTGAGAATGTTTTTCATTTATTGAATTCCAGGTGAAATGGTGTTTTTTGATGAATGCCATCAAATATTATTCGTGTAATTTATTTATAATAATCTTTGTTAAATTTCTATTTATCAAGGCCTTGCGCGTGACTCTTGGTCACTATGTGTCTGTTGAAATGCGCAGGGGAAAATCTACTTTCCATAGTAGAGGAGATTATAGAATGTGGTGTGTTATTTTCCACGTTAGAAATGCACAATATTTTCTTTTGGATCCGGTTAAGCCAAATTAATATTTTTTCGATAACCTCAGGCTAATCATAAATAGGTATGTCCGGGGTTGTGATAAATGAAAACCTTTTCATTTATTAAAAAATATAAAAATAGTAAAGTTTTTAAAAAATGTGCCG
The DNA here is from genome assembly GCF_049892805.1 of Pantoea sp. EEL5. Lineage (NCBI taxonomy): Bacteria > Pseudomonadati > Pseudomonadota > Gammaproteobacteria > Enterobacterales > Erwiniaceae > Pantoea > Pantoea sp. EEL5. Next base: position 163,175 of record NZ_JBNDNJ010000002.1, read on the forward strand.
ATAATATCCCCGTTTAATTATTCTGTGTGTTTTAAAAAAGCGCCCTTGTCGGGATGCTGGCATGCGCATGCATAAAAATTAAAGTGATAACGCTCAACGCTACTCAGTTTCTCTCGCGCAGCGCTAATTATGAATGGCGGCAGTCTGGCTCCTGTTATCTCACCCGCAAACCCAAACCTCAATCCAAACCTCAATCCAAACCTCAATCCAAACCTCAATCCAAACCCAAATCCAAACCTCAATCCAAACCCAAACCCAAATCCAAACCCAAACCCAAACCCAAATCCAAATCCAAACCGTCATCGCTACCGGTTTCGTTGCCATGATAGCAGCGGTGATCGTCAGGCACAGCCAGTGACTTATCCTTTCGTTATCCTGTCCGTTGCACAAACCCACTCCCTGGACAGTCTGCGGGTCTTCCTGACCGGACAATCGCGGCTGACAGCAAAAATCCATAGCGTTAAGCCCATCAATCAGCAGAGTATGCCGCAGCAACGACGTTTTATATTATTTTTCTTAATCGAAAAGGAAGCATGGAATATTTTTTAATAAATGGTTGGTTGGTGATATTTATTTTTTCATGGCGCGATAGAATATAAAGTCGCATTCGTCAAATTATTAAAGGAAATTATTATAATAACACAATTATCAATGCCTTACATTATTATAACTATTATTTATGATTTTTTTACTGTGGTTTTTATTATTTCAACCGATACCTGTTTCCTAACATAAACAGGAGTCCCCATGAAAATCTCTACGCGTCTCACTATCAGCTTTGGCCTGTTGATTACGTTATTCATTATCTGCACCTCGGTGGCCTATAACGGCCTGAATAATGCCCGTAATGGCATGGACAACGCCGTCAATGTCAAAATGAAGAAATACCGTCTGGGGATGGAAATGTACGGCGGGTTACGTGATATGGCCGTCATCGTTCGTAACCTTGCCCTGCTGACCGAAGCCGACCAGATGCAGAAGGAATGGCAGCGTATTGTCACGCAAAAAGCCCGTTATATTGAAAACCGCGAACGGCTTGCTGCCATGGTCGCCGAAGATTCAACCCCGCAGGCCCGGGAAGCCTTCGACAAGATCGTCAGCAGCGAAGGCCCCGTTCTCGCCGTGCTGGATCACGCAGGGCAGTTAGGCCTGCAAAATAAACAGCAAGAAGCGATAAGCTACCTGATAAAAACGGTCAGGCCGCTGCAGGGCCAGTTGCTGGAGGCCCTCAAGGAAATGACGAATATTCAAATGGAAGACAGTGAGCGGTCGGTTGAAAACACCAGTCAAAACGTTCACAGAGCAACCACAATCTTAATGATTCTGGCCTCGCTTTCCGTGGCGATTTCAATTGCGGCGGGCTTTATCATTACCCGAGTATTGATGCGCCAACTGGGCGGGGAACCGGCCCAGGCCCAGGCACTGTCTGCGGCCATCGCCAGCGGCGACCTCACAGCGCCGGTCATACTCCGCCACAACGATTCCAGCAGCCTGCTTGCCTCGCTGGCTAACATGCAGTCCAGCCTGCGAAGTCTGGTTACGCAAATCAAAGAATCGGCAGGTTCGGTCGCCTCCGCCTCAGACGAGATCGCCCAGGGCAATACTGAGCTGTCATCACGCACTGAACAGCAGGCCGCAGCCCTGCAGGAAACGGCGGCCAGTATGGAACAGTTGACCGCGACGGTGAAAAGTAATACTGCCAGTGCTCAGCATACCGCCACCGTTGCCAGAGAGGCTGCAACCCTGGCACGCACTGGTGAGTCAGAGGTGCAGTTGATGTCTCACACCATGAATGAAATCGCATCCAGTGCTACCAAGGTTCGTGACATCACCGGCGTGATTGAAAGTATCGCGTTCCAGACAAACATCCTGGCGTTGAACGCCGCTGTCGAAGCGGCGCGGGCGGGTGAAGACGGACGCGGATTTGCCGTTGTTGCCGGCGAGGTCAGAACGCTGGCGCAGCGAAGCGCCACCGCAGCGAAAGAGATTAAAGAACTTATCGAACGTGCCGTAGAGCAGGTGGACAGCGGCGTGCACGTCGCGGCCGGTACGGGTGAAAGCATCTTAAAAGTCGTGGGCATGGTGAACGAACTGGCGGGCGCAATGGATGAGATTTCGATGGCGTCCTCGGAGCAGATGCAGGGCATTTCTCAGGTCAGCATTGCGGTCAGCCAGATGGACGGGGTCACCCAGAATAACGCGGCACTCGTCGAAGAGTCTTCGTCTGCTTCGCAGTCCCTGTCTGAACAGGCACATTCATTACGCGGTATGGTTGAGGCATTCAGAGTGTAACGACGCGCCGAAGCGATGCGTCACGCCTGGCTGACCGTTCATTTATGCGGTCAGTTAGGCTATATGCGCCTGCGGCACGCAATGTTATAAAATCAATAAACAGCAGTTTTACAAGCGCTTATTGAGGATTTCTCCCGCCGCTGGCCGGGAGTGCCTGGGCTGTAAGGCAAATTCAGGCTTCCAGTGCGGGTGATTTTTTGTGTAGAGTAGTTAGCTGAACAGGGCGTTGCCTGAGATGACCCGGCAATGTTACTGCAGTGCCTTGCTGCAGCCAGCCCATGCTGATAAGGAGTTTTTAACCGTCATGCGTATCACGCCACCCTGAGTTTTATCCCTTCCCTGTCGTCCCGATCCCATTCGGACGCACCTCATTGACATCCCGTCTGTGGATGTGACGCTTTCTGTCTGAAATCTGCCCTTTTGGGCGAACTGCATTCAAAATTTGAGAAAATACTATGTTGCTGTCCTCGACGAGTAAGGACTGGCTGGGTAACGTCCGTGGTGACGTGCTGGCTGGTATTGTTGTCGCGCTCGCGCTGATTCCTGAAGCGATCGCTTTTTCTGCCATCGCGGGTGTCGATCCTCAAGTGGGTCTTTACTCCGCCTTCTGTATTCCGGTTGTCATGGCTTTTTTTGGTGGGCGTCCGGCGATGATTTCCTCATCCACCGGCGCGATGGCGTTGCTGATGGTGACGCTGGTCAAAACGCACGGGCTGCAGTATCTGCTGGCCGCATCGTTGCTCACCGGCGTACTTCAGGTCATTGCGGGTTACTGTAAACTCGGCAACCTGATGCGCTATGTGTCGCGTTCGGTGGTCACGGGATTCGTTAATGCGCTGGCCATTCTGATTTTCCTGGCGCAGTTGCCTGAACTCACTCATGTCACCTGGCATGTTTATGCGCTCACCGCCGCCGGACTGGCGATTATTTATCTTTATCCACTGTTCGACAAAACACTGCCGTCACCGCTGATCTGCATTGTGATTCTGACGGCAGTTTCATTGTTTCTGCACCTGGATGTGCGAACCGTGGGCGATATGGGCAAACTGCCTGACAGCCTGCCCATTTTTCTGCTTCCCGACGTGCCTTTGAACATCGACACCTTGTTGATCATTTTGCCTTACTCCGCAGGTCTGGCCGTGGTTGGCTTGCTGGAGTCGATGATGACGGCGACCATTATTGATGACATGACGGACACCGCGAGCGATAAAAACCGCGAATGTAAGGGGCAGGGCATCGCCAACATCTGTACCTCCTTCATCGGCGGAATGGCAGGCTGCGCGATGATTGGTCAGTCGGTGATCAATGTAAAATCAGGCGGTCGTGGACGGCTTTCCACACTCACGGCGGGTATCACGTTGCTGGTGATGGTGGTGTTTCTGCGCCAGTGGGTATCTCAGATTCCCATGGCGGCACTGGTCGCGGTCATGATAATGGTTTCGATAGGTACCTTCTCCTGGCGTTCGGTGGCGACGTTACGCACCCATCCTCTCTCAAGCAGCGTCGTCATGATAGCTACCGTCCTGGTCGTGGTTTTTACCCATAATCTTGCCTTTGGCGTCATCGTGGGCGTGCTGATTGCTGCATTAAATTTTGCCACCAAAGTGGCACGCTTTATGGCGGTCAGTTCCACGCGATCAGGCGATTGTCGCCATTACGCCATTACCGGGCAGGTATTTTTCGCCTCCGCCGATCGCTTTGTCCGCAGCTTTGACGTTCAGGAGGATCTGGAAAAGGTGGTGATTGACGTAACCCATGCCCATTTCTGGGACATCACGTCTGTTAACGCGCTTGATCGGGTGGTGGTTAAATTCCGTCGGACAGGGGCGGATGTCGAGATTCGTGGCATGAACGAGGCGACAAAAACCGTTGTCGATCGTTTTGGCGTACATGACAAACCCGAAGAAGTTGAAAAAGTCTTTGGCGGACATTAACCGCATCGGGCCTGATGTTCAGGCCCGTTCTTGCTGTCACGCCGCGACACACTGGAGTTTGCACGAATGGAACCGGGTTAGCAGCATTGCAGGTGCACTGTTCACTATTATGGTCATATCGACGCCATGGTTTGGTATTTCTCTACCGGAACAAGGCAGATATAACGGTAATGACCGAGCATCTGGATCACCTAGCGAAGCCGGGAGTCAACGTGCTGACCCAAAGACAAAAGGCATTAATTCATCTTTTAGCTTCCCAGGGCGAATGGCGCTCGGCAACAGATATTGCCCGGACGCTGAAGGTTTCAGCCAGTACGCTGCGCCGCGATGTGGATTCCGTTAATCACTATTTCGCCGACAAGGAGAGCCGAATCCTCAGCAAACCCGGGTTGGGATTGTTGCTGGAAAATGGCGTCGCCTTACCCGTGGATCTGCATGGGGAAGAGGTAAAAGGTTTGTTGAAAAATAAAAGGCTGGTCGCCATCACAACAGACTTGCTTACCTGTTCTCCATCACCGCTCACGTTGAGCGCATTGGCGGAAAAATATTTTATCAGCCGCTCTTCCATCGTGGCAGATTTACGAAAAATTGAGGTCTGGTTAGCGCCTTTTTCACTGCGCATCGCGCGTAGCCATAGCGGAACCTGTATTACCGGCAGCGACCGGGATATTCGTCTGGCGCTGAAAGAGATTATTACCTTCAGCGTGATGAGTGGTTACCCTGTCGCCGACAGCCGCATCGATCGTTTTTCGCGCGTTCAGCTGGTGGCGGAGTTTGGCAGCGACAATGTGGCCTGCTGCATTAATCTGATCACCTACATTGAAGAGGCGCTGCACTGCGCCATTAGCGAGCCCTATTATACCAACCTGTTTTCCCATCTGCTGGTGACGATTAAAAGAGCGCTTAACGGCACGCCACCCGCGCCAGCGGAGTCGGACATGGCAGGTTACAACAATCACGAATGGTCAGTCGCCCGGCAAGCGGTCAGATGGCTGGAGGAAAATTACGCGGTCTCCTTCGCGCCCGTTGAGGTTCATTATATTTATCAATACCTCATCTCGTCGGGTCGGCATCCGTTTAGCGCCGGTTTTCCCTCTCCATCGCACTACGACGAAGACGCCGTGAACTACGCCACGACCTTAATCACCCGGCTTTCTTCGTTATTAAGACAGAATATTGGCAGCGACAGCGTGCTGCTTAACGCGTTGGTGTCACATGTGAAGCCCATGCTTAATCGGCTGGCCTACCGCATTGTTATTCACAACCCGTTGCTGGACGAGATACGTAAAGAATTTGCCGCGGTATTTAACGTCGTCAAACAGGCCGTGTTGCACCTTAATCAGCAGTGGGGGCTTCCGACAGCGTCGGATGATGAGATTGCCTATCTGACTATTTACATCCAGAACGCGTTAGAAAAGTGTCATGCAACTAAACGCGTCATGCTGGTGTGCTCCAGCGGCATTGGTACATCTCAGCTGCTTTCCAGCCGAATCAGCCGGGCCTTTCCCGAATGGGAGATCGTGGATATTGTGCCGGGTGCCCGCCTGAACGAAGCCATTAAGAAAGTCAGGTGCGATTTAATTATCTCCACGATCAGACTGGAGGAGACTGAACATCCTGTGGCCTATGTTTCTGCCCTGTTTTCAAACAGAGATGTTTTGCGGGTGATGGAGTGCCTTAATAAAGAAGATAATGCTAACGGAGTAACGGATGCATAATAAAATTGTTGTGGCCGATCTGTTAAGTCAGACCTGTGTTTTTATGAATCTAAATGCAAAAAATAAAGATGAGGTTATTGAGAAATTAACGCAAAGCTTGTGTGAATTAAATATTATCAGCAACAAAGAAGGTTTTATTCATGACGTCATGCTGCGCGAAGCATTAGGTTCTACCGGCTTCGAAAATCAGATAGCGATCCCGCATGGAAAATCGCAGTGGGTGAACGAAACCCGGATCGCGGTAGCCAAACTGGCGTCCCCCGTGGAATGGGAAACCATGGACGATTCGCCGGTCAGCCTCGTGATTCTGTTTGCGGTTAAAGAAGCCGACAGCGGCGCGGGACATATAAAACTACTGGCAAAAATTTCAATTGCCCTTGGCGATGATGAAGTCGTTGAGGCATTACTAAACGCAGAGACAAAAGAGGCCTTATTTAATTTATTAGTCAATAACACCCAGGAGTAAGCCTTTCACCGGGAGGAAAAATGAATATTATTGCGATTACCGCCTGTCCCACAGGCGTAGCACACACTTATCTGGCGGAAGCCAATTTAAAAAAGAGCGCAGAGAAAAAAGGCATAACGATCCTTGTTGAAACACAGGGTGCCGTTGTAAGTGACTATATTTTCACTGAAGAGGATATTAAACGTGCTGATATCGTGCTTATTGCCGCGGATAAAAAGATTGATTGCTCCCGCTTTATCGGCAAAAGCATGATTACCGTGTCCGTTACCCGAGCCGCGAGAGATGCCGCTGGATTACTGGACGAGATTTTATCCGGGGCCTTAACCGGCGAAATCTGTTCTGCCTCATCAGAAGACGTAACCTTGCAGGGCAGAGACAAAGACAAAAAAGCGGCGCTGTCGAGCATCTATGTGCATCTGATTACCGGCGTCAACCTGATGATCCCCTTTGTCGTGGCGGGCGGGATATTAATTGCCCTCAGTTTTTCTTTTGGGATCACTGCCGCCACGCCAGGCGATCCCCTCTATAACCCCATTGCGAAGATGCTGTCCGATATTGGTGGCGGTGCCGCTTTTGCGTTAATGCTGCCGATTCTTTCACTGGGCATCAGCAAGTCGATTAGTGGCAATATGGGGATTGTGTCGGGCGCGGTGGGCGGCATGTTAGCCATTCATACCGGATCGGGTTTTCTTGGCGCCTTACTGGCGGGCTTTATGGCGGGCTACATCACGCTGCTCGTGGTGAAGTACATCAACTTACCCAAGGCCATTGCCGGACTTAAACCCATTCTGATTGTGCCACTGTTAAGCGTGTTCCTGACCGGTGCGCTGATGATTCTGGTCGTCGGCCAGCCCATTAAGCTGCTGTTACAGAGCCTGACTACCTTCCTGACGGATATGGGAAATGCCAACGCTGCTATCTTCGGATTGCTTATCGGAATGATGGTGGCTTTCGATATGGGCGGGCCGCTTAACAAAACCGTCTGTATGTTCGCGATTGGATTGATGTCGACCGGAATCTACGAACCCATCGCAGCATGCATGGCTGCGGGAATGGTTCCTCCCTTGGGCATTGCCCTTGCCACCACCCTTTTTAAAAAGAAATTCAGCGTTCAGGAGCGCGAAACCGGCAAGGTCACCTACGTGCTCGGCCTCTCTTTTATCACCGAGGGGGCCATTCCGTATGCCGTGGCGGACCCGCTTCGCGTCATTCCCGCCATTGTGGCGGGCTCGGGACTGGCTGGCGCACTGTCAATGATGCTCGGCTGTGCTTCCCGCGCACCGCATGGCGGGATCTTCGTTATGTTCATACCGAACGTCATTACCCATGTCTCAGCCTACCTGTTTGCCATTCTCGCCGGTGCGCTGTTTACCGCACTGATCCTCAGAGTGATTAAAAAAGATCATCCGCAACATTTACCGCAGGAGTGAATTATGTTGATAAATATGAAGGCGTTACTGAAGGTGGCGCAGGAGAATCAGTTCGGCGTCGGTGCCTTCAACATCGCCTCCGCTGAGTTTGCCCGGCTGGTCATTGAGGTGGCGGAATCCCTGCAATCTCCCGTCATCCTGGAAGTGCATCCCGATGAGCACGCTTTCGTCGGCGACAGTTTCATCGCCTATCTCAGGGAGCTGGCGGTTAACGCTTCCGTGCCGGTGGTGATTCATCAGGATCACGGCCAGACGCTGGCGCATATTTTAACCGCCATCCGCACCGGCTATACCTCGGTCATGATCGATGCCTCAGGCTTGCCATTTGAAGAGAATATTGCGCTGACGCGTGAAATCACCGCCATTGCCCACAAGGTTAACGTCTCGGTAGAAGCCGAACTGGGAACGATTGGCGTGGCAGAGGGGAGCGCGGAAGGGGGGCACAGTGAAATTCTCTATACCGATCCCGACCAGGCGGAACGGTTTGCCAGAGAAACCGGGGTGGATACGCTTGCCGTGGCCATCGGCACGTCGCATGGTTTGTATCCTGCCGGTAAACAGCCTGTACTGGATATTGACCGTCTCAAAGCCATCAGACAGCGGCTGACGATTCCGTTGGTTCTGCACGGCGGCTCTGGCAACAAAGACAGCGAGGTCGCGGAGTCGATTAAGTATGGCGTAGGGAAAATCAATATCTCCAGCGATATGAAGAAGGCGTTTTATGTCGCGCTGCAGGAAGAATTGCAGTCAAACGGACATGAACCCAGCGCACTCTACGTGCGCCCGATGGCGGCGGCGAAAGCCGTTGTCGAGCACAAGATGCGGCTTTTCTCTTCAGCGGGGAAGGCCGGACTGTATTAAGCGTTAACGCTGGCGGTAACGGGCGAGCCGCGGTTAAACCTGTATTGACCGGGGAGCCAACCTCAGCGATCAGCAAGCCGCTTTGGTGGGAACCCCTTGCCGCTAAGAGCGGAGCGGGCGGCCTGAGGCAGGCGGCCCGCGTTGTACCGCATTCTGTGAGTAACGCTGAGGCCGTGATAAGGCGTTGCCGTGCGCAAGACGCCGGTTTATTGAATCGTCAGAACCACGCGGCCAATCAGCCTGATATCATCAATCCCGCAATCAAACGCTACGCCGATGCCGCTGACGTGCACCTTCCTGACCGGAATGCGCGTTAGCGTCCTGACGCTGGCGGTTCCTTCAATTTCGACCAACCAGACGCCGTCATGCATATCTTCAAAATCGGTATCGATGATGTACTGGGTGGTTTCCGCCAACAGTAAGAAAGCACTGCGCGGTTCCTGTTTCAATGGCGCGTATAGCGCTTTATCCAGCATCACATAACCCGCTTCCTCGATTTTGCCGCTGATTAGCTTTTTTCTAACCAGCGTGGGCGTGTCGGGTTTGCTTTCAGAGAATTTTGAGCCTTTGCCTGTGATCAACCATTGCAGGTCTGCGCCCGTTTCCATCACGCACTGTAAAACGATATCTGAAGGAAAAACATCACGTTTATAGCGTGCAGACAGGCTACTTGCTGCAATTCCAAGGTGATCTGCAAGCTGCATTTTCATGGTAAAGCCGTAGGCATCGACAACGCGATCCAGAGCTTCTGCGCTCGAGTTCGGAAATTTGAAATTAGTATAAACGCTCATTTTTATTGACACTTAGATTTAGTCTAAGTATCCTCCAGTTTAAGTTAGCCTTTGAATGATGCAACAGGGTGCGGCTTTATCTGATAACTCAGGATTTTGCCTGATGAGGCTCATTTTTACAATCATCAAGCCAGAACCTTATTGTCGCAATGAGATGCAGGGCTAATGCAGTCAGCGCACGTGGAGAGGCGCGTAAAAGCGCGCTTTCAGGGTCGAAAGCGCTCTCAGGCCGCGGCTGGCGCAGCAACGCGCCCTGCCCGGGGCAATCTGGGGGGAAACCGTCTGCGCACCTGCCGTTTCGCTTAATGCTTAACGAGCGTTATGGATGAGACAGGCGCGAATCCGCCGCCAGTAAAACGTCACTGTAATAACGATGAGGGTATTGATTCGTCAAAACCCGCTGCAACGTTTTCGGAGGAGCCTATGAACCGCACCGTCCAGGTCATCAGTCAGTCATCTGCCGGGCCACGTTTCACCGCAGAGCAAGACTGCCACAGCGAAAAAATGACGTTTGATGCGTTTCGACAACACTGGCGCTTGCTGCGCGATCACAACCGAAACCCATCGCTTCGCTATTTTAATCGTCAAAATGATGACTTTAAATTTTGCGTATTAACCCTGGCTAACCGCGACTGCCCGGGCATGTTCAGGCTGGAAGACATTGGCAGGCCTTTCCAGTTTTTTGACCAGGCGCGCCGTGAGCACATCATTTTAGCAATGAATAAGCTGGCCCGCTGGGGAAACATGTTGCCGCGTCAGTTCTCAACGGCTGACTGCTTTCTGCCTGAATAAATAAATCACCCCTGACGTGATGACGTAAACCCGTCGGGCATGCCTTTGCCCAAAATCTGGAGAGAAATGATGAATACCGAGACACATCCAATGAACGACGCCATGGCCTTTACCCTCAATAAACTGCTCGATAATGAGCGTAAAGCCTGCGCGCTGGCCGTGGCGAAGCGGCTGAGTGCGATGGCAGCGCACATTACGCGGCAGACGCTAAACGGCATCGAAGCAGCAGAGCTGTTGCGATCTGAAGCTGAGCGTTATGAAAACGAATCAGGTGAGATGCGCTAATGGCAGATGCAATCGATATTGCGCAGCAGCGCAGCGAGGAAATCCTGGCGCAAAATATCGCGCAGGTTACGCAACGTCCTGTGGCGATCGGCGCCTCGCTCTGTGAAGAGTGCGACGCACCGATTCCTGAAGCGCGCCGTCGTGCGCTGCAGGGCGTGACCCGCTGCCTCTCCTGTCAGGAGTTGAGCGAGCTGAGAGCACGTCTTCACTACGGGAATACGCGATGATGTCGTTCGCTTACCCGTGGAATGCCCCGCGGCTGGCGATAGCCAGCCCGTATCTGACCCATGACCAGCAGCAGCACCGTCATCGACAGATTGCGGCGTGGTTGCACGGACAGAAAATTCTTCGTGCCCAGCCCAGCATTGTCCAGATGGACGTGAAGCGTCGTCTTGCCAGTCTGGAGCAGCAGCAGGGAACAGCCCGGGCCAATGCCTACTTAGCAAAAACCTTTGTTGAGCGCACATTGCCACGTGTTGACGCTGTTAACCGACGTTATCAACTGCATGATATGCGCACGGGCGTTGTCGCACAGCTGACCCGCAGCATGTCCTGCCCGCAGGGGGCAGCCAGAGCCGCCGGCACGCTGTGGGAACTGATGAAACGCTTTAACCGCCTTGCGGATATGTCCCGTGCCGACACTGATGTGCTGGCAGGGGATATCGCGCATTTCATTCACGCGGAGCTGGTGCAACTGCACACTCACGCCCAAACCGATACGGACTACCGTTATACCCACAGACTGTATATGACCGCGGCGGTGATCACCCGTGAGCTGGGTCAGACGCCGCCTTTATGGGAAACCGTCAGCGCCCGCGTATTCTGCCCTGAAGCGGTGACCTCAGCCATTCTGCGTATGCAGGCGGAAAAATGGTGGAAAGGCCAGCTGCGTCGTATCAGTGCCTTCTGGCGTGAACATCTGCATATCGCCCTGGCGAACGTTAATAAAACGCATTCCCCTTATGCCAGCCTTATGGCCGTAGCGGAATGGCGTGAGCAACGCCGCCGTACCCGTGATTTCCTCCAGGGAATGGATCTGGAGGATGAAGAGGGCAACCGCATCAGCCTGATTGAAAAATACGACGGCAGCGTAGCCAATCCGGCTATTCGTCGTGCTGAACTGATGACGCGTATTCGTGGCTTCGAAACCATCTGTCAGGATATGGGCTTTCGGGCCTGCTTCTACACGTTAACCGCGCCGTCACGCTATCACGCGACCTTGCAGAGTGGTCACCGTAACGCTAAATGGACGGGGGCCAGCCCGGCTGAAACACAGCGCTATCTCTGCTCACTCTGGCAAAAAGTGCGGGCCAAACTGCACCGTGAAAAGATCAGCATTTTTGGTTTACGGGTTGCGGAGCCGCATCATGATGGCACGCCCCACTGGCATTTGCTGATGTTTATGCGCCCTGAAGACGTTAACCGCGTAGACGAGATCCTGCGCCATTACGCCTGCCAGCAGGACAGTGAGGAACTAGACAGCGCAAAGGCGCGCAAAGCCCGTTTTCACGTCGAAGCGATCGATCCGGCGAAAGGCAGCGCGACCGGCTATGTTGCCAAATATGTTTCTAAAAACATTGACGGCTATGCGCTAGAGGGCGAGCGGGATAACGAGAGCGGTAAACCGCTAAGGGAGACGGCGATGGCGGTGTCGGCATGGGCAGCTCGCTGGCACATCCGCCAGTTTCAGTTTATTGGAGGTGCGCCCGTAACAGTTTATCGCGAACTTCGCCGCATGGCGGACACCGAAACCGCGCATGGCCTGAGCGTGGAATTCGCCGCGGTGCACGATGCGGCCGATGCCGGTCAATGGGCCGACTACATCAATGCCCAGGGCGGCCCGTTCGTTAAACGCGACGCGCTTGTGGTGCGCACCTGGTACCAGCCCGCCGAAAGCTGTAATGCGTTTAGTGAGGAAATCCAGTCAATTAAAGGCGTTTACGCCACTGCCGTTGGTGCTGATACGCCAGTCCTGACGCGGTTAAAGCTATGGAAGCTGGTGCCCAAACGTGCTGAAGATGCGGGCGACGAAAAAAGCCAGTCCGCTTCGTTGTCTTGGAGTTCTGTTAATAACTGTACGGATCCCGTAAGCCGTTTTTATGCCGGAAGTGAGGTATCTGGCGATCTGCGCACAGATCCGTGGCGCAGAGGTCACCAAGGCGAAAGGGCTTCCAGGTTTATCTGCCGGGCTTCGCCTTTACGCATTCCTGGCCCTGTTTCAGGCGACGACAGAGGCGATGCTTCTCCTGCGGCCCAGCCAACGATGAGGATTTCTTTTTCGCCCTGACGTGACGAAAAGGCGGAGTGAAAACCTGCTGTTTTGGATAGGTAAATGAAGAAAATCTATTGATTTTTCTTACGCTTCTGGCGTAAGTGTGCCTTCACCTGTCTGGCAGGCAGTACAACAAAAGTTGATGCCTATCAACATGATATAATTTTTTACGAACTATCTTAAAACGCTTCCACAGTTAACGAATGCTATGCTACTGTATGTATGTACAGTATTTATTTGGGGGAGGGAATTGTGGGAAATGAATTACATGAGCGAGTCATGCTTGAACGCGTCGAACTTATCGCCAGGCTTACCAGTGAAGGAGCCTGCCGGGAGCGTGACAGGGAAATCGCGTTAAATTTGATCGCTGAAATCGCTGCGAACTACACCCTTTCCGATAACCACTTTTCTGTTGTCTTTGCGGCGACGCCTTTAAAAAAATCATGATGGCGACGCGTTCACTGTGACATCAGGACGGTTGTCCGTTGCCTGAGCCATCTTAACGGATGAGAGGGTTCAGGTGCGGGCAACAGCAAAACCGCGCCAGTGCGTTTTATCGCTGACATTGCGTCATGACCGACCGAAAACGCGGGGCATCTGCTGCCTGCAGGCGTTTGCAGCAACCCCTGTTCGCCAGGCGTAGTCTTCCCCCACCTTTACTGAATAACGTTATCCCGGCCGCTTTCCTGTCAGCGTTCGCGGCAATCTTTTGGTTACTGCCCCTTTCCTTGTATCTAACCATACGTGGTGATTAGCTACCACCACTGAAGCAGAGTGAGCCGGTCCCTTTCCTGAGGACGGTTTAAATACCGATCCTGCCTTGCAGCTAATGGCCCTCCGCTTCACCTTTCACGCCAGCACATCAGGTTGAACGGTTACCGGGAGCACGACTCCGAATGTACAAGACGAACAGGCGTGACGGTTAATGTGAGAGGAGTGAAACCATGTTTCCAGTCGGTATTGATGTCAGTAAAGAAACGCTCGACCTCTGCATGCTTTACGACGGCATGAAAGGTCGCGTCAAAACACGAAATATCCGCAACGACCGCAGCGCGGTTGAGCATATACTTCGCTGGCTCAGGCTTCAGCACTGCGGTCCGGAAGACGTCCACGTGGTGATGGAAGCGACCGGCGTGTATCACGAACGGCTGGCCACGGCCCTGCACGATGCCGGTTTCTTTGTGTCTCTGGCCAACCCTCACCGCAGCCGGGAGTTTGCCCGAGGCATGGGGATAATGACCAAAACGGACAAGGTGGATGCGTATATGCTGGCCTGTTACGCACTGCTGAAAAAACCGCACCGGTGGGAGCCGCCCGCAGCGGATATCAGGTTTCTCAGCGCACTTCTGCGCCGGCGGGATGTGCTGCTCGCTGACGCTGTGCGCGAGGAAAACCGGCTCGAAAAATATCAGTCTACCGAAACGCCTGCAGATGTCGTCAGTTCATGCATCAGGATGGCGCAGCTGCTCCGTGAAGAAGTGAGAAGTATTGAACGACAGGTTAAAGCGCACATTCAGGCCAGCCCAGACCTGAAACGGGATTACGCGCTGCTGACGTCGATTAAATCTGTCGGGCCCCAGCTGGGGATGCACATGCTGGTTGTGCTCCGCAGCCATCACTTTGAATCAGCAGACCAGGCGGCTGCCTTTCTGGGGGTGGTGCCAGTCGAGAAGCGCTCGGGCACGTCGGTTCGGGGGCGTCCACGCATGTCTAAAATCGGCCCGCCTCAGTTGAGAGCCAAACTTTACATGTCGGCTCTGTGCGGGAAAATTCATAACAAACGTATGCGTAATATCTACGAGGAGATGTGCCTGCGGGGCAAACCTAAAATGGTGGCTATCGGTGCACTGATGCGAAAACTGGTTCACTGGTGTTATGGCATCCTGAAGACGGGAACGGCTTTTTGTGACGGAGACCCGCGTGCTGCGCTGAATAGCTGACTCAGGTTGAGTTGACACTTTACCGACTGAAGCGCTCATGAGGGTAACTGGGCGTAGCCCGCTATGAGCGAAAAGCGGACGTGCTTCGTTCACGTCCGGGCGATGTACCATATTTGCTGGTAACCCGCAGCACCAACCGGATTGAATATTACATCTGGGTTATGCATCGTGGTCTGGAGGCTGCGCTTCCCGATACGTGAGTTGACTGATCGTATAAGATAGCTACCAGGGCACGCGCTTAAGCATGTGGATTGCTAAGCCGCCGTTTCGTACTTCAGTGCGTTCAACTTCATAACCTAATGATGCATAGAGGCGAAGGTTCACTTCAAACAACGAGTTCGTATAGAGTCGGACGACATCTAAACCGGCTTGAATGGCCAGTTGCTCTGCATGGGCCACCATTTTTCTTCCGTAACCGCGCTTCTGGAAACGCGGGTCAACGGCCACGTTTTCAATTAGGATATCGTCCTTGCGCTGAATTGTTTCCACAAGCGCGGCCAAATCTGCGCCACAGAACAAAAGATCGACTCTGTTCTCCTGTATGAACGCAGCGTGATTTGTCTTCATCGGAAGAGGCTCCCGGCCAATCACGGGGACCCACTTAGCGTAAGCCATTCTTGTGAGTTCCGTAACGGCCTCAGCATCGCTAATCGTTGCAATTCGCATCGTCTCGGTCATAGTATTGTGAGTCCCTTAGAAACCCCAGATAACTGTTTCACAGCATTTCCCATGTCTGCACATCATAGTGTTCCAACACACTGATAAGCATAAAATCACCTTTTCAATTCTCGTAAGTTAACCCTGTACAAAGCATAATCATAAGCATCTGTGAATAATATAGAGTATGTTAAAAACATCAGAATGATTGAATAACTACTCATTCTCATAGAATTTAAATTCATGGAGGACTGATGAAAAGGCGCTATGTGATTGCAGACGTATTTACTGACAAACCTTTTAGCGGTAATCCGGTTGCAGTTGTTCTGGATGCTGAGGGACTGACCACTGAGCAAATGCAGCTGCTCGCCATAGAGTTTGGCTACAGTGAAACGACCTTTGTACTACCTCCTGAAAATGTATTAAATACGGCTCAGATCCGGATTTTTACCCCGTCGCGTGAAATTCCTTTCGCTGGTCATCCCAATGTAGGGACTGCTTTTGTTCTGGCAAATCAAGCCACACTGAATGGCAGGTCGCTGCCTGAGATTCTGCTGTTTGAAGAGGCAGCCGGGCTGGTGCCGGTTAGGCTTATTAAAGAAAATGAGAGCGTCACCGGTGCAGAACTTCTTGTGCCAGAGGCATTATCCCGCCGCACAGAAGTCAGCCCGGAAAAGATAGCTGCCTGCCTGTCTCTGGAAATCAGTGATATTCGTACAGAAACACATTTGCCCCTTATCGCCTCGGTAGGCCTGCCTTTTCTGATTACCGAACTCGCAACCCGGGATGCACTTAGCCGTTGCGTGCCAAATTTACAGGGTTTCCGGGCTGTTCTGCCTCTCAATGGTGCGGTTTCTGTTTATGCCTATACGATGGAAACTGCTCCGGAAGACCAGTGTGATATTCATGCACGCATGTTTACTCCGCGAATGACCGAAGATCCGGCGACAGGAAGTGCAACAGCAGCAGTTACAGCCCTGCTGGCACAGCTTCGCAATGAGAAAGTGCTCTCGCTCCGGGTAAGCCAGGGCGTAGACATGGGACGGGCCAGCATGTTGTATTCAGTCTTCGATGGCACGTCAGAAGTGCCGGCCGTGCGGGTAGGAGGCAAAACCGTTATTGTAATGGAAGGCTCATTTAACCTGCTCTGAAGCATGAGTAGATGGTCCGCTTTGAGCGAGGAGCGGAAATTAACATACCTTTGAAAGTGGCCAAATTTAGCTATCCACTACACAGAATAAGAAAAGGCATCTTCTAGCATAAATGCCCGTAACCGATAAGGTACCGGGCTATTACGAAACCTTATTTCTAAGCCATCGTGCCAGCCCGGTGTCCAGTATGAGTTCTGCAAGCCTCGTAGGCCCAATCATAGTGACGCCTTCAGCACGGAGATCCTCACTCAATGTCCCTTGATGCCAGACAAAGAACATCCGATCATAGCTGTCACTGGTCTGGAACCGTGACAGATAGTCAGAGAATACAGACTGCTCAGCAACAGACTTCACTTGCACATATGCCCGTTCTCCGGTGGTGGGCAGTTCAAGCTCAATATCGACAGTCTTCTGTGTCCTGCCAAGGCTCCCGGTTCTTCTCCATCCGCTGGCGGAGAAAATCAGATCTACGAGCAACTCAAAGTCCTGCCAGGTAAGCAAACTACACAGCCTGGTAATAGCCTTCAGGTACTGAGCTTTAGCAATATCAGCGCTGATGATTCCCGGCGATTGCTCATCATTGATTTTTCGCAGGGCGTAATCGGCCAAACGCACATCGCAGATGGTCCCCCGGTAATTCTGTGTAGCGAGTAAAGCACCGCTCAGGACGCTGTGGGATAGAAGGTTCCCGGACAGACTATGGCTGTGCCATCCGCTCACCGTGGGGCGGGTCCTACTGCCATCATCCAGTTCGGTGACCTCTCCGGAAGGCTGGCACCAATGCAATAACCCCTGGCTGAACGTAATGAAGAGTATATCGGGGGTGGCGGTGTAAAACGTCCTTATCTGTCTGACATCACTGGTGGCAGTGGACTGGTTATTTTTCCTTTCTTCTAACCAGACTTTATTCACGTCCTCCCACTTTCCCTCAAGGCACATCTGATGGGGCGTTTTGTGGTACCCAAACTTAATAATGCCAGATGTCAGGCACTCATGTTCCCATTCGCCTCCCTCTCCCAGCTTGATATATTTAACCGCAGTCGCCTGGATCTTTTCCAAAATGCAATCACTCCACTAAACAAATTTCCTAACTGAATGTTCTTACTTTACCTCTGAACAGGGTGTAAAGGCGCG
This sequence comes from Pantoea sp. EEL5, assembly GCF_049892805.1. Classification (NCBI taxonomy): domain Bacteria; kingdom Pseudomonadati; phylum Pseudomonadota; class Gammaproteobacteria; order Enterobacterales; family Erwiniaceae; genus Pantoea; species Pantoea sp. EEL5. The sequence goes on from NZ_JBNDNJ010000002.1 coordinate 180,898, forward strand.
CATTTCCTTTACCGGGATAAATCAGCGTGGCGCCAGATAGTGGTGACAATACGCGTCATAAAGAGCTAATAGGACGTACAGTAAACGGAATTCCCGTACCGGGTGCAGTTGGTCTGCACAGGTCCTTTCAAGACATCATTGAGAGACTGGGTCTGGCGTTCCTGTTGCTCCTGCTGGCGCTGTTGGTCGACGCTGGCCAGTGCCTAATTCTGCCTGTAAATATCAGCACTCAGTTGATTACAATCTCCTTTTGTCATCAGTTTATTCGTAAACGTTTTGACAGCCTGTTGGTAACGTTGCTGATATTTCGCGCTATCTTAGTTCCACACGTCCAAGTATTTTCCGATAAAACTTTTTCCTGTCCCAGCTATCTGGTAATCCATAAGGTCGTTATTTAAAAAAACGTCAATGCCGCCCGCCATGCCCGCCACAAAATTATATTGACTGTCATCCATTTCTGATTTGGGAATGGCACACGAGCAAAGAAAAAATGGTATTACACCCGAAGGTGCTTTTTTATTTCCCAAACATTCCACCATTTTCATCAAATATCTCCAACAGTTCATGAACTCTCATGACTTCATCAAGAATAGGTTGAACATTATGTCTTTCCCCCAATACTTGATAAATTCCATCATTTAGATAGTAGGCTCTGAAGATGTGATGCGGCACATCTGTTTCTTCTGGCTTGTTCAAGATTAGACTTGGGAAGATATTTCCTACAATTCCACCTTCAAGATACATATCCAGTCGTTCATCAAAGTGCTCTATTGCATTTCTAAGTTTCTTATCATGCAAAGGGCTGCTTTCTGTCACATCAAAAATTTGCCTCAGAAACTCAGCACGGTTCTTATGTAAAACCTTCTCACCTTTTCCACCAATCATTGATGGAAAGAAGTACCGAGCTATAGCAGCACTATGATTGATGAAGTTTTGTAGACAGTCTAGAAGCTCATCTTTCCGATCTTGTGGCCCTAGCTTCCCTTCACTGATAGCTTGGATGTACTTAGATGCTCTATCCACGGCCTGTAGAGCCGATGTTGTGTTGAACAACATCGATTGGATATAGAAGACTTGGTACGGAGGCCATATTGATGGCTCATTTTTATCCATTATCTATCCTTTGCTAGATTGCAGTGGCATACCGATTTTGACCACATTAGCAGAAGTGTGGAATGTCCGCTCCTGGCACAAGGCGGACATCTGGAACAACTCTTATGTCCCTTTCCTGCATTGCCAGTCCGTATGTTCTTGTGAACTTTCCGACAAAGCCAGCTAACTTTACCAAGCCGCTCGGACACGATCTGGTCAGGGAGTGACATGTCCGGTTACTGACAGACTGCACCCTGTGAGTAATTTATTCGCTGGCGCTCAAAGGCGACCAGTTGAAAAAATGTTCAATAAATGGTTCTATAATTCATTAATAATTATGCACTATTGCTGCATGAGGTCAGATACGTTGTCACTAGAGTCTGCAGAATGGTTTAGCCGAAATGGCATAGAGTGTTCGCGGGTCAGAGCCCGTAATTCGCGCTTTCCGAAACATCTGCACGATGAATATGTCATCAGTGCAAACCTGACAGGGGTAGAAGAAATCTGGCTCGCAGGGAAAATGGCCTATGTTAAAAGTGGTCAGGTTACCTTATATAATCCGGGAACCATTCAGGCTTCGCGTTTTGAGACTCAAGCCGTGGAATTCATTAGCGTGCACATACCTCAGACAGTGATAAAAATGCTTGCAGATGAGGACAATCTCACTAGCGCTCATGAAGCCCCTGTTCTGCGAGAAGGCATAATTGATAACACTCGCCTGTTTGACGCGCTGTACCGTTTTGCAACATCAGCCCGACTGGAGCGGGGCATGGATGAGGAGCAGGAATTGATTCTGCTTTGTGGTGAGCTGCTCGAGACCCCAGCTCTGCTTGAGAGATCTGACGAACAGAAAATCAATATTGTTATTGAGTACTTGCGGGAGCACCTCAGCATAAAACCGCAGTTGGAGCTGCTCGCGCAGCTGGCGGGGATGAGCAAATATCATCTGGTTCGCTTCTTCACCCGGCATACGGGTATGCCGCCTCTGCAGTACCATATGCAGCTTCGTCTGCACCATGCCCGCGACTTGCTTCGCAGAAACGTGCATCCTCTCGATGCGGCGATAATGCTGGGATTTTACGATCAGAGTCATTTCATTAATGCATTTCGCAAAGTGATGGGAACAACTCCCCATCACTATGCTTCGCAGGTCAGATCAGGTCACCATAAACTCCCGGTACCCTGACACAATTACATAAAGCGCAAAATAGCTGAATATGAGCGCTGAAGCTATGTAGGAATATTTAAGCAGGCGTTGACCAAGCAGTCTGCCGCCAAAACTTCCAACCAGGCACAAGACACAGGTCCAGAACATTCCCGCGATGAAAAAGCCACTCAGAAACCAGGAAGTTGCTGTAACGCTGTGTTGGCCCATCCGGGATATCAGCGCACCACCTACTGTCGCAAACCACAGAATCGCCGTGGGGGAGGACATGGCAAGCGCCACGCCCCGTCCAAATTCACGTAGCAGTGGGCGACACTGATGAGTTTCGCTCACGTTAAGTTCCGAAACCTTCCTGAAAGCGGCAATCAGCATTTTGACGGCGAAAAACAGAAGCATTGCTCCACCGCCAATCCAGAGCATCCAGCGTACTGCTTCATACTGAAGCAGTACGGCCATTCCCGCCAGCGCCAGTAATGCATATGCTAGGTCACCCACACAAGTCCCCATTCCCAGCCAGAAACCATGAAAGTATCCGCGTTGCATAGCCAGGGTAATCATGGCTATGTTGGCAATCCCGATATCAAGACAAAGCGAAAGACTCAGTAAGAAACCGTTTGAAAACTCGATCATAACGTAAAGCCTTTAATCTTCTGATCGTACTCGATCATGTCGACAGTTTTACCCAGCCTGTTTAGAAGCTGATCCGCCTCTTCACGCTGATAATGAGGTGAATAGCCTTGCAGGAACGCCAGGGCCGTCTCTGTATTACCTTGTAAAACTGAGCCTGTCATTGCTGTTGCCAGTGCCGTCATAGCCGGCTTCACAGCGCTGAGGTCCACGACATAATGCGCCCCATTCCAGTTCAGACACCGGCGTTCAGTTAGCCACTTGAGTTGTATATAGGCCGCCCCTGCATCAGGATAATCACATGGGCCGCGGCGCAAATATCTCAGCATTTCCAGCAGGAAAATTTTTAACTGTAACGTCTCGTTCAGTTGTAGGGTCTCCCGGGAAGGCTCTGTCAGGCACATCAGCAGCCCAAACACATCCGCCAGTGCTTCCTGCACAACCATTGATCCCCATCTATCCTGTTTACTTAATTTGCCAAACATCATCTTTTCAAGGACAACAGAATGTCCCAGATCATGGCCGCGGAACCAGGCGATCAGGTGGCGGGCACAGAGAGCGCTGTCCGGGATAGCTTCATGCTGCCAGCCAAGCAGGGAAGCCTGGGAGCGGGCAAAGCGTTCAAACAGGTTTAAATAGGTATTTGCAAACACAATGGTGCGCTTCTGGGCTGCGTATTTCACCCCTTCATCTTCAGGAAAGAAATAGGCGAAATGCTTGGGATAGCTGTTAGCTTCGCCAGCAATGGCAAACAGATCGACAATTTTGTAGCGGCATCTAGGCAGCGCAACCAGCCGCTGGTCGATATGATTTTGCAGCCAGTATAGGTTGTCCGGAAAGAGCTCATCCATCACATCCGAAACTTCCTGTAGCCTGCGTTCGGCTAACCCAAACCAGGCGGAATAATGCTGCATGCGAGACTTACCAACCCATGTTGACATGTAACCTATTCCCTGCACTAGCTCCTGTTCATCCAGCCCCGCTATCTGCGGGAGAAGCTCTTTTGCTGTACTGGTGTCAGACAGGATTTCTGCACGTAACAGCAACGCTTTGCAGGTATCCGGATCATCAAATTCCTGAGCAAGCTTGAAGCAGATAATGCTGAGCTTTTCTTCAACAGACTGAAGCAACGTACTCCCGGTCCGTGTGGAAACCGGGTGAATATGACCGGCCGCCTCAGCAAGACGAGTAGCCTGGTGGATAAGGTCCAGGGCCGCGGGCGAAAGTGAGTCTGGCAGAGGGATATCCATCATGTGGATATGGTATGAGTCAGCAGCGGGCCAGAACGGTGTCGTAAACATGAAATTCCCTTCCATTAAAGTAACGAGAGGTTTACTTAACCATTGCATCTGTAATTGGTATTGGAAGGAATTGCGCGAACGGGTTAGGGAGAACGGTGCCCTTCATAACCATAATCGACTACTTTGCTTATCAGTAAATTAAAGGGCGCGAGATAAAGTGGGACAAGGGGGTTTGTTTACGCGAGAAATGCCCTGCATCACATAAATCAACAGGTTTCATGACAACAACTGTCCGCTTCTGGCACAAAGCGGACTCACGAACAGGCCGGTTACAGCTATGAGCAAAGCACGGAAATTTTGTATGAACCGCTATTTAAAAAAGCGCAACGGATGCTGCGGTCACTGGTTCAGTCATTAAAAAAAAGGTCATAATGTCATGAATTTATGTGTAAATAGGCCGTAGATTCAGTAACTGAGAGGTCGCAACATAACTATGAGTCGTGAAAGATATAACCTGTCCGTTGCAGTGTTTGTTTTGCTTTTACGCGGGGATGAACTCTGCATGCTTCGAAGGGCTAATACTGGCTGGATGGACGGTTACTTCAGCTTGCCTGCTGGTGGATTAGAAAAGGGAGAAACTCTTTCAGTTGCTGCATCCAGAGAGCTTAAAGAAGAAACAGGTATTGAGGTGTTGCCTTCAGAATTGATACTTGCGCACAGCATGCATGTTTGGACAGATAACCGTTCATGGATGGGACACTACTTTATCTGCAGAAAATGGGCCGGAGAACCTGTCCTTGCTGAGCCTGACAAACACAGCAAAGTTGAATGGAAAAGAATATCGGCACTGCCTGAAGAAACAATACCCTACGTCAGGCAAGCTGTTGACGCAATTAACTCTGACGAAAATTACTCAGAGTATGGCTGGTAGCTTGAGGGCCTGACCTGCCGGTTATACGTTTATAAAATGACCTGGCGGCCCGGCTTAGAATGCGTCCAGCCTGGTTTTCCCCAGTCTTGTGCGTTTCTCAGTCTGATGCCGCTGGCGTGAAGTGATGTCAGCCATACACTTTTGAGCGGCGTAAGCCTTTCCATTACCCGAAGCGTTATATTGCGCAATGCAAGTTCAGCATTAAGGTTGGAAATCACTTTCAGGCCAGTTGGGATAACATCAGTTCGTGATACCCACATACCGACTTCTCCTGTTGGTTCAAAGCCATCTACAGGCAATTCGTATCTGTAAATTTTGCCACTCAGAAAGCGTGATAACCATGCATGCTCGATACAGGCTACTGCAGTGGTACGGGAGTCTCTGCCCATCCATTGTTCGATGTCCAGTTTGCATGTGTCAGGTAATGGCCAGAATACGATGCGTGGGCACTCACGAGGAAAAAGATAAAGTAACTCATGCGCTTCATCCGTAGCCCATATCAGTGACCCGTTTAGCCATTCCTGTCCGGCAGGGCGATCAACATGAACTCTTAACTGGCGAGGTTTGAATATAGTGATATCAGGGCTGTCGCTGAAATGAAAAAGACGCACTTAAGGCTCCGTTTAAGATGTATCCAGCACTCCTGATAGAGCATTTTGAATAAAACAGGTTTCCTCCATATGAACGATTTTTTACCATAATTTTTTGAGGCATGCAGAGCGTTCCGGTCTGAAGCTGGATGTGCGAAACGTCCGGTTCTGGCACAAAGTGGACGTTTTAATCTGAATTAACCCCTGCAGTGAGAGCCGTATCCAGAATGCCGCTTCAGCGGCATGAAGGCGCCAGATGACGTAAAAGATAGCGCAGAGCTGAACGGCGCCGTACGCCCGGCGTAGCCGGTTACAGATGCATAAATCGTGCCATACCCTACCTTTCCCCGAACAGCCCTGCGGGCTTTCAGCAATGAATAAGCTTATGTAACCCCTTTTAACCCCGGTGAGCGGGCTTCACGGCGCTTGCGACGTGAAGGGCGTGATTTCCGGGGCCTTGGCGTCGGCAGCTTGCTGCTGACGCTTAGGGGGGTGTTCATCATAACTTTCAGCGATGGATGTGGAACTTAACACGGTAGCTGCTGGCTTACGACCTCTCCCGGTCGTCGCTGTGAAAGCAAATACGCTGACGTCATCCCAGCGCTTTCGCGACCCTTCCATCGGCGCCCGCATTCAGGGTGTAACCCTCTGCCCGCCCAGCCTTGAGCGGACGGCCTTGCGTTGAGCAAGCGCCGGCTAAGGCACACACTACTTCTGACAAGCGGCAGGCACAGCAATCTCTGGATCGCTCTGCGCGAAGGCCAATGCACATCGCGTATCCGGGTTATCCGGATTCGGCTTCAGGGCGGTTTGGTGGCCCGACGGTGCAATTCTCTGAACAGGTTTCTGTTGGCCAACGGGGCCTTTATTGCCTGTCACCACGACAGCGGATGTTCTCAACTTATCGCCTACTCGACCATGGCTTTTACGCTCATAAGGGGCCAATCAATGCTGATTTACGCACAACAGGAAGAAACCGTTGATGAGATCTGCTGGCGTTACTACGGACGCACGCAGCAGGCGGTTGAACAGGTTTATGCCGCCAATCCTGGCCTGGCAGAACAAGGCCCAACATTACCGCACGGATGCAGAGTGGTGTTACCGGAGCTGCCTCAGGCGGCCACGGGTGAAACCCTCAATCTGTGGGATTAGCGCCAATGGAAAAAATCAGTTCTCTGATTAATTACCTCATCGGGATCGTCCTGATGTGGTTTGGACGTCACACACCGCAGGATATCGCCTTTATGGTTGGCTCTGGCGTCGCCGTTTTGACCATGTGCACCAACGTTGCGACGTTTTTTATCAACTGGCACTACCGTCGCAAAACTTACGAGCTACAGCAGCGCAACTCACAGGGGCTTAACTTTGAGCCAGACCGCTAAACGTTGCGCCGTGGCGGCCGTACTGGCCCTGGCCGCGTTGCTACCGCAAATCAACATGCTGAAAACCTCTGAAGCCGGCCTGAAGCTGATTGCCGATGCAGAAGGCTGCCGCACCTCGCCCTATCAGTGCAGCGCCGGCGTCTGGACCAACGGCATTGGTCACACGCAAGGTGTTACCCCGACCAGCGTGGTGAACGAGCGCCAGGCCGCAGTTAACCTGGTTTACGACGTGATGCGCGTTGAACGCGGGATCGACCAGTGCATGCCACGTGAAATGCCGTTCCAGGTTTATGACGCGGTGGTGTCATTCGGTTTTAACGTTGGCGTGCACGCCGCCTGTCACTCAACGCTGGCGGGATTGATCAACAGCGGCCGCTGGCACGATGCCTGCCTGCAGCTTAAGCGCTGGGTATATGTCAAAGGCACCTACAACTCGGGCCTGGATAACCGTCGTCAGCGCGAAATGGCGTGGTGTTTAAAAGGAGCGGCATGATGCGACTGCTTGCACTGGCGATCGCCATTTTGCTTATTGCCCTGGGCTTAACCGGCTGGCGCCTTAGCGTGATGACTCATCAACGGGATGAGGCACAGCGCAGGGTGAGTACGCTGACGGCTGACGTCAGCAGCCGGGACAAGGCGCTGGCCCAACTCGATGCGGATATCCAGGCTAGCCGAAAACGCGAGGCGGCGCTGCGGCTGCTTCAGAACCAGGCCAGCGCGCAGGCGCTCCATCGTGAAACCATTATCAGAAGAGAAACCGATGCCAATCCCGCTTTACGTGCCTGGAGCGCTGCTGCTTTGCCTGCTGACGTTATCCGGCTGCACAGCCGTCCGGCCTTCAGCAATGCCCGAGATTATCTGGACTGGTTGTCCACGCGTGACAAGTTGCCCCATTCCGGAAAACAACCTGCAGACGCAGGGTGATTTGGCGGCGGATAACCGCCAGTTAGAGGCTGCGCTCGCATCGTGCGGGTTGCAGATTGAGATGATTAAAGCGTGCCAGGAGCAGCATGATGTTGAAAGTGACCCAACTACGCCAGGTGCTGATAAACAGCGTTCCGCTGCTTCAGCAAAATCCTGACAACCTGACGATAGCGATTCAGTCCGGAAACCTGGTTTCCACGCTGGCCAGCTCGCTGTCGTTTGAATACCACTTCCAGCTGGCCGTCACGATTACTGACTATGCAGAGGATATCGATCTGATCATGGTTCCCCTGCTGACATGGCTTCGGGAAAACCAGCCCGACATCATGGTTTCGGATGAGAAACGTCGCACCGGCTTTACCTTCACCCTTGAGGCAACCGGCGATGGGCGCAGTAAGGTGAATATCACTCTGCAACTGACCGAACGCGTCTGGGTTGAGCAGCAGAACGGCGCATTACACATCACGCATCTGCCAGAACCGGCTATGCCGGAAAATGTTGAGCGCCCCTGGCAGTTGTACATCAAAGGCAAGCTGGTCAGCGAATGGAAAACATAGCGATAACCCTTATCCGCTGACGCGCTGTTTAGCCATCCCTGGGTAAACGGCATTCGATTGCCGCTTTTCTCCTGCAACGAGAAACTAATGCCATGAACGAGCAAATATTAGAAATCAAGCGCTTGCTGCGCAACATGGTCCGCATTGGCACCGTTGCCGCCATCAATCTTGAGGCGGGAACCTGCCGGGTAAAAACCGGCGATAACACCACTGACTGGCTGCACTGGCTAAGTGCCCGGGCGGGAAGAACCCGTTCATGGAATGCGCCGTCGCCAGGCGAGCAGGTGCTGATCATAAGCCTGGGCGGTGAGCTGAACAGCGGCTTCGTGTTACCCGGCGTGTTCTCTGACGCCAGCCCGGCGCCCTCGGCCTCTGCCGATGCGCTGCACTACTCTTTTCCCGATGGTGCGGTCATTGAATACGAGCCTGCAACCGGCGCGCTGAAAGCCGAAGGGATTCAGACGGCGACGATCAAGGCGGCTGTCAAAATCCTGCTGGATACGCCAGAGGTGGAGTGCACCACGTTACTGAAAACCGCCACGCTGGAAGTGACCCAGGGCGGCACCATGAAGGGCGATGTGTCGCACAGCGGCGGCAGCTTCGCCTCCAACGGCAAAGTGCTGCATACGCACCAGCATCCGGGCGACAGCGGTGGCACCACAGGAGCACCATTATGACAACAGCACGCTACACCGGCATGAGCCGCGAAACAGGCGTAAACCTTGTTGAGCTGGAGCATATCCGCCAGTCCGTCCGTGACATTCTGACGACGCCGCTGGGATCGCGGGTGATGCGCCGTAACTACGGGTCACTGTTGTCGGCGCTAATCGACCAGCCGCAGAACGACAGGTTGCGCCTGCAAATCATGTCGGCCTGTTATATGGCGATCCTGCAGTGGGAGCCGCGCATCAGCCTGACTGCCATTAATTTTGAATCTGCGTTTGACGGCGGGATGGTGGTGGAAATCACCGGCAACCGTGCGGACACCGCGCAGGATTTTTCGTTAACCGTCCCTGTGAGTTGAATCATGCCTACTATCGACCTGAGCCAGCTGCCTGCGCCAAACGTGGTGGAAACGCTGGACTATGAAACGCTGCTTGCCGAACGTAAAGCCACCTTGATTTCGCTCTATCCTGCAGACGAGCAGGCATCGGTTGCCCGGGTTCTGGCGCTGGAGTCCGACCCGCTGGTGAAACTCCTGCAGGAGAACGCCTACCGGGAAGTCATTTTGCGTCAGCGCATCAACGAGGCGGCCAAGGCGGTGATGGTGGCCTGGGCCAACGGCAGCGATCTGGATCAACTGGGCGCCAACAACGGCGTGACGCGGCTGGTGCTGACGCCTGCGGATAATACCGTTACGCCCCCTGTTGAGGCGGTAATGGAGCGGGATGAAGACTTCCGCGCCCGCATTGCCGCTGCGTTTGAAGGGCTGAGTGTTGCGGGGCCGTCCGGTGCTTACGAATTTCATGCTCGCAGCGCCGATGGCCGCGTAGCCGATGCCTCGGCTATCAGTCCCTCTCCCGCCAGCGTCACGATTACCGTGCTGTCCCGCGAAGGCAACGGTGCGGCGGGCAGCGACCTGCTGGCGATCGTGAATGCCGCGCTAAATGATGAAGATGTTCGTCCAGTTGCCGATCGGGTCACCGTCCAGTCGGCACAGATTGTGGATTACCGCGTTGACGCCACGCTGTATTTGTATCCCGGTCCCGAGGCGGAGCCCATCCGTGCCGCATCCGAGGCGAAGCTCAAGGCATTTGTAAACACCCAGGCTCGTTTAGGCCGCGATATTCGCAAGTCTGCGCTGTATGCCGCGCTGCATGTAGAAGGTGTACAGCGCGTCGAACTGGCCCAGCCGGTGGCCGATGTGGTGCTGGATAAAACTCAGGCCGCGTTCTGTACCGGCTACCAGATCACGGTAGGAGGTTCCGATGAGTAAACGCCTGCTGCCAACGGGTTCATCAGCCCTGGAAGTTGCCGCTGCTGAAGCCTGTTCTGCGCTGGAATCCATTCCTGTTCATTTGCGCCAGTTATGGAATTCGCAGACCTGTCCGGTGGAGCTACTGCCTTACCTGGCCTGGGCCTGGTCGGTGGATCGTTGGGATTCGGGCTGGAGCGAAAGCACGAAACGCAGCGTGGTTGCTGCATCGGAATATATCCATAAACACAAAGGGACGATTGGCTCTCTGCGTCGTGTGGTGGAGCCACTGGGCTACCTGATTCGCATTAAGGAATGGTGGCAAACCAATGAAGCGCCCGGCACCTTTCGCCTTGATGTCGGCGTACTGGAAACCGGTATTACCGAAGCGATGTACAACGAGCTGGAGCGGCTGATTGCCGATGCCAAGCCGGTGAGTCGCCACCTGACTGGGTTATCCATCAACCTGGACAGCACCGGCACCGTTCCTGTTGCGGCCGCCAGTTACAGTGGCGATGAGCTTACTGTTTACCCCTATACACCTGAAGTTATCACCGCAGGCGGTTCCGGTTACACCGGCGCAGCGGTCCATCTTATTGACCTGACGGAAGTGAGAGCATGACAACGAAATATTTTGCCCTACTGACCAATCAGGGCGCGGCAAAGCTGGCCAATGCCGCGGCCCTGGGAACCCAACTGCAGATTACCCAGATGGCGGTGGGTGACGGCGGCGGTGTTTTGCCTACGCCCGATCCTGCGCAGACCAAACTGGTGGGCGAAAAGCGCCGTGCCGCGCTGAATTCGCTGAAGGTGGATGCCGCGAACAGCAGCCAGATTATCGCTGAACAGATTATCCCTGAAGGCGAAGGCGGCTTCTGGATCCGTGAGATTGGCCTGTATGACGCCGACGGCGTGCTGATTGCCGTCGCGAACTGCGCGGAAACCTACAAGCCGCAACTGCAGGAGGGCAGCGGTCGTACTCAGACCGTGCGCATGATCCTGATCGTGAACAGCACCAGTGCCGTCACGTTGAAAATTGACCCTTCAGTTGTGCTCGCCACGCGCCAGTATGTGGATGACAAAGTCATCGAGGTGAAAGCCTACACCGACGATGTGATGAAGAAGCACGTTGATGCGGCCAATCCCCATAGTCAGTATCTGCAAACGGCTAAAGCGCTGGCAGAAATTAAAGACGCGGGGCTGGTGGCGGAGGTTCTTAAAAACCTCGGTTTGGGAGAAGGTGCTCCACTCATCGGTTCTCCTTTTGCATGGCCGCATTCAAAAATGCCCAATGAGCTGTTTGCATCAATGGCTGGAATGGTTTTTGTCAAAGCTAATGGTGCTTCATTCTCCAGTACAACCTACCCTAAACTGGCTGTACTTTATCCAGGGTTGAAATTGCCGGACTTACGCGGCGAATTTATTCGTGGTTGGGATGATGGTCGAGGTGTGGATAGCTCGCGCAACTTGCTTTCATCCCAAGAAGATATGTTTAAGTCCCATAACCACAGATTTGTAAACGAATATGGTACACCTACGGACCGGATAATCGCATACACGGATGAAAATAACGAAAACGCTGAGGCAAATAATGTAAGTGGTTTACGGGCCTGGACGTACATTTTCATGGAGAAAACTGGTGGCAATGAAACCAGACCACGCAATATTGCATTCAATTATATTTTGAGGGCTGCGTAATGTTAAAAGCTCAGTTAGATAAAGATTTCGTCGCTATTAACGCTGGGGAAATTAGCGTTTGTAATTATGATGGTGTTTCACGTGAATACCTTTCAACTATCACTGAAATTCTTGCTAAAGGAGTAGGCCTTCCTGCTAATTCGTGTATCGATGCTCCTTTAGAGAAAAAAGAGGGCATGGTGGTTTGTAGAACTAAAGACCTTTCTGCGTGGGAGTATATCAACGATCATCGTGGTGAAACTGTTCATGACATTAAAACAGGTGAATCTCTCATAATAACAGAGCTGGGTGATTACCCTGAAAATACCACACCTAAAATACCTTTATCCCAATATGATGAATGGGATGGAGAGGATTGGGTTATGAATCTGGTGAAGAGGCATGAAGCAGATATAGCGAGTGCAGAGAAGCATCGGCAAAGTCTTTTAGACAATATTGAAAAGACGACATCCGACTGGCGGATTGAACTTTTACTGGGAGATATTAGCGATAACGATAAATCGAAATTATCAGCATGGATGGTGTATAAATCGGCAGTCAAAGCTGTCGATATGTCGACGGCTCCGGATGTTAACTGGCCAGTACTTCCGGTGGTGCTGGCTATGTGATATTGTGTTCATAATCAGTTTTGACTTCTTTTAACTCTCTGATACAGGTCAGTCAATCAGGCTGGCCTCATCATTGTGACTAATTATGCCTGTCCGGAGTTAAGAATGTCAGCGGTTAATCATTATTATTGCACTGACTAGTAATAAATTTCATGCCTATTCTGCTGCGTACAACCCTGCTTCCTGCTCTAGGTTGTTATCATTTTTCCATGACTCATCATCTCGCTAATCGATTTTTAAAAGTGTTAATCTTATTAAAAATCTGGCTGTTTCTATCATAGAGATTTGGATTATGATTTCATCATAGAATAGATTTCCATGTAAAATATTAATTCAATTTGTGGTAAACGCTTCGCCATAAGCGAATAAGTAGCAGTGCTAAATAGCACACCATTGTATTTAACTAACCAAATTGCGGAATTGCTGACTACCATGGAACCTGGCTCACAAATGGGCGCCCCGGACTTTTCTGTAAAAATGAATACTCGTATTAATGAGACTGATAATGTTATTCATATTTGGCAAGACCAGTTACTTTCCGTGATTATAACTGATGCTTACAAGATGTTACTAACCAATATGAATGAAATTCTTTAAGGCAGTTTTTAATGTAAACCTAAAAGATATTTTCAGATAAATGTTGTTCCATGAAGCTTGTCCAGTTTGACTGTAAGTTATGAAAAAGCCGTAAAATTACTTACGGCTTTTAATGTGGGTTGAGCGGGCATATAGGAAGCTATGATTACTCAGCTTTAGAAAAGGTAATAATATCAGTATATTTTAAATGCACCAATATCAACTGACCATATTTAAAAAGCCTAACCACCTTTTCATTCATTTTAAGGGTAATATGCAGCACCATATTTATTTATAAACCTTCAACACCAACTAAATTATATTTAGTTTTTTAGTTAAAATAAAAAACTTGTATTTTATATCCTTATTAGTATGAGTCACGAACCCATTCCCTTATTTAACTACATCTTTAAATAAAACACTTATCCAGTACCCTAATGAAAGGATCGTCATCACCAACAACATCGCAGTTAGACTTCAGTATTAAGCAACTCAACCATCGATTCAAAATCCTATTGCCAACCAAGAAAAGCACCTAGAATGACCAACATCACCAGATTCTATAAAGAAATGTGCATCGGCACCTGTGCGACCAGGTGAACCAATAGAGACTTGTTGTCTAAGTGAACGATAAGCACTTGAGAATTCATAATCAGGGGTTGAAACACCTGTGCTGGTTGTTACACAAGCGCACTTAACCGGAAACGGAATGGGAAAAGTAATGTTACATTTATAATTATCTGCGGTTGTGCCACTCCTCCATGTTCCCCATTGAATAATTATATTTCTAACTTTACCACCAATGCTAACTGGAATAGACATCCAGCCATCATCACTATCAAGCGCGGTAATCCCATTCCTTATTGCGGCTTCTCCCAAACCGAGGTTTTTAGGATGCTCTAAGCTTTTTATCAACAATTGCGTTTGGATAAAAACCTCGGGCTATGAGAGTGGAGGCGGCGGTGCATCGTATTTTTGTGCGGGAGGGAATCCCATGGCTGCCGGCTCAGCTTTTTCCGGTTATCCAGGCGCATTAGGTTCAGGAGGAGGCGGAGGATTTTCCGTTAGTAATTCATCTGCTCAAACTGGTGGGAATGGGGGCGATGGGTTGATTATCATTGAGGAATATGCATGAAAACGTATGTAAGAATTGAAAAAAATATAGTTAAAGAACTATTTTCCACTGAGGAAAAAATCACAAAGCTTTTCCATCCCGATATGCATTGGGTGGATATTACAGCAAGCGGGGTGAAAATATCTGAAGGTTGGAATTATATAAACAACACATTCATTCCGGAAAAAAAGACTAACATCCTATAATTAAAAACCCGCATACGCGGGTTTTTTTTAAAAGCCAAGCACTATTAATCGCTTAAAAAATGCATAAAAAAATCATGAAGCCGCAGGCAAACTAAATACTTACATTAAACCAGCTTAGGGCAAATAGATCGAGAGCTATAACTCATTGTTAAGAAATGATTTTAACTAATAAATTATTTTTTCTTTCGCTGATGGATAGATCATACTAAACCCTTTGTCTTGATAAAATAAACCATCAACTTTATTTAAAAACATACCCGGCTGGCAAAAAACACCACTTTCTATTTTCACCATGGTGAAGCCGGATATGTCAAATTCATTGTCCCTGATAATGATATTTTCGACATAATTACTACCTGTTTGAATAAGTGCGAAATTAGTCATCTGTTACCACTCCACTATGAGGATACCGGGCTGACCTACAGCACCGTTACCATTAATGCCAGTAGATCCCCCTGCGCCGCCAGCACCAAAACCGTCTCCAATGTAACCATTTTGGCCGCCGGCACTGCCATTACCAGAAGATCGCACTGCTCCCCCGCCGCCACCGAATGGGCAAGATGCGCCTGCACCGCTATTTCCCGTTCCAATGACTAAGAGAGTTTTGCCACTATCACCCGCACCATCTCCGCCGGAGCTTCCCCGAGGATATCCTCCTCCGCCAGCCCCGCCATACTGCGCTGAACCTCCGCCACCAGGGTCTCCACCCTGACCGGCGATAAGGGTCAAATAACTGCCAAAAACAGTATTGCCACCAGTACCCCCAGCCTTACCATCTGAGTTTACTGACGTGGTTCCACCGACACCACCCGCCCCGATAATCACATCAACTATCTCTCCAGATTTAACGGTTATAGCGCGCTTGATAACTGACTGCCCAGCACCACCACCTCCAGCACCACCGCCAAATTCACTGGTGTTGGTTCGGCAACCGCCGCCACCGCCACCGCCGCCGCCAGCACATCCGGATAGATAAATAGTCGTTACACCATCAGGCACCTGGAACTTACCGCTACTGATGAATTGTTTAACGCCTCGAGAGCGCGAAATTTCATTTTGGACCGCTTCTACAAAACCGAGGTTTTGATGAAACAAACCCCTGGCCCGCCTCACCTGCACAATGGCAAACTCCTCACCTTTTACCGGAGAAAAAACGATGCTGATTGGCTATGTCAGGGTGTCAACAAATGACCAAAACACCGATTTGCAACGGAATGCGCTGCAGAGCGCAAATTGTGAACAGATTTTTGAGGATAAAATCAGCGGCAAGACCAGCGAGCGGCCTGGTTTAAAGCGGGCGCTGCGGACGTTAAAAGAGGGCGATACTTTGGTGGTATGGAAGCTCGATCGACTGGGCCGCAGCATGCGTCACCTGGTCATGCTCACCGAAGAGCTGCGCGAACGCGGGGTAAACTTTCGTAGCCTCACGGACAGCATCGATACCAGCACACCGATGGGCCGTTTTTTCTTTCATGTGATGGGCGCACTGGCGGAGATGGAGCGCGAATTGATTGTCGAGCGAACGCGTGCCGGCCTGACCGCTGCGCGTGAGAAAGGACGCATTGGTGGCCGCCGGCGCATTATGACACCGGAAGTCGTTGCCAGAGCGGAACGCATGATGGCGAATGGCGCCACGCTTCATCAGGTTGCACTCGTATTAGATGTTTCAACCAAAACCATTTATCGTTATATTCCAGCGCCAAAACAGCACCATTTACGCGGTTCTTCTTACTGAACGATCAGCAAACCGCAATCGAATGCATCCTTTTCACTGACCTGACACTCTGAGCACACCCACAACACGGAGTGCTACAGATGTCTGATTTTCATCACGGTGTCCGCGTCGTCGAAGTCAATGACGGTACACGCACCATTTCAACAGTTTCAACCGCCATTGTTGGCATGATCTGCACCGCAGAAGATGCTGATGCAACGGCATTTCCTCTTAACACACCTGTTCTGCTGACCAACGTGCAGGCAGCTATCGGTAAAGCCGGTACCAAAGGCACCTTAGCGGCCGCGCTGCAGGCGATTGCTGACCAGGCGAAGCCGGTAACCGTCGTGGTTCGCGTTGCAGAAGGCGCGAGCCAGGCTGAAACCACCTCTAACCTGATTGGCTCGACGGATGCGAACGGTAAATACACCGGCATGAAGGCGCTGCTCAGCGCGCAAACGCAGCTGGGTGTTAAACCGCGCATTCTTGGCGTGCCGGGTCTGGATTCGCTGGAAGTGGCGACAGCGCTGGCCAGCATTGCCCAGCAGCTGCGTGGCTTTGCCTACGTCTCTGCCTGGAACAGCAAAACCATTTCTGACGCCATGAAGTACCGCGAAAACTTCAGCCAGCGCGAGCTGATGGTGATCTGGCCAGATTTTATTGCCTGGAACACGGCAACCAATAAATCTGAAATGGCTTATGCCACCGCACGTGCGCTGGGCCTGCGCGCCAAAATTGACAACGACACCGGCTGGCATAAAACCCTGTCTAACGTGGGCGTCAATGGCGTGACGGGTATCTCTGCAGATGTTTTCTGGGATCTGCAACAGACCGGCACCGATGCCGATCTGCTGAACGAAAAATGTGTTACCACGCTGATTCGTAAGGACGGTTTCCGTTTCTGGGGCAACCGCACCTGCAGCGATGATCCACTTTTTGCCTTTGAAAACTACACCCGTTCAGCGCAGGTGCTGGCCGATACCATGGCGGAAGCGCACATGTGGGCCAACGACAAACCGCTGACGCCAGTACTGGTACGCGAAATCATCGCCGGTATCAATGCCAAGTTCCGTGAGCTGGTCAGTGCCGGTTATCTGCTGGGCGCCAACTGCTGGTACGACGAAAGCGCCAACGATAAAGAGAGCCTGAAGGCGGGCAAACTGTTTATCGATTACGACTACACGCCGGTGCCGCCGCTGGAAGATCTGACCCTGCGTCAGCGCATCACCGATACCTATCTGGCGAACTTCGCCGCATCCGTAAACAGCTAAGGAGCCGGATAAATGGCACTGCCACGTAAACTCAAGGGGTTGAACCTCTTCAACGATTCAAACAGCTATCAGGGCATCGTCACCGCAGTTACGCTGCCGAAGCTGTCACGCAAGCTGGATACCTACCGCGCTGGCGGTATGAACGGTGCGGCATTCATTGATAACGGCCTGGACGATGCGGCACTCGATATGGAGTGGACGCTGGGCGGTATGGATGAGCTGGTATTAAGCCAGTGGGGCGCGATGGCGAACGTACCGTTGCGTTTCACCGGTTCTTATCAGCGTGATGACACCGGCGAAGAAATCGCCGTGGAAATCGAAGTACGCGGTAAGCACCAGTCCTTTGACTTCGGTGAAGCCAAACAGGGCGAAAACACCGAAACCAAAATCACCAGTAAAAACACCTATTTCAAACTGACCTGGAATGGCAAAGAGCTGATTGAAATCGACACCGTCAACATGGTGGAGAAGGTCAACGGCGTCGATCGTCTGGAACAGCGCCGTAAAAACCTCGGCCTGGTGTAATAACAACGGCCGGCGCGTCCTGCGCTGGCCCCTCTTGATTGGGATGGAGAAAAAATGGAACAGCTTGATAAGCCAGAACTGAAAGAAAACCTGGTGGTGCTGGAAAGCCCGATTTCACGTGGCGATGTGGTGATCGCTCAGGTTGAGCTGGTGAAACCGACCGCCGGCGCGCTGCGCGGTGTGCGGCTGGCTGACCTAGCCTCGTCCGATGTGGATGCCTTGTTGATGGTGCTGCCCCGCATTACTATGCCTTCGCTGACCAAAGCAGAGTGCAACGCACTGGACCCAGTTGACCTGATTGCCCTGGGCGGCAAGGTGATTGGTTTTTTGTCAGCGAAATCGGCCGCGTAAGCTGGCCCCGCGATCTGACGGTCAATGACCTGATGGCCGATATTGCCAGCGTTTTTCACTGGCCACCCTCAGAAATGTATCCCATGTCGCTGGAAGAGTTACTCGACTGGCGGCATAGAGTGATGATCCGCAGTGGAGTAACCTCAGATGAGTAACACGCTCAAGCTGCAAGTGCTGCTGGAAGCGGTTGATCGGGCTACGCGCCCGTTCAATGCCGTACGTAAAGAAACCGAAAAGCTGTCTGCGGATATTCAGGAAACGCAGGATCGCCTGGACGAGCTCAATGCTAAATCCGCGCAGATTGAAGGGTTCCGTGAAACCCGCAAAGAACTGACGCTGACCCAACAAAATCTTAAAAATACCCGGGCAGAAGCAGCGGCACTTGCCATTCAACTTAAAAACACTCAAAACCCTACCGCGGAACAAACCCAGGCGCTGGATAAGCTGCGTCAGTCGGCTAACGCGCTGCAGCAAAAAAACCTTCAACTGCGTCAGTCAGTACAGGATCAGCGCCAGTCCCTGAACGAGGCGGGAATTTCCACGCGCCGGTTGAGCAGCGAGCGCCAGAAGCTAAATCAACAAACAGAGCGCACGACATCCACCCTTAATGCGCAGGGTGAGTCCATGAATCTGCTAAATCAGCGTCAGGACAAGCTCAACCGCACCCGTGAACGTTACCGTGCGGGCATGGCGCTGGCAGATAACGTACAAAGCGCCAGTTCGAAAGCCAAAGACTTTGTCGAGAAGGGGCGCAAAGTTATCGATTATCTGTCACCTGCAAATGAGGTTGTGCAAGCCCGCGCGGCGATTACGCAATCGGGTGGCTCATCGGGTGAGGCAAAAGCTGCAGCACCGGCAGTAGCTAACCTTGCAAACGCGACGCAACGTAGCATGCAAGAAAGCGCGTCTTTGGTGCTCAATATTAAAAACGCGTTCGGCATTGCAGATGACCAGGTTGGTCAGTTAGGCGACGTGCTCTCATCGACCTTTGCCAATAAAACAACCGATTTTGCCGCACTTAAGACGGCGATGGTCGCCGTAGGGCCAGCCGCGAAGGACGCCGGTGTAAGCGTTGGCCAGACTGCGGCCATGATGGGCGTGCTGGCGGAAAACGGTATAACGGGCAGCCAGGCAGGCGCCGGTGCCAGTGCGATGTTAACGCACGTTCAGGCGCCTGATGCCAGCGCAGACAGCGCGCTTAAAGCGTTGAATGTGCAAACCGCTGACGACCAGGGCAACAGTCAGCCCATTTTCGCGGTGCTCAGCCAGGTGCAGGCGGCGTTTGAGAAAAACAAGCTCGACGCTGCCCAGCAGGCCACTTATCTGCAGGCAATATTTGGTGAACAGGGCGCCGCACCTGCCGCAGCATTGATGAAGGGCGCGGCAAGTGGCCGGCTGGATCAGCTGTCTCAGGCGCCCGCTGCCCAGTCGCCTGCAGCAGATGCCTCTGTGGATACCAACCTGCAAGCTATCAGTCAGGACGGCTTATCCGTCCAGTCCGTTCTGACCGGCGTCATGAATATCAATCCTCAACTTTCTGACAGCCTGCTGACGCTGGCGGCCGGTGGGCTGACCTTGGTGGATTCCCTGGCCAGCGTCGGGAACATTGCCTGGCCGGTCATTAGCGGGCTGAGCACCATCATGGCGGGCGTAGAGCTGCTGGGCGGTGCATTTGCCATCATCGGCGGCGCGATTACGGCCACGCTGGGAGCGATCACGCTGCCGGTGGTGGTGCTTGGTGCCGCTATCGCGGCGGGGGCCATGCTGGTTTATCAGTACTGGGAACCGATTAGCGCCTTTATCAGCGGCATCGCTCAGGGCTTCAGTGCGGCGATGGGGCCGATAAGCGACGCGTTCGCGCCGCTGAAGCCGGTATTTGAGTGGTTCAGCAATAAAGTGTCCGAGCTGGGGGCCTGGTTCTCAAAGCTGCTGGAACCCGTGAAGTTTTCTCAGCAGGAACTGGCCTCGGCAGGTGAGATGGGACAGCGCTTCGGCAATATGCTGGCGACGGCACTCAAATTACCCGGTGAAGCCCTGAATCAGCTGCGAG
Source organism: Pantoea sp. EEL5 (assembly GCF_049892805.1). Lineage (NCBI taxonomy): Bacteria > Pseudomonadati > Pseudomonadota > Gammaproteobacteria > Enterobacterales > Erwiniaceae > Pantoea > Pantoea sp. EEL5. Next base: position 201,435 of record NZ_JBNDNJ010000002.1, read on the forward strand.
GCGGCATTGACTGGGTGCTGGGCAAGCTTGGCATCATCGATGAGAAATCTGACAAGGTGAAAGACAAGCTGCCTCCGCCCAAAATGCGTGAGCAGGATGAAGAGGATGAGGATAACGCGGATGCCCGTCCGGCCGCATCGCGCGCCAGCCTGAACAGCACGCTCAATCAGCCTTTGCCCTCGGTTAACAATTCAAACGTGGATAACCGCCAGCACACGGTCACCAACAATATCTATGCGACAGGTGAGCCTCTGGCGATTGGACAGGCCGTTGCGCAGTATTCCACTGCATCGCCGTGGTCCACGTCTGACCATAGCTATAACTCCATGTTTAGTCTGGATTAATTAACCATGATGATGATATTAGGCATGATGCCGTTTGTACGGCAAACCCTTCCCTTCGACAATTTACAGCATGACATTACCTATCGCTGGGCGAAAAACAGTCGCGTGGGGCGCCGTGAGTCGACCCAGTTTTTGGGCGGCGGCGACGATAAAATCAAGCTGTCTGGCGAGCTCCGGCCTGAAATCACCGGCGGCAATGTCACGCTGCTGGCGCTGAAGGCCATGGCCGATGAAGGGCTGGCGTGGCCGCTGATTGGCGGCAATGGCATTATTTACGGCATGTTTGTTGTGACGGATTTCTCGGCCACGCATACGGAGTTCTACAGCGACGGCAGCGCGCGCAAGATAGGCTTTACCCTCAACCTGATGCGGGTAGACGATTCACTAACCAGTATGTTCGGGGACTTAAAAAGGCAGGCGGAAGAACTGCAAAACCGGGCCAGCGACGCAGCGCAACGGGTCGGCTCTGTCATCAACAGCGCCACTTCTGCGCTGAATGGAGGGCGCTGAGATGAGCGATATCGTCCCGATTCCAGTGCCCCTGCGCGTTGCGCCTACGCCGGACTTTACTATCAAAATTGAGACGAAGGATAAAACAGAAGATATTCGCCCACGGCTGATTTCTCTGAAGTTGACGGACAACCGCGGCCTGGAGGTCGATCAGCTGGACCTGGTACTCGACGACAGTGACGGCCAGTTGGTCATGCCGCCCTTTGGCGCGAAAATAGTCTTAGAGATAGGCTGGAAGGGGCAGCCGCTTGCAGATAAAGGCTCCTACATCATTGATCAGGTCACCTACCAGGGCGCGCCGGACACGATAACGGTGGTCGCCCGAAGCGCCGATTTTAGCGGTTCGCTCGATGTTAAAATCACTGATTCGTATCCAGACATGACGGTTGGCGAGGTTGTGGAGAAAATCGCAAAACGTAACGGACTTACCTCCGACGTGCGGCCGGAGATAGCCAAAAAAAAGATTAAGCATATCGATCAGACGCAGGAAACGGACGGCACGTTCATTACCCGGCTGGCAATGCTGGTTGGCGCTGTGGCGGCAATAAAAGATAAGACGCTGCTGTTCTTTGCCCCCGGGAAGGGCGTGACCGTGAGCGGACAGCCGATTCCACTTCTGAATCTGAACCGACAGGATGGCGATAAGTATGAGTACAAATTGTTTAAGCGCGACGATTACAGTGGCGTTGAAGCAAAATGGTACGATCAGAAAAAGGCGCAGCAGAAAGGGATAACCGTCAACACGATACCGCCAGCAACACCGGCGGTGAACCCTGTCCATCCGGCGGCCAAAAATATCCCCACAATCGGGCAACAAGACCCGGGAAAAACCTATGTTTTTGGCAGCAATAAGAAGCTGTTCGTACTGAATACGCATTTCAGTAGCCAGGAGGAAGCAGAGGAGGCGGCTAAAGCGAAGTGGCAGGATCTGCAACGTAACCGGGCTACGTTGAAGATCCTACTGGCACTGGGCGCTGCAAAGCTGATTCCTGAAACGCCGGTCAAAGCCCAGGGCTTTAAATCGGTCATCGATAATCAAAAATGGCTGATTACCAATATCGTGCATACCATCGATAAAAGTGGATTTACCACCTTGTTGAACCTGGAGCTGATGGTTGAAAACGTGGATTACATCTTAGTGGAAAAACAGGCGGGTTAGATTAAGTCTAATTTAAGTTGCTTTTTGTTTAGTCTTTGGCTAATGTTGTTGTATGCCAGAGAGGAGAACCACCATGATGCATTGCCCAAAATGTCAGACCGCCGCCCATACGAAAAGCAGTCGCTACGTTTCGAAAGAGACGAAAGAACGTTATCACCAGTGTCAGAACATTAACTGCAGTTGTACCTTTAAAACCCTGGAGAGCGTGTCCGGGATTATCGTCGAACCGGCGCAGATCAATACGGTGCCGATGATGGCAAAAGGCAGCAATAACCCCTCACCGCAGCTGCTGTAAGCCCAACCCGCGAAAGCGGGTTTTTTTATGGCTGCGGTCTGGATGGGATGGCTGGGAGATGAGGCTGAAGGCCAGCGAGCTGTTGACGTTTAAGGGGGCGACAGCGCCCTCTGGGCGTGCTGTTAATAACTGTACGGCGGGTAGGGCGCGCGGACCCTTGGGGACAGTGGCAATAACTGTACGGGAATGAAAAGATTCCAGGAGTGTCAGCACGACAAAATATATGTCCAGTGAATGGAGATGAATCGTGGCGGTATTTTCGGCAGAAGAAAACTCAGGGCTATAAAGCATTTTGGCACTGAGAGTGAGTCAACAGTGAGATTTTAAATTTTGCATGCGAATTCCCTTCTTCCCTGCGGAAGAAGGGAAGGGTCCAAAATCAGTGAACGATATGTGTAAATTTGCTCTCAATCATCACCAGCCCCGACTCTGTTCGCACAAAGCGAGGCGCGGTTAAGTCGTCACTCATAATGTTAACCATCTGGAATAACAAGCCGGTGATATGTTTCTGCAATTCTGCCGGGGCCTGCTGATTCAGCAATACTAACGTTAAAGCGCTGCAATATTGCCGCATTTCTTCCGAGTCTATCGAATCCCTGCTGTGACAGGCTTTGTCATCACCTTTCTCCAGCGTGAGGCGCTTAATCAGGTGTTCTGGCAGTGGTTTGTCTAACAGAACTTTCAAGACTTCCAGTGCAGCCAGCAGACGACCGCACAGCGCCATGCGAGCTGCGAGCTCGTTACATTCCACCAGGGCATCGACATAGCGCACGCACGTATCCAGCACCTGAAAGAGATCGTGCGTGGTGCCGAGCGGCGTTTTCAAGAGGTTTGAGATCGCAGATTCGATAACTGGCTGAATGTCCACGATTTGATGATGGGCGGTTGTGTTACTATCGGTATTAGCCATAGCGTTGTTCCTTAACACTGAACGTTGTGGTTAAACGCTCCGGTATGTGTTGCATCACTGCCGGAGCGTTGCTCTCTTAAAAGACCTCGTGTTAGTGTGGTCTTTTATAAGGCTAAACTGAAGGAGTAGGTAGCCACATGTCAATAATAATGCGTGAAAAAAAACCAAAAGGTGGAGGCAAGTCCCCACAATTTAAAATGCGCATTGATCCTGCCTTGAAAAAACAGCTCAATGAGGTTGCAACTGAAGAAGGAATTAGTCTGGCAAACTGGTTGAAGAATTTGGCGAGGGAGGCATTAAAGGCAAGGGGAATTGAGCCGAAGGGGTAAATTTGTGCGTGAAATGTTGAGTTAATTATATGTGTGGTAAATGAAAAAAAACTAAATTTCGATATTGTGAAGTTTTTAATGTGGCCATTACGAGTTTGATTAAATAGTAGAGGCTTTGATGGAGTTGTGAGTAAATGAAGCTTTTTATTGTATGGTTAATGCAATCTTTTTTCTATCTTGTACCGATTATAGCCAGTGCTGTTGGCGCTTATTTTATTGTGCGATTTGTTCCATTTTACCCAATGGGGTTTGTCTTTTCCTGGGTCGGTATCGTTGCTTATTTTTATGTAAGATATAGTAAGTGGGTTTAATTCTAAATACAGGGTTTATATCTACAATTTTAAATGCCTCACAGTAATATCGTATTTTGCTGCAACCTGTTTATCGATGTAAGCGAAAAAAATTGAATGTTACCCCAGCAAGTCATTTTGAAATTTTGGCTAACCTTACAAGCTTCATTTTCGTTAGACTTAAGTCAGTGAGCAAGTGATTATGAGTCCCAATTTGAAGTGAGTGAAATCAGTAACTTACTGATCTTTATCTTTTCTTTAGACCGAATAGCAACAGAAAGCGTTGAATAGCGTTGCGCTCTGCTGCCACTTTGCTGCCATTTTGAGAGTTAGCAGAAGCCGTGGTTTCCCTGTTTTCTGGATCGAATTGCCAAGCGTTTGGAGTCTCGTATAACGTGCCATCATCATCCATCACCTTCGCGTTCAGCTCCTGAGAAATTTGGAGCATTTTCCGATAGAGAGGAGTTGGTGGCCATTTGGTATAAATGTTACCTTTAGACCAATCAAGCCAGTCTTCTCCGTCCGAACCATCCCCATTCCATATGGCGTTAAACTCTCCATTTCTTGGGGAAAGACTAAGTTCGGGATCGTTATTTATGATATTTAACCATTCATCAGAACTGATTTGATTATCATCGTTTTCAGCCCAAAACTCTGCTCTTGTTATATGAAATTCAACGCCCATCAATTTATTTCCTGTTTACGTACCTTAGGAGAATTGCGATAGTTTCCAGATAATAAGTCAACCCAATCTTTATTGGTAAGGATTCGATAAAACGGTTTTAATCTGTCCTTTATGTAGTTAATTATTTCTGGCTCGCTCATTTTAGACGCTTTGGCAGGATAATCTGGTCCCCAGTCTTCAAACAATTCTTCGTATAAATGATAGTATTGCCAAGTGATTTTGCTAGATAAAAGAGAATTAGAACTCAGTGGGAACGCAGGAATTTGGTGTAATCTGAGTCCGATTTCGGCGACAGATTCAACATGAAGTAAAAAACAAGTTTTAATTCTTAACCATACAACAGAGCTTTCGCTAAGATTCGGCATGAAAATACCTTCTTGGCGCATATAAGCTGAAAGGTAATATTTTACCTCATACTGATCAGATTTTTTATCTAAGTTTAGAGAGGCGAGAATTAAAACGGTTTCTGAATCATTTCCTGCTATGATTTCCCTCTCAGCCCATTCAGTAATCTCTTTGTCGTAGTCATCAACACGATAAGCTTCAAATGCTTCACCATATGTCATTAGGCAAAGAATTTCGTACAAGTTGTATTGATATTTTTTGTTGTCCATTAACATCTTCTTTAGTCCATTATACTCAAGGGATTAAGCCTCAAGGCCTCAGACAAATGATCCGGTGCCAAGTGCGCATATCGCATCGTCACCTTAATATCTGTATGCCCCAATATCCGCTGAAGTACGAGACGTTCATCATGAAATGAGACGCGAAGGTGTGTCGTAAAACATGCGTCAGCTGCCCAGCAGGTGTCTCGATGCCGGCGCGTTGCATAGCCTTTCTAAAGGCTGAATAGCATGGTTTAAAGAGCAACTGCGCTTTCCTGCTCGATGGCAGTTCAGCCTGTAATTTTTCAGTTATCGGCACCGCTCGGTTTTTCTTGCCTTTAGTTTTAACGTAGATGATCTGACCGGCGCGGATTTGTTTCCCCTTCAAGCCTTCAGCTTCACTCCATCGTGCGCCAGTTGCCAGGCAGATTTTCACAATGGTCGTCAGATCTTTAGATCGGCTGTTCTCACATTCGGCGAGTAGGGTTCTAATTTCCTCAATAGTGAGATACGCCATCTCTGATTCACTAATCTTAAACACTCGTACGTTCTCAAGCGGATTTGGCGTGGTCCATTCATCTAACCGGCGCAACTCGTTAAAAATTGCTCTGAAATACGCCAGTTCTCAATTTACTGTACGCGGCGTAACCGTCTTCACTCGGTTGGAGCAGGTAATTTTGCCGCGTAATCGCTGCTCACGATAAGAAGCAAAAATTTTTGCGTTAAACTCGGTTGCGAGTGGGTTTCCCATTGCCTCGCAGGCAAAAGCCATTATGGTTTGCTGCTTATCTGCCTTCTCTCCCAGCCAGGGCTTGTCCTAAGCCTGCTATTTTGCGAACTTTTCAAAGGACTATGCTTAGCCCTTCGTCGCAAACTGGCGGCGAATCATTTTGCCGTCTCGGCCGTTTGAGAAGATCTATATCTGGTATTTTACGACCAATGACGAATTCTGAAAACAAAAAAGCCACCCTTGTGAGGTGGCTTAAGTTCATGATTTTCATCACTAAATCTGGTGGCCCCTGCTGGGTTTGAACCAGCGACCAAGCGATTATGAGTCGCCTGCTCTAACCACTGAGCTAAGGGGCCAATGGAGCGGGGATTATAAAGTATCTGTCCGGGGCAATCCAGCGTTGTTCGGCTGGTTGCTGAAATAAGCAGCAATGTTTTACTTGCTGATAACTATGATAAAACAGACGAAAATCTCTGGCTGATGGGCGGCGGTGCAACTGACGCTGTTATCCTTAAATGTCTCTCCCCGCTTAACAATAAAAAAAGCCCACTCAGGCCAGGACGTTAACCGGCAAATGCGCTTTAATCAGTGGCAAGATTATGACGAATAAGGATGCGTGAGCGGCTGTAAGGCGCAGCGCAAAGCCAGGAGCACCATGAGCGAACACAACATCACCGATATCATTGCACCGGACCTGAACGTGCTGTTTTGCGGCATCAATCCCGGCCAGTCAACCGCGCACACCGGCTATCACTTTGCGCATCCGGGTAACCGCTTCTGGAAGGTGATTTATCTGGCAGGGTTTACCGAGCAGCAGCTGAAGCCGGAAGAGGAGCAGCGCTTACTGGAGACCGGATGCGGTATCACGATGCTGGTCGAGCGTCCGACCATTCAGGCGAATGAACTGGGTGGTGATGAGCTTCGCGATGGCGGTCAGCGGCTGATGGATAAGGTGATACGTTATCAACCTGCTGCGCTGGCTATCCTGGGTAAGGATGCCTTTAAACGCGCGTTTCGGCAGAGCAAGGTGGAGTGGGGCGAGCAGCCGATTTACATGGGGAAAACCCATGTCTGGGTGCTGCCGAATCCCAGCGGACTGAATCGGGCATCACTGGAAGAGATGGTGGCGATGTATCGTCAGATGTACGATGCGCTACAGGCACAAGGTTAAAGGTCAGGCGTGAAAAGTGGGGAAGGGCGGCAGATATAAAAAACCCCGGCGAACCGGGGTTTTAACTGACTTAGTCGTCGAGGAAGCTACGCAGCACTTCCGAGCGGCTCGGATGGCGCAGTTTACGTAGGGCTTTCGCTTCAATCTGACGGATACGCTCACGGGTTACGTCAAACTGTTTGCCCACTTCTTCTAACGTGTGGTCGGTGTTCATATCGATGCCGAAACGCATGCGCAGCACTTTGGCTTCACGGGCGGTCAGGCCAGCCAGCACGTCATGGGTCGCAGAACGCAGGCTCTCAGAGGTGGCAGAGTCCAGCGGCAGCTCCAGCGTGGTGTCTTCGATAAAATCACCCAGATGTGAATCTTCATCATCACCAATCGGCGTCTCCATAGAGATAGGCTCTTTGGCAATCTTCAGCACCTTGCGGATCTTATCTTCAGGCATCAGCATGCGCTCAGCCAGTTCTTCTGGCGTCGGCTCGCGGCCCATCTCCTGAAGCATCTGGCGCGAGATACGGTTGAGTTTGTTGATGGTCTCAATCATATGCACCGGAATACGGATGGTACGCGCCTGGTCAGCGATAGAACGGGTAATCGCCTGACGAATCCACCATGTGGCATAAGTTGAGAACTTATAGCCGCGACGGTATTCGAACTTATCAACCGCTTTCATCAGACCGATGTTACCTTCCTGAATCAGATCCAGGAACTGCAGACCACGGTTGGTGTATTTCTTCGCGATTGAAATGACCAGACGCAGGTTAGCTTCAACCATCTCTTTCTTCGCGCGGCGGGCTTTCGCTTCACCGATCGACATACGACGGTTGATGTCTTTCACCTGCTCGATGGTCAGGCCGGTTTCTTCTTCAATCTGGGCCAGTTTCTGCAGAGAACGCATCACGTCATCCTGCACGTCCAGCAGTTTTTCAGACCACGGCTTGTTCATGGCCAGTGCGGCTTTGAACCAGCTCTCGTTAGTCTCGTTACCGGTGAACAGCGTAATGAAGTTTTTCTTCGGCATTTTGCACACTTCAATACACAGCTTCATGATCAAACGTTCCTGAGTACGGACACGCTCCATCATTTCACGCATGTTGTTCACGAGGTAGTCGAACTGCTTCGGTACCAGGCGGAACTGCTTAAAGACGTCAGACAGGTTCTGGATCTCGGCAACCGAGGCAGCATGGCTGCGTCCTTTGCTTTTGATCACGTCACGCGTGGTTTCGTACTGCGTGCGCAGGTCAGAGAACTTCTCGCGCGCCAGTTCTGGATCGATAGAGTTATCGTCGTCAGAGCTGTCGTCATCGCTCTCTTCGTCGTCATCTTCGTCGTCATTACGATCGGCTTCAGACAGCTCAGAACCCACGTGAGTGGCGGTCGGTGCCAGGTCTTCTTCAGCGTTAGGATCAACAAAGCCAGTGATTAAATCTGACAGGCGCGACTCGCCTGCTTCAACGCGATCGTACTGATCCAGCAGGTAGGTAATGGCTTCCGGGTATTCAGCAACGGAACACTGAACCTGGTTAATACCGTCTTCGATACGCTTCGCGATGTCGATTTCGCCTTCGCGGGTCAGCAGTTCAACGGTACCCATTTCACGCATGTACATGCGAACCGGGTCAGTGGTGCGGCCAATTTCAGATTCAACGCTGGATAATACCTGAGCGGCAGCTTCCGCGGCATCTTCGTCAGTATCGGAGCTGTTTTCATTCAGCATCAGATCGTCGGCGTCCGGGGCTTCTTCAACCACCTGGATGCCCATGTCGTTAATCATCTGGATGATGTCTTCGATCTGATCGGAGTCGACGATATCTTCCGGCAGATGGTCATTGACCTCAGCATAGGTCAGATAGCCTTGCTCCTTACCACGGGTGACAAGAAGCTTGAGCTGTGACTGCGGGTTTTGCTCCATAAGACGGTATCCACACTTCTGTTAATTAGATTGGTGTTGGTCGGCAGCGTGCCAACAATAACAGTGAAGGCATTTATTCTCGCCGCTGCCTTCGTCGCGGCCTGGGCTTTGCCCATCAGTAATCGGCACTTAAGCCGCAAATTTTATGTCGGGCCTGGCTTACTCGCCATTTTTGCCGCTGCTAAGTGCTCGTCATCCTCACGTACATCAGTACGCTCCGGTGACTGCGCGCTTTCAGCGACAAAACTTGCTTCGACGCCGACGGCCCGAGGGCGGAAGCTGGCTTACTCGCCATTTTTGCCGCTGCCAAGTGCTCGTCATCCTCACGTACATCAGTACGCGCCGGTGACTGCGCGCCAACAGAAACAAAACGTGCTTCGCCCCTCAATTTTTCAGCATGCCGCTTCGCTTAGGGAAAGCCGCAGGCCGGATAATGCGTTACTTTTTCGCGAAGGCCTGGCTCAGCGCCCAGAGCTCGCGTCGCTCGTCGGTACTGAGCCCGTGCGTACGTTCACGCGCAATCAGGAACTCCAGTCGCTCTTCCAACGCCGAGTCATAAACGCTGGCAAGGGAGTCCTGAAATACCGCCTCGCTTTCCTCATCCACTATCATGTGGTTCCAGACGGCCAGTGTTTCAAGCGTCTGGCTAAAATTTGTTCCGCGATATAACTCTAGTAGCTGACCGGTGGTCAATCCAGGATTCTCATTACAGCGCGTCACTAATTCAATAAATAACGGTAAACCGGCAATTTTCGACTCGGCAAGCCCGTCCAGTGACGGCACCAGGGTTGCCAGCTGCGGATTCTGAATCAGCAGCGCCACTAAAACGCGCATCGTGGTGCGTTTAAGCGGTGGGGCGACCGGTGCGCTTCCGCCCGGGGCCTGCTTTGGCATCAGCTTTTCAAGCTGAGAGTCATCCAGAATACCTAACTTGTTACCCAGCGCCTGACGCATATAGATACGCAGTGTTTCACCAGGAATCTGTGTGATCAGCGGCAACGCCAACGTACTTAAACGTGCTTTACCGTCGCGAGAGCTCAAATCTACCTGAGGTAGCAGGCTGTCGAACAGAAACGAAGAGAGCGGCATCGCCTGCTCCATCCTCGTCTCAAATGCGGCTTTACCCTCCTGGCGAACCAGCGTATCCGGGTCTTCGCCGTCGGGTAGAAACATAAAGCGTAGTTGACGACCGTCATTCATGTAAGGCAATGCGGTTTCCAGTGCACGCCATGCTGCCTCACGCCCGGCCCGATCGCCGTCATAACAGCAGATCACGTTGTCCGTGCTGCGAAACAGCAGCTGAATATGTTCAGCCGTGGTTGATGTCCCCAGTGACGCAACCGCGTAATCCACGCCGAATTGCGCCAGGGCAACCACATCCATATAGCCTTCCACCACTAACAGGCGTTTAGGTTCAGGATGATTTTTTAACGCTTCATACAGGCCATAGAGCTGACGGCCTTTATGAAAAACCGGCGTTTCCGGTGAGTTCAGATACTTAGGCGTATCATTACCCAGCACGCGGCCACCAAAACCGATGACGCGGCCTCGCTTATCGCGAATCGGGAACATCACGCGCTCGCGAAAGCGGTCATAAACCCGGCCTTTGTCGTTACTGACCAGCATCCCCGCTTCCATCAACGATTCACGATCTTCAGGCTGCTTGCCGAAGCGTTTCAGGATGTTGTCCCAACCGGCGGGCGCATAGCCAATCGAAAAATGGTTGATGATGTCGGCGCTCAGACCACGATGTTCAAGATAATCGCGTGCTGACTGGGCGCTGGACTGCTGCAAACTCTGCTGATAAAAACCGTTCAGGTTCTCCATCAGCTGGTACAGGCTCTGGCGCTGATGGCGTTCCATCTGGCTTGGCCCATTGCCCGCTTCGTAAGGTACGTCTAAACCATGGGAAGTGGCTAACTCTTCAATACTTTCAACAAACTCAAGACGATCATAGTTCATCAGAAAGTCGATTGCGTTACCGTGAGCGCCGCAACCAAAGCAGTGATAAAACTGCTTTTCGCCATTTACGGTAAAAGAGGGCGTTTTCTCATTATGGAAAGGACAACACGCATGATAATTTTTTCCCTGCTTTTTCAGCTTAACGCGGGCATCGATTAACTCCACGATGTCCGTGCGGGCAAGTAAGTCATTGATAAATACGCGTGGAATACGTCCTGCCATAAGCCCCGTTTTTTCAGCTCATAAACGACAACAAGCCGCGCTTCCTTTCGGAAAGCACGGCCTTTTACTTGACTCGGTCTGCGTTTATCACGCTGTGGAGGCGAACCTCCGGGAAATTAGTACAGACGAGTGCGGCGTGCGTTTTCGCGAGCCAGTTTTTTGGCATGACGCTTAACTGCAGATGCTTTAGCGCGCTTACGTTCGGTCGTTGGTTTTTCATAGAACTCACGACGACGAACTTCAGCCAGAACGCCTGCTTTCTCGCAGGAACGCTTAAAGCGACGCAGTGCTACGTCGAACGGCTCGTTTTCACGTACTTTAATTACCGGCATGTAACTCTCACCTCAATAAAATTCGGTTTTGCTGCTGACTGCGGCGCCAGCACATTTCAAAATGGTGCAGCATTTTACTCCAACTCGCGTCGGCTTGTAAAGCACCATGGATAATTTAGAACCAACAGGAGCGTTTGCCTGTGCGGCTGCCGGTTTTTTCCAGGGGCGGGAGTATAGCGCACTCTTTAGGCAGCAGAAAATGACTTTTTGCGTGGATTGCATCCTCTTTTCGTGCAAGGGCTATGCTAAACTGCGCGCCGCAAGAATGAGGTGAAGCAATGCGAATTCTGGGTATTGAAACATCGTGCGATGAAACCGGCATCGCAATCTATGATGACGAGGCTGGCCTGGTGGCTAACCAACTGTACAGCCAGGTAAAACTGCATGCCGATTACGGCGGCGTGGTGCCGGAACTGGCATCGCGCGATCACGTGCGCAAAACGGTGCCGCTGATCCAGGCGGCCCTGAAGCAGGCCAAACTGGCACCGCAGCAAATTGATGCGGTCGCCTATACCGCCGGACCGGGCCTGGTGGGCGCGTTGCTGGTGGGCGCAACGGTTGGACGCGCGCTGGCCTTTGCGTGGAAGGTACCTGCGGTGCCGGTGCACCATATGGAAGGTCATCTGCTGGCACCGATGCTGGAAGAGAATCCGCCCGCGTTCCCGTTTGTCGCATTGCTGGTTTCAGGCGGTCACACGCAGTTAATCAGCGTCACCGGTATTGGCGAATACATACTGCTGGGCGAGTCGATTGACGATGCCGCAGGTGAAGCCTTCGATAAAACCGCCAAACTGCTGGGGCTGGATTATCCTGGCGGCCCGATGCTGTCGAAAATGGCGCAGCAGGGCACCGCCGGGCGGTTCACGTTCCCGCGCCCGATGACGGATCGTCCGGGGCTGGATTTTAGTTTCTCAGGCCTGAAAACCTTTGCCGCGAATACCATTCGTGGCAATGACGATGACGCGCAAACCCGCGCCGATATCGCCCGGGCGTTTGAAGATGCGGTTGTCGATACGCTGGCGATTAAATGCAAACGCGCGCTGGATCATACGGGTTTTAAACGTCTGGTCATTGCGGGCGGCGTCAGTGCTAACCGCACCCTGCGTGAACAGATGGCCGTGATGATGCAAAAGCGGGGCGGTGAGGTGTTCTATGCCCGTCCTGAATTTTGTACCGATAACGGGGCCATGATTGCCTACGCGGGCATGGTGCGCCTTAAAGGCGGCACGCGGGGAGAACTGGGCGTGAGCGTCAGGCCGCGCTGGCCCTTGTCGGAACTGCCCGCCATCTGAGATCCAAAAAGCCGGTTAACCGGCTTTTTTTACGCTTACTTTTTCTTTTTTCGCTTCCAGATTTTGCTTTCCTGACCGCGCCACAGGCGCTGAATGTTGTCATGATGACGCAGTAAAATCAGGCAGGAGAGCATGGAAACCGGAAACGTAAACTGTGGCTTAAACCACCAGACATAAAACGGCGCGATAAGCGCGCTGACAATCGCGCCAAGCGATGAGTAGCCGCTCAGCAGCACGGTCAGCAGCCACGTTCCCGTCATGAGTCCGGTCAGGTCCCAGCCAATGGGAGCGATTGCACCAAACGCCGTCGCCACGCCTTTCCCGCCACGAAAGCGAAAAAACACCGGATAAATATGGCCCAGACAGGCAGCAATGGCGGTTAAGCCCAGATAAAGCGGGGGCACATGAAACAGATAGGCCAGCCACACGGGCAGCATACCTTTCACAATATCGAACACCAGCACAGACGCAGCCGCCAGTTTGCCGCCGATACGCAGTACGTTGGTTGCGCCCGGGTTGCCTGAACCGTGGGTGCGGGGATCGGGTAAACCGGCGAGTTTGCAAACCAGAATCGCACTGGAAATTGAACCGCACAGATACGCGAAAATAATCATACCAAGCGCGAAAGCACTCATAACACCGTCCCGTTTCCTTTGGGGTCGTTTTGATCACGTCTACCATGGATAATACGCACAATCTGCCGGAAGTGGTATCCGGCGCGACCAAAAACAGAGAGCATCATCATGGATATCGTCTTTATAGAACAACTCACCGTCTTCACCACGATAGGGGTTTACGACTGGGAGCAGGGAATTCAGCAGAAGCTGGTGATCGATGTAGAAATGGCGTGGGATAACCGTCAGGCCGCCGCCAGCGACGATGTGAAAGACTGCCTGAGCTATGCCGATGTCTCAGAAGCGATTCTGTCGCATCTGACGGGACAGCGTTTTGCGTTGGTGGAGCGCGTAGCGGAAGAAATTGCGGATCTGTTGATGAACCGTTTCAATTCACCTGGCGTGCGCATCAGGGTAGCAAAACCGGGCGCGGTGGCTCAGGCAGCGCAGGTTGGCGTGCGAATTGATCGCGGGACTATTCCTAAATAGTTACGATGTGATTGCCATCACAATGAAACCAAACCAAATTACTGTTTGTCTCAGCACGTGCCGTTTCGTTACGACAGACTAAACGGCAGTTGAGCTTAAGGTTTTACTCAGACTTAAGCAGATAAGATTTAAGGCGATAGCGCAACAGCTAGCGCCTTTTTCATGGTTTTAAAACGGACAGAGGGAATACATTGATGGCAGATCTTCATCAGCTGTGGGTAGCTGCAATCCTGGGCGTGGTAGAAGGGTTAACCGAGTTCTTACCGGTCTCTTCTACCGGGCACATGATTATAGTGGGGCACCTGCTGGGCTTTGAGGGCGACAAAGCAGAAACCTTTGAAGTGGTCATTCAGTTAGGTTCCATTCTTGCCGTCGTCGTGATGTTCTGGCGGCGTTTGTTTGGATTGATCGGCATTCACTTTGGTGAAGTGAAACATGAAGGTGTCGGGACAGGTCGGTTAACCCTGATCCATATCCTGTTGGGCATGATCCCTGCGGTGGTGGTTGGTCTGGCGCTGCACGATCAGATTAAAACGTTGTTTAATCCGATTAACGTGATGTATGCGCTGGTGGTCGGGGGCTTACTGCTGCTGGCAGCGGAATTCCTGAAACCGAAACAGCCAAAATCACCAGGTATTGATGATATCACCTATCGTCAGGCGTTTATGATTGGCTGCTTCCAGTGTCTGGCGCTGTGGCCGGGCTTCTCGCGTTCGGGCGCCACCATTTCAGGTGGGATGCTGATGGGCGTGAGCCGCTATGCCGCATCCGAGTTCTCGTTTATCCTGGCCGTACCGATGATGATCGGGGCGACAGGGCTGGATATCTATAAAAGCCTCGGCTTCCTGACGATGGCCGACTTCCCGATGTTTGCGGTGGGCTTTATCACCGCATTCGTTGTCGCGTTGCTGGCCATCAAAGTGTTCCTGGAGCTGATCAAACGCATCTCTTTCGTGTCATTTGCCATCTACCGCTTTATCGTGGCGGGCGCGGTGTACATGATTTTCATGTAAGCCACAGGGTAACGCGGTCGGGCAACTGGTCGCGTTACGCTAAGCCCTGTTCGACAGCCTCAATACGACGTCGCGTGAGCTCTTCCCGCACCTCTATCCCTTTAAATCCCGCCTCCACGACCGCCTTAGATGGCACGGCCTGAGCCAGGGCAAACGCACGTCGCAGGTAGTTGCCCTGGGGATAAGGCATGTTGGCAAGGCCACCGCGTCCGCGGGCGTCCGCTTCGCTGCACAGCGCCAGTTGGTTAACCCGCTCGGGTTTGCGCCAGGCGTCAAGACGGTCAAATAAGCCAATCAACGCGTCGGCAGGGCGCTGCTCAATAGTATGCATCATGTCGTGAAACTCCGTGACCAGCAGCGCCAGATCACGGATCGCATTCGGCACGCGTAGCCGTTGACACAGCGCGGCGACCAGCGGAACGCCTGCCGGGCCATGTCCGTGATGGCTGGGCCATTTTTCCACCGGCGTTAAGGCTTTACCGACATCGTGAAACAGCGTCGCAAAGCGCACGTCAATCGCTTCCGAGAGGCCAGCAGACAGGGTTAACGCCATCAGCGTGTGAACCCCGGTATCAATTTCCGGGTGCCATCGGGCGGGCGCCGGCACGCCGAACAGGTTATCGATTTCCGGAAACAGTCCCTGCAATGCGCCGCAGTCGCGCAGTACCTGGAAGTAAACCTGGGGATTATGGGAGGACAGGGCTTTTTCCGTCTCTTTCCAGACGCGTTCGGCCGTGAGATCGGCCAGCTCGCCGCTCTCTGCCATTTGTCGCATCAGCGCCTGCGTTTCGTCGGCAATACGAAAATTAAGGTGGGCGAAGCGCGCGGCAAAACGCGCGACGCGCAGGACGCGCAGGGGATCTTCACTAAAGGCATCGGAAACGTGGCGCAGCTGCCGGTCGGCAATATCCTTTTGTCCGTGGTAGGGATCGTAAAGCTCGCCTTGATCGTCGCGGGCAATGGCGTTAATCGTCAAATCGCGGCGCTGTAAATCCTGCTCCAGCGTGACGTCTGGCGCCGACCAGGTCGTGAACCCGGTGTAGCCTTTGCCGTTCTTCCGTTCGGTACGTGCCAGCGCATACTCTTCCCGGCTGTCGGGATGCAGAAACACGGGGAAATCGCGGCCGACCTGCTGGTAGCCTTGTTCCAGCATGGCTTCCGGGGTCGCGCCTACCACCACCCAGTCTTTGTCTTTAACCGGCAACTTCAACAGCGCATCGCGCACTGCACCGCCAACAAGAAACGTCTTCACGCACAACTCCAGAGATAAATAAGTGATCTGCGCGTCTGTGGGCTTCCGGCACCTGAATCCAGACGGGCACAAACTCTATTGTTGCACAAATTCGACATATTGCAGACAGGCCAAAAGGGGCATCTTACGATCCCCTGATAGCGAGCGGTGGTAAAACTAGTTCATCCAGCGATCGTTTTTCTTACGGCGCGGCACCATGTGCGGCAACAGTAGCCCAAGCAGCAGGCCGACGCCTAGCACGCCGCCACCATACATAAACCACTGCATGATGATCGTACGCTGTTTGTCATCCAGCTGAACGTTAGCGGCGCTGACTTTCTTCTGCGCCACGATCAGTTCGTTTTTCAGCTTCTGATTTTGCTCTTTTAAGCCGTTGATCACGCTGTCGCTGCTGGCCACTTTGTTCTGCATTTCGGCGGTGCGCTGATTCCAGCTGTTATCAATATTGGCTAACTTGGCGGTCAGGTCTTTAACCTGTTGTTCCAGCTGCGGTACCCGGGTGCGCAGGCTGGGATTTTCACTCAGCTGCGACAGGGGGATCCAGACGGTGCGGCCTTCGGCATCGCGTACCTGGCCATATTTGGTGGCATCATTGGTCTGCAGCAGCTGTACCTGTTCACCCGCATTCAGCTTGCCCAGCAGGCGAAACTGGTCGCCGGGACCGCTACGAACCCAGGTGGATAATTCGTCAGAAACGTAACGTTTTTCATCGGCGTGAGCAGGTGCAAGGGTGCTGAGGGCCAGCAAAGTGATTCCAGCGAGTGTGATTTTTTTCATTAGATTTCGTTTTGCTTAAAAATTAAAGATAATTTACCGGCACAGTCTGTAGAGGCTTCGCGTAAATCTGAATGAGAACTATCCTGGTCTCATGACAGTGCGAAAAGGGTAGCGAAAGCACAAAGAAAGCAGAGACAGTCCGGCTTCTGTGCATTACTCTTCGCCTGAAAACCCTAACCTTCAGCTCAGTGGATGCAGCAGAAGATAACCTTAAACAGGCAGGGAATATATCCTTAAGTGCCAGCGGCGTTAGTGAATAAAAAATATGACCATCGAAATCGAACTTAAGTTCATTGCTAAACCCAATGCTGCCGGGAAACTGGCAGAACGGCTGGCGGCGTTTCCGCATCAGCACCAGGCTGCCCGTCAGCTGACCAATATCTATTTTGAAACCGACGATAATCAGTTACGTCGTTGGAATATGGGATTGCGCATTCGGGGCGTTGATCAACGCTACGAAATGACGCTGAAAACCGCCGGCAAAACGCTGGGTGGGCTACATCAGCGCGGCGAATACAACGTTGACCTCACTGAGCCAACGCTGGACATCAGCCGTCTGCCCGCAGACATCTGGCCGGAAGGAACGGATGTAGCAGCGCTACAGCAGCGCCTGCAGCCGCTGTTCAGTACCCATTTTGAACGAGAGATCTGGGTAGTCACGGCGGGCAGTAGTGAAATAGAAATTGCCTGCGATCGGGGCGACGTGACGGCGGGAGAGTTGAGCGAACCTCTGTCAGAGGTTGAGCTTGAGCTAAAAGGTGGCCAGCGCAGCGAGTTGCTGACGTTTGCTCAGCAGTTAGTGGCCGTGGGCGACCTGCGGATGGGCAGCCTGAGCAAGGCGGCGCGCGGCTATCAGTTAGCCAAGGGTAATCCCTCGCGTGAGGTAACTGCCTTTCCGCTGTTAAAAGCCGGGGCGAAAGCCACGGTGGAAGAGGGCATGGCGGCGGCCATGGCGGCAGGCCTTCACCACTGGCAATATCATGAAGAAGTGTGGCTGCGTGGCAATAAGCGCGCCAGAGAAGCGGTTCGTGAGGCGCTGGATGTCCTGCGTCAGGCGTTTGCGCTGTTTGGGGCGGTAGTCCCGCGCAAGGCCAGTAGCGAGCTGCGTCAGAAGCTGACCACGCTGGAAGAAACGCTGCTGAATGAAGATGTCGATGCCGACAGCTTCTGTTTTTCGGCTCTCTCGGTAGAGACCCAGTTAGCACTTACTCACTGGTTAGCCGAGGCCCATTGGCGGCAGTGGATTGATGAAAAGGGGCAAACCAAGCTCAACGGTTCCTTTAAACGCTTTGGCGATATCATGCTGGGCCGCATCAATGCCGATCTGAAAGAAACCTTCAGCACCGTCCATCAGGTGAATGAGTATCAGGACAAGGCCACGCGTCTGGATCGACAGCTGCTGGCGGTGCATTTGCTGGCGGGCGCTTACTCGCCGGATGCTGTTCACGACTGGCTGGTGCCGTGGCAGCAGCTGCAGCGCGCAATCAGGGAACAGCAGCACGCCAGCCTGGACTGGTTAACGGCGCAGGCGATGAAACAGTCACCCTTTTGGTTAACCAGCGGTTCGCCACGTTAAGTCATACAGCACGCTATCAGGGAGAGAACATGTTGCCATCCTTACCCACAGTATTGCGCACGCAGGCCGCGCGGGCAGTTGAACAGCTCGGTCTTGCGGATACCGCTCTCAGCGAGGCGCAGCTTGCCGGTCTGGCCTTCAGCGACTTTGTGCTGGATAACCTGCAGCAGAATCCGCACTGGTGGCAGGAGATTGCCGCACAGTCGCCCGAGGCCGACGAGTGGCAGCAGTATACGCAGTGGCTGGGCAGTGACATGGCGGCGGTGGACAGTGAAGCCAGCCTGATGCGCGTGCTGCGCCTGTTTCGCCGTCGCATGCTGGTTCGCATTGCCTGGATGCAGTGCTTGCAGCTTGCCACGACAGAGCAGACGCTGCAGCAGCAGAGCGTATTAGCCGAGGTGCTGATCGACGCCGCGCGCCACTGGGTTTATCAGGACTGCTGTCGCGAATTCGGCACGCCCTGCAATGCCGCGGGTGAACCACAGCCGCTGCTGATCCTCGGAATGGGCAAGCTGGGCGGCGGCGAGCTGAATTTCTCCTCCGATATCGATCTGATTTTTGCCTGGCCGGAAAACGGCACCACGCGCGGTGGTCGCCGCGAACTCGACAATGCGCAGTTTTTTACCCGCATGGGCCAGCGCCTGATCAAAGTACTCGATCAGCCCACGGCCGACGGCTTTGTTTACCGGGTCGATATGCGCCTGCGCCCGTTTGGCGACAGCGGGCCGCTGGTCATGAGCTTTGCCGCCCTGGAAGATTATTACCAGGAGCAGGGCCGCGACTGGGAGCGCTACGCCATGGTGAAGGCGCGGCTGATGGGCGATGAGCAGGATCGCTGGAGCCAGGAACTGCAGCAGATGCTGCGGCCCTTTGTTTATCGCCGCTACATCGATTTCAGCGTCATCCAGTCGTTACGCAATATGAAAGCGATGATCGCGCGTGAAGTGCGTCGCCGCGGGCTGAAAAACAACATCAAACTGGGCGCGGGCGGGATTCGCGAAACAGAATTTATCGTGCAGGTTTTTCAGTTGATTCGTGGCGGACGTGAGCGCTCGCTCCAGCTCCGGGCCTTGATACCTACGCTGTCTGCTATTGAATCTCTGGCCTTACTGCCACCCGAGCAGGTTGCGGCATTGCGCGCGGCTTATCTGTTTCTGCGTCGGCTGGAAAACCTGTTGCAAAGTCTGGCGGACGAACAAACGCAAACGCTGCCGGAAGAGGCGTTACCCCGCGCCCGGCTGGCGTGGGCGATGGGCTGTGATGACTGGGCTGCGCTGAGCGCCCGGCTGGAAACGCATATGGCCGCCGTGCGTGCCATCTTCGATGAGTTAATCGGTGAGGATACGCCGGATGTGGGCGATCGCCCCGAACTGGCCGACTTTAACATGCTGTGGCACGACAGCCTGGAGGACACTGAGCTGGCCCCGCTGGTGCCACAACTGGATACCACGCAGTGTCATGCTCTCAATCAGGCGCTGGAAGCGTTTCGCCAGGATATCGGTCACCGCACTATCGGCCCGCGCGGCCGTCAGGCGCTGGATCAGCTGATGCCTCAACTGCTGAGTGAAGTCTGTTCACGCAGCGATGCCGCGGTGACCTTCAGCCGCCTGGCGCCGTTGCTGCTGAGCGTTCTGACCCGCAGTACCTACCTTGAGCTGCTCACCGAGTATCACGGCGCGTTGCGTCACCTGATTCGTCTTTGCGCAGCCTCACCGATGGTGGCCAGCCAGCTGGCACGTTATCCGCTGTTACTGGATGAGCTGCTTGATCCCGCCACGCTCTATCAGCCAACCGCTACGGATGCCTACCGGGATGAGCTGCGTCAGTACCTGATGCGCATTCCTGCGGATGATGAAGAGCAGCAGCTTGAAGCATTACGCCAGTTTAAACAGGCACAGTTATTACGCATCGCGGCGGCGGATATTGCGGGCACGTTGCCGGTGATGAAAGTGAGCGATCACTTAACCTGGCTGGCCGAGGCCATTATCGAATCGGTGGTGCAGCAGGCATGGAATATGATGGTGCAGCGCTATGGCCGACCGTCGCACCTTGTGCATGAACACGAACGGGGCTTCACGGTATTGGGCTATGGCAAGCTGGGCGGATGGGAACTGGGCTACAGCTCCGATCTCGATCTGGTTTTCCTGCACGACTGCCCGATGGAAGCCGTCACGCAAGGCGAGCGCAGCATAGACGGACGGCAGTTTTACCTGCGGCTGGCGCAGCGCATCATGCATCTGTTCAGCACCCGTACGTCGTCCGGCATTTTGTACGAAGTGGATGCGCGACTGCGGCCTTCGGGCGCGGCTGGCATGCTGGTCAGTACTTTTGAAGCCTTCGACGACTATCAGCGCAACGAAGCCTGGACGTGGGAGCATCAGGCGCTGGTCCGCGCCCGCGTGGTGTTCGGTGAGCCCGATCTGAGCGCGCGTTTTAGCGCCATTCGCCGTGCGATCCTCTGTCTGCCGCGCGATGCGGCAGCGTTGCAAACGGAAGTCAGAGAGATGCGTGACAAAATGCGCGCGCACCTGAGCAACAAGCACAAGGGCCGCTGGGAGATCAAAACGGACGAAGGCGGCATTACGGATATTGAATTCATCGCCCAGTACCTGGTGCTGCGCTATGCGGCGGAGCAGCCCGACCTGACGCGCTGGTCAGACAATGTGCGGATTTTTGAACGGATGGCAATCCACCACAAAATGTCTGACGAGGAAGCGGCAGCGCTCACGCATGCTTATGTCACGCTGCGCGATGCGCTGCATCATCTGGCGCTTCAGGAGCAGCCCGGGCATGTTGAACCTGACGCCTTTGCGCAGGAAAAAGAGTCGGTGAACACCAGCTGGCAGCGATGGCTACAGTCACCACACTCTCTCACGGCGTGATGCTGATAGCACCTGTCGCAACTGTGTTATCATCCGCGCACTATTTTGAATGCAGTCTGGAGTGTCTGGAATGAAAGTTACTCTGCCCGCGTTCGGCCAGGCCTCGGTGCTGGTCGTTGGCGATGTCATGTTGGATCGTTACTGGTACGGCCCCACCAGCCGTATTTCGCCTGAAGCGCCGGTGCCGGTGGTCAAGGTGGAAACCGTTGAAGAACGCCCAGGCGGCGCCGCTAACGTGGCAATGAACATTGCTGCGCTGGGGGCGGGTTCCCGTCTGATCGGACTGACCGGAGAAGACGATGCGGCTCAGGTACTGAGTAAAACGCTGAAGGATGTTCGTGTTGACTGCGATTTTGTCACCTTAAAAAGCCATCCCACCATTACCAAACTGCGTGTCCTCTCTCGCAACCAACAGCTCATCCGTCTGGACTTCGAAGAGGGATTTGAGCAGGTGGACGCCGCCCCGATGCACGAAAAAATGCGCCAGTCACTGTCCCGTAGCGGTGCGGTGGTGCTGTCGGATTACGGCAAAGGCGCACTGGACAGCGTTCAGCAGATGATCGCGCTGGCACGCGAGGCGAATGTACCGGTGTTGATCGATCCGAAAGGCACGGATTTTGCGCGCTACCGCGGGGCGACGCTGCTGACGCCTAATCTGTCTGAGTTCGAAGCCGTGGTGGGCAAATGCAAGACAGAGAATGAGATTGTGGAACGTGGCATGAAGCTGATCGCCGACTGCGACCTTTCCGCCCTGCTGGTCACGCGGTCTGAAAACGGCATGTCGCTGCTGCAGCCGGGTAAAGCGCCCCTGCATTTGCCGACCCAGGCGCAGGAAGTGTTTGACGTGACCGGCGCCGGGGATACCGTCATTGGCGTGCTGGCCGCTGCTTTAGCCGCAGGGGATTCGCTGGAAGAAGCCTGTTTTCTGGCTAACGCCGCTGCAGGCGTGGTGGTTGGGAAGTTGGGGACATCAACCGTCAGCATCGTGGAGCTGGAAAACGCCATTCGTGCGCGTCCAGAGCGCGGTTTTGGCATCATGACTGAATCCGAGCTGAAAGAGGCCGTCGCTATGGCGCGTCAGCGCGGCGAAAAAGTGGTGATGACCAACGGCGTCTTCGACATTCTGCATGCCGGCCATGTTTCCTACCTTGCCAACGCGCGCAAGCTGGGCGATCGCCTGATTGTCGCGGTAAACAGCGATGCGTCCACCAAACGCCTCAAAGGCGACAGCCGTCCGGTGAACCCGCAGGAAAACCGTATGATCGTGCTGGGTGCGCTGGAAGCGGTGGACTGGGTCGTGCTGTTTGAAGAAGACACGCCACAGCGCTTAATCGCCAGCGTATTGCCCGATCTGTTGGTAAAAGGCGGGGATTACAAACCGGAAGATATCGCGGGCTGCCAGGAAGTCTGGGCCAATGGCGGTGACGTGCGGGTGCTGAACTTTGAAGATGGCATCTCGACCACCAATATCATCAAAACCATTCGCGGCGACTGAGTCATGGCGGCGGGAGCCCGGGCTCCCGCCCGCCCTTTATTTAGCCGGTTTGTCAGCAGGATGTGCGGCTGGCACGATGGCCGGTGCCGGGCCAGGTGTGCTGGTGGCAGCGGGCGCGGCAGACGCTGAACTCTTGCTTTCCAGCTGAGCGAGACGCTGTTCCAGCGCCGCCAGTTTTTCACGCGTACGCAGTAAAACCTGAGTCTGGACATCAAACTCTTCACGGTTGACCAGATCCATGCGGGTCATTTGTGCCTGCAGCGTCTGCCGGATTTTCTTCTCGACATCATCGCCAAATTCACGAACTCCCTTCGGCAGCGCGTCATGAACCTGACGGGCCATTTGTTCAATTTTTTTCGTGTCGATCATGATGGTTTCCTGGTTACGGGTTGCTATGGCAGCATTGTACCAACGCTAGAGTCACTTAAGTGTAATGCCTGAATTGAAAAGGTTAAACCTGAAATCCTTAGCGCAAAAAATGCTAAAGCAATAATGGCTTTGTGGATTGCCGCCCCGAATAGGAAGCGTTATAGTTAAAACGCTTATTCTCAGGGCGGGGCGAAATTCCCCACCGGCGGTAAATCAGCCCAGGCTGACAGCCCGCGAGCGCTTCATTGTGATGGTGAAGGTCAGCAGATCCGGTGAAATTCCGGGGCCGACGGTTAAAGTCCGGATGGGAGAGGGTAACGACATCTGTCAGGCATTATGTCTGTTTTGCGTCATTGCTACGTCTATACACGGCGTCACTCCTAAGCTTGCCCTGATTCTGGTAACCCAATACATTTAAAAGGTTTTATTACCATGAATCAGACTCTACTTTCTGAATTTGGCACGCCGAAACAGCGTGTAGAACGTGCTATCGCCGCACTCCGTGAAGGACGCGGTGTGATGGTGCTCGACGATGAAGATCGTGAAAACGAAG
This sequence comes from Pantoea sp. EEL5, assembly GCF_049892805.1. Lineage (NCBI taxonomy): Bacteria > Pseudomonadati > Pseudomonadota > Gammaproteobacteria > Enterobacterales > Erwiniaceae > Pantoea > Pantoea sp. EEL5. Next base: position 225,206 of record NZ_JBNDNJ010000002.1, read on the forward strand.
GCGATATGATTTTCGCTGCCGAAACCATGACCGTCGAGCAGATGGCTCTCACCATTCGCCACGGCAGCGGTATCGTGTGTCTCTGCCTGACCGAAGAACGCCGCCAACAGCTGGCATTACCGATGATGGTGGAAAACAACACCAGCGCCTATGGCACAGGGTTTACCGTGACCATTGAAGCGGCGAAGGGCGTCACTACCGGCGTATCCGCGCAGGATCGCATCACTACCATTCGCACGGCGATTGCCGATAACGCCAAACCCGAAGATCTGAACCGTCCGGGCCACGTTTTTCCCCTGCGTGCCCACGATGGTGGTGTTCTGACCCGCGGCGGTCATACTGAAGCGACCATCGATCTGGTCACGCTGGCGGGCTTTAAACCTGCAGGCGTCCTGTGTGAACTGACCAACGACGACGGCTCTATGGCGCATGCGCCTGAAGTGATCATGTTCGCTAAACAGCATGCGATGCCGGTCGTGACGATCGAAGATCTGGTTGCCTATCGTCGCGAGCACGAAACGCGTCAGGCCAGCTAAACGGCTTACTGTCAGGCCAGAAATACTGGCCTGATTGCTTCACCTCTTCCCCATCCTTCCTGCTTATCTGACTCATCTCTTTCGTTCAAATTTCCTGACAGAGAACATCATGCTTATCCGCGTGATAACCCTTGCAAACAGCGTATCGTAGTGCTCATAGAGTGAACACATTAAGGATCGCTATGAGCCAGTTACGTATGCCAGCACTGTTTTTGGGACACGGCAGCCCGATGAATGCGTTAGAAGAAAACCGTTACACCGAAGCCTGGCGTAAAGCCGGTGCCACGCTGCCACGACCGCGGGCCATCCTGGCCATTTCGGCTCACTGGTACACCCAGGGAACGGCGGTCACAGCGATGGAAAACCCGCGCACCATTCATGACTTTGGCGGTTTTCCGCAGGCGCTTTTTGATACCCGCTATCCCGCGCCGGGTTCGCCTGAACTGGCAAATGAAATTGCTGAGATTTTATCGCCTGTGCCGGTTCATCAGGATCATGCATGGGGATTCGATCACGGCTCGTGGGGCGTACTCATTAAAATGTATCCTGAGGCGGATATTCCGGTAGTCCAGCTTAGTATCGACAGCGGCAAGCCTGCGGCCTGGCATTTTGAGATGGGCAAAAAGCTGTCTGAACTGCGCGATCGCGGCGTGATGATCGTTGCCAGCGGCAATGTGGTACACAACCTGCGTAAGGTGCTGTGGGGCGGCGGAAACGCTTATGACTGGGCGACCGGATTCAACAACTATGTGCGCGATAATCTGGCGGTTGACGCCGGAGCAGATTCCCATCCGTTGGTGAATTTTATGCAGCATCCGGATGCGGCGTTATCCAATCCCACGCCGGAACACTTCCTGCCGTTGCTGTACGTGCTGGGGTCCCGTCAGCCAGGCGAGGCCGTAACCGTCCCTGTTGAAGGTATGGAAATGGGCGCAATCAGTATGCTGTCGGTACAGGTCGGCTAGAGGAAAACCAGGCCAGCGTACTGGCCTGGAGGAAAGCGCTACTCGATAAACGCGTGCGGATAGAAACGCGAAAGATCCTGGGTGATCAGGTCGCGATCTTCGCGCAGGCCGATGCCCGCAGGCTGATCGTCAATCAACCAGCTACCAATCAGGGTATAGCTGTCGCCAAATTTCGGCAGCGGATGGAACTGCTGGACGATCATGCCTTCTTCGCCGTAAGGACCGTCCACACGGGCAATCTCTTTGCCGTTTTCCACAATACGAATGTTGGCCCCTTCGCGCGAGAACAGTGGCTTAACCACGTATTTCTCCATCGGTGGCACATCGTCTTCGGCAAACCAGGCGGGCAACAGGTTAGGGTGATTAGGGAACATCTCCCACAGCAGAGGCAGCAACGCTTTGTTTGACAGGATGCTCTTCCATGCCGGCTCCAGCCAGCGTACGCCCGCATCGGCCAGCTTGGTAGAAAACATCTCGCGCAGCATGAATTCCCACGGATAAAGCTTGAACAGATTACTGATGACCTGATCCTGGGCGTCAGTAAACTGGCCCTTTTCCCCCAGCCCTATCTCATCAATGTAGAGAAATTCGCTCGGCAGTCCGGCTTCCGTGGCGCAGTCCTGCAAGTATTGCACCGTCCCACGATCTTCATCGGTATCACGACAGCAGGCGAAATGCAGCCAGTTAAACCCCTGTTGCTGATGAAGCACCGTAAAGCGTTCAATGAGTTTCTCTTGCAGGCTGTTGAATTGATCGCTGCCCTGCGGCAGCTGACCGGCATTGAGCTGGTCTTCGAGCCACAGCCACTGGAAAAACGCCGCCTCATACAGCGACGTCGGCGTGTCGGCGTTGTTCTCCAGCAGTTTGGCATCGCTTTTGCCGTCCCATGCGAGGTCGAGACGCGAATAAAGCGAGGGCTGACGCTGTTGCCATGAATCTCGCACGAAGTCCCAGGTATGCTTAGGAATGCGAAATTTGGTGAGCAGCGCTTCACTCTTCACCACTTTTTCCACGACCTGCAGGCACATCTGATGAAGCTCGGCGGTGACGTCCTCAAGATAATCAATCTGCGCCAGCGTGAACTGATAGTAAGCCTCTTCACACCAGTAGGGCTCACCGTGCATGGTGTGAAAACGAAAACCAAACTCCGTGGCTTTTTCCCGCCAGCCCGGGCGCTCTGAAATCGCGATGCGTTGCATAAGCGGGGTTAGCCTCCCAGCGAACGGCTGGAGGTGCCGGACGCGCTGCTGCTACGCTGCATGCTGTTTTGCTTCGCGACCGTTTCACCAAAGCCACCCCGCGTAATCGTTGAGGTGGTGGTCGGTTTAGGCGCCATGGCGGTTTTAGGAACCGTCATGGTTTTACCGGAGGTGGCGTTACCATAGTTACGGCCGGACGCATCAACGAACTGACCGTTAGCCGGGCTGTTTGGCGTTTTAGGTGAGAACAGCGGCTGCTGCGCAAAACCCGCGCCGCCGCCCATCATGCGGCCCATCATATAGCCCGCCATCAGCGGCATCCAGAAGCTGCCGCTTTGCTGCGACTCGGCATTAGTGCTGCCCACGCCAGCCTGTGCAGGCGCCTGCTGACACTGGTTTTCACCAAATTCTGCCACGCAGTCTTCACGTGTGGCGTATTTCGGTGCGGTGCGTTCCGCTTCCTTTTTGGCGTTGTTAAACGCGGTGGTGCATTGCGCACTCTGGCCGGGATTGGCTTTCGTACAATCATCGGCGTTCTGATAGAGCGAGACGGTTTCGTCGTTTTGTTCACAGCCTGCCAGCATAAATACCGCTGATACAGCGATAGCAACAGGCGTTAAGTGTCTTGCTTGCCAGCTCTTACGAAAGGCGGCATAGCGGATCGTTTTAGTCCGTTTCATTATAAATATCCTGTGCCCAAAGGTAGCGCATAGAATAGGGGATGAGTGGCGAGAAATGAAGCTAACGGCCAGGCAGGACGGGGATCTTTACTTAGTTATACGTTTTTAAGAGAAGCGGGCCGCAAAGCGGCCCGCAGGGCGATCAGTTAGCGAAAGGGTTACGGCTGCTTTTATGGGCGGCCGGGCGCACCGGCGCCGTCGCGGTTTCAGAAGAACTCGCGATGTGATCTTCACCCAGTACCTGCTGAACGTTCTGGGGCTGAACGGTTTCCGGTGAGGTGGAGATCTCTTTGCCTAACTGGCTGTTGAGAATGCCCAGACTCTGCTCGTTCAGCGTGCCCAGCGCATAGCTGATATTTAGCTGATTAATCAGATAGCTGTAACGTGCATCGGACAACTGCTGTTTCGCGTTATACAGGGTTGAGGTGGCGTTCAACACGTCAACGATGGTACGCGTACCGACCTGATAACCGGCTTCCATGGCGTCTAATGAACTCTGCGCAGAGACCACGGCTTGCTTGTACGCCGCAATGCTGCTCGCGGACGCGTTCACGTTGTTGTAAGAAGAACGTACCGTCTGAACCGCAGAGCGGTGAGCCGCTTCCAGCTGTTCGCTGGCGCTGACAAAGTTATATTGCGCCTGCTTCACCTGTGAGGTCACGCTGCCACCGCTGTAAAGCGGAAGCGTGAAGCTCAGGCCGACTTTACTGTTTCCTGTAATCGAGTCTGTTGAGTTTGCACTCTGTTCAGCGCGGCTTCCGCCGTATTTGCTGTTAGACAGACCGGTAGACGCGGTCAGATCGAGCGTTGGCAGGTGGCCTGATTCCGCAGAACGAATCTGTTCACGAGCTAAATCCTGATTCAGGCGGGCAGAAAGCAGATTAAGGTTACGGCTTTCTGCCTGCTTGAGCAGCGCGTTAACGTTATCAGGTTTGGTGGTTTTAAAGCGATCGATGTTCAGTGAGGCCAGTGCCAGATAGTCCATGCCGGTGATCTGACGCAGAGACTCCACCGAGTTATCCAGATTGTTACGCGCCGTGACTTCATTGGCCAGCACGCTGTCATACTGGGCGCGGGCGTTCTGCACGTCGGTAATGGCCACCAGGCCCACGTTAAAGCGCTGAGTGGTTTGATCCAGCTCGCGGTAGATGGACATCTTCTGTGCTTCGACGTAAGAAAGCGTATCAATGGCTTTCAGCACGTTGAAATAGGCCGTCGCGGTATTCAGAATCAAATCCTGCTGAGCAACCTGATAGGTGACGTCCTGAATACCTGCGGTTTTTTCCTGCAGGGTCAGCGCGCGCCATTTTGACATGTCGAAAATGGTTTGCGTCAATTGCAGTGTGCCACTGGTCGTGTTGGAATGAATACCGCTACTATCACGATAGCCATTTGCATAGCTGTAATCTGCACCCAAACCCAGTTGTGGTAATAAAGGGCTGCGCGCTTCGTTGATTTTCTCAAACGCAGCATCGCGAGTGGCAGCGGAGCTCCGCAGGTCCGGGTTGCTTAAACGCGCTTGTTGGTAAACCTGAAGCAGGTTTTCTGCCTGACTGGCGACGCTGAAACCGCCCAGGCTCAGCCCAATAAATAATGGGAGCAGTTTTTTCATTTGCATTCCTTTTGTTGCAGCAAATCGCAATGATAGTGCCGCCGGTAAGCCAAAAATTATCGCAGATTCTAGCAGAGGGCAACTGTGAGATAAGGTGGCTGAACGTGCCATATTTGCGTGTTTCAGGTAAATAACTCTGTAATGACTGTTTAGATAGTGCCCGGGCTTGTGTTTTATCTGTGTCATCCCAATCTGCAAAAGGAACCAAACGATGAAGGACAATAAAACATCACCTGTGACTTTCACAAAAAATGATGTAGAAATTATTGCACGTGAAACGGCCTACGACGGTTTTTTTTCCATCGTTCGCTACCGTTTTCGCCATCGTCTGTTTAAAGGCGGCATGAGCGGAGAAGTGACGCGTGAAGTTTTTGAGCGCGGCCATGCTGCCGTCCTGCTACCTTATGATCCCATCCGTGATGAAGTGGTGCTGATTGAGCAGATCCGCATTCCGGCCTTCGACTGCAGCCCAACGCCCTGGCTGCTGGAAATGATTGCGGGCATTATTGAACCCGGTGAAACTCCGGAACAGGTGGGGCGCCGTGAAGCATCAGAAGAAGCCGGTCTGACCGTTGGCCGGGTGAAGCCCGTGTTGAACTATCTTGCCAGCCCGGGCGGCACCAGCGAACGTTTATCGGTTATGGTGGGAGAAGTGGATGCCGGCCTGGCAACAGGATGCCATGGTCTGGAGGAAGAGAATGAGGATATTCTTGTGCATGTCGTAAGCCGTGAACAGGCTTACCACTGGGTGGAACAGGGGATTATTGATAACGCGGCATCTGTCATCGCCTTGCAATGGCTGGCACTGCACCATAAAGAACTTCGAGAAGAGTGGACGCAAAAATGAAACAGCGCTATATCCCTGATTTCCCCGAGATGATGCGGCTGTGCGAAACCAATTTCGCCCAGTTACGCCGTCTGCTCCCGCGCGATGACGAGGCAGGCGCATCGGTTAGCTATCAGGTGAGCGGCGCCCGCTATCAGTTAACAATAGAAGAATCAACACGTTACACTACTCTGGTTGAAATTCGCCAGACGGCACCGGCGGTGAGTTACTGGAGCCTGCCTTCCATGTCTGTCAGGCTGTATCATGACGCCATGGTCGCTGAAGTGTGTTCAACACAGCAGATCTATCGGTTTAAAGCGCGTTATGATTACCCGAATAAAAAGATGAATCAGCGTGATGAAAAGCATCAAATCAATCAGTTCCTCGCTGACTGGTTACGCTACTGTCTGACGCATGGCGCCATGGCAGTACCGGCTTGCTGATACGTATAATGCATTGAACGGCGTAGAGACGAAGGAAACGCTTTGGATAGCCTGCTAACTCTTCCTGCGGCAACAGAATCTGGGGTGCGGATTCTGCAAGTGACGGACACGCATTTGTTCGCAGGAAAACACGAATCGCTGCTGGGAGTGAATACCTGGTCGAGTTATGACGCCGTGCTGGACGCGATCATCGCACAACAGCGCGACTATGATCTCATTGTGGCCACCGGCGATCTCTCTCAGGATCACTCGGTCGAAGCCTATCAGCATTTTGTTGAGGGCATTTCGCGCCTGCCAAAACCCTGTGTCTGGCTGCCGGGTAATCATGATTTCCAGCCCGCAATGGTGGATACGCTGGCCAGGGCCGGCATCAACGCGCATAAGCATGTGCTGGTGGGCGAACACTGGCAGGTCGTGCTGCTGGACAGTCAGGTCTTCGGCGTGCCTCATGGCATGTTAAGCGACTATCAGCTCGACTGGCTTGATAACGCCCTCGCGCGCTTTCCCCTGCGTCATACGCTGGTGCTGCTGCACCACCATCCGCTTGCTTCAGGCTGCACCTGGCTTGATCAACACAGTTTGCGCAATCCCCATCAGCTTGATGCCGTGTTACAGCACTATCCGCTGGCAAAGACACTGGTGTGCGGCCATATCCATCAGGAAATGGATGTGGCGTGGCACGGTCGCCGCGTGCTGGCCACGCCTTCCACTTGCGTGCAGTTCAAACCGCACTGCACCAGCTTTACCATTGATACCCTTGCGCCAGGCTGGCGCTGGTTTACGCTGCACAATGACGGTCAGCTTGATACAGAAGTGAACCGGCTCAGCACTCAGGCGTTTTGCCCCGATCTTGATGCCGAAGGATACTGACGGATGAAGGCGCTGCTTTACCTGCACGGCTTTAACAGCTCCCCGCGCTCAGCGAAAGCGACGCTGTTCAAACAGTGGCTGAGTCACAATCATCCCGACATAGAGATGATTGTGCCGCAGCTTCCCACTTTTCCGGCCGAGGCCGCGGCGATGCTGGAAGACATCGTGTTAAGTCACAGCGGGCGTGAAATGGGCCTGGTGGGCTCCTCGCTGGGCGGTTACTACGCGACGTGGCTGTCCCAGTGCTTTATGTTGCCTGCAGTGGTCGTCAACCCTGCCGTGCGGCCGTTCGAGTTGCTGGTGGATTTTTTAGGGGAGAATCAGAATCCCTACACCGGTCAGCAATATGTGTTAGAGTCTCGCCACATTTACGATCTGAAAGTGATGCAGATTGAACCGCTGGAAGCACCTGATTTGTTGTGGTTGCTACAACAAACCGGCGATGAAGTGCTCGATTACCGCCAGGCGCTCGACTACTACAGCGCGTGCCGTCATACGGTGGAAGAGGGCGGAAATCATGCATTTACTGGATTCGAACGCCATTTCCCGCAAATTCTGGACTTTCTGGGCCTGAATCACGCTTGAGTAACGCGGAAATCGCAACCATTTTCTTCTTCTAATCAGACAGTTACCATGAGTCAATCAAGCTATAATGCGGGTGACATTGAGGTCCTGACTGGCCTTGAGCCGGTTCGCCGTCGCCCGGGAATGTATACCGATACGACGCGCCCTAACCACTTGGGTCAGGAAGTGATTGATAACAGTGTCGATGAGGCACTGGCGGGCCATGCCAGGCGCGTAGAAGTGATTTTACATGCCGATCAGTCGTTAGAAGTGACTGACGACGGACGCGGCATGCCGGTGGATATCCATCCGGAAGAAGGCGTCCCGGCCGTTGAGCTCATCCTGTGCAGGCTGCACGCGGGGGGTAAATTCTCTAATAAAAACTACCAGTTTTCCGGTGGCCTGCACGGCGTCGGCATTTCGGTGGTCAATGCCCTCTCTAAACGTGTTGAAGTCAACGTGCGGCGTAATGGTGAGATCTACAGTATCGCCTTCGAAAACGGTGAAAAAGTGCAGGATCTGACCGTCACGGGCACGGTTGCGAAGCGCAACACCGGCACCAGCGTCCATTTCTGGCCGGATGAGCACTTCTTTGACAGCCCGCGCTTCTCGGTGTCCCGCTTATCACACCTGCTTAAGGCGAAAGCCGTGCTGTGTCCAGGGGTGGAAATTGTCTTCAAAGACAAGCTGAACAATACCGAACAGCGCTGGTGCTACGAAGATGGTCTGACGGATTACCTGTGCGAAGCCGTCAACGGCCTGCCAACCCTGCCAGAGAAGCCCTTCGTCGGAACCTTTGCCGGTGATATCGAAGCGGTGGACTGGGCATTACTGTGGCTGCCGGAAGGCGGTGAGCTGCTGACCGAAAGCTATGTGAACCTGATTCCCACCATGCAGGGCGGTACCCATGTCAACGGTCTGCGTCAGGGATTGCTGGATGCCATGCGTGAGTTTTGTGAATACCGCAATATCCTGCCGCGCGGCGTCAAACTGTCCGCAGAGGATATCTGGGATCGCTGCGCCTATGTGCTGTCAGTAAAAATGCAGGATCCGCAGTTTGCAGGCCAGACAAAAGAGCGTTTATCCTCGCGCCAGTGCGCCGCCTTTGTGTCTGCCGTAGTAAAAGATGCCTTTAGCCTGTGGCTGAATCAGAACGTGCAGGCGGCAGAACAGCTGGCGGAGCTGGCGATCTCCAGCGCCCAGCGCCGTATGCGCGCAGCCAAAAAAGTGGTGCGTAAAAAACTGACCAGCGGCCCGGCACTACCGGGTAAGCTGGCAGACTGCACTGCGCAGGATCTGAATAAAACCGAACTCTTCCTGGTGGAAGGGGATTCGGCGGGCGGATCGGCGAAACAGGCGCGCGATCGCGAATATCAGGCGATCATGCCGCTTAAAGGTAAGATCCTCAATACGTGGGAAGTCTCGTCCGATGAAGTGCTGGCCTCGCAGGAGGTGCACGATATTTCGGTGGCGATCGGTATCGATCCCGATAGCGAAGATCTCTCACAGCTGCGCTACGGCAAAATCTGTATCCTTGCTGATGCGGACTCGGATGGGCTGCACATCGCCACATTGCTGTGTGCGCTGTTTGTGAAGCACTTCCGCACCCTGGTAAAAAATGGCCACGTCTATGTCGCCATGCCGCCGCTGTATCGCATCGATCTGGGCAAAGAAGTGTATTACGCGCTGGATGAAGACGAGAAAGAGGGCGTACTGGAGCAGCTGAAGCGCAAGAAGGGCAAGCCAAACGTGCAGCGCTTTAAAGGGCTGGGTGAAATGAACCCGCTGCAGCTGCGCGAAACCACGCTCGATCCCAACACGCGCCGTCTGGTGCAGCTCACCGTCAGTGACGATGACATTGAACAGACTTTGCGGGTAATGGATATGCTGCTGGCGAAAAAGCGATCCGAAGATCGTCGTAACTGGCTGCAGGAAAAAGGCGATAAAGCGGATATTGAAGTGTAATCCGCAGCCTGATGGAAAAAGCCCCTGAACGGGGCTTTTTTTGTGCGTGTTCCGCCAGGATTATTTACCCGGCTCCAGCACCAGAATTTTCACGTCAGTCACATAGTCTTTAATCGCCGTACGATGGGCTTCCATATGCGGCATCTGCTGATGCTGATCAAGATGGCGCAGGGTTTCCCACTGCTCCAGCATAAAAATCGAATCAGGTGAATTGTGTTTCCAGGGCACCTGCGCCTGGTGATCGACCAGAGGGCTGTACTGATGGCAGCCTTCTTCTTCCAGCACGGTAGGGATCACCTGGTGAAACGCATCCAGCACTTTCTGACGACAGCCCGGCTTAACACAAATTTCAGCAACGACGGTTAACATTTACGTTTCCTCTTTCTGGGTGAAACGCTATTTAAGCAAAAATTTTGCTGAGATGCGTGCGATAACGTGCAATATCACGTGGAACATCCGGCTGTTTCATCACGTCGTTGCAGATAAAGGTCGGCAATGCTTCCATGCCCAGGAACTGATTCGCCTTATGGAAATGCAGATATAGTCCGTCAACGCCCACGCCTTCAAAGAACTGTTCAGGGTCGGTAAAGGCCTCCAGTGGTGCGTTCCAGGTCAGGGACAGCATATATTTTTTGCCCTGAATCAGTCCGCCTGAACCATATTTTTTTGCGCCGTCGGCACGGGTGCGGCCATCGCTGGCATACAGCTTACCGTGGCCGTCGGTGAAAACCTCGTCGATGTAACGTTTCACGGTCCAGGGTTCACCCATCCACCAGCCCGGCATTTGATAAATCACCACGTCACTGTCGAGATATTTTTGCACCTCATCGGCCACAACATACGCGTGGTCGGCAACGGTGATCGTGACCTCATGGCCCAGATCACGCAGCTGGCTGGCGGCCACCTCGGTCAGCGTATGATTCAGCTCGCCTTTCGAATGGGCGAAGGTTTTACCGCCATCGATAATTAAAATGTTACTCATTAAGCTTGTCTCCCGTATGCGTCAATGGGGGGTAGCTTAGGCTGTGGCGGGCGGGAGAAAAATGCGAGAATGATCACAACACTTTTGCGAATAGCGCAATAACCCCCGAGGTTATGTCACCATACCAGCGCAAACTCACTGTCGAAAAAAATACAATGATGAAAAAAACACTCGTAATCACGTTACTGCTGGTGGCTGGCGGCGCGCAGGCCCAGTCGCGTCTGGACAGCGTTCTTAACACCAAAACTCTGAAAGTCTGTACTACCGGGGACTACAAACCTTACAGCTTCCTGAAACCGGATGGCAGCTATGAAGGGCTGGATATCAGCATGGCTGAATCCCTGGCCGCGTCACTGGGGGCGAAGGTGCAATGGGTACCCACCACCTGGAAAACCCTGATGCAGGACTTTATCGCGAAGCAGTGCGATATCGCCTTGGGTGGCGTATCGGTCACGCTGAAGCGCCAGCAAACGGCCTGGTTTGCGCAGCCGCTGGGCGTGGACGGTAAAATTCCGCTGGTGCGCTGCGCCGACAAGGCGAAGTACCAGACGGTCGACCAGATGAACCAGTCCAGCGTGCGTCTGGTTGAGCCCGCGGGAGGCACTAACGAGGCGTTTGTTCACAGCCACTTACCTCAGGCTGCGTTAACGCTGTTTCACGATAACGTGACCATCTTTCAGCAACTGGTGGACAATAAAGCCGATGTGATGATCACCGATGCCTCCGAGGCGCTGTACCAGCAGAAACGCTTTCCGACGTTATGCGCGCTCAACCCGGATAAACCGCTCCAGTACGGCGAAAAGGCCTATATGATTCCACGTGATGATATGAGCTGGAAGCAGTATGTCGACCAGTGGCTGCACCTGAGCACCGCGACCGGGGAATATGCGCAGATCGCCCAGCAGTGGATGGGTGTGATGAAGTAAGGAGAAAGCAGAGGGTTTATCTGATGTGTTAACGCCGGGCTTCAAAACTGCAGATAGCCGTCCGAAACGGCGCACATGCGTCACTGTGCCCACAGCCACGGGAGCGGAACAGACAATTCGCAGCGCTGAGCAAAGCGAGGAAGCCAGAATTTGCCCGCAGGACGCGGGCAAAAAGCGGAGCCGGTACAGGAAGTACCGTCTCCGCTGGTTCGTCAGGCTGACGAACGCCGCGAAGGCACCGCGTTAGCGGCGCGAGGACGTCAGATTCGATACCGTGGCGGTGGGAACCGCACGGAACACCAACCACACATTTTTACCCTTCAGTACTCAATACAGCGACGCTTTTCCCAGTCCACCAAACAAATTCATTTTGTAGCGGATCACCGCTTTAGCGGCTTCAATCGCTTCGGGATAGATAACGTTTGGATCCCACCAGGTTTCGCGGGTTAAGACTTCGCGCACCTTCTGGAAATAGGCATATTTCATATCGCTGGAAATATTGATTTTACCGACGCCCAGCGTAACCGCCTCCGCCACTTCGGCATCGGGATTCGCCGAACCGCCGTGCAAGACCAGCGGAATGGACACGCGTTGCGAGATATCCCGCAGAATATGCATTTGCAGTTCGGGCTTCATATCTTTGGGATAGATACCGTGCGCCGTGCCTATTGCCACCGCTAAAGTATCCACGCCGGTGCGCTGCACAAAGTCTTCCGCCTGCGCGGGATCGGTGTAAATCACTTTACTGACGCCGCCCTCTACCGAGGTGCCGGTATCGCCAATGGTCCCCAGTTCGCCCTCGACAGATACGCCCACCGCGTGCGCCAGCTTCACTACCTCTTTGGTCAGCGCCACGTTTTCTTCATAGGGCAGCAGCGAGCCGTCAATCATGACCGATGTAAAGCCACACTGAATAGCGCGCAGCACGTGGGCAACCGAAGCACCATGATCCAGATGCAGGGTAAAGGGCACGGTACTTTTCAGAGTGCGCTCCCGAACATAGCCAAAAAACGCATCCGTCACGAACGCCAGTTCGCTGGGGTGAATAGAGATAATGGCCGGAGTTTGTGTGGCTTCGGCTTCTTCCACCACCGCGCGGATAAAACAGCTGTCGGCCACGTTAAATGCGCCTATAGCAAAGCGGTGTTGGCGGGTGGGGCTTAACATCTCTTTCATTGAAATCAACATGTTAAATCTTCCTCAGCTTGTTTTACGACAAAGGGATGCCCTGCGCTGACGTTCAGAGACGCGCACCGGGTTACAGCAGAAAAAAATCAGATCTGATTAGCGGAGCCGGAACAGCTCAGATAGTCATGTACGACTTCGCAGCAGGCGGCCTCCATCAGCGCCAGCAGATCAGGCAGCTCAGCAGCGGGATGCTGCTTAAGCGCCTGATGGAGCGCCTGCTTGCCTGCATCAAAGACCGCCGCGCCAACGTTAATCTTGGCGACGCCGTGCTGACTGACGCGTCGAATATCGTCGGCTGGCGTGCCGCTGCCGCCGTGCAGCGCCAGAGGAACCGGCGAAACCCCATGCAGCGCAGCCAGACGCTGAAAGTCGATTTGCGGTTTGACGCCAGCGGGATAGAGCCCGTGCGCGGTCCCAACCGACACAGCTAACAGATCGATGCCCGTCTGTTGCAGAAAGGGCACCACGTCCGCCACCTGGGTCATTTTCACCGCAGCGTCTGCCAGCGCATAGGTTGGGGCATCGGCGATATGCCCCAGTTCGCCCTCCACACAAACCCCGGCGGTATGCGCCATCTCGACCACTTTTGCCGTCTGGCGAATATTTTCTGCCAGCGGCTCGGAGGAGGCATCGATCATCAGTCCGGTAAACCCGGCGCGAAAGGCCTGTCCAATCAGCGGAAAGGCTTTTCCGTGGTCAAGCGCCAGCGCGATCGGCACGCGGGCATTCGCTGCCAGCGCCTGAACCAAGGGCACGGCGACAGCGGGCGGGAAATGGCGGCTGTGCCCCTGATAAACATTCAGGATCAGGGGCGCGCGTTGCTCCTCCGCCGCCTTCACTGCTGCACGTGCGCTCTCCAGATTGAAACAGTTGATGGCCAGTACCGCATACTGATTACGGGCAGCCCGTGCGATCAGGTCGTTCATTGCCGCGTACATACGCACTCCTTATTCCAGTGTGAATTTAATGTCGTCGTCGCGAACGCTGTGGTCTTCCACGTCGTCAAACTCTTCGTCGGCTTCGGTCACCGGCTTTTTCAGCAGCGATAGCATCACGCCACAGATCGTGCTGCCGATACCGAGCGCCAGGCAGAACAGCCAGGGTTTGGTGAAGAGGGGCACTACGAACATGCCGCCGTGAGGCACGGGCGCTTCGACGCCCCAGACCATAATCAGGCCGCCGGCGACGGCGGAAGCCACCACACAGCTGCCGACGACACGAAGCAGATCGCGGGCGGCAATCGGGATCACACCTTCAGTGATCATGCAGATCCCCATGGGAAAGGCCGCCTTCAGCGCCTCTTTTTCCGCGCGGGTGTACTTATGGCGGGTTAACAGCCAGGAAAGGGTGATACCAAAGGGCGGGATCATCGAACCGACAAATTTGACCGCTTCCGGTCCGTAAATACCGTCGACCAGCATGCCATCCGCGAACAGCGACATGGTTTTATTGACCGGCCCGCCAAAGTCGAAGGTGGCCATCGCCCCCAGAATGGCGCCCATAACGAACTTCGAACCGCCCTGCATGGATTCCAACAGCGCAATCAGCGCCTTCTGCAACCAGACGATGGGCTGGCCGATGAAGGTCATCATCAAAAGCCCGGCGATAATGGTGCTCAGCACCGGTAACACCATGATCGGCATCAGGCCCTGCATCGACTGCGGCAGCCGAATGCTGCGGCGCAACAGAATCACCGTATAACCCACCAGGAAGCCGCCAAGGATGCCGCCGATAAAACCCGTGCCGATCTGGCCGCAGATAAAGCCTACGATTAAGCCAGGCGCAAAGCCCGGCCTGTCGGCAATCGAGTAGGCGATGGCGGCGCTAATCAACGGCACGATCAATCCCATGCCCCAGCCGCCCATCTGGTTCAGCATCCAGGCAATCGTGCCGGGATGTTTGCCTACGTCCGGACCACCGATGACCTGGCCCAGCGCGATACAGATCCCGGCGGCGACAATCAGCGGGATCATCCAGGAGATCCCCGTCAACAGATGACCTTTGATCTCCTGTCCGTACTGTCTTTTGTTATCGTTCATTGTGGATCTCCTCAGGCACGCGCCAGTGAATCCGCCACTTTTTCCAGAAACTTAATCGGCGACTTGATCACCACTTCAGTTTTCACCCTGACGATCGGTTTGCCGCGAAAGCGTTCCTCACCGTTGATCTTGACATCCACCGCCAGAATGACGACATCGGCGGCGGCGATGGTTTCCGTATCGAGGGCGTTTTCAGTACCAATGGTGCCCTGCGTTTCCACGTGGATGGTGTGACCAAGGGCATGGGCTCCCTTGATCAGTTTTTCGCGCGCAATGTAGGTATGCGCGATACCCGCCGTGCAGGCGGCAACACAGACAATGTTCATGGTCTACCTCGGACGTGTAGGATTAACAGAGGTCGGTTTCGGCGTACTGACTGAACAGCCGAATGATTTCGCTGGGGTCGTTTTCCACCAGCAACTGCGCAATCACCTCATCATCGGCCAGCGCACTGGCCACCTGGGACAGCAGGCGAATATGGGGGGTATTTTGATCTTCAAGGCGAACGGCAAACAGGATGATGCAGCGCACCTGGCTGCCATCCAGCGTTTCCCAGGGAATATCCTGCTGGCTGCGCCCAATGGCTAACGTGGTCTGTTTCACGGCTGACGATTTCCCGTGGGGAATGGCAATGTGATTTTCAAACCCTGTCGATCCCTCTGCCTCGCGTAGCCAGACATCCTTGATAAAGGCCTGTTTATCGCTAATCGCACCGTCACTGAACAGCAAATCGGTCAGTTCAATGATGGCCTCCTCTTTACTGCTGGCTTGCAGGTTGAGATTGACGCGGCGTGGCGTAAGAATGCGAGAAATATCCATCAGTCAGACCTCATTCAGTTAATGTTCTGCCAGGGCGCTGTTAACGGCCTTCGGCAGTTGGCTGCCAATCATGGCGTCAGTCACACGGCGAATATCGTCGTCATTGAAAAACGCGGTCACATACACGGTAGGAAACAGCGAGGTGTCGAGGTGAATAGTCGAGATCACCAGATCAACCGGCTCCTGTTGGCAAAAATCGCCGAGGTTACTGGCCGAAATGACGCCCGCAATAATCCAGTCCGGGAACGCGCGCAGAATACGGCTCTTCAGGAGATGCGAGGTGCCGACGCCGCTGGAACAGACCAGCAAAATGCGTTTATGGGCGATTTGCCGTTCCAGCGCGGCCTGAAAATGGACACATAAATAGCCCACTTCGTCGTCCGCAATCGACCCGTAATGAAAACGCGCGGCGGTAAGCTGCATGGCCCGCTGAGTCAGCGTAAAAATTTCACTCAGCTCCGTTTTAATATCATCGAGCAATGGATTACGAATGCTAATATGATATTTCAGCCGGTTAAGTAATGGCTTAATATGGAAAAGTAAACCTTCAAATAATAAAGGATCGGCAGTGAGGTCCTGTTGAATAAGTTCTGAGAAGCAGCGAATTAATTCAACCGTAATATTACGCGAGGCTTCATTCGATAATTGATATTGCGGCAACATATCGCTGCCGCGTTCTTCAACCACAATGCCCGACGAAATAATGTACTGATAAATAAATCCGACTTCATCCGCCGGCACTGACTGGTCTAAACGTTGTTCAACCTGTCGCACCATCTGACGGGCAATCTTCAGAATGCGATTATCCATTTCCTGAGCGCTCAGCTCTAAGGGCAGAGATAAAGCCTTACCCTGCGACATGCGGTGGATCATAATCAGGATGTGGGTGGACAGATTGATGTAGTACGCATCGCTCAGTGGATAGCCAAGCTGCTGCTCCATCTGCTGCAGTAAGGTCTGCACAAACGCCACATCCTCCTCGCCAAAATAGTGGATCAGCGCCTGGTAACTGCCCGGGTCCAGCCGCGGTAGCGCCGTGTTACTGCCACCGTTATGCTGCATAACATCGTTAATCAGCGATACCATCGCCTGACGTAATGCCTGCTCACTGCCTTCGACATGCGTACCGCTCTGACTTCTTACCAGCGCCAGCGCCAGCGGTTGTAGCCACTCTTCAATGACCTTTAAATCGTTGACGATAGAAGCGTGACTAATGAAATAGCGTTCAGATAACTTACTGATGGAGGTTTCACGCGGCGCATCCCTCAGCAGCTGTGACAGAATTTTCACCCGGCGTGCATTGTTGCTTAAACCTTCAGACCAGTTCTCTTCACTGGCCAGATGCTGCTGTAATCGCAGGCGTTGCGCGATATCCTCGGTTTGCAGTATCACGCTGCGACCGGGCAGCTTGATCAGCTGTGCCTGCCAGGCGCCCAGCCAGATTTCCAGGCTTTGCAAATCGCGATAAATACTTTTTTCAGAAACGGTCAGCTGCTGGGCTAATTGCGTTAAAGCCAGCGGCGTACCCGCCTGCAGCAGTAATTTCAGTAACCGGTGTTGTCGTGAAGTCAGATTCTGCATTCAGTCACCTGTCTATTATTTCGTTAGCGGTGCTTAAGTGGCAATTCGTTAAATCCAACCTGGAAAAAAATAAAAGTGTGTAACAGCGTTAAAATTGAATGTAGGGCGTGGAAGGCGAATCAACAATACTAAATGTTGTCCCCGAAACGGGACAGGATTAATACGCTATAACGTCGCCGGTAATTAATTGCGAGCGCGGTCACAAACTATTAGAAATAAGACATTCGGCATTTTGTCCTGA
Source organism: Pantoea sp. EEL5 (assembly GCF_049892805.1). NCBI lineage: Bacteria > Pseudomonadati > Pseudomonadota > Gammaproteobacteria > Enterobacterales > Erwiniaceae > Pantoea > Pantoea sp. EEL5. The sequence continues at coordinate 242,642 of NZ_JBNDNJ010000002.1, forward strand.
GGCGGATTTTCCGCGATCGGTCAACCGGGAAAAAACCCCAGGCCTGACTGCGTCTGGCCTGTGACTAACACCCACGAATAAGGTACTATCCTCGCCAAACAACCGCCGGGTGATCCGCCGTTGCGGGTCACGATGTGAGGATGAGGACTTAATGAGCGAATTGACGCAGGATGGTGCAGAGCGTCTTGCCCTGCATACGTTTACTGAGAATGCGTACTTAAATTACTCCATGTACGTCATCATGGACCGCGCGCTGCCTTATATTGGCGACGGTTTAAAGCCCGTGCAGCGCCGCATTGTCTATGCCATGTCAGAGCTGGGGCTGAACGCCACCGCCAAATTTAAAAAATCCGCCCGTACCGTCGGTGACGTGCTGGGTAAATACCATCCTCATGGCGACAGTGCCTGCTATGAAGCCATGGTACTGATGGCACAGCCGTTCTCCTACCGCTATCCGCTGGTCGATGGCCAGGGAAACTGGGGCGCGCCGGACGATCCTAAATCTTTCGCCGCCATGCGTTATACCGAGTCGCGCCTGTCGAAGTATGCCGAAGTGCTGCTGGGCGAGCTGGGGCAGGGCACGGCTGACTGGGTGCCGAACTTTGACGGCACGATGCAGGAGCCCAAGATGCTGCCGGCGCGGCTGCCGAACATCCTGCTGAACGGCACCACCGGCATTGCGGTGGGCATGGCAACGGATATTCCGCCGCACAACCTGCGTGAAGTGGCGCAGGCCGCTATCGCCCTGATTGACGATCCGAAAACCAGCCTGGATGCGCTGCTGGAAATCGTGCAGGGCCCGGATTTCCCGACTGAAGCCGAGATCATCACGCCTCGTGACGAGATTCGCAAAATCTATCAGAACGGACGCGGTTCGGTGCGTCAGCGCGCGGTGTGGAAAAAAGAAGACGGCGAAGTGGTGATCACCGCGCTGCCGCATCAGGTATCCGGTGCGCGCGTGCTGGAGCAGATCGCCAACCAGATGCGCAACAAAAAGCTGCCGATGGTAGAGGATCTTCGTGACGAATCCGATCACGAAAACCCCACCCGGCTGGTGATCGTGCCGCGATCCAATCGCGTCGATCTTGAGCAGGTCATGAACCACCTGTTCGCCACCACCGATCTGGAAAAAAGCTATCGCATCAACCTCAATATGATCGGCCTGGATAACCGTCCGGCGGTAAAAAACCTGCTGGAGATCCTGTCTGAATGGTTAGTGTTCCGTCGTGACACCGTGCGCCGCCGTCTGAACTACCGTTTAGATCGCGTGCTGCGCCGTTTGCATATCCTTGACGGTTTGCTGGTGGCGTTCCTCAATATTGATGAAGTGATTCATATCATCCGTACCGAGGACGAGCCGAAACCGGTACTGATGTCGCGCTTTGACATTAGCGAAACCCAGGCTGAAGCGATCCTTGAACTCAAGCTGCGTCATTTGGCCAAGCTGGAAGAGATGAAGATTCGCGGCGAGCAGAGCGAGCTGGAAAAAGAGCGCGATCAGCTGCAGGCGATTCTGGCGTCCGAACGCAAAATGAATACGCTGCTGAAAAAAGAGCTGCAGGCAGACAGCAACAATTTTGGCGACGACCGCCGTTCACCGCTGCGTGAGCGTGAAGAAGCGAAAGCGCTGAGTGAAACCGAGCTGGTGCCGTCCGAGCCTGTCACCATTGTGCTGTCGCAGATGGGCTGGGTGCGCAGTGCGAAAGGACATGACATCGACCCGGCAGGGCTGAGCTACAAAGCGGGCGACAGCTATCTGGCGGCGGCGCGCGGCAAGAGTAACCAACCTGTGGCCTTTATCGATTCCACCGGACGCAGCTATACGCTGGATCCCACCTCGCTGCCGTCGGCACGCGGGCAGGGCGAGCCGCTGACCGGTAAGCTGACGCCACCGCCGGGTGCCGTTATGGAGCAGGTGCTGATGGAGCCGGAAGAGCAGCGTTTGCTGATGGCGTCTGATGCCGGATACGGTTTCATCTGTACCTTCAACGATCTGATTTCGCGCAACCGTGCGGGTAAAGCGCTGCTGACGCTGCCTGAAAATGCCCGCGTGATGACGCCCATGGCTGTCCATCACGAAGATGACATGCTGCTGGCCATTACGCAGGCGGGCAGGATGTTGATGTTCCCGGTCGGCGAGCTGCCGCAGATGTCAAAGGGCAAGGGCAACAAGATTATCTCGATTCCGTCTGCGGATGCCGCGTCGGGAGCGGATAAACTGGCCTGGCTGATGATCCTGCCACCGGGCAGTGCGATTACGCTGCACGTGGGCAAACGCAAGCTGCTGTTACGCAGTGAAGAGTTGCAGAAGTTCCGTGCCGATCGCGGCCGTCGTGGCACACTGCTGCCGCGCGGCCTGCAAAAAATTGATCGGGTCGAACTGGATGCGCCGGCACGTCCCGGCAGCGCGGACAGCGACGCGTAATTCACCCGGCTGGCCCCGGCCAGCCGTGTCACATTGAGGAAAATATGTTACTGATATTACGCACTATTATCGTAGTGATTTATTCAATATTGCTGAGTTTTTTTGGCTGTATCTGGTGCCTGTTCTCGCCACGTAATCCGCGCCACGTTGCGACCTTTGGTCACCTGTTTGGCAAATTATCGACGCTGTTTGGGCTTAAAGTTGAGCTTCGTCGCCCCGAAGGCGCGGATAACTACGGCAACGCGATTTACATCGCTAACCACCAGAACAACTACGATATGGTCACCGCAGCCAAGATTGTGCAGCCAACAACGGTCACCGTCGGTAAAAAAAGCCTGTTGTGGATACCTTTTTTTGGTCAGCTTTACTGGCTGACCGGCAACCTGCTGATCGATCGTGACAACCGCGCCAAAGCACACGGGACGATCGGTGAGCTGGTGGATCAGTTTAATAAAAAACGCATCTCCTTCTGGATGTTCCCGGAGGGCACGCGCAGCCGTGGTCGTGGGTTGTTACCCTTTAAAACCGGGGCATTTCATGCCGCCGTTGCCGCAGGCGTGCCGATCATTCCGATTGTAGTATCGAATACTCACGGCAAGATTAACCTCAACCGCCTGAAAAACGGACTGGTGATTGTGGAAATGCTGCCGCCGGTGGACGTGAAACAATTTGAATCCTCTTCGGTGCGCAAGCTGGCGACTCACTGCCGGGAATTGATGGCGGCCAAGCTGGAAGAGCTGAACGCCGAAGTCGAAGAACGCGAAAAAAACGGTAAAATCTAACCGATTAGCCCTTTATCGGACTATTCTGCATGGATGCCCCACGGCGAGTCAGCATGACGTTGCTCGCCGTGCACGCAGCACAGCAATGACAGCAATAAAAACAGAGTTGGCGGTTCAGCGCCACGCGTAAAAGGTCTGAAATTCAATGTCTTTCAGCAGACGTCAGTTTATCCAGCTTTCTGCCGGTGCGGCGCTCAGTGCCGCGCTTGTGCCTCATGCGGCGCGTGCCGCTTCTGCGGGCGGTGATACGCCCCTGCCTGTCCCGCCGCTACTGGAATCTCGCCGCGGTCAGCCGCTGTTTCTGACCCTGCAGCGCAGCCACTGGTCGTTTAACGGCGATAACAATAAAGTCCCGGTCTGGGGCATCAACGGCATGTACCTCGGCCCCACGGTGCGCGTGTACAGCGGTGATGATGTCAAACTGATTTACAGCAACCGCCTCAATGAACCCGTTTCAATGACGGTCAGCGGCCTGCAGGTGCCGGGCGCACTGATGGGCGGCGCGCCGCGCATGATGTCAGCCGGGGTCGACTGGGCGCCGGTTTTACCCATTCGCCAGAGTGCCGCGACCTGCTGGTATCACGCCAACACGCCAAATCGCATGGCTCCGCACGTGTACAACGGCCTGGCGGGTATGTGGCTGATTGAGGATGACATCAGCAAGCAGCTACCTTTGCCGAAACACTATGGCGTGGATGATTTCCCCCTGATTATTCAGGATAAACGGCTGGATAACTTTGCCACGCCGGTTTATGACCCACCGGGCGACGGCGGTTTTCTCGGCGATACGCTGCTGGTCAACGGTGTGCGTAACCCTTTTGTCGAGGTATCACGTGGCTGGGTCCGTCTGCGGTTGCTGAACGCCTCCAATGCGCGGCGTTATGAACTGAGCCTCAGTGACAACCGGCCCTTCACGGTGATTGCCAGCGATCAGGGCTTTCTGCCGTCACCCGTCGCCGTACAGCGCTTAACTCTGGCGCCGGGCGAACGGCGTGAAGTCTTAGTGGATATGTCGCAAGGGGATGAAGTCTCCATCACGGCAGGCACGGCGGCGGGCATTATGGATCGTTTGCGCGGTTTCTTTGAGCCCTCCACGATCCTGACCTCAACGCTGGTGCTTACGCTGCGGCCTACCGGCCTGCTGCCGCTGGTGACGGATAACCTGCCGATGCGTTTGCTGGCCGATCAGATTCTGGATGGCGCCTCGGTGCGCACGCGTGAGTTCCGCATTGGCGACAGCCTGCCGGGCATCAATGGTGCCGTCTGGGATATGAACCGCATTGATTCTACCGCACAGCAGGGCACGTTCGAACGCTGGATTATTCGCGCCGATCGTCCGCAATCTTTCCACATCCAGGGGGTTATGTTCCTGATTAAGAGCGTAAACGGCGCTCAGCCCATGGGCGAAGATCGCGGCTGGAAGGACACGGTCTGGGTGGACGGAGACGTAGAGCTTCTGGTGAGCTTTACGCAAAGTTCTTCTGAGCATTTTCCGTTTGTCTATCACAGCCAGACGCTGGAACTGGCGGATCGCGGCACGGCAGGTCAGCTGCTGACGCAACCTACGCTGTCTTAGCGGCACACGTGCTTCAACAGGGCAGGAGAGCCTCTCCTGCCCGTGCCCTTCGGAGATTAAAACCGAAGAAGCTGCAGCATCAACTGGGGCATCTGGTTGGCCTGAGCCAGCATCGCTACGCCGGCCTGCTGTAAAATCTGCGCCTGTGACAGCGCCGATACTTCTGTCGCGTAATCAACATCCTCTATCCGGCTCCGTGCGGCAGTGAGATTGGTCACCATGCTCCCCAGGTTGGCGATAGCGGACTGAAAGCGGTTCTGGTCTGCCCCCATCATGCTGCGTTGCGTGTCAACGAACTGAATCGCCCGGTCAATATCAGTCAGAGGCGAGTTCCCCGTCGCTGTCCCGTTCGCTCCGCCAGTCACTGCGCCTTTCAGAACGTCAAAACCCTCTGCGGCAACCGTACGTGCGGCCCCGTTAACGGTGTCACCTGATGTCATCTGCCGGACGTTGAGCGTGGTGCCGGTTGTTCCCGCTTTTAGCAGGTTGTACCGGTCACTCGAGTCAATATCGATGCTGATGGTTTCACCGTCTTCCGCACCGACCTGAAAGCGATACTCGGACGCACCCGATCCGGTATTCAGCACCTTAATGCCATTGAAATCCGTTTGCGCCGTAATGCGGTTAATTTCCTCCATTCGCTGGTTCACTTCGGTCTGAATCGAGTCGATATCCGCAGCGGAGTTGCTTCCATTTTGTGCCTGTACCGTCAGGTCGCGTATACGTTGCAGGTTGTTATTTATTTCATCGAGCGCGCCCTCAGCGGTTTGTGACAGCGAAATACCCTCACCGGCGTTTCGGGTGGCAACCGTCATTCCGTTGATCCTTGAGGTCAGACGGTTAGCTATCGCCATCCCGGCAGCATCATCTTTAGCGCTGTTAATGCGGAGTCCGGAAGAGAGGCGTTCAATGGCCGTCGACATCGCGTTTTGCGAAAGGAAAAGGTCATTCTGAACGATCAATGACAGGATATTGGTATTGATAACCGACATGACAGGCTCCTGGGTTGATAACGTTACGCTTTACTTCACTGCGCCTTAATGCCGCGATCCCTTGAACGGGGGCGGGCAGGCAGCAGAGCCAGGCTAAAAGATCATAACGTTAATCATTATCACCCCGGTTATCAGACCGGCACAGTCAGTCAGCCCGGCGGTGTGTTGCAAAGCGTGTCGCGCTAACAGGGAACGGGGCCACCAGCAGGCTAAGCCCGTTTTTAAACGGCACAGATAACCGTATTGCTGGCGGATAGGGCAAGGTTTTAGAGGGGGGATTTGACTTAACGAGGCGCAGGATGTGGCGATGTGCTGGCGAGACGCTCATCTTGTGCCGGAGAAGACGAATGCGCCTGACGCAGGCTGATCATCAATGATGTCCTTTGACACAGATTTTAAAAAATCTTAAAACTCCCCGTTCCCGCGCAGCCATAAAAAAAGCCTCCCCCAGCCGGGAGAGGCGATGCGTACCCATTCTCTTGTTAAGTCGAGGCAGGCGATGGTCAGCCGTTGAACGTATCCGGGTCAGGCCCGAGGCGATTACCGCTGTCCAGCTTCGCAATCTCGCTCATTTCTGTCTTATCCAGACGGAAATCAAACACCTTGAAATTTTCTTCAATGCGCGCAGGCGTGACGGATTTAGGGATCACCACCAGGCCGCTGTCCAGGTGCCAGCGGATGACGATTTGCGCCGGGGTTTTACCGTATTTTTTCGCCAGCGATTTGATGATGTCCTGATCGAATACGCCTTCACCGCCCTGGGCCAGCGGACTCCAGGATTCAGTCTGAATCTGGTGCATGGCGTTCCAGGCATGGAGCGTGCGCTGTTGCAGCATGGGATGCAGCTCGATCTGGTTGATGACCGGAGTCACGCCCGTCTCTTCCAGCAGTCGCTTCAGGTGCGGCTGATTAAAGTTGCACACGCCGATGCTCTTCACCAGGCCCTGCTGCTGCAGTGCGATCATGTGTTTCCAGGCTTCAACGTAGTGATCATTCTCAGGACACGGCCAGTGCATCAGATAGAGGTCAACCTGATCCAGCTTGAGTTTTTCCAGGCTGGTTTCCAGCGCCTGCTGAACGTTTTGCTGGTCGCTGTTCCACAGCTTGGTCGTGACAAAGATATCGTCACGCGCGACCTCCGTTTCCTGTAGCGCCTGACCTATGGCTTCTTCATTTTTATACGCGGCGGCGGTATCAATTGAGCGATAGCCGACCTCCAGCGCTTTCAGCACGGCATGACGGGCATCTTCGACGCTGGCTTGCCACACGCCAAGTCCCAGTTGCGGCATCATGTTACCATCGTGCAGTTTGATAATGGGTTGGTCTGCCATAACATGCTCCTTACATTTGCAGTAAACCAGTGAATCCTCGCTGTGCTTAAGTCTAGCTAACAATTTTCAGGCTGCCTGTGAACCGCACAGGATAACCCTGCCTGATCCTGTAAACTTCTTGCCTGATTCTCCATTTTGCTGGCGAATTAACCAGGCGCGCGGCAAACTGCTGTTTTATTTTCTGGAGTGATTATGCCTCACGACGCATTGTGCCAACGTCTGGCTCAGCAGGTGGTCACGCTGATGACACATGGCCGTCACCAGCGCTGTCCGGTAGAAAACGTTTCTCTGATCTACGCCGATCAGTATCGTCCGCGCACGCCCATCATGTATCAGCCGGGCATCGTCATTCTGTTTCAGGGCGGTAAAACCGGCTATCTCGGCAGTACGGTTTTTCAGTACGACGCCACAAAATATTTAATGCTGACCGTGCCCTTGCCGGTCGAATGCGAAACCTGGGCCTCACCGGAGCAGCCGTTGGCCGGAATGTGTTTACGCGTGGACACGGCCAGTCTGCAGGATCTGCTGATGGATATAGGTGACGACGAAGGGTTTCAGCCACAGCCGCTCACCTCCGGTATTCACTCCGGCTGGTTAACCGAGCCCATGTTGTGTGCCGCAGAACGCCTGCTGGATGTGATGACGCAGCCGCGCGATGCGCGCGTGCTGGGGCCGCATATTGTGCGGGAGATTATTTATTACGTGCTGACCGGGCCGATAGGCGGCGCGCTGCTCTCGCTGGTGAGTCGGCAGACGCAGTTCAGCCAGATCGCCCGCGCGCTGCGCCGCATTGAGAATCACTATGCCGATAACCTCAGCGTGGATGCGCTGGCGGCGGAAGTGAACATGAGCGTGTCGGCGTTTCACCATAACTTTAAGGCCGTCACGCAGACGTCGCCGTTACAGTACCTTAAACGTTATCGTCTGCATCAGGCGCGGTTGCTGATGTTGCACGATGGCCTGAAAGCCAGCGTGGCGGCCGTGCGGGTTGGCTATGAAAGTCCGTCGCAATTTTCGCGTGAGTTTAAACGCTATTTTGGCGTGACGCCGGGAGAGGAAGTGAATCGGGTGCGCCAGACGGTGGCCGAACCGCCCGCCTGACGCTACCCGCTGTCAGGCGTGTTTCTGGCGACGTTTTTTCCAGATCACGATGACGCTGCCGACCAGGCCGACCACCAGTAGCACCATCGGCAGTATCATCAGGATCGCCATGACCTGATCTTCATGACGTTTGATAAAGGGCACCTGGCTGATACCGTAACCCAGCGTGACCACGATGCCGACCCAGAGCAGGCCGCTGAGCCAGTTAAACAGCTGGAAACGGGCATTAGACAGTCCGGAAATGCCCGCCATGGTAGGCAACAGGGTACGAATAAACGCCAGAAAGCGGCCAACCAGAAGCGCCATCAGACCATGGCGGTTGAACATATTCCAGGCGCGTTGATGATATTGCGCCGGCAGCTGCATCAGCCAGCTCTTCACCAGCTTCGTGTTGCCCAGCCAGCGCCCCTGCAGATAACTCAGCCAGCAGCCCAGACTGGCGGCGACCGTGAGTATCACCAGCGTCGGGAAAAAGTCCATCACGCCTTTAGCCACCATGGCACCGGCCAGTAGCAAGAGGCTGTCGCCAGGCAAAAAAGAGGCAGGTAACAAACCATTTTCCAGGAATAGCGTCATAAACATTACGCTGTAAACGATCCAGACCACTTCTGGATTGGCCAGCGCGGCAAAGTCCTGATGCCAAAGCGCGTGCACAATCTCGTGTAAAACACCCATTAGCTATCCCATTACGTCAAAATGAAACTCAATTGTTCTGTTCAGACCTGGCTGACCTCTTACTTCCCGCCACAGCATTGCGCGGTGAAGGGGTAAAATGTTGCGGTTCTTCTGCTGACTGAACACTTTTTTATAGATCGAATGTTAACAGCTAACCAGCCATGACCGGGTGTAATATCACGACGGTCGGCGCCTGGTTTATATCATGTTTACTATTTTAGCGCGTCAGGCGATCAAAGCCTGCCTCAAGATCGACCAGCAGGTCATCGACATGCTCAAGACCAATGTGGAGCCGTATCAGCGTCCCCTCAAAGTCAACGCCACCGGCCGGGCGAATGGCCGCTAACTCTTCGGGCTGGTTGGCTAAAATCAGTGACTCATATCCACCCCAGGAATAAGCCATGCTGAAGTGATGAAAATGGTCGAGATAATTCGCCAGCTGTTCACGGCTCAGTTTTTGCCGCAGCACGAATGAAAATAAACCGCTGCTGCCGGTGAAGTCACGCTGCCAGAATGCATGCCCGCGGCACGAGGGCAGCGCCGGATGGTTAACCCGCGCCACTTCAGGGCGCGCAGAAAGCCACTCTGCTACCTGCAGCGCACTCTCTTCATGCTGGCGCAGGCGCACGCCCAGCGTACGTAAGCCACGGCTTGCCATGTAAGCCGTATCGGCATCCACCATCTGGCCCATCAGGTAGCTGTTTTCGCGCAGTTGATCCCAGCAGCGGGCGTTGGCGACAGCGGTGCCAATCATGGCGTCACTGTGGCCGATCAGGTATTTCGTTCCAGCCTGAATAGAAATATCCACGCCCAGGGCCAGCGGGCTGAACAGCACGCCTGCCGCCCAGGTGTTGTCGATCATAATGATGGCGTCTGGCGCTTTAGCGCGTATCGCCGCAACGATAGCCGGCACGTCCTGCACTTCCATGGTGATGGAGGCAGGAGATTCCAGGAAAACCACGCGGGTATTGGGCTGAACCAGCGCGGCAATGTCGTGACCAATACAGTGATCAAACCAGGTGGTCGAGACCTGGAGCTTGCTGAGTATTTTTGTGCAGAAGTCCTGAGTCGGTTCGTAAACGGCGCCGCTCATTAAAATGTGGTCGCCCGCTTCGACAAACGCGAGGATGGCATTGGAGACGGCTGCTGCGCCGCAAGGATAGAGAACACAGCCTGCGCCGCCCTCCAGCTCCGTCATGGCATCCTGCAAGGCGAAATGCGTCAGGGTGCCGCGACGGCCGTAAAACAGTTCGCCCTTCGCGCGCCCTGCGGTGGCCCGTTTTTTCTCTGCAACGCTATCGAAAACCAGTGAAGAGGCTCGCTGAATGACCGCATTCACCGAGCCTTGGGTATAACGCTTGTTGCGTCCAGCGCTGACGAGGGTGGTATCAATTTTTTTCGTGGTCATAACTCTCTACTTTGCCGCTTGCAACTCAGCCTTCACGTTACCACGAATTTTGTAGCGACGTTGAGGGGCAAAACAGATTATTGACGCAGCAGCAGGGAGATTTCCCGGGCCGCCTCCTGCAGCAGCGGCAAATGGTGCTGGCGCAGCGTATCGGCAGAAACCTGCCCGGCATGCACGCCCACGTTGAGCGCGGCCACTATTCGGCCCCCCGGCGCGCTGAGCGGCACGGCGAGAGATCGCAGCCCGATTTCCAGTTCCTGATCGTTAATGGCGTAGCCCTGCTGCCTGACGCGCGCCAGTTCTTCACGCAGCGCGCTGCTGCTTACCAGCGTATGACTGGTATAACGCAGCTGAGTCAAGCGCGCCAGGTAATCGTTAAGCGGTTCACTGGCCAGGCCGCTTAACAGCACTCTTCCCATGGAGGTGGTGCTGGCAGGCAGGCGGCTGCCGATGTGCAGGTCAATCGTCATAATGCGCGATGCCGACGCACGGGCGATGTAGAGAATGTCGTCCCCGTCCAGTACCGCCATCGAACAGGACTCGTTCAGCGTCTGGCTGAGCTGACGCAAAACCGGCTGCGAGGCGCTGGCAAGCGGCGTTGCGCCTAACCAGTTGTGGCCGAGAGAGAGCACGCGCGGACGCAGTTCAAAGTTTTTGCCATCCTCCGCATACACAAACCCCAGCTTGCTCAGCGTATACAGACAGCGCCGCACGGCCGCACGGGGAATGCCCGTACGCTGACTGATTTGCGACACGGACATCAGGCGGCGCTGTGGCGTAAACGCCTGTAGCACTTCCAGTCCCCGCGCCAGGGAGGCCATAAAATTGGGATCGCCTTTCCAGGGATCGCTGTTACCGCGCAGTCGTTGTTGTTCATCCGTCATGGTTTTCTCCTGTCAGTGGCTGGATGCGCGCACGCCTGTGTGCGCGATCACAATGTCCTGTTTTATCTCGTCAATGACCGATAATCGCACACTATTTCGATTATCGGTATTGTTTGCTGTCACAGAGCGATCTACTTTTTGGCTATTCACGACAAGCCGGCCTGTGCCGGGCGAAAGGAAGAGCAGATGATCGATAAAAGTGTGGCAACGCTGGCAGAGGCCGTTGCGGTGATACCGGACGGGGCCAGCATCATGATTGGCGGATTTGGACCCGCAGGCCAGCCCCTGGAGCTGATTGATGCGCTGATTGACCATGGCGTGCGTGGGCTGACGGTGATCAGCAACAACGCGGGCAACGGCGAAAGTGGCCTGGCCGCGCTGCTGAAGGCCGGCTGTGTTGAGAAGATGATTTGCTCTTTTCCCCGCCAGGTCGATTCCTGGGTGTTCGACGAACGCTATCGCCGGGGAGAAATTGCACTGGAGCTGGTGCCGCAGGGCAACCTTGCCGCCAGAATGCAGGCGGCAGGGAGCGGGCTGGGGGGGATTTTCACGCCAACCGCCTTTGGTACACCGCTGGCGGAGGGCAAAGAAACCCGTGAAATCGACGGTCGTCATTACGTATTTGAAAAGCCGCTCAAGGCTGATTTTGCCCTGATCAAAGCGCATCAGGGCGACCGCTGGGGCAACCTTGTTTACCGCAAAGCGGCACGAAATTTTGGTCCGGTGATGGCGATGGCCGCTACGACCACGATTGCGCAGGTGGCAGAACTGGTGCCGCTCGGCCAGCTCGATCCTGAAAACGTCGTCACGCCGGGCATTTTTGTGCAGCGGCTGGTGGCCGTGGCTAATCCCGTAACCCTGACCCTTTCCGCCTGAGGAGTAGGCTATGCAAAAACTCACCCGAGACCAACTGGCACAGCGCGTGGCGCGCGATATTCCTGAGGGTGCCTACGTCAATCTGGGCATCGGCCTGCCCACCCGCATTGCCAACTATCTGCCTGCGGATAAAGAGATCTTCCTGCACAGCGAGAATGGGCTCCTCGGCATGGGGCCCGCTCCCGTCGCCGGAGAGGAGGATCCGGAGCTGATCAACGCCGGGAAAGAGCAGGTAACGCTGCTGCCCGGCGGCTGTTTTTTCCACCACGGCGACTCGTTTGCCATGATGCGCGGCGGGCATCTGGATATCTGCGTGATGGGGGCCTATCAGGTGTCTGTTGGCGGCGATCTGGCTAACTGGAGCACCGGGGCGCAAGACGCGATTCCTGCTGTAGGCGGGGCGATGGATCTCGCCATCGGCGCGCGCAAAGTCTATGTGATGATGGATTACCTGACCAAAAAAGGGGAGTGCAAGCTGGTCAAACAGTGCAGCTATCCGCTTACCGGTCTGGGCTGCGTCAGTCGTCTCTATACCGATATGGCCGTGATCGATATTACCCCACAGGGCCCGCTGGTGGTGGAGTGCTGCCCCGGGCTGAGTTTTGATGCGCTGCAGGCGTTAACGCCGGTGCGTTTATTGCAACCTGAACTGGCTACCGCCTGAGGAGAAGCTGATGCAACAGGCGTTTATCTGCGATGCACTCCGTACGCCCTTTGGCCGTTACGCGGGCGCGCTTGCCAGCCTGCGTGCTGACGATCTGGCTGCTTTACCCTTAGCGGCGCTGTTAGCCCGCCAGCCGGCTTCGGTGGCGCAGGCTATTGACGATGTGATTTACGGCTGCGCAAATCAGGCGGGAGAAGACAACCGTAACGTGGCGCGCATGGCGCTGTTACTGGCCGGGCTGCCGTCCAGCGTGCCGGGCACCACGCTCAACCGTTTATGCGGCTCGGGGCTGGATGCCATCGGCACGGCGGCCCGGGCGATCAAATGCGGTGAGGCCGAAATAATGATAGCGGGCGGCGTGGAGAGCATGTCTCGCGCGCCCTTTGTGACCGGCAAAGCAGACAGCGCGTTTAGCCGTTCCCTGAAAATGGAAGACACGACGATGGGATGGCGCTTCATCAACCCGCAGATGCGCGCTCGCTTTGGTGTCGAAACCATGCCGGAAACGGCAGAAAACGTAGCGCGTGATTTCGCTATCAGCCGCGCCGATCAGGATGCTTTTGCCCTACGTAGTCAGTTGCGTACCGCCCGGGCGCAGGAAATGGGGCTGTTTAGTGACGAACTGATGGCGGTGAGCATCCCGCAGCGCAAAGGCGAAGCCCTGACCGTCACCTGTGACGAGCATCCGCGCAGCACCTCGCTGGCGGCGCTGGCGGGCTTAAAAGGCGTGGTCAGCCCGGACGGCAGCGTGACGGCGGGTAACGCATCAGGCATTAACGACGGCGCTTGCGCCTTGCTGCTGGCAAGCGAGCGCGCGGCGGCAGAACATGGACTCACGCCGCTGGTGCGGATTGTGGCGATGGCGGCCTGTGGCGTGGAGCCGCGCATTATGGGCTATGGTCCGGTGCCTGCCGTGCGTAAAGTGCTGGCTCAGAGTGGCCTGACGCTGGCGCAAATGGACGTGATCGAATTAAATGAGGCTTTCGCTGCCCAGGCGCTGGCGGTGACGCGCGCACTGGGACTGGCCGATGATGCTGCCCATGTGAATCCCAACGGCGGCGCGATTGCGCTGGGACATCCGCTGGGCGCGTCAGGCGGCAGGCTGGCCATGACCGCAGCGTATCAGCTGCGGCGCACGGGCGGCCGTTACGCGCTGTGCACCATGTGCGTGGGCGTGGGGCAAGGCATCGCACTCATTCTGGAACGGGTATAACCAATGTCTCTTTACCGCGCCATGTTTATGGCCTCTCCCCTTGACGACTGCTTTAGCGATACGGCGTTGTTACAGGGAATGCTGGATTTCGAAGCCGGGCTGGCACAGGCGCTGGCCACGGCAGGCGTGATCGATCACGCCGCCGCTCACTGTATTCAGGCCTGTTGCCAGGCGCAGGCGATCGATACGGCGGCGCTGACGCAGGCGGCGGGCCTGGCGGGCAACCTGGCGATTCCGCTGGTTAAACAGCTCACTGCCGTGGTTGCGGCGACGTCGCCCGAGGCCGCGCGCTATGTGCACTGGGGCGCAACCAGTCAGGATGCCATCGACAGCGGACTGATGCTGCAACTGCGCACTGCGCTTAACGACACGGCTTCGCTGCTGGATCGGCTGATTGCCGCCCTGACGATTCAGTGCGAGCGGCACAGCACGACGCTGATGGTCGGCCGGACCTGGCTGCAGCACGCGCTGCCGGTGACGTTAGGCCTGAAGCTGGCGGGCACGCTGGATGCGCTGGTGCGTTTTCGTGCGCGACTGACGGCCATGCGACCGCGGGTGCTGGCGCTGCAGTTTGGCGGGGCGGCGGGCACGCTGGCGTCCCTGGGGGAAAAGGGCGAACGCGTCGAGCAGGCGTTGTCTGATGTGCTGGCGCTGCCGCGAAGCGCTACGCCCTGGCATGCACAGCGCGACAGAATCACCGAGCTGGCGGGCTGGTATGCCGGTCTTACCGGTACGCTGGGCAAGCTGGCCCGGGACATGTCGCTTCTGATGCAGAGCGAAGTCGGCGAAGTCAGTGAACCCCTGGCGCCGGGGCGCGGGGGATCTTCTACCATGCCGCACAAACGGAATCCGGTGCTCAGCGCGGCGATTCTCAGCGCGGCCAACCGGGTGCCGGCCCTGATGTCAGGTCTGTATGCCGGTCAGGTTCAGGAGCACGAGCGTGCGCTGGGCGGCTGGCAGGCCGAGTGGCAGAGCCTGCCGCAGCTGATTATGCTCAGCGGCGCGGCGCTGGTACACAGCACAGAGCTGATCGACGGACTGGAAGTCCATGAAGAAGCCATGCAACGCAATCTCGGCCTGACACAGGGGCTCATCATGGCGGAAGCGGTCACGCTGGCGCTGGCAGACGCGCTGGGACGGCAGCAGGCCCATCATCATATTGAACAGTGCTGCCGTCGGGCGCTGGCGACGCAGCAGCGTTTGCTGACCGTCCTGTGCGCGGATGAAACCGTTGCCTCGCACCTGAGTCGGCCCGAACTGGAGAGGCTGCTCGATCCGGCGAACGCCACGGGCAGCGCGTCACGCTTTATTCACCAGGTTTTAGCGGCTGCGAGGGCCACATGATGCTGCATTACATACTTGAGGGGCCAGACGATGCCCCGGTGATTTTATTCAGTAACTCCTTAGGCACAACGTCCGAGATGTGGCAGCCGCAGCGTGATGCGCTGATAGGGACGTATCGCCTTTTGCGTTACGACGTTCCCGGCCACGGTGCTTCGGCACCGAACGGACAAACCCGCTCGCTGGAACAGCTGGGGATGGCGGTCCTGTCGCTGCTGGACCAACTGGGCATCGACAGGGTGCACTTCTGCGGCATTTCAATGGGCGGGCTGACCGGACTCTGGCTGGCGCGTTTTCATCCGCAACGCCTGATCACGCTCACGATCGCCAACAGCGCGGCAAAGATCGGCGAGTCGGCCGCCTGGCGAGAGCGGGCCGCGCAGGCTCGTCAGTACGGCATGGCCGCCATTGCAGAGGGCGCGGCGGCACGCTGGTTTACCCCGGCCTTCTGTGAACGTGCGCCTGCGACGGTAAACCATCTGGTATCCCAGCTCAGCGCCTGTGACGCCGACAGCTACGCTGACTGTTGTGAAGCCCTGGCGACAGCCGATTTGCGCCACGAACTGGCGGCGATTTCATTACCCGTGCTGGTGATTGCCGGGCGTGACGACAGGGTAACGACCCTGGCCGATGCTGACAGCATGGCTGAACAGATCCCGGGCGCGCAGCGTGTCGTGCTGCCCGCCTCGCACTTGTCCAGCGTCGAGGTCTGGCTGGCGTTTAACCGCGCGCTGCAGCCTTTTATTGACGCACAGCTGACCCAGCAGCAGCGCTACCAGCAGGGCATGACCGTGCGCCGGGCGGTGCTCGGCGACGCCCACGTTGAGCGGACGCTCGAAAACCTGTCGCCGCTGAATGACGAATTCCAGAACTTTATCAGCCGCTACGCCTGGGGCGAGATTTGGACCCGGCCTGGCCTGACTCGCCACACGCGCAGCCTGATCACCATCGGCATGCTGATTGCGCTCAACCGCGAAGCGGAGCTGAAGATGCACCTGCGGGCCGCGTTCAATAACGGCGTCAGCCGGGATGAAATCAAAGAGTTGCTGATGCACGCTGCGCTCTACTGCGGCCTGCCAGCATCCAACGCCGCGTTCCATCTGGCGCAGAGCGTTTTCGATGAGCAGGACAGCGCCCAGTAAACTGCGCTGTCAGACAGGCACGTCCAGCACCCGTTGCCGCAAGGCCGCCACCAGCTGCAGCTGCTCGGGTGGTGGCGCGTGCTGCTGGCGGGTCAGGATGCCGACCGCCTCAGCCATCCCCTGGCTGGGAAGCGGCAACGTGCGTAGCTGGTTGCTGGTCAGGTCGTCGCGCACCGCGCCGTAGGGCACCAGCCAGACGTAGCCGTGACTCAGCGTCAGACGGCGGGCCAGCGTGGTTGACAGGGTTTCCACTGCGCCATCCGGTAATCTCAGGCCATGGCTTGTCATCAGCGATTCGGCATTCTGGCGCGGCACCGTGCCGCGTGGAGACAGGATCAGCGGCCAGCTCAGGGCTTCAGCCAGCGTTACGCCAGCATGCAGCAGAGGATGATGTGGGGCCACAACCAGACGCAGGGTTTCCAGATACAGCAGCTCGAAGTTCAGGCCATCCATCAATACGGGTTCGGCCATGCGCCCAATCCCCAGCGCCATCTGCCCTGATTTTATCCCCATCAGCAACGCATCATTCGCCAGCGTGCTGACCTGAATGCGCCAGCCCGGATAGTGCTGCTGCAGGCCAGCTAGTACCGGCGCCACCACGCTGACAATGGCGGTAGGCAGTGCGCCGATGTGCATCGGTCCGGGCTGCGGCACACTGCCGGGACGCATCACCTGGTCCACAATATTCAGCGCATCAAGAATACGGATGGCATCGTGCAGGAATCGCGTGCCGCTGGCGGTGAGTTCCGTCCCCTGGCGGCTGCGCAGCAACAGCGGCTCACCGGCAAGGTATTCGAGTTCGTTGAGGGTCTTGGACAGGGCGGGCTGGGTAATCCCCAGATGGAGCGCGGCGCGCCCCAGCGTCCCCTGCTGTGCAGTGGCCACAAAAGCGTGAAGATGGCGCACGCGCACGCGCTGACTAAACCGGGAAACCCTATCCATGACTCATGTTATGAATTTGCCGCCGAAGCGGCAAGGACATTGTCGTGGGCAGATTAAGGTTCAGACATCAAAGAACACGGTTTCGTTTTCACCCTGCAGCCAGATATCGAACCGGTAGACCGTCTCGTCGCCGCGCTGTTCACGCCGCGCCAGCAAGGTGCGACGTCGCTTCTCCCATTCGATCACATTCAGCACCGGATCGGCGTCATTTGCCGCCTGTTCATCGGCGAAGTAGAGCCGGGTGTTCAGTCCGATGTTAATGCCGCGCGCCACAATCCACAGGTTAAGATGCGGCGCCATGGGGCGACCGTCGCGCCCGGTCACGCTACCGGGTTTGATCGTTTTGATACGCCAGATCCCGCTGTCGAAGTCGGAGCAGGTCCGTCCCCAGCCACGAAACGCCGGGTCCAGCGGCTTATCGTGCTGCCGATCGGCGGGATGGTTGTAACGCCCTTCGGCATTCGCCTGCCACACTTCAATCAGCACGTCGCGCACCGGCGTGCCGGAACCGTCGTAAACGCAGCCTTCTACCACAATGCGCTCGCCGCGCGTTTCCGGCTGGGTCAGCACCTCACTGAAGTTGTTTTCAAAAATGTCGAAGCCCGCCGCATGGGGCGCCAGACCAATGTGCACATAAGGTCCGGCGGTTTGTGACGCCGTTTCGGCAAGATAGCGTTTCATGATGCCGCCCCCTGAGTGCGGTTTTCGAACCAGGTTGCGCGGTGCCCGCGCAGGACCAGGTCAAAGCGGTAGGCCAGGCAGTCCAGTGGCACGGCAGAGTGGGTATCCAGCTCGGCAATCAGCGTGCGCACGGCCGCTTCGCTGCCGACTGACTGAACAATGGGACAGCGGCCGATCAGCGGATCGCCCTCGAAATACATCTGGGTAATCAGGCGCTGGGCAAAGGCTTCGCCAGAGAGTGAGAAATGAATATGCGCCGGACGCCAGTCACTCACCTGATTCCGCCACGGGTAGGGACCGGGCTTAATGGTGCGGAAGCAGTAGTAGCCGTTATCGTCGGTCAGCATGCGACCGCACCCGCCAAAATTTGGATCGATGGGCGCAAGATACTGATCTTTTTTGTGACGATAGCGCCCCCCGGCATTGGCCTGCCATACCTCAACCAGCGCGTTGCGCACCGGCTGACCAAATGCATCCCGCACGTAGCCATGCACAATAATCCGTTCGCCGATGGGTAAACCCTCTTTGGCGTAATTGAGGATAAGGTCACTGTCTCGTGGTCCGAGTTCCTGCTGGGTGAACACCGGTGCCGTGATTTCGGATAGCGAATTCTGCAAAGAAATCAGTGCATTGCGTGGCGAGCGCAGCAGACTTGTTTTATACAAAGGCGCAAGCGCCGGTGGGTGATCACGATAGTCACGATGCACCAGTTCGCGGGCGGGCCAGTCATTTTTCATCCAGGCATCCTTATTATTTTCGGTACAGAGCGGGAAGTGTAGGAAGCGCAACTTGTAAAAGAAAAGTGAAAAATCGTCGGCTTTGTCATAACCAAAAATCATGACCAGTTACACATTGACGAAATGTTCCAACTGGTTCATAACAATTGCCAATCTCCGTTAGCAGAATGCCTCGCTGCTGACCGGCTGCTTTAAGGTCACCCCGTGACCGCTTATCAGGAGGCAACAATGAAACGTTCTGTCGCAACGGTCTCGGTATCGGGCACGCTGCCGGAAAAACTGCGAGCAATTGCCGCCGCAGGCTTCGATGGCGTTGAAATTTTCGATAACGATCTGGTCTATTATCCCGGCTCACCCGTGGAAATCCGCCAGCTGTGTGAAGCGCTCGGGCTGGAAATCTTGCTGTTTCAACCTTTCCGCGACTTCGAAGGCGGCCCCCGTGACAGGCTGGCGCAAAACCTGGCGCGCGCGGCGCGCAAGTTTGAGGTCATGCAACAGCTGGGCTGTCAGCGGATGCTGGTCTGCAGCAATGTCTCACCGGACTGCAGTGACGACTTCGCCACACAGGTCAGCGATCTCACCGCTCTGGCAGAGCTGGCGGCTGAGCACGGTATTACTCTCGGTTATGAGGCGCTGGCCTGGGGACGACACGTCAGCCTGTGGCGCGACGCCTGGGCCCGCGTCAAGGCCGTCAACCATCCCGCGCTGGGGATCGTGCTCGACAGTTTTCATATTCTGTCGCGCGGCGACAGCCTGGACGGGCTGGAAGCGGTCCCGACGGAGAAAATTGTGTTCGTACAGCTGGCGGATGCACCGCTGCTAAAAATGGATGTGCTGTCGTGGAGTCGCCACTTCCGCTGTTTTCCCGGCCAGGGCGAATTCAATCTGACTCAGTTTATGACGCAACTGTCGGCGCATGGCTACCGGGATGCCTGGTCGCTGGAAATTTTCAACGATGGATTCCGCGCCTCACCGGTGGTGCCTACCGCGCAGGATGGTTATCGATCGCTGCTGTGGCTGGAGGAGCAAACCCGTGACTGGCTGGTTGGACAGCCGCTGCTGCCGAGCGCGCTGGCCTCCCTGGCCGGGGAAGGGCTGTTCCACTCTGCGCCCCAGCCGCCGCTGTTGTCGCTGGAGTTCATCGAGTTTGCCGTCAGCCACAATGACGCTTTGGCACTCGGACAGTGGCTGACGCAGCTTGGGCTGGTTCATGCGGGCGATCATCGCTCCAAGCAGGTGTCGCTGTATCGTAACGGCAAGGTGCATGTGATTCTGAATGCGCAGCCGGAGAGCCAGGCCAGCGGGTATTATCATCAGCACGGTATTTCGCTCTGTGCGGTGGCCTGGCGGGTTCGCGGGGTCGATAAGCTGATCGCGCGCGCGCAGGATTACGGTTACGCCATCTGGCAGGGGGAAACCGGCCCCAACGAACGCCAGATCCCGGCGTTATGTGCGCCTGACGGCAGCCTGATTTATCTGGTGGAAGATGAGCCTGCCGGTCAGGACGGCTACCACAGCGACTTCCACTTAACGCACCGCGCCGCGCCCCAGCCTGCGATGCAGACCATCGACCATCTGGCGATAGCCCTGCCGGATGATACGCGCGATAACTGGATTATGTTCCTGCGTAGCGTGCCGGGTTTTGTGCAGGATACCGAGTGGGAACTGCCCGATCCGCTGGGGTTGGTGCGTAGCCGCGTGCTGCGAAGCCCCAACGATGCGATTCGCCTGCCGCTAAACATGTCGGTCAGTCGGGAAACCCAGATAGCCCGCGCTTTAACGACCTATCAGGGCGCAGGGTTGCAGCACGTCGCCTTTGGCTGTGACGATCTGTTCAGTGCGGTAAAGGCCGCGCGCGAACGTGGGCTGAAAACCTTGCACATTCCCGATAACTATTATCAGGACCTGATGGCGCGTTTCGATCTCGACGCCGATTTTCTGGCGCAGCTGCAGCGTTACGATGTGCTGTACGATCGGGACGAACAGGGCGGGGAGCTGCTGCACGTCTATACGCTTCCCTATGAAAAGGGCCGCTTCTTCTTTGAGCTGCTGGAACGACGTGGCGGCTATCGTGGCTTTGGCGCGGCCAATGCTCCCGTGCGGCTGACCGCCATGCGGTAAGACGTTGATGGGCCAGTTTCGCTGGCCCGCTATCCTGCTCAGACCGCTTCTCTGCCTGTTCTCGCCCGCTCAAATCCGCCCGATCCCGCTCACAATCCTTTGCCGATAACGGAACCCATGCTGCCAGAAAAATTGTCTTTTTTAACAATCTATTAACGCAGATTTGGCGTTTAATTCGCGCATAATCGTGCGATAAACGCACAAAATTTCGATTATCGCCGTTTAACGCATTACAGCGCCTGCATATAGTAACCCCACATTACGTATTTCACCGGAGAGTCACCGTGGCGGAAAGCAAAGCAATTGATGTTCGGGCGTTAATCGACAGCCGCCCGCTGGGGATGTGGCAAAAAATGGTGGTGCTGTTTGGCTTCTGCATCATCGCTCTCGATGGGTTTGATATTGCCATCATGGGGTTCATTGCACCTGAACTGAAAGCGGACTGGGGCATCACCAATCGCGAACTGGGGCTGATCATCAGCGCTGCCCTGGTGGGGCTGGCGCTGGGCGCAATGCTCTCCGGCCCGCTGTCAGACAGGCTGGGTCGCAAAGTCGTGATTATTAACAGCGTGTTCTTTTTTGGCGCCTGGACGCTGATAACCGCCTTTTCGCAAAATATGGAACAGATGATCCTGTTCCGTTTTCTGACCGGTCTGGGATTAGGCGCGGCGATGCCCAACGTGGGCACGCTGGTGGCCGAGTTTGCTCCTGCCAGACGACGGGCATTCCTTATCACCGTGGTGTTTTGTGGCTTCACGTTTGGCGCAGCGCTGGGTGGCTTTGCCGCCTCCTGGCTGATGCCGCACTTCGGCTGGCATTCTGTCCTGATGCTGGGCGGGATCCTGCCAATGCTGTTCGTGCCGTTACTGCTCTGGGCGCTGCCGGAATCGGTGTGCTTTTTAGTGGTAAGGCGTGCCGCCAGCAAAAAAATTCACCGTATTCTGGCTAAGCTGGCACCGGATCTGGATCTGCAGCAGTGCAGCGTCGAGCTGCCGCCGGTCAGCAAGGCCAGGGCGCAGCCAGTAAAAGTCGTACTTAACGACCAGTACCGGTTTGGCAGCCTGATGCTGTGGGGCGCCTATTTTACCGCACTGTTTTTATTCTATACCCTGGGCAGTTGGCTCCCCATGCTGATCAAGGATAACGGTTTTGACGTGGTGCAGGCCGCCATTATCACGGCTCTGTTCCAGACGGGTGGAACCTGCGGTTCGCTGTTTTCGGGCTGGCTGATGGACAGGATTGAATCGCACCGGGCGCTGTCGATGATTTACGGCGCGGGCGCGCTGTTCACGGTGGGGATGGGATTTTCGCTGGCGCACCCGGTGGTGCTGGGCGGTTGCGCCATGATGATCGGCTTCTGCATCGGTGGCGCTAACACGGGAATGAATGCGCTTTCGGCCAGCTTTTATCCCACCGAGGCGCGTGCAACGGGCTCCAGCTGGATGCACGGCGTAGGGCGCATTGGGGCCATTCTCAGCGCGCTGGTGGGGGCAGAGATGCTGGCGCTGGGCTGGGGGTTCGCCACTATTTTCGCCGTGCTGGCCATCCCGGCCCTGTTAACGGTGGCGATGATAACGGCCAAGGGGCGCAGTCAGCAGCACCAGGCGGGCGAAAGAAGCACGCCTTCCCGCTGGGGGATAAGCCCTGGCGATATCCGCTAATCACCCGCCACTGGGCCAGGCTTTGTGGACGTGTCGCCTGCTCAGGGCTGACAGCCCGGGGATGCCGCCAGCGGGTTCTGCGGCGGCGTGATCAACGCAGGAGCGGCGTTGTAGCGCGGAGTGGTACAGGGCGGTAACGATTGCGCCTGCGGCGACCTGAGCAAGGCATCCGGTGAAAACAGAGAGCGCTCTGCCGGGCTGACATGGATGGCTGAGTCCGATTCGGGAGCCGCACGGAACGGCGGGCGCACGTTGCGCCTTCGCGTTTTATCCGACTGATGACCGTAGTGAAAACGCTTTAGTCTGCCCGGCGGTGCCGCATTGCGTGAGGCGTGGATAAAACGAATCAGGGCCACGCTGCGCAACTGGCGACTGAAACACTTCACGATGCCGGATGAGGGTTTATCTGACTCATAACAGCGCCTGAAAAAGTGCAGGGTGATCAGCGTGTTGGTCGCCGCATAACAGGCACCAGAGCAGGATGAGATCATGTTTGAACCCGGTAGCAGTAGCGACACAAATAACAGGCAGCGGGATAGCCACAGCAGCATCGTCCGGTCTGGCGTCGTGATGGGAAGCGGTGACGAGCCGTCTGCAGAACGGGCGGGCGCAGTAAGCGGCCCTGTGGCGTCAGCGCGATGGCCGTCAGGACCAGGCAATATCGAAGCGTGCGCTGCGCGTGATGCGTGATCTTGCGCGCGTGCACGGTTAAAGCCTATACGGCGATCCCGTAATAAGCGCTGCTGTCGTTTCCGACGTAAAAGTGACGTTAGGCTGGTTATGATTGTGTTGCTCATAGGCTGTTTATCGTTATGTTTGCGCACCCACCGTTCGCAGAGGCTAACCGCTGCGCCCGAAAGCGATTTTTCACATACTCGCTTCTCTGACAATCAAAATGCCGATTTATGCCGACTCTCGTGTAATTAATTGGCCCGATAATAAAATACGCTGCCTTGGGCGCTCAGGGTCTTGTAGCTGACGCAGGATAAGCTCAGCCGCCTGGCGGCCGGTTTCTTCACTGGCGGAGGAAACATAGGTAAAAGAGGGCGAGGTGAGGTTCACGTGCAGCATGTCCTCAAAGCCCATCAGAGCGACCTGTTGGGTCAGAAACACGTCTTTACCCACGGTGCGACCGGTGTGATGAATACCGGACATCGCCCCGATTATCGCATCCGGAGAGTGACAGAGCAGCGCGGTAATGGTGTTGTTTTGCTCCAGTAACTGACGCGTGGCAAAGGCGGCTGAGTGGGTATCGTCACGGCAGGATGGCGTAAATCCTTCCCTTACGGCCAGCCCGTGTTGAGTCAGGGCGCTGCGAAACCCCAGTAAGCGCTGCTGACGGATCAGGTCGCCTTCAATTCCCCCAATATAGGCAATATTGCGGTGACCGCGTTCAATCAGATAGCGGGTCGCCAGGTGGGCGGCCTGGTGGTTGTCACGCATGACCAGATTACACTTCTCCGCCAGCAGCGACTGGGACACCACCACCAGGGGTAAAGGGCAGTGGAGAAGCTGCGACGGCAGGCTGGCATTTCGCCTGTCTGACGCCAGACAGACAACGCCAGCGACGCCCTGCTGCTTAAAGGAGAGCAGGCAGCGCGTCAGCGATTCGCCGTCGTCAGTGGGCTGCCCCAAAAACACCATATAGCCCTGCTTTTCCAACTGCTGCACAAGGCTTGCCATGACCTTCACGGAGAAACTGTCGCTGAAATCACGCAGAATCAGACCGATAAGGTTAGAGGTGCTGGCGCGCAGGTTGGCGGCTGCCACATTCTGAACGTAGTCGAGCGCATCAATGGCGGCGTGAACTTTCCTGATGGTGGCATCGGATATTTTTCCTTTTTGACGCAGCACCAGCGAGACGGTCGAAACCGACACGCCGGCGTGTTTAGCCACATCAGTAATGCTGACTCTCTTCAAACCTGCTCCCTGAAATTCACCTGCTCAGCCTGCTATCGCCTTGCCCGCCATCGTCAGAAAGCCAGGCCTGCATCAGCCTGTCATCCCGGACAGCGTCTGGGCAATAAATTGCGCTCTGGCGCCAAAAATAATTTGTATACCGTTATCGCCGACAAAAACCACGCCGCGTGCGCCAAGATTATTCAGCCCTTCACGGTCAACGTCATGGCTGTTGACGACTTCAAGCCGTAAGCGCGTGATACAGGCGCCCACCGAGCGGATGTTTTTCTCACCTCCCAGCAGGACGATGATTTCGCTAGCCAGCTCTGCATCGGTTTTATCATCGGTCGTCGCCGTGACGTCCGTTCGTCCCGGTGTTTTTACATTAAACCGACGAATAACGAAGCGGAAGGTGAAATAGTAAATCAATGCCATCGGTACGCCCACGATAACCGCGCTGAGATAGTGAGTCTGGTATCCGTTGAGCGAGGGCACAATGCCAAAGCTAATGTAGTCAATCAATCCGGCGGAAAAAGATTTAGCGATATGGGCATGCAGTAAATACATGGTCATATAGGCCAGGCCCGCCATGATGGCATTAAAGACATAAAGCAGGGGTGCGACAAAGATAAAGGTAAACTCCACTGGCTCGGTGATGCCGGTCAAAAAGCAGGTCAACGCCGCTGAAAACAGGATACCGAACGCGATCTTTTTATTCCTGGTATGGGCTTCGTGGTACATCGCCAGACAGGCGGCAGGCAGGGCGAAAAGCATAAGCGGATACTCACCTTGCATAAACTTGCCCGCATTTTGGTAGCCGTTGCTGCTAAAGGATTTCACGCCTTCCTCCAGCATTTTGAACCAGATGGTTTGATCGCCATGAATCACCTGGCCGGTTTTGGTGACGTAATCACCGAAGGAGTACCAGAACGAGGGATACCAGATGTGGTGCAAGCCAAGCGGGATCAGGGCGCGCTCCACCAGCCCAAAAATAAAGGTGGAGGCCGCCTGATTATCGCCGTTGACGATCACCGAAAGTGCATCGATGCCCGCCTGAATATGTTGCCAGACATAGGGCATCAGCAGGCCGAGCAGAAAGGATAAAAATGCCGTCGCAATGGCAACAAAACGCTTACCCGAGAAGAAACCCAGGAACTCAGGGAGCTGCAGGGTATGGAAGCGGTTGTAGCACCAGGCAGCGAGAATGCCGCAGATAAGGCCGCCGAATACGCCCATCTGTAGCGTCGGAATGCCGACGACCATGGCATATTTTCCTCCCTGGGCCGCCATTTCCGGAGTGATATGCAGCATGGTGCCAATGGTGATGTTGGTGACAAAGACGGAAACCGCGGCGGAAAGTGCGGCTATCCCGGATTCGGCGGCCAGTCCCACAGCTGAGCCAATCGCAAACAGCATCGGCAGGTTATCAAAAATCACCCCACCAGCGTTCATCATCAGCGGTAACTCGAACTTATTACCAAATGCCAGGAGTAAGCCAGCGGCAGGCAGCAACGAAATAGGCAGCATGAGCGCCCGACCAATCATTGATAACTTCGATAACGATTTAACCAACCCTGATAGCAGTGTCATACCGAGTTTTCCCGATGTTGCGCCCCTATTGGCGTTTTTATTGTAAGTAGAACGTTTTAGTAGAACGTTCTACTTATCCTGCTGTAGGCGGTTTTTAGCTGCAACATAATTTTCACATTCATCGAAACGAAAAAGTTATTTTATGAGAGCGATCGCTAATTAACCGTTTTGGGGCGGGATGCCGCCAACAGGGGCGAAACGATCAACGCCAGTCATCCCGTCAGGATTGGACTAGAGAAACGGCAGGGCAGGCGCGGCTTATTCAGGTGCTGGCTCACCGTCATTAGTGGCTGCAAGATTGTAAATACTAATGAGAACCACTATCAATTCGATTGTTTTTTGCTATCATCGGCACTTCATTCCGCACCCATGTAGTAGATGAAGTTGGAGAAGCAGCGTGGTAGCCAGTGACTTAATGCAAGCAGACCTTTCCGTATGGGGCATGTACCAGCATGCCGATATCGTGGTAAAGGTGGTCATGATTGGTCTGTTATTGGCCTCGGTCGTGACCTGGGCAATTTTCTTCGGTAAATATGCTGAGCTGAGCGCGGCCAAACGTCGCCTCAAGCGCGAGCAGCTGGCGTTAGGTGAAGCCCGCAACCTGAATGATGCCGCGCGCGCTGCCCAGCAGTTCAAAACCGCCAGCCACAGCGCGGTACTCCTTAACGATGCGCAAAATGAGCTGGAACTTTCTGCTGGCGTTGAAGATACCGCCGGGATCAAAGAGCGTACCGCTTTCCGTCTTGAACGTCGGGTGGCTGCCTTCTGCCGTCACGCGGGCCGCGGTAACGGTTTCCTGGCCACGATTGGTTCGGTCGCGCCGTTTGTCGGCCTGTTCGGCACCGTCTGGGGCATCATGAACAGCTTCATTGGTATCGCCAAAACGCAAACCACGAATCTTGCCGTGGTTGCCCCCGGCATTGCCGAAGCCTTGCTGGCTACCGCTATTGGCCTGGTTGCCGCCATTCCTGCCGTGGTGATCTACAACGTGTTTGCCCGCATGATCGCCAACTACAAAGCCTCGCTGGGCGATGTGGCCGCGCAAATCATGCTGCTGCAAAGCCGCGATATCGACCTGGGAAACCTGGCCCAGCCTGACGTTAACCGCCCGGCAGCCGCACAAAAACTGCGTCTGGGGTAAGCGTTATGGCGATGCGATTAAACGACCAGGCCGAAACAGATGGCGAAATGCACGAAATCAACGTCACGCCGTTTATCGACGTGATGCTGGTGTTGCTGATCATCTTTATGGTTGCAGCGCCGCTGGCGACCGTTGATGTCCGTGTTAACCTTCCGGCTTCCACCAGTGCGCCCCAACCGCGTCCGGAAAAACCGGTTTACCTTTCGATCAAAGCCGACAAGCAGTTGTACGTGGGTAACGAGGTGGTGAATAAAGCGTCGTTGATCAACGTGCTGACCCAGCAGACGGAAGGCAACAAGGACACCACGATCTTCTTCCAGGCGGACAAGTCTGTCGATTATGAAACCCTGATGAGCGTGATGGACGAACTGCGCACGGCCGGGTATTTAAAAATCGGCTTGATGGGAATGGAAACGGTCAAGAAATAGCGATTGGAGCCGGTCGGGCTTTCCCGCTTAACGCTCAACGCATTCAGCCAACATTCGGGGCCTTCAGGCGTGGTAAACGCGCCTCGTCAATACGCTATCACGGCTAAAAAGCGCGCATTCCGCCGCGCTTTTTTTATGTCTGTTTTCACAGAATCTTCTTCTGCTCATTCCGCCTGATAACAGGCAAAGATGCTGCTGTAACTCTCCTGTTAATTTCTTGTTACGGAAACTTATAGACTTGTAAACTGCAATGGTGATCGGTGTCACATTAATCTGGCTTGTCGCAGGCTAAAACGGATAAAAAACCAAGGAAGCCGTGATGAACCCGAGTGAAACTTTACAAAAGCCGCCAGCCAGCGCGGCCAGAACCATTTTCAACGTTACCAGTGGTAACTTCCTTGAGATGTACGATTTCATGGTGTTTGGCTACTACGCCACGGCCATCGCCAAAACCTTCTTTCCCGGTGACGATCCGTTCTCTTCCCTGATGCTGACGTTGATGAC
Organism: Pantoea sp. EEL5; assembly: GCF_049892805.1. Taxonomy (NCBI): domain Bacteria; kingdom Pseudomonadati; phylum Pseudomonadota; class Gammaproteobacteria; order Enterobacterales; family Erwiniaceae; genus Pantoea; species Pantoea sp. EEL5. The sequence continues at coordinate 270,756 of NZ_JBNDNJ010000002.1, forward strand.
CTTCGGTGCGGGCTTCCTGATGCGTCCGCTGGGGGCCATTATTCTGGGGGCTTACATCGACCACCATGGTCGTCGCAAAGGGCTGCTGTTAACGCTTGGCCTGATGGCGCTGGGCACGCTCACGATTGCACTGGTACCGGGTTATGCCACGCTGGGCGCGGCGGCACCGGTTCTGATTCTGCTGGGGCGTTTGCTGCAGGGCTTTTCAGCCGGTGTGGAACTGGGTGGCGTGTCGGTCTATCTGGCCGAAGTCGCACCGAAAGGCCGCAAAGGCTTCTTTGTCAGCTGGCAATCCGGAAGTCAGCAGATTGCGGTGATATTCGCTGCGCTGCTGGGACTGGGCCTGAACCATCTGCTTTCTCATGATGACGTCACCGAGTGGGGCTGGCGCATTCCCTTCGTGGTGGGCTGCCTGATCGTGCCCTTCCTGTTTTATATCCGCCGTATGCTGGAAGAAACCGAAGCCTTCAGTCAGCGTAAACACCACCCGGCCATGACCGAAATTATGCGTTCGGTGGCCAGCAACTGGGCGCTGGTGCTGGCAGGTATGCTGATGGTCGTCACTACCACCGTGATGTTCTATATGATTACCGCCTTTACGCCCACCTTCGGCAAAACGGTGTTGATGATGAGCGACACCCAGGCGTTTATGGTGACGCTGTTTGTCGGGATTTCGAACCTGTTCTGGCTACCGGTGATGGGCGCGCTCTCCGATCGCATAGGTCGTCGCCCGCTGCTGCTGACGTTTACCTTGCTGATGATTGCCACCGCCTGGCCGGTGCTGCACTGGATGGTGGGCTCGCCCAGCTTCGCGCATCTGGTCGAGGCGGAATTATGGCTCTCCTTTCTCTACGCAAGCTATAACGGCGCCATGGTGGTTTATCTGGCGGAAATTATGCCAGCGGAAGTGCGCGCCGCGGGCTTCTCTATGGCCTACAGCCTGGCAACGGCGCTGTTTGGCGGCTTTACGCCAGCAGTATCCAGCTATCTGATTCACGCCACAGGTGACAAGGCGATGCCGGGCGTGTGGCTGACCTTTGCGGCCGTCTGTGGCCTGTTTGGTACGCTGCTCATTGGTCGCATGGTTAAGCAGTATCGCGCTCGTCACGGCAGCACGCCGGTCAGCACATCCCTTTAAAACGCAATATCCACCACCACGCTGTCGCTGTAGTTTCCCGCAGGCGGCGTGTTTTGCGTGGTGAGGACGCGCGCAGTGTAGTTATAGCTGCGCGTCAGTCCATCGGTGCTGACGGTATTGGCCGCCGCACTGCCCACCCGTTCTGTGCCACTCGGCCCCCAGCGATCGCTACTGGTTCCTTTGTAGATTTCGTAACTCAAACGGTTGGTTCCGCTCGCCATATTCCGCACGCTGCCTGATGCGTTGTTGCCATTGCTTAAGCCCACGGTATAGGTACTGCCTTTACTGCATAACACACTGATGGTTTGCGAAATTGCCCCAAAGCTGGCGACCAGCGGCGCGCTGCCAAAGCTAATGTTGGGGGCGGTAATCGCTGTACAGTCATTGCTCAGAACGACGGTCACGGTAATGGGGATCACGCCGCTGCCGGTCTGCGGGGTCAGACAAGCGCCCAGGGCGGAAACAGAGGTGCAGATGTTATAGGTGACGGTCATGTTCAGGGTGAGCGTATAGCTGCCCGCCGCCACGGTTTGCCCGGCGACGGTGCGTAAATACACCGGAATCGCGAAGTTCAGGCTGCCGAGTAATCCCGCCAGGTTGATCAATGTGGCCGAGTTATACACAAAAGCCGATCCGCCAATGGTCAGCTCATTGGCGCAGGCGCTGTCGGTACACAGCCGCACCGGAATATTGTCGCTACCGGTATCGCCGCTTCGCTTGAGCGTGCCGCGCGTGCCGTTGGTGTTGCTGGCGCTGGTCAGCTGAAACGTAATCTGATTATTACTCAGCAGAGTCAGGGCCGTGCCTGATCCGCAGTTAACGTTAGCGTTGGTGGAGGTCGTGCTGACGCTGGTATTGGCAACAAACGTGGTTTGTGTGCCAAAGCTGGCGCTGGACGCGGGAAGGGTACAGGCGGCATAGCCCAGCGAGGGTAGCAGCAGCAGGCAAAGCAGCATCAGGTTTTTCATGGTGTTATTCCGGCTGTCGCGTTTTCGGGGTTGGGTACCGGTGCGCCGTCGGGCAGCGGCGGCAGGGGACAGGTCAGCGGACCGTAGGTTTTCAATGCCTGCGGCTGGCCACCCGCCAGAGTCAGTTCGGTTTTACAGGTTCGGCCGTCAGGCGCGATGACCTTAATTGGGTTGTGTTCGCTGAGATCGTCCAGCCAGGCGATACCGTCCCAGCCAACGTAGCCCGTTGCCTGGCCGGGACGGATCACCTGGCTGGATACCGGCAACGGCTGGTTATGGCTGTCATACAGAATCACGCTGGCGGCGCGTAAACGCTCAACCGGAAAATTCAGCAAAAATCCACTCTGGCGCTTCACGGCAAAACGCTGCTCGACTTTGGGCGTGGTCATGTCGGCGGGCAGGTCGAGCGTATCGATATCGTATTTGGCCGCGTAATAGCTGCTGATGGAGGGCACCAGCAGATAGCCCTTGCTGTCGGTACGTCCCATCGACTGGTTTTCATAGCGGACATTGACGTCCGGGTAGTTGGTTTTCACCACCACAAAGGCATCATTGATCGTGTTTGCGGCAAAGACCTGGTTATCCATTAACACCAGCGCGCCAGATAAATCTGCCCACTGCGTAGTGTTGTCATCATCCCCGTAGAATCCGCCAGACGTATCGATTTTATTGTTACGGTAGCGCAGGCTGCCCTGCCGGTAATCACCGCTATTCCCGCCCTGGTTCGCCCAGGAGGCGTCCCAGGCAAAACCGCCGTCGCTGGGCATGGCGCGGGACAGATAAGCCCGTTGATTGTGTCGACCTTGCTGATCGCGCTCAACGCTCAGTGAGGCATTGCTGTTTTCACCAAACGGAATCACCAGCGAGACGGCGCCGCTCCATTCGCCCTGTTGCCTGTCACGGCTGGCGGAAACGTACAGGCTGGCATTGCCCCACAGGTTTTTACTCCAGGAGAGGTTCCACAGGCTGGTGCGTTGGTTATCGCCGCCGGAAATATCAATATAGGCTGCACCCAGGCTGCCATAACGGTTGAGCGATATGCTGGCGCTGTACTGCGCCGTTCGCCGCGCCAGGCTGTAACGGTAATCCGAACCGCCGTTGCGCTGGTTGCTCAGCAGGGCCAGATTACCAAAGCCGGCATTGCGCACCTGGTGCTGCGTACCCAGGCTAAAGCGACTGTTGTTGTACTGATAGCCCCAGCTGTACTGCGCGCCAGACTGCCCGTCCATTTGACTCTGCGCGGCTGCGCCGTTGATCACGCCCAAACTGCCCACTTTAAACTGCGCGCCTGCTCCGCCCATGCCCAGGTGGTTACTGCCCTCCCCATGGGTTTCCAGGGTAAGCCAGTCTGTCATGCCATAGCGCCATGAGCCGCTCATCGCCGCCGCACCGTAATCCGCGTTTTTAATGCCGTAGTTTTGTCGCATCGCACCGGCGGAAAAGGCGTAATCGGACAGGCCAGGCTTAAGCAGATTACTGGAAACATAAAACGGCAGCGTGGTGACCACCTGACGCCCGACGGCATCCGTGGTGGTAATCACCGCGTTGCCCGCGCCGTTTACAAAGGGCACGTTCGTGAGCGACCAGGGACCGGGCTGAACGTTGGCCTGAGTGGAGCGGTAGCCGTTAACAAACAGATCGACCGTTGAGGGCACCGCCGCCTGACCGGAAAACGCGGGCAGGGGATAGGTCACCAGATCCGGACGTACGCTGAAGTCCCGCGCAACCTGAATGCCGCCAAGCCGGACGCTGCTGGTCCATGCCAGCGCATCGGTCGTGAGGTCGCCGACCCGCCAGCTCAGGATGGCGTTTTCGTTTTCATTGCTCCACCAGGTGTCGTAGCGGATATAGCCATCATCCTGGTAGCGATTTTGTCCTTCCAGCTGCTGTTGCCAGACGCCGTTGCTGGAGATGTGTCCGGCATCACCAAACAGGCGCAGTTCGTTCCAGGCCGCCAGACGTGTACCCGCAACGTCGGTGCGCGTGGCGTAGAGATCGTAATTTATCAGCGCCCCAGGGCTGACGCGTCCGGGAAAGCGCGGTCCGGTGTTGCTCTCACCAATCGTCTGTTCGGGCAGCCAGCCGGGCGGTACCTTCAGCAGCAGGCGCTGGCGACGATCGTCATAGTCCACTTTCACCTCTGCGAGCTGATTAACATCAACCTGTTGTTGTCCCTGATACTTTTCCGGCGGGATCCCCGCACGCTGCAGATCGCCTGCCCGCACCAGAAAGTGACCGTTTTGTTGCTCTACCGGCACGATATCGCCCCGTGCCTGCTGATTCACCACCAGCTCTAACATGTAGCGCTGACCGGCGGCGCTGTTGTCCACGGCGGGCGGCGGCGGGAGCGACGTAAAGGTTTCAGCCCAGACAGAACCGGGTGTCAGGCAGCACAGCCCCGCGATAGCCAGCGCAACGGGATGCGGCGAAAACGACATCATTACACTTTACTGAGCCGCAGCGCTGCGCCACTGCCCGTGGTTGGTTTCTGCGCGCAGTTCACCGCTGACCGCGGCTCTCAGAGGAAAACGCTGGGTGCTGTTAGCCAGCACATAACCGTAAAGTCCGTTTCCGAGTCGCTGACCGCCCACGGTGACATTACTGAGACGTGCGTGGCCGTTACCGCGATTAGTCAGCTCCAGATAACGCTGACCGCCAGTGTTGACCTGGCGCCAGCTCAGTACAGACCTGGCGTCATCGCGAACCAGTCCGTTGCCGTAGACAAACAGGGGAACCGAATAGCGCATCTGAAAATTCAGTCCGGCCTGATTATCGCCGACCGACCGTGGGGTGGGGATCTCATCCAGCACGACGCGGTAGGCCATCTCTTTACCTGCCACGGGCGGGACTTGTTTAATCAGGCGAACGAGCTGCTTTTGCCCGGGTTCGATGCGTATCAGCGGCGGGCTGGCGACAACCTGCTGCTGGGTCTGATACTGCTCCTGATTGTGCGTCTGCTGCCAGGCGAAGATGCGCACCTGCATCAGGGTGGTGCTGCTGCCACGGTTTTCCAGCCACAGCTCGCTGGCTTTTTCCTCCGGGTTAATCGCCGGATCGATAGGCCAAATCATGACGGAGTTAGCGCCCTGAGCCTGAGGCAACAGCAGGAATGTGAACAGAAAAAACAGGGCGCGCAGGGATGGCATGGTAAAGCTCCTTTGTCCTTTTATCACCAGGTCAGCGTGACGCTGAGGGTGTCCGAATAAACCCCGGCGCGCGTCGGGCCGGGTAACTGCAGCGAGCCATATATCGGTAACGTGATGTTATTCGCATTGCTGTAGCTCAACGGCACTGCCGTGTTCACCGGAATCGGCGTGGTACGTGCAGCATTGCTGTAGAGGTAATAGGGAACCGTGTTGGTGTTGTTAGCCAGCTTCAAATTACGGGTCGAGGTATAGTTACTGCCGCCATTGATGGTCATGCTCAGCGTGGTGCCCGGTGTGCAGGCAAGGTTAATCGTGGAACTTTGTACATAGCTGGCGCTAACGCTGTTCGTGGCCAGCCCCGACTGGGTACCAAAATTAAGCGTGCCAAAGATCCCCGTATTCGTGCCTGAGACCACGCAACCCGCAACGATTGACGCTGACACCTGGAATGTGGTGGAGCTGGTCGTGATGCCCCACCCATTACCACTCACCCACAGCAGCAGCCCGCCAACGGTGACCGAAACAGGTGACCACTTTGCCGTCATCTGTCGCTACTCAAACACGAGCACTCAATAGTTCACGGCGACGTTAATCGTATCGGTGTAAGTCCCGGCCGGTATCACAGGGTTAAAGCCGCCGCCCACGACGCGCCCGTAGATGGCGTAATTGGTACCAAGCGTCGGATCGGTGGTGCCGCTGGGCGCAATATTGGTGTTATTTGCGATGGCGGTGCTAAAGGAGGCGTCGCTATAGAGGGTATAAGCGATGCCCTGGGTATTATCCGCCCCCAGCACCAGGTAGCGTGGAGCGGATGACACGGTGCCGTAGACGGTTCCCGGTGCCGCATTGCTGCTGGTCACCTGGACGTTAAAGGTTTGACCGGTTGTGCAGCGCACGTAGATACCGTTACCCGCCGCGCCCACTAAGGTGGCATTCAGGGTATCGAAGGTCGCGGCACTGCTGCCAAAGTTTAACGAACCGAAATTTACGCCAGTGGTGGCGGACTGCCCGTTCACCAGACAACCCGTGGTTAATGTTAGCGTCGCGTTAATCGCACCCGTGGTGGTGGCAGCAAACGTCGCGGAAGGCAGCGCCGTAGTCAACCCGACAACGAACAGAAAAAGCTTGAATTTCATAACCATTCCTTACCGATTATTGAGGATCAGTGCTTTTTCACCTGATGGCGTAATACAAAAAACCAGAAAAATTAGAATCTTGCTGTAAGTTATTAGCATCCTGCCAGCGTTTTTGACGATAACCGCGTCATCGGGTTGAACGTTTTATATTAGTTTTTTTTACTATACATCAGCTTATGCGCTGTGGCGAAACTCCGCGTAAAAATTTTTATTATTTTGTTACATTAGCCCCCTTCATCTGCCTCGCCCGTTAATGCATGAAAATAAAAAAGGCGAAACTGCCGGCCCTCTATCCCACTTTCGGTTTCGATGATATGTTTTCGCACCGGTCTGAAACGCTCACCGAAACGCTTCGGTTACGGGCGAACGTCAAGGAAAGTATTGGGGTGTCTTCGCCTGTTAAGTTCTTGAAAAAGTCTCGTTTTTAGGTGGCTCTATGTCACTGAGACGCATGGGAGGATAGCGGAGAAGGGAAAGCGGCACCCCAGCCGTCCGGGCAAAATCGCGCTGCATGACTATCATGTATTTTGCCTGTAATGAGGATTGATTGATCCTGACGCTCGGAAGCATCGATATCTTCTATTAAAAAAGCCTAAGTTAGTATTTTTCTGCGCCGATAAACGGTAAACAAGGCAAAAGATCTTTTTCAACTCCATTATTACAGCTGCGTATTCGGCGCTGTTCGGAAAACCCTATGTTAGTGGCCTCTTATAACGCATTTATTGTCGTCATTTCGGTATTGGTGGCGATGCTGGCTTCATTTACTGCGCTGGATATGGCGGGACGCGTGGCGACCTCAACCGGTAAAGTGGCGCTCGTATGGCTGCTTGGCGGCGGCTTTGCCATGGGCATCGGCATTTGGGCAATGCACTTCATCGGCATGCTGTCTATGGATCTGGACATGATGATGAGTTACGACGCCCGGCTGACGGCGCTGTCTGCCGGTATTGCGGTGTGCGCCTCAATATTCGCGCTGTGGCTGGTCTGTCATGGGGAGTTGCCCCTGCCGCGCTTAGCCGGCGGAGCCATCGTGCTGGGCTCGGGCATTGTAGCCATGCACTATACCGGCATGGCCGCGCTGATGCTGTCGCAGGGGATCGTCTGGAACTGGGGCTGGGTGCTGATATCGGTGATCATTGCGCTGGCTGCCTCCGTTGCCGCACTGTGGCTGGCATTTAAACTACGGGAAGGGCATGAGGGACGCGTCGCGACTCTGCGAGTGTGCGCCTCGGTGGTGATGGGCGCCGCGATTGCCGGCATGCACTACACCGGCATGATGGCGGCTGAATTCCCTGCGGGCAGCCATAGCATGGACGCTGGCGTTAACAGCAACTGGTTAGCCATGGTTGTGACCGTGGTGACCCTTGCCATTCTCGGCATTACGCTACTGGTTTCCATGCTGGATGCGCGTATGCAGGCCCGAACGTCGATCCTGGCCAGTTCGCTGGCGGAAGCCAATCGTGAGCTGGCACAGCTGGCGCTGCACGATAACCTGACCCGACTGCCCAACCGTATCCTGTTGGAAGATCGTCTTGAACAGGCCATTAACAAAGCCAACCGGGAGTGCAGTCAGTTTGCCCTGATGTTCATGGATCTTGATGGGTTTAAAGCGGTAAACGATGCTTTTGGTCACCATATTGGCGACAGTCTGCTGATCAGCGTGACGGAAAGGATGAGTGAGCAGATGAAAGGCTACTACACCCTGGCGCGGCTGGGTGGCGATGAGTTTGTTCTGCTGATTGAAATTACCGAACCGAACGATGCGGCAGCGGTGGCCGATCAACTGGTGAAAGCCATCGATCGCCCGTTCTCCATTTCCCGTTACGATCTGGTGGTGTCGTTAAGCATTGGTATCGTGGTGTATCCCGGCGATGGCGAGGATGAACGCGAGCTAATGTTTAATGCCGATGCTGCGATGTATCACACTAAAAACAACGGTCGAAACGGTTACACCTTCTTCCAGCCGTCCATGAATATCCTGGCGCAGAGCCAGCTACAGCTTAATAACGACCTGTGGCATGCGCTGGATAACGATGAGCTGCGCCTGTATTACCAGCCAAAATTCTGTGCCCCGCATGGCCCGATTCTGGGCTTCGAGGCGCTGCTGCGCTGGCAGCATCCAAGGCACGGCTTACTGTCGCCGGACTGCTTTCTGCCGATGGCGGAAAAAACCGGCATGATAGTCAATATTGGTAACTGGGTAATTAATGAGGCCTGCCGCCAACTGCACCAGTGGCACCTGCAGGGCCATCCTGAGTGGTCGGTGGCGGTAAACCTGTCGGCGATGCAGTTTGAGCAGAGTAACCTGGTCGATACCGTTAAGCAGGCGCTGGCGCTGCACCATATTCCGGCCGCGCAGCTAACGCTGGAGGTGACCGAAACCACGGCCATGCGCAATCCTGATGATAGTGTGCGCATTCTGACCGAACTCACCGAACTGGGCGTCAAAGCGTCGATCGATGACTTTGGTACTGGCTATTCCAGCCTGCTGTATCTCAAACGTCTGCCGGCCAGCGAGCTGAAAATCGATCGGGCCTTCGTGAACGAACTTCAGCATCAGTCAGAAGATGCCACCATTGTGTCGGCGATCGTTGCGCTGGCGCAGTCACTGCATTTAAAAGTGGTAGCCGAAGGCGTCGAAACGCCTGAACAGCAGGCGTTTCTTACCGATCTTGGCTGCAACACTCTGCAGGGATATCTGCTCGGTCGCCCCCTTCCACCGGAGCGGATTGAAGAGATGGACGTGTTTGCCCGCGCAGAAACAGACAAACCCGCTGAACTGGAGTGTTAGCGCCACGGCTTTTTTTGTTACAGATGTTCAACATGCTAAAGTGACGCCTCAGCATCAGGAGCAACATGCCGTGGCGAAATATCAGCGATTAATGGACGACATTCAGCAGCAAATAGAAGCCGGTATCTGGCCCCCAGGCACCCGACTGCCTTCGCTGCGCCAGCAGGTCGCCCGGCAGGGGGTGAGCCTGATGACCGTGCTGCATGCCTATGAATTGCTGGAAAGTCAGGGATGGATCGTCTCGCGTCCGCAGTCCGGCTATTACGTGGCGCCGCGGGCGCTGGCGGCCGCGCCGCTCAGCGTGGCCATTAGCGAGCGGGTAGATATCAACGACTTTGTCTTCGACATCCTGCAGGCCACGCGCGATCCGGCCATCGTGCCGTTTGGTTCAGCGTTTCCCGATCCGGCTTTGTTTCCCCAGCGCCAGCTTATGCGCTCGCTGGCGAACGTTTCCCACCAGCTGACGCCTACCGATGCGTTACATAACCTGCCGCCTGGCAATGCGACGCTGCGCCAGCTGCTGGCCCAGCGCTACGCCCGCCAGGGCATGACCTTATCGCCCGATGAAATCGTCATCACCAGCGGTGCGCTGGAGGCGCTGAACCTCAGTCTGCAGTCCCTGACCGAACCCGGCGACTATGTCGTGATTGAGCAGCCCAGCTTTTATGGCGCACTCCAGGCGATTGAACGGCTTAAGCTCAAGGCGCTGGCTATTCCGAGCGATGCCCAGAACGGCATTGATTTACAGCAGCTTGAGGATGCGCTTCAGCGCTGGCCGGTGAAGGCCTGCTGGCTGATGACGACCCTGCAAAATCCGTTAGGCGTTACCTTGACGCCCGCGCGTAAACAGCAGCTGGTGGCGTTACTGGCCCGTCATCAGGTGCCGCTTATTGAAGACGATGTGTACGCAGAGCTGTGGGACGAACGCGCACCGCCCCTGCCGGCCAAAGCCTGGGACCGCGAGGGCAACGTGCTGCACTGTGGATCATTTTCAAAATCACTGGTGGCGGGATTTCGGGTGGGTTGGGTGGCGGCAGGTCAGCATGCACAGCGCATTCAACGTCTGCAGCTGATGAGCACGCTTTCTACCAGCGCACCGATGCAGCTGGCGCTGGCCGATTTTCTGGCAACCCGCCGCTACGATAATCATCTGAAACGGCTGCGGCAAAGCCTGGTCAAGCGCCAGCAGCTGGCCCGCCAGGCACTGATAAAGGTTCTGCCTGCGCAGTCAACGGTAAGTGACGCGGCGGGGGGATATTTTTTATGGGTCACGCTGCCGGACAGCATCAACACCACGCAGCTTTACCAGCGGGCGCTGGCGAAAGGCATCAGTATTGCGCCGGGGCAGATGTTTGCTGCAGGTGAACAGTTCAGCCACTGTTTCCGGCTCAATACCGCCTGGCCCTGGGATTCACGGGCCGAGGCGGCAGTCGTTACGCTGGGTGAAATTATGGCGGAAATGGCCGGCGATTAAACCTGCGCGGCCTGGCGATGTCCCCATGTCAGGTAGTAAACGTCGTAAAAGTCCACTTCGCCTTTCTGTTTCAGCAAACGATCAATCCCTGTTTTCACGCGCTCTGGCGCATCTGGTAAAGACATAATGCGCGAGACCGCCTGTTCAGGCACCGGCTGCACGTAATACCATTCGCCGTTGTAGCAAACCCGCAGGTCCAGCGCATCGATATCTTCGAAGCGGTATTTGGGATTGATGTCCAGCAACATCAGAAAGCTCATCACCAGCACAAAAGCGGTGGCAAACCAAAACGCCGGCCAGCCCAGCATCTCAGTGGAAAAAATCAGAGCCACGCACAGGCCGTAGCACAGGTACATCACCGCCCACAGCCCGGGATGCTTTTTCAAAAAAGAGAAGCTGAAACGCGGCAGGTTATCGCGGCGTTCTTCACGGTTGAGCGTATTAATTTCGTCGATCAAGATCTGTTTAATGGCGTCCATCGTTCCCCTCACTTTCAACTGATAGCAATTAGAACAGATAACAGTCAAGCCGTTCAGACACAGATGACGCCATTTTTTATATAACAGTTTCGCTTTCACGCACGGACTGTGCCGCCACGATGTTCAGGGCGCGCGGTGCCAACTGGGTGAAATAGTCGACAGCAGGCCGCAACAGTGCCTCATCGGGATTAAAAGCTGGATGATGCAGGCCAAACGCGCTGGCACTGCCGATATTCACAAAGGCGCCCGGTACCTGCTGCAGATAAAAAGCAAAATCTTCCCCGCCCATCAGCGGCGTTGCAGCCTCTTCCGCGCAATAGCCGCTTTGGGCGGCCTGGTCCAGCGCAACCTCTGCCCATTCTGGCGTATTGATCAGGGCAGGCGGCCCTGCTATCCACTCCAGTTCTGCCCGCGCGCCGAAGCCTGCTGCGAGGCCCTGAATCAGCGTGGTCATACGCTCAGGTATCTGCTGACGTAGCGCTGCATTATGGGTGCGGACCGTGCCTTCCAGCTCTACCTGCTGCGGGAGGACATTCCAGGTGTTCCCCGCCGTAAAACGCGTGACGCTCAAAACGACTGTGTCCAGAGCGCTAAACACCCGCGCAGGCAGCGTCTGTAGGGCGGTGACGATGTGGCTTGCAATGACGATAGCGTCAATCCCCTCCTGAGGCCGTGCGGCATGGGCGCCCTTGCCGTGCACCCGAATCGTAAAGCGGTCAACGTTGGCGTAAAACGCGCCTGGCCGGGTTCGCAGCGTGCCCAGCGGCAAATCGGGCGCGTTATGCATGCCGAAGATGGCCTTTACGCCGTTCAGCGCGCCTGCGGCAAGCAGCTGGCTGGCCCCTTCAAACGTCTCTTCTGCGGGCTGAAAAAGAAGCCGCACGCGGCCCGGCAGCGTGGCTTCGCGTTGCTTAAGCTGATGTGCCACGCCGAGCATCACCGCGGTATGAATATCGTGCCCGCAGGCGTGCATTACGCCTGACCGCTGGGATTGCCAGGGTACGTTCACCCCTTCATCGATGGGAAGGGCATCAATGTCGGCGCGAAAGGCGATCAACGGTTCTCCCTGGCCGATTTCCGCCACCACGCCGGTCTTCAACGGCAGGGGCAGCAAACGAATGTCACCCTGCTTTAACCAGCGTGTAATACGTTCCGTGGTGGCAAACTCCTGATGAGAGAGTTCGGGATGCTGGTGCAATTCCCGACGCCACTGCACCAGCTGTTCCGTTAATAATGACGTCATGAGTCTCCTTATTTAAACAGGCCAACGCCTTATCTGAGGCTGCTGACGGGTGATTAAAGATGATTCGGTTGCCAGGGGTAATCGCGTAATAACGTCGGGGCGTTTTCATGGGTAAATAAAACCGGCACACCGGCAGGTTGATTATTATCTCGCGACACATGATGGCGGGGGGATAACGCGCTGTCAGAGGCTGAGCCCGCCCGCGCCGTCTGCGCTTTTACTGCGCTGTGCTGGCAGTCTGAACCCTGTTTACCTGAAAAGAGACGGTGTAATAACATGCTGAATTTTGCCATGCTTTTTTTGCCCTGAGATCGTGAGTTTGATGAATCATCATCAGGCGAGATCTTTCGCGGATAAAATAAGGAATTAATCAAAGCTTAGTTAAAATACGCAAATGGTGATTGAGCGATTTTTTACTCTTCTCCGCGATCATGTTTTACGCGCGGAAATAATAATCTCCTCGGTTGATTACTTTATTATTTAAATTCTATTGCCGTTTTTTAACTTCATATTCTCATATTTATTGTTTTACGAAATATATCCTCATCGCCACACTGGCCCATAACGGAAATGAGTGAGGACAGGTGAATGGCATATCAGTTAAGTCTGTTAGACAAAGCCCCCGTAGCGGAAGGTGAAACACCGGCGGCGTCGCTCCAGCGCACGTTGCAGCTGGCGAAACAGGCTGAAAAATGGGGCTATCACCGCTTTTGGCTGGCTGAACACCACAATATTGAGCAGCTGGCGAGCCCGTCACCTGAGGTGTTGATCGCCTGGCTGGTGGCGCAAACTCAACATATTCGTATCGGCTCTGGCGGGGTGATGCTGCAGCACTACAGCCCCTACAAAGTGGCAGAAAACTTTAATTTACTGGCGTCGCTGGCGCCGGGAAGGATCGATCTGGGCATCGGTAAAGCACCGGGCGGCCTGCCGCTTTCAACTCGGGCACTGCAGCTTGGGGTCCATCAGGACGAAAAGGGCAGTTTTGACGAACAGCTTACGCAACTGGACAGCTGGCTGAAGCCTGAGACAGGACCGCGGGACGAGGACGAAGCCGTGCGCGCGACGCCGTTACCGGCCCGTCCGGCACAGCGGTTTCTGTTAGGCGGGAGCGAAGAGAGTGCACGGCTGGCGGCCCGGCTGGGCTGGCAGTTCGTGTTTGCCGCGCATATCAACGGCGATCGTCAGCTTCTGGCGCGATCTCTGCGGGCCTATTCACAACAGGCTCAGGGCAAACGGGCGCTGGTGGCGGTGCAGGTGGTCGTAGCTGACTCGCCCGCCGAGGCCGAGCTGCTGGTGGCCGATCTCAGGCATTTTCACGTGCAGGCCAAAAACGGGCCAGGCGTGAACGTCGCCAGCCTGGAACAGGCGGAGCGTTATGTCCGTCAGGGCGGTTTTACGGACTACCTGATTGAGCCACGTACGCCGTCCCTGTTGAAAGGCACCGCTTCACAGGTCCACGCCCAACTGGAGGCCCTGCAGCGCAACTTCAGCATTGACGAGTTTGTTATCGACACGCCGATTGCCGATCCCCGCGCGCGTTACCGATCGCTGGAGCTACTGGCCACCCATCAGTGGGTCGCCGCCTGAGCACGATGTGTTAGCCGAGGTAAACCATGAGTCTGAACGAAGCACAGTTAATTGAATGGCGACGTGAATTACATACCTGGCCTGAACTCTCCGGCCAGGAGTTTGCGACGACCGCGCGGTTACGCCAGTGGCTTCAGAATGCCGGCATTCGCTTGCTGGACTATCCACTGGAAACCGGCGTGGTCGCGGAAATCGGCAGTGGTGAAAACCTGATTGCACTGCGTGCCGATATTGATGCGCTGCCTATCCACGAGGCCAGCGGCGTCAGTTTTCACTCTCGCCAGCCGGGAGTCATGCACGCCTGCGGCCACGATTTACATAGTGCCGTGATGCTTGGGGCGGCGCTCGAACTGCAGGCTCAGCAACATCAGCTTCGTGGGCGGGTGCGTATTTTATTTCAGCCAGCCGAAGAGATTGCGTGCGGTGCCAGGCAGTTTATTCAGGCTGGCGTGCTGGATCAGGTACAGGCCATTTTTGGCATGCATAACGAGCCAGGCTTGCCGAGCGGGACCTTCGCCACGCGTGGCGGGGCGTTTTATGCCAATGCCGACAAGTTTGTTATCCACGTGACAGGTAAGGGCGCGCACGCTGCGCATCCCGAGCAGGGCGTTGATGCCATCGTGGTCGCCAGCCAGATCATTCAGGCACTGCAGGCGCTGACCAGTCGCAGCTTTAATGCGCTCGATAGCCTGGTACTCAGTATCACCCGCGTTGACGGCGGCAAGACCTGGAACGTGCTGCCGGAAACGGTGGAGTTTGGCGGTACGGCCCGCACCCACGATCTGCAACTACGGGCGGAACTGGAAAAACGTGTTCGCACGCTGGTGGAGAACATCGCCCTGGCGAATGGCGCTCAGGCCAGTCTGCACTGGCATGCCGGACCGCCCGTACTGGTTAACGACGCGAACTGGGCGCAGTTCAGCAGTGAGGTGGCTCGCCAGGTAGGCTATCAGGTTCAGACTGCCGATCTACACCTGGGTGGGGAAGATTTCGCCTTCTACCTCCAGCAGGTGCCGGGCGCGTTTGTCAGCATTGGCAGCGCCAGCGACTTTGGCCTGCATCATGCCGGTTTCACCCCCGACGAATCTTCGATAGCGCCTGCCGCCCACTATTTTGCGCAACTCGCCCGGCAGGCATTGCACCATCTTCACGACCGATGTCGTGAACCCGCCCTGAATTGATTTCAACCGCCTGAAGTGCCTGTGTGGCTGTCCCGGACAGCTGCCTGGCATCCTGATGCACAAAAGAGAGCACATCATGACCACAAGACAGCTTCGACTGGGCACCATTCTGCATGGCGCCTCTGGAAACATGTCGGCCTGGCGCCACCCGGCAGCCCAGGCAGATGCCAGCATTAACCTTGACTACGCGAAAAAAATCGCGCGTAAAGCGGAGCAGGGCAAACTGGATTTTCTGTTTGTCGCCGACGGCTTATTTATCAACGAAAAATCGATTCCCCACTTTCTGAACCGGTTCGAACCCTTAACGCTGCTGTCGGCTCTGGCTGGCGTCACCGAACATCTGGGGCTGGTAGGCACCGTCTCCACCTCATATAGCGAGCCCTTTACCGTGGCGCGCCAGTTCGCCAGCCTGGATCACCTGAGCGGCGGACGTGCGGGCTGGAACGTGGTCACTTCTCCGCTGGAAGGGTCGGCGAAGAACTTTTCTCGCCAGCAGCACCCTGAACATGCCTTGCGTTACCGTATTGCCGACGAATATCTGCAGGTGGTGAAAGGGCTGTGGGATTCATGGGAACAGGATGCCTTTGTTCGCAATAAAGAGAGTGGTCAGTTTTTCGATCCCGCGAAGCTGCACACGCTTAACCATCACGGCGACTTCTTTCAGGTGCAGGGACCGCTCAATATTTCCCGCACGCCGCAGGGCCGACCGGTCATTTTTCAGGCAGGTGCCTCGGAGGACGGCAAAAAGCTGGCGGCGCGTCATGCCGATGCCATTTTTACGCATCAGCCAACGCGAGAAGAAGCCCAGGCTTTTTACCGGGATGTTAAAGCGCAATTGGTGAAAAACGGCCGTCAGCCACAGGATCTGCATATTTTTCAGGGCGTAAGCGTGATTGTCGGCAGAGATGCAGAGGAGGTGGAGCAGCAATATCAAACCACCGCCGCGCTGGTTTCCATCCAGGATGCGCTCAACTATCTCGGTCGCTTCTTCGACCATCACGATTTTTCACAGTATCCACTCGATGCGCCTTTTCCCGATCTCGGTGATATTGGCCAGAACAGTTTCCGCAGTACCACCGACGAGATTAAACGCAAAGCCCGCGAGCAGGGGCACACGCTGCGTCAGGCGGCGCTGGAAGCGGCCACGCCACGTCCGCTGTTTCATGGCACACCGGAGCTGGTCGCCGACGGCCTGCAACTGTGGTTTGAAAGCCAGGCGGCAGACGGTTTCATCATCAACGGCGGTACGCCTGATACCTTTGAGCGTTTTGTTGACCAGGTGGTGCCCGTCTTGCAGGCGCGCGGGTTAGCGCGACGTGACTACCCGGGCCGAACGCTGCGTGACAGCTTTGCCTTGCCACAGCCGGTTAATCAATTCACCTCACAATAAGAGCCTTTGCTATGCATAAAACGAGTTTTATCGCCTTGCTGATGCTTAGCGTCAGCGGTGGCAGCCTGGCGGAAAGCACCAGTGTCGCCGTAAATGGCCAGCGCGTCAGTCTTGAGGCCAACAAAGCCCCGATCCACACGCCGAAAAATGCCAGCGCGGTGGCGCAGCTGCCCGCCAACTATCATTTTGCCGTACCGGGCGCGTTGACCGTGGCGGTAGCGGCGCTGAATTCCCCGCCGCTCACTGTTTTTTCGGATGACAATAAAACGCTGCTGGGTAGCGAAGTCGATATCGCCAGGCTGGTGGCCGACAGCCTGGGGCTGAGGCTCAACGTGGTGCCGGCCTCCTGGGAAGACTGGCCGCTCGGCGTGGCCTCGGGAAAATATGATGCCGCCATTACCAACATCACCGTGACGAAGGCGCGCAAAGAGAAGTTTGATTTTGCGACCTACCGTAAAGACTCGCTGGGGTTTTACGTCAAAACCAGCAGCCCAATCCAGTCGCTAACTAAAGCCGAGGATATTGCCGGACTGCGCATCATTGTGGGTTCTGGAACCAATCAGGAGGCGATTTTACTCGCCTGGGATAAAGAAAATCAGGCCAGGGGCCTTAAGCCTTTCACGCCGATTTACACCAAAGATGACGCCGCCCAGACGCTGGCGCTGCAGGCCGGACGAGCGGATGCGTACTTTGGCCCTAACGTGATCGGTGCCTGGAAAGCCGCGCTCAACGGCAAAACCCGCCTGGTCGGCAGCGTTGATGGGGGCTGGCCGAAAGCCGCGCACATTGCCGTCACGGTAAAAAAAGGCAGTGGGTTAGCTGAACCGATCAGCACCGCCCTGAACGGCGTCATTCAAAATGGTGACTATCAGAAGGTGCTGGATCGCTGGGGCGAGGGCGTTGAACGCATCGACCATTCCGAGATTAATCCACCGGGTCTGGGTGACTAAGGAGCGCATGATGAGTGAACTGCAATTCCGCGAGCTGTCACCGGATGCGCCGGAGCTGGTGCCCATCCTGACCGGTTTATTCGGTGAATATGCGGCCCGCTATGGCGATTATTTCAGCCGCCATCAGGAACAGGAGCAGGCCGAATGGTATCTGCCGCCGCACGGCTTATTTATTGTGCTGGAGCGCGACGGCGAGATTATCGCCATGGGCGCGTATAAACCTTACGACGCGCACACGGCAGAGCTGAAGCGCATCTGGACGCGTGGCGACCTGCGCCGTCAGGGGCTGGCGCTGGTGGTGCTAAAAGAGCTGGAGCGACGGGCGCTGCGCGCCGGTTATCAGCGCCTGTTTCTGACCACCGGTTTCCGCCAGCCCGAGGCGGTGCGCTTATATACCGGCCACGGCTATGAGCCGCAGTTCGATCTGAGTGGCGATCTGGAGCGTTTCGGACAGCCACCGCACGATGGACGCTTACGCTTCATCAAAGTCATCGACGTGCACAGCGTTGCGCAGGCAAGTTAAGGAGCGAGCATGCGTCATCAACAACAACTTCATGTGGTGCCTGCCCGCTATCCCGCCCGCACCCTGGGCGCCGTGGTAGCGCTGTTTATCCTGGCGGGCGTGGTGCAGTCGGTAGCGTTTAATCCACGCTGGGAATGGGGCGTGTTTGCCCGCTGGTTCTTTGATCCGGTAATTTTACATGGCCTGGGGCAAACGCTGCTGTTGACCCTGCTGGGCACGGTGTTCAGCCTGCTGTTCGGTGGCGTACTGGCGCTGGCGCGGCTCTCGTCGTCCCGGCTGTTAAGCAGCCTGGCATGGGGATACATCTGGCTGTTTCGATCGCTGCCGCTGATCGTGGTGCTGATCATTCTCTACAACTTCTCCTATCTCTACGACACGCTCTCTCTTGGCGTGCCTTTTACCTCGCTGTCATGGGGCCATTTTCAGACCATCAATGTGCTGGGCCAGTTTCCCGCGGCGGTGATTGGTCTGACGCTGGTACAGGCAGCCTACAGTGCAGAGATCATTCGCGGCGGCTTTCTGGGTGTCGATCATGGTCAGGTGGAAGCGGCTTCCGCCCTCGGGCTGTCCGCGTCGCGTCGCACCTTTCGCATCATTCTGCCTCAGGCGTTACGCACCATTATTCCGACGGCATTTAACGAGATTATCAGCCTCGCGAAGGGCACGGCGATGGTCTATGTGCTGGCGATGCCGGAACTGTTTTACACCATCCAGATGATCTACAACCGCAACCAGGAAGTGATCCCGTTACTGATGGTCGGCGCGGCCTGGTATCTGATTATCACCACCGTCCTGTCAGTGATTCAGCACAGCGTTGAGCGCTGGCTGGCTCGCAGCGTCAGCCGTGAACCCCAACCGTCGCGCTGGCGACAATGGCGCACTCGCGTCGCACCGCTTAATCCTGTTGAGGAGATCGGCCATGTCCGAAGCCATTGATTACCGCTTATCCCCTACCACCGGAGCCATCAGCATTACCGGCGTCAGCAAACGTTTCGGCAGGCTCAAGGCGCTGGACAACGTCTCGCTGGATCTGGCACCCGGTTCCGTTACGGTGATTCTGGGGCCATCAGGATCGGGAAAATCGACGCTGCTGCGCACCATTAACCACCTGGAACGCGTGGATGAAGGGTTTATCCAGATTGACGGCGATTACATTGGTTATCAGCGTCGGGGTGACAGGCTATATGAGCTGAAGGAGCGGGCGATTCTGCGTCAGCGCATTAACGTGGGCTATGTCTTTCAGAACTTCAATCTGTTTCCCCATCTTACGGTACTGCAAAATTTAATCGAAGCGCCCATCGCGCACCGTCAGCTCTCGAAGCGTGAAGCGATAATCCGTGCCGGTGAGCTACTGGATATCGTCGGCCTGCGTCATAAGGCCGATGCGTGGCCCCGGCATCTCTCTGGCGGGCAGCAGCAGCGCATTGCCATTGCCCGGGCTTTGATGCTGCAACCCCGGGTGATGCTGTTTGATGAGCCAACCTCGGCGCTGGATCCGGAACTGGTCGGCGAAGTGCTGGACGTGATTAAAAAGCTGGCCCGATCGGGCACCACGCTGGTCATCGTGACACACGAAGTGGGATTTGCCCGCGAGGTAGCTGACAACGTGGTGTTTATGGTGGACGGAAAAATTGTCGAGCAGGGCAGCAGTAGCCAGGTGTTAAACCACCCACGACATGAGAGAACGCGCCGCTTTCTGGCGCGCGTACTCTAAGGGGCCAGAATGAGATATGCCTGTGTGACGCTGTGCGCGCTGCTGGTGAGCGGCGCGGTTTTTGCCGAGGAAAAACCGGATGTCGCCCGAAATGAACAGCCGATTCACGCGCCGGTGAACCCTGAGGCGGTTAAAAAAATTCCGGCGGATTTTCATTTTGTTGAGCCCGGCACGTTAACGGTAGCGACTTCAGCCACTCACTCACCGCCGCTGGCGCTGCTGGCGGCGGATAACGTGACCCGCATTGGCGGCGATCCGGATATTGCCCGCCTGCTGGCGGACAGCCTCGGGCTGAAACTTAAACTGGTACCGGCTTCCTGGGAGGACTGGCCGCTGGGGATCAGTGCCGGGCGCTATGACGTGGCCATGTTTAATATCGCGGTGACCGAAGAGCGGAAAAAGAAGTTTGATTTTGCGACCTATCGGGCCGATAACCACGCCTTTGCCGTCAAGGCGGACAGTCCGGTCAGCGTGATAACTTCTCCGCCAGACGTGGCGGGCAAACGCATCATCGTGGCCTCCGGCACCAATCAGGAACGTATTTTACTCAGTTGGGACGCACAGAACCGGGCGAAAGGATTGCCACCGGTCACGCCGATTTACCTGACCGACGATGCCTCGGCCACGCTGTATCTGCTTTCAGGGCGGGCAGATGCGATGTTTGGTCCGCACGCCGTGGCGGCCTGGAAGGTGGCGTCACGCGGCCAAACGAAATTAGTCGGCGAGGGGCCCTACCGCGCCTGGGTAGCGGTGACCACGAAAAAAGGCAATGGCCTGGCCGCGGCGCTGCAAACCGCGCTGGATGGCACTATTGCCGGCGGGCAGTATCGCCAGGTGTTACAACGCTGGGGCGAGCAGGATGAGGCGATTACCCATTCGATGGTTAATCCACCCGGGATTATTTACTGAGTAAAACGAGCCAGCCAGGCGCTTCCGTTAAGGCCCATGAACGTGCACCGACCCGTCAGCTCTGGCGGGTTTTTTTATTTCCTTGCAACAGCCCGCGCAGCAGATCGGGGCGGTGTCATCGGCCCGTCATTTTCTGGCGGTATTGGTCTTCATCTTCGCGCTGACGGCGGCAAAAAAGCGGGCGGTTCAGCGGGCAACGGTGGCCGCCGCACCGTTTACAGATTAATCCTACCAGATAAAAAAGACTTAGCGGGTTAAGGAGATATTGTTAACAACTAATTTGGCTTTGGTTAGCGAGTTAGAGTGATTATGTAAATTGTGATGTATAGCGCACATTCCAACCCTGCGACCTTTGTCACACTAAAGAAAAAAAGGAGACATTGTATGACTGCCCAAACTTCCAGTCTGATGTTGCTGATGTCTTTCGCAGCAGGCACATTTTCAGCTGGGGCATCAAATAACCCACAACATTTAATGTTCGCCAGCCCGTCTGCCGGTGTACCAAACAATCCGCTGCCGCTCATTATCTGGCCACGCGTGGTGCCGGAGGACGAAGAGAATATCGCCACCTGGTTCGAGGAAACCTTTGAAAAAAATGGCTGGCCGCCTGACTGGCGCGATCAGTTGTTTCCCTATATGCACTACCATCCTAATACGCATGAGCTTCTTGGCGTCGCTGAAGGCTGGGCGGAAGTGCTGTTTGGGGGCGACAGTGGCCGCATGATTACCCTGCGGGCAGGGGATGCCGTGCTGATCCCTGCGGGTGTCGGGCATCGACAGGTTTCCGCCAGCGAAGATTTCCTGGCGGTAGGTGCCTATCCTGAAGGGCTGAAGCCTGAAATTCTGCGCGATGAAATCGGCCAGCTCAAACTGTCCCAGGAAAAAGTGAAAAAAGTCCCGTTGCCAAAACGGGATCCCTTTACGGGTAAAGCGGGCGCGATGACCGAGATCTGGACCCCGGTTGCCGCCATGATGCACAACCCGTAGCGCGCACAGGGACCGGCTGCCCAAAAGGGATGAAGACGTGGCTGCAGAGGTTTGGCAGCGGCAACCGGCCCCGCTGCCTCCTGCTGAGAGGCGGCCAGGAGACGTTAGCGCCTTTATAGCAACCAGTATTAAGATTTTTCATATCCCGGCGCCGCGCCGAGCCGGCGAAATATCCTGTCTTATCCTGCTGTTTTTCCTGATGAAAACCTGTTTAGGCGCTCATGTGCCGCTGACCGCGCCAACAAATTTGCCTGCCGACCTGCCGTAATTCATAAAAGTGCAAACAATGCGACTTACTTTCGCTGTATCTCCGGGACAGGCACGAAAGGTTAACTATGTTTTCAGTCGATCAGGTCATTGAACGTTTCTGGCCGAACCAGCGTCCTGCCAACTGGCAGAAACGGATATTGAAGTGGATTCTACGTGAAGATGAATTCCAGCGCTTTGCCGCGCGCTATCCCCACCTGAAAGGGCTGGATATGGTCGAGCAGGTACTGGAACATCTTGACGTCCGTTGCGAACTTAGCGAGCGCGATCTGGAGCAGATCCCATCGCACGGACCGGTGGTGATCGTGGCGAACCATCCACTGGGTACCATCGACGGCATGGCGTTACTGCATGCGATATCTCAGGTTCGCCGCGACGTGAAAATCGTGGCGAACCGGCTAATTATGCTGCTGGAACCGCTCAACAGCCTGATGTTACCCGTCGACAATATCGGTAACCGCACCAACCGCCAGCAGCTGCAGCACATGCAACAGCACCTGAGCAATCAGGGCGTCCTGATTATCTTCCCGGCGGGCGAAGTGTCCCGCCTGACCAGCGCCGGCGTGCGCGATCGCGAATGGCATCACAGCTTTCTGCGCCTGGCCGCGAAAGCGCGCGCGCCGCTGGTACCGGTGCATGTCGAAGGTCGAAACAGCTCACTGTTCTATGCCACCGCGAAAGTCGCACCGTCCGTGGCGATGCTGATGCTGGTGCGTGAAATGTTTAAACAACGCGGGATGCGCATCAAACTGCGTATCGGCGCGCAGATCCCCTTCGCGCACTGGCACGATGGCCATACGCCCGGCAAAGAGCTGGCAAAGCGCGTGCGAAAACATGTTTACCGCCTGGGGCAGGGCAAAAAAGGGCTCTTCCAGACAGAATCCGCCATCGCGCTGGCGGAAGATCGTGCCGAACTGAAAAAGGCTCTGCTGCAAAGCGAGTTGCTGGGCAATACGCCTGACGGCAAGAAGATCTATCTGTGGCGGCGTAACGGGGCGACCTGGGTGCCGATACTGCGTGAACTGGGACGGCTGCGTGAGATTGCCTTTCGTGCCGTCGGTGAGGGCAGCGGTCGCCGACGGGATCTCGACAGCTACGATGATGACTACTATCACCTGATTCTGTGGGACGACGCAGAGCTGGAAATCGTCGGGGCTTACCGGTTTATCCCCGGTGGCGAACAGCTGGAACGACGCGGCATGGAAGGCCTCTACAGTCACAGCCTGTTCCATTACGACGAACGCATGATCCCTATTCTTCGTCAGGGCATTGAACTGGGCCGCAGCTTTATTCAGCCCGCCTACTGGGGTAAACGCGGGCTGGACTATCTCTGGCTTGGCATCGGGGCTTACGTGGCCAGATATCCCGAGGTGCGCTATCTGTTCGGACCGGTTTCCATCTCTGGCACTATGCCGCTGGCGGCGCGCGATTTGCTGGTCGCGTTCTATCGGATCTATTTCCCAACGGACTTTCCGCTGGCGACCTCGCGCTGTCCTTATCCGGCCTCTCTGCCTGCCGTACTGGCCCAGTTTAGCGGCAATGATTACAAAGAGGATCTTCAGCGGCTGAAGCAGCTGCTCAGTAACCTCGGCGTCGCCATCCCCACGCTCTACAAACAGTATTGCGAAGTCTATGAGCCAGGCGGGGTGCAGTTTATTGATTTCGGCAGCGACCCGGACTTTAACAACTGTATTGATGGGCTGGTATTGGCAGATTTAACCAAAATCAAGCCATCGCGCTACGAGCGCTACGTGGCGGTCCATCTGCCGAAGTAGCCCGGTGTCACGGTCCTGTCATCAAACTGTCGTAACGTCTTGCACAAAACGTACACGGCAAAGGCGACATCAACATGGCCGCAATTTCACTCTCCGGGCTGAATAAAGCCTTCGCGGCGCAGCCGGTCCTTGAGGCGGTCTCGCTGGAGATCCAGCAGGGTGAGTTTATCGCCGTGCTGGGCCCCTCCGGCTGCGGCAAAACGACCTTACTCAGGTTAATCGCCGGCTTTGAAACGCTGGATCGCGGCGAGATCTGGGTGGACGACACGTTGTTTGCCTCCCCGGATTTTCATCTGCCTCCCGAAAACCGCGATCTTGGCGTGGTGTTTCAAAACTACGCGCTGTGGCCGCATATGACGGTGGCTGAAAACGTAGGCTACAGCCTGAAAGTCAGCGGCGTAAACCGTGCCGATCGGGAAGAACGTATCCGGCAGGCCCTGGCGCTGGTCGACCTGCTGGCCTTTGCCGATCGCCGCCCGGCCGATCTGTCCGGCGGTCAGCGTCAACGCGTAGCCCTGGCCCGCTGCCTGGTGGCAAAGCCCCGGCTGGTCCTGCTTGACGAACCTCTGGCTAACCTTGACGTGCATTTGCGTGCCGCCATGGAAGAGGAGTTTCGCCGTTTTCACCGTCACAGCGGGGCCACCTTAATTTATATCACCCACGATCAGCGCGAAGCGATGGCGCTCGCCGATCGCGTTGTGGTGCTGAATGCGGGGCAGGTCATGCAGTTTGCTTCACCACAAACCCTGTGGCGTGAGCCCGCTAATGAGATGGTCGCCACCTTTATTGATGAGGGGCGCGTGCTGCCGGTAAAAGAGATTGAACCGACAGGCCAGGGCCAGGCATCGGTGATGCTGTTTAGTACACGGATGCGGTTGCGCTGTGCCGCGCATCAGACAGCCTTGCCGCAGGGTAAAGCCAGCTTTCATCGGGCCAGTTTCCGCCTGGCGGCTGACGAAACCGGCCATTTCACCGCCAGGGTTGAACGCCTGATTTACCGCGGCGGCCATTACGACATCCATCTGTCTCCCCAGGCAGAGCCTGAGGTTTCCATCACGCTGGCCCTTGACGATGTCTCTGCTCTCAGGGTTAACGACACCGTAAATATTGCCGTGACTGACGGCTGGATTCTTCCCGCATAAAGGACTTCAGACAGTATGAAAAAACTCATGCTTACCTCGGTTACATCTCTGCTCTTCACGGCTGCGCTGGCAGGCCCCACGCTGGCGCTGGCGGCAGACAAGCCTGCCGGCACGCTGGTGGTCTACACCTCGCAGGCACCGGAAATTGCGCAGCAAACCATGGACGCGTTCAAAGCGGCCTATCCCGGTATTCAGGTGGAATGGACGCGCAACGGCACTACGCAGTTAATGAACGTGCTGCACACGGAAATGATGAGCGGCAAGGTGAAGCCCGACGTGCTGTTGGTTGCCGACGCCATCAACCTTGGCGCACTGAAGAAAGAGAAGCAGCTCTATGCGTATCAGGATGCGCCCGTCGATCACCTGAAACCCGCCTTTTATGACCGGGATAAAACCTTTTTTGGCACCAAAATTATCGCCACCGTGATTGCCTACAACACGCAGCGCGCTAAACCCGTTAACAGCTGGAAAGCGCTGCTAAACGCGGACAACAAAGGGCAAATTGCCATGCCCAGTCCGCTTTACTCCGGGGCTGCCTTGTATAAGCTGCACACGGATATCACGACGCCTGACATCGGCTGGAACTTCTATAAACAGCTGGCGGCGCTGGGCATCGCGCCGCAGGGCGGTAACGGACCTGCGTTAAAAGCCGTAGCGAGTGGACTGGATAAATATGGTGTGATTACCGATGCCGACATTATCCGGGCCAAAAAGCAGGGATCGCCCATCGACCTGGTCTATCCCGAAGAGGGCGTGTCTTACGTCACGGAACCCGTCGCCATTATGAAATCGGTGCATAACCTGCCTGCCGCGAAAGCCTTTGTGGATTTTCTGCTGTCAGAGCCGGGACAGAAACTGGTGGTTCAGCAGGGTAACCGGCCGGTCGATGACCGCATTGCCGCGCCTGAAGGCTTTGTTCCGGTAGACCAGATCAAACTGTTGACCCCGTACTTGGAGAAGGCGGTGGCCGATGATGCGCAGGTGCGGGAACAGTTTACCGCGCTGTTCGGTGGCTGAGAATGAGCGTGCTGAGTAACGACTGTCAGCCTCGCCGGGTGCATCGCACGCGCTGGCGTTTTCGCGCTGAACCCTGGGTGCTAGGGCTGCTGGTGCTGACGATCGGGCTGCTGTCCGTGGCGCCTTTTACCCGGCTGATCTGGACAGCGATGGCCCCGCAGGGCGTACCGGATTTGACACGGCTGACGCAGCTGTTGATCAGCCGCCGGGTACTCAGCGCCACGTTAACGACCTTAAGCATCGGGCTGAGCGCCACCCTGTTGTCGCTGTTGCTTGGCACGCTCGCCGCCTGGCTGGTTGCGCTGAGCGATATGCGCGCCAAAGCAGCCTGGGTTTTCGCCTTTATCTTACCCCTGATGATTCCGCCACAGGTGACGGCACTTGCCTGGCTGCAGGCACTGGCGCCAGGCAGCCTGCTGGCATCGCTGTTTCAGCTGCTGGGTTTACCCTGGTTCGCGCCGGGTGAACAACCGCTCTATTCATGGGGCGGAATCGTGCTGCTGCTGGGCCTGCACAATGCGCCGCTGGTGTTCCTGACGGTGCGTGCCGGGCTGCGTCGTTTACCGGCAGAACTGGTGGAAGCCGCGCAGATTAGCGGCGCTTCGCACGGGCAAATCCTGCGCACCATTATTTTACCGCTGGCGCGTCCCGCCATCTTCGCGGGCGCAGCGCTGGCATTTGTGGCAAGCGTGGGTAATTTTGGTATTCAGGCGATGCTGGGCATTCCGGCACGCCTGCCGACCTTAATTACGCTGGTCTATCAGCAACTTAACGCCATTGGCCCCGGTGCGCTGCCGGATACGGCCGTCTATTCTTTGCTGATTGCGCTGATCACCTTAACCGGCATGATGCTGAGCGGCTGGCTGGGCGGACGGCGTGATGTTCGCGTGAGTGGCTCGCCGCGCCCGTTTCAGCAACCGCTTAACGGCGCGCGGCTGCCCACGGAGGTGATGGCCTGGCTGTGGATGGCGGCTACGCTCATCATGCCAGTCAGCGCGCTGCTGACCAGTGCGCTGACGCGCGGCTTTGGTCAGGCCTTGACGTGGCAGACCCTGACGCTGGAAAACTTTTATCAGGCGCTGTGGGGCTATCCCGCAATACGCCATGCTTTCGCGACCAGCCTGTGGCTCACCTCGCTGGCGACGCTGATGCTCACGGTCATGGCGCTGTTTCTGGCTTTCTTCCTGAGCTGGCGACGCACGCGACTGGTGCGCGGCCTGTGGTTTGCCAGCGAGCTGACTTATGCGCTGCCCGGTATCGTGACAGGCGTGGCGGCAATCCTGTTTTTTCTGCCGCCGCTTCCTCTGCTGGCGGTCTCGATTTACGGCACGGTCTGGATCATTCTCGCCGCCTATCTGTCCAACTTCCTGGCCTTAGTCTTGCGCCCCACGCTGGCGGGCTTCGCACAAATTGACCCCTCGCTGGATGAGGCCGCGCGTCTGTGTGGAGCGGGGTTTCTGCGCCGCATGGGCGATATTTTACTGCCGCTGGCGGCGCCGTCTGCGCTGGCGGGAAGCCTGTTGGTCTTTCTGACCGCGCTGAACGAAATTCAGGTCTCGGTGCTGCTGGTGACCTCCGATACGCAAACCCTTGGGCCAACCATTATCTTTCTTGATGAGGGCGGCTCTGCACCGCTGGCTGCCGCCGTAGGATGCCTGATGATTCTGGTTGTTCTGACCTTGATGTTGCTGGCGACGCGCCTGACGCGCGCTCTGCCGCAGGGAGTATTGCCATGGCAAGCCTGACCGTGGTGAGCGGCGTGGGGGGAAAGTTGCCCGCCGCTTTCCTGCTTGAGATTCAGGGATACCGCCTGTTGTGGGATCTGGGCGCGGGGCCGGAGCCCGGCGTAAAGCCGGATTTAACGGTCACGGGGCACGTCGATGCCATCTGTCTGACCCATTCTCATGGCGACCATACAGGTGCACTCGACAGCTGGCAGGCGTTGGGATCGCCGCCGGTTTACGCCACGGAGCTGACCTGGCAGCAGTTGGGAGAGTGCCCAGTACCTGCGCGATCGCGGCACGCATTGCCCTTACGCGGGCAGTGCGCGGTTGGCCCGCTTAATCTGTTTACCGGCCGGAGCGGCCACTCACCGGGATCCGTCTGGTTTCACCTGGCGGTCGCGGGCGGCATCACCTATATGGGCGACTGGAGTCGCGAATCACTGCTGCTGCCTTTTGACCGACCACCACGGGCGCGCTGGTTGATTACCGATGCCTCTTACGGCGACCGTCATCAGCGGCTTAATCAGCAGGTTGACGCGCTGATACAGGCTGCCCGCCACGGGGCGGTGGTCACGGCGCCGTTGCACGGCAGAGGCCCGGAGATGGCACTGCGGCTACGAGCAAAAGGGTTGCCGGTGGTGCTGTGCCCGCAGGTGCGGGAAGACGTGTCACAGCTGCTGGCGCAAAATGCGCTGCCGGCCGCCACGGCGCTGGCGTTGCTGCCGTTGCTGCGTGAGCCGACGCCTGCGCAATGGCGACCTGACAGCGTTATCGTCGCGGCCGATGCGGTGGCGGACAGCGGCCTGGCCGCCTTGCTGAGCCAGCGACCCGAGTTCAACCTGATTTTTAGCAGTCATGTCGCTCGCGGCACGCGGGCCTTCGCGATGCTACAAAACGGCTCAGCGCAGTGGTTGCCCTGGAATGTCCATCCCCCGCTGGACGATCAACTGGCGTTGATCAAACACAGCGGAGCGGAACAGGTCATTCCCGCTTTTGTCGAGCCGGCATTGTGCCAGCAGTTAATCGCCCGAGCGTCTGCCACGCTCAGCTGGCAGCGTCACTTTACGCTGTCATCCCGCTGGGAAAGCTTTGCCTGATCGCATTAGCTGTAAAGCCCGTGCTGCTGCACCGGCGCATGACCCGGATTATCCCGGATGCGGCGTACCGAGTCGCGTACCACCAGCTTGCCGTTCAGCAGCAGATTACCGGGCGGCAGGTTTGGATCTAAACGCAGCGCCTGAAGCATTTTGACGGCGGCCTCGCCCAGCTCGTCTCGCGGAACCTGAACCGAGGTTAACGGGATCTCCTGCACGGTGGCCAGGTTGAAACCATCCATGCTCATCACGGACACATCTTCCGGCACCCGCAGGCCCGCTTGCTGTAACGCCTGCACCGTTCCGGCGGCAATATAATCGCCACTCGCCAGAATCGCCGTAGGGCGCTGCGCCTGCGGGCAGCGACGCAAATAGTCGCCCAGACAGGCGCTGGCTTCGCTGCTGCTAAAACTGTTGAGCGTAATCAGGTGCTGGCGGCTGTCGAAGCGCAGATTCATGGCATGCCAGGCATCGCGTACGCCCTGAAGCCGCTGCTCCATGGTGTAACGCCGAAGGCAGTGCAGCGACAGAATTTGCCGATGGCCCTGTTCAAACAGATAGCGCGCGGAAAACTCGCCAATAAGCTGATGATCCGGCGACACCGAGGGCAGGCGCATTCGGCGGTCGCGGGCGTTGATCAGCACGCAGGGTTTGTTCATTTCGGCCGCCAACTGATGAATGTGTTCATCGTCGATACCGATCAACAGCGCGGCTTCCGTCTGCTGCATCTTGTCGATAAACAGCGCGGCATCACTTTCCACTTCTTCCAGCGGGCAGTAGCGCAACCGCACATCGTGCGGTTTAACGGCTTCGCTGATCCCCTGGATCACCTTGTAATAAAAGATATCCGTGCGGATATCGAATGCCCGCGGTGGCGCAAATACCATCAGGTCATTAAGCAACAGCCGACCATGCTGAAGATTATCCAGTACGCCTTGCTGCTGGGCGATGCG
This sequence comes from Pantoea sp. EEL5, assembly GCF_049892805.1. NCBI lineage: Bacteria > Pseudomonadati > Pseudomonadota > Gammaproteobacteria > Enterobacterales > Erwiniaceae > Pantoea > Pantoea sp. EEL5. The sequence goes on from NZ_JBNDNJ010000002.1 coordinate 300,347, forward strand.
TAACACTTTGTCGCGCGTGGCGGCGCGAATATTGGCTTTCCCGGCAAGGACGCGCGAAACCGTGCTGATCGACACGCCGCTCAGGGCGGCAATTTCGCTCACTTTTAAGCTTTGCTTCATTCTGTGATCGCCCTCAAATCTGCAAATGAAAAAATTTTCATAAGGTGCTGAATCGTGTCCCTGCTGGTCTGCAAGGGCATTTTTGTTATTTCCCGATAGTGCCATGAAAAGGGTTGCAAAAAATGGGCTGTACCCACGTTTTCGGCTTTTTTAAGGTCGGATCAGATAAACAGGCTCGCTGCGCGGCAACGCGTCAATTACTGGCTACAGGAGTTTCATCATGAGTCTCGACTCGACCACCCGCACTCACGCGTCGTCGCGCCCGCTGCGGATGATTAAAAATTTGCGCTGGTGGATGCTGGGCATGTTCCTGCTGGGCGTCACGGTGAATTACATCACCCGTAACTCCCTGGGGATTCTGGCACCGGAACTGAAAAGCACCCTGAATATGACCACGGAGCAGTATTCCTGGGTCGTGGCGGCTTTCCAACTGGCCTATACGCTGTTTCAGCCTGTGTGCGGCTGGTTAATCGATGTTATCGGTCTGAAAGTGGGCTTTTTGATCTGCGCCGTTATCTGGTCTGTCACCTGTCTGCTGCACGCCGGGGCAGGAAGCTGGCTGCATCTGGCGCTGTTACGTTTTGTGATGGGCGCATCAGAGGCGGCAGCCACGCCCGCGAATGCCAAGGCCATTGGGGAGTGGTTTCCAAAAAAGGAGCGGCCGGTAGCGGCAGGCTGGGCGGGCGTTGGCTTTTCCGTCGGCGCGATGCTGGCTCCGCCCATTATTTATATCGCGCATATCTCGTTTGGCTGGCAGGGCGCATTCCTGCTCACCGGCGGGCTGGGTTTGATCTGGGTGGCGCTCTGGTGGTGGGGTTATCACTCGCCTGAGCGCCATCCGCGCCTCTCGGATGAGGAGCGGGCGTTTATTACCCAGGACAACGAAGTCATCGGCGAAAAGCTGCCGTTTTTCACTGCGATGAAAGTGATTGGGAAAGAGAAGAAGTTTTACGGAATCGCTATTCCGGCTTTTTTAGCCGAGCCCGCCTGGGCGGTCCTGAGCTTCTGGGTGCCGCTCTACCTGGCCAATGAACGCGGCATGGATCTGAAGCAGATCGTGATGTTCGCCTGGCTGCCGTTCCTGGCCGCTGACTTCGGCAGCGTCGCCAGCGGTTACCTGACAAAACTCTACGTGCGCTGGTTTGGCTGCTCCCGCGTGAACTCCATCGTCGCCAGTTCCGTCACCGGGGCCGCGCTGATGATCTCGCTGGCACTGATGACGCTGGTTAAAGATCCCTATCTTGCCATTGCCCTGATCTCCATCGGCGGTTTCGGCCACCAGGTGATTTCCTGCATGTTGAGCGCGCTGGTGGTTGAGCGTTTTGATCGCCGCCAGATGGCGACGGTCAACGGCATGCGCGGGTCCTGCGCCTGGATAGCCAGCTTTATTTTTTCACTGATTATCGGCGTTACCGCCGACACCATTGGCTTCAATCCCCTGTTTATTGCCATGGGCTTTTTTGATCTGATTGGCGCGGTTTTTCTGGTGATGTTTATTGCCGAACGCCGCCAACGTACTGCTAAACAGTGAGGGTAATCTCATGAAAACACTTAAGACATGGACGCTACATCAACAAACGCCGCATTTTGTCGAACTGAAAGTCGAGCAGCGTCACTTTTTACGGATTTACGTATTAGAAAACGGCCTGATGCGCGTGCTGCTGAAACGCGACGGGGAACTGGCGCTGAACCGCACCTGGAGCATTGCCCCGCAAGAGGATGTGCCCTGGGAGGGGCGCGACCGCGAATCGCTGGAAGGTTTTACGCTGCCCGCCTTTACCCTGCAACAGGAGGCGCAACAAATCCGTCTGGCCACGGACCGGCTGCGGGTTACCGTGCATTATCCCCTTTGCCTCAGTTGGGAACATTTTGACGGCACCGACTGGCAGCCGCTGGCGGTCGATCGCCATACCGGGGCTTACCTGCTGAACATGCATGGCGATGGCGTGGAACATTATCAGCGTCGTCAGCCGCAGGATCGGGTTTACGGCCTGGGTGAAAAGAGCGGCGATCTCAACCGGGTCAATCGCCGTTTCGAAATGCGCAATCTGGATGCGATGGGCTATAACGCTGCCAGTACCGATCCGCTCTACAAACATATTCCTTTCACGCTGACCCAGCGTGACGGCGTCAGCTTCGGGCTGTTTTACGATAACCTCACCAGCAGCTGGCTGGACCTGGGGAATGAGTTAGATAATTATCATCTGCCTTATCGCCGTTACCGCGCAGAGGCGGGCGATCTGGATTACTACATGATGCTGGGCCCGACGCTGCTGGAGGTGACCAAAGCATTTGTTCGCCTCACCGGCCGGACGCTCTTTCAACCGAAGTGGAGCCTGGGCTACAGCGGTTCCACCATGCACTACACGGATGCGCCTGATGCGCAGCAACAGCTCCTGTCCTTTATTCAACTGTGCCGCGAGCATGAGATTCCCTGCGATTCGTTTCAACTGTCGTCGGGCTACACCTCCATCAATAACAAGCGCTACGTGTTCAACTGGAACTATGACAAGGTGCCGAATCCCAATGCCATGTGCGCTGCTTTCCATCAGGCCGGGATGAAGCTGGCGGCCAACATCAAGCCCTGCCTGTTACAGGATCATCCACGTTATAAAGAAGTGGCGGATCAGGGGCTGTTTATCCGCGATTCGGAACAGGATCGGCCTGAGCGTTCCGTATTCTGGGATGATGAAGGCTCGCATCTGGATTTCACCCATCCCCAAACGGTGGCGTGGTGGCAGCAAAACGTCACTGAGCAGTTGCTGAAAAAAGGGATCGATTCGACCTGGAACGATAATAACGAATATGAAGTCTGGGACGGCGAAGCACGCTGCTATGGCTTTGGCCAGCCCATTGCGATTAAGCACATCCGACCGGTGATGCCGCTGCTGATGATGCGCGCCTCGATGGAGGCTCAGCAGCGCTTTGCCCCGGAAAAAAGGCCGTACCTGATTTCCCGTTCAGGCTGCGCAGGCATGCAGCGCTATGTGCAGACGTGGAGCGGGGATAACCGGACAAACTGGCAAACCCTGCGCTATAACATCCGTATGGGGTTGGGAATGAGTCTGTCGGGCCTGTTTAACGTCGGGCACGATGTGGGCGGGTTTGCCGGCGATAAACCGGATGCGGAGCTGTTTGTGCGCTGGGTACAGAATGGCGTGATGCATCCCCGTTTTACCATTCACTCATGGAATGACGATCACACCGTCAACGAGCCCTGGATGTATCCGGAAGCCACATCAATGATTCGTGAGGCTATTCGCCTGCGTTATCGCCTGATGCCGTATCTGTATACGCTGGCCTGGCAGGCCAGCGAGCAGGATGAGCCAATGCTGCGGCCAACCTTCCTCGATCACGAGCACGATCCGCGCACCTATGACGAGTGCGATGATTTCATGCTGGGGCGCGATTTGCTGGTGGCAAGCGTGGTTGAGCAGGGCGCCCGTCAGCGCCAGGTCTATCTGCCAGATAACGCCCACGGCTGGTATGACTGGCACAGCGGTAGCTGGCTGGCGGGGGGCCAGTCGGTAATGCTGGATGCGCCGCTGGATCGTCTGCCGTTACTGGTCCGTGCCGGTGCTGCAATTCCACTGGGGCAGTGTGAAAGTACCACCGATGCGCAGCGTGATAACGTACGGGAACTGCAGCTGTGGCCTGCGCCGGGCAATGCGACCACCTCCGGCGAACTGTTTGACGACGACGGAGAAACGCACGGCTGGCAGAAGGGCAATGCGCTTTGGCTGAGCTGGACGTTAACCAGCAGCGCGTCACGGTTGGAGCTGATCATTGAAAAGCGGGGAGATTATCAGCCAGCCTGGCGTGATATGGCGATTAGCTTACCGCCGGGCGAGAAGCGTCCGTTGTGGGTCAACGGGGAAATGACAACCTGTTACCGACTGGCGTAACCGAGAGCGCCAATCACACTACCGGCCCACCTGCGTGGGCCGGTTTATTTTAGGCGGAGTGGGTTTCGGTGCTCATGCGTCCAAGGTCTTTATCGACCAGGAACAGACCGTTACCGCTATCGCCAACCATCGCCAGTTTATCCAGCACGGTTTTAAACAGCTTCTCTTCTTCATGCTGTTCTGCAACATACCACTGCAGGAAGTTGAAGGTTGAATAGTCCTGCGTTGTCATCGCTGAGTGCGCCAGTTCATTGATTTTACTGGTAATCAGCTTCTCGTGATCCAGCGCCTGAATCAGCACTTCGTTCAGTGAATTGTAGGCAACGGGCGGTGCAGCAATGCTGCCCAGCACCGGCATAGCACCGGTATCGCTCAGATAGTCGAACAGGCGCTGCATGTGTTCCATCTCTTCACGCGAATGCATTTTCAGGAAGGACGCTGCGCCCTCATAGCCTTTATCGCTGCACCACGCACTCATTTGTAAATAGAGATTGGCGGAGAAAAATTCGAGGTTCAGCTGGTCGTTTAAACGTCCAGTCATTTCAGCAGTCAGCATGGCCGCGTCCTTTGAGTGTTAATAAATTAGTGGTGAATTATGCAACAGGCTGGTAACGAATGGGAAGCCTTTTATTGAAAAATTTGCAATTTATCTGTTTGATTTAAAAAGAATTATTTCAACTGTTGAATGCGAGCGATTATCATTGTGGTCAGCTTTTCGGGTCGCCAGTTGTCACTCCCTAAGCCGGTGCGCCTGGCTTCCGTGCGGCTTCCTTTACCGGCAGGTCAGGCTGGATGCGGCCTGGCAGGAAGGCAAGGGTGACCCGGCGATGAACTGGCTGCAGCGCATGCGCAAGAAATGCCTGACCAGAGATTTGTGCGGCAAGGCGTGAAGGTGAATCTTATGCGGGTTCATCGCGAAGAAATCGCATAAACTTTTCGTGAAATGCCACCGTTAACCCTCAGGGGGAATATGCAATCTGTCAAAAGCCATGCTGAATTTTACGACGTCCAGTTTTCAAAAGAAGATTTCACCGGTCTGACGATCGCTGAAACGCATTTTGAAGACTGCGAATTCAATAACGCCAACTTTACCTCTGCGGTGTTTTCGGCCTGCAAGTTCATCAACTGTGTGTTTAATCACTGCAATATGAGCCTGCTGAACCCATCCAATAGCCGCTTCTTTGGCGTTCACTTCAATGAGTGCAAGCTGACCGGCATTGACTGGACGACAGCCTACTGGCCCGATTTTTATCTGGATCACGAACTGCATTTTCAGAAATGTATTCTGGCCAGCGGCTCTTTTTTTGGGCTGCGGTTGCAGGGCTTAAAAATGGAGGCGTGCAAACTGACAGAGGTGGATTTCAGGGAGTGCGATTTAACCGGCGCAACGCTCACCGAATCGGACCTCACGGGCAGTTTATTCAATCACACCGTGCTACGTGGCGCAGATCTCACAGAATCCTGGAATTACGCCATCAATATCTTCCATAACACGGTCGATAAAGCCAAATTTTCTCGCCTGGAAGCGGTTTGTTTGCTGGAAAGTCTGGGCATCGAACTCGTCGATTAGTCGAGGCCTGAGGAGTAACCGCCCCCACGGATACGCTTTATGGGGCAGGTTTCGTTCGGGGTAACGCCTGGCCACCCTGACGCGCTACCGGCGCGGCGGCCTGCCGTTTCTGACTGACGCCACTTTCTCTTCCGTACGCTGTAGGCCAATAGCACAAAATATTGTATGCTATGCCGCCTTAAAGTTGACCAGGTAACCGGAAGCACGCCAATGTAACTTTGCGCTCACCCCGCGACGACATAAAGTCGCATTTGGCACCGTTTATCCGCCGGTAAGGTTCTGCCGGCCACCGTGATTTATCTGCCGCGCCTGTTAGCGCGTGGCTACGTTGAGAAGAATTCACTCATGTCTAATCCCTTTTTAGAAGAGGTGGCACGCCGCCGCACCTTCGCGATTATCTCGCACCCGGATGCCGGTAAAACCACAATTACCGAAAAAGTCCTGCTGTTCGGACAGGCGATCCAGACCGCCGGTACGGTAAAAGGCCGCGGCTCCAACCAGCATGCGAAGTCTGACTGGATGGAGATGGAAAAGCAGCGTGGTATTTCAATCACGACGTCAGTTATGCAGTTTCCCTATCGTGACAGCCTGGTAAACCTGCTGGATACGCCGGGGCACGAAGACTTCTCTGAAGATACCTATCGTACGCTGACCGCCGTTGACTGCTGCCTGATGGTGATCGACGCAGCGAAAGGCGTTGAAGATCGTACCCGTAAGCTGATGGAAGTGACGCGCCTGCGCGATACGCCGATCCTGACCTTTATGAACAAACTCGACCGTGACATCCGCGATCCGATGGAACTGCTGGATGAAGTGGAAAGCGAGTTAAAAATCGCCTGTGCGCCCATCACATGGCCAATAGGCTGCGGTAAGTTGTTTAAAGGGGTTTATCACCTTTATAACGATGAAACTTATCTCTATCAGACCGGTAAAGGGCACACCATCCAGGAAGTGCGCATCGTTAAAGGCCTGAACAACCCAGACCTCGACGCGGCCGTCGGCGAAGAGCTGGCCGCACAGCTGCGTGAAGAGCTGGAACTGGTGCAGGGCGCCTCGCACGAATTCGAAAAAGAGGCTTTCCTTAGCGGTCAGCTCTCTCCGGTGTTCTTTGGTACTGCGCTGGGTAACTTTGGCGTTGATCATATGCTGGATGGCCTGGTGGAGTGGGCGCCGCGCCCCATGCCGCGCCAGACCGATACCCGCCAGGTTGAGGCAAAAGAAGAGAAATTTACCGGTTTCGTGTTCAAGATTCAGGCTAACATGGATCCCAAGCACCGTGACCGCGTGGCGTTTATGCGCGTGGTATCAGGCCGTTATGAAAAAGGCATGAAGCTGCGCCAGGTGCGCACTGGCAAAGACGTCGTGATTTCTGATGCGTTAACCTTTATGGCGGGCGACCGTTCGCACGTAGAAGAAGCCTATCCGGGCGATATCATCGGCTTGCACAACCACGGCACGATTCAGATCGGCGACACCTTTACCCAAGGTGAGAACATGAAGTTCACCGGTATTCCGAACTTTGCGCCAGAACTGTTCCGCCGTATTCGCCTGCGCGATCCGCTGAAGCAAAAGCAACTGCTGAAAGGGCTGGTCCAGCTGTCGGAAGAGGGCGCGGTTCAGGTGTTCCGTCCGGTTCACAATAACGACCTGATTGTGGGAGCTGTTGGTGTCCTGCAGTTTGACGTGGTCGTCGCGCGTCTGAAAAGCGAATACAACGTTGAAGCCATCTATGAGGCGATTAACGTTTCTACGGCACGTTGGGTCGAGTGCAGCGATGCCAAAAAGTTCGAAGATTTCCAGCGTAAAAATGAGGTGAACCTCGCGCTGGATGGCGGTGATAACCTGACCTATATCGCTCCCACCATGGTGAATCTGAATATTACTCAGGAACGCTATCCTGATGTGACATTCCGTAAAACCCGCGAGCACTAATTCGTGCTTTCAGGGTCATTCCAGCACGGAATGGCCCTGTTTCAACGGATACAGAACCCTCCTAAAACGCGCCTTTTCCTCTCTTTTGACGCACGATCAACCAGTTACCCGAGCAAAACTCTAAATCCCGACTATGATTATTTCATCGGACGGTTTAAGAGACTTATTCTCCCCGCGTCCAGTGCCGCAGCAGCACTGTTTGCTGCTCTTGCGCCCACAGTTTTGGGCGAGTTAACAGATAGAAGGATGATATCGATGCACACAACTAAGATTACTAAAACATTGATGGCTGCGATGATCGGTACTGCTCTGCTGAGCGGAAGCGCATTTGCAGAGGAATCCGCGTCTCAGAAAGCCTCACAAACGGCTGACAGCGCTGGTGCAAAAATTGACAGCTCAATGAAGAAAGTGGGCGGCTTTATGGATGACAGCGCCGTGACGGCTAAAGCAAAAGCGGCCCTGGTTGATGACGACTCCATCAAAAGCACCGACATTTCTGTCAAAACCCATCAGGGCGTTGTTACCCTGAGCGGCTTCGTGACCTCACAAGACCAGGCTGAGAAAGCCGTGGCCGTGGTGAAAAAAGTTGAAGGCGTTAAATCAGTCAGCGACAAGCTGCACGTGAAAGACGCGAAAAAACAGTCAATGAAAGGTTATGCCGGTGACGCTGCCACAACCAGCGAAATTAAAGCTAAGCTATTAGCAGATGACATGGTTCCTTCACGTAACGTGAAAGTGGAAACCACCGACGGTGTGGTTCAGCTTTCAGGTGAAGTGGCGAATCAGGCACAGTCTGACCGTGCCGAAAGCATCGCTAAAGCTATCGAAGGCGTAAAAAGTGTTAAAAATGACCTGAAGGTCAAGTCTTAACACGACCCGGTGCGGCTTCTTCCGGAAGCCGCACCGATAAAAATACCCATCGTGGGATGAAACAAGCAGTTCAATATTAAAATGGTTAAGGAGAGGCTTATGTTTCGTTGGGGCATTATTTTTCTGGTGATCGCACTGATCGCTGCTGCATTAGGTTTTGGTGGACTTGCCGGTACCGCAGCCTGGGCAGCTAAAGTCGTATTCGTGGTGGGTATTATTCTGTTCCTCATCAGCTTGTTCACTGGCCGTAAAAAGCTATAGCGATGACCCAGACTGTTTGATGCTGACGTAGTCAGCATCAAACGGAGACCAGTTATTTGTGCGAATGTTATTGTGAGGCAAAGGATGCTTCATATTCGCAACGATGTGTTAAACGGCGCAACGCCAATAGCACAATTTATGGACAACGTAGCTGGTTCTCCGTGCTAGTATCCTTTCACAATTCTAATCCCTGCATTCCCTACATTTGCCTATCGGGAACCCAATCTGAGGTCGGTACATTGGGTATACGTATTCCCGTGACGCTTGGGGCGATTGAACCCCTTGCTCTCACACCTTTTAAAGCCAGGAAAATCGCCTTAGTGTGCGAGGGTGGCGGTCAACGCGGCATCTTCACCGCCGGCGTATTAGATGAGTTTCAGCGGGCTAAATTCAACCCTTTCCAGCTTTTGCTTGGCACGTCTGCCGGGGCACAGAATCTGTCTGCCTTTGTCTGCGCGCAGCCGGGCTACGCGCGCCGGGTGATCACCCGCTATACGACCAGCAAGCAGTTTTTCGATCCGCTGCGTTTCTTACGCGGCGGCAATCTTATCGATCTCGACTGGTTAATCGACATCACCCGAAGCGAATTCCCCCTGGCGATGAGCAGTGCCGAAACCCTGTTTTCCAGCGGGCGCGAATTCTATATGTGTGCCTGCCGCAGTGATGACTATGCGCCCAGTTATTTTGCGCCCACCAGTGATAACTGGCTGGAAATCATTAAGGCATCCAGCGCCATTCCGGGCTTTTATCGCCTGGGGGTGGATCTGGAAGGCATCAGCTATCTGGACGGTGGCGTCAGTGATGCCATTCCCGTGCGTGAGGCGGCCAAACGTGGCGCAGATACGATCGTGGTGATCCGTACCGTGCCCTCTCAGATGTTCGATACTCCACGCTGGATAACGCGTATGGAACGCTGGTTCAGCGGCGGTGCGCTGCAGCCGATGCTCACTATCCTGCATCATCATGAGCAGACCTATCGGGAAACGCAGCAGTTTATCGAGTCACCGCCAGGGGATTTACGCATCATTGAAATTTTCCCACCGCGCGTGCTGGCCAGTAACGCGTTAGGCAGCCGGATCGCCTCGCTTAACCAGGATTACCACCTGGGACGCCGCTGTGGCCGCTATTTTATGGCCACGCTGGGCCAGTGGCTGAGCGATGCCGAGCCGCAAACGGGGCTGGATATCGTTACGCCTGCCGCGCCGGTGGCGAATGAACCCAACAGTGGGGCGATCGTTACGCCGCTGGCGGGCAATGACGACGCCTGGAATGAAGGCTCGCTGGCATGAGGTTTGTGGATACCCATTGCCACTTTGATTTTCCGCCCTTCGTCGGACAGGCGGAGGAAAGTCTTGCCCGGGCCGCCCAGTCCGGCGTTGAAAAAATTATCGTGCCATCGGTAGACGCGGGACGCTTTGCAACGGTCTGCCAGTTGGCTCACGCCCATCCCGCCCTTTATGCTGCGCTGGGGCTGCACCCGATTGTTATTGAACATCATCAGGAATCGCATCTTAGCGAGCTGGAAGCCCGGTTGATAAAGTCGCCCGCTAAGCTGGTAGCGTTAGGTGAGATCGGCCTGGATCTTTATCGGGACGATCCGCAGTTCGACAAGCAGAAACATTTTCTGGATGCGCAGCTGAAGCTGGCTAAACGTTACGATCTGCCGGTGATCCTGCACTCGCGTCGAACGCACGATCAGCTGGCGCTGCATCTGCGCCGTCACGATCTCTCGCGCCGTGGCGTGGTTCATGGTTTTGCCGGTAGCCTGCAGCAGGCCCAGGCTTTTATCAAACTTGGCTATGCGATTGGCGTGGGCGGCACCATTACCTATCCGCGCGCCAGTAAAACCCGACAGACCATCGCACAGTTACCGCTTTCATCCTTGTTGCTGGAAACGGATGCCCCCGATATGCCGCTGAACGGTTTTCAGGGGCAGCCCAACCGACCAGAGCGCGCTTTTCAGGTGTGGCAGGTGCTGTGTGAGCTGCGTGAAGAAGCGCCAGAGGTCATTGCCGATGCGCTATGGCACAACAGCCACAGACTTTTTCGCCTTTCCTGATGTCGCCCGTTTACCCTTCTTCTCACAAAATGTTATAATAATAACATTCCCGTCGTGGGCTTATACGGGCTTCGCTTCGCCTTATTTCGTGACTGAATCAACTTTTATCTGAAATATTGCAGTTGTTTCATATTTCGATGTGACGAATGGCACATATTCACCGGCTCCGAATTGTTATTATTATCACATACGGGTGGATAAAAACTCACCCCTTGTCCTGGAGATTGTTATGACTGATATCAAACAGCAGGCTCTGCGCGCGCTGAAACTGATGGATTTAACCACCCTGAATGAAGATGACACCGATGAGAAAGTGATCGCACTTTGTCACCAGGCGAAATCCCCGGTGGGCAATACCGCCGCCATCTGCATTTATCCGCGTTTTATTCCCATTGCTCGCAAAACGCTGCGTGAGCAGGGCACGCCGGACGTGCGTATCGCCACCGTCACCAACTTCCCCCACGGCAATGACGACATCGAGATCGCACTGGCTGAAACCCGTGCCGCTATCGCCTACGGCGCTGACGAAGTGGACGTGGTTTTCCCTTATCGCGCGCTGATGGCTGGCAATACTCAGGTGGGCTTTGATCTGGTTAAAGCCTGTAAAACAGCCTGTGCGGAAGCGGATGTACTGCTGAAAGTGATTATTGAAACCGGTGAGCTGAAGCAGGAAGCGCTGATCCGTCAGGCCTCTGAAATTGCCATTGATGCTGGAGCGGACTTTATCAAAACCTCAACCGGTAAAGTGCCCGTGAATGCAACGCCCGAAGTGGCGCAGATCATGATGAGCGTGATCCGCGATAAAGGTGTGAAAGCGCAGGTTGGCTTTAAACCGGCTGGCGGCGTGCGTACCGCTGAAGATGCCGCCATCTATCTGCAACTGGCTGAAGATACGCTGGGTGCCGACTGGGCTGACGCTCGCCACTTCCGTTTTGGCGCTTCCAGCCTGCTGGCAAACCTGCTGAACACCCTTGGACACAGCAGCGATACCCGTCAGTCAGGCTACTGATATCTCCGGGCGGCATCTTGCCGCCTTTTCTCCTCTTTCCCTGACGTAAGGGGGCGACTTTGTACCTTGCACAAGAAATCATTCGAAAAAAACGTGACGGCCACGCGCTGAGTGAAGACGAGATTCGTTTCTTCATTAACGGCGTGCGTGATAACAGCGTTTCGGAAGGACAAATTGCCGCGCTGGCAATGACCATTTATTTTCACGATATGTCGCTGCCGGAGCGGGTTGCCCTGACGATGGCGATGCGTGACTCAGGCACCGTGCTGAACTGGAAATCCCTGAATCTGAACGGGCCGGTGGTCGATAAGCACTCCACCGGCGGCGTCGGCGATGTCACCTCGTTGATGCTGGGGCCGATGGTGGCCGCCTGTGGCGGCTATATCCCGATGATCTCAGGTCGCGGGCTGGGGCACACCGGCGGCACCCTGGACAAGCTGGAAGCGATTCCCGGGTTTGACATTTTCCCCAGTGATGACCACTTTCGCCAGACCATAAAGCAGGTTGGCGTGGCAATTATTGGCCAAACCAACTCCCTGGCTCCGGCGGACAAACGCTTTTACGCCACGCGCGACATCACGGCCACCGTGGATTCGATTCCGCTGATCACCGCCTCGATTCTGGCGAAAAAGCTGGCCGAAGGGCTGGATGCGCTGGTGATGGATGTCAAAGTCGGCTCCGGGGCATTTATGCCCACGTATGAAGCCTCTGAAAATCTGGCGCAGGCCATTGTTGGCGTCGCCAACGGCGCGGGCTGTCGCACCACGGCGCTGTTAACGGATATGAACCAGGTGCTGGCCTCCACGGCCGGTAACGCGCTGGAAGTGCGCGAAGCAGTGCGCTTCCTGACCTGTGCGCAGCGTAACCCGCGCCTGCTGGAAGTCACTTTGGCGCTGTGCAGCGAAATGCTGATCTCCGGCAAACTGGCGGAAAATGAGGCTGAGGCACGCGAAAAACTCATGACGGTGCTGGATAACGGCAAGGCCGCAGAGGTGTTTGCCCGCATGGTGGCGGCGCAGAAGGGCCCGACCGATTTTGTTGAGCGCTACGACAGCTATTTACCTGCGCCAACGATGAGCAAAGCGGTTTATGCCGACCGGGCAGGCTGTGTTACGCATATGGATACCCGCGCGCTGGGCATGGCGGTGGTGGCGATGGGCGGTGGACGCCAGCGCGCCAGTGATGCCATCGATTACAGCGTGGGCCTGAGCGACATGATCACCCTGGGCGAGCAGGTGGATGCTTCACGTCCGCTGGCGGTCATCCATGCCAGCAGCGAAGCGCACTGGCAACAGGCCGCTGCCGCCGTAAAAGCCGCGATTACCTTGGGTGAACGCGCCCCGGCAGCCACGCCTGTCGTGTATCGCCGCGTCACTGAGGCAGGCTGACGCAGGGAACCCCTTTATACCGTCCCGGATTCAGGTATACTGATCTGATCGCTTTTTTTTGACTTGTCGCGCGCTTTTGGCGCAGGAGACTGGCATGAAACGTGCTTTTATTATGGTGCTGGATTCGTTTGGAATCGGCGCCAGCAAAGATGCCGATAAATTCGGTGATGCAGGTTCAGATACGTTAGGTCATATCGCAGAAGCCTGCTTTAACGGTCAGGCGGATAAGGGCCGTAAAGGGCCGCTGCACTTACCTAATCTGACCGCGCTGGGCCTGGGCAAAGCGGCTGAGCTGTCTACTGGTCGTTTTCCTGCGGGGCTGGATCCTGAGGCGAAGATCACGGGCGCCTATGCTTACGCCAGTGAGCTTTCATCGGGCAAAGATACGCCGTCTGGCCACTGGGAAATCGCCGGCGTGCCTGTTCTGTTTGACTGGGGATACTTCAGCGATAAGCAGAACAGCTTCCCGCAGGCGCTGCTGGACAAACTGGTGGAACGCGCCGGTTTACCCGGCTATCTCGGCAACTGCCACTCATCCGGTACGGTAATCCTCGACCAGTTGGGCGAAGAGCACATGCGCTCTGGCAAGCCGATTTTCTACACCTCGGCGGACTCCGTATTCCAGATCGCCTGCCACGAAGAAACCTTCGGGCTGGAGCGGCTGTATGAACTCTGTGAAATTGCGCGCGAAGAGCTGACCGAAGGCGGCTACAACATTGGTCGCGTGATTGCCCGGCCGTTTGTGGGCGACAAAGCAGGCAGCTTCGAGCGCACCGGCAACCGTCACGATCTGGCCGTTGAGCCGCCATCGCCGACCATGCTGAAGAAGCTGGTGGACGAGAAGGGCGGTCATGTGATTTCGGTTGGTAAAATTGCCGATATCTATGCTGAGCAGGGCATCACTAAAAAAGTGAAAGCCACCGGTCTGGACGCGCTGTTTGATGCGACCATTCAGGAAATGAAAACTGCGCCGGATCAAGCGATTGTGTTCACCAATTTTGTCGACTTCGATTCCACCTGGGGCCATCGCCGCGACGTTGCGGGTTATGCGGGCGGCCTGGAGCTGTTTGACCGCCGTTTGCCAGAGCTCATGGAACTGGTCAAAGAGGATGATATTTTGATCCTCACCGCCGACCACGGCTGTGACCCGACCTGGGAAGGCACGGAACACACACGCGAGCATATTCCGATCCTGATTTACGGACCGAAGGTTGAGCCGGGGTCGCTGGGCTATCGCGACACCTTTGCCGATATCGGCCAGACGATCGCGCACTATTTTGACCTGTCCCCCATGGACTACGGCAAGAACATGCTGTAAAAACAGCGAAATTTTTAAAAAGGATAGAGAATTATGGCAACTCCTCACATTAATGCAGAAATGGGTGATTTCGCAGACGTCGTACTGATGCCGGGCGATCCGCTGCGTGCGAAGCACATTGCAGAAACCTTTCTGGAAGATGCCGTTGAGGTGAACAACGTGCGCGGCATGCTGGGCTATACCGGCACTTATAAAGGCCGCAAAATCTCCGTCATGGGCCACGGCATGGGCATTCCCTCCTGCTCCATTTACGCCAAAGAGCTGATCACCGAGTTCGGCGTGAAGAAAATCATCCGCGTGGGTTCCTGTGGTGCCGTGCGTCCCGACGTGAAACTGCGTGATATCGTGATCGGCATGGGCGCATCGACCGATTCCAAAGTGAATCGTATGCGTTTCAAGGATCACGATTTTGCCGCGATTGCGGATTTCGATATGGTGCGCAACGCTGTCGATGCGGCCAAAAATCTGGGTGTTGACGCGCGCGTAGGGAATATCTTCTCTGCCGACCTGTTCTACACGCCCGATCCGCAGATGTTTGACGTAATGGAGAAGTACGGCATTCTCGGTGTGGAAATGGAAGCCGCCGGCATTTACGGCGTGGCTGCTGAATTTGGGGCGAAAGCGCTGACGATCTGCACCGTGTCCGATCATATCCGTACCCATGAGCAGACGACTGCCGCAGAGCGCCAGACAACCTTTAATGACATGATTAAGATTGCGCTGGAATCTGTGCTGCTGGGCGATTAATCTCCACGCTCATTGATGCTCTTGCTCACCCGGCAGCGCGACGTTGCCGGGTGAGCGCGTCAGAAGATTTACGCTTCCCGCTCATTTCGCAACATTCTCATCAAATGACACACTTTTCATCAGGCTTGTGCATCTTGCTACTGGCAAGGACCGCTTATGCCACTATCATGAAGCCGAACAATAAATAACAACATGCCAGACTGAAAATACCTGCCTGATGAATTTTCGAAATTTCGACGCTGAAGAGAAGTTGTTTGTACGCCGTGCCGCCATGGCATTTGTGCTGGTCTGCATCTGCTTCACCATCCTGGGTTTAAACCTGTATCGCCTGCAGGTACGCGATCACAGCTATTACCAGACGCGCTCAAACCAAAACGATATCAAAATGATCCCTATCGCGCCCACGCGCGGGCTGATTTTCGACCGTAACGGGATTCCGCTGGTGCGCAATGTGACCTGGTACGACATCACTATCACCCCGTATAAAGTGGACGATATGAAGGACGTGCTGCGCCAGCTCACGCCGCTTATCGATCTGACACCGGACGACATTACGCGTTTTCAGCACGATCTCCGGCAGAACAGCCGCTACAAACCGGTTATCCTCAAAGAGGAACTTACCGACGAAGAGGTGGCGCGCTTTTCAGTCAACCAGTTCCGGTTTACCGGCGTCAGCATTGATACCTATCAGGACAGGGAATATCCCTATGGGGCCGATCTGGCGCATGTTGTTGGCTACGTCTCTAAAATCAATGATAACGACTATAAGCGGCTGAATGCCGAAGGCATTGCTGAAAACTACGCGGCTGACCACAACATCGGTAAGCAGGGGATTGAAGGCTATTACGAATCCCTGCTGCACGGTAAGCCGGGCTATCAGGAAGTGGAAGTGGATAACCATGGCCGCATTGTCCGGGTGCTGAAAGAAGTGCCGCCGGTAGCAGGCAAGAACATCACCCTGACGCTGGACCTGCATCTGCAACAGTATGCGGAAAGCCTGCTGGCCGGACAGCGTGCCGCATTGCTGGTGGAAGATCCCCATGACGGATCCGTACTGGCGATGGTTTCCAGCCCCAGCTACGATCCCAACCCTTTTGTGAAGGGCATCAGCTATAAAGCCTACAAGACGCTGCTGCAGGATAAAAACCTGCCGCTGATTAACCGTGTCACCCAGGGCCTGTATCCCCCGGCCTCCACCGTCAAACCCTATATGGCGATGTCTGCCCTGTTAACCCATGTGATTACGCCGCAAACCACCTTTTTTGGCGGCCCAACATGGACGCTGCCGGGCACCGACCGTCGCTACCGTGACTGGAAAAAAAGCGGCCACGGCACGCTCGATGTCACCAAAGCGATCGAAGAGTCTGCAGATACCTTCTTCTATCAGGTGGCCTTTATGATGGGCATCGATCGCATTCACACCATGCTCAGCAAATTTGGTTACGGCCGCTCCACAGGCATCGATCTGAACGAAGAGTACAGCGGCCTGCTACCCAGCCGCGACTGGAAAATGAAAGTCCATAAAAAGCCCTGGTATCAGGGGGACACGGTGTCGGTGGGGATCGGTCAGGGCTACTGGATTGCGACCCCGATTCAGATGGTGAAGGCGCTGGTAACCTTGATTAATAATGGACGGGTGATTACGCCGCACTTACTGGAAAAATCCCAGCTCGGCACCCGGGTTCAGCTCTATCAGCCTAAGCTGCCACAGGCGCAGATTGGCGATCCGAATTCTCCCTACTGGTCATTAGTGCGCCACGCTATGTTTGGCATGGCCAACGCACCGAACGGCACGGGCTATAAATATTTCCATACCGCGCCTTACGGCATTGCAGCGAAAAGTGGGACATCTCAGGTGTTCAGCCTGAAAGAAAACCAGACCTACAACGCCAAAATGATTCCGGTACGGCTGCGCGATCATACGTTTTATACCGCCTTCGCACCCTTCAGCGCTCCCAAAGTTGCGGTGGCGTTGATTCTGGAAAACGGCGGAAGTGAAGGCGTGGTTGCCGCGCCGGTGATGCGCAAGCTGCTTGACCATATCTTCCTGCCCCCGACCACCCCGCCGCCCGTTGAGGTGGCACAGCACCAGGCAGGCTAGCGGAAGAATACCCGGTTACGCCCGTGCTTTTTGGCATCGTACAGCGCGGCATCTGCCTGCGTGTAAAGCGTTTCGAACCGGGTGCCTGCTGCGCCCCAGCTGACGCCGAGGCTGGCCGTGACCAGCCGCTCCGGCAGCGCATTTAACGGCGAGGCGTTCAGCGAGGCGAGAATGGCTCCGGCGACGATAACCGCATCGCCCAGCCAGGTATTGGGCAGCATGATGGTGAACTCTTCACCGCCGATTCGACCGATGCTGGCGATGGCAGGCGTATTACGCTGAATACGTTGTACCAGTTCGCAAATCACCTTATCCCCGACGGGATGACCGTATTCATCATTGATGCGTTTAAAGAAGTCGATATCAAGAATGATTAAGGCCGCCGGCGCCTGGTCCAGCGTATCGCTGATGCGTTGAATAATGGCGCTGCGGTTCCAGACATCCGTCAGGGGATCGTGCGTGGCTTTGTACTCCAGTTCCGTTGCCAGCTCGTTCAGTTGCTCATTTACCCGGTTCAGCTCACGCTCTGCCCGATCGCTGCGTGAGATTAACCGATAGGTTTCACGCATCAGCCGCTGGTAGTGTCCGTTGAGCTGTAGCAGCGCCTGCCGATACTCTTCAGCCTGCAGGCTATGCTGCGCCGCGACATGGCTGGCCTGATTGAGTGCCTGGGTTTCTTCCAGAAACAGCTCATTGAGGTGCGTCATTGGCGCTGTTCCGCATGCAGCTTCACGGTTAACGCGGTGAAATCCAGAGACAGCTCTTCGCCAAACTCTTCTGACACGTCATCTTCGGCATCGTAAAACCAGTTCAGTACAATCGTGCAGCCGCTCTGCGCGAGCCTGTTGAACTGATCAAACAGCCCAAACAGCATCTTGGTGCTTGAGCTGTTGAAATAGCTCAGGTCGATATTCACCTCTGCCGCTTGGCTGGCCTGAGGCTGCCAGCTTTCCAGCGCGCTTTGCAGCGGACGGTAAAAGGCGGCGGCATTCTCTGGCCAGGATTCTCCCCGCAGGGAGAATCGGTGGGCCGCAAAGTCAAACTCTACGGCGGGCGTACATTCAGTGGCGGTAAGTTGAATGATTTGCATAGGGGCTTCTTCAGTCATGGCAGATAGTGGCCTTAAGCCAAAAGGCAGAGAGCTCGCTGGCCTCCAGTGGCTGGAAACAATACTCCAGCGGTTCACTGACGTCGCGCGCCAGGGTAAGCAAGCCGATATTGGCGCCTTTGCTCCAGACCGGACTCTCAGCGCGTAACCGGTTTCGGTAAGCTTGTTTAATTTCATCCGCATTCATCACGCGGAGCGAATCCAGATCCCCGCGCAGTTGATGAGTGGCGTCGCTGCCGACCAGGTTTGCGCTTTCCAGATAGTAGCGGCCATCATCGTAACGCAGGCTCAATGAACCAAAGCGATACAGCTGATCGTTGTGGCTCAGCGCCCGGCTGTCCTGCGAGTAACGCAGAATGTTTTGCGCAATCTCGATAAAGCTGGAGAACAGCCGCCGCCTGACTTTTTGTGACCGCTCGTGATTCTCCAGAAACAGTTTGACCACTTCGCCCATCGCCGTGATGTTCTGCGGTGAAAAAAAGCCGGTATACTGCAATGCAATAAGGCCGGACTGCGATTCGGTATTAAAGGGCAGACCCCGTAGTGACTCGTTTTTCATTTTCTTCCCGGTGCAGTCAATAGCGAAAGCCAAACCAGGTGACGTCATCGCGTCGCGCCTGATTACCTTGCCAGCTTAAATAGTCTTGCTGAAACGCCAGAGATAACTCCGCCATAGGCAAATGCTGATAGCGCATCAGCAGAGACTGAATACGCTTATTGCCAAACATGATATTCCGTTCGCCACCCGGTTGATCGGTGACGCCATCCGTGAGGACAAACAGCATGTCGCCCGGATTAAACGCCAGGCTCTGTTCAGGCCAGTGATAGTCTTCCGGCGTATCGGTATAGCCGACGCCGACGCGATCCTGACTGAGCGAGATAATTTCATTGCTGATGTTGCTGAGCATAAATGCCTGGGTTCGGGCGCTGGCCCAGCGCAGCTGATGCAGCCCGGTATCAACTGACATCACGATGGCATCGCAGCCATCGTTAGAGAGTGAGGTTTGCTGGGAGGCGTTCAGCTGGCCCAGGGTTTGTTTAATATGGTGATTAAGGGCATGCAGGATGCTGGCAGGTGCCTGCAGATCGGCCTCGCGCAGCGCGTTTTCCAGCGCAGACTGCAAAATCACCGTCATAAAAGCGCCTGGAATTCCGTGGCCCGTGCAGTCGGCGATGACCGCCAGCCAGCCATTGTCATGGCGGTGAAAAGCGTAGTAATCGCCGCCCACGCCGTCTCGGGGCTGCCAGTACAAACACCAGTCGTCGAGCAGGGAGGCAATCAGCTGGTTGGAACGATCCAGCATCGCGTCCTGAATGACCCGCGCGTAATCAATGCTTTGTAAAATTTGCTGATGCTGGCGCGCCTGTAAATCGGAGACGCGGCGAATCAGATCGATCCCCAAGCCAATGCCGATATAGTGCCCGTTCTCCGTCAGGATAAACCCATCGGCGACGGACTTATCCCCGTTGGCCACGACCTGCTGCGCAACGCTTTCCAGCGTATTTTCCACGTCAATCACCAGCGGGAACTTATCCATAAAGGCAATGCAGCTCTTGCGGTCATAGAGTTCGGGAAAGAAAGGGCGCGCCATCTGCGACAAAAAGATGTGGCGGTTGATCATGCCGAACGGCTTGCCGTTTTCCACTACGGGCAACCCGATCAGATCTTTGTGTTCGGCAAAGAGTGCCATGACGGCACGGTTATCTGTCTCCGGACTGACGAAAGGGACCTCAATGCACAACACCCGCGCGTCATAACGGCTTGAGGCGGAAACCACAGTATTCACAGAGGCGGGTAACTGCATGATGCGGCTCTTGATTGTCCAGGAATAATCTTAGAGTAATGAGCGCAGATGACGGATTTATGGCAAAAAAACGGTTGGTAAAAAGAGGGCCGATAAATCGCAGTTAAAGCAAAATAGCAGCGAAAAATAGCCTGCCAGAGGGCGTTCTGCAGCGCGAAAATCCGGCGGTTAATTGGGCGGATTGCTAAATTTTCGCCCGTTCCCCTTCTGGTTGATGGAAAACCCGTCAGTTGATTTCATTTTTGTGAAAAGCGTTTGACGCTGGGGCCTGCTTAAGGTTTAATGCGCCCCGTTGCCCGAATAGCTCAGTCGGTAGAGCAGGGGATTGAAAATCCCCGTGTCCCTGGTTCGATTCCGGGTTCGGGCACCACAAATTTGAAACCCTCGCTTCGGCGGGGGTTTTTGCGTTTGAGGGCTTTAACGCTGTGATGTTGTTGGGGTAAGGTTGATTTACGCGATCGTAATGTTCTGGTTTACGGTTTCGATGGTCGGCATTTTCACTATGTGATGCTGAAAGCATATGGGCGGGGATGGCACAGAGGCGCATTTCGTCATTGCCTTGCACAACACGCAGCTTCGCCGTGTGCGAGCTGATGAGATACCGCAGAAGCGAATTATTCCCTGGATAACCAAGCAGGCTAAACAGCAACAGGAAGCTGTATGATGAAACGTACATTATTTTTAGGCATCTTATATCCTGCGTTGGCATTCTCAGATACTCCCGGTTTTATGACACCCGAAGTGGAATGCCTCAATGACAATACGATTCCTTTCATAAACACAAAAATTCCAGCCAAAAAATCGTTGACGACGCATACATAAAATGCAAGTCGGAATTGGATGCCTGGTCAAAATCTCGTGAAATGCTTCCTAAAGAAATCAGAGAAAGCCAATATAAAGAATTTCATGATTTCTATATAAGAATGATCGAGAAAAGACGGGCATACGAAGCTAAGGAATAGTGTAAATTGCTCAAAAAGCATAAGGAAGTTTTACAGTTAATGAGCAGGCTATTGCTAAGCTGACTAATTTATTGAAATATATTTCAATTTTTAATTGTTAGTCCATGTAAAATACATATTTATTTAAGCTATCTGAGTATCACTACACTGTTTTTTATAGCTTATATGTTAATTTTGAGGAGTGGTTTGATTTGGTAAGGGGGTTATCTATTTGTGCAAAGGACGGGCTAATCATATAGCTAAAATAATGAACCCGATGAAAAATTAAAAGCAATAAAAAACTGATAATAATATTAATCCAGAAAGATTTGGTTAGCTTATTGAGGTGCGTGCGTTCTATACCTGTTTTTCCTGTTTCTTATATTGATGAAAAAACCGATTAGTGAAGCTAAGCCTCTTGTTACGTAGGAAACAAGATAAAGCACAAAAATAATTTTAATTGTGCCAGGGCTGAAACTGACTCGTCAAAGTCTTACGAAATGTCCATCATATTACCTTCATTCACGCTTAATTGGCGGTTTACCGCCTCCACGCTGTTTCTGCTCAGATCATTTGACTGACGGACTCCTCCGCTGCTCAAGAAGCTCTGTATGCTGAGCCGCAGAAAATGCATCACCTTTCATCTGTCCCCTCTGGCAGCCTACCGTCGAGCTCATACATCAGCGCGTGAGAGAGTACTGGTCGAAGGTGTTCGAGTTTCGTTAGCGGAGGGAAATCGAGTTGTGGTTGCATCTTACCTGGGGTCAGACTCAGGGGCTACCTGAAGGTGTGGGGCTGACTTAATCGCAACCTGCTAAAAGGCGTCCCTTTGAGAGATTCTGCCCGCGCCCTGCCCTGATGCAATTGGAAATTTTCTCCCGGCAGTGGCATTGCATGTTACGCACCAGATGGCCGGAAATGCTGTTGAAAATAACTTCTTAACCGAAAAAATAATTTCGAATGTTAATTCATAAAAGGGATGTCCACACTGATTACAGACATGTATTCGATTTGAACGATCGAAATATCGCGTTATGGACTGAAGCATTTAACGATGCCATGGGGGAACCCGCGTGGCATCTTCAGGTCGACGATGCTTACGGCCCACTTTTCGTACCGATCAATACGGTGGTGCATCTGAAGGAAAAGTTTGGCTTCGTCTATGACGCGGGTGTAGCGGCCGCGCATAACAGCGGCCAAAAGAATACAGACTGCTCAGCCTCGGCCGTTTTAGAGGGCACCATCTGGTCAGCAGAGCCCGGCAACTATTACTGCATGTCCAGAAACTGGGCGGGAAATAACAGGCTGACGATTGAGGTTAGCCGCACGTCTGATATAGCTGGTAGCTCCGCCACAAGGAAAGGAGCTTTATTAAATCGATGTATATCACATCCGATCTTAAGCTAGTCACTGATGCCTGGACGAAGCGTCTTTTCAGTCAGATTCATACGGGGACACGCATTGAAGAGGAGTAGAGCTGTCAGCTGGCACCGGATTGTACGGTGCTTCAGAACCATGAAGGAGAATGCTGACTATGAATGTGTGCTGCGAAGAGCATGCACACATTCATTACGTTGAGCCCTTTATTAACGCGACCTAATTTACTATGCCCGGTAAGCCTCTGGAGTGTTTATGAAGAATTTGCATAGTAAAATCAACTTACTGGATTCAGAGAGAGATACGGACATACAAACCGTAGAACGTCGAGAGCGTTCTGTAAAGCGTGCGGAGCGCAATCTGGTCCAGGCTGAGTGACCGCTGTATGAACTTTATATTCAGAGAGACATACTGGTGATTAAGTCTTGGGGAGATAAACCTAACTGGCAGGCCATTTATTATATATCGGCCCCAACACCTATAAAGAAGAACGTCAGAAAGGGAATTTATGCTGAGCGAAGAAAAAACCCGGAAACATATCACGGTACTGAATGGAAGGATCGTACTCACTCGGCTGCTTTCAACGGTTATGCCATGAACGAATAATGCCACCAACGTTATCTGTCCCAAAATGCGGATCTTATCACCCAAGATGAAAACAGGGGATTCAGTAACAGTCAAAGTGAGGCGTGTAAGATCAATTTATCCCCCGCCTTAAGCAATTTTCCAAAAGTCATTATCGTGGAGCTTGAGATAAGATAATTAACCTCGGATATAAGATAAATCTCATTTACTTGGAAGTGGCGGCACACGGAGAACGCTTGAGTATAAACAAATTAAAACAAAGTTTATTAACAAAAGAAACAAATTGTTTCGTACTAAAAGTTACATCAGAAAATACATAGAGTTAAAAACATGAATAAGTTTCATCTGTTACATGTTTTTTGTGGTGACTATCCTAAGTGTAAAAGATTGCTTTTTTCTAATGTTTAATATCGAATTGCCGCCATTAAATTTAATTTTAATTAAAGTTTAACAATGTAAAGTGTTGGTTTTAAGGGTTTTTTTGCAAAATTGACAAAAGATTACACTTTGATTAACAAATTGAAATATAAATTAAGTTGATAAGATTGTCGGGCGATAGCTATAAGATAGTTCACAGACATAAGCGTGACGGCAGTGATAAATCACGGTTAGTGTTTAACATTACTAATGTTGAAGCATTTTCAGTGTCGAAATACTCCAAACCAGATAGCCAGAATTTAAAGGCGTATTGAATAAACGAACGACTTTTTTCAAAAATTTTTTATTGATCATTTTATCACCACGGAAATGTAAAGCGTTTAGGCAGGCACTCTATAAGAGCGTCTTAATTTCTCATCTTTACGCATCAAAGGTGTTTATATGATCAAAAAACTTATTGCAGAAAAGGGTACTCTGATTTTTATTGAGGCCCATAATCCGCTCTCCGCATTAATTGCGTCTAAAGCAGAACAAACTAATTCAGAAGGCCGTATTGTCAAATTTGACGGTATATGGTCAAGCTCGTTAACGGACTCAGCATCTCGCGGTATTCCCGATAACGAAACACTGGCATTAAGCAGCAGGTTAGAAAATATTGCTGATATCCGAAATGTGACAGACATGCCCATCATCATGGATGCTGATACGGGGGGAAAACCAGAACATTTTAGTTATTACGTAAAAAGAATGATTAACAACGGTGTAAATGGCGTCATCATCGAAGATAAAACAGGATTAAAGAAAAATTCTTTGTTCGGCACTGAAGTAGAACAGACTCTCGCAGATATTAATGATTTTTCAGAGAAGATTAAAAGAGGAAAATCTGCAGTTTATATTGATGATTTTATGATCATAGCCAGACTTGAAAGTCTTATTGCAGGGTTCGACGTAGAACATGCACTCGAACGTGCCGACGCATACGTCGAAGCCGGGGCAGACGGAATTATGATTCATAGTTGTAAGAAGACTCCGGATGAGGTTTTCTTATTCAGTACGAAATTTCGGAAAAAATATCCATCAGTACCATTAATTTGTGTTCCTACTACTTATTCTGCAACCAGCAACAGAGAACTCAGTGAAGCGGGTTTTAACGTGATCATTTATGCAAACCATATGCTCAGGGCTGCTTATAAAGCAATGGAAAATGTTTCAAAAGAAATATTGAGATATGGCAGGACGGCAGAGATAGAAAAATCTTGCATGAGTGTAAAGGAAATTATTTCACTGATTCCTTAAAGAGAATGACCATGAAAAAAAAAGAGATGATAATAGGTGCCTATATATCGTATGGAACAGGACATCATCCTGCTTCATGGCGCGAAAGTGGCGTAAATGCAGCGGCAGCGCTTGATATTGATACGTATGCCAATCTTGCAAGAGTATGTGAGAAAGGATTAGCTGATTTACTTTTTCTTGCAGATACGCCTTCTGTATTTCAGGAC
Organism: Pantoea sp. EEL5; assembly: GCF_049892805.1. NCBI lineage: Bacteria > Pseudomonadati > Pseudomonadota > Gammaproteobacteria > Enterobacterales > Erwiniaceae > Pantoea > Pantoea sp. EEL5. The sequence goes on from NZ_JBNDNJ010000002.1 coordinate 325,323, forward strand.
AATATGGACGGTTATGGCAGCAGGGTATCTGTACTGGAGCCATTATCATTATTATCGTATTTAGCATCTCAAACACAAAATATTGGGCTGGTTGCGACGGCTTCAACGACGTACAAACACCCTTACAACATTGCGAGGGAATTTGCTTCGCTGGATTACATTAGCAAAGGAAGGGCAGGGTGGAATCTGGTGACATCCTCAAAGTCGGATGCGGCTAAAAACTTTGGCCTTGCCGCTCATCCAGAACATTCAAAGCGTTATGATATGGCCTGGGAAGCATGGCAGGTTATCAGTGGTTTGTGGGACAGCTGGGAAGACAATGCTTTAGTAAGGAATAAAACCAGTGGACAATTCTTCGTTAAGGATAAATACCGGGAAATAAATTTTGAGGGTGAATATTTTAATGTAAAAGGCCCATTAAACATAGCTCGCCCTCCTCAGGGCTATCCCGTCATCGTCCAGGCGGGTTCCTCTGAGGAAGGAAAAGAGTTAGCTGCAAAAACAGCAGATATTGTTTTTACTGCACAAAACAATATTGAAGATGCAAAAAAATTCTATGATGATCTTAAAGGGCGAATGGAAAAATACGGAAGGTCAAAGAGTGAACTTCTTATTCTTCCCGGATTAAGCTTTTATATTGCAAGTGACGAATCTAAAGCCCGTAAAAAGCTTAATGATCTCAACGCACTGATCCCTCAATCATTTGGCTTAAGTATGTTATCAGATTTACTGGGTGGGGTTGATTTAAAAAACAATGATCCTGAAGGACCATTACCAGATTTACCGAAATCTAATGGTAATCAGAGTAGACAAAAAATTATTATCGATTTAGCTCGAAAAGAAAAACTATCTATCAAGCAACTTTATGAAAAAATAATCATTTCAAGAGGACATTATACATTTACAGGTTCCTATCAAGATTTAGCAGATGAGATGATTAAGTGGGTTGAAAATGAAGCATGTGATGGTTTCAACATTATGCCTCCTCTCATGCCTGAATCTCTTATTAATCTTTTCGATCATGTCATTCCACTTATTCAGGCAAGAGGATGGTATAAAAAATCATATTCTACTGGAACATTAAGAGAAAAACTGGGGCTTAAAAGACCTACTAATAAATTGTTTAATCAATAATGTATTGCGAGGAAATATAAAATGCTTAATAAAAATCTGATTCTTGAAGATACCACTTTACGTGATGGTGAGCAGGCGCCAGGTGTTGCATTTACACCAGAGCAAAAAGTAGAAATTTTTTATCTACTTGCAAATATGGGCGTTAAATGGATCGAAGCCGGAATACCTGCGATGAAGGGTGATGAAGTAAAGGCTCTGTCGGAAATGTTAGAGAGAAAAAATGAAATTAACATCATCGCGTGGAACCGAGGCGTGCTTGAAGACATTGAGTACAGTATCTCACTTGGATTCAAAGCGGTGCATATCGGGCTACCGACTTCAGCTATCCATTTAGAGAAAAGCGTTAAGAAAGATAAGTCCTGGCTTGTAAAGACGGCTTCAGATTTAGTTAAGTTTGCCAAAGACAAAGGGATGTTTGTTTCTATCAGCGCAGAAGATATAGGCCGAACAGATATTGGATTCTTACAGGAGTATGCACAGGTAGTTGCTGAGGCTGGAGCCGATCGTCTTCGCCTCTCTGACACGATTGGTATTCTTTCTCCTGCACAATACAAAGAAAAAGTCTCTTTGTTAAATAAGAACGTCAACATCGATTTGCAGTGCCATTGCCACAATGATTTTGGTTTTGCAGTTGCTAACACGCTGGCAGGCATTGAAGCAGGAGCACGCTACTTTCATGTCTGCGTCAATGGCATTGGTGAAAGGGCTGGAATGCCAGACCTGGCACAAGTTGCTATGGCATTGCACTTTTTCCACGGGGTTGATTTAGGGCTCGATTTAACAAAATTAATCGCGTTGAGTGAAACGGTCGCCAGGTACAGCCATCAAAAAATCAGTCCATGGCAGCCGATCGTAGGCGATAACGTTTTTGCACATGAATCGGGCATTCACGCAAATGGTATGCTCAAAGACAGCAGTACTTTTGAACCCTTCGACCCAGCTACGGTGGGAGGAGAACGACGTCTGGTCGTGGGTAAACATTCCGGTCGCGCCATTATCAAACATTTTCTCGAAGAATCAGGCGTGAAAGCTGCCGACGATAAGGCTCTTGATCGCTGTTTAGAACGCGTGAGAAGTCATGCCGTGCGCCACCCCGGTGGGATCCCTCCACATGTATTAGTTGATCTGTATACCGCGGGGTAAACAGGTATGAAAAGTAATCAGCCGATTGTTAACCAGATCATTGCGTCACACAGTGGCAGAGGTCAGGTTTCAGCAGGTGAACTGATCACGGTAGATGTTGACTACGTCTATGTTCAGGATGGAAATTCACCGACCGTGGCAAAACTGTTTCAGGATTATCATCTGTCTGAGGTGCTAAAACCCGATAAAATCGGGTTCTTCTTCGACCATTCAGTTCTGGTACCTGATAAAACCATGGCTAAACGTGTCAACGAGGCCATGGAATTTGCAAAAAAACTTGGAATAAACATCTATTCACGAGGGGAGGGAATTAGTCACGTCATTGCCCTGGAGAGTAAAATATTTAAACCCGGCAATATAGTGCTGGGCGCAGATTCCCATACTTGTACAGGGGGGGCCGTACAGTCTTTAGCGCTGGGAATGGGGGCTTCGGATATTCTGGTTGCTATGTTAACAGGACAAACGTGGTTGAAAGTCCCTCAAACAGTCCATTTGTGTATTAAGGGTAAAACGGGAAAAGATGTGCGGGCAAAAGATGTCATGTTGGCACTTTTAAATAAGTACGGACAAACACCATTTCTTTATAAATCGATCGAAGTTTCAGGGGAATGGGCAGAAGAGCTAACGCTTGACGAAGCTGCAAGTTTTGCAAGTATGGCTGTTGAGTTAGGAGCCAAATGCATATTTATGCCAGATGGGCAAGGCAGGCCTGAGGGGCTATTGAAGGCGGATGCCTCAGTGGCAGACAGTGTCATCAATTTTTCTGTATCAGAATTAATGCCCCATATCGCACCACCTCACAGTCCTTTGTATGCTAAACCTGCAAATGACTTTGAGGGTCTGAAATTTGATTATATTTTCATTGGAAGCTGTACTAACAGCAGACTTGAAGATATCAAAGAGGTGGCCGAAATTGTTGCTGGTAAAACAATACATCCCGATATTCACTGCCTTCTGACGCCAGGATCGAAAAGTGTTTATCTAAAAGCTCTCCAGGCGGGATATATCGATACGCTTATCCGCTCGGGCATTATTGTCACCCCACCGGGTTGTGGAGCTTGTGTGGGTACCCAAGGAACCATTCCTGCGGATGGGGAGAAAGTATTAAGTACGATGAACCGCAATTTTAAGGGAAGAATGGGGAATGCTGAGGCAGACATCTTTTTATGTTCTCCACGAACTGCAGCGATGGTTGCATTGAACGGCACTGTTCCACATTTTGAGGGAGAGTCCGCATATGAGTAAAACTGCTGAAAATTATCGCGTCAGACGCGTGGAAGGGAACATCTCGACCGACGATATTATACCTGCGCGCTATAAACATATGTATACCGAGCCGGCCCAGCTGGCACCGCATCTTTTTGAGAGCCGTTTTCCCGGATTTAGGGAAACGCTCAGTATCAATGATGTGCTTGTATGTGATCAAATATTCGGTATAGGGAGTTCGCGGGAGCAGGCAGTAACAACTCTGTTGGCATGTGGTGTTAAATATGTATTTTCCCCTTCTTTCGGGAGGATTTTTTTTAGGAACTCTTGGAATTTGGGTTTACATGCGATTGAGGTCGATACGAGTGAACTTGCAGATTTAAGTGAAATTAAAATAGAACTGACTGGAGGGGTAATTTATACAGAAAATAATCAAATAAATTTTTTCCCTCCCAGCTCGCAGATGACGACAATTGTCAGTGCAGGTGGCATAATACCCTACACCATAAATAAAATTATGGAAAAAAAAGGTGATATTTTAAGAGGTTATAGCAATGAAAAGTGAAAAGTTTGATGGTTTGGCTGATAACTATGATAAATATCGTCCCCGTTATCCTGCAATCCTTTTCAAGGAAATCCATGACTGGATGCAGCCGTCTGCCAAAAATATATACGATATTGGCGCAGGCACAGGTATTGCTATTGAAGGTATGACACGTGTCACTGGAAAACACTATGATTTCACGGCGATAGATATTTCTGAAGATATGATAAAAAAAGGAAGGGAAAAACTGCCTGGTACGACTTGGGTTAAAGGAAAAGCGGAAGATATTCTTTCTGATAAAAGCCGTATTGACGTCATTATGGCGGCACAGTCCTTCCAATGGATGGATAGAGCTAAAACATTAGAAGTTTCGATAAAATCTTTAAATAAGGGCGGGGTTTTTGCAGTTTTGCAAAACAATCGAGATTACAGAAATAATGAAATGCTTAACAAATATGAAGGTTTGCTAGAGAAATTTAGTCCAGGTTACAGCAGACATTATCGCGACTATGACTATGAAAATGAAATCACCAATGTTTTTAAATTGCCTATTGCTAACTTTAAGAAAGTCGTCACAGGGTGGACTATGGAAATGATTTCAGAAGATTTTTTTGGATTCATTTCTTCCTCAACCCAGGTACAAAGAGCTATTGAGAACGATCGTAATGGATTCTGGAAGGAGATTGAAATCTTGATTGACGAACACTCAGTTGGTGGAAAAATTAGCATAGATTATATAAGTGAGTTATTTATAGCTAAGAAGCGTGATGATTCATAGCATGACGATTCAGGACATCAGCATTGAACAAGCTTCGTATGAAGATGCGAAGCTGTTAAGAAAGGCTTTAGAAAAAGTTTACGAACCTTATACACTGAATTTCTCACCTACCGCTTTGCAGTTTACTGAAAATATCATTGCTCAGGAATCCTCGAAGTGGCTAGTCGCGAAATACAAGTCAGACATTGTGGGGGCAGTGAGATATGAACTTTATGATATTTATCTGGACTTCCATTTTCTCTGCGTCACACCACCATTCAGAAAAATGGGAGTAGGGAATGAATTATTTCATAAACTGAAGAAAATAGCGTATGAAAAAAGAAAGGATTTTATGAAGATCGTTTTGCGAGATTCGCTAAGCTATAACCGACGCTATTTTGAAAGTAAAGGATTTTACTTTTATCATAAATACCAGACAAATATGCATAGTGTATTTATTTTAAAATTAAACGGTGAAAAGCCATGAATAAAAAAGCATTGGTTATTGGGTTGAAAAGTAATATGGAAAGAGTCATCAAAGGGCTCAATGAGATAGAATTTATTATTATTGACAGAGGAACACTGGATAACGAAAGTATAGATTATATCATTAATCTTTCAGATGATTTAATGCATAAAAAATCATTCAGTTATGTTATAGCCAGTTCTGAGGATTTTATCGCTTTGGCTGGGTTATTGCGTAATCGTTATTCACTTTATGGTGAAAAATATTATAAAAGTACAATTGCAACCAATAAATTCCTGATGCGTAATTTTTGCTCAGGTTTTTTATCCTGTCCAAAGTTCTGGCTATCAGGTGAGATCATCAATTCAGAGAATCTTTTACTGTCATCCCAGAAAGATTACATCGTAAAACCTCTTACAGGTAGTTCTGCAAAACATGTCGAAACAGTCACACAGGAAGACTTAAACCAATATCTTAATGAAAATAACAAATTGATGTTAATTGAAGAAAAGGTTTTAATGAGAGATGAATATCATCTTGATTGTATAATCAAAGACGGTAATATCCTCTTTTCAACACTGTCAATTTACGACAAGCCTATACTCGAGGCAAAAAGTAAAAACAGAGCCAGTATCAACTTACCCGATGGCACACTGCTTCATGAAGATGCCTTAATACTTGCCACGAATTTGCAAAGTCATTTTGAAATGACTAATGGCGTTTTTCATATTGAAATGTATCATACTCAGGATGGATTTATACTCGGTGAGTTTGGTATCCGCCCTCCCGGAGCGGGTGTGACCGATATGTATTATATGTATAGAGGCGTCGATTTCTGGGAGGCATTTATTTATTCTCAGATTGATAAAGAATTTATTTTACCCCTAAATCATAAGTCCGATAAATATTGTGCTGCTATTGGGATATGTTCTTCTTTCCCGGTCGATGATATCAGAAGTACGTCAAAAGTATCCGTGGATAAATATGTAAATTTGCGTGAGAATGCTGCTAAACCCGCAGTTCCCAGTTCAACGTCTTTTAATCATATGATTTATGTTTCTTCATCATCCTTAGAAGAAATAAGGAATTTTTTGCATGATATTTCTGACAGACAAGAGTAAGATTCGATATGTTAAAATATGAAACCAAAAAAAACGCTTTCTTCCAGATATACAATTTTCTTTCATGCTCGGCTGAAGGGATTCAGACGGTTATATTTTTGTGGCTTATATATCATGAAACTCATAGTCCGATGCTTGTCAGTCTGACTATAGTTTCTTCATATCTTCCATCAGCCGTATTAGGATTCTTTTTCCTCAAAAAAGCTGATGCGAGCAGTCCTGGAAAACAGTTATTTATCAGTAATGTTTCTCTTAGTGCCATATCGCTAATTGTCTATTTTATTTTAATGAGAAATGAGGGTTTTGAACTAATCACGCTCAGTATCTTTTATTTGGCACAGGCCGTATTATCTGTTGTCAAAATGTTTAATAAGACATCCCAAAATCGCATTATCAGAACAGCATTCAGTAATAGTGATGCAATAAAAGCACTTCAGCTTGCCTCCTCTGGCATGCAGGCCGCTCAGGTTTTTGGCGCGGCCATAGGAGGATGGGCTATCAGTACGGGTTACTACATGCAAGCGCTCATGCTGACCTGCTGCATCTACCTTTTGAATATTTATATTTCGACACTTTTTGAGAAAGGGAATCCTGATAATAAAGACGCTGAGGTTATTGTGCAGATTCACTCTGTCACTAAGAAAAATGAATCCTTTACATATCTTTTTCGCAGTAAGGACTTTTTGTTACCCTTGATTTTTACTGTTCCATCAAGTGGAGCTTTACAATTTTTAAACACATCCCTTCCTTCATTATCTTCTCTATATGGTAATAGCGAGAAAATTTATCCAGTGCTGAATATGACTCTACAATGTGCTGTCATTATCTCGGGGATAGCAGCAGCACTCAATATGCTTTCTCTAAAGTCTTCATTACGGTTTTCTCTGTGTATTTCTGGCATCTGTCTGATTTTGATGTGTTTATCAACGAGAAATTATTATGCCGTATACTTTTTTTTATTTCTCACTTCTTTTTTTGTTTCATGGCATATGATTTCTATTAAGGTACTCACGAATCAAATGCCTGATATAGAAAATATTGGTAAATTCACAATGATGAGAAACTCAGTCGCTTCTGGTGTGAAAATTGTCTTTTCTATTTCGTCTGGTGCTTTTTTGACTTTTTACAGCATAACTACAACTTATCTAATACTTGCGATACTGCTTATTTTTTTCAATGTATTATGGGTTTATCAGAGTCGCAGTTTTAACTATGAGGATTTAGGTGATGTTAAATTTCAAAAGTGATTTTTCTGAATTTATTACTGGTTTTTATCTTAAACAGTTTACTCATTTAAATACGCAGGAAAGAGAACATGTGCTTGAAACGCTTGGCGTCACACCCAGCGCAATCAATGAGTTTATAACATCAGAAGATATTTATATTACCTTACCTCATGCAAGTATGAATGTTTTTTTTCCAAGAGCGGGGGTCTCACGTTATGTTTACGATCTACAAAATAGTAACAAAAACGCGTTCCATTTAAGGTTTTTCTTGACCCATACCAACTTTAGCGATCTGAACTGGCGCCCTTATGCATGGTGGTTTAATAACGGCGGGAAAATAGATAAACTTACCTTTTTCACACGAAATAAAAAAAAAAACATAATATCGTTTACTCGCTAAAACCAAATGAAATGCACTCTGCCTCTGTAGATCGACGTCTGCGTCATGACTTTGATACAAGTATGAAGTTTAAACGTATTTCTCTTAGCTTCATCTATATGACAGCCGTTCAAGAGGTCAATAGCGGTTTTGCACATAAAGGCCGTACCCTTTATCTCCCACTTGACGCATTTGTAGCTTTTATTATTCATCAGGCAAAAAACGATGTTATATCTTTTAATTTTTTAGAAGCTTTTTTAAGCCAGGCACAATGCAGAAGACTGAATGGCGAAGAATTGAGTTTTACCAGTGAATGGCGCGATGCATTTATCTTTGATAATTTTACAAACATTGCGCTGTTAAATTTTTTTCAGCCTGCAGCATTTGTGGGAGGCGAAAAAATGGATAACTACTGGCATCAGGTGATTGAAAAATGGAAAATGGCATTACCAAATCAATCTGAAGTTGAGTTTGCGTTACCCACTAATCTGGTCATGCCTGCCGTTCAAGAGTATATTTACCCTTATAAACCATCAAGCGATATAGCAGAACAGCTTATTAAAAATAACATCCCATACAGTCTTACCATGGCTATTCAGGAACATGATCTTTTTTCAAAGAAAGAATAATAAAACATAAACTAGAAATAACCTCTCATTTTGAAAAGGCGACATGGTTACCGGGTTGAAGGTTGTATATAAGAACCAGTTTAAAATATTTTAAAGTTACATGTCATTGCTCATTTAACATCATGCGATAACACCTCAACACTCATTGGAGCTCTATTATGCTAGATAAAAGTGCTTTTCGCCACGCAATGTCGCATCTTCCTACTGCAGTCACTATTGTAACATCAAGCGGCTCCTGCGGGGCTGCAGCATGTACAGTTTCATCCGTGTGTTCTGTCACCGACGACCCACCCACTTTACTCGTATGTATAAATCGTGCCTCCAATAACAATAGTGTTATAAGAAATAATGGCTCTTTGTATGTCAGCATTCTTTCAGGAGAGCAAAGCAACATTGCAATGCAATGTGCTAATCATCAGGTTTCAGTTGAGGAGCGCTTAGCATTATTCGACGCAGACGTTCTGGTCACGGGGTCTCCTGCTGTAGTTGATTCCGTTTGCTGTTTAGATTGTCGTGTAGATAATATTGTGGAATCAGGAACCCACTCTGTCTTCTTTTGTCAGGTTCTTTCTTCTAAAGCTTTTGTGGGGAAAGATGCGCTGGTTTATTATTGCCGGAATTATCATCGTGTATCATAAGGCACTATGCCTAAAATGCTGTAATACTGTCTTTATTTCGTGGCATAAATATTCTGAGAAAAAACAGGCCGCATCATATTCATCAGATACAATCACCAGGTGTTAATATTCTTGTTTCTACATTAAAATAGAGTTGTAAGGTGTGTTTTTTTTAGGTGTTTAAATTATACCTTCCGTGTAAATATTAATTTTTTATTTGATTTTCACTTTCATTTAAATTCTGAATTTTTGCTTCCTTTTTCCTGAACCCATTATACCTGAATCCCAATTTAAATCAGATTCGGGAACCAGGTCAGGAAGTCAGGAAGGCCGTCAGCAGGAATCAGGGGATCTTCATCAACTATGTGTCCGTAATTAAGACGAAGGTTAAGCTGAGTTTTTACGTAATGCACTATAATTTTTGCAGAAGCCGTCTAATCATAATTCAGTAACATAAGAGGATTAGTCATCCTGATGTAATGCATAGGTACGATTCCTTAATAAAAAGGGAACCTTCCCAGAGGAAAATTATTTTTTTGAAGTGAGAATCAGGCACAAAATGCCAGATGAGTAAAACAGGTGTATGGGAGTGTGATGTGAAGTAGAAAAGGACCGGTGCTCTATTTTAAAGGTTAAACGGATTTGTTACCGCCCGATAGCGTCATCTCTCAGGTAATGATGACATTTGGATGTGGTTACCCCAAGGCGTTTCTCTCAATTCACTGGAACATAGGCAGTTGTTATGATGACAACAGCTAGCATTGATATCGTATTTTTTGATAAAACTAATGCCGATTTGTGGTCATTCTGGTCGTCTTGATGTAGTATTAATTCAGGTTTGGCTTACATATTAGACACTTGTTAGTAAAGGCGATTCCAGCCAAAGGACATGTATTGACGGCTTGCCGTCAGGCTCACAGTGCATGTATTATTATATTTAAGATATCGAAACTACATACTTATTTAGTGCGAGTTAGAAATTTAAATCTGGCATTTAGTTACTCTTTATAACCATTTTAGCTATTGAGTTAGTATTTTATAAACGTTCATTTTTCTATGGATGAAATTAAAGTAGCATAACTAAAGGTGTAAAATGATGAAAAGTTTAATTATTACGTCGCATTTTAATAGTGATTTATCCTCTATGGCATGCGATGATTTTGGATTAAAAAGATCACTAATTTTCTATACTCCAAAAATAAATGAACTTAGCTTAGGTTTGAAATATGAGTACTACGATAAGATAGATTCTTACTCTGTAAGATTAATGGAGCTTGGGAATGAAATTGATTTTATATGGAGCACTTCCGGTTCTGAAATCAACTCGTTCGCTGAATTAAAAGCTGTTGAGTTGGCAGGATTAAGAAACATCTATCTAGGCATGAATGAAAATGCTTTTTCTACAGCTGCTTATAAAAGCATCACGCAAGAGTTAATGGCATTTTTGGGTGTTAGTATTCCCAAAGGGCTTCAATGTAACACAAAAAAAGAAATACATGATTTCCTTGAATATAATGGTGGAACTATAGTCTGTAAAGCTAACAATGGAGCAGGTGGTGTAAATCAATTTTATTGCCAAAGATTTGATGACATATATAAACTCCCTCATGAGGTAACTGATTGGTATGTAGAACAGTTTCTGAAAGGACTCGAGTTTTCTGTAAACGCTTATATGCTAAATGGGTTTTATATAGCCTCCCCGATAATGTTTAAAGGCGAAACTGATATTCATAGCGGGCACGCAATGGACAAATTCAGGTATATTAGCAAGCTAAAAAATAAAAGCTTAAATGAAAAAATAAATGCCATATTAAGTAAAATTAGTAATACCAATATCTTTAATGGATGGATAGAGGTTGAGTTTATAAAAACACATCAGGATTTGGTAGTTATAGAAATTAATGCGAGGTATAATGGAACAATCAGAGCTACTGGATATGCTTGTAATGAAAATTTATATCAATTGGATTTGGAAAGTAAAATTTATAATAAATTTTCTTCACAATTAAATCATGAAAACGAAGTCATTGAGATGCCAATTCATTTGAAACTTGAAACAGGTTTAAAAGAATTTGGTTTCGTCCAAAAAATGAAATCTCGAAAAACCAACACAGGAAGGGCCACAATATGGGGTGAAGATCAATGTGAACTATTAGAGAGGATCAAAAATACTGAATTAGAAATATACTCAGAAAGAATTATTCATGGCATAAATGAGAGTAAGGAGTTATTCGAAAAATATATTTAAATTTACATGTATTTGTAATATGCAGTTTTAAAATAGAAAACTATAAGTTTATTGGGGAAATAAAATAATTAACTGTATTATTTTGAGGTTGTCAAAAAAATTAGAATTAATTGATAAGTATGATGATTAATTATTATAGTAAACAGAGTGGGGTAGTAATTGATTAATTTAAAGATGGTTGCCCTCCCTGGTGTGGAATTAATTTTTTCAAAAAATGATCTATATTATTGGTTAGCTATGGTGAGACTATACGTGGTATTATATTTATTTAACTCGTAGGCAATGTTTTTGAAGGTCTGTAGATATTTAGATGTTCTGAGTTAATGGGAGTTTCGATGTTCAGAGGGGAGTTGTAATCTGCCTCAATGTTACTTCGCATTGATAAATATCATGTGTCTACGAATTGATGCCAATAATTGTTCATTTTGCCTCCCACAAATGCAGTTGGTATAAAAAGAGTTTAAAAGAACAATGTTTGTGATGTTATCAAAATTAAATGCTTCTTGCCATTAATAAGTTAGACTTAGCTCTTAACCATCAATTCTTCTGCAGCAAGCACTTTTTAAAAATTCATTTAAGATTTAATAATAGATAGTATCATATTTAGCTGTCAGCATCACGTCAAAGCGGACCATTCAACTTTAGAGATCTTTCGGCATAATAATTATTTTACCGGAGGAGATTGTCATGCGCAAAGCCCGATTCATCGAACACCAGATCTTTGCCGTTCTGAAGTCCGTGAAAGATGTCTGCCGCGAAGTCGGAATTTCAGAGGCCTGTGATATCAAAAACATGAAAGACCTCGAAAATGTAAACCGCCGGCTAAAACCGATGTTTGCGGACCTGAGTCTCGAGTGTCGGCATTGAAAGACGTTATTTAAAATAAATGTTAAAACCAGCGATAAAGCGTCAGGTAGTCAGCTGTCTGACCGCGCAGTTTGCTATGAGATGACGTCATGCCTGCAGGATATTTTCGCTGAGCAGGACGGTATTTCGATATCAGCCGGATACGCGACGTGATGAGCCGGCCATTATGGCACTGACCGTGACGGCTGAACGCTATCCGCGATAAGGCTTTAAAAGCTTTTTCAGGTGCTGCGCATGCAGGGCAATAGCTGGAACCATAAGCGCGTTTACCGGATTTATTGCCTGCTGAACCTGAATTTTCGCCATAAGGGAAAACAGCGCTTTGCCGGTGAGTAATCCAGGCTCGCTGCCTACGCCAGAGGCAATGAACCAGAGCGGGTCCATCTATTTTATGCACGATGCGCTGGTATGCGGAAGACGCTTCCGGACCTAAAATGGGTTGGGTGATTTTAACAGCGAAGTACTGGCGTTCGAATTGACCTGAATATCACAGCCCAACGTGTCATCAGGGGACTGGACAGGATAGTGGCGAACCGCGGATATCCGCTGAGGGTGCGGATATGGTTAATTGCCTGGAGCGGGTCTCGCTGAGCTGGCACAATGGGCAGAAGAGCATGGTGTGATGCCAGAGTTTATCAGGCCTGGCAAGCTAACGCATAATGCCTTTGTCGAGCGATTCTGCGGGACGTACTGGACAGAAATACTGGGTTTTTATCTGTTCAGAACCCTGAATGAAGCACAGGAAATTCTAGAGCGCTGGCTGATGGAATATAAAAGCGAGCGCCCTCATGAATCCCTGAATAACCTGACGCCGGAAGAATACCGGCTGATAACTGAAAACCCGGAAATCTCAAAAAGTGCGTGGAACTAAAAAGGTGTACTTACAAGGGAGGAAGCCCGTAGCGATTTTTTTGATTACATCGAAATGTTCTATAACAGTAAGCGTCGGCATGGTTCGAGCGATCAGATGTCACCGACAGAATATGAAAACCAGTATTATCAACGGCTCAGAAGTGTCTGGATTATCCGTGGCGATTCATAGTGGTAAACTTGTTAAAAAAACTTTAAAAGAATATTAAAGTGAATCTTATTAATTTCTCTATGCTTGTGCTTATTATAGTCACTTCTTATCTCTTGAGAGATTTTTTTTAATTTTTAGATGTTATATTCAAACCCAGAAAAATAATCAGTTAAAATAAAAAACCTCTCCACATCAACTTTATACTCGCCTTCACTAAATATGACTTTCATTATATAAGTAGAGTCATCAAATTTATAAAGAGTGAAGTCCTATGGATTAATTGCAACTTTTACTGCACTCATTATAAATCCTCACCTGTCTAAAGCCATTTAGCTATGTAATCTTTACTTTTAACCATACCCTCTTTATTAACTACTGCTTCGAGATCACTTTGGGGTAATTTTACTCTACGTATCCATTATTCGTCAGCACTGTAGTAGTCAACTAAAACTGGCAACCGCATAAGCATTTATCTCTGGCAGCTGAAACATTGGCTGGTTGTTGAGACAACAATAATAATGCCGTTAAAGCGAAATAACTCCAACCTAAATTCCCCCCTTCGGCTCAATGCCCCTTACCTTAAGCTCTTTCCGCAGTACCCGCTTTATCCACGTCGCCAGGTTGACGTCACCATCCTCACACGCCTGTTCTTCGAGCTGCGTCCGAAACTCGTGAGAAAGTCGGATTTGGTACTGATTTGTTTTGGTCTTTTCCTTAGAGATTGTCATCCCATCATCCTTGTTATGAGAGAGGTACACACTTCAATGACTGGGCATGATGCAACAAAAAGAGTGAAGCCCGGTCATGCTGAAATCGAACCGAGTTGCTGACCACACCGTAAAGATGAACCATGCGCCATAACGTGTAAATGATTAAGGTTGCCATGACGAACAGCGGAAATCTGACATGGATGACAAAAATGGGAATCTCTTTCCAAAAACATGCTGTCTGTTCATCACGATGATAAAATCCGTCAGGTGCACAACCCTGTGCACCTGTGCTCTCAGGTCACCCGCTTCTGGCTTCGCAGCAGCGCCAGGCCGCTCAGCACCGACATCGCCATCAGGTAATAGCCGGGAGCCAGGCTGGTGCCGGTGGCGGTGATCAACAGCGTGCAGATCAGCGGCGCAAATCCGCCAAATACCGTCACCGCCACGTTATAGCTGATCGCCATGCCGCTGGCGCGCGTGCCCATAGGAAACAGATCGGCCATGACCGAGGGTACCGTGGAGAAGTAAATCGACTTGAGCAACGCCATCCAGCAGACCAGCACGATCAGCGTGGTGGGCGTGGTGTGATTCACCACCAGCTTAAAGGCAGGGTAGATGGTGACAATCAGTAAAATCAGCGATCCCCACATCAGCGGAACCCGGCCCACGCGCTCTGCCCACAGGCCCATAATCGGCGTCACCACGGTCAGGATCACCCCCGCCAGCAAGGTGGCGGTAAAGGCCACAGAGCCGGGCAGGTGGAGATTGTGGGTGGCGTAGGTCGGCACATAGTTGAGCATGTAGTTAACCGCCGTAGAGATCACCATCAGGCCAATCGCCAGCAGCATCAGCTCTTTCTGACGACCAAACAGGCGCTTAAGCGGGGCGACTTCAGGCTGCCGGGTGGCGAAGCTGGCAGGTTCATGTACGTGGCGGCGAATATAGATCCCCAGCGGGCCGATCAGCAGACCAAAGGCAAAAGGAATGCGCCAGCCCCAGTCCTGGATCTCGCTTTCCGTCAGGATTTTCGTTAATCCCAGACCAAAGGCCGATGCCATCAGGGTACTTGCCCCTTGCGTGGCGAACTGCCAGCTGGCGATAAAGGCTTTGCGCTCGGGAAAATGCTCGACCAGAAACGCCGTCGAGCTACCAAATTCGCCACCGGCAGAGAAGCCTTGTATCAGACGCGCCAGCAGAATCAATAAGGGCGCAGCCAGACCAATGTGTTCGTAGCCCGGCATAAACGTAATGATGGCACCGCCCAGCATCATCAGATTGATGGAGAGCAGTAGCGCTTTTTTACGCCCGTGGCGATCGGCATAGTTACCCAACACAATCGCGCCCAATGGCCGGATCAGGAAGGAGACACCGAAACTGCCGAAGGTCAGCAGCATAGAAACGGACGGATCGCTGGTCGGGAAAAACGCATGGGCAATATAGCTGGCAAAAAAGCCGTAAACCGCAATATCAAACCACTCCAGCGCGTTACCGATGCAGGTGGCGAAAAGGGTTTTATGCAGGCTGGGTTTATTCGCGTGCAGCGGTGCAGCGGTGTTGAGCGTGCTCATGCGGCACCTCCGGCATGTTGACGATGCTTCGCCACCAGTTCGCGGCCTTGCTCGCCTAAGTCCCATAACAGTCGGGTCATGATTTGCAGACCTTCACGCGCAATCGACTTCAGCATATGTTCGTTCACCCCGTGTTGGCCGCAGGCGGGATAGGAGTGCGGCACCCACAATGTGGGCAAGCCGAGGATGTCGGAAAACACCTCGTTGGGCAGCGAACCGCCCAGGTTGGGCAGCAGAGCCGGTTTCTTACCGCTGGTTTCGGCGATGCTGGCCAGCACCCAGTCGACCAGCGGATCGGTGGGATCAAGGCGGGTTGCCGGCGATCCGCGCAGGAACTCGACCTTCACATAGCCAAAGCCGTGCTGCGTCAGATGTTCGCTGACGTGCTGCGCCAGCTTTTCCCAGTCGGTGCCCACCACAAAGCGCAACTGACAGACGGCCGTTGCCTCACCTGGAATGGCGTTCATCGGGCGCGCAGGATTGCCGGTCAGGAAGGCCAGCACTTCAAGCGTATTCCAGCCGTACAGGCGTTCCGTTGGCGTTAATGCGGGTTCGCCCCAGTTCGGATCGATCTCGGGATCGCCCGGCATCCCGCCAACGTTGATCTGGCTGAGAATGTCACGTACCTGCGGCGTCAGTGAGTCAGGCTTCAGTGCTTCCACCTGAAGTACACCCTGTGCGTTAACCAGCGCGGCAATGGCGTTGGCCAGCTGCGTGCCGGGATTGCTCAGCAAACCGCCCCAGTTGCCAGAGTGATAGGCGTTGTCACGGGCCGTCACCGTCAGGCGGAAATTCACGGCACCGCGCGATCCCAGAAACAGGGTAGGTTGCACCGCATTCAGGCGCGGGCCATCCGAGGCGATAAACAGATCGGCTTTCAGCAGATCGCCGTGCTGCCGGCACAGCTGCGCCAGGCCGGGTGAGCTGATCTCTTCGCCCATCTCAAACAGCAGCTTACAGTTGAAGCCCAGACGTCCGCCGCGTGCGAGAAACACCTGTTCCAGCGCGGCCAGATTTACGCAGTGCTGACCTTTGTTATCTGCGCTGCCACGGGCGTACCAGCGATCGCCCTCTTCAACAAGCTGCCAGGGCATTAATCCTTCACGCCAGTTTTCATCATCGCCGAACACCACATCGCCATGGCCGTAACTCAGCAGCGTAGGGAGCGCAGGATCTTCGATGCGCACCGCCACCAGAAAAGGACGATGGGCCGCTTCGGCGTTTTCGATGAAGTGGAGGGTGAAACCCAACACACTTAGCTGTGGGCCGATTTCGTCGTGTAAATAGTGGTGTAATTCACTGTCGCGATCCTGGCGCTGGCTCTCGGTTCGCTGCGAAACGCGGCGCGCCAGAACCCGCTGAAATTCCCCACTGTCGAACCAGGCGGTGGCCTGGTCTACCGCTTGTTGGGCTGTCATGTTTGCTCGTCTTTTATTCGTATTATGGTTTTCCCATCATTTCCGAAACGCTGCTTTGCCACAATTATCAATTTATCGAGTAAGATTTGCTTTTAAAGCAAAGCTTCCTGCCCGTTTTCGAGGCATGCACCAGCAAAAGGCGTTCGCATGATCAGTAATGAAATCCGCTATTTTCTTGCCGTCGCCAATGCCGGATCGCTCAGTGCGGCAAGCGAGCAGCTGTTTATTGCGGTATCGGCGATCAGTCGTCAAATTCAGCGGCTGGAGGCGCAGGTGGGCGTGCCGCTGTTTGATCGCCACGCGCGCGGCATGGTGCTGAATGAAGCCGGGGAAATTTTTGCCCATCACGTGCGCAAAAATATGCTGGATATGGAATACGCGCTGGCGGAAATCAAAGGGCTGAAAGCAGTACGCCGCACCCTGATTCGGCTGGTCTGTACCGATGGCCTGGCCTTCACGTTGCTGCCCCGCATGATCGCCGCATTTCGGGAGAATAATCCCGGCATCCTTTTTGAGATCAAGGTCGCCAGCCCACAGGGCGTATCAGAACTGATACGTAATGGCGACTGCGACCTGGCGCTGCAGTTCAGCCTGCACGCTGAGCACGGGGTTGAGATCCTCGGTTCCTGGCCTGCACCGGTGCTGTTAGTCATGCATCAGGGTCATCCACTGGCCAGCGCGCCGCAGGTAACGCTCAGCGATATCAGCCACTATCCACTGGCACTGCCGCAGCAAAACACCACGGTACGACAGCTGTTCGAGCTGGCAAGCCATATGAGCGGCAATCTGATTGAACCGGTCGTGACCTGCGACAATTTCTCAACCCTGTTCCAGTTCCTGCTGCATACGCCATTAGCCGTCACCATTTGCAGTGCGTTCAGCGTGATACAGGAAGCCGAAGCGCACGGACTGGTTTTGCGATCCGTCGGCATCGATCAATTAAGCCAGCGCAATCTGCAGTTGCAGGTGCCTTCCGGCCGGCCGCGTAGTGCCGCGCTGGAGGTATTTTTAGCGTTTGCGCGGCAGCAACTGAACGCGCTGGACGAGTCGCTGACCATACAACCCGACCGTTAGCCCGATAATAATCAACAGCAGAGCAAGCATTTTTTGCGGTGAGATATGCTCGCCGAATATCATCATGGAACCTAAAATCCCGAAGACCGGCACCAGTAGTGAAAGCGGTGCGACTGTGGAAACCGGATACTGCTTGAGTAACGAATTCCATATCCAGTAGCCGAAAAGTGTATTGGGATAGACCTGGAACAAAACAGACAACAACGCGCGGTTGTCCATGTGGCTAAACATCTCTGTAAAGCCGCTGCTACCGTTAACCAGCCAGTCCAGGCCAAAAAGCGGTAGCGGCGAAAATGCGCTCGACCATACCAGAAAGGCGAATACCTGTTTTGTGCCTGCCTTTTTAATAATGATGTTGGCGACGCTCCAGGCAAGCGCACCGGCCATGACCAGCAGCATACCGCTCAGTGTAACCGAGCCATCCGTTACAAAAACAATGCTCAGTAAACCCGCACAGGCGATAACAAAACCGGTGATTTGATAGCGACTGAGGCGCTCCCGGAATATCAGGCTGCCCAGCAATAAGGTAAAAAAAGCGCTGAACTGCAGCGCAAGCGATGCTATCCCGGCAGACAAGCCTGTTTTGATTCCCAGATTGACCAGCCCCCACAAGCCGATGCCAAAAATCAGGCCGTAACCGATGAGGTAACGCCACGGCACATCGGGCTTTTTGATAAAAAAAAGGGCAGGCAGGGCACTCAGCGTGAAGCGAATGGCTGCCAGTATGAAGGGATCGATAGTGTGCAGGCCAAGTTTAATGACGGAAAAGTTTACGCCCCAGATTGCGGTAACCAGGATGGCGAGCAGAAGATGTGGGTATTTCATGATTAACGGGATCCTGACCAGATAAGAAAGGCACACGCGCTGACCGAGGCACCGGCAAGGCAGACGGCCTGCCATCCCCAGTAGGCATACAGTTGCGTTGCAATGAGGGCGCCTGCTGCGCTGCCCAGCGAATAAAAACACATATAAGCACCGACCAGACGGCTTGCTGCTGCGGGTCTGGCTGCAATGATGAGGCTCTGACTGGAGACATGAACGGCCTGCACCGCAAAGTCCAGCGCGATGATGCCTGCCACCAGCCAGCACAAAGAGTTTTCGACATATGCGACAGGCAGCCATGAGAACACCAATAGTGCCAGTGCTAACCCTGTTGTGCGTTGGGCAAATCCTCTGTCAGCCCACTTGCCCGCGCGTGATGCCGCGAGCACGCCAGCCATTCCGGCTAAGCCAAACATACCTGTCTGGGTATGTGTCAGGGAAAGTGCCGTAAGTGGCATTACCATGGTTGTCCACAGCATGCTGAAAGCCGCGAAGATCAGGAGCGCAATCATCCCACGTTTTCGCAGTTGAGGTTCCGTGATAAACAACCGAAAAACCGACTTCAGCAGGGAGAGGTAACTGGGCCTGCAGGGCCGTGGCGGGGGCGATGGCATCACTTTCCAGACGAAACAGGTAATCAGCAACATCAGGCAGGCAGAGGTGAGATAAACAGCCCGCCAGCCGGCGATATCGGCAATGGCGCCTGAGATAAAACGGGATAACAGGATGCCTGTAACAATTCCGCTGGTCAGGGTGCCAATCACCTGGCCTCGTTTTTGTGGTGTCGCCAGTCTCGCTGCCCACGCTACGATAAGCTGCACCACCACGGCCATCAGGCCAATAACCAGCACGGCGCAGAGCAGGACCGTGACACTGCGTGATAACCCCGCCATAACTAACGCCACAACGGAGAATAACAACTGCGTCATCACTACGCGTTTAGGGTTCATCCAGTCCCCGAGCGGCACCAGAAAAAGCAAGCCGATGGCATAGCCCGCCTGTGTGGCAGTAACAATGCTGCCGATCATAGCGGGCGAGACTTTCAGGCTTGTCGCCATCGACTGGAGTAACGGTTGCGCAGAATACACATTGGCTACCGCCAGTGCACAGGTCAATGAAAATAGCATCGTCATCCCTGAACTCAGCGCAGTGACACTGGTCGATGCGATTTTCGTTCCGTCATTGCGACACGTACTTGCCTTACCTGCCATAAGGTGCCTTTATTCTGGTTTCTTTTTAAAACTAGGTTGCTTATAGAAGTAACAAGAGTGGTTTTTTTTTGCAACTGTTAAATGCGGGGATTAAGCTTACATCAGTAGACAGACTGACAGGGAGAACACCCATGGCAAAACAGGAATCGCTAAGAACCAGCGAATGTCCCGTTGCGCGGACGCTGGAATCGATTGGTGAGCGCTGGTGCATGATGATTATCCGCGAGGCATTTGATGATGTGCGGAGATTCAGCGAGTTTCAAAAAAACCTGGGGCTTGCCAAAAACATCCTGGCTTCGCGCCTGAAACATCTGGTCGATATCGGCGTGTTCGACATTTTGCCAGCATCGGATGGCAGCGCCTACAGGGAATACGTCCTGACGGAAAAGGGGCGTTCCGTTTTCCCCATTGTTGTGGCGATGCGGCAATGGGGAGAGCGTTATATGTTTGAACAAGGGGAAACCTATTCTGTTCTGCTTGATAACGAACAGGGTAAGCCGGTTCAGTTTTTGGATGTGCGCTCCTCTCAGGGAAACAAACTGCAACCGGGCGACTGCCACCGCAGGCGCGTCGTTTCTGATAAAACCGCCGGGTGAATTGCTGAAATACCCGCAGTAAAAGGATGCAAAGCGCCTGAAGGTTATGGCGCAGCCTTTGATGGCTAACAGCTCGCTTACAAGGGGGCTATACCGCGCCGTGGTCACACCATGATATCTCTCGTTAGATAGTGTAAAGGACGTAAAAGGCTGTAAACAGGCGCGTTTTTTACCTGTGACACGCTTATCATTCCTGCTATGCGTTACTGTCACTCTGACGGTCATATGCCGATATAACAGAGAGCGGTGCACATACTGACCTGAACATTCATCTGCAAAGGAGAACCACCATGGATTCTTTCTTTCCTGAGGATGTCATTGATACCCTCAGTAAAACGTTCTGGCAGCGCGTCAGTGCGATGAAAGGGCTTATCGAACGTCACCAGAGTTTTCGCCTGCTGTGGTTTGGCGAGGCGCTGAAGCGTAACCGTAACTGGAAGGACATCACTGCCGAACAGGCCGTTAATCGGGCGATTAGCGAAAGTCATGGGCTGCCGCTGTCCGACGTTAAAAAAATGACGATTGCCCAGAAGTGGGTGGCGCTGGTGCCGGTGAGAAAAGCGCTTTATTCCCGCCCGGATGGCAAAGCGTTTCAGTGGCTGGTGGAAAAGAAACTGGACGAGCTTGATCGTCCTTGTCGCTTTTCGGCCTAACGGCTTTCCCCTAAATGAGTCCGTAGGGAGAACACCGATGCTTAGCACAGCGCCTGACGGTAATTAATAACGCCCCGGATATCAGCCTGTCTCTGTATCCGGGGCGGTTATACTGCATGACGCCTCAGATGGTGGCGCAAAAGGTGATCAATATTCGTCATGCCCCGCGCAGCGTTGAGATGACGGTTTACTGACTGGAACGCGATCATCCACGGGGCATCGTCAGATAACATTGAGCACTATCATCCCTTAAACGTCCTCATTACGGCACAGGCGATTACCAACTCTTAAGCGCCTGTGCCGTTAGCGGCTTTTTGAAACGAAAACGGCATGGTCGGCCGTATGGCGATTTTCATCATCAAGCCAGCCCTTAAGATCATGCTCGATCTGCTCCAGGCTTCTGTTACGGGTTTCCGGCACGCATTTGATGCCAAAAATGGCACCAAAGAGTCCAATGGCGGCGAAAATAAAGAACGTACTCGCCAGACCGACCCAGACAAGAAGAAGAGGGAAGAAAAGAGAGATCAGGAAGTTCGCTATCCACATGGCGAATACGGCACCGCCCATAAAGATGCCACGCAGTCGCGTCGGAAATATCTCTGACAATAACAACCATGTCACGGTTGATAAGGCACCCTGCTGGAAACTGAGAAACATCAGCATGCCCGCCAGTACCCTATAAGGCCGTAGCGCATCTGGCTGACCATTAACCGTTTCAGGCAGCAGATAGCTCACCATACCGATAAAGATTAGGCAGGCGGTGCAACCAAACTGTCCCGTCATCACCATGGTTCGGCAACCCACTTTACCCAGCATCCAGATCCTAACGAACGTCATCAGGACGGACACCACGCCATTGGCGATGGTGGCAAAAAGCGCGGCGTTATACTACATACCGACTGACTCCAGCACGGTGGGGGCATAATACATAATGGTGTTAACGCCGGTTAGCTGCTGGATGGCTGATCTCCACTAATAACCTAACCCGCGATAATCAGGTACTGGCCTGACACCGGCAAAAGATTCACACCTGACTGTCGCTGTCCTCGCAGGGTGCTTAAGGGCATTTAAATGAAATGAAATTTCCATTTCATCAGGGATGCATTTTTTCACGTGAACCTGCCCATTCTTGTCAGGAAAAGAATAATGAACAGTTAGTTGTTAATTAAGAGAAATGGTGGGGTTTATTCTTTATTTTCTGGGTTATTTAACCGGGCGTTAACGTATTTGCGAGTGTCATCAAAGAACTTTATTTTCCTTTTAATCTAAAATGAAATAAATATTTTTATTATCCCATTGGGTTCGCTTGATGTTACCGGGTTCAGGAGAGTCGCATGACCATCGCCGCAGAACGTTTTTGTATTAACAGAAAGATCGCCCCCTCGCTGAGCATTGAAGCCTTCTTCAGGCTGGTGAACGGTTTAGGGTTGAATAAGGTGGAACTTCGTAACGACTTGCCCAGCGGTAACGTGATGGACAACCTGAGTGCTACCCAGGTTTGCGCACTGGCTGAACGTTATGGCATTGACATTATTACCATAAATGCCGTTTATCCCTTCAATCAGCGTACGGAACAGGTTCGCCAACTGACCGAATCCTTGCTGGCCGATGCGAAAGCGGTGGGGGCGCGTTCGCTGGTGCTTTGTCCCCTGAACGACGGCTCGTCGGTTGCGCCAGAGGTAACATTAAACGCACTGCGCGATTTGGCACCGCTGTTCGCGACCTATGGAATAACCGGACTGGTTGAGCCACTCGGCTTCCCACAAAGCTCGCTGCGTTCGGCAGCGCAGGCGCAGAAGCTTATTCGCGATGCCCATGTTCCCTTTAAATTAT
The DNA here is from genome assembly GCF_049892805.1 of Pantoea sp. EEL5. Classification (NCBI taxonomy): domain Bacteria; kingdom Pseudomonadati; phylum Pseudomonadota; class Gammaproteobacteria; order Enterobacterales; family Erwiniaceae; genus Pantoea; species Pantoea sp. EEL5. The sequence goes on from NZ_JBNDNJ010000002.1 coordinate 348,566, forward strand.
TAATCGACACCTTCCATCATTATCTCTATCCCGATGCTGACGCCGAATTCAGTCAGGTGGATATCGCCCAAATTGGTCTGGTTCACCTGTCGGGCGTGGAGGACAAACGTCCGCGTGAAAGCCTGACAGATGCCGAGCGCATAATGTTGACGCCGGAAGATCGCCTGTTCACCTGTCGCCAGGTTAAACAGCTTGAAGAACGAGGCTATAAAGGCATTTATGCCTTTGAACCTTTTGCGCCAGAACTGGCGGACTGGGATGAGAACAAGATTCAGCATGAAATTAAAAACAGCATCCAACTGATTCAACATTCCTTGAAGTAAAGCGCCTCGCCTGTGAGGTTTAACCCGCTGATTTATCGATGATATCTCATGCATCTTCGGTTCGCAGAAACAGCATTATGAGGAACAGCCAACAGGGCGTAGAAGTAAACGCGCCCAGGCTTCGTTGATGCACTTACGGGCAATTATGCCCGTAAGTGTGATTCATCATCTGTCCGCTCTGAGAGACGACAAATTTCCCGGCAGAAAGGCAGGATGTTTTACTCTGTCGCTATCGGCGTAGCATTTTCGTCAATCTTCGTATCGCCCTGAATCGCCTGGATGCGTTTTTCCACCGCATTCACCTGCTCGCTGTTATGCAGCAAGGTATAGGTCAGATCGAAGGTTGCACTCGCGCCCGGTGCCAGCTGTTTCACGCGCTTCTGTTCTCGTTCAATGGTCACCGGATAGGCATAGTTGGTGCCGGGCTCAATCCCGGTGACATAGCCTTGTTTCAGCGTATCGGTATTTTTCCACAGGGTCAGCAGCGGCAGCTGTTGAGTATCAAACTGGATAGAGGCACCTTTGTTTCCGGCTTTATTCACTACGGCGGCGAGGGTCTGATGATCCTTGTCAGACAGCGGCTTGATGTTAAACACCATTTCATCGAAGTCTTTTGTCGGGCCCTGATAAGTTTGCCAGTTTTTCAAACCGGCTTTGGCATAGTCATTAAACGGACTGATTTGCGACATCGGGGCGAGAAACCGTGCGCCTTCTTCCAGAATTGGCGTGCTGAAGTTGCTGTGATAGATAATCTCGTAATCGTGTGGGTAATCGGAATGGTTGGTCAGCACGTCATGCAGGCTGAACTGATTGCTGCCCGGCACATAGCGCAATTCCGTCCACGTCTGGAGATCGGCTTTCTTGAAGGTGCTCTCTTTGATCAAACCGCGGATGCGGATTTCGTGCGGGGCCGCATCCGCCACCTCGACTTCAAGCTGTGAGACCGGCGTGTTTCCAGCTTTGCCGTGCAGCGTATAGATGCGGCCTTTGTCGTTAACAGGATGGCCGGTCCATTCATAGCCGCAGCGCACCATCATCTCGTTGAACCCTTCCAGCCAGCCCAGGCCATTGCGACTTTCAAGGTTGATAAAAGCGGGATTCACCACCTCTTTAACCGGTGAATCCCAGCCCAGTCGGGTGCCAAAGCCTTCCACGCGGAGCAGGTTCATTCCCCGGGTGGGAACGAGCGTGATGGTCAGGCCATCCTGACTTCGAATCTCCAGGATCTTACTGCCTTCCTGCTTACCGCCGTGCAACACTTTCTGCTCAATGCTGAACGGCTTGCCCTGGAATTTCAGCTCGCTGCTGTTAACCTGCCAGTTTCCTTTGTCTGTGCCTTGTTCAGCACTCGTCAGCACCCAGGTTTTGGCAGACGCAGAACCAGAAATCATCACGGCTAATACCGTCAGTGCGAGTTTTGTCTTCATCATTTACCCCTTTAGCTGAATCGTTTTTTCAATCATCAGAGGAATTTACTGATTCGGACGTAACGGAAACGTGATTTTCCTCACCTGCTGGAAAATGAGGAAGGATTAAGCGTGTTAGTGGGATGTTGCTCACATTTAAAATGCTTTTTAATGGTGTTAAGTCATCTTTTTATCGGCAGCAGTCAAAAATCTGTAAACGATTCAGCCACGATGTATAGGTAAGGCTTTTTTCGTAAAACCAGGATGTATAAGGGAAGCGCGAAGAAAGGGCCTCGCGCATTTCCCGCAGGGCAGATTCACGACAGATAAAACTGGCGCTTAAAAGCAAACATATCATTCAGCAGGCAGTACTCGGGATTGCCGAGCGTGATAACCGGCGCGCGTTGGGCAATCATGGTTTTCCAGTTTGCCAGTGAATGTCGCCAGGCGGCATCTTCGTCGTCGGTTAACGGCGCAACCTGATATCCCAGCGTAATATGAAACTGGTAACGATCGTGGCCCGGCTCGTGAATGCCGGTGACTTCAGACAGGCGATCGCGCAACTGGCGCAAGCGCTTCTCCGTATCGGCATCGGCCGTTAACAGGCGCAGCGTTAATGGGGTTTCATGCGCAGAGGGCGCGTCCGGATTAACGCGCATGCGATATGGCGCGGCATCTTCACCCAGCTTAAACGACCGCAGGCGATCAGCCAGGATCCGATCGCACTCTTCCATAGGCATATCAAGAGCCAACCCAGCAGGCCACAGGGGATAGCGTCTTTCCTTGTCGTTGGCACCGCCGAAAACGGTCATATGATAACTGGAGGGAGGCAGCGCGGTGACCTTTCGTGACCAGCTTTCACCGGGTAACTCACGATAGACATCAAGCAGGGCATCGAAGGGTTCCGAGCCTTCACCTTGCTGCGGCAGATGGCAAATAATCGTGTTTCCCCTAAACGGCACAACCCGGCCGTCCGCGGCAAACTTACGGCCCACGTCGTTAGGGCGGTGTTCCGCACCAATAGCGCGGGCGGCGGCCATACCGCCTAGAGTGGCAATCGTACCTTTCAACAGCATTCTCCGTGTTGTCATCGTCCTACCTCAGTATTGAGCAGATTCCGGCAAAATCATTAATGGGTTCCTCGCCTGTGCGATCTTGTACGGGCATGTAGAGAGGACGTCTTCTCTGTCTGGCCGGGATGTCACAGGACAGCAGAAGCCTGATGCAATGATGAGGGGGCGATAACACACCTGCGCGGGAGCACAGATCCCGGCATCATCGTGCTGGTTAATCAAGGGGACGCGCATCTCAATCGGCCATCCTGGCGAATGTCTGTGACTAAAAGATGAAGGGAGAGTGTAAAGTCCAGAAGAGGAACCGCGCGCCGGCGTTCTCGGCCGGGTTGGGTGCATTCAGCCTGCGGGACGCAACCTAATCGGCGGGGCGCAGCGGATCGTATTTGTCCTGTTAGCCAGGGCAAGAAGAAGCCAGCGTATTCAGCGCTGGCATGACTTTCCCACGTCTATACATTGAGCCGATGAATAACCGTCACGAATTCATTCACCCCGCGATTAATCTCCTGAAAACTGCGCGAGAGGTTGCTGATTTTGTCATTCTCGGCAGTAAGAAAGCGTTTAATTTCTTCAAGTTGCTGGGTCATGTTTTCAATAAGGGTGGTATTTTCTTCCACCACTCTGGTGATTTTAAGCGTCGCCTGCGATGTCGAGGCCGCCAGTCGCCGGACCTCCTCGGCCACCACGGCAAATCCACGCCCCGCTTCGCCTGCACGTGCCGCCTCAATCGCGGCGTTTAACGCCAGAATATTGGTTTGCCCGGCGATGGCGTTGATCGTCGAGACGATTTCTTTAATATCCATCGAAGAATGATTGAGCTTATCGCCAATTTCTGCTGCCGCACTGACCTGTGACGACATCGATTCCGCATTACGGATGGTTTCACCCAGTACATCATTCGCATTAAAGGAGATCTGAGACGTCTCTTCCGACGTTGTGACGGCAATGTCAGCAACCCGTTTAGCATTCTCGACACGTTCGGTAATATCAGATGCCAGTTTGATGACCTTATAAACGTGCTCAGCATCATCTTTTATAGGGTTGTAGCTGGCTTCCAGCCAGACGCGTTTGCCTGAGGCGGTGACCCGCTCAAAACGTCCAGTAAAAGCACGGCCTTGCTGGATCTTTTGCCAAAAATCAGGGTGCTCTTTATAAAATTCATCATAGCAAAACATACGATGATGTTTGCCCTTGAGGCCATCAAGCGGGTAGCCCATTAATTTCAGAAAATTGTTATTGGCATCAACAACCTCGCCCTGCGGGGTGAACTCGATCATGGCCATAGAGTTATTTAGGGCGGTGATAATGGCTTCTTTATGCTTCAACGCTTCATGTTTATTAGTAATGTCGTTGGCGATTTTGATGACTTTTTTTACCGCGCCGTGACGATCCTTCACAGGGAAATACGTCGCGCTTAAATACAGCCGGCTGTGATTTTTGCGAAAGCGCTCAAAAATGCCGCTGAAGGAGTGACCGGCGCCCAGGGTTTGCCAGAAATGCGCGTAGTCGCTGGAGCGCACGACGTTATCATCGCAGAACAGGCGATGGTGCTGACCCGCAATCTCGTTGAGCGTGTAACCCGTCAGTTCAAGAAAAGGCTCGTTTGCCGTAATGATGCTGCCGTCAGGCGTAAATTCAATCCAGCCAATGTTGGCTTTGATCGCCTGCGTGTTGGTCTGGTCATCTGCGGACCCCCATGAAGCGCTACCGGGCATAAAACGTGTCAGGGCAAACATAACGCTCTCCATCTTTTTCAGATAAAAGGGACAAACGATTTTGGCCTGTGTCGGGGAATTTGCTGCCTGTGAAAAGTAAAGCGTCCGGCGCGGGTCGTCTTAGATTATCGGCACTGATGGATTCATATTTAGAAATAGATTAAAAAAAGTGATGTTTGTCACAGTGGCAGGCAAAGCGATCCAGTGCGGTATAAGCACGCGGACTTTCTTGCCTGGCGTGCAGCCCGAAGATGAGATGGTGGTGTAAAATACGCGAGCAGCAGTAATTTAGCGGGTTCCCTCGCCATGTTTGCTGTTCCGACTGAAAAAACGCCAGGGGCAGCGGACGGCCTGCCTCAGGACGGAAGCCATTAAAAATTGCCAGCACACCGGCGGAATTGTTAATCATAACTTGTTGAATGATGACAAAAAACATTGGGGACGTTTTTGTTATCCAAATGAATCGGGGGATGATTCGATTGACAGGCGTTCGTTCAGCTGGACTGATTTCACTTCGGGCAACCCAGCTGCGTTTTTATCATCGGCTTAAGCGAAGGCGCTCTGCGTAAGACAACGAAATACCTGAGGAGCGCAGCGCAAGGTGATAGCGTCCGCCCCCCTTTCCTGGACGGACAGCAATAGGTACCAGCTATAGCGCAATCCCCAGTACGGGCCTCTGTCGGGCTGACGCGCAGGCGGCGAGAATAAAATACAGGCGCGTAGAGGGCGGGTAGTGGCAGGGACTGACGAGCCAAACAATCACGCGCCAGCGGGGGGGCGCTGGCGTGGCGATAACATCTCAGGCGGTGTCGCCAATGTCAGACTGCAACATCGCCTGTGCCGTCACACATTCAGTCGATGAATCACCGTAACGCATTCGTTCACACCGCTGAAAATTTCCTGAATACTGTCTGAGAGATGAATCATCTTGTCGTTTTCCGTCGTGAGAAAACTGTTGATGCCATCAAGTTGCTGATGCATGTCGCCGATAAGACTGGCATTTTCTTCAACTACCTTGCTGATTTTCTGCGTTGCCTGAGAGGTGGAGGCGGCAAGACGTCTGACTTCTTCCGCGACTACCGCAAACCCACGTCCCGCTTCGCCCGCGCGTGCGGCCTCAATGGCGGCGTTCAGCGCCAGAATATTGGTTTGTCCGGCAATGTTGTGAATCGTGGAGACAATCTCTTTGATGTCTTTGGCCGAATAATTCAGTTTGTCACTGATCTCCGCAGCGGCTGTTACCTGAGAGGCCATGGATTCTGCATTTCGCACCGTTTGGCTCAGAACCTCATTGGTATTCGCGGTGAGATGCGACGTTTTTTCAGAGGTATTCATGGCAATATCCGCAACCTCCTGCGCCGTGACGACACGTTGGGTGATATCCGAAGCCAGCTTAATCACTTTATAAATGTGCCCCGCAGCATCTTTCACCGGGTTGTAGTTGGCCTCAAGCCAGACACGTTTTCCTGATGCCGTTACCCTTTCAAAACGCCCGGTGAACGCGCGGCCATGTTGAATTTTCTGCCAAAAATCAGGGTTTTCTTTGTAAAAGGTATCAAAACAGAATATACGGTGGTGTTTACCCTGAATCGCCGCAAGATCGTATTCCATCAGCGTCAGAAAATTTTTATTGGCGTTGAGGATCTCGCCCTGCGGGGTAAATTCGATCATCGCCATGGAGTTGTTCAACGCAGTAATAATCGCTTCTTTATGCGTCAGCTCTTCGTGCCGGTCAGTGATGTCATTGGCGATTTTGATGATTTTCTTCACGGTGCCGTATTTGTCTTTCACGGGGAAATAGTTGGCGCTTAAGTAGAGCAGACTTTTATTTTTTCTGTAGCGTTCAAAGATGCCGCTGAAAGACTGGCCTGATGCCAGGGTTGCCCAGAATTCGGCATATTCACGAGAGCGCACAAAGTCTGGCTTACAGAACATACGATGATGCTGGCCGGTAATTTCACTGAGCTGGTAGCCCGTGACCGCCAGAAAGACCGGGTTGGCCGTAAGAATGATGCCCTCGGGCGTAAATTCAATCCAGCCGCTACAGGCTTTGATCGCCTGTACGTTACTCCGATCGTCGGAGACATTCAGCGGGGTTTTGCCCGGTTTAAAACGCGTAAAGGAAAACATAGCACTCTCCATTTATAGCCGTAAAAAGGTCAAAGAGTTGACCACGTAGTGGAGAGACAGCGACCTGTTTACAGGGAGGTCGATCGGCTCGGGTCCACTAACGTTATCGGCATCGCGCGTGTCATATTTAGGTCACATTACGGACACAATTAAAGTCTGGTGAGGTGCATCACGCTATTCACAAAGGGCATGCGGTGACGTCAACAATGCGCATGCCCCTCAGCGTAGGTTTCGCTCTCAACACTGTCAGTGTCGGGGAGCGGATGGTGCTGCAATGAAGCGGCCTGAAGCCGCGTTATGACGGGTTATCCGGTATTGCACTGCGCAAAAATTCAGGGATGGCAGGGCGACCGTTTTCCAGACAGGTGCCGGTGAAAACCGCCTCGGCATAAACGACATTATTCACCAGAATTTGTTGGATGAAGTTAACGCGGTTGCGTTTTTCATTGGCCGCCAGTGTACAGGTCACCTGCATCTCATCACCTTTCTTCAGGCTCTTTTTGAAGCGCAGGGTGTACTCCAGCAGCATATGAATACGACCCGCGGTAAACTCTTCTTCGAGATCGACACCAATGTGCTCTTTCATAAAAGCGTGACGTGTCCATTCCATATAAAACGGATAGTAGAGTCCGTCCACCACGCCCTGAAAATCGATGTGCTTTTCGTCAACCTGATACGTTTTCGTAAACATAATAGCGCCAGTAGTGAGTGAGGTTATGCTCACTTTAGTGATCATTGGCGCTTTGTGAAATGCTTTTTATTGGGGATGCGCGGGGACCGCGTACGGTGATATATCATGCTGTAACATGGCCGGGCCAGCGAGGCGCTGGCCCGGGTGAGGCGATAAAACGCGGTTATCGGAAGAAAAGCGCGTCAGTTATCGGAAAGCCGGCGCCGCAAGAGTGCCGCTTCTTTCGGTGCGGAAAATAGACACTGCGTTGCGCAGCATCACGGTTTGTTCCAGCATGCCCTGCGCGGCGGAGGAAACCTGCTGAACGAGCGCGGCGTTCTGCTGGGTAACCTGATCCATCTGGCTAACGGCAATGCTGACCTGACCGATACCATTGCTCTGCTCGTCCGATGCGATGGTTATTTCGCCCATAATGGTTGTTACGCCCTGCACCGATTTCACGATCTCCTCCATCGTATTACCGGCTTCTCTTGCCAGGCCTGAGCCTTTCGCCACATGCTCGACCGACTGTGTGATCAAATCTTTGATCTCTTTGGCCGCGGTTGAACTGCGTAAGGCCAACGAACGCACCTCACCGGCGACGACCGCAAATCCGCGTCCACCTTCGCCCGCTCTTGCGGCTTCAACGGCGGCGTTAAGTGCCAGGATATTGGTCTGGAATGCAATGCCTTCAATGACTGAAATGATTTCGGCAACTTTGCCCGAGCTTTCTGAAATAGAGCGCATGGTTTCCACCACCTGCTTCACGACATCCCCGCCCTGGATCGCCACATGTGATGTAGTGTCGGCCTGAGTATTCGCGTGACGTGCGTTGTCAGTATTCTGACGAACGGTGGCGGTAAGTTCTTCCATGCTGGCAGCCGTTTGTTCAAGCGCGGCAGCCTGCTCTTCTGTGCGCTGAGCCAGATCGATATTGCCCTGCGCGATTTCGTTGGCTGAATTGTTGATCAGCTCCGCAGACGACTGAATGCCGCTGACGATGGTGACCAACTGCTGACGCATGGCTTCAAGCGACGCCATCAGGCTGCCCTGGCCTTTAAGCGGAACAGCAATGTCCACGGTCAGGTTACCCTGCGCAATCATTCCGGCAATATCGGCCGCCGCTTTTGGCTCGCCGCCCAGTGCGCGGATAATGCTGCGCGTAATAATCGTACCCAGAATAATCGAAAGCAGAATCGTAATAATACCGGCCAGGCTCAGCGTCATTTTGGTAGCAAAGGCCAGGCTGTTCACCTCTTCAGAGCGTTTAGCTAACAGCGTGGCTTCCGCGTTGTTGAATTCAGCGGCAAGGGCGCGATAGCGATCCATAAATGCCTTATCGCGGCCCTCCTGAAAGAAATGCGTCAGCGTTTCCAGCGGTTGTTTGCCGCTGTTTACATCCCGGCGCAAGGCGATCAGTTGATCGTCCACAGCCTGAACACTGTTATGCAGTTCAAGCAGCGAGGTCAGCCTTTGCTGCTGCTCGGCATTATCCGCCGTCATGCTACGAAGCTGATTGTACTTCTGATCGAAAGCGGTTTTACCAGCGTTAAACGGTGCCAGGAAATTGTCATTGCCTGAAACAACAAACCCACGCACGCCCGTCTCCATATTCACCATATCGGTCAGCATACTGTCGCTGACGCTCATGACCTGATAACTGTGGATGTTCCAGGTGTTGGCCTGACGCAGTTTAAGAAAATTGGCGATCGACAAGCTGCTGCCAATCAGCGAAACAATAACGATGATGCCGAACGCGAAGGCGATTTTACGGCCGGTTGTGATTTTCATGTTTTTCCCCGATAAGTGATCTTATTATTTTTGTGATAAAAGCCATTACATTTCGTTTATCGGCAAAGAAGAGTGGCAGTTTATAACCGCACCTCCTTTTTTTATAAAACCTGTCCTTAAGGTTAGCCGCAGATAATTACCTGGGTTATCTATAGAAAGGATACGATGCCGTGGGGATAACATAACCGTATGTTACGAGCAGTCACGTGACTTTTAGCCGTTCCATAAGCACGTGACAAAACAGCTTAATAAAGAGAAAGCAATTTCGCTTTGCGGAGGTGAAGGGATTCAAAATGCTAATGCAGAAAAAAACATGAAGAAAGTTGCTAATGGATATGTATAAAAAATGTCGCTTTCATTCGAAATAATGAAAGCGACAGAGCAGTTAAATAACGTCGTTTTTATTAACTGCGATGATTAACCTTTACTCCCTGTCTGCGCATGAGCGCCCGTTTGGGTGTGGTGCACAGTTGGGCTCACAGGAAGCTCAGAATAGGTTTGAGTATCATAAATTACCCCTTCTTCAGCGGATTTCAGCAACATACCTGCCTGATAGTATTTGTCCTGTTTCATCATGGCGAGTGCGCTGGAAACATCGTTTTCAGTCTGCTGCAACGGCATCAGCTCCTGCGTTTCGGTAACGGCAACGCCTGCCAGTTTCAGCGCATCAAGCGCGCCCTGTTTATCACCCGCTTTGATGTGCTGGTTGGCCTGATCGATAGCATCATTTTTCTGTTTCGAAAACTGATAATCTTCTGAAACGGAGACGTCGGAACCGATACGAATATAGTTATCGCCATTCATAGGGGCTTTCTTGTCGTAGCGAATATATTTGGTCCAGTCCACGCTATTATCTTTCAGGTAGGTTTCTGCCTGGGTGGCCAGCGCTTTTGCCTGTTGCGTCTGACCGTTAAATAACGCGTTGCGAGAAAGCTGAATATCATTCATCGCCTGGGCCGCCTGCGCGGATACGACTTCGTTATTTAACGTGTGGCTGTCTTTAAAAGATTCAGCGGCAGCGGCTCCGCCAGTAAACACTAATACGGCTACAATCATTGAGCTAATAATCATCTTTTTCATGATATTAATCCTCTGTATGTATGCATCCGAAAGGTGCTAACGTCATTAATTACATAAAGCGTGCCTTATTACGGGTAATAAATCTTTCCGGAAAAATCATAGACAGTGATTGTCAGATGAATATCGCCGTCTGGGTTTTGCTACTGTGGAAATGATTATCCAGAACAGCATTACTGACACAGAAACGATCGGGAGCCGTGCTGTCTGAGGCGTAATCTTTTACAGGACAGTTGCTGCCGCGCAGTTGGGTAAAAAACATATCGCCTGAAAAGCATGCTTCGGTAAGGTGTACATCCTGCTGTGACGGGTTTTCACACTGGCTGCCGTGAAAAGAAAGGGTCATTAACCGGGCCATAATTTATCTCCTTGATGTCGTGCTGATGTCTTTAATTAACACCCGAAAGATATTTAAGTGTGATTATGAGTTTGCAGAAAAATGTCATCGTTACATTTGTCATCTTTATTTTTCATTAAAAGTCATTGAGTTAGATGAATGAGTTTGTAACAGGTCCTCCGTTCTTTAAGAAACCTGAGTTTTCTATAGAAGAAAACGTACAGGCTGACATCAGGTTGAATTTTCATCATCCTGTTAACGGGAAAATAAGGCGGGTAACGACAGAGGAAACACACTGTCTTTTTCCCCTTAAGATTTTGTCGTGTGCTGGCCCGCTGGCCGTTAAGCGTGGGAAATCCTGTGTGTATGGATTTTATCCGCGTCTCGTCTTCTTTTGAGTAGGCTGCTTTACACAACGTCTGGCACTGGCAAAATAGTCATTTCCCTTTCCAGTAATCGCTATGTCTGAAGAAGCTCTGCGGCAGCAAATCGCGAATTTAAAAAAGCACAATGCGCGATTAAAGCGTATTGCGCACGATGCCCGTAATAAATTAAGCGCCGCACTGGACGGAACAGGACTGTGCTTGTGGCAGCTGGATATTCCCAGCGGCAAACTGGTCATTTTTAACCGACGCTGGGGATCGATGCTGGGTTTTCAGCCCAAAGAAGTTGGTGCGCATTTCGACGTATGGAAATCCTGCCTGCATCCGGACGATGCCAGCGACGTATTGAAGGCTTTCTACGATCATATTAACGGAAAGGCACCTTTCTATGAGGCGTTGCACCGCATGGTGGGCAAAACGGGCAAGATCACCTGGGTACTGGATCGCGGTCGGGTCAGCGAATGGGACGAGCAGGGAAGGCCCTCCAAAGTAACGGGCACCCATATTGATATGACCAAAGAGAAACAGTACGAAGAGCAGCTGGCGACGCTGGCGATGCATGATCCTCTTACGCAGTTAACTAACCGCCATGCATTACTCACCCATTTTCGCGATATGAAAACGGAAGCCGTGTTTTGCATTGCCTTTATTGATTTAGATAATTTCAAACACGTCAACGATACGCTGGGGCATCGCAGCGGCGACGACGTTCTGATTCAGCTCAGCCAGCGCTTTATCGCCGCCTGTCCGTCTAATGTCATTATTGGCCGACTGGGCGGAGATGAATTTGTTTTGTTGATCCCTTTCGCCTTGTCCCATCCGCTCACAGATAAACTCACACAAGCCTGTCTTGAAGCTGCCCTGCAGCCCTTCGAACTGGCTAACGGTACAGCGTCCATTGGCGCTTCGATTGGTGTGGTTCAGGTTAACAGCCCCGAGAACTTTGACAGCGCGCTCGCCCGGGCCGATGAGGCCATGTACAGCATCAAAAAAAATGGCAAATGTGGCGTCGCCCTGTCACACGGGGAAGGCTTATAAGGACGCTTCCCGCGACTGGAACATTTTTCGCCCTCTGCCAGGCTTATGTGGTATCACCATTCTGCCAGCGCTGTCGCGGCAACATGAGCGGCGGAGGCCTGAGGCGTAATGACTTCCACCTGGAGCGAGGCACGCATGAGTCTGTTTAAAAGCAAAGATGGATATAATCTCTATTACAAAGACTGGGGTAAAGGTCAGCCAGTATTGTTTAGTCATGGCTGGCCGTTGGATGCGGACATGTGGGACAGTCAGCTCAATTTTCTTGCAGAACGCGGCTACCGCGCCATCGCCTTTGACCGACGTGGCTTTGGGCGTTCCGATCAGCCCTGGGACGGTTACGATTACGACACCTTTGCTGACGACATTCATTGCCTGATTGAACATCTGCAACTCAGAGACGTGACCCTGATTGGCTTCTCAATGGGCGGCGGGGATGTGTCACGCTACATCGGCAAATATGGGACAGATAAGGTTAAAAAGCTGGTGCTGCTAGGGGCGGTAACGCCGATTTTCGGCCAGACTGACGATCATCCCGAAGGTGTCGAGAAATCGGTCTTTGACGGCATTAAACAGGGATTGTTGAAAGATCGCGCGCAGTTTATCAACGAGTTTGCTGCGCCGTTTTATGGCACCAATGCCGGTCAGCAGGTTTCAGAAGGCGTGCTCACGCAGACCTTAAACATCGCTTTACTGGCATCGCTTAAAGCAACGCTGGACTGTGTTACCGCGTTTGCCGAAACAGATTTCCGCGCAGATCTGGGGAAAGTGGATGTGCCAGCCTTAATTATTCACGGCAGTCATGACCAGATAGTGCCTTTTGAAGCCACGGGCAAGCTGGCACATGCGCTGATACCGGGTTCGGAACTTAAGATCTATGACAATGGCCCACATGGTTTTGCCGTCACGCATCAGGACCAACTCAATCAGGATTTACTGACGTTTTTACAACAGTAACGGAACAGAATAATCTGAAAGCAACGCCCGTCAGGGCGTTTTTTTTTATTCCTCAACGCTTCGCTTATTTAAAACACCTTTTTTACCTTCTTCTCTTTTATTTTTCATGACCATTTTACTAATTGATGCTTTTTTGATTATTTAATGATCTGCTTTTAACAGAAACATCGATAATTAACGAATTTACCGCTTCGCTTATTTTCAGATGATGGAAGTGTGATGTTGTTGAATTTGCTTTATCAGGTGTGGTTAAAAAGAACATTTATTGATCATATTGACGACGTTCCGTGATGCTGATCCGATTTACCGCTTCGCTTATAAAGAAAAACGGGGTGGACTTTTTAATGAATCGATCGATTAATAGGGGCGGGAAGAGTGGCTGTCACAAGGCTGACATGATCGGCATTCTCGTTAAGTTTCTTGTTTAGATAGTTTCGTTACTAAAGAATTAAAGGGATGAGCCGCAAAAAGGTTTTGTCTGGCAACCCACGCCAGCGCTCAGCGTTTATGCTTGATAAGGTGATTTTTATGGCTACATTTAATTCTGTAGCCTTTAAGGTAATGCAGCTTTAACTGTGCCAGTTGAATAATGAAATTTGAGGAGAATACAGAATGACGCAATATCGTGGTGGCGCGGGTAATTTCGCCGCAGATAAAGAGCGCGCGGCAGAGGCCGGGCGTAAAGGCGGGCAGAACAGCGGTGGGAACTTTAAGAATGACCCGCAGCGAGCGATCGAAGCAGGCCGCAAAGGAGGTAAAGTAAGCCGTCGTAGTTAATCATTTACTTACAATGACTTGCTATTATCTTTGGCGGTTTAAAAAAGGGAAATACGTTCAGTACGCTTCTGTCTTCCCGTCTGACCTGTTGTGAAAACACGCTCTGGTGTGAGGTCGCAAGAATCTTACCGGAAAGAACGCCCCCTTTCCGGTGTCTTTTTCAGCGCTCCGCTGACATCAAAAAATAAATATAAAAAATGGAACCTCAATCCAATGGGCGGAATGGGCATTATTTTCCTTGGGTGCTAAGTTGTACGCGGATGGGAATATTCGTACAGATTTGGCTGAATTTAAACAGGTGCTCATTTTTAATAAATTTAAATTAAAAAGATAAATCACTGGTAATGAAAGAAAAAATGTATTTTTAATGCCACTTATGTTGTCAGGTTTTGCAAAGTTAAACACTATTCCCGCCAACTCCACTAAGGTTATATAAAGTGCGATTGACTGAAGCGGCGCTGAAACCTCGGTGCTGCTGTCTAATTAATGAGGCTCTTTTCATGACTGTTAAAACGTTAAATGATCTTTTCATCCACGACCTGTCAGATGTTTACAGTGCAGAAAAACAGATTGCCCGGGCTCTGCCAAAAATGGCGCGCGCTGCCAGTGATGAAAACCTGGTTGCTGCGTTTAATCAGCACCTTGAAGAGACACGCGGGCAAATTGAGCGTCTGGATGAATTAGTTGAGGCCACGCCCGAGGTAAAAATTAAACGTATGAAATGTCATGCGCTGGAAGGGCTGGCGGAAGAAGCACAGGAAATTATCGAGTCGGTAGAAAAGGGAGAGGTACGCGATCAGGGATTGATCGGAGCGGCGCAAAAAGTTGAGCATTATGAAATCGCGACCTACGGTACCCTGCAGGCGCTGGCACTCAAGCTAGGCTACACCAAAGCGGCGAAGCTGCTGGCACTGACGCTTGAGGAGGAAAAACAAACCGATGTAAAACTCACTACTCTTGCTCAGGCAATCAGCACGCTTGAAGGAGCAGCAAAATGACCACGGCGATTGAAAACTATCATGACTGGCTACGCGATGCGCATGCCATGGAGAAGCAGGCCGAGAGCATGCTGAGCAAAATGTCGGGCCGCCTTGAGCACTACCCGGCACTGGAACAACGCCTGGCACAGCATCTGGAAGAAACCAAACATCAGCTTCAGCTGCTTGAGCAGCTGCTGGATCGTCACGGCATTGACCACTCCATCATGAAAGACGTGATGGGAAAAATGGCGGCAATGGGGCAGGCGATCGGCGGTATGTTCACCTCTGATGAAGTCGTGAAAGGGGCGATGAGCGGCTATGTGTTCGAGAACGCAGAGATCGCCAGCTATACCAGCCTGATTGCAGCAGCAGAACAGGTCGGTGACAGCGAAGGTGTCAGAGTGCTGAGCGAAATTCGCAATCAGGAGATTGCGATGGCTGAATGGCTGTTCCAGCATCTGCCTGAGGTGACGCAACAGTTCCTGCAGCGCTCCGCGCAGCCGGGCGTTGAAGCGAAGAAATAATGCGTTTGCGGTGCCACAGGCGGTAAAAAGCCGGGAAATGTTCCCGGCTTTTTTACGTGCTTCTGCGGCGGTTAGTCAGCCATTAAATGACCGTACATCGCCATCAGGCGACGCGTTACGCCGTTTGTCCAGCCGAAGCCGTCCTGTAACGGATATTCGCCACCGCCGCCCGGGCGGGCACGATCGCCGCTGATATCGTACTTTTCTACCAGCTTATGGTGCAGCTGGTAGAAATTGTTCACCGTGGTCAGCCAGTTAACGGCAATCTCGTTCGCCAGCGACTCTTCCCCGTAGTTGTTTAAGCCCACAACGGCCATCCACTGCATGGGCGCCCAACCGTTCGGTTTATCCCACTGTTCACCGCTTTCCACCATTGAGGTCAGCAGGCCGCCGTTGCTGAGCAGCAGGTGGCGCAGGGCGATAGCTTGCAGGTGGGCCTGATAGGGCGTTGCCAGCCCGACAAACAGCGGCACGACGGCGGCGGCGGTAAAGGCACCGAAGCGCGCACGGCGCCAGTCATAATCGCGAAAGACTCCTGCCGTGCTGTCCCACAGGTAACGGGTAATCGCCCGCTTACGCGCCTCGGCCTTTTTCTGCCAGGCCAGCGCAGTCAGCTCTTCACCTTTAGCATGCGAGAGCGTGGCTATCATCAACTCAAGCTTGTACAACAGCGCATTGAGATCGATAGGGATAAATTGTGTCGTGCGAATACTGGCCAGGCGTTTTGGGTTACGCAGCCAGCGTGACGAGTAATCCCATCCCGATGCCGCCCCTGCGCGCAGATCGCGGTAAACTTCGCTTGCCGGACGTTTTGAATGACGCGCCGTTTCCACATCTTCAATCCAGGATTCGTCGCGCGGCGTATCGCGGTCGTCCCAGTAGCGGTTCAGCAGCGAGCCGTCAGGCATTCTGACCACATGGCGGTAAGCCTGGTTTGGCATCAGCGAGCCCGCGCCATCCATCCAGAACTGATACTCTTTCATCAGTTGCTCCAGATAGCGCTGAGAGCCCTGCACACCATCTTCTTCGAACAGCTCAACCATCAGAGCGAACACCGGCGGCTGTGAGCGGCTGAGGTAATAGGTACGGTTGCCGTTTGGGACATGGCCGTAGTTATCGATCAGCCACGCGAAGTTGTCCGCCATGTGGCGCAGCAGGTCGTCGCGGCCCGACTCCGCCAAACCAAGCATGGTGAAGTAAGAGTCCCAGTAGTAGGTTTCACCGAAGCGACCGCCCGGTACGACATAGGGTTTGGGCAACGGCAGCAGCGATGAGTGCGGCATATGCTGCTGCGGCATTTTGGTCAGCACCGGCCACAGATCGTCAATATGCTCGTTGAGCGTCTTGTCGGGATTCGAGACGTAAAAGCTTTCATTAATGCCCGGCATATAAAAATGCTCAGCAACAAAACGCGACAGGTCGAACTCCTTGCTGCGCTTTTGACGACGATAGCGCATCAGCACATCCAGAGGATCGTACTTAGGCGAGCAGTCGGGGAAAGTTTTACTGTCCTCGAAAATGCCTGACATCTGGACGGCTTCGAACAGCTCAAGGTAGCGATCGGCAGGCGTCAGCGCATCCGGAGCCGGTAAGCCTTCAATCAGCTCCGGCTCGGGTTCAGAATCTTGCATGCGGTCCAGCTTTAGTTCATGGGGATCGTATTGATACTCAACTTCCGCCCCGGCACGATTCTCTTCGAATGCATTGAGTTGCTGGCGATAAGTATTAATAACGGCCTCCTGAGCGAACGGGGTTGCACAAAGAAGGAATTATAGACCTCTCGCAGGCAGGAACAACAATGCAGATTGTCTATGAACGTAATAAAAATTGTCTATTAATCGTATGCATTGAATAAAACACAGTCAATTCAACTAAATATGGCGGGTTTAGCCGTAAATGCATTTCAGATGAATCTCTTAGGTAACAACGAAATAAATTTTAATCTACCCGGAGGGTAATGTTTATGACGCAGGTGAAGGTGATAATACACAAAAATGTCACGATGGAGCACAATGGCGTGAACAAGACCGCGAAGGACAATTTAGCGTGAAACCTTATACCTTACAGCGTCTCACTGACCGGGATATGGCGGCATTTCGGACTATCAGGCTTGACGGGCTCAAGCGTCATCCCGCTGCCTTTGGCGCAGATTATGACACTGAGCGTCATCAGCCTGACGCGTTTTTTGCGGCAAGGCTACGTGAAAACTGCGTGCTGGCAGGAGCAGACGATCGGGGCCGGTTGGGCGGCATCGTCGGTGTGCGCTTTAATGCCGCGCAGAAACAGCGCCATTACGCCACGATCTGGGGAATGTATCTGTGTCCGGAATGGCGTGGAAGCGGGCTGGCAAAGGCGTTACTTACGGCCGCGATAGCCGAAGCCGGTGAATGCTGCTGCCTGAAGCTCGCCGTGAGCACCACCAATACGGCGGCCGTCCGGCTTTACCGCTCGGCAGGGTTTCAGACCTATGGCACGGATGTGGCCGCGCTTTATGTCAACGGCGTTTATCACGATACCTTGCTGATGCGGCTGGACAAAGAACCCGAACGCTGAGCAATAAGCCTTACGTGCTTCGTCACCCGTAGAACTAACGGGCGACGTGAAGTGTGCGTCAGCTCAGGCTGATGTTGAACAGGCGCTGAAGGGCCAGTTTGCCGCTGTCTGTCACAACCAGTTCCCGGTATCCCGGCGCCTGAACCAGCCAGTGCTTTTGCAACAGAAAGCGTAACAAGGCGGCACCCACTTCGCCTCCCGCATGGAAGCGTCTTTCACTCCAGTCCAGGCAGGGACAGCAGGCTTTTCGCCGGGAGCGGGGCGCAAGCGCAATCCCTGCATTTGCGAAGTTAGCTGTGCCACATGGCGTGAGCCCAGTGCCGTCCTCACATATCCAGCCTTCCAGTTGCAGAAAATCATAGATGGCTACGGCAATTTCGCCGGCCAGATGATCGTAGCAGGTTCGGGCTCGCCTCAGACGGTTTGGCGTCGTGGTTTTAAGCGGGGTGCCGGGCGCTACTGAAACGCCCATCAGATTTTCCAGCAGGCTGGCAACCTCGCGACCGGCCAGGCTGTAATAACGATACCTTCCCTGCACCACACAGACGAGCAGGCCCGTCTCAAGCAGCTTATTCAAATGGCCACTGGCGGTTGACGGGGCGATATCGGCCACCACGCTCAACTCCGTGGCGGTCCAGGCCCGGCCATCCATCAATGCACAAAGCATGTGCATTCTGGAGGCATCTGCCATCGCCGAGGCGACCACAGACATGCTGATCTCCAGCGAGGGCTGATTATCCTGATGATGGCGGGAAGGGATCAGTTTCATTCTGTCGCGCATGTCCATTGACGGGTCAGGTTGCCAGCCCGCAAATCGTCATCTGTGAGCAGGATGAGGCGGTTACTGTGATCGCTGTACTGAACGCATATATTAATGCCGTTTTGCGCAATAATCCGCGCAATTTCGCCCAGCTCCCCCGGCCGCGCCTGTGCCAGCTTTCTGATGAGTGGCTTTTTAACGTCCCTGACGTCAAAACCGGCCTGCGACAATACCTGTTGGGCTTTGGGGCCATCTTCAACAAGGAAGTGGGCATGGCTCTCCTGGGGCGTAGAAAACACACCGCCCCCTTCCAGACCAATGCCATGCTGGCCGAGAAGCGTGCCAAAGGCGGCAAGCGCGCCTGGCGTGTTGCTGAATACGACATGAATATCAAACATGATGACGTCCCTCTGGCCCTGAATAGTCGCGCATCACCTGAGCAACGCGTATCCGGTAATGTGAAAAAATATGGCTTTTACCTTCTTCCTGCGCTGACTGATGTTCTCTGTTTTCTCGCCAGTTTTTTACCGCACTCTCATCTTCCCACCAGGAGAGCGATAAGATCTTTCCGGGCGTGCTCAGGCTCTGGAACCTTTCAATCTGGATAAACCCCGGTAATTCAGCCAGCCCGGACGACAACTCAGCCGCCAGCGCAAGATAGCGTTGTTGCGCTGCGGGTACGGCTTCTGCTTCAAAAAGAACAGCAATCATTTTAGATCTCCATGAGTAAGCATGCGGGCAGTTTACGCGCGGCAGAATGCGATGCTTCGGCGTGTATCGAACAATGGCGTGCTCCATGTGGAGAAGGGCAGGGCGAGAAGAGAGAAGAGATGTGCGCCTGGCTGAGTAAAAACCGACAGGGGAGAAACCCGCCGTTGCCTGCCGGCGACTCTGCTCCGGTAAACAACGGCGCGATCGCAGGGCAAAACGCCTGCGATTCGGCTGATCTTATCCTTGTACCAGCGTGGTGCGAATCACGTCCTGGTAAGGCGTGGTTGGACGACCAATAAGCTGGCTCAGCGCGCGGGAATCATCGAACAGACCGCCCTGAGACGCGCCGACATCAGAGTCCGCCAGTAAGTCCGCTAACGGCGCCGGTAAGCCTGCGCCTTTCAGCGCCGCCGCAAAGTCTGCCTGCGGCAGGTTAACGTAATCAACCTGCTCACCGCTTTGCGCGGCAATCTCAGCGGCAAATTCAGCCAGGGTGTAGCTGTGATCGCCTGCCAGTTCGTAGACCTTCCCTGCCTGATCGTCACGAACCATCACTTCAGCCGCCGCATCGGCATAGTCCTGACGCGCAGCAGACGAAATCCGTCCTTCGCCCGCCGCACCAATGAACGCATGATGTGCCAGAGCAGGTGCGATGCTCGCTGCATAGTTTTCCGTGTACCAGCCGTTGCGCAGCAAGGCATAAGGCACACCTGACGCCGCCAGCATGGCTTCGGTTGCGCGGTGCTCGATCCCGAGCGAAAGCGGAGAGGTATCCGCATGCAGCAGGCTGGTATAGGCAATAAATTTCACACCTGCGGACCTGGCGGCCTCAATAACGGCTCTGTGTTGAGGTTCACGCTGGCCGACTTCGCTTCCCGAAATGAGCAGCAATTTTTCGACCCCTGCAAAGGCGTCCGCTAACGTCTCAGGTTTATTGTAATCCGCCTCACGCACGTTAACGCCCAATGCGGCAATATCCGCCGCTTTAGCAGGCGTGCGTACGGTGGCAACAATCTTGTCTGCCGCAACTTTTTTGCTCAATGCATCAATGACTAAACGGCCCAGTTGGCCAGTGGCACCCGTAACAGCGATCATGAGGTTACTCCTTAAGATGACAGTTGGTAAAAGGCAGCCTAAGCGATAAACTAACTTTTAGTAAGTACTTACAGAATTGTTAGCATGGGGTGAAAGCGTTAAATGTCTGAAAAACTGAGCGAAAAATTTAGCCGGGGCGAGTTGCTCAATGTTAACTGTCCGTCACGCGACCTGTTAAAGCGTATCACCAGTCGCTGGAGCGTGCTGATCCTGCTTGCGCTTAAAGATAAAACGCTGCGATTTAGCGAACTCCGTCGTGCGGTGGGGGGCGTCAGTGAACGTATGCTGGCCCAGAGCCTGCGCTATCTGGAAGAGGACGGCTTTGTGCAACGTATAGCCTATGATGTCGTGCCGCCGCATGTGGAATACCGCCTGACGCCGCTGGGGCGTGAAGTCGGGGAGCAGGTCGTAGGGCTGGCAGACTGGTTAGAAGAGAATCTTGAGCGCATCCTGTCTCACCGCGAAAAGGACACTGCCGCTGAATAGCCTGTTGATCCTGACGGGCGAGCGCCTGCCGGGACGAAGCGACGTTCCCTGACCAGACGATGCCCGCTAACGAATGCGCAACGCTTAGTGGAGATAAACCGTCGGCCTTATCTGCAACCTGGCGATGATATCCCGTAGCTTTTAACATCATTTTTACTACTGCGATTATTTTGACAAGGCTGCACCCGTAAATAATGGCACTGCCAGTTAATGAACACCGGGTCATTTACATGTTCGATATTTTTTTAACATAAATAGCAAACTAATCCAGGCCGCCTGCGGCGGATAAACGCTTTTTTACAGTTCATTAAATATGTCCCAATCTGAAAAATAACCTCAGAAGGGGTAGATAAGATAAATACCCTGCTAAGGATATAAAAAAACACATAATTTCAGTGTGGGATGTGCATTTTAGCCCGAGGCAGGTGCGCAGAGTTTTGCTGAATAACAGCTAAAAACAGCGGGTTGCGCGTTTTTTCGTGCTAAGCCTGTCTGGACAGGAACTCACTTTTTTATCCCCTAATTTAATAACAATAATGTCACAAAGCTACGCTGTAATTAACCTTTCCTCGTTGTTTTTTAAATAAAAGATCTTTCAACAAAAAAATGATCTAAATCAAAAAATACTGTTATAGTTTTTACTTATCCAATTGTCTCTGTTTCACCAAGGCGAAGCGTTTTACATTCGCCATGGAATTTTTCTGTGCAATGGAATGACGTTCTTTGTACATAAGTTGTTAATTATAAGTAACTATACGGTGTTCTATGTGGCAAAGAGGTAAGCAATGTTTGGATTAGATGCCTTTCATCTCGCCAGGATCCAGTTCGCATTTACTGTTTCCTTCCATATTATCTTTCCAGCCATCACGATCGGCCTGGCCAGTTTTCTGGCCGTGCTGGAGGGAATGTGGCTCAAAACGCGTAATCAAACCTATCGCGATCTCTATCATTTCTGGTCAAAAATATTTGCTGTCAACTTCGGCATGGGCGTGGTGTCCGGGCTGGTGATGGCGTATCAGTTTGGCACCAACTGGAGTGGCTTTTCCCAGTTCGCGGGCAGTATTACCGGCCCCTTGCTGACCTATGAAGTCTTAACGGCGTTCTTCCTGGAAGCCGGTTTTCTGGGCGTCATGTTATTTGGCTGGAACCGCGTCGGTCCGGGCCTGCACTACTTTGCGACCTGCATGGTGGCGCTCGGCACGTTGATTTCGACGTTCTGGATCCTCTCGTCAAACAGCTGGATGCAAACCCCGCAGGGCTACCTTATTCAGAACGGCGTTGTCGTGCCGGAAGACTGGTTTAAAATTGTCTTTAACCCCTCTTTCCCTTATCGCCTGCTGCATATGTCTGTAGCGGCCTTCCTGGCCAGCGCCTTCTTTGTCGGCTCCTCCGCCGCCTGGCATTTACTTAAAGGCAACGACAATCCCGCCATTCGTAAGATGTTTTCGATGGCGCTGTGGATGGCCCTGATTGTCGCACCCGTTCAGGCAATGATTGGGGATGCGCACGGGCTTAATACCCTGGAGCACCAGCCGGCAAAAATTGCGGCGATTGAAGGCCACTGGGAAAATCCGCCGGGTGAGGCAACACCGCTCATTCTGTTTGGGCTGCCGGATATGGAGGAGGAGCGCACCAAATACGCGCTGGAGATTCCTTACCTGGGCAGCCTCATCCTGACGCACAGCCTGGATAAGCAGGTGCCGGCGCTAAAATCCTTCCCGAAGGAAGATCGTCCAAACTCAACCATCATCTTCTGGTCATTCCGCGTGATGGTGGCGCTGGGGCTGCTGATGATTACGCTGGGCGTGGTCAGCTTGTGGTTGCGCTATAAAGGTCGCCTGTATCAGTCACGTCCCTTCCTGTGGTTTGCCTTGCTGATGGGCCCTTCCGGCCTGATTGCCATTTTAGCGGGGTGGTTCACCACCGAGATTGGCCGTCAGCCCTGGGTGGTTTATGGCGTGCAGCGCACTATTGATGCGGTGTCACCGCATGGTGAAATGCACATGAGTATCAGCCTGCTCGCCTTTATCCTGGTTTACTCCTCCGTATTCGGTGTGGGTTATCACTATATGATGCGGTTGATTAAGCAAGGTCCGGTCACGGGCGAAGGCGATATTGTTGAAACGGGTGGTCCCGGCCAGATTAAAACGCCAGCACGTCCGCTCTCTGCTGCCACTCACAAGAATGAGGAGCGTTGAGATGGTTGATTACTCTGTTATCTGGTTCGCGATTATTGTCTTTGCTGTTCTGATGTATATCGTGATGGACGGTTTCGACCTGGGCATTGGCCTGCTGTTTCCCTTTAATAAGGATGCAGGTGAGCGCGACATGATGGTGAATACCGTTGCGCCGGTCTGGGATGGTAATGAAACCTGGCTGGTGCTCGGCGGTGCGGGCCTGTATGGCGCTTTCCCACTGGCCTATGCGGTGATTGCGGATGCGCTTTCCATTCCGCTGACCGCGATGCTGATTGGGCTGATATTTCGCGGCGTGGCATTTGAGTTCCGCTTCAAGGCCGTGGAGCATCACCGGGCGTTCTGGGACAAGTCGTTTATCGCCGGTTCGCTGCTGGCAACCTTCAGCCAGGGGGTTGCGGTGGGTGCCATGCTGGATGGCATTCCGGTATCAGGTCGTAGCTTCGCCGGGTCCACACTGGACTGGCTGGCGCCGTTCCCGCTGTTCTGCGGCGTAGGACTGGTGGTGGCCTATGCACTTCTGGGCTGTACCTGGCTCATTATGAAAACCGAGCATGAGCTGCATCGCAAGATGTCCGCTCTGGCAACGCCGTTGCTTATCGCACTGCTGGTGATTATCGGCGTGATCAGCATCTGGACGCCGTTTACGCATGAGAATATTTCGCACCGCTGGTTCAGCATGCCGAATCTGTTCTGGTTCCTGCCGGTACCAGTCCTGGTCGTGCTGAGTGCCTGGGGGCTGAGAAGGGCGATCAAGCGTGAGGCGCACTATTCGCCTTTCCTTCTCACGTTAGCGCTGATTTTCCTGGGCTTCTCAGGTCTGGGTATCAGTATCTGGCCGAATATTATTCCGCCATCGGTATCGATCTGGCAGGCGGCGTCACCGCCTCAGAGCCAGGCCTTTATGCTGGTGGGTAGCCTGCTGATTATCCCGATGATCCTGGGCTACACCTTCTGGAGCTACTACGTGTTCCGCGGAAAAATCAAAGCAGACGAAGGATACCATTGATATGCAAACCCAGGTCGACAGCAAAGAACGTCAGAATGAAACCCGGTCGCCGTGGTGGAAACGTGTGCTGTGGCTGGTGGTCATCTATGGGGCAAGTGTGCTGGCGCTCGGTGTGGTGGCCACGCTGTTCAGAATGATGATGACCGCCGCCGGTATGCGAAGCCACTGAGGATTTCTTCTCCGTACGTTTCTTAACCGCAGTACGCGCGCTTTACGCCAGGCTGCACTCTGCCTGTCTACTCAGCCAGCCTTCGGGCTGGCTTTTTAAATAGTAACCCAGGCAATTAATGCGCTTTTTGCCTTTCCACCCTCTCGTTTACCCGGTGCTTCATTACAATCCCTAAGGCTTTTTGTTACTCTTTTATGACGAATTTCCCTTCTGTTTTCTGTTCATACATCAATGCTAAGTCAAACCATAAAAAAACAGCATATTAATGATTTAGTCGACTGGATTGAGGCCAATCTCACCAACGACATCAATATCGACCAGATTACCCTCAAGTCTGGCTACTCCAAATGGCATATGCAGCGTCTGTTTAAAGAGATGACCGGGCAAACCCTGGCGGCCTATACCCGAAAACGACGCCTGACTCTCGCCGCCATGGCGCTGCGGCTGACCCGGATGCCGTTGATTGATGTTGCGGTGCGCTTCGGCTTCGAAAATCAGCAGAATTTTAACCGGGTCTTTAAAAACCACTTTATGATGACGCCGGGCGCCTTCCGTCGCCACAGAGTCTTACCTGTGCGCCATTTTCACGGCCGCATTGCGCAGCGCGCACCAGTCAAGCAGGCGGTGCTGGTTATACGTGAAGAAGCCCTTCAGCTACAGGGTGAGACACTGGAGTGGGAGTGCCGCTATGGCGACTATATAAGCGACCGCCATCATCGCGTTGCTGAGCAGGTGCGCCAGGTTGTTCGCGCCCGTCACGGGGCTGCGCAGGGCTGGCTGGGGTTCCAGTACGGGCCGGGAAACGGCTCTGTCGAGCAGCAGCATATTAGCCTGTTTCGTGGCCTGGAAGCACAGCAAACGGCTGATGCACATTCCGCCCTGCCGGTTCGTACCATTGCGCCAGGCCTCTACGCCAGCCTCGCGTGGAGCGGGTCGCCGGACCAGCTCACGCGCTTCATCGCAGACATTTATTATCTGCATTTGCCTAAGCTGGGCGTAGCCTGTCGGCCGGGGATGGATTTACTGTGTCTGGACTTGGCCCGAAGCACGCAGGACAGAATCGAAGGCGTATTTTTCATCCCGGTGACCCAGGGCTGAATGCACATAACGTGCGCCATAATGTGATAAAGCGCACGATTTTATAAGCGGATTAGCTGTGCAGGCGTAAAATTCTTCCTGAAGCTCACAGAGGCGCCATTACCACGGCTTTTATTTCTCAGGGCTGGAATATTCACCTGCTTTCTACGCCTTATCAGGCTAAAACACATGATTAAAATCTCTCAGATATCAGCGATGCTGCTGGCTATCGCGCTGTGTGCGGCCCCAACGTTGGCTGCCGCACAACTGACCGATCCTGCCAATGTGCCCACAGGGTTACATCCTGGATCGCAGGGGACGCATAGCGAGATACTCGGTGACAGCTCCCTGCCGCAAGGCAGTGGACAAAACCCGGCGCGGTAACCACGTTATTACCGCTATCCCCTTAAAAGGCGCCTGAGCGCCTTTTTCGTTTTCTGTGCTTCCTTCCTTTTTGTCCGTGTTTTTTCACAACGTATCGCATTTTTAGTCATTGTTCTTAAGATATATCATGGCTATTCTTAGCGGGTTTATATGAGAATGATTTCTATTTACTTAAGCGGCGCGAAAACAGCTTCTTTGCATGCAGCCGCGTTTACGGAGAGTCCTCGTGCCTACATCTTATTCCCGCCGCTTACCTGAACGCGTGCGTAACGAACTGCGCTTCCGCGCTATCCACGTCGCCGAGAAAACCCGAATTGCCGGGACGTTTTGGCGCATTGTCTTCACGGGCGACGATCTGAAGGGGTTTCATTCTCCCGGTTTTGACGATCACATTAAGGTCTTCTTTCCCCCTGCTGACGGCGCGCCGCTGGCACTGCCGACGATCAACGATGACGGTATTCAGTGGCAAGGCGGATTGCGCCCTGTCGCGCGCGACTATACGCCGCTGGCGTTTGATGGTGCGTCATCGCTGACGCTGGATTTTTATATCCACGACAGCGGTGTTGCCAGCGACTGGGCATCCCAGGCACAGCCGGGTGACAGATTGATCATTGGTGGGCCGCGTGGCTCTCTGCTGGTGCCAACGGATTATGCTTTTCAGCTTTACGTCTGTGACGAAACCGGGTTGCCTGCTTTCAGGCGGCGTAGCAGTAGTGTGGAGGCTCAGGCGCTGCATCTGTTTGCCTGTGCTGATGAGGTGACCGGACAAGCCTACCTGGGCAATACCGGCAATGCCTCTGTTAACTGGCTTGGCAGCGGCAAGATGACGCTGGCGGATTTACCACATTTGACGGCCGCGCTGGACAGGATCGCGATTCCGCAGCACGACGCTTTTATCTGGCTGACCGGAGAAGGGCAGTTCGTAAAACAGCTGTGTGACTATTTCACCACACAGCGCGGGGTTGACGCTGACCTGGTGCGCGCCGTGGCCTACTGGCATCAAAAACCCGCTGCCGTTCGTTAACTGAATTTAAGTGACCTGCCGTTGATTGAATTTCGCCTGATGGCCCACTACCATCAGGCTCTTTCCACTGACTCAGGCAGATAATGAAAATGGATTCGGCACGTTCAGGGCAAGATAACCGCGATGCGCCCTGCAGTGGACGGCGCAAGCGCCGTGAGAAAATGCTTGATGCCAGCGAGATCCGTCTGCTGATGCTGCATTTTATCTCGCAGCGCGCGACACATGGCTATGAGCTGATTAAATGCATTGAAGACCTGTCAAAGGGCGAGTATTCGCCCAGTCCAGGCATCATTTACCCGAATCTGACATGGCTGGAGGAGATGGGGGCTATTCACATCAGTGACCCTCAGGCTGCACGTAAGGCTTACGTGCTCACCGAAACGGGGCAGGCCATGCTAAAGCACGATGCACAGCCGCTGTCAGGTCTCATCGACCGGTTATCGTCTTTGGCAGTGCTGGTCAACAACCGCAGCATTCCTGAAATTGAGCAGGCGATCGATCATTTTAAAACTGCCCTGAACACGCGTCTGGCGCAGCAGGACATTACCGATGAAACCCGGCAAACAATCGTCGCTGCTCTGATGACTGCGGCAGAGGATATCAGCCGCAGTTAATCTGACGTGGACGATCAGCTGTCGTCCGATCGGTTTTTATCGATATGCCCTAGCGAACGCTCCGGAAAACAAATATCCCTTACCCGCTGCTTGAGTGCCTGAGCATCCGGGAATCCGCCATCGCGCTTGCGCTCCCACAGCAGATGTTCATCCAGGGTGATTTCAAATACGCCGCCGGTGCCGGGACGCAACGTCACGCTGGCGAGATCCTGTGCGAAGGTCTGTAACAGTTCCTGTGCCATCCACGCGGAGCGCAGCAGCCAGTTACATTGGGTACAATAGTGAATGACGACCACGGGTTTTTGCATCTTTCCCTCTCTTTATCATTAATTAACGCTCAGGCCAGCAGGGGCCGCAAGCATGCCGGCCGGGCTTTTCGCATGGGTTTTCTGTTTTCTTTATACGTTGCTAACCCGGACGCGAATCCTCACCCGTGGCAGACAGCAGCGCAAACCTTACCGCATCGCTGGCCGAAACGGTACCGGTGTGCCCCTGCGTTTATTCTGATAAAACATCAAATTAGCGGCTCCGGAACCGACAGCGAAGGGGCCGGGGTAAGGCTGTCTGACGTGAGTGGGAAGCCCTAAAAAAACAGATGGCGGTAAGTCAGGAGGCCCTCTGTAAGATGCCTCGGGACGCTCGGGACGCTCGGGATGCTCGGGATGCTCGGGATGCTCAGGATGCTCAGGTAAGCCCATGAGCCAGGCTTGTCAGCAGTAATGCGAGCCTGCGGGCGGGGAAGATAGCCCGCCCGTAGGCTCAGTCTGGATGAGCCGGGCATTGCCAGCAGGTGAAGTTATCGCCCGCTGGCAGCACTTTCCCGGCAGCCAGAAGTGGTAAGGGAAGGGGCGAGCGGGGCAATTCAGGAACTAAGCGAATGACTGATGCGCCCGCCTTCGTCGCCCCTGGCGGAAGGCGAACGTTAAGCGCAGTCAACCACCAGACGGCCCCGAACTTTGCCATCCAGCAGATCCTGTGCGCCCTGGTGCACGTCACGCAATGGAATGACCGTTTTTATCTGGTTCAGTAACGCGTCATCCAGAAGCTGCCCCAGCCGCTGCCAGGCCTGCTGGCGCAGCGGTTTAGGGCACATCACGCTGTCTACGCCAGCCAGTGTCACACCGCGCAGAATGAAGGGCGCGACACTACCGGGCAGATCCAGGCCTTGTGCCATACCACAGGCCGCGACCACGCCGTCACGCTGGGTGCCGGCCAGCACGTTGCTCAGCGTATGGCTACCGACGCTGTCGATGGCGGCGGCCCAGCGCTCTTTCCCGAGGGGTTTACCCGGTTGAGCCAGCTCGTCGCGATCTATCACTTCGGCTGCGCCCAGGGTGGTTTTTAAATAGTCTTCATCGCTGGCTCGCCCGCTGGAGGCGATGACGTTATAGCCCAGTTTTGCCAGCAGAGAGACGCTGAAGCTGCCAACGCCTCCGCTGGCCCCGGTCACCAAAACCGGGCCGCTGGCAGGCGTAATGCCTTGTTTTTCGAGTGCCAGCACGCACAGCATGGCGGTAAAGCCCGCCGTTCCGATGGCCATGGTATTCAACGGAGTTAGCGTTTCAGGCACGGCTACCAGCCAGTCGCCAGGCACGCTGGCTTTCTGAGCCAGCCCGCCCCAGTGTTTTTCCCCGACGCCCCAGCCGGTGAGCAGCGCCGCATCGCCTTGTTTCCAGTCGGGATGGCGACTTGCTGTGACCCGTCCCACAAAGTCAATGCCCGGCACCATTGGAAACTGGCGCACAATCGGCCCTTTATTGCAGATGGCCAGCGCGTCTTTGTAGTTGAGGGTGGAATAGCTGACGTCGAGGGTGACGTCTTCATCGGGTAATTGTGTTTCGGAGAGTTCTTTTAGCTGAGAGCGGTAACCTTGTTCGTCCTTATCAATGACCATTGCCTTAAACATGTATCCTCCGTCAGGCGTAAGAATAATCAGGCAAGTTTACGCCCGATGCGTCGATTAGGGTAGGGCACTGGCCCGACAAGTGCGAGGCTTGCCGCAAACCTGAGGCATTTCAGTGGCGATTTCAGTGGCAATGTAGGAGCGACTGCCAGCGTGCTGAAAAATGCATAATTGCGCATAAATAACAGAAACTTAAGCGGTTATTCATAGGTTTATTTTTATAAGTTTTTGATATTTAATGGTTTTATATTTTTCATTTATTGACCTGATATTTAAAGTTGTCGGGTTGTTCCTGCGGATAAAAAATGACATTATGACGGCCACTTTTTTCTCGCCACCGCCCGATAACAGAGGACGCTGCCATGTCCGGTTCAATGTGCAACTGCACATGTCCCCACTCGCCTGAATTCGCGCGCGATCTGTTCTTCGTCATGTCAGTTACACACACATCGTTCACTATGCGGTGAGGCCAACCGGGCCGCTGCTGTTGGACATGAGTAAGGACTACTCTTTACTGATGTCTATCGGTTTATCGCGTCAGACATTATTCGCCGGGGAAATTTCCCCATTGCCGTGCCTCAGGCACCCACTCCCTGACTGTTAGGGATTTGTGTTATGACACCACTGAAAATTGCTGCCAGCGCTGCTGTTGCGCCTAACCTGACCTTGAATACTGCGCGCGACGTGGTCACGCTGGATAATACTGATTTTACCGATGTGGCGGCTGTTGTCGTCTCGCTGGCTGATACGCGCAGTGGCGTGCTGGCGTTGTTACGCCACACGGGTTTTAATTTACCGGTGTTCGTTGCTAATGCCTTTGAAGAAGAGGTGATGCACCTGCCCGGCGTGACCGGCGAACTGAATGGCGAGCCGCAGGACTGGGTAGCGCTGGAAGCGGCGGCTCAGGCTTATGAAGCCGCGCTGCTGCCCCCGTTTTTTGAAACGCTGACCCGCTATGTTGATATGCAGAACAGTACCTTTGCCTGTCCGGGCCATCAGGGCGGCGCATTTTTCAAAAAGCACCCAGCGGGTAAGCAATTTTTTGATTTCTATGGCGAGAACGTTTTTCGTTCGGACATGTGTAACGCTGACGTCAAGCTGGGCGACCTGCTGATTCATGAGGGGTCGGCTAAGCATGCGCAAAAGTTTGCCGCCAAAGTGTTTAACGCGGATAAAACCTACTTTGTGTTAAATGGCACGTCAAGCGCGAACAAAGTGGTCACCAATGCGCTGCTGACGCGCGGTGATTTAGTGCTGTTTGACCGCAATAATCACAAGTCCAACCATCATGGTGCGCTGATTCAGGCGGGCGCGACGCCGGTTTACCTTGAAGCGGCCCGTAATCCGTTTGGCTTCATCGGCGGCATTGATGCGCACTGTTTCGATGATGGCTACCTGCGCGAACAGATCAAGAAAGTGGCACCTGAAAGGGCTAACGAGGCGCGTCCCTTCCGGCTGGCGATTATCCAGTTGGGCACCTACGACGGCACGGTATACAACGCGCGGCAGGTGGTGGATCGCATTGGGCATCTGTGTGACTACATTCTGTTTGACTCGGCCTGGCTGGGCTATGAGCAGTTTATTCCGCTGATGGAAGGCTGTTCTCCACTGACGCTGGAGTTGAACGAAAACGATCCCGGCATTTTTGTTACCCAGTCAGTGCACAAGCAGCTGGCGGGCTTTTCGCAGACCTCCCAGATCCACAAGAAAGATAACCATATTCGTGGGCAAAAGCGTTTCTGCCCGCATAAGCGCCTGAATAACGCGTTCATGCTGCACGCTTCAACCAGCCCGTTCTATCCGCTGTTTGCCGCGCTGGATATTAACGCCAAAATGCATCAGGGCGAGGCGGGGCGCCGCATGTGGGATGAGTGCGTGATGCTGGGGATCGAGGCACGTAAAGCGATCTTTGATCGTTGTGACATGATCCTGCCTTTCGTGCCGGAAAGGGTAAACGGCCAGCGCTGGCAGGATGCACCAACGGAAGCGATCGCTCGCGATCTGCAGTATTTCAGCTTTGAACCCAACGCTAAATGGCACGGTTTCGCCGGATACGATCGCGATCAGTACCGTGTCGATCCCTGCAAGCTGTTGCTGACCACGCCAGGCATTGACGCAGCCAGCGGTGAATATGCTGAGTTTGGCATCCCGGCGACCATTCTGGCGAATTACCTGCGTGAAAACGGCATCGTGCCGGAAAAATGCGATCTCAATTCTATTCTGTTCCTGCTGACTCCAGCCGAAAGTCCGGAAAAAATGGCGATGTTGGTGGCTATGCTGGCGCAGTTCGAGCAGCATGTAAAAGACGATACGCTGCTGGCCGAAGTGTTGCCAACGCTGTACCGCAAAAACGCTAAACGCTATTCGGGTTATACCTTGCGCCGTCTGTGTCAGGAGATGCACGACCTGTACGTAAGCTATAACGTAAAAGACCTGCAGCGCATGATGTTCCGCGAGCAGGGGCTGCCGCAGGTTAAGGTGAACCCACAGGATGCGCATCAGGCTTACATTCGTGGCGAAGTCGAACTGGTACCTATTGCAACGGCAGAAGGTCGCATCGCGGCGGAAGGCGCTCTGCCTTATCCACCGGGCGTCCTTTGTGTGGTTCCGGGCGAAACATGGGGCGGGGCGGTACAGCGCTATTTTCTGGCGCTGGAAGCGGGCATCAATCAACTGCCCGGTTTTTCGCCGGAGCTGCAAGGGGTTTACACCGAGGAAGGCGCTGACGGACGTAAGTATCTGGTGGCGAATATGATGGTGGGTTGAAGGGGCTGTCGCCTGGATAGCTCATAGAGCTTAACTGTTAGCGCTGAGAAGGTATCGGTTTGTGCCTGCGGTTGGGCGTTTCGCGAGGCTTTCAGTTAATGACTCCGAGAAAGTTTCGCTCGCCAGGCGGCAGGGAGTTTCAGTTTGCCCCTGCGGGCGACCGACAAGGGGCCGCCAGTCGCCGCGGCCCCTTGACCCCGGGCTCCCGTCCTGCCCACCCGCCGCTGCGCGGTCCCTTCGCTGCTTCAGGATTTCTGCCGGACCGCCAGGACGCGCCATCCCTGGCGCGGCCCGGCTCTCGCCGACGTCCTGTCGGCTCATCCGGAAATCCCTCATCCGCTCAGCGGTCGGGAAGGCCGCCCAAAACCCCCGCTTCGATAGCTGTGTTAAAGCCACTTCCTGCATCGCTTTATAAAATAGGGAATGATTTATATAATTGATATTTAATGATTTTTAATTTTAAGCCTTTAAACATAAATCACAGGCGATACAGTCTTTACAAGAAAATTAAAGATCATACAGACGAGGGTTTGCAGGAGGCATCCGGAGCGCTGAGGAAAGAATGGAGGCCAGGGCGGAGCGGCATGGATGCCGCGCAGAGGACGGCTGCGCCAGGGAAGGCGCATCCGGCCGGCCCGTCAGGCCGCAGTGAGTGACGAAGGAACAGCGACGGCTGCCGGGCGCCGGGATTGTTAAGGGGCTGGCGTAAGCCCCTTAACACGTCCGCCTGCACGGGCAGGCTGAAACTGCCCATCGCCTGGCGGGCGGAACCCTCTCAGAGCCAGAGGACAGAACCCCATCGCCTGGCGGGCGGAACCCTCTCAGAGCCAGAGGGCAGAACCCCAGCGCCTGGCGGGCGGAACCCTCTCAGAGCCAGAGGGCAGAACCCCAGCGCCTTGCGCGCAAAAACCTCTCTGCACCAGCAATCCCCCGCCAGGGGAAACCCTTCGCCATCAATATCGATGGTAGCTCCGCTGCGCCGAGCTCACCTTATACAAATAACGCCGCGATTCCGCAGACGGATGCTGTTTAGACAGCGTCTGATAAACCTGACTGGGTGACATGCCGTTAATGATAGTGACCGCACGATCCTTATCGCTGGAGAACACGCGCAGCACGCTGCCTGCACCGCCGTTATAGGCGGTAATGACCGCGTAGCGACGCGACAGCGGATCCTGAATGCCTGCCAGATAGCTGCGCTGCAGCAATGACAGGTAAGCCGTACCGGCATCAATGTTGTTCTCGGGATCCAGCAGGTAGCTGCGGCTTGGTTTGCCCCATTTACCCTTCATACGGAATACATCGACGCCCGCGGTATGCTGTACCACCTGCATTAAACCCAGTGCGTCAGAATGGCTGACGGCGTAGGGGTTAAAACTGGATTCGGTCTGCATAATCGCGAGGATCAGAGACGCATCAACACCATATTGCTCAGCAGCCTTGCGCACCATCGGCAGATATTTATGCGCACGCTTATCAAGATGGTTCGGCACCATCGGGATGGTGACCGAGTAGATTACATGCAGACCAGAATTGCGACGCTGCAATTTATTCGCAATCAAATAGTCCGCAAACGCCTGAGCGCGGCCCTGCCAGCGGATAGCTTGTCCGGTGTTGTCCAGCACCTGTCCGTAAAGCAGCGGTTCTTTACTGATTTGGATATCGTTGACATCAGAATAAAGATCTACATTGCCCGGATCGTCGCCGATCAGCAAGGTGGTCACGATCGCCTGACGCAGGCTGGCAGCGGGATCGGTACCGGAAATGGTCTCAATCGTGATGTTACCGCTTTCAAAGTTGATATGGCTGCGGGTGTAATAGTTGTCGGTGTATTTGACGTAGTCTTTCGGTCCGGCAATCAGAACCTCATTGATACCCCAGATGTTCTCAATGTTATGGGCGAACTGCCCCATCAGGATGTCAAATCCGTTGGTGTCCTTCACCCACTCTTCTGAATAGGTCGGGTTCTTTTTGCCGGAACAGGAAACTAAAAGGGGTGCAATCACCAGCAGGGCTATCAGCTTTTTATTCATCTAAAATACGTGCCTGACCTGGAAAACGGCCCCAGTACTGAGGCCAAAAAAAGTTATGCTTCGGGTGGCGTATAGCCTTCAATGTGAACGTCTTTGCCTTCGAACAGGAAGTTAATCATTTCCTTTTCCAGCACTTTGCGATCTTCGGGGTTCATCATGTTGAGTTTTTTCTCGTTGATCAGCATCGTCTGCTTAGCCATCCATTGCTGCCAGGCTTCTTTCGAGATTTCATTGTAAATGCGTTTTCCCAGATCGCCAGGGTAGAGTTGGAAATCTTGCCCTTCAGCATCACGTTGTAAAAAAGTACAAAAAATAGTGCGGCTCATTATTCTTCCTCGTTAATCTCACAGCTGCCTAAGGGCAACTGCTGGGGATGGCGCAGTTCGTGCAAAAGACGCTCTACAGGTGCGGCTAATCCCACAGGCGGCGGCAGCGTTAAGTTATACCAGAGACCGCCAGCTTCATCCATTAATGCCCCGGCAGAAGGCCATGACAGCCACATTGGGACAATATCCAGATGGAAATGGCTAAAGGTATGACGAAATGCCGTAAGCTGCTGGGGTTTGGCGTGAATGCCGCGCGCATGCAGCCAGTCGGTCATCGCCTCTTCAGTGGTGAATTGCGGGAAGCAGAATAAACCGCCCCACAGGCCCACCGGCGGACGCTGCTCCAGCCAGACCTTGTCGCCATGTTGCATCATCAAAAACCAACCGCTGCGTTCCGGCAACGTCTGCTTCGGCTTTTTACCCGGATAGCTGGCCCAGCTGTTGTTAGCCCTTGCTTCGCATCCGCTGTTGAGCGGGCAGATGTCGCATTTTGGTCTGGATCGCGTGCACACCATGGCACCCAGATCCATCATCGCCTGGTTAAACTGGCTGACGCCTTGAGCAGGCGTGACCTCTTCGCTGATTTGCCAGAGCCGCTTTTCCACATCCTTCTTACCCGGCCAGCCGCCTACCGCGTAGCAACGCGCTAAAACCCGTTTAACGTTGCCATCGAGAATAGGGAAATGCAGACCCAGCGACAGAGATAAAATCGCGCCAGCGGTGGATCGGCCAACGCCGGGTAAAGCGGCGACCTCATCATAGTGGCGGGGAAATTCACCGCCATGAAGGTCCACCACCTGTTTTGCCGCTTTATGCAGGTTGCGCGCACGGGCGTAATAGCCCAGACCGGTCCAGAGATGCAGCACCTCATCCAGGGGCGCGGCGGCCAGATCGCTGACGTCAGGAAACCGCGCCATGAAGCGCTCAAAATAGGGGATAACCGTGGCAACCTGAGTTTGCTGCAACATGACTTCGGACAGCCACACCTTGTAGGGTGTTTTTTCCAGCTGCCACGGCAGGGTTTTGCGGCCAAAGCGCTGATACCAGTTCAGCACCTGTTGCGCGAACTGCGGGGCTTGCATCATAAAAAGGATATTTCCGTGATTACGCGATATTCGGGCAGGAATTCCAGCATAAGCGCCAGTGAGAGTAAACCGGAAGATTGAAAAGGCCTGTTTCATACCGGCCTGTCTGTCCCGTGCGGCAGCGTCGTGCTGGGCCTGACAATATCAGGAGCCGCCGGGAGACAGTAGCAGGCCAGACGATGTGAATCCGGCCCGCGACATCTTTCACAGAAGCCCGCAAAGGGCTTTTACTGGTCAGACGTTGATCTTGTCTTGCATCCTGAGCGGGAGGGTTTCTGGCTCCTGCGGTTTACGGTATTTATCGAGCAGATGGATCTGGATTTTCCGCAGCATATCGCCGTTCAGCTTATAGAAGCGGAAATAGAGCAGTAGCGTCAGCATAAAAAAAACAGCCGGCAGCGCAATCATAATAAATTGCATGCCTGCAAGGGTTTCCTGCGACTGTACGATATTGGGCATATAGCCAATCATGCCCAGCACCACGGCGATAAAGAAAGCGGCAAAGGCGGAGCCGCCTTTCACCACCATCGTCTGCACTGAATAGGCGATGCTCTCGCAGCGCACGTGCAGCTTGTATTCGCCGTAATCAACGGTGTCCGCCACCATAATGACCTGGAGCACCCAGAAAAGCGCGGTACCGGTGTTTAACAGGATGCCGGCCACCACAATCAGCAGCGTTGAGTGATAGCCTGCCAGTGCCATAGCGAACAGCACGCCACAGCTCAGTATCGGCAGCGCGGACGCGCCCGCCCACAGAATGCGGCGCGACAGGATGTTTACCAGTTTCGGGAACAGGATTAACGTGACGAGGTTTGCCGCGCCTGCATAAGAGAGGTAGTAGGGAAACAGCCCGGCATCGCCGATGACGTAGGTGAAATAGTAAATGGCAAAGCCGGTAATGATGTTAGCCGCGATGTTGTAAGCCAGCGCCATTCCCAGCAGGCAGGAAAGCTGATCGTTACGGTAAATGAGGGCAACAATGGCTTTTAGCCCCAGGCGGTCACTGCCTGAGGTTTCGTCGCGGGTGGACGAATAGACTTCATGCACGTTTCGCAGCGTGACTAACATGGAGACGATAAAAAAGGCGATTAACACCAGGGTAAACATCTGGAAGCCTAAGCCACGATTGTCGCCGCCAACATAACTGACAAAGGGCAGGGCCAGGCCTGCGGTAACAAACCCGGCAAGGCTGGCGAAAAAGCGTGGCCAGGGAACCAGCTGTTCACGTTCGCGCTTGTCCAGCGTGATGGTAGGCACCAGCGACCAGAACGGAATATCCATAATGGTGTAGGTCATGCCCCACAAGATATACGTCACACAGACATAAATAACCTGCGTGGTGCCTTCAAACAGATGGGCGCTAAACAACAGGAACAGCACCAGCGAGTTTGCCAGCGTGCCTGCAAAAATCCAGGGTTTGAATTTCCCCCAGCGCGATCGCGTGGCATTTACGATCCAGCCCATGATCGGATCGTTTATTGCGTCCCAGATCCTGGCCACTAAAAACAGCGTACCGACGAGGCCAACCGACAAACCTACCACGTCGGTGTAGTAATACATCAGGTACATATAAACAATGCCAATAGCAAAATCTTTCCCAAATGCGCCGAATCCATAGCTGAGTTTTGTCGTTATTGAAATGCTCATCGGGTACCGGGACGCTGTTGCCAGCGCCCGCCTTCTGTTAAGGAATAGAGCCGCAGCCGGACAGCACGCCCGGAGACACAGGCATTATTTGTGCAGCCAGGCGGGCAGCCAGTCCCCGTGTTCGGCGATCAGCTCATCCACCAGCGCATAAATCTCCTCGATGCCCAGCACCGCCGCCGTATGGGGATCCAGCATGGCCGCGTGGTAAACCCGCTCAGGGTTTTCGGTCAGGATGGCTTCCGTCAGCAGCGTCTGCACGTTGATATTGGTTTGCATCATGGCTGCCAGATGTGAGGGCAGGGTTCCCACCTTCGTAGGCTGAATCCCGTTGGCGTCCACCAGGCAGGCGACCTCAACACAGCATCCCTGCGGCAGGTTGTCGATCAATGCATCGTTACGCACGTTGCCGTAAATCACGGCCGGTTCACCTGTCCAGATGGCATTCATAATGGCGCTGGCATATTCGCGCGAGGGTTTGCTTTCAATACGCTCAGCGCGCTTGTAATGTTCAAGCTCGGTACGCCAGTTATCCAGCTGCTCGACGCAGCGTTTGGGATACTCATCCAGCGGGATCTGGTAGCGCGCAATAAGATCCTCTCGTCCCGGCTTGATAAACCAGGGCGTATATTCTGCAAAATGTTCTGAAGACTCGGTAACGAAATAGCCCAGTTTTTTGAACATCTCATAGCGCACAATGTTGGGACAGCGCGTATTGCCATGCATGTTGGGTTTCGGTACCTGCCCGGCGTCAAAAGCGGCAAGCAGTTCCGGGTAGAGATTCACGTAAGCCCCGTCTGCAGTTTTTCGCTCCAGCTCCAGGTAAAAGGCCATGTGGTTGATGCCGGCAGAGCGGTAACGTAAATCGGCCGGGTTAAGATTGAGATCGTAAGCCAGCTCTTCCGTCGTTCCCTGAACGGAATGGCACAGGCCAACCTGTTTGATATGCGGATAACGCGCGTACATCGCCCAGGTGTTCATCGCCATGGGGTTAACGTAATTAAGCATGGTGGCATCAGGACATACCGCCGTCATGTCTTCACAAATCTGCCAGAGGTGCGGGATGGTGCGCAGCGCGCGCATGATGCCGCCCGGGCCAAGCGTGTCGGCGATGGTCTGCTCAAGACCGTAACGCTTACACACCGCAAAATCAGTGAGGGTACAGGGTTCATAGCCGCCTATCTGAAACGCGACCACAACAAAGTCGGCATCCGCTAATGCCGCTTTCTGGTCGGTGTGGCAGGTGATTCTTCCGGCCGCACCAGCCGAACTCATCAGCTTACTGACCACGGTAAAGGACTCTTCAAGCCGGGTCGCATCAATATCCATCAACGCGATATGGGCGGATTTCAGCGCATCGCGGTGAAAGACATCGCCAAGGATATTTTTGACGAAAATAGTGGAACCCGCGCCAATAAAGGTAATTTTGGGTGCAGACATCAGGACGCTCCATTGCAAGGTTGGATAACGCCAGAATGTCACGCCATTCATCGAGAAACTTCCGCCTTACGGAACGAGCATTCCCACAAACTCAGATCTGATGCTGGCGGCGAGCAGATCTGAGTTTTCGGGACAAATTTGCACGGAAAGAAGAGTATCTGGTGTGCTAACAGGCGAAAACGCCATGCTGACCGCGCATTTCTCGCCTCTGAGACTGGCCTGAGCCGTTCAGATATGGCAGGGTTCTGATAATTCAGGAGAGGGAATGATGATTATGCAGCCTGTCGTACCACTTCCGCCCGACCCGCATATGTGCAGCAGCGATGAAAAGCAGACCCGCAGCCCGCTGTCGCTCTATTCTGAATATCAGCGCATGGATATCGAACTGCGTCCGCCGCTGGCCATGACCACCAGCCACTGGCACGGTCAGGTTGAGGTGAATGTGCCGTTTGACGGTGACGTGGAGTACCTCATTAATAACGAGGTCGTTCAGATCAAGCAGGGTTACATCACCCTGTTTTGGGCCTGTACGCCACATCAACTCACCCGTCCCGGACGCTGCCAGAACATGGCTATTCTGAACCTGCCGATGCATCTGTTTTTGTCCTGGCCGCTCGACAGGGAGTTAATCAATCATGTTACCCACGGCATGGTGATTAAATCTGTGGCGAAGCAGCAGCTCAGCGCGTTTGAAGTGCAGCGCTGGCAGCAGGAGCTGAACAGTCCCGACGAACAGATTCGCCAGCTTGCCGTTGATGAGATTGGTCTGATGCTTAAGCGCTTTAGTCTGTCGGGATGGCAGCCGGTGCTGGTGAACAAAACGTCGCGTACGCACAAGAACAGCGTTTCGCGCCATGCTCAGTTTTATGTCAGCCAGATGCTGGAGTTTATCGCAGATAACTACGATCAGGCTTTAACCATCAATGACGTGGCCGAACACGTTAAACTTAATGCGAATTATGCGATGGGCATTTTTCAGCGCGTGATGCAGCTGACGCTAAAACAGTACATCACGGCCATGCGGATCAATCATGTCAGGGCGCTTCTGAGC
The DNA here is from genome assembly GCF_049892805.1 of Pantoea sp. EEL5. NCBI lineage: Bacteria > Pseudomonadati > Pseudomonadota > Gammaproteobacteria > Enterobacterales > Erwiniaceae > Pantoea > Pantoea sp. EEL5. The sequence goes on from NZ_JBNDNJ010000002.1 coordinate 388,069, forward strand.
GATACCGATATCACCGTTCTGGATGTGGCGCTGACGGCCGGTTTCCGCTCCAGCAGCCGTTTTTACAGTACGTTTGCCAGGTATGTTGGCATGTCTCCTCAGCAGTACCGCAAGCTGAGCCAACAGCGGCGGCAGACAATGTCTTTATAAGTTTCCGATAGCGTTGGCCGTCTTTGCCTGCAGGCTGGCATCATAACAAGGAAATTTTTGCGGTTTACTCTACACTCAGGCAGGAAATTGCGCTTCAGGGCACGCAGGAATAAAGCAGAACGTGGCAAAGGCTTGCTTCTGCTTTTGAACTTTGCATAATGCCCGTTTCCCAGAACAGGCAAACCAGCAGGCTTCAACATGATTAATGATGTCATCACCCCGGAATTTGATGAGAATGGACGCCCGTTGCGTCGGATTCGCAGTTTTGTGCGCCGCCAGGGCCGCTTAACCAAAGGCCAGCAGTTGGCGCTGGATAACTACTGGCCAGAGATGGGTGTTGAATATCAGCCTGATCCCGTAGATTTGCCCGCGCTGTTTGGCCGCGAAGCCCCGGTAACGCTGGAGATCGGCTTTGGCATGGGGGCCTCGCTGGTGACCATGGCGCAAAACACTCCCCACCAAAACTTCCTGGGAATTGAAGTGCACGCGCCAGGCGTAGGTGCCTGCCTGGCCTCGGCGAAAGAAGCCGATGTCAGCAATCTGCGCGTGATGTGCCATGATGCGGTTGAAGTGCTGGAAAAGATGATCCCTGATAACTCACTGCGCATGGTTCAGCTGTTCTTTCCCGACCCGTGGCACAAAGCCCGTCACAATAAACGCCGTATCGTGCAGGTGCCTTTTGCCGAGTTGGTGATGCGTAAGCTCAAGCTGGGTGGCGTATTCCATATGGCAACCGACTGGGAAGCTTATGCAGAACATATGCTTGAGGTCATGAGCAGCATCGCAGGTTATCGTAACCTGTCTGAAGACAGCACCTATGTGCCGCGTCCTGAAACGCGTCCATTGACAAAATTTGAGCAGCGCGGGCAGCGTTTAGGCCATGGCGTATGGGATTTAATGTTTGAGAGGGTGAAATAATGGCCACACAACGCAGCCGCCGTTTACGTAAAAAATTACATATCGATGAATTCCAGGAACTGGGCTTTTCCGTGGCCTGGCGTTTTCCTGAAGGCACGTCTGAAAGTGACATCGATGAAACCCTGAACCAGTTCATCAACGAAGCGATCGATCCTAATGGTCTGGCTTACGATGGCAGCGGTTATCTGGCGTGGGAAGGGCTGATTTGCCTGCAGCAAACCGGTAAATGCACCGATGAGCATCGTGAACTCGTGCGCAAGTGGCTGGAAGACCGCAAGCTGCAGGATGTGAAAGTTACCGAACTCTTTGACGTCTGGTGGGACTAAGTTACCAGCAGTGTCGCTTTCACACCCAGACAGGGAGATTGTATGATTCGTAACGCGCTGGTCGCCGGCCTTTTACTGGCGGCAACGCAGGCCCAGGCTGCCTGGGAGTGCAGTGTCAAACCGCAGGATGATGTTGTGATTACGCCACAAAGCGTGCAGGTGGTGGGCGCAAATGGCAATCTGCAGATATCGACGCTGGGGGATGTGCAGTTCAACGGTCAGAAGATGGCCCTGAACGCCGCTAACCGTCAGAAGGCGATTGATTATCAAAATGCCTTACGCCGCGATCTTCCCTGGATCGATAACGGAGCAACATCCCGTCTGGAGAAAGGGCGTGCCGCGCTGGATAACATCATTACTCAGCAGGTTGGCGAATCCAGCCGGTTACATAGCCGACTGGCTACGCTGAATACGCAGTTAAAAACCCAGATGAACCGTATTATTGAGCATCGCAGCGATGGTTTAACCTTCCATCATCAGGCGATCGATCAGGTGCGTGCCGATGGTCAACAGCTGGTTAATCAGGCGATGGGCGGTATTCTGCAGGACAGCATCAATGAGATGGGCAGCAAGGCGATGTCCAACGGTGGCGGTAGCGGTTTGCAGGGCTTGATGGGCAATCTTGGCGGCCTGCAAAACGCCATTCAGAGCGAGTGGAACAATCAGGAAGCCGATTTCCAGCAGTTTGGCAAAGCGGTTTGTAACCGGGTGATTACGCTTGAGAATGACCGTAAAGCCCTGGTCGGTTCGCTGAAATAGTGCTTTTCAGACGGCCTGCGCCGCCTGGTCGTCTGCCTTTCATCCTGAACGTCACGCCGCCACGGCTGGCGTTTTTCTGCTTTAGCACGTTGTTGAAAAAAGGGGCTGGAGTCAGCCCCTGATGCCTGTCAATCGTTATTGGCCTCTTTGACGACCGTTTTGCTACGGGCGACATAGTTATAGATAACCAGCAGGGCAAAAATTCCAGTGATCACCATGGTAATGGTCCCTTTATCAAGGAATCTGGCCATATTCCCCAACAGAATCCCCGTGACGCCGAAATCGGTGTCTGAGAAGGTGGTATTCGTCAGGCCGATGGCGCCCAGGACAGGCAATAAGGCGACCGGGAGGAAGGTAATCAGAATACCGTGGGCAAAGGCACCTAACATGGCCCCGCGTTTCCCGCCGGTAGCATTACCAAAAACGCCTGCGGTTGCGCCGCAGAAAAAGTGCGGTACCACGCCAGGCAGAATTAATATCCAGTGCAGCTGCCCCAGAATAAACAGCCCGACCAGGCCGCCGATAAAGCTGGAAATAAAACCGACCAGAACGGCGTTAGGCGCATAGGGGAATACAATAGGGCAGTCGAGTGCCGGACGCGCGCTTGGCACCAACTTCTCTGAAAACCCGGTAAACGCCGGCACAATTTCGGCCAGAATCAAACGCACGCCCTGGAGGATAATAAAAACACCGGCAGCGAAGGTAATGGCCTGCACAAAGGAGTACACCAGATAGTTTTGCCCGTGGCTGAACTGACTCTCCACGTATTCTCTGCCTGCCGAAATGGACAAAATAAAATAGATGACCATCATCGTCAGGGAAATAGAGATGGTGCTGTCACGCAAAAAACTCAGGTTTTTTGGCATGTTCATCTCTTCGGTGGATTTAGAACCTTTGCCCACCAAAGAACCTATCCAGCCCGACAGGACATAGCCAACCGTACCGGTGTGCGCCAGCGCGACCTGATCGTGCCCAATGATTTTACGCATGTAGGGCTGCGCCAGTGCCGGGAAAAAGGCCATTAACATGCCCAGCGTCAGTGAGCCGGTATAGATAAGCTGCACGCCCTCGAAACCCGCCACCGAAAGAATAATCGCGATCATGCAGGCCATATAAAAAGTGACATGACCAGAGAGGTAGATATATTTCAGACGCGTAAAGCGGGCGACGGTAATATTGGCCACCATGCCGAAGGCCATAATCAGCGTCGTGGGCGCACCATACTTCGCCAGGGCGATAGAAACCATCGCCTCGTTATTGGGAATAATGCCCTGGACGTTGAACGCGTGTTTGAAAATATCCCCCAGCGGCGTCAGCGATCCCACTAACACCGTGGCACCGCCTGCCAGTACTAAAAAACCCAGGATGGTTTTTACCGTACCCTTTATCACATCCGGCAGCGGTTTACGTTGCGCTATCAGACCGAACATGGCGACCAGCCCGACCAGAATAGAGGGGACTTTCAGCACGTCGACAACTACCAGTAAAAGGTTTTGTATAAACATAATAACCTCAGCGGTAAGTGTTCTTTTTTAAGTGGGTGACAGGGTTATTTATTGAAGTAGTCGCGAATTTTCTGCTCAACTTCCTTCAGGTCGATAATGTTATTGATAATGATGACTTTTTCCGGTGGCAGGTTAGCGCTGTAGGCGATGTCTTTTGCCATCACGAACACATCTGCCACGTCTGGCGTGACCGAACCGAGATCGGCGTGTTCAACGTCTGCCGTCATATCCATCGCTTTAAGCACTTTTTTGATGTTCATTTCCATCATGAAGCTGCTTCCCAGGCCTGAACCACAAACTGCCATAATTTTCATAAAAACCTCTTTTAATTTTAACGAGTTAACGGGATATGCTGTCTGCTAACAACAGGGCACAGAGTGCGTGTTGGCTTTGTGCCTGATAAACGCGTTCCATCACCTCGTCATCGGTAAGCACCTCAGCCAGCTGGGAGATCATCTCAATGTGGCTGTTGCTGTCAGGGGCGGAGAACATAAAAAGGATATCGACAGGATCATTCTCTCCTGCATCAAAGGTGACCGGGTTAGCCAGCTTGACTAAGGATAATCCCAACTTTTTGGCACCCTGCTCAGGGCGGGCATGCGGCATGGCAATGCGCGGCGCAATAACGAAGTAGGGACCGGTTTCCTGTTTGAGGCGGATGATGGTGTCAATGTAATCCTGTGAAATCGCCCCCTCATTAAGAAGAGGATCGCCCGCGACCTGAATCGCGGCTTTCCAGTCGGATACGCGCTCAATATATTGAATTTTTTCAGCATTCAGCCATTGGGTCAGATTCGGCATACAATGTCCTGGATAAAAGGTTAGGCAAAAAAGTCAGCCAGCTGGCTTCCAGAATTCATCAAGCTGTACAGTCATCTTTCTCTGTTTATCCCTGCGGCTTTGCCTTTTTTATTTCATCTGACAAAACCACTCACGGCAGAGGGATAAACGAATATGACGTTAACTTACTCTAAAACAAGATATTAATTTAAGTCTCACTCGTCAGTTCTGACAAATTGCTGTTGCAAAAACCGGCTTGTACGTATAGACATGTTTAAGCTGTCTAGTCATCTTGATGATGCACCTCGACCTGTACAGATACAATATGCAAGAATCATTTCTGGCGGGGCGCGTGGGGTTTGAGTGCAAAATCGTTAGCTGGATCACATCTGGATCTTTGCTCACGGGCACGTCGTGACGAAAACCGGGCCTGCAGGGTTTGCTGTAGGGCACCGCAGGCACGGGCACACTATTCGGGAATATGCTGATGTTCGATGGCATTACAGAGAAGCAAAAAGAGGTAGTCGACTATATCCTGACAAAGATCATGCAGGATGGACTGCTGCCGGGCGATAAGCTGGACACGGAAATCGCGATTGCTAAGAACATTGGTATTACCCGGGCGACGGTGCGGGAAGCCACCCGCATTCTTATTGAGCAACAGCGTATTTATCGGGTGAAAGGCTCCGGGCTGTTCGTGGGGTCCATCGGCAAGAGTAATCACTCAGGCCGGTTTCATGCGCTTTCCCCGTTTGATTATCAGGCACACAAAAAAGGGCATAAAGCGGTCAGAAAGGTGCTGACTGCCAGCATCATTAAAGTGCCCGGGCCGGATATGGCGCAGGCTTTACGCATCAAGAACAGTGACCAGATTTACAAAATTGTTCGTCTGATGTGTTTTGATGACATCCCCGTTGCGCTGGAATATATCCACCTGCCTGTCAGCCTGTTTAGCAGCATGGAGTTTGGACGACTGGAGATCTCAAAATATTCGTACATTGAACAGATCACCGGCAAGAAAATTCAGCGTCGCGATCAGCAACTGAATGCCATCAATGTTACCGATGGTGAGCAGCTCAGACTATTGAATTTTAATGCGAATGAGGCGGCGCTGGAGATCAACGAAACCGTCTATCTGGATGATGGCATGCCCTGTGAGGTCAACATCGCCATTATTAATACGAAGCTGTTACAACTGAGACAGAATACCGAACGCGGTTGATGTTCGCGCAAACGGCCCGGTCGCTTTAGTGATGCTTCCGGGCCAGAATGCACTAGGCTTCCGCTAAAAACAGCTCCAGCAACGAGTTCAGAAACAGTTTCCCTTTCTCTGTAATCTGCCAGTGTTCCGGCGATTCAGTGATGTAACCTGCGGCAATGGCCTCGTCGAGCTGTGGGCGAATCAGCGTTTCATGCAGCCCGGTATAGCGGCTAAAGTCTGCACGCGGCGCGGCCTCCAGCAGACGAAAACGGTTCATGAAGAACTCAAAAGGCTTATCCTCGTCTGCAACGTCGTACTGCTTATCAAGATAATTGCCCTTCATAAAGCCACGCGGATGGCGCACTTTTACGGTACGGACAATACGGCCATCTGGCTGAGTCAGTTTGCCATGCGCACCACAACCAATGCCCAGATAATCGCCAAAGCGCCAGTAGTTCAGGTTGTGCTCACAGCGGTAGCCCGGTTTAGCATAGGCCGAGGTTTCGTATTGCTCATAACCTGCCGCAGTCAGCAACTGGTGGCCCTGCTCAAAAATATCCCATAGCGCATCATCATCCGGTAGGGTTGGCGGGCGAGAGCCAAACAGCGTATTGGGCTCAATCGTCAGCTGATACCAGGAGAGATGCGGCGGGTTGAGCGCAATCGCCTGGCGCAAATCATCCAGCGCCTCGGCCAGCGACTGATCGGGCAGGCCGTGCATCAGGTCAAGGTTGAAGCTGCGCAGCCCTAAACCCTGTGCCAGTGCTGCGGCACGCTTCGCTTCTTCCGGTCCGTGGATACGGCCCAGACGTTCCAGTTTCTGCGGGCTGAAGCTCTGGACACCAATCGAGATTCGGTTAATACCGGCGCGTTGATAGGCGCTGAAGCGATCCGCTTCCACCGTGCCCGGATTGGCTTCCATCGTGACTTCAGCATCGGCTGTTAGCGTCAGCCGCTCGCGTACGCCATCCATCAACATCTGCATGGCGCTGCTGCTTAACAGGCTTGGCGTCCCGCCGCCAATAAAGATCGTGCGAACCTCACGACCCTGAATCAGCGGCAGGTCGTGTTCAAGATCGCGCAGCAGGTGCTGCACATACTCAACGTGCGGCACCTCATCCTTTAATGCGTGAGAATTAAAATCGCAGTAGGGGCATTTCTGTACACACCAGGGAATGTGGATGTACAAACTCAGAGGCGGTAAATCAGGCATTACGCATCGCTTCCAGTAACAGCGTCAATGCTTTACCACGATGAGAGACTTTTCCTTTCTCTGCCTTAGTCAGTTCGGCTGCAGTTTTACCCAGTGCCGGAACCCAGAACACCGGATCGTAACCAAAGCCACCTTCACCGGCTGCCGTTCGGGTAATTTCCCCTTCCCAGGCACCGTGGAAGACCAGCGGCGTTGGGTCGGCAGCATGACGTAGATAAACCAGCACGCAGTGAAACTGCGCCTGACGTTGTCCGTCAGGCGTGTTTTCCAGAGCCTGAAGCAGCTTTTCCAGATTCTGCTGGTCGCTGGCGTCTTCACCAGCATAGCGGGCTGAGTAAATCCCGGGCGCGCCACCCAGCGCATTCACGGCCAGGCCAGAGTCATCTGCGATAGCCGGCAGGCCGGTCACCTGCGCGGCATGGCGCGCTTTCAGGATGGCATTTTCAATAAAGGTCAGGCCGGTTTCCTCGGCGGATTCCACGCCAAGTTCGGTTTGCGCCACGACATCCAGACCAAAGTCAGCGAGCAGATCCGCCAGCTCACGTACTTTGCCGGGATTGCCGGTGGCAAGAACAACTTTTTGCATAACAGTTCCAGTTTGATTCATTTACAGCAAATACCAGAGACCCGGGAACAGATCCATGCCAAGGAAATTCAGGGCATACAGCACCAGAATCACGATCATGGCTGAGAAGTCGATGCCGCCCATGGCAGGAAGAATACGACGAATCGGCGCCATTAACGGCTCGGTCAACTGAATCAGCACATAGTCCATCGGGCCGCGGCCCTGACTGATCCAGCTCATCAGGGAGCGAATGATAATGACCCAGAACACCAGATAACCTGCAGATTTCAACAGCGACAGCAGGCCAACCAGCAAATTCGTGGGATCGACAGAGAACACGCCGACCTGAATCAGCAGCAGAAGGGGATATTTAAGCGTTGTCAGCACAAAGGCCAACAGCAGGGAGGCCGTATCAATCGGACCCAGAGCCGGAAGGATACGACGCAGGGGTTTTACAATCGGCTGAGTAATCTTCACGACAAACTGCGCAAGCGGGTTATAAAAATCACAACGTGACCACTGCATCCAGATGCGCAGCAGCAGCACCATGACGTAGAGATCGATTAGCGTTTTTACTAAAAACGTCATTGTTAACATGAAGTTCCTCAATTATTGTTGTGAAGGTTGTGTGTAATCTCGCGCGCCAAAAATGGCGGTGCCAATGCGCACCATCGTACTGCCAGCGGCAATTGCCGCCTCCATGTCATCGCTCATCCCAAGGGAAAGCGTATCAACGTCGCTATACTGCTGTTTAAGCTGGTCAAAAGCATCAGCCATTTGCTGGCATACCGCCAGCTGTCGCTGATAATCTTCTTCGGGTGCCGGAATCGCCATCAGCCCGCGCAAACGCAAACGCGGCATTGTCAGGATGTCCTGAGCCAGTCCGGCAACCGCCTCCAGCATGATGCCAGATTTGCTGTTTTCATCACTGATATTTACCTGGATTAAGACATTGAGCGGCGGCAGATGTTCAGGCCGCTGATCGTTAAGACGCTGTGCGATCTTCTGACGATCGACCGTATGACACCAGGCAAAGTGTTCAGCGACCAGGCGGCTTTTATTGGACTGCAGCGGGCCAATGAAGTGCCAGGTCAAGGCAGGATGTGAGGTCAGTGACTGAATCTTTTCAACCCCTTCCTGAACGTAATTCTCACCAAAATCGATCTGTCCCGCCGCTGCGGCTTCTTCGACCGCGCTCGCAGGCTTTGTTTTGCTCACTGCAAGTAGCGTAATTTCTTCTGGCGACCGGCCGCAACGGGTTGCAGCAGCAGCGATTCGCTGACGGACTTGCTGTAAGTTGTGCTGGATTGAAGTCATAGTCTGGAGATCAAAATGGATTTGGATGAATTAGTGGAGCTTAGTGTAAAGCATAACGCCGCCGATCTGCACCTTTGTAACGGACATTCGCCGTACTGGCGCCGTCAGGGCGGGCTTGAAACGCTGCCCGGCCAGCCCATCCTGCCATCCGACTGGATGGCGCGATTTACCTCGTCATGGCTGGACAGCGAACAGCAGCAGGTGCTAAAGCGAGAAGGGCAGCTGGATTTCGCCTTAACACTGGTTAACGGGCAGCGCCTGCGCGCGAACCTGTTTATGCAGCGCAACGGGCTGTCTCTGGCGCTGCGTATTATTGCCAGCCGCTGTCCTTCGCTTGCGGATTTACGCCTTCCGCAGGTTGTGCCCACCTTGCTGAACAAACAGGACGGGCTGATTTTGATTACCGGCGCGACCGGTAGCGGTAAATCCACCACGCTCGCCGCCATGGTCGATGCCATCAACCGGCAGCAGGCCCGTCATATTCTCACGCTGGAAGATCCCATTGAGTTTATTCATCACAGCCAGCAGTCCCTGATTCAACAGCGCGAAGTGGGGCTGCATTGCCGCTCGTTTAGTCTGGGCCTGAAAGCGGCCTTACGCGAAGATCCCGATGTGATTATGCTGGGAGAGTTACGCGACAGCGATACCATTCGCCAGGCATTAACCGCGGCAGAAACCGGACATCTGGTGCTGGCGACGTTGCATACGCGCGGCGCAGTCCAGGCGGTGGATCGGCTGGTGGATGTGTTCCCTGCAGATGAAAAGGCGCTGATACGCACCCAGCTGGCGGGCAGTCTGAAAGCCGTTATTGCGCAGCAGCTGGTTTCAGCCACAGATGAGACACGCGTGGGGCTGTTTGAGGTGCTGATTGCCACCAGCGCGGTGGTCAATCTGATTCGGGAAGGCAAAATGCATCAGATTCCCGCTATTCTGCAAACCGGCGCGCAGGCCGGAATGCAAACCTTTGAGCAGAGTCGGTTAGCCCGTCAGGCCGAAGGGGTGATTCATTAATGGGTTTCAAACCAGTCCTGCAGGATAATCGCCGCTGACTGGGAATCGACTGAACCTTTATTCAGGGCACGATAGCCACCCCGTTCAAACAAACCGGCGCGCGCTTCAACGGTGCTGAGGCGCTCATCCTGTAGCTCAACGCGAATACCAAAACGGCCATGCAGGCGATTCGCAAACTTACGGGCGCGGGCTGTTAAAGGCTGCTCGGTGCCGTCCATGTTCAGTGGCAAACCCACCACAACAAAGTCGGGCTGCCACTCTTTAAGCAGCTTTTCAATTTGCAGCCAGTCTGGCGTCCCGTCCTGCGCCTTAATCGCGCTTAACGGACGGGCGCTGCCCGTCAGCTGCTGACCAACCGCAACGCCGATGCTTTTGGTGCCGAAGTCAAAACCTAACAACGTTTGTGTATTCATCAGGCGTGACCTGCATCGCTGGCCATGTTGTGAATATCAATGCCCATACTGCGCGCGGCTTCACGCCAGCGCTCGGCGATGGGCGTCTGGAACAAAATATTACTGTTAGCCGGTGTGGTCAGCCAGGCGTTCTCCATCAGCTCATTTTCAAGCTGGTCTTTTTCCCAGGCACAATAACCCAGCGCGACCAGCACATGATCGGGCTGTGAGGCTGTACCGATCGCTTCCAGCACGTCACGTGAGGTGGTAATCACGGTGTTGTCTGACACCCGAATGCTGGAAGTAAAGGTGCGCTGTGCCGAGTGCAGGATAAAGCCCCGATCTTCCGCCAGCGGACCACCGCTGAACACCGGCTTATCAAGATTGATAGCCGGATCGCGGTTATCTTCGGCGATCTTGAGCTTTTTCAGAATGCCTTCAACCGTCAGGTTTTCCATCGGCTTATTGATAATCAGCCCCATTGCCCCTTCTTCGTTATGCTCACAAACGTAGACGACAGAACGTTTAAAAAAGGGATCTTGCAACGATGGCATGGCAATTAAAAAGTGATGCTGTAAATTCATTCTCACATGCTTTACCAAAGATAACCGGTGCGTGATTGCTGCACCGGTGTTGGGTTGATCACGGAGCATGGCCCCAGCGTTATGCTCAGCTCAGGCGCTTCTCAATGGCGTCCATCAGCATACCGGTGATGGAGACAGGGAAGGCGGCCTCAATTTCACGAATGCATGTTGGGCTGGTCACGTTAACTTCAGTCAGTCTATCACCAATAATGTCGAGGCCCACAAAAATCAGGCCTTTGGCCTTCAGTGTTGGACCGACGCGGCGGGCGATTTCCCAGTCACTTTCGCTCAGCGGGCGCGCTTCACCGCGTCCGCCAGCCGCCAGGTTTCCACGGGTTTCTCCCCCTTGGGGAATACGCGCCAGACAATAAGGAACCGGTTCGCCATCCACTACCAGCACGCGCTTATCACCGTCTTTGATAGCCGGCAGGTAGTTTTGCGCCATGCAGTAACGGCTTTCATGTTCAGTCAGGGTTTCAGCGATAACGCCGAAATTCGGATCGTCCTGCTTCACACGGAAAATAGAGGCGCCGCCCATGCCGTCCAGCGGTTTCATGATGACGTCGCCATGCTCTTGCCAGAACGCCCGCAGCTGTTGCTTAGAACGCGTGACCAGGGTGTCCGGTGTGAATTCAGCAAACCAGGCGGTATACAGTTTTTCGTTACAGTCGCGCAGGCTTTGCGGCTTGTTGACGATCAGCGTGCCCTGCTCTTCAGCCCGTTCCAGGATGTAGGTACAGTAGATAAACTCGGTGTCAAACGGCGGGTCTTTACGCATCAATACGACGTTGAGATCGGCCAGTTTAATCTGCTGCTCACTGCCAAACTGATACCAACTTTCGGCATTCTGTTCCACGCTAAGCAGGCGAGTGCGGGCGTAAGCCACACCACCGCGCAGGGAGAGATCGTTCATCTCCATGTAGTGGATTTCGTAACCCCGGCGCTGTGCTTCCAGCAGCATTGCAAAGCTGGAGTCTTTTTTAATGTTGATGGATGAGATTGGGTCCATCACGATGCCAAGCTTGATCATTATTATCTCCTGAAGGAGGCGGCGGTTACCGTCTCGTTTCGTTCGGGCAAAAAGGGGCTGAGCAGTCAGAACGCGATGTTGATTACAGGCGTCCCAGTGGAGCTAAAAGTATCGCTTAACCCAGGTCACCAAACCTCACCTGAAGTGCCGTAATGGCAGTCAGGGCCGTTGTTTCGGTACGTAAAACCCGTGGGCCAAGCAGAATATCGGTAAAACCGTGCTGCGCCGTCATGGCAATTTCGTCAGCTGAAAGCCCGCCTTCCGGACCAATCAGCAGGCGAACGCGCTCAACCGGCTGAGGCAAAGTGTTGATGCTGTGGCTGGCGCGCGGGTGCAGGTTCAGTTTTAACCCACTTTCCGCTTCACTGCACCAGGCTTCGAGTGCCATGGCCGGACGGATTTCGGGTACACGGTTACGACCACACTGCTCGCAGGCGGCAACAGCAATCTTTTGCCACTGCTGAATTTTTTTTGCCAGGCGTTCTGCATCCAGTTTGACACCACAGCGTTCAGAAAACAGCGGCGTAATAACATTAACGCCCAGTTCGATTGATTTCTGGATGGTAAATTCCATTTTTTCGCCGCGAGACATGACCTGACCGAGATGCAGATGGAGGGGCGACTCGCGATCGTCTTCCTGACTTGCCGTGATGGATACTTTTACACGTTTTTTATCAACATGCGTGATTTCTGCAGCGAAAGTCAGATTACTGCCATCAAAGAGTTCTACATGCTGTCCGCTGGTCATACGCAGCACGCGACCAACATGACCGGACGCGTCTTCATCAAGCGTGATTTCACTGCCAACATGAACAGGCTGTGAGTGATAAATGCGAGGTATGCGCATAATGTCCCTGAGAGCTAAACGCCGCGAGGTTGACGCGGCGGGGCTGTGAAACAGTTAGTTTAGGGCAGGGATTTTAACGCGTGCAAGCCTCAAGCACATAAGGATTATGATTCCCCTGTACGCGAGCGATGCGCTGGTCGCGCTCGCATTCCCATTTGCTGACCGGATAGAGCTTGTTCCAGGCTGTAAATAACTGCGTTTGCTGACGTGACAGACGCAGATGATACTGGTCGCGCATATAGAAGTAAGTCCGGGCGATCGCGCCACGGGCCCGTTCGGGCGGCTGCGCCTGCTTGTTTTTAAAATCAATCTGCATGCTGCACTGACCGTACTGTTTATCCGTACCGTTCCACTGACTGTAGGCATAGTTACCGCGATCGCCATTCACTTCACCGATTGCCGGCTGCAGATTATGCAGGTCGGTTTCGATACGGCGATAGTCGGCATCTTTGCTGCAATTTTTGCGGCCGCCGTTCTGCCAGCACTGACGTTGATGGCCGAACTCCCAGGCGGGCATCACGTGTTCCCACTCGATACGTGCGGCGCGGTGGGCATTTTTGCGCGGCTGGTAGCCACAGCTGTTCAGATCAGGCTCCCCCTTTTTGCCGTGCCAGGTAATTTTACAGCCACAGTAAAAGCTGCCGGGCGCATCGTCATTAATCTCTGCGGCGTAGGCTTTTGCCTGTTGAAAATTATTTTGATGATAGTTGTTGAGGTTTAGGGCCTGGCTGTTAAAAGACGCGAGTAACAGTGCAGTCGTGATGAGAAATTTGCGAGACATGTTCCAGTTTTACCCCTGGTCCTTAAAAGGGCGGCAGGGTAACAGAATGCCTGCTCAGGCGGAATGAGAATCCGCTCAGGAAAGGGGAAAAACCTCGGCTTTCAATAGGCTACCGCAGTGAACGCAGCGGTACTCGCTTTCGCCGCGAACGACACGATTATGGCGCCTCACGGTAAGCTGGTGCTGTTGACACTGGCAGCGATAAGCAAAGGTGCGGCTGCGCACCGACTCGACCTCAAACTGATGGGTGCGCCGCGCCGGCACGCCCAGCACAGTCTCCATCATCCATTTCCACTCTTTGCCATGCGGTGCAACGCGGCCGAAGGTTTTCCACACCAGCAAATGGGCCAGCTCATGGGGAACGACCTCATCAATAAAGGCCTGCTGATTTTCCATCAGCAGGACAGGATTCAGGCGGATTTCCCATTTTTCCAGCCAGGCCGTTCCGGCAGCCGTGCCGCGCTGCTGATAAACCAGCCTGGGTTCGGGATAATGTTGTTCGAGCTTTTCATTTGCCCGTTCGAGCCCACTACGCAGGGCGCGCATAACGGCTTGTTGTAGGGCAATGGGAAGACGGGATGTTTTCATGGCGCTCAGCATAAGCGGCAGCGGCGTGGAACTCAACTCAACAGCAATATCGGTCCTGCAAAAAAGTCGTACCCGCCGAACCCGACGGGCAGACATGACATTATTTTAATGAAACTGCCTTATTGTCTGAGCCAGTTGCTGCGCCTGATCCTCAAGTGAACTGGACGCCGCTGACATCTGCTGAACCAGCGCAGCGTTTTGCTGGGTCGTGCCGTCCATTTCATTGACCGCGATGGTCACCTGCGCAATACCGCGGGCTTGCTCATCGGATGCAGCAACGATTTCACCAATGATGCGCTGCACTGATGAAACGGCATTTGTCATCTCATGCATGGTTTTGCCTGCATCGTTGACCAGCACAACGCCATTTTCAACCCGAACAACTGATTCCTCAATCAGGGCGGAAATATCTTTCACGGCGCTGGTTGTCCGCTGCGCAAGATTCCGGACTTCGGCGGCTACGACCGCAAAGCCGCGCCCCTGTTCGCCTGCGCGTGCAGCTTCAACAGCAGCATTAAGTGCCAGAATGTTGGTCTGAAACGCGATGCTGTTAATCAGCGTGGTGATATCACCGATTTTCTTTGAACTTTCATCAATCTGCGCCATGGTAGTGACCACCTGATCGACCAGGGTTTCCCCCCGGCTGGCGATGCGCGTGGCATTTTCAGTCAGGCTCGTTGCCTGCTGTGCATTATCCGCGTTCATGCGGATAGCTGCACTAATCTGCTCCATGCTCGCGGCAGTTTCTTCCAGTGCCGCAGCCTGTTCCTCGGTGCGTGAGGCGAGGTTGAGGTTTGCACCGGCAATTTCGCCCGCTCCCTGCTGGACCGAGGTGCTGGCGTCTTTGATTTGTCCCACAATGCTCTGCAACTGTGTCTGCATGGTGTTGAGGGCATAAAACAGGCTGCTGCTGTCGCCTGGCGCAACCTGAATGCCATTGTTTAACTGACCTTCAGCAACGGCCAGCGCAATGCGCGCCGCCTCTTCGGGTTCACCGCCAAGATGACGCATCACTTTACGGTTGAATAACAGACCCAGCACGGCCCCCACGGAAAGGATACTGACAATCATCAGCGCAATAGCCCAGTAAAGCTGCTTGTCAGCCGCCGCCATTACCTGGCTGACGGGTGCCACAATCCCTACATACCAGGGTTTCGTGTTGTTGCCCACGCTTATCGGGTACCAGGTGTACATGGCATTTTCTTTCAGTACGGGATCGTACTGTTCTGTCACTGCCGTACGGTAGCTGTTGCTGTTTCCCTGCCATTTTTTGCCGGCTTCACCTGCATTGGGGGAGGAAATCACGTTGCCGCTGTTCGAAAGCAGCAGCGCGTAGCCGGTTTCGTGCCAGGGTTTGATCTGGTTTACTTTTTTCTGGATGGCGGAAAGCAGGATATCGGAACTGACAACCAGCTTCAGTTTGTCATTGACCATAACAGGGGTAGCCACCGAGGTTAACCACTCTGGTTTTGCGCCATCATAAGCGAAGCTGTAAGGCTCAATCAGGGTGTCCTTTTGCGTTTCTTTCGGCAGTAAATAGTAATTACCGGCCCCCGGCTGCAGAAAGTCCATTGCCGGATTCATTTTGTAGCGCCCGTCTTTGTCCCGGTCAACATACCAGGCATAGCGACCACCCGGTGGCGTTCCCTGCGGCCCGACAAAGGCACTGTCACGGCCATCAAAGGCATCGGGTTCAAACACTACGGTCATCGACACAAAGTCAGGGTTTTTATTCAATGCATATTCCATCAGCTTGTCGGCAACTTTACGATCATTTATCCCTGCTGCAGGCAGGGCAGCAAGGCTTTGCCCCAGGTTTTGAGCGGCATCCAATGCATGCGTCAGTTCCTGCTGGATTTGCCCGGCGTGACTAGCAGCAATTTGCTGCAGGTAGTTAGCGGCAAGAGATTTTTGTTCTTTCGAGGACTGCCAACTGAGTAATCCGATGGTCGCAGTAAACCCCACGACGATCGTCATTCCGCCTGCCAGCAGCATCTGAGCACGGGTGCTCATCGTCTTTTTAGGGCTGGTATTGTTCATGCTATTTCCTGGTCAACGCGAAGTCTGAAAAAAGCTTTTTATAATGAAAACGTCAGGTAATTTATCGGCGTATATTTTTTCGACTTTAATGAAAGAAAAGCGAAGCGGGGAGGTGTAAGCCAGTAACGGCAAGGTCTGGGCGTTGAAACGGTAGGATATTTTTCGTTGTCAGTTGTGGGGAAAGCGGCAAGAAAAAAGCCAGTCAGCTTACCTTGACTGGCTCTAGGGGACATACTGAGGAGGACTTACTGACCGATATCGCGCAGCTTTTTACCTGCCATCAGGTTACGTTCAATGTGCTCCAGCGAAACGTTTTTGGTTTCGGGAATCAACATCACCGTCAGGACGATGAAGAAGACGTTGAGCAGGCCGTAGACCCAGAAGGTCGGCGCATTGCCCAGCGTATTCAGCATGGTCAGGAAGGTTGCGCCGACAATCATGTTGGCGATCCAGTTCGTGGTGGTTGAAACAGTGATACCGAAATCGCGTCCTTTCAGAGGCTGAATTTCAGAACACAGAACCCAGATCAGCGGACCGGCTGACATGGCAAAGCCCACGATAAACATCAGCAGCATGCCAATCGCGAAGTACTGCGCACCTTGCGAATGAATGCCCATGTGCAGCATGGTGCCAAGAACGCCCATACCGGCTGCCATCACCAGGAAGCCCAGAATCAAGGTAGGCTTACGGCCCCAGCGATCCACCAGACCGATAGCAATAAAGGTTGCCAGTACGTTAACCAAGCCGACAATCACCGTTCCCCACATCTGCTGGGTGGTATTCGCGAAACCCGCAATCTCAAAAATTTTCGGTGCGTAATACATGATGACGTTCATGCCGGTAAACTGTTGCATCACCTGCAGCAGAATGCCCAGGTACACCGCACGACGGAAGTGGCTGCTGCTGGTAAATAATCCCCAGCCTGACTGTTTGATCTTCAGGCTTTCACGGATCTCATCCAGCTCGCGCTTCGCCTGCTCACTGGTATCACGCAGGCGATCCAGTACGCGTTGCGCATCACGGAAGTTGCCTTTCGCCGCCAGCCAGCGTGGGCTGTTTGGCAGGAAGAACACGCCGATCAGCAGCAGCAGGGCAGGGATGGTGATCACGCCCAGCATCCAGCGCCAGTTACCTGTGAAGCTGAACGCGGTATCGGAAAGGTACGCACCCAGAATACCGATGGTAATCATCAACTGATAAAGCGAGATCATACTGCCGCGGATTTTTTCAGGCGCAATCTCAGAAAGATAGAGCGGCGCAGTGTAAGAGGCGATACCGACCGCCAGGCCTAACAGCACGCGTGCGCTGATCAGCATTTCTGGGTTAGGTGCCATGGCTGACCACAGTGAGCCAATAACAAACAGGATCGCACCAGCCATCAGGCTTTTTTTACGCCCCAGACGCGATGACATCCAGCCGCTGCCGATAGCACCGATGGCCGCCCCGAACATCATTGAGCTGACAATCCACTCCTGTTGGTGTGCCGTAACGTTAAAGTCCTTCGCGATAAAGGGCAGTGCACCGGCGATAACGCCGATATCCAACCCAAACAGCAGGCCTGCAAGGGCTGCCAGAAAGCAGACAAATAAGGTCATTGCCTTATTTGAGGTTCTGCTTTTATGTGAATTGCCAGGCATGGTTGCCTCCAAAATTATCCATCATTGTTGTTATCGATGTTAAAAAACCTTATCTGGGCAAAAAGTGAGCCCGATCACATTGATGTAATCGCTTACACTTGCTGAAACCCTGAAATCCAGCATTTATAACCCAGAAAGGTCAAGTAACCAGTGAGGTATAGCACCCTCGAAGTTTCTGACAATGCCCTGTTTAACGCCTATCAGATGACGCTGAAAATAACGCATTTTAGGAAGAATAACTACGGCGATAAATTCCTAAATAGCCGATATCTAAAGCGTTTCAAATTGTAAGCGTTAACACATTAGCTGAGCACAGGCTGAGAGAAAGTGTAGCTGAGTTAAAAAAATGTGCAGGTGGGGGAAACTGAAGGCCCGAGAGGAATAAAAAGAAAAAAAAAGCCCCGCCGCGAGGCAGGGCTTTTTGAGACGTTTTCAGGCTTACAGGCTTACAGGCTTACAGGCTTACAGGCCCGCAGCCTCACGCAACTGTTCTGCTTTGTCAGTTTTTTCCCAAGGGAAATGTTCGCGACCAAAGTGGCCATAGGCAGCGGTTTCTTTATAGATCGGATGCAGCAGATCCAGCATCTGAATCAGGCCGTAAGGACGCAGATCGAAAAACTCGCGCACCAGTAAGGTCAGCTGTTCAGTAGACACTTTCTCAGTGCCAAAGGTCTCGACCATGATGGAGGTCGGCTCGGCAACACCGATGGCGTAGGAAACCTGGATCTCACAACGATCGGCCAGACCCGCTGCCACGATGTTTTTTGCAACATAGCGGGCGGCATAGGCGGCTGAACGGTCAACTTTTGACGGGTCTTTGCCTGAGAAGGCGCCACCGCCGTGACGTGCCATACCGCCGTAGGTATCAACAATGATTTTGCGACCGGTCAGGCCACAGTCACCCATTGGGCCACCAATAACAAAACGGCCCGTTGGGTTGATGTGATATTTGGTGGATGCGCTCAGCCACTCGGCAGGCAGGACGGGCTTGATGATTTCTTCCATCACCGCTTCCTGCAGATCTTTTTGTGAGATCGCTTCGCTGTGCTGAGTTGACAGAACGACCGCATCAATACCGACGATTTTGCCGTCGTCGTACTGGAAGGTCACCTGGCTTTTGGCATCCGGACGCAGCCATGGCAGCGTGCCGTTCTTACGCACTTCGGCCTGGCGCTGAACCAGACGGTGCGCATAGGTCACCGGGGCTGGCATCAGAACATCGGTTTCGTTTGTCGCATAGCCAAACATCAAACCCTGATCGCCCGCACCCTGTTCCAGCGGATCGCTGCGGTCAACGCCCTGGTTGATATCCTGAGACTGTTTGCCAATTGCGCTTAATACTGCGCAGGAGTTGGCATCAAAGCCCATATCGGAATGAACATAGCCGATTTCACGTACGGTATTACGAGTGATTTCTTCAATATCAACCCAGGCGCTGGTGGTGATCTCACCGCCAACCAGAACCATACCGGTTTTAACGTACGTTTCGCAGGCCACGCGCGCTTTGGGATCCTGTTCCAGGATCGCATCAAGCACAGCATCAGAAATCTGGTCGGCGATTTTATCAGGATGTCCTTCGGATACGGACTCGGATGTAAAAAGATGTTTAGCCATTATGTTCTTTACCTTACCAATGGTTTGAATTCGACTGCATAGCGCAAGTGAGTATTAGCTGACTTAACGCCCCTTAAGGCAAAGCCGTGAGCAGTCAGGTAGTGTCAGCACGCAGGCCAACTCCGCCTGGATATTAACCTGTTTAGATGGAAAACCATCTGGACGTCTATTTTAGGTTACGCGGTGAGCGAATTACCAGCCCTTTTTGATGTTGCACTGTTAACTTTACGCGCAGCAGTGGAAAATCCTGCTGACAGCGCGTGCATTAAGCAAATAATCTCTTTGCTTTTTTTAGGCGCAAAATGTATAAAACGCCGCTGCGTTCTCAGCAGCAAAAAGGATGACGCGCTTACCGCGTCGCGCCCGTCAGACAGCTGTCTGGCTTTCACCCAGGTGGTTTTCCACATGTCCAGGACATGTGCGGAGGTGATACGAGTAATGAGCCTTATCTTCTCTCTCCCGGCCTTTTCGCGTGCTGGCACGGCGCTGGCGTTATCCTGTTTCCCGTCCTTATTTCTCTTCTGCCGACATTTTATTGGTTTCGGTAATTATCCCGACACAAGCGCTGGTTAACCTCTGACGCGATAGCGGTTTATATCGTCCAGGCGGTGAGCGTCGTGAATTATTCGCGGCCCTTTTGTACCTGACGCGGCTGAGTGTTTTACACTTAACACTACAGTGATGCATCGTGCAGGTTCGCAACGCAGACAGAGCATGACGTAATATGTGGCAACGAATTTCCAGACTCCCGACCTTCAAGTCGGTTTACATTATTATCTTTCAACGGAAAATTGAGGTTCGCGATGTCTGACGGCATGAAGAATATCAAGGGTTCGTCAGCTGGCGAACAAGGTGCACTCCGCTCAATGCAGGAGGTGGCGATGAACGATCAGGACGCCAGCCTGATGCTGCGGACCTACAACATTGCCTGGTGGGGCAATAACTATTATGACGTCAATGAACTGGGTCATATTAGCGTCTGCCCCGATCCGGATCGTCCGGATGTGCGTGTCGATCTGGCTAAGCTGGTTAAGGAACGCGAGGCCCAGGGCCAACGCCTGCCCGCGCTGTTCTGTTTCCCTCAGATTCTTCAGCATCGCCTGCGCTCAATAAACGCTGCTTTTAAACGCGCACGTGAGTCTTATGGTTACACCGGTGATTACTTCCTGGTGTATCCCATCAAGGTGAACCAGCATAAGCGCGTCATCGAATCCCTGGTCAATTCTGGCGAACCGCTGGGTCTGGAAGCCGGTTCAAAAGCCGAACTGATGGCGGTACTGGCCCATGCCGGTCAGACCCGTTCGGTTATTGTATGTAATGGTTACAAAGATCGTGAATATATTCGTCTGGCGCTGATTGGCGAGAAGATAGGGCACAAGGTTTATCTGGTTCTGGAGAAGATGACCGAAGTGCGCATGGTGCTGGAAGAAGCCGAGCGCCTGAACGTGGTGCCGCGTCTGGGCATTCGTGCACGTCTCGCTTCACAGGGTTCTGGTAAGTGGCAGTCGAGCGGCGGCGAAAAATCTAAATTTGGCCTGTCAGCAACGCAGGTACTCAAGCTGGTTGAAATCATGCGTGAAGCGGGCCGGATCGACAGCCTGCAACTGCTGCATTTCCATTTGGGATCGCAGATGTCTAACATTCGCGATATCGCGACCGGGGTGCGTGAGTCTGCGCGCTTCTATGTGGAACTGGCAAAACTCGGCGTCAACATTAAGTGCTTTGACGTCGGCGGCGGCCTGGGCGTTGACTATGAAGGTACCCGTTCGCAGTCCGACTGTTCGGTCAATTACGGACTGAATGAATATGCCAATAACGTGATCTGGGGAATAGGCGCAGCCTGTGACGAGCATGGACTTGAGCACCCAACGGTGATTACCGAATCCGGCCGCGCAGTCACAGCTCACCACACGGTGCTGGTATCTAACATCATCGGCGTTGAGCGTAACGAATTCAGTAAGCCAGAAGCGCCAGAGATTGAGGATGCCCCGCGTCCTATCCTGAGCATGTGGGAAACCTGGCAGGAGATGCACGAGCCGGACACGCGTCGTTCGCTGCGTGAATGGCTGCACGACAGCCAGATGGACCTGTTTGATATCCATACAGGCTACTCATCCGGTACCTACAGCCTGAAGCAGCGCGCCTGGGCAGAACAGCTTTATCTGAGCATCTGTCACTACATTCAGCAGCATCTTGATCCCAGCAACCGCGCGCACCGTCCGATCATCGACGAGTTGCAGGAGCGCATGGCGGACAAGATCTACGTTAACTTCTCGCTGTTCCAGTCCATGCCGGATGCATGGGGTATCGATCAGCTGTTCCCTGTGCTGCCGCTGGAAGGCCTGAATAAAAAGCCGGAACGTCGTGCCGTGCTGCTGGACATCACCTGTGACTCTGACGGTACCATCGATCACTATGTTGATGGTGACGGTATTGCCACAACCATGCCGATGCCGGAGTACGACGTGGACAACCCACCGATGCTCGGCTTCTTTATGGTCGGCGCCTATCAGGAAATCCTGGGTAACATGCATAACCTGTTTGGTGACACCGAAGCGGTTGACGTGTTTGCCTTCCAGAATGGCGAGGTGGAGGTTCAGCTGTCGGATGAGGGCGATACCGTGGCCGACATGCTGCAGTATGTTCAGCTCGATCCGAACGAACTGATGACGCTGTTCCGTAAGCAGATTCAGACCTCTGAACTGGATGACGAACTGCGTGAGCAGTTCCTGCAGGAGTTCGAAAGTGGTCTGTATGGCTACACCTATTTAGAAGACGAATAAAGCCCCGCGAAGCGCTTGCAGCGGGTCGGGACATTGTTGATAATCGGCAGCAACCCATCCCTTCCTCGTCGGGCCTAACGACGCGGAGGGGATTTTTTTTATCTCAACCTTCATGGTGCGCGCTCCAGGCCCGCCTCATGCACAGACAGAGGACGACTTATGTACAATACCCTCGGCAATCAGTACGACAATTCACTGGTTTCTAACGCCTTTGGTTTTATGCGTTTTCCGGTTAATTTCCAGCCTTACGACAGCGACGCAGAGTGGGTGATCACTGGGGTGCCCTTTGACGCCGCGACCTCAGGCCGTCCGGGCAGCCGTCTTGGCCCAGGCGCTATCCGCCAGATTTCGACCAATCTCGCCTGGGAAGGCTGCCGCTGGCCGTGGGAGTTTGACCTGCGTCAGCGCCTGAACGTGGTGGACTGCGGCGATCTGGTTTACGCCTTTGGTGATTCACAGGATCTGTCTGACAAGCTGCAGGCCCATGCAGAGAAACTGCTGGCGAACGGCAAACGCATGATGACCTTTGGTGGCGATCACTACGTCACGCTTCCCCTGCTGCGCGCGCATGCGAAGCACTTTGGTAAAATGGCGCTGGTGCACTTTGACGCCCATACCGATACCTACTCCAATGGTCCAACGTTTGACCATGGCACCATGTTCTTTACCGCACCGAAAGAGGGGCTCATCGATCCTCAGCACTCGGTGCAAATCGGTATTCGTACCGAATTCGACAAAAGCCTGGGCTTTAACGTGCTGGATGCTGCTCAGGTTAACGACCGCAGCGTGGACGATCTTCTGGCGGAAATTAAGCGTACCGTCGGCGACCTTCCGGTTTATCTGACATTTGATATCGACTGTCTGGATCCTGCGCATGCGCCGGGCACCGGTACGCCGGTCATTGGCGGTTTAACCACAGATAAAGCCACTAAACTGATTCGTGGTTTACAGGGCATGAATATCGTGGGGATGGATCTGGTGGAAGTCGCGCCGGGTTACGATCACGCCGATCTGACGGCACTTGCCGCCGCTACGCTGGCGTTGGACATGTTGCACGTACAGGCAGCGAATAAAGGCTGATGCGACAGAGGGATAACCTCAGGGTTATCCCTCTGATTCTGACTTACTTGCCGTCTGCGGCGATGCGATCGCGAATATGCTGCGCACGCGCTTCGGAGTCCGGGTGGGAGTCAAACATTGAGCTTTGACGGCCCTGTTCCAGTTTTGCCAGTTTTTCAAAGCTGGTTGCCAGCCCGACCGGATCAATACCGCGCTTTTTCAGCAGGTTGTATGAGTAGTCATCAGCCTGAGTCTCCTGCGTCTGCGAGAACTGGGCATTTACTAATTTTTCACCCATATCACCCAACTGCGACTGTGACAGCGAACCAATAATACCGCCAGCCGATGCCGCCGCGGTGCGTGCTGCCGTTGTGGTGAAGGCGACCTGCATCGCTTTGCGCGTATGACCCAGCGCAACGTGGCCCATTTCATGGCCCAGTACCGCCTCGACTTCATTGTCGGTCATCATATCCATCAGTCCGCTGTAAACGCGGATGCAGCCATTGGCCATTGCCCAGGCGTTAACGTCTTTGGTCTGGTAAACCTTGTAGTTAGCCGGAATACCATTGATGTTGTCGCCCAGTGCCGCAGCGATTTTATTCAGCCGTTGCTGGTACTCGCTGTCAGCTGGCGCGACCTGATTTTCTTTGTCCATTTGGGCGCAGGACTGATCGCTAAGCTGCTTAACCTGAGCATCGCTCAACGTGTAAGCCTGAAATGCCTGTGCGCCGGATTGCAGCAGACCATTACTATTTACACCCTCACAGCCGCTAAGCAGCGCAACCAGGCCCAGAGCCAGTGCCATTTTATGAATTTTCATTCTGTCGTCCCATAAGTAACAAGATAAAAAACAAACACCTGAATCCGTACAAGGTGGTTTAACCAACAGGTTATAGTTCGTGATAAACCCTTTTGCTAGCAGACATGACTGGAAAAGCCAGACGAAGCGGGAACATTTAGCGTTTTACGACATTACTTTTGCCCCGTTTTTCATGTACATTGTGGTGAAACTTTTCCCCGTGCTTTGCCCGATAGCTGATTAATTACAACAGGTTAAGGCGCAAATCATTAATCCGAACTGGAGTAGAAGATGCCCTCTCGTAAAGATCTTGCCAACGCCATTCGCGCGTTAAGTATGGACGCAGTGCAAAAAGCTAAATCGGGACATCCGGGTGCCCCGATGGGCATGGCGGATATCGCCGAAGTCTTGTGGCGCGGCTATCTCAATCATAACCCAACCAACCCACACTGGGCCGATCGCGACCGTTTTGTTCTGTCCAATGGTCACGGTTCGATGCTGATTTACAGCCTGCTGCACCTTACCGGCTACGATTTACCGATTAGCGAGCTGGAAAACTTCCGTCAGTTGCATTCTAAAACGCCGGGGCACCCTGAATATGGCTATACCGTGGGCGTGGAAACCACTACCGGTCCGCTGGGGCAGGGCATCGCTAACGCCGTAGGTTTTGCCATTGCGGAGCGCACGCTGGCAGCACAGTTCAACCGTCCGGGCCATGAGATCGTAGATCATAATACCTGGGTCTTTATGGGCGACGGCTGCATGATGGAAGGCATCTCACACGAAGTGTGCTCGCTGGCGGGTACGCTGAAGCTGGGCAAGCTGGTGGCATTCTATGATGACAATGGTATCTCCATCGATGGTCATGTTGACGGCTGGTTCACCGATGACACCGCGAAGCGCTTCGAAGCGTACGGCTGGCATGTGGTGCGCGGCGTTGACGGTCACGATGCCGACGCCATCGCGAAAGCCATTGAAGAAGCGAAAGCGGTGAGCGACAAGCCGTCACTGCTGATGTGCAAAACTGTGATCGGTTTTGGTTCACCGAATAAAGCGGGGACCCACGACTCACACGGCGCACCGCTGGGCGATGACGAGATAGCGCTCACCCGCAAACAGTTAGGCTGGGACTATCCGCCTTTCGTTATTCCTTCAGACATTTATGCTGAGTGGGATGCTAAGGAAGTAGGCAAGGCGAAAGAGGATGCGTGGAACACGAAATTCGCGGCCTATGCCAGTGCCTTCCCAGAGCTGGCTGCAGAATTTACGCGCCGCATGAGCAACGAACTGCCGGCTAACTGGCAGCAGGAATCGCAGAAGTTTATCGAGCAGTTACAGGCTAACCCGGCGAAAATCGCCAGCCGTAAAGCCTCACAAAATGCGATCGAAGCCTTTGGTAAAATCCTGCCAGAATATCTGGGCGGTTCGGCTGATCTGGCACCCAGTAACCTCACCATCTGGTCTGGCTCTAAGCCCATCAATGAAGACGCTGCCGGCAACTATATTCACTACGGCGTGCGTGAATTCGGTATGACCGCGATTGCCAACGGTCTGGCGCTGCATGGCGGCTTCCTGCCTTATACCGCGACCTTCCTGATGTTTGTTGAGTATGCACGTAACGCCGCCCGTATGGCCGCGCTGATGAAAATCCGTCAAATTATGGTTTATACCCACGACTCTATTGGCCTGGGCGAAGATGGCCCGACGCACCAGCCGGTAGAGCAGATGGCGAGCCTGCGTACCACACCAAACATGAGCCTGTGGCGTCCGTGTGATCAGGTGGAATCAGCAGTGGCGTGGAAATATGCGATTGAGCGTAAAGATGGTCCAAGCGCACTGATCTTCTCTCGTCAGAATCTGGCGCAGCAGGATCGTACCGCAGAGCAGCTGGCAAACGTGGCCCGTGGCGGTTATGTGCTGAAAGACAGCGCGGGCACGCCAGAGCTGATTCTGATCGCCACCGGTTCAGAAGTTGAACTGGCTGTGGCTGCGTATCAGAAACTGACCGATGAAGGCCGTAAGGTTCGCGTGGTTTCCATGCCATCAACGGATGCGTTCGACAAGCAGTCTGCTGAATATCGTGAATCTGTCCTGCCGAAGGCCGTTGCCGCTCGCGTTGCCATTGAAGCGGGTATTGCAGACTATTGGTTCAAATATACCGGCCTGAACGGCGCTATCGTCGGCATGACCACCTTTGGTGAGTCAGCGCCTGCTGAGAAGCTGTTTGAAGTATTCGGCTTCACGGTAGACAACGTGGTAGCGAAAGCAAAAGCGTTGCTGGCCTGACAGAAGGGCACAGGCGAGTGAAGGCTCGCCTATGCCCAGATGAAAGGGGGCGCAGTTTGCCCCCTTATCGACAAAATTATTCCTGTAGTAATAGCGATTTTTTGCGTAATTTTGTGATGTAGATCCAAAAATACGCAGCCCGCTTGATCGCAATCATTCCCGTTATTCCTTCCTTCTATTATCCTAGCTGAACCGTTTCAGTTTAGGCTGCTTTGCCTGCGGTCGGGCTAAGAATCTCCTGTACAAAATGCAGTGAAACGCTCAGGCTATCTGCACCTTTTTTTCAGTCTGGTTTGGCAGGAGAAAGATGACCATTCGGGTAGCGATAAACGGCTTTGGTCGCATTGGGCGCAACGTGTTGCGTGCACTGTATGAAACGGGGCGCCGCGCGGAGATCACAGTGGTGGCAGTTAACGAACTGGCTGAGGCTGCGGGCATGGCGCACCTGCTAAAGTACGATACCAGTCATGGGCGTTTCGCGCTGGATGTGCGTCAGGAGCGGGATCAGCTGTGGGTCGGAGACGATATTATCCGTATCCTGCATCGTGCCGGACTGGACGAACTGCCCTGGGGCGAGCTTAACGTTGACGTGGTGCTGGACTGCACAGGCGTTTACGGTTCCCGTGATGACGGCGAAGCCCATCTGCGTGCAGGAGCGAAGAAAGTGCTGTTTTCCCATCCAGGGGGGAACGATCTTGATGCAACCGTGGTGTATGGCGTTAACGAGCAGGAACTGAAACAAACGGACTGTATTGTCTCTAATGCATCCTGTACCACTAACTGCATTATTCCGGTGATCAAGCTACTGGA
This sequence comes from Pantoea sp. EEL5, assembly GCF_049892805.1. Lineage (NCBI taxonomy): Bacteria > Pseudomonadati > Pseudomonadota > Gammaproteobacteria > Enterobacterales > Erwiniaceae > Pantoea > Pantoea sp. EEL5. Next base: position 415,064 of record NZ_JBNDNJ010000002.1, read on the forward strand.
TGACGCTTTTGGTATCGAGTCGGGTACAGTAACGACTATCCATTCGGCGATGCACGATCAGCAGGTGATTGACGCCTACCACAGCGATCTGCGCCGTACGCGTGCGGCCAGTCAGTCTATCATCCCGGTGGATACCCGGTTGGCGGCAGGCATTGCGCGTATTTTTCCGAAATTTAACGATCGCTTCGAAGCCATCGCGGTTCGCGTACCGACGATCAACGTGACGGCCATTGATCTCAGCGTTTCCGTGCGCCAGCCCGTTCGGGCCTGTGAGGTTAACGCCTTGTTGCAAAGCGCGGCAGAAGGGGCATTTCGTGGTATAGTTGACTATACAGAATTGCCGTTAGTCTCAGTAGATTTCAACCATGATCCGCACAGTGCCATTGTGGACGGTACACAAACGCGGGTCAGCGGTCAGCATCTGATCAAAACCCTGGTCTGGTGTGACAACGAATGGGGCTTTGCTAACCGAATGCTCGACACAACGTTAGCGATGGCCGCAAGCGGTTTCAGGTAAGACGCGGTTTGCGTCTGGCAAAACTTATGAGAATCAACGAGAGGGTTCACCATGTCCGTAATTAAGATGACCGATCTGGATCTTGCTGGCAAACGCGTTTTAATTCGCGCCGATCTCAACGTACCAGTGAAAGAAGGGAAAGTGACGTCAGATGCACGTATTCGTGCTTCACTGCCAACTATCGAAGCGGCGTTGAAACAGGGCGCCAAAGTGATGGTTACCTCTCACCTGGGTCGTCCGACCGAAGGTGAATACAACGAAGAATTCTCACTGCTGCCAGTAGTGAACTACCTGAAAGAGAAACTGAACGGTACTCAGGTTACCCTGGCGAAAGACTACCTCGACGGCGTCGATATCGGCGCGGGCGAACTGGTCGTACTGGAAAACGTTCGCTTCAATAAAGGCGAAAAGAAAGACGACGAAGCGCTGTCTAAGAAATACGCTGCGCTGTGCGACGTCTTTGTTATGGATGCTTTTGGTACCGCGCACCGCGCCCAGGCATCCACGCATGGCGTTGGCAAATTTGCCCCTGTCGCCTGTGCTGGCCCGCTGCTGTCAGCTGAGCTGGAAGCGCTGGGTAAAGTGATGAAGAACCCTGAGCGCCCGCTGGTGGCTGTGGTCGGTGGTTCTAAGGTTTCAACCAAATTTGACGTGCTGCAGTCGCTGGTGAAGATTGCCGATACCGTGATTGTCGGCGGCGGCATCGCCAACACCTTTGTCGCTATCGACAACAACGTGGGCAAATCGCTGTATGAGCCAGACTTCGTTGACGCGGCCAAAGGCCTGCGCGATCAGTACGGCATTCCTGTTCCAACCGATTCACGTGTTGGCACGGAATTCTCTGAAACTGCCCCGGCAACCGTGAAAAAGGTTTCGGAAGTCGCAGATAACGAAGAGATTATGGACTTCGGTGATGAAACCGCTCAGGCCATGGCGATCATCCTGAAGAATGCCAAAACCATTCTGTGGAACGGCCCGGTGGGCGTGTTTGAATTCCCGAACTTCCGCAAAGGCACCGAGATTGTGGCTAACGCCATTGCAGACAGCGAAGCATTCTCAGTGGCGGGCGGCGGTGATACGCTGGCGGCTATCGACCTGTTCGGTATCGAAGACAAAATCTCCTACATCTCTACCGGCGGCGGTGCCTTCCTGGAGTTCGTGGAAGGCAAAAAACTGCCTGCCGTAGCCATGCTGGAAGAGCGTGCGAAGCAGTAATCCTTTGGGGGCGGTGCCCTACGGCATCGCCTGAAAACTCGCCCGAAACCGGGCGTTTAAATCGCTGTCCCCGTATCGGGGATAACCGGTCACGAAACAGGACACAATCATGTCTAAAATTTTTGATTTCGTAAAACCCGGCGTTGTCACTGGTGATGACGTTCAGAAGATCTTCAAAGTAGCGAAAGAGAACAAATTCGCTCTGCCTGCGGTCAACTGTGTCGGCACCGACTCCATTAACGCTGTACTGGAAGCCGCGGCGAAAGTAAAAGCGCCGGTTATCGTACAGTTCTCCAACGGTGGTGCTGCATTCATCGCCGGTAAAGGTTTTAAAACAGACAAGCCACAGGGCGCAGCGATTTTCGGTGCCATCTCTGGCGCACACCACGTGCATCTGATGGCTGAGCAGTACGGCGTGCCGGTTATCCTGCATACCGACCACTGCGCCAAGAAACTGCTGCCGTGGATCGACGGTCTGCTGGACGCGGGCGAAGAGCACTTCAAGAAAACCGGTAAGCCGCTGTTCTCTTCTCACATGATCGACCTGTCCGAAGAGTCACTGGAAGAAAACATCGAAATCAGCAGCAAATACCTGGCGCGCATGGCGAAAATCGACATGACCCTGGAAATTGAGCTGGGCTGCACCGGTGGTGAAGAAGATGGCGTAGATAACAGCCATATGGATGCTTCAGCGCTTTACACTCAGCCAGAAGACGTAAACTACGCGTACGAAAAACTGAATGCGATCAGCCCGCGCTTCACCATTGCGGCCTCTTTCGGTAACGTGCACGGCGTTTACAAGCCAGGCAACGTTAAACTGACCCCAACCATTCTGCGTGATTCACAGAAATATGTCTGTGAAAAACACGGTCTGCCGCACAACGCGCTGGATTTCGTATTCCACGGTGGTTCAGGTTCATCTGCTGCAGAAATCGAAGAGTCTATCAGCTACGGCGTGATCAAGATGAATATCGATACCGATACTCAATGGGCAACCTGGGACGGCATCCTGCAGTACTACAAAAAGAACGAAGGCTATCTTCAGGCGCAGCTGGGTAACCCAGAAGGCGCAGACAAGCCTAACAAGAAATACTATGACCCACGTGTATGGCTGCGCTCTGCCCAGGCATCCATGGTGGTGCGTCTGGAGCAGGCGTTCAAAGAACTCAACGCCGTTGACGTTCTGTAAGCATCACGCTGCTGGCGTCTGAGTTCGAGAGAACGGCAGACGAACGACTCAGTCCCGATCGTCCGATCGGGACTTTTTTTTATCCTTTCTGCTCACGCTCAGTTTCATTTCTTTTTGTCGGGCGACACATTCTGACGTGCTGTCACAACCTCACTGCAGCGCGCGCTGTATCCTGTGTGTGGCTTAACAGGTGAGGGCAATCGTATGGCCGTCAAACGCATTGTGGCGAATATTCGGGCCGGAAATATGGAAGAAGCAGAACGCTTCTACGGTGACATTCTCGATCTGAAACTGGCGATGGATCACGGATGGATCATGACCTGGGCCGCGGATAACACGATGGTGCCGCAGGTCAGTATTGCGCGGGAAGGCGGCGCCGGCACAGCTGTTCCGGATTTATCCATTGAGGTTGATAATCTTGATGAGGTGTATCAACGCGTTGTCGCTGCGAGGCTGCCGGTCGACTATGCGCTTACAGAAGAAGCGTGGGGCGTGCGTCGTTTTTATGTCCGTGATCCGTTTGGCAGGCTGATTAATATACTCAGCCATGTGCCCTGAACAAACATCGTGCGCGGAGGCCGGCGTGCTGATGCGTAAGTGTGCAAAACCGCCTTCCCGTATCACTCAGTTTGGCGTCTGGCTAAATAATTGATTACCCTTAACCATTGGGTGTCGGATTACATCTGGCAGTTTTTTGTCTTTCCCCACAGGGGAACTATCGACAGGGCTTACAAATGGAAGACTTGAATGTTGTTAATGGCATTAACAGTGCCGGTGGCTGGCTGGTACACAACCAGGCGCTGATTCTGAGTTATGCCGTCAATATCGTCGCGGCAATTGCCATTATCATTGTCGGCATGATCATCGCCAGGGTGATTTCTAACACGGTTAATCGCCTGCTGCTCGCGCGCCATATTGACGCCACCGTAGCCGATTTCCTTTCCGCCCTGGTGCGCTATGGCGTTATCGCCTTCACGGTCATTGCTGCGCTGGGTCGTGTCGGCGTGCAGACGGCATCGGTTATCGCCGTGCTGGGTGCCGCCGGTCTGGCAGTAGGTTTAGCCCTGCAAGGCTCGCTCTCCAATCTGGCGGCTGGCGTCCTCCTGGTCACCTTCCGTCCTTTCCGCACCGGTGAGTTTGTCGATTTGGGCGGCGTAATGGGCACCGTGCTCAATGTGCAAATTTTCTCGACCACCCTGAAATCTGCCGATGGCAAAATCGTTGTGGTGCCAAATGGTAAAATCATCAGTGGCAATATCATCAACTTCTCGCGCGAGCCAGTGCGCCGGAATGAATTCATTATCGGCGTTGCCTACGAAGCCGATGTGGATGAGGTGATTGCCCTGTTGCGCGGCGTCGTTGAGGCCGATCAGCGCGTACTTAAAGAACGTGGCATCCAGATTGGCCTGAATGAATTAGGGGCGTCATCGCTTAACTTCGTGGTGCGTTGCTGGAGTAACAGCAGCGATCTGCAGGACGTTTACTGGGACTTACTGAAAAACTTTAAACGTGCGCTGGACAGCAAAGGTATTGGCATCCCTTATCCACAAATGGATGTGCACCTGCACCAGGTTCAACAACCTGAAAGCGAGACGACCGCAACGCAGTAATGTTAATGGGCGGCAGCGGTCGCCCATTAATTTTGTTAATAGCAGATTAATTTTTTCAATTTCCGCTAATCTGACTCGCTCTTTATAATCCCTGCATCTCACCGATGTAAGGAATGTCATCCAGTGTTAACCATTTACTTTCAAGGGCTTGCTCTTGGGGCGGCGCTTATCCTGCCGTTAGGCCCACAAAACGCCTTCGTGCTGAACCAGGGGGTAAAGCGCCAGTATCATTTGATGACTGCGGCGCTTTGTGCGTTAAGCGATATCGCATTGATCTGTGCGGGCATTTTTGGCGGCAGTGCGCTCCTGAATCAGTCTCCCTTACTGCTGATGCTGATTACTTGTGCCGGGGTTGCCTTTTTGCTCTGGTTCGGTTGGGGCGCCTTACGCACGGCATTTAGCCGTAACATTGAACTGGCATCGGGTAGCCACGCAACGCAGAGCAGAAAACGAATTATCGCGACGATGTTGGCGGTGACCTGGCTGAATCCGCATGTTTATCTTGATACCTTTGTTGTGCTGGGAAGCCTGGGCGGGCAGTTAACCGGAACGGTTGCGCGACAGTGGTTTGCGCTGGGGACCATCAGCGCCTCGGTGCTGTGGTTTTTCGGTCTGGCGCTGCTGGCGGCCTGGCTTGCGCCTCTACTGCAAACGGCGCGCGCTCAACGCATAATTAACCTGCTGGTCGGTGCGGTCATGTGGTTTATTGCGTTTCAGCTTGCCCGGCAGGTCATCACGGGATTTTGAGTAAAAGCTATACGAAAACGGGTTATTGAGGCCAGTCTGCCGAACTTTTGCCATAATCTTCACTCCAAACAACGCGTAATATGATGCGCTTGTGGGCTTCATGTACTGGGAGCCATCGAACTGACCTTTTCAAGGAGGACTTTCATGAAACTGAAAGCATTGGCGCTTGCCGCGATGATGAGTGCAGGGGCATTGCCTTTGAGCGTACAGGCTGACGAACTGCCGAACGGACCCCATGTTGTTACGTCAGGTAAGGCAACTGTAGATGCCCGCCCGGATATCGCGACGCTGTCAATTGTGGTGAATGTCTCATCGAAAGATGCCGCAGAGGCAAAAAAGCAGGTCGATAGCCGCGTAGCGCAATATTTTGATTTCCTGCAAAAAAACGGTATTGAGAAAAAGGATATCGAAGCCGCGAACCTGACGACGCAGCCAGAATATGATTACACCAAAGACGGTAAGTCACAGCTCAAAGGCTACCGTGCGGTGCGTCAGGTTCAGGTCACCGTACGTCAGCTGGACAAACTTAACGATCTGCTTGATGGTGCGCTGAAGTCAGGTCTGAATGAAGTGCGTAGCGTTGAACTGGGCGTCGCTAATCCTGAAAGCTACAAGCAGCAGGCACGTCAGGCCGCAATCAAAAATGCGACCCAACAGGCGGCTGAACTGGCTGAAGGTTTTAATGCCAAACTGGGCCCGATCTACAGCATTCGTTATCAGGTGGCAAACTATCAGCCAATGCCAATGAACCGCATGTTTAAAGCCGCGGCTGTGGCAGATACTTCTGCACAGGAAACCTACGATCAGCAAAGCATCAACTTTGATGACCAGGTGGATGTGGTTTTTGAGATGAAACCAAATACGGCACAGTAAACCTTTATTGGTATTGTGGTTAAGCCATCAGGGGCAATTTTTGCCAGGCGGTCCTCGCGCCGCTGACGCGGTTCCTTCACATCGCTCATCAACCTGACGGACCGGCGCAGCCGGCACATCCCTGTGCCGGCTGCGCCTTTTACCCGCATCCTTGCGGGTAAATCCTGGTTGATTCCCTCTGCTCGGCGCTGCGTATTGCCTTCTAAAAAATGCCCCTGACGGCCATTAACGCCGTGCCGCTTTCACAAGTGCACCTTCTCACCGCAACGCCCAAATTTTGCTGCGGGAAAGGGCGATTATTCCGCCGTATCCTGACGTAGCACCCGATGGCCATGCGCAATCAGCGCATCCGTTACCCGACGCATCAGGCGGCTTTCAGGCGCAAAGCGGTGCCAGTACAGCATCCGACGTTGATACAGCCCCGGCGTGAGGTCGATTAGCTCGCCACTCGCCAGTTCGCGTTCAATCTGCAGATGAGGGATCATACAGCAGGTCGAGCCCTGCCGGGCCATTTGCACAAACGCTTCGGACGAGTTGACGATGTGGCAGGGAACGCTACCCGGTGATAAATCAAAATTCTGCTGCAAAAAGGCCTGATGCATATCATCCAGGTGATCAAATGCCACGGCTGGCGCTTTAAGCAGGGCGGAACGCGTTACACCATTGGGGAAAAAGCGCTCTGCAAAATCCTTTGACGCCACAAACAAATAATCCAGCGCACCCAGTTGATCCACCAGACAGCTGGGTAGCGGCTGCGGTTGAATACTGACTGCGCCAACCACTTCGCCTCGTCTCAGACGCTCTTGAGTGCGGGTTTCATCCTCAACCTGAAGGTTCAGGCGCACAGGCGAATCGGCCAGTACGTCTTTTAATGCCGGTAACAGCCACGTTGCCAGACTGTCGGCGTTGACCGCCAGCGACAGCAGTAGCGGCGTCGTGCCGCTGTTCTCATCGCCCAGCCACTCTTCCTCCAGTAACTCAACCTGGTGCAGAAGTGCGAGCAGCTTTTGCCCCTGTTCAGTGGGACGAGGCGGTACCGTACGAACTAATAACGGCTGACCAAACAGATTTTCCAACTGTTTAATGCGTTGCGAGACGGCAGACTGCGTAATGCAAAGTTTTTGTGCGGCACGTTCAAATCCGCGTTCACGTATCACTGCGTCCAGCGCCTGAAGCGTTCTGTAGTCCGGGCGTTTCATTATTTTTCTCTCTCCTTCAGGATGGACGTTACTATGCCACAAATATTCCAACGGAAATGTCAGCGATATTTTTGTGGGCTGGCTTCCAAAGCATTAAATCCGCCCAATGCATCCGAGCATTTTCAGCAAGCCTTGCTTTATACTACGCGCATTTCCTTATCGCACAGGTTCTAAACATATCATGACCCAGGATGAACTGAAAAAAGCTGTTGGTTGGGCCGCACTGGATTATGTGCAGCCCGGTACTGTCGTCGGCGTCGGTACGGGTTCTACGGCCGCTCACTTTATTGATGCGCTCGGCAGCATTAAACATCAGATTGAGGGGGCCGTATCCAGTTCCGAAGCGTCGACGCAAAAGCTAAAAAGCCTGGGCATTCAGGTGTTTGATTTGAACGAGATTGATGATCTGGCCATCTATGTCGACGGTGCCGATGAAATTAACCCACAAATGCAGATGATCAAAGGGGGCGGTGCTGCCTTAACTCGCGAGAAAATCGTCGCGGCGGTCGCCAAAAAGTTTATCTGTATCGCCGACGCATCCAAAGAAGTGGACGTGCTTGGACGCTTCCCGTTGCCGGTTGAAGTTATCCCGATGGCGCGAAGCTATGTCGCGCGTGAACTGGTGAAGCTGGGCGGTTTGCCGGAATATCGTCAGAATGTGGTGACCGACAACGGTAATATCATTCTTGATGTGCACAACCTGCGTATTCTCGATCCCATCGAGCTGGAAAAAACGATTAATGCCCTGCCTGGCGTCGTCACCGTGGGGCTTTTCGCCACGCGTGGCGCAGATGTCGCATTGATTGGCGGACCTGACGGTGTCAAAACCCTCAAAAAATAAAGCACCGGGCGCACAACAGGGCGCCCGCTTTTTTTGATTTAAAAAAACTTTTCTCACCAGGCTGAAATTTGGTGACTTATGTCACATAACCGTCATCGGCAGCGGGTTCGTTCTTCTCGATGCGGCCAACCCACGATTTTGTCTGGCAAAGTACGTCCTCTGAGCCCTGCCATGCTGGCGGTCAGGCAATCGTTTGTATTGCCGCAGGCGATTTTTTTGATATTTTGACAGACGGCTGACTGCGTTCAGTCCTCGTTGAATTCTGAATAGGGTTGGGAAATGGCAAAGGTATCACTGGAAAAAGACAAAATTAAGTTCCTGCTGGTGGAAGGTGTCCATCAGAGCGCGCTGGAAAATCTTCGTGCTGCAGGTTACACCAATATTGAATTCCACAAAGGCGCACTGGATGCCGAGGCGTTAAAAGCTTCCGCTCGCGATGCGCATTTTATCGGTATCCGTTCCCGTTCCCAACTGACCGAAGAGATTTTTGCCGCTGCAGAAAAACTGGTAGCGGTGGGCTGTTTCTGTATCGGAACGAATCAGGTTGATTTAAATGCCGCAGCGAAACGCGGTATCCCGGTTTTTAACGCACCTTTCTCAAATACGCGTTCTGTGGCCGAGCTGGTTATTGGCGAGATGCTGCTGATGCTGCGCGGTGTTCCGGAAGCGAATGCCAAAGCGCACCGTGGTATCTGGAATAAAATCGCCAAAGGCTCTTTTGAAGCGCGCGGTAAAAAGCTGGGTATCATTGGCTATGGCCATATCGGTATGCAACTGGGCGTGCTGGCAGAAAGTCTGGGCATGCACGTTTACTTCTATGACATCGAAAACAAGCTGCCGTTGGGCAACGCATCACAGGTTCGTAGCCTGACGCAGTTGCTAAATATGAGTGACGTTGTCAGCCTGCATGTCCCGGAAACCGCCTCTACGCAAAATATGATTTCTGCCAATGAGCTGGCGCAGATGAAGCCTGGCGGCCTGCTGATAAACGCCTCACGCGGCACCGTGGTAGATATTCCTGCACTGTGCGAAGCGCTGGCCAGCAAGCAGGTTGGTGGCGCTGCGATTGATGTGTTCCCTGTAGAGCCGGCGACCAACAGCGATCCGTTTGTTTCCCCACTGAGCGAATTCGACAACGTTATCCTGACGCCGCACATCGGGGGATCGACGGAAGAAGCGCAGGAGAATATCGGGATTGAAGTCGCGGGCAAGCTGGCGAAATATTCGGATAACGGTTCAACGCTGTCCGCCGTCAATTTCCCGGAAGTGTCATTGCCGATGCACGGCATTAGCGCCAGTCGTCTGCTGCATATTCACGAAAACCGTCCGGGCGTACTCACCGCGATCAACCAGATTTTCGCTGAACAAGGCATCAACATTGCCGCTCAGTACCTGCAAACCTCTCCGATGATGGGTTATGTGGTCATCGACATTGATGCTGAGCACGAACTGGCAGAGAAAGCTCTGCAGCTGATGAAGGCGATTCCGGGAACGATTCGCGCCCGCCTGCTTTACTGATCCCACGCTGTCACCTACCCGGGCACACAAGCATGCCCGGGTTTATTCATCCCATAGCCACAGTTTTGATGGCGTCAGCACGGCCGGCAAAGGAATGTCCCACGCCGCTGTAGGCAGCGCGTCAACCCGCTGACAGTCATGAGCGATGCCCACCGGTAAAAACCCATGCTGTTTCCAGTTCTGTAAGGTGCGATCGTAGAAGCCGCCCCCCATTCCTAAACGCTGTCCGGCGCGATCAAACGCCACCAGCGGTACCATCATTACGTCCAGTTCATCCAGCGTGATCAGATGGCGGATATCCAGCGGGGGTTCGGGAATGCGCAGTTTATTTTGAATTAACTGTGTTTCTGGCGTATAGCGCAGAAAAAGCAGATGGCCCGCTGCGAAGGGGTGCAGAACCGGCAGGTAAACCCGTTTGTTTTGCTGCCACAGCCTGGCGATAAGCGGTCGTGTATTGATTTCGCCATCAACAGACAAAAACAGTGCCACGTTGTTGGCATCGGCCAGTGGTGCAAAGTTGATCGCATGTTGGGCGAGTTGTTCGGCTGCCGCATGTTGCTGCTCAGCGCTCAGAGCGCGACGTAGGTGGCGAACGTGCTGACGGATGTCCTGACGCAGTACTAAAGAGGGTGCTGACATGGTGTCCCCCAGACAAAGTCGCTTAAGCGACGCATTATATCATGCCTGGTGGGAGGTAATGCAGTACGACCAGAAAGGAGATCTCCGAGATGCCGCCGTAGGCTGTAACCCTTGAACCCTTGGTTCAAGGTGAACATGCCGTCGCAACCATCAGGCTTCTCGGACGGACCGAGCATGCTCACAGGTTGCGGAGCGTCACATTCTGTTGGTATGAAATATCGGCTCAGGGGACTGGCCCACTTGCAAACATCTCAGAGAAAATTGACTTCACCGTTAGTGTAGCACACTGACCATGAAGTGTTATTCGAACTTCGCATCCTGGCGGTCGGTTATGCGACCTTGCTCAACTAAAGCCTGTTCAATGGTCTGCTGTAACATACGGATTCGTTGTTCCATGTTAGCAGCATAGTCACGCGTCTTACCTTTCTCTTGTGCCAGTTCATGGCAAATGTTTAACGCGGCAATGAACACCAGTTGCTCTGTATTTGTGACTCTAGTGCGAACTTTTAAATCTTGCAACCGTTGATTGAGATCTTCTGCTGCCGCGTTCAGCGCATCTTGCTGTTCAGGCGGACAATTCACTCTCAAAGAACGACCAAAAATTTGTAAATCTACCGGTTGTGCAGACATGCCACCTTCCTGACTGATTACCTGGCTCGCCATTCCCCTTAGCCTTCAATGGCCTGGGAGGCGGGCAACTATATAGACCTGAGAAATAAGATACAACCCCTTTTCTGGAAACCTTGAGGCAGCTAGTGGTAGCATACCACGAACTCTTACAGCCAACGACGATGAAAAATGATGTCTTCACAGAACGCAACCCCCGATTACAACGCGCTGGCGGCGGCGCTCTCACAGCATGGCGTGGGCATGACGCCTGCGGAAATGCACGGCTTACTCAGCGGCATCTTATGTGGCGGTAACGCGGATAACAGCTGGAAAACGCTGGTCCACGATCTTGCGAACGAAGGCATGGCTTTTTCGCAGACGCTGTCCCTGCCACTGCAGTCTTTGCATGAAAGCATTGCGACTGCGCTAGAGGACGATGGCTTCCTTTTTCAACTGATGCTGCCCGCCGATGATGACATTACGGTGTTTGATCGCGCTGATGCACTGGCGGGCTGGGTAAACCATTTTTTACTTGGTCTGGGCGTAACTCAGCCTAAACTGGATAAGATCACCGGTGAAACGGGCGAGGCCATTGACGATCTGCGCACGATTGCTCAGTTGGGCTACGACGAAGACGAAGATCAGGAAGAATTAGAGCAGTCGCTGGAAGAGGTGATTGAGTACGTTCGTGTTGCAGCACTACTTTGCCACGACACTTTCACTCGTCCGCAACCGACTGCGCCAGAAGTACAAAAGCCAACGCTACACTAAGCCAGCTATCTGAGTTTAACAGGGAGTGCAGACATGATTTCACTGGAAAATTTTCAGCAGCGCCGTCAGGCGCTGCTGGCGAAAATGGTTCCGGGCAGCGCAGCGTTAATTTTTGCCGCGCCTGAAGTAACGCGCAGTAATGATAGCGAATATCCGTTTCGTCAGAACAGCGACTTCTGGTACTTCACGGGGTTCAATGAGCCTCAGGCGTTACTGGTGCTGATCAAAAGTGATGAGAACCACAATCACAGTGTGCTGTTTAATCGTGTTCGCGACCTGACTGCAGAAATCTGGTTTGGCCGCCGTCTGGGACAGGATGCGGCGCCCGCTAAGCTCGGCGTGGATCGTGCCCTTCCCTGGAACGATATTGGTGAACAACTCCACCTGCTGCTGAACGGCCTGGATGAGGTTTACCACGCGCAGGGCCAATATGCTGAAGCCGATAAACTGGTGTTCGGTGCGCTGGATAAACTGCGGCAGGGTTTTCGCCAGAATCTGAGCGCGCCTGCCAGCCTGACAGACTGGCGTCCCTGGGTGCATGAGATGCGCCTGTTCAAAAGTCCGGAAGAGATTGCCATTCTGCGCCGTGCGGGTGAGATCAGTGTGCTGGCGCATACGCGCGCAATGCAGGCCTGTCGTCCGGGCCTGTACGAATATCATCTGGAAGGGGAAATTCATCACGAATTTAACCGCCACGGTGCGCGATTCCCGTCTTACAACACGATTGTGGGTTCCGGCGAAAACGGCTGCATTCTGCACTACACCGAAAACGAGTGTGAGATGCAGGACGGTGATCTGGTGCTTATCGATGCCGGATGTGAATGGCAGGGCTATGCGGGTGACATTACCCGGACGTTCCCGGTTAACGGTAAATTCACTCAGCCGCAGCGGGCGGTTTACAACATCGTACTCAAATCACTGGAAACGGCACTGTCCCGATTCCGCCCTGGCGTTAGCATCCGCGAGGTTAATGATGACATCGTGCGCATTATGGTCACTGGACTGGTTGAGTTGGGGGTAATGCAGGGCGAGGTCGATACGCTGATCGCTGAAGATGCCCATCGTAAATTCTTTATGCATGGTCTGGGCCACTGGTTGGGTCTGGATGTCCACGATGTGGGGCACTACGGCACACCAAGCCGCGATCGTATCCTGGAGCCGGGCATGGTTATCACCGTCGAACCGGGGTTGTATATCGCGCCCGATGCTGACGTCCCTGTGGAATACCGCGGTATCGGCATCCGCATCGAGGATGACATTGTGATTACCGAAACCGGTATTGAGAACCTCACCGACAGCGTCGTGAAAGATCCTGATGCAATCGAAGCGCTGATGGCGGCGGCACGCGCGTTATGACCATTCTTATCGCCGGTGGAGGAATGACCGGCGCCACCCTGGCGCTGGCCATCGCGCACCTGACACAGGGTAAACTGCCCGTGACGCTGATTGAAAGCAGCGAGCCTGGCAGCCGTGCGCATCCGGGCTATGACGGCCGGGCGATTGCGCTGTCTGCCGGAACCTGCCAGCAGCTTGCTGATATCAATCTCTGGCAGCGGATTTCCCCCCGTGCCACACCGATTACCACTATTCACGTATCCGATCGCGGCCATGCCGGTTTCGTGTCACTCGCCGCCAGCGATTATGCGATTCCCGCGCTGGGGCAGGTGGTTGAATTATTCGACGTAGGGCAAAGCCTGTTCACACAGTTAAAACAGGCACCTGGCGTCACACTGCGCTGTCCCGCGCGCGTCACTCAGGTGGCCCGATCCCAGGAAAGCGTGCGGGTCACGCTTGATAATGATGAACAACTGGAAGGCGATGTGCTGGTAGCCGCTGATGGCACCCGTTCAGCCGTTGCGGCCGCCTGCGGCATGCAGTGGCACACCGAGCCTTATCAGCAGTTAGCGCTTATTGCCAACGTCACCAGTGAACTTCCCCATCAGGGCCGGGCTTTTGAACGCTTTACCGAGTTTGGCCCGTTGGCGCTGTTGCCAATGTCAGATAATCGCCTCTCGCTGGTGTGGTGCCATCCGCTGGATCAGCGCCCGCAGGTCGAAAGCTGGAGTGACGAGGCGTTTCTCAGCCAGCTTCAGCGCGCGTTTGGCTGGCGACTGGGCAAATTTATCCATACCGGTAAGCGTGACGTTTATCCGTTAGCGCTGCAGCAGGCCTATTCGGTGGTTTCCCATCGCGTCGTTACGGTTGGTAACGCGGCACAGACGCTGCATCCTATTGCCGGTCAGGGGTTCAATCTTGGCCTGCGTGACGTGATGTCGCTTGCAGAAACCCTGGCAACCGCGCACCGACAGCAGCAGGACCCTGGCAGCTATGCGGTCCTGCAACATTACCGCCAACGTCGCCAGCAGGATCGGGCCATTACCGTGGGCATCACTGACGGCCTGGTGCGTATGTTTGCCAACCGCCATGCGCCGCTGGTCGTCGGGCGCAACCTTGGCCTGCTGGCAATGGATCACCTGCCATGGCTGAGAAATCTTCTGGCCGAGCGTACGCTCGGCTGGGTTAAGCGTTAACTGAGAGGCACTGATGCAAACTTACGATGTAGTGGTCGCCGGTGGCGGTATGGTGGGTCTGGCAGTAGCCTGCGGTCTGCAAGGGAGCGGATTACGCATTGCCGTGCTGGAGCAGTCTGCCGGGCCGCAATTTGATGCAGGCGCATCGCCATCCGTACGCGTATCCGCAATTAACGCGGCCAGTGAACGTCTTTTGCAGAAGCTGGACGTCTGGTCAACGATTCTGTCGCTCCGTGCCAGCCCTTATCAGGCAATGGAGGTCTGGGATCGCGACAGCTTCGGTACGATCGCATTTGACGGTGAGCAGCAGGGCCTGACGCATCTTGGGCACATCATCGAAAACCCTGTGATCCACAGCGCCTTATGGCAGCGCGCCAGCCAGTGCAGTGATGTTACGCTGCTGCCTGCTTCCCAACTGCAGCAGGTGGCCTTTGGCGATAATGAAGCCTTTATTACGCTGCAGGATGGCAGCATGATGAGTGCACGGCTAATGGTGGCGGCGGACGGGGCCAACTCCTGGTTGCGTAACAAAGCCGATATTCCCCTGACGTTCTGGGATTACGATCATCATGCGCTGGTCGGGAATATTCGCACGGCGCTGCCACACGACGGCGTAGCGCGCCAGGTTTTTCACGGCGATGGCATTCTGGCTTTCCTGCCGATGCAGGATCCCCATCTTTGTTCTATCGTCTGGTCTCTTTCTCCTCAGGAAGCCAGCCGTCTCGAAACCATGCCGGAGGCGCTGTTTAATCAACAACTGTCGGTCGCGTTCGATATGCGCCTGGGGCTGTGCCAGCTGGAAGGCGAGCGCAAGTGTTTCCCGCTTACGGCACGCTATGCACGTAACTTTGCCGCTCACCGGCTGGCGCTGGTGGGCGATGCGGCACATACCATTCATCCGCTGGCAGGACAGGGCGTCAACCTGGGTTTCATGGATGCTGCTGAGCTGATTGGCGAAATCCGCCGCCTGCACCAGCAGGGCAAAGATATCGGCGAGCACCTTTATCTGCGCCGCTACGAGCGCAGTCGCAAACACAGCGCTGCCATGATGCTTGCCGGAATGCAGGGTTTTCGTGAACTGTTTGCAGGCAATCATCCAGCCAAAAAGCTGTTTCGCGATCTGGGCCTGAAACTGGCTGATAACCTGCCGGGCGTGAAGCCGGTAATGCTGCGTCAGGCCATGGGCCTGAACGATATGCCAGCATGGCTGCGGTAACGCCGCTCACCCGCAAAAAGCCAGCATAATTGCTGGCTTTTTTATGCTCACCCTCCGCTGCACCGTAAAAATGCAGGGCTGCACTCTGACTGCGCATCGTTTGATTTATTCTAATTTTGCGTGAAGTTTCGCATTACTTTTTTTTATCCATGACTGTTTTCGACCCGCTATTTTTTTAACATCCTGCTGGACTGTGCGCATAAATTTGCTGTGAATAAATCACTATGGCGTATTTATTGCGTGGTTAATCACAAAATTATAGTTTTTTATCCTGATTAACCCGGGGCCTGGTTAGGCTGTGCCACGTCTTTCGACCTCGCTTTGCTTATGGTTAATCGCCTGATTCGGTGGTAACGTCAAGGCAAAGAGAACGTTTGCGTCGGCTACATGGCGCGTGGTTTCAAACTCACTCGTTTCTGCACAGGATAGTTATGACTCAGCACACACCTTTGTTTGAACAGCACCAGGCAAATGGCGCGCGGATGGTGGATTTCCACGGTTGGATGATGCCGTTGCACTATGGCTCTCAGATGGATGAGCATCATGCCGTGCGCAGCGACGCGGGCATGTTCGATGTTTCGCACATGACCATTGTGGATTTAAAAGGTGAGCGCACGCGCGAGTTTTTGCGCTTCCTGCTGGCAAACGACGTCGCCAAACTGACTCAGCCGGGCAAAGCCCTGTATACCGGCATGCTGAATGCTTCCGCTGGCGTAATTGACGATTTAATTGTTTATTTTATGGACGAGACGTTTTTTCGTCTGGTGGTCAACTCCGCGACGCGTGAAAAAGATCTGGCCTGGATCGGCGAGCATGCACAGGGTTACGGCGTCGCGTTAACAGAACGTGACGATCTCGCACTCATTGCTGTACAGGGCCCGCAGGCACAGCAAAAAGCCCAAACCTTATTCAGTGACGCACAGCGCCAGGCTGTACAGGGCATGAAGCCGTTCTTCGGCGTGCAGGTCGGTGAACTGTTCATTGCCACAACCGGTTATACCGGCGAAGCGGGCTATGAAATTGCGCTGCCTGCCGCCGATGCCGTCGGATTCTGGCAGCGTTTGTTGAGTGCGGGCGTCAAACCCGCCGGGCTGGGCGCGCGCGACACCTTGCGTCTGGAAGCGGGTATGAATCTTTACGGTCAGGAAATGGACGAGAGCGTATCGCCGCTGGCGGCCAATATGGGCTGGACCATTAGCTGGGAACCTGGCGACCGCCACTTTATCGGACGTGAAGCGCTGGAAAGCCAGCGAGAAAAGGGCACTGAAAAACTGGTTGGGCTGATCCTCACGGAAAAAGGCGTTCTGCGTAACGGGTTGCCGGTGCGTTTTACCGATCAGCAGGGTCAGTTGCAGCAGGGGGTGATCACCAGCGGTTCCTTCTCACCGACGTTGGGTTACAGCATTGCACTGGCCCGCGTGCCGGCAGGGATTGGGGAAAACGCGATTGTTGAGATCCGTAACCGTGAAATGCCTGTGAAAGTCACTAAACCAATTTTCGTTCGCGCCGGAAAACCGGTTGCGCAGTAAAACATAATTACAGGAGAAAGGGCGATGAGCAATGTGCCAGTGGAGTTGAAGTACCGCGACAGTCACGAATGGCTGCGCAAAAACGCGGACGGTACCTATACCGTTGGTATCACCGAACATGCGCAGGAGTTGCTGGGCGATATGGTGTTTGTTGACCTGCCTGAGGTCGGTGCCACTTTCTCTGCCGGAGAAGAGTGCGCGGTTGCGGAATCGGTCAAAGCCGCTTCAGACATTTACGCGCCCATCAGCGGTGAAATCGTTGCCGTCAACGACGCCCTTAACGATTCCCCTGAACAGGTTAACAGCGAGCCTTATGACGGCGGCTGGTTATTCCAGATTAAGGCCAGCGATGAGTCAGAAATCGACTCGCTGCTGGATGCGGATGCTTATAAAGCCTCCATTGACGAGTAATCGTCGTGCGGCCTCAAACTGAGGCCGCAGATATCTGACTTGCATTCTCTGTTCCCCAGCCCGATTCAGGATTTACAGCTCATGACTCAGACTCTCAGCCAGCTTGAACACAACGGTGCCTTCATTGAGCGCCATATTGGTCCGTCGCCAGAACAACAGGCCGTCATGCTGGAGGCGATCGGTGCCAGCTCTCTGGCGTCGTTGATTGGTTCTATCGTTCCCGCCGATATTCAGTTGCCAGGCCCGCCAGCGGTGGGCGATGCCGCAACTGAACAACAGGCGCTGGCTGAGTTGAAGGCCATTGCCGGGCAAAACCTGCTTTATAAATCCTGGATCGGCATGGGATACAGCGCGGTGATTACGCCGCCGGTGATTTTGCGAAATATGCTGGAGAACCCCGGCTGGTACACGGCGTATACGCCGTATCAGCCAGAAGTGTCGCAGGGACGGCTTGAAGCCCTGCTTAACTTCCAGCAGGTTACGATCGATTTGACCGGCATGGACATTGCCTCCGCTTCTCTGCTGGATGAAGCGACCGCCGCCGCAGAAGCAATGGCGATGTCAAAACGCATCAGCAAACTGAAAAACGCGACCCGGTTCTTTATCGCTGACGATATTCATCCGCAAACGCTGGACGTCGTGCGTACCCGTGCCGAAACCTTTGGCTTTGAACTGATTATCGACAACCCGGCCAAAGCACTGGATCACGAAAACCTGTTTGGTGTGCTGCTACAGCAGGTGGGCACCACGGGAGAAGTACACGACTACACGCACCTGATTAGCGAGCTGAAAGCGCGCAAGGTGGTTGTCAGCGTCGCTGCCGACTTTATGGCGCTGGTGCTGCTGACATCTCCGGGCAAACAAGGCGCGGATATCGTGTTCGGTTCGGCCCAACGCTTTGGTGTGCCAATGGGTTATGGTGGCCCGCATGCTGCCTTCTTCGCCAGCCGCGACGAACATAAGCGTTCAATGCCTGGCCGTATTATCGGCGTTTCCCGCGATGCCGCAGGCAACACCGCCTTGCGCATGGCGATGCAAACCCGTGAGCAGCATATCCGTCGCGAAAAAGCGAACTCCAATATCTGTACTTCTCAGGTGCTACTGGCCAATATCGCCGGGCTGTATGCCGTGTTCCACGGGCCGGTCGGGCTGAAACGTATTGCGTCGCGTATCCACCGCTTTACCGATATTCTGGCTGCCGGACTGCAGCGTGGCGGGCTTAAACTGCGTCATAGCCATTGGTTTGACACACTGACGGTGGAGGTTGCGGATAAAGCGGGCGTACTCAACCGTGCGCTGAGCTTCGGTGTGAACCTGCGTAGCGACATTCTCAATGCCGTCGGTATCACGCTGGATGAAACCACGCGCCGTGAAGACATCACTACGCTGTTCGCTATTTTGCTGGGGGATGAGCACGGTCAGGATATCGATCGGCTCGACAGCCTGGTTACGGCCGACAACCCGTCCATTCCGGCCGCGCAGCAGCGTGAAAGCGAGATTCTGACGCATCCGGTGTTTAACCGTCATCACAGCGAAACTGAGATGATGCGCTATATGCACAGCCTGGAGAAAAAAGATCTGGCGCTGAATCAGGCCATGATTCCGTTGGGTTCCTGCACCATGAAACTCAATGCCGCCGCCGAGATGATCCCCATCACCTGGCCTGAATTTGCCGAACTGCACCCGTTCTGCCCGGCTGAACAGGCTGGCGGCTACCTGCAAATGATTGGGCAGCTTTCACAGTGGCTGGTTCAACTGACTGGTTACGATGCACTCTGCATGCAGCCTAACTCGGGTGCGCAGGGTGAATATGCCGGTCTGTTAGCGATTCGTCGTTATCACGAAAGCCGCGGTGAGGGTGAACGGCATCTCTGCCTGATCCCCAGCTCGGCGCACGGTACTAATCCGGCTTCGGCTCAGATGGCGGGCATGGATGTCGTGGTGGTCTCCTGTGACAAGCAGGGCAACATCGATCTGGGCGACCTGCGTGAAAAAGCGGCTCAGGCTGGCGATAAGCTGTCATGCATTATGGTGACCTATCCGTCCACCCACGGCGTTTACGAGGAAACTATTCGCGAGGTGTGCCAGATTGTGCATCAGTTCGGCGGTCAGGTTTATCTTGATGGCGCCAACATGAACGCGCAGGTAGGCATTACCACCCCGGGCTACATCGGCGCAGACGTTTCGCACCTTAACCTGCATAAAACCTTCTGCATCCCGCACGGCGGAGGTGGGCCGGGAATGGGACCGATCGGCGTGAAAGCCCATCTGGCGCCGTTTGTGCCGGGCCACAGCGTTGTTCAAATTGACGGCATGCTGACGCAGCAGGGCGCAGTTTCCGCTGCGCCATTTGGCAGCGCGTCTATTTTGCCTATCAGCTGGATGTATATCCGTATGATGGGGGCAGAAGGGCTGAAGCAGGCCAGTTCGGTCGCGATCCTTAACGCTAACTATATTGCCAGCCGGCTAAAATCGGCCTATCCCATCCTGTATGCAGGGCGCGACGGCCGCGTAGCGCACGAATGTATTCTTGATATTCGTCCGTTAAAAGAGCAAACCGGTATCAGTGAACTGGATATCGCGAAACGCCTCATCGACTACGGTTTCCATGCGCCCACCATGTCGTTCCCGGTCGCCGGAACACTCATGGTCGAACCGACAGAATCAGAAGGCAAAATTGAACTGGACCGCTTTATTGATGCCATGCTGGCGATTCGCATGGAAATCGGCCGGGTGGAAACGGGTGAGTGGTCACTTGAGGATAACCCGCTGGTTAACGCGCCTCATACACAAATGGAAGTCATCGGAGAATGGTCTCATTCCTACAGCCGTGAACTGGCCGTGTTCCCTGCTGGCAGCCACAATAAATACTGGCCAACGGTGAAGCGCCTGGACGATGTCTTTGGCGATCGTAACCTGTTCTGTTCGTGTGTCCCGATGAGCGATTATGCGTAAGTCAGCTTAACGCGTTTAGTTATGAGGGCCGATTTTCGGCCCTTTTTTTATGGAGGTTTGTATGCAGCTCGCACTCGTTACCGGCGGCAGTCGCGGCATTGGTCGCGCGACGTCCCTCTTACTGGCATCCCGAGGCTACCGGGTGGCGGTCAATTTCCGTTCACGTGCCAGTGAAGCCCATCAGGTTGTAGATGAGATTGTACGTAACGGCGGTGAGGCCTTTAGCGTTCAGGCCGATATCAGCGATGAAACACAGGTGATGTCGCTGTTTCAACGGCTGGATCAGGAAGATCTGCCGCTCACGCTGCTGGTGAATAACGCCGGCATTCTGTTCCAACAATGTCGCCTTGAGCAGCTGGATGCCTCACGTATTCAGCAGGTTTTTGCCACGAATGTGCTTGGCGCATTTCTTTGCTGTCGTGAAGCCGTCCGGCGCATGGGCACCCATCATGGCGGTCAGGGCGGCAGCATCGTCAATGTCTCGTCTGCAGCTGCCCGTACGGGGTCGCCAAACGAATATGTCGACTATGCGGCATCGAAAGGCGCAATAGACACGATGACCAAAGGCCTGTCGCTGGAAGTGGCCCAGCAGGGAATTCGGGTCAATGGCGTACGTCCGGGGATGATTTACACCGAGATGCATGCTGACGGCGGAGAACCCGGCAGGGTAGACAGGCTGGCCAGCGGCATACCAATGGGGCGTGGCGGCTATGCCGAAGAAATCGCAGAAGCCGTTGTCTGGTTAGCCAGCGATGCCGCCTCTTACATTACCGGCAGCATTATCGATGCTGCCGGCGGGCGCTAGAATGATGCCGCAGCAGGGCGCTGCGGCAAACGACTTACAGCTTTTCACCATTGCTGGCGATGACCTGTTGATACCAGGCAAAACTCTTTTTCCTGGAACGCGAGAAGTCTCCGCTGCCGTCATCGTTTTTATTCACGTGAATAAAACCGTAACGCTTGTTGTACTGACCGGTAGTGAAAGACACGCAGTCGATACAGCCCCAGGGCGTGTACCCCATGAGATCCACCCCGTCATGAATGACGGCTTTTTTCATCTCTTCAATATGCGCGGCCAGATAATCAATGCGGTAATCATCCTCTATCACGCCCTGCGCATTCGGTTTGTCGATGGCGCCAAAACCGTTTTCAACAATAAACAGGGGTTTCTGATAGCGTTCATACACATCATTAAGAACATACCGCAGACCAACAGGATCGATCTGCCAGCCCCAGTCTGAGGCTTTAACGTGCGGATTTTTCACCGTGCCTTCGAAGCCGGTAATAGGATCATCAACGCCACTGGCGCGGGTCTGAACGGCTGTACTCATGTAATAACTGAAGCCCACATAGTCGGCACAGCCATTGCGCAGGGTTTCAGCGTCTTCAGGCTCCATGTCGATATGATAGCCTTTGCGCGCCCACTCTTTCAGGGCGTAAGCCGGGTAGTAACCGCGCATCTGCACGTCGCTAAAGACATAGCGTTGATGCATCGCTTCCTGAGCGAGCATGACGTCATCCGGATGGCAGGAGAAGGGATAGACCGGCACCATGGCGATCATGCAGCCAATCTTAAACTCCGGGTTAATCTCGTGGCCCAGCTTCACGACTTTGGCGCTGGCAACAAACTGATGATGCATGACCTGATACATCGCCTGTTCAGGTTTTTCATGTTCCGTGAAAATAACGCCTGAGCAGCAGTAACCAAACAGCGGATATTGCCAGTTACGCTGGTTGTTAATTTCGTTAAAGGTCATCCAGTATTTCACTTTATTCTTATAACGCTTCAGCACAACTTCACTAAAGCGCACAAAGAAATCGACAACCTTACGATTGTGCCAGCCACCGTATTCTTTTACCAGGTGATAGGGCATTTCAAAATGGGAGAGGGTAATAACCGGCTCAATACCGTATTTAAGCAATTCATCAAACAGATCGTCATAGAATTGCAGGCCGGCTTCATTGGGTTGCGGTTCATCGCCGTTAGGGAAAATACGGGTCCAGGCAATTGAGGTACGGAAGCATTTAAATCCCATCTCAGCAAACAGCGCGATATCCTGTTTGTAATGAGAATAAAATTCAACAGCCTGATGATTTGGATAGAATTTTCCTGGCTGGACGCCGTCGGTGATGACGCGGTCCACGCCATGAGCGCCGCCGGTCAGTACATCAGCAATACTGATGCCCTTACCGCCCTGATCCCAGCCGCCCTCTACCTGATGAGCCGCGACCGCGCCGCCCCACAGAAACGTTTTTGGTAAGCTCATTATGCACTCTCCCCTGAGGATTAAATTGGGGTGAGTGTAGCAAAGCACTTAATAATGTCACGCTATAACACCGCCGCGAAAAAGGGATTTGTTACAGCTAAAAAACGCTTTGTTTTATTTACCCAGTTGCCTACCCAGTGACTCGATAATATACATGACAGGCACTTGGGTCGTAATATCGCTCTGGTCGGGCATACGTATCACCGGTACATGATAGGACACCGTAAAGTCGCTCATTTTTGCCAGCGAGCAGGTTTCACTATTCGTGATGGCGATGATTTTACACTGATTCAGGTTGAACTGACTGGCAATGCGCAGCACCTCTTCCGTTTCGCCGGAGACAGAAAGAATAATGGCCAGGGCATTTTCATATAAACTCGGACTGATCGGATAATAGGGATCGTCGATCGCGTGGCTGAATTTGCCCACGTTTGAAAAAAAACGTGCCCCGTATTTCCCCAGGCTGCCCGATGTGCCGACACCAATAAAAAACACCCGCTCAGCCTGATTAATCATCCCCACAGCCCGATGGATGACCTGCTCAAACTCATCATTATTGATGCTTTTAAAAAAACTCAGCATATCTGCGATACCGGAGACAGGCAGCGCAGGCGCGGTTTGTTCCCTGGCCAGACGCAGTCGGATACGGAATTCTGACCATCCTTCACACTGCATCTTGCGACAGAAGCGTAATACCGTTGTGGTCGATACCGCAGCCTGTTCAGCCAGCTCGCGAATGGTCATGTAACTGACGCTGTCACGATGTTTGATAATGTACTGATAAACCTGCATTTCAAGATCGTTCAGTGTAGCAAGATCGTGATGCGAGAACATGGAAAAGCTCACCCGGCAATTAACTGGCCCGCATTTTAACAGAATTCGAAGGGGAGGTGACCGCAATAATTATTTTAAGCTTACACTTGTACACTGAAAGTTTTTCTGGGTAATCTGTTGGACGATAAATCTGCAGTTGTTATCACTTTCAGGCAGGAATGTTATGAGTCACAAAAGTTTGCCGACGCAGGGTTATCCATTGGCAGAGGAAATTGCCAACAGTATTAGTCATGGACTGGGTTGTCTGTTCGGCATTGTAGGGTTAATGCTGCTGCTCGATAAGGCATCGGTCATGCATGCCGGGCTGACCGCCATTGTCAGCTCCAGCCTCTATGGCGGCAGTATGATTCTGCTGTTTCTGGCCTCAACGCTTTACCACGCCGTCAGCCACCCACGTGCGAAGCGCGTACTGAAAAAAGTGGATCACTGCGCAATCTACCTGTTAATTGCTGGCACCTACACGCCGTTTCTGATGGTTGGTCTGCAGTCGCCTCTCGCCTATGGGCTGATGGCGGTAATATGGGGCCTGGCACTGTTGGGCATTATTTTTAAGCTGACGATTGCCGAACGCTTTAAGGTACTGTCGCTGGTGACTTATCTCTGCATGGGATGGCTGTCGCTGATTGTGGTCTATCAGCTGGCGATGAAACTGTCGGCGGGAGGCATCTGGCTGCTGGCGTCGGGGGGCATTATCTATTCCCTGGGCGTGATTTTTTACGTCGCGCGTCGGGTGCCGTTTAACCATGCTATCTGGCACGCGTTTGTTTTAGGCGGTTGTGTTTGCCATTTCTGCGCCATCTACTTCTACGTTATGTAACGTCACAGGGCGGGACGCGGTCCCGCCCCTGAACTCAGCTTTCTTCCAGCGAGTAAGGCAAGGGCTGAATCATCAGCTTACCGCCTTCATCGCCTTCAACCCGTAATACGCTATCCGGCTCCAGATCGTTGTTCATGACCACCTGCACCCAGATGACGCCGTCGTCCAGTTGCACCGCAGCAAGAACGGTGCCCGTGCGACGCCAGCGCTCGCCCATCTGCAGCTCCAGGGAATCGTTGGCGGCGGGCAGGTGGCTGGCTTGTCCTGACAGCCAGTAGAGCGCCCGTTTATTCGCGCCCCGGTATTTGGCTCTGGCCACCATCTCCTGGCCGGTATAGCAGCCCTTTTTAAAGCTAATCGCGTCCAGCGCCTGCATGTTTGCGGCCTGGGGAATAAACTGCGCGCTGGTGGCTGCGTCAATAACCGGAATTCCGGCTTCGATGTCCAGGGCCAGCCACTGGGTGCTGTCATTGAACTGCGCATCGTCTGCCAGCGTCTGCTTCAGGGCATCGGCCTGGGCGGGCGACGTGACCAGCAGAAAGCGTTCTGCTGGATGGGCAAACCACAGCAGCGTGGTGTCGCCCTGCTGTACCACCGGGGTGGTGCTGTCAGGCAGCGTGTCAAAAACGTTGGCCAGCGCCGCACGGGCCTGGAAACCCGCTACGCCCAGCAGTGCGACATCATCATCCGCGGTCAGGGTAACTTTAGAAAATACGGCGTATTTTTTTAACTCCGGCAACTGAGTGTCTCGCAACTCACGACGCACCAAATAGGCATAACCCTCAGCGCGATGAAACAGGCGCAGGTTGCTCCACATCTTGCCCTTGGCGTCACAGTGGGCGGCAGGCAGGTGATGAGAGGCATCCAGTGCCGCCACATCCAGGGTCAACTGGCCTTGTAAATAGGACGTGCTGTCAGGGCCGACCACGGCAACCAGTGCCCAGGCATCCAGAGACATTAACGTGAGCGGCAGACGTGATGAGGCCGCAGGTTGGCGTGGGGGAAGCGTAAATGTTGGCATCGATAAATCCTGAGTCTGAAGGTTCATCCGAAACAATGTCTTCAATGGTAAAAGAGCACACTGGCAATGCAACCTGTTTACTAAAGAGGGCGCACAAAACGCGTGCCGATGTGTAAAAAAAGCCTGAGTCTGCGGCGCGTTGCACAGGGTCGGTTTGTGAACCTGCAGCCAGCAGTAATCCAGGGTACACTAGCTGCCACGATGTGAAATGTGGAAACGAATGCATGGATATTCATAATAAATCGCGCGTTCAATGGGCCTGCCGTCGTGGCATGCTGGAACTGGATGTCGCTATTATGCCGTTCTTTAAGTACGAATATGACACGTTAAATGATACCGATAAGCAGGTGTTTATCGCACTGCTGAAAAGTGACGATCCCGATCTTTTCAACTGGATGATGAACCACGGTGAGCCTGCCGATCCCGAGCTGAAACGCATGGTGAAGCTGATTCAGCAGCGTAATCGTGAACGCGGTCCGGTGGCAATGTAAACTTCATCCCTCTTTGCGCGCACGCCTGATCCTCGCACTGACGCTGTCAGTAACGATAGCAGGCGTTGGCATTATGGAACTGCCTGCGGCAGAGTGGATGATAAAGCCCGGGCTGGTCGTGGTGGTGCTGTGGGAAGGATGGAAACAGGATTGCCGCTTGCGTCAACGGCATGGACGGTTACGGCGCGACAGCAATCGTGAGTGGCACTGGCAGGGAGAAGACTGGCAAACGCAGCAGCCGTTGTACTGGTTGCCAGGCGCAGTGTTGCTGGTCGCACGAAACCGCAAGGGCAAGACCTTACGGCTCTGGCTGATGCAGGACAACATGCAGCCAGAGGCGTGGCGCGCCTTGCGGTCATGCTGTTTCAGCGAAACCGCAAGGCGCTAAATAGCGTGCCCGGAACAGCGCATCACGAGAAAGCGTGCCGATTTCAGAACACGCTTTTCCAGGTCAGGCTTTCCAAATACAGGCGTATCGACGGCGCGTCCTTTGCCAGGATTTCAGGATTGCGTTTTAGCGCGCGGCTTAAAGACGCTCGGCGGTTTCTGTCAGAATCTGCTCGCACCACTGCTCAACGCGCTCATCCGTGGCTTCAAACTGATTGACGTCATCCAGCGCCAGTCCGACAAATTGCTTGCCGTCGGCACTCAGCGGTTTGGGGCTGGTAAAGTCATAGCCGTCCAGCGGCCAATAGCCCACAAACTGCACCCCCATCGGCTGGAGCAGTTCATGCAGCATGCCTAAAGCATCCAGAAACCACTCACCGTAGCCAATCTGGTCGCCCATGCCGTACAGCGCCACGATCTTGTTGCGCAAATTGAGCGTCGGCAACTGGGGCCAGATAGCCTCCCAGTCCTCCTGCAGCTCGCCAAAGTCCCAGGTGGGAATCCCCAAAATCAACAGATCATAGTCTTCCATCAGACGCGGATCGTCATCTTTCACGTTGTGCAACGTCACCAGCTCGTCGCCAATAAAATCCCGAATTTTCTCCGCTACGATTTCGGTGTAACAGGTACTGGAACCGTAAAAAAGACCTATTTTCATGCAGATAGTGCTCTGTTAATCCTGCCTTTGGCGTAATTGTATCAGAAGCAGGGTTGAATCAGGCATAATGAGCACGATTTCATACTGAACGGTGGGGAAAACGTGCAAGATAGTGAACTGACAGAACAGTTTCTTGATGCGCTGTGGATCGAGCGCAATCTGGCGCAAAATACCCTGTCCTCCTATCGGCAGGATCTGCAAACTCTCACCGGCTGGCTGGCGCATCACGGCTTAACGCTGACAACCCTGAGCGCGCCCGATCTGCAACAGTTTCTCGCGGAGAGACTGGAAGGCGGCTATAAAGCCTCCAGCTCTGCACGCCTGCTCAGCGCCATGCGCCGTCTGTTTCAGTATTTGTACCGCGAAAAGATGCGCACTGACGATCCCAGCGCGATGCTGGCCGCGCCCAAGCTGCCCCAGCGGTTGCCAAAAGATCTGAGCGAGGCGCAGGTGGATCGCCTGCTGCAGGCACCCGATGTTAACGTGCCGCTTGAACTGCGCGATAAAGCCATGCTGGAATTGTTATATGCCACCGGCTTACGGGTTTCGGAACTGGTGGGACTGACCCTGAATGACGTCAGCCTGCGCCAGGGCGTGGTGCGCGTGATCGGTAAAGGCAATAAAGAGCGGCTGGTGCCATTAGGTGAAGAGGCGGTTCACTGGCTGGAATACTATATGGAGCACGGGCGGCCGTGGTTGCTCAATGGGCAGACGCTGGACGTGTTTTTCCCCAGTAACCGTGCCCAGCAGATGACGCGGCAAACCTTCTGGCATCGTATCAAGCATTACGCCATGCTGGCGGGCATTGATAGCGAAAAGCTTTCTCCCCACGTGTTACGCCATGCTTTCGCCACGCATTTGCTGAACCATGGGGCTGACCTACGTGTCGTACAGATGTTACTGGGGCACAGCGACCTCTCGACGACGCAGATTTATACGCATGTCGCCACGGAACGTCTGCGACTGTTACATCAACAGCATCATCCGCGCGCATAGCTGGCGGAAAGTAAGGAAAACAATGAACAAACATGTTGCCATGCTGGCGCTGCTGGCCAGCGCTTTTTCCGGTTTGACCCACGCTGATGACAGCGCCATTCAGCTTTCCCTGAAGAAACTGGGTTTGCACCAGGCTGAGATCCAACCTGCACCGCTGCCGGGTTTTAAAACCGTGCTCACCGAAAGCGGCGTGCTGTACGTTACCGATGATGGTAAACACATGATCCAGGGGCCGCTTTACGATGTCAGCGGTGCTCAGCCGGTCAACGTGACGAACGCGCTACTGGATAAAAAAGTTGAGGCGCTGGTTCCGGAAATGATCGTGTATAAAGCGCCCAAAGAGCAGCACGTGGTGACAGTGTTTACGGATATCACCTGTGGCTACTGCCACAAACTGCACGAACAAATGGCTGACTACAACGCGCTGGGCATCACCGTTCGCTATCTGGCTTTCCCACGTGAAGGCATGAACGGCAAAGTTGCCAGCGCCATGAAGGCCGTGTGGTGCAGCGCCGATCGCAACAAAGCCTTTGATGAGGCGATGAAAGGCGATGTGCCGAAGATGGATGCGCCAGCCTCCTGCACGATTGATATCGGCAAGCAGTACCAGCTTGGCGTACTGTTTGGTATCCAGGGCACGCCGGCGATTCTGACCGATAGTGGCATGATGATCTCCGGCTATCAAAGTCCACAGGAGCTCAAGCAGGTACTGGATAATCAAAAGCGTGGTGGTTAAGGCGTGGTAAAGCACGAAGTCGAGTTACGTCGCCGTGAAGCGGTAGCCGATCTGCCGGGGTTACCGGCAGATTTACCGCCGCTCCTGCGTCGGCTTTATCTGCAACGTGGCGTCACCAACGCCGCCGAGCTCGAAAGGGGCGCGAAAAACCTGCTCCCTTTCAGTGCACTGAGCGGCATAGACAAGGCCGTTAACCTGCTTCATCAGGCGCTGCTGGATGGCCGCTGCATTATGGTCGTCGGGGATTTCGACGCTGACGGTGCCACCAGTACCGCCCTGACGGTGCTGGCGCTGCGCAGCATGGGATGCAGCAACGTGCAGTACCTGGTGCCCAATCGTTTCGAAGATGGCTACGGCCTGAGTCCGGAAGTGGTTGAGCAGGCCCGCGCGCGCGGTGCAGAGATGATTCTGACCGTCGATAACGGCATTTCGTCCCATGCGGGTGTGGCGCTTGCGCATCAGCACGGCATTGCCGTGTTGGTGACCGACCACCACTTACCGGGCGAAACGCTGCCTGACGCCGATGCTATCGTTAATCCCAACCTGCCTGACTGTCATTTCCCCTCTCGTTCGCTGGCGGGCGTGGGCGTCGCTTTCTATCTGATGATGGCCCTGCGCGCCCATTTGCGCACTCAGGGCTGGTTTGGCGTCACGCGGTCGGAACCCAATCTGGCCGACCTGCTCGATCTGGTGGCGTTGGGCACGGTGGCAGATGTGGTGCCGCTGGATGCCAACAACCGCATTTTAGTGTGGCAGGGCCTGAGTCGTATTCGGGCCGGAAAGTGCCGTCCGGGCATCAAGGCCCTGCTGGAAATCGCCAACCGCGATGCCCGACAGCTGGCCGCCAGCGACCTGGGTTTTGCCTTGGGGCCCCGGCTTAACGCTGCCGGTCGGCTGGACGATATGTCTGTCGGCGTAGCGCTGTTACTGACCGACGATCTCAGCCAGTCGCGCATGTTAGCCAGCGAACTGGATGCGCTTAACCAGATGCGCAAAGAGATTGAGCAGGGGATGCAGAGCGAGGCACTGGCGTTATGCCAAAAGCTGGAGAACGAGCAAACCGATTTGCCGCTGGGGCTGGCCTTTTATCATCCTGAGTGGCATCAGGGCGTGGTCGGGATTCTGGCTTCCCGCCTGAAAGAGCGTTTTCATCGCCCGGTTATTGCCTTCGCACCGGCCGGTGATGGCATGCTGAAGGGATCGGGACGATCGATTGCCGGTCTGCATCTGCGCGATGCGCTGGAGCGTCTTGATACGTTGCATCCTGGCCTGATGCAGAAGTTTGGTGGTCACGCGATGGCCGCCGGACTGTCGCTGGAAGAGGCCCGCTACGACGAGTTTCGTCAGCGTTTTGCGGACCTGGTGGGCGAATGGCTGGCCGGCGAAGCGTTGCAGGGCGTCATCTGGTCGGATGGTGCCCTGCAGCCCGCTGAATTTTCTCTTCAGACGGCGGAAGTGCTGCGTGATGCCGGCCCATGGGGCCAGTCTTTCCCTGAGCCCGCTTTCGACGGCCGGTTCAGGCTACTGCAGCAGCGCCTCGTTGGTGAACGTCACCTGAAGGTCATGGTTGAACCTCTGGAAGGCGGACCGCTGATCGACGGTATCGCGTTCAACGTGGATACCACGTTGTGGCCTGACAGCAGCGTGCGCCAGGTCGAACTGGCCTATCGGCTTGATATCAATGAGTATCGCGGCAATCGCTCCGTCCAGCTGATCATTGAACATCTCTGGCCGCTCAGTTAGCCAGCGGTGACGGCGGGGCCTCACATTCCCGCCGTTGCCAGTTTAACCTTGCCACGCCCGCGTCGGCAGAGCCAGTCCAGCTGGCTCAACGAAAGATTAACCTCTGCGCATTTTCTCAACGCTACAAACCGCCGTCGGTTTCGGGTAAACTCGCAGGTTAAATTTCTTATTCCATCGAACGTAAAAAAGACGCTAAACACATGTTTGAAATCAACCCGGTCAAATACCGTATTCAGGACCTCAGCGAACGCAGCGACGTTCTTCGGGGGTATCTTTGACTACGATGCTAAGAAAGAACGCCTTGAGGAAGTAAACGCCGAGCTGGAACAGCCCGACGTCTGGAACGAGCCTGAACGCGCTCAGGCACTGGGTAAAGAACGCTCCTCCCTGGAAGCCATCGTGGATACGTTCGATCAGATGAGCCAGGGGCTGGAAGATGTGCAGGGGCTGCTTGATCTGGCGGTAGAAGCCGATGACGAAGAAACCTTCAACGAAGCGGTCGCCGAGCTGGACGCGCTGGAAGGCAAGCTGGGCGAGCTAGAGTTCCGCCGCATGTTCTCTGGCGAGTACGACAGCGCCGACTGTTACATCGATCTGCAGGCCGGTTCGGGTGGAACAGAAGCGCAGGACTGGGCCAGCATGCTGATGCGCATGTATCTGCGTTGGGCAGAAGCCAAAGGGTTCAAAACAGAAATTATTGAAGAGTCAGAAGGTGAAGTCGCGGGCATTAAGTCGGTGACGATTCGCGTGTCTGGCGATTACGCGTTTGGCTGGCTCCGCACCGAAACCGGTGTACATCGTCTGGTACGTAAGAGTCCATTTGACTCCGGTGGTCGCCGCCATACCTCCTTCAGTTCAGCCTTTATCTATCCGGAAGTGGATGACGATATTGATATCGACATCAACCCGGCTGACCTGCGTATTGACGTGTACCGCGCCTCTGGTGCAGGTGGTCAGCACGTTAACCGTACGGAATCGGCGGTGCGTATTACCCACGTTCCAACCGGTACGGTCACCCAGTGTCAAAACGATCGCTCTCAGCACAAAAACAAAGATCAGGCGATGAAGCAGATGAAGGCGAAGCTGTACGAGCTTGAAATGCAGAAAAAAAATGCCGAGAAGCAGATGCTGGAAGACAACAAGTCTGACATTGGCTGGGGCAGCCAGATCCGTTCTTATGTTCTGGACGACTCACGTATTAAAGATCTGCGTACCGGCGTGGAAACGCGCAACACGCAGGCGGTGCTGGATGGCGATCTGGACCGTTTCATTGAAGCAAGTTTAAAAGCAGGGCTATAAGGAACCGACATGTCTGAACAACAACCGCAGAGCGCTGACGTCGCACTTGAGTTAAATAACGAACTGAAAACGCGTCGCGAGAAGCTGAGCGTGCTGCGTGAAAACGGCGTGGCGTTTCCTAACGATTTTCGTCGTGATACCACCTCCGATCGGCTGCATGCCAGCTATGACGAGAAGAGTAACGAAGAGCTGGAAGACTTAGGCATTGAGGTCAGCGTGGCTGGCCGTATGATGACGCGCCGTATCATGGGCAAGGCGTCTTTCATTACCCTGCAGGACGTGGGCGGCCGCATTCAGCTGTACGTGGCACGTGACGATCTGGCTGAAGGTATCTACAACGAGCAATTCAAAAAGTGGGACCTGGGCGATATCCTCGGCGCACGCGGTAAGCTGTTCAAAACCAAAACCGGCGAATTGTCGATTCACTGCTCAGAGCTGCGCTTGTTAACGAAAGCCCTGCGCCCGCTGCCAGACAAATTTCACGGTCTGGCCGATCAGGAAACGCGCTATCGTCAGCGCTATCTTGATCTGATCGCCAACGATGAATCACGCAACACCTTCAAAATCCGTTCACAGATCATGGCCGGCATTCGTCAGTTCATGGTTGGACGCGATTTTATGGAAGTGGAAACGCCAATGATGCAGGTGATCCCGGGCGGTGCTTCAGCGCGTCCGTTTATCACGCATCACAACGCGCTGGATATCGATATGTATCTGCGTATTGCGCCAGAGCTGTATCTGAAACGCCTGGTGGTGGGCGGTTTCGATCGCGTGTTCGAGATCAACCGTAACTTCCGCAACGAGGGGATTTCGCCTCGTCACAACCCAGAGTTCACCATGATGGAACTCTATATGGCTTATGCGGATTACAAAGATCTGATTGAACTGACCGAAAGCCTGTTCCGTACGCTGGCGCAGGATATCCTGGGCAGCACGGTTGTGCCTTACGGTGAGCAGGAATTCGATTTTGGTAAGCCGTTTGAAAAACTCACCATGCGTGAAGCGATCAAGAAGTACCGTCCGGAAACCGATCTGGCCGATCTTGACGATTTCGACAAAGCGGTGGCGATTGCTCAGACCATTGGCATCAAAGTCGAGAAAAGCTGGGGCTTAGGGCGCGTAGTGACCGAAATTTTTGAAGAAACCGCTGAAGCACATCTGATTCAGCCAACCTTCATTACCGAGTATCCGGCTGAAGTGTCGCCGCTGGCCCGTCGCAACGACGAAAATCCTGAGATCACCGATCGCTTTGAGTTCTTTATTGGCGGACGTGAAATCGGCAACGGTTTCTCTGAGCTTAACGATGCGCAGGATCAGGCTGAGCGTTTCCTGCAGCAGGTGAATGCGAAAGATGCGGGCGATGATGAAGCGATGTTCTACGACGAGGATTATGTCACCGCCCTGGAACATGGTTTACCGCCAACGGCAGGCTTAGGCATTGGTATTGACCGCATGGTCATGCTGTTTACCAACAGCCACACCATCCGCGACGTAATTCTGTTCCCGGCGTTGCGCCCAGGCGCAAAGTAACGCGCTGATGCAGGTAAAGGCCGGATGATTCCGGCCTTTTTTATTTCTGCTCTGCAACCCGCCACGGCATGTCCGCTTGAGTAATCCCGTCCCCTCTGCCAGGCTGAACATCTCAACCTGGAGCCACCATTATGAAGCCACGTCCTGACTGTATTCTTCACTGGCAAGCGCTGGAAGGCGAAGACAACGAACATTATTCCGATAGCGATGAGCTGATGTCCATTGGTACACCACTGGCGAAACTGTCTGGATTAACCCGGCTGGGCATTCATCATGAAAGGTTGCCGCCCGGACGCCGCATGTCTTATCCCCATGCGGAAAGTGCGGAAGAGGAGTTTATCTTCGTGCTGGAAGGTTATCCACACGCGTGGATCAATGGCGAATTGTATCCGCTGTCA
This sequence comes from Pantoea sp. EEL5, assembly GCF_049892805.1. NCBI lineage: Bacteria > Pseudomonadati > Pseudomonadota > Gammaproteobacteria > Enterobacterales > Erwiniaceae > Pantoea > Pantoea sp. EEL5. The sequence continues at coordinate 448,611 of NZ_JBNDNJ010000002.1, forward strand.
CCGGGAGAGGCCGTGGCGTTTCCGGCCGGTACCGGCATTTGTCACACCTTTATCAATAACAGCGACGCCGACGCGCGCTTTCTGGTGATCGGCGAGGTCAGCAAAGCGGAGAACCGCATTACCTATCCGCTAAACCGCGACTACGAAGCCACGCGCGAAGACAAGTGGCTTAACCCACCGCAACAGCAGATGGGCACACATCCCGGACTGCCGGACGAAAAGCCTTAAGATTTCACAGCATTATCCAGCCAGGTCTGGAAGCGTGAGTAGGGCACATAGAGCGCCACATCTTTATACAGCGTTTTTCCGCTCTGGTTGTCGTTGATGCGCTGGCTGTAACCCACAATCACGCCTGCCAGCGTGTCGTCAGATGCATTATAAACCGCGCCCCCTGACATGCCCTTAACCACGCCCGCATTGGCGGCCACGACAACGCAGTTCGCTTTGTTCCAGTCATTTGCCAGCGTGGTGTTCACCAGGTTTTTCCCGGTAGAGCTCACGGGCATTGCAGAGATGAAGCTGTAGCCGTAAAGATTCACTTTGTCGCCAATATGGCTGTTACGGAAGGACGGTGGCAGGTTGGCTTCGCTGTTCTTGTGGTAGACGACCGCGAGATCGCACTCAGGATGCCAGGCTTTCACGCGGTAAAGCGAATATTTTGCGACGTGGGCGGCCGTGAGGCTGTAGTCAGGGGTAAGGGGAATAGTCGTGCCCAGCGTGCCCAGCCCCAGCACGGTGGGAATGCCTGTTACGGTCATATCCACGCGCTTCTCTGCTTCCCTGCTGTATTCATAGTGGCCGACTGAGCAGCCTGTAAGACTGATTACCATCAAAACGATAAGCCGTTGCATTTTCTCTCTCCGCGTCAGTTGGACTGCATTTCATCTGGCGATTCATAAGAGCTATATCGGCAACGCTAATACTTTATTGATAAATAAAATCGGTATTAGCAAAAAAACGGCTACTTCGCTGGCAACCTTTATCATCGTCCGGTGCGTTACGCGGCGGCATGCTCGCTAACTGTATGTTTAATAAGCCTGGTTGATGTGTGTGTCAATTATTGCCATACACGCAATAGATTGTTGTTGTTATGTGAGTATCAGATGACAGGTAGCTATGCTGTAATACGTAGTGTGATATAGATCATAAATTATAGCTCGTTTATCAGGATGCATGCGTCATCCGTCTCGTTGTAATTATCATTTTTGGGAGAGTGTTATGCCTGTTGCATTGCTTGCACTGGCGCTGAGTGCGTTCGCTATCGGAACCACTGAGTTTGTGATCATGGGCCTGTTGCCGGAGGTCGCAAACGATTTGCGCGTGTCCATTCCGTCCGCAGGTTGGTTAATTAGCGGCTATGCATTAGGCGTAGCAATCGGTGCACCGATCATGGCGCTGTTAACGGCGAAGTTGCCCCGTAAAAAAACGCTGATTCTGTTGATGGTAATTTTTATCATCGGCAATCTGCTGTGTGCTCTGGCCTACAGCTATAACCTGCTGATGCTGGCACGGGTGATTACCGCCCTCTGTCACGGAGCTTTCTTTGGGATTGGATCGGTGGTCGCGGCCAGTCTGGTTTCCGCCGATCGTCAGGCTTCTGCCGTGGCGTTGATGTTTACCGGTCTGACGCTGGCCAATGTATTAGGCGTGCCGTTGGGAACCTGGTTTGGTCAGCTGTTTGGCTGGCGTGCGACATTCTGGGGCGTTTCGGCTATCGGCGTACTGGCCTTCATTGCCTTAATCACCAGCCTGCCGGGAAATAAGAATGAGAAGCCGGTCGATCTGGCGAGCGAAATCAGCGCGCTGGCCAACGGCAAACTGTGGCTGTCATTACTGATGACGGTCTGTTTTGCTGCCGCCATGTTTGCCCTGTTTAGCTACATAGCACCGCTGCTGCTGCAGGTTACCGGCATCAGCGATCGTGGCGTGAGCTGGACGTTGTTTCTGATTGGCGCGGGCCTGACCGTGGGCAATATTCTGGGGGGCAAAATGGCCGACCGCAAAGTCTCCCTGAGCCTGATAGGCAGTTTTTCGCTGATTACGCTGTTCTCACTGCTGTTTAGCTGGACCAGCCACGCGCTCTGGCTGGCGGAGATCACCTTGTTCCTGTGGGCAATGGCAACCTTTGCCACGGTTCCCGGCCTGCAGATCAATGTGGTGCGTCACGGTAAAGCGGCACCTAATCTGGTTTCCACCCTGAATATTTCTGCCTTTAACGTTGGCAATGCGCTTGGCGCGTGGGTGGGCGGCGCGGTGATTGCGCGCGGCTATGGACTGACCGCGGTTCCTGTTGCCGCCGCCGCGCTGGCGGCGGTTGGACTGATGGTTTGCTTGATCACCTTCCGCAAATCCGGCGGTGCTGCGGCCCGGGTGCATGCCTAAGCGAGTCTGTCCGCAATTTGCTCAGGAAAACGGGCCACCTGTTGCTGCAGATGGTTCACAAACGCCTCTACCAGCGCGGATGCCGGCCGATGCTGCGGCCTGACGAGGCTAACGGTAAAAGGCACAGCGACGCTAAAAGGGCGCATCACCACACCGCTGTCGGCGTAATCCAGCGCCGTCAGCGGATTCACCACTGAGATCCCCACTCCGGCCTGCACCATCGCGCACACGGACGCCGCGCTGTGGGTTTCCATCACCATCCTGCGTGTCACACCTTGCTCATGAAACAGTGCGTCGAGCAGCTGGCGGTAGCTGTCCGTGCGCGACAGGCTGACATAGTTCTCACCGGCGAAGTCCTGCGGCGTCAGCAAGGCGCGCTGCGCCAGGCGATGGTGCTGCGGTAACACGCACACTTCATCGCAGGTCAGCAGCGCCTGGCGATCGGTCCCGGCGGGGGCGTGCTGCGTTTCCGTAATGCCCAGATCGTAACGCTGAGCCGACAACCACTCTTCCAGTAACGGGGATTCCTGCGGAATAATGTTCAGACTGACATCAGGGTAGCGCTGCAAAAAGGTCTGGCAGACGGGCGGCAGCAGTGACTGGGAAAAAACCGGCAGGCAGGCGATAGAGAGCTCACCCTGGCGAAACTGGCGTAATCCCTCTGCGGCATCAATGATGCGGTCCAGCCCATACCATGAGCGTTGCACCTCTTCGAACAGCCGTAAGCCCTGTACGGTAGGCTGTAAGCGGCCGCGCACGCGCTCAAACAGCGTCAGACTCAGCTGCCGTTCCAGTCGCGCCAGCTCGCGGCTGACGGTAGGCTGGGACGTCTGCAGCAGGGTCGCAGCCTGCGTAAGGTTTCCGCTGGTCATAACAGCATGAAAAATCTCGATATGCCGCCAGTTGATTTTTGCCATGCATCATTCCATATCATTTTTGCATAGATGCTATTAAAACAGATATTTTTCGGCATGGCACGATTCTGGCTTAATGGTTTTATTGCCACAGGAGAAACCCATGCCTCGTCCACTTAATACCACCGAAACCGCCCTGAACGTCGATAATTTACTGCCGCTGGCACGTCAGTACAGCGGCCCGTTCTGGGCTTATGATGCGCAGGTTATCCAACAGCGTATTGCTCAACTCCACGCATTTGATGTGGTGCGCTTTGCGCAAAAAGCCTGTTCTAACACCCACATTCTGCGCCTGATGCATTCTGCGGGCGTTAAGGTTGATTCGGTTTCCCTGGGCGAAATTGAGCGTGCGCTGGTGGCCGGCTTTCAGCCTGACAGTGACGAAATCGTATTCACTGCCGATGTCCTGGATAACCCTACGCTTGCCAGGATTGCAGAGCTTAAGGTGCCGGTTAACGCCGGATCCGTCGATATGCTGCATCAACTGGGTGCCGTTTCGCCAGGACATGCCGTCTGGCTGCGCATTAACCCGGGCTTTGGTCACGGGCACAGCCAAAAAACCAATACCGGTGGCGAAAACAGTAAGCACGGTATCTGGCCCAGCGATTTGCCCGCTGCTCAGGCGGCTATCGAACAATATGGACTGCGCCTGATCGGCATTCATATGCATATCGGTTCAGGCGTGGACTATGCGCACCTGCAGCAGGTCTGCGATGCCATGGTGGATTTGGTCGTGGAATTTGGCCAGGATCTTGAGGCTATCTCTGCCGGAGGCGGTTTATCCATTCCCTATCACTACGGGGAAGAGGCGATCGATACCGATCACTATTTTGGCCTGTGGGACGCGGCACGCCAGCGCGTGGCGAACCATCTGGGCCATGCCGTGAAGCTGGAAATCGAACCCGGCCGTTTCCTGGTCGCGGAGTCAGGCGTGCTGGTCTCTCAGGTTCGGGCAGTAAAAGAGATGGGCAGCCGCCACTTTGTGCTGGTGGATGCAGGCTTCAGTGATCTGATGCGCCCCTCCATGTACGGCAGCTACCATCATATCTCTGTGATGGCGGGCGATAACCGGGCGATCGATGAACAGGCAACGATCGACAGCGTGGTTGCAGGCCCTCTGTGCGAGTCGGGCGATGTTTTCACCCAGCTTGAAGGTGGCAAGGTGGAAACCCGGGCTATTCCGGCCGCGAAAGTCGGGGATTATCTGGTGTTTCACGACACCGGCGCTTACGGCGCATCGATGTCCTCAAACTACAACAGCCGCCCACTGATTCCTGAGATCCTGTTTGAAAACGGCGAGCCGAGAGAAATCCGCCGCGCGCAGCGCATTGAAGATCTGCTGGCGCTGGAATGAGGCTACTGCGCCTGTTGAAAGACGATGACGGACAGGCCAGCCGTGCCACCGCACGGCTGGTCATGCCCGTCAGGGGGCTGGATAGGTGTAACGGCGATGGATCGCTTCGAGTTCTTCCAGAACCTCATTGCTGAGCGTCACGTTGGCGCTGTCGATATTGATCTTTAACTGATCCAGCGTGGTTGCGCCCAGCAGGGTGCTGGACACAAAAGGTTGCTGACGAACAAACGCCAGTGCCATTTGTGAAGGATCAAGCTGATGTTTTTGGGCCAGCGCCACATATTCCGCCACCGCCAGTTGAGACTGCTCACCGCTGTAGCGGGTAAAGCGGCTAAACAGGGTATTACGTGCACCCGCGGGCTGCGCGCCATTCAGGTATTTACCGCTCAACGTACCAAACGCCAGGCACGAATAGGCCAGCAGCTCCACGCCTTCATGCTGGCTGATTTCCGCCAGGCCCACTTCAAAACTGCGATTTAGCAGGCTGTAGGGGTTTTGAATAGAGACGATACGCGGCAGTTCATGCTTTTCTGCCAGCTGCAGATAACGCATGACGCCCCACGGCGTTTCATTCGACACGCCGATATAGCGGATCTTACCTGCCCGCACCTGCTCAGCCAGAGCCTCCAGCGTTTCTAACAGCGTGACAGGGACGCTGTTCTCACTGTACTGATAGCCCAGCTTGCCAAAGAAGTTGGTTTGACGCTGCGGCCAGTGAAGCTGATACAGATCGATGTAGTCGGTGTTTAAACGTTTCAGGCTGGCATCCAGCGCCTCGCGAATATTTTTGCGATCCAGCGCCATATTAGGGCGAATCGACGCATCGTTGCCGCGCGTTGGGCCGGCAACTTTACTGGCAAGAACGATTTTGTCCCGGCTACCGGTCTTTTTTAACCAGCTGCCAATATATTTTTCGGTCAGCCCCTGAGTTTCGGGCCGCGGGGGAACAGGATACATCTCGGCAGTATCAATCAGGTTGATGCCCGAACTGAGGGCTAAATCCAGTTGAGCGTGGGCGTCGGCTTCGCTGTTTTGCTCACCAAACGTCATGGTGCCCAATCCAAGCTGGCTCACTTCCAGCGAGCTATGGGGGATACGGTGATAGTGCATTGCCGGCTTCCTTTTCTGTAGGGATAAGTAATATGACTTCAGGGACTATAGCGCGAGGCGTAGCGGCTAAGAAAGGGGGATAACAGAGAGAAATAGCCTGCCGACGCGGGGGAGGGGCGACAGGCCGATACTTTTCGCATCTAACGTTCAATAATGGTAGAAACGTCGTCACTGTTGATCTGCACCGTATGGCCTGACTGATCGGTGTATTGCACCAGCCCCGTTTCTTTATCAATGCTCGGTTTCCCTTCGGTCATAATCATCCGGCCATCTTTTGTTGCCATAACATAATTGGAACTGCATCCACCCAATGTCACCGCAGCAACGGCCAATAATACAATTTTACTCAGCCCTTTCATTATGCTCATCCTCACGAATCGTCCACTGCAAAAAGTGTAGTAATAAATCCTTTTACCGATTGGGTTAATCGTATCAATCTGAAAATAACCGGGCGGCGCGGAGCCGCCCTTGACAACATTAGTGCGTTTTTTTCTTACTGCGCATCAGGTTAAGGCACTCAACGGCCATCGAGAAGAACATGGCAAAATAAATGTAACCTTTTGGTACATGCACCGCGAAACTTTCCAGGATCAGGGTAAAACCCACCAAAATCAGGAACGAGAGAGCCAGCATTTTGACCGATGGATGACGATCAACGAACTCGCCAATACTGCGGGCAGCGACCATCATCATTAATACCGCAATCACCACTGCCGCCATCATAATAAACAAATGGTCGGAGAGGCCCACGGCCGTAATAACGGAGTCGAGACTAAAAATGATGTCGAGCAACATGATTTGAACAATGGCACCCATGAACGAGTGAACGTTGGTTTTGTGCTCGGCTTCTTCGCCTTCTATCGTTTCATGAATCTCCATGCTGGACTTCCACAGCAAGAATAATCCACCAAACAACAGAATGAGATCGCGTGCTGAAAAAGCATGATCCATGAGGGTAAACAATGGGTTAGTCAGTCTTGCGACCCAGGCAATAGAGGCCAGTAATCCCAGACGCATCAGCATTGCGCCCATCAAACCGATGCGGCGTGCGCGGGCTTGCTGATGTTTGGGGAGTTTTGCCACCACTAACGACAGAAAGATAATGTTATCAATGCCCAGAACCACTTCCAGAATGGTCAGGGTGCCCAGCGCCAGCCAGGCGTTGGGATCGGTAATCCACTCGAACATACCTGCACTCATATCCTAAACGAAAATTAAACAAAGATTATACGCACCAAATTTGTCTAACTCACATTTAAATACCGCCAGGGACGCGAGAATAAGGCTGTCAGACCAGAAAATGGCGTGCCAGAAGCGGGCCTGTAAAACTTTTCTTGAGATAAAACCCGCGTGGCAGCGTCATGATGGGCTGTCCGCGATCGCCGATCCCTTCCGTTAAGGCTTTGCTGTTTGCTGCTTTGGGGCGAATCTGCAGCCAGGCACCGTGACGGGCGGTGATGCGTTCTACCTGACCCAGTACGATCATATCCATCAACTCCTCCCAGTCTTGGCGCAGCATCTCATCTTCCTGCGCGTCGGGGCTCCACAGCAGCGGCGCGCCAACCCGACGTTCGCCTAACGGGATGTCACGCTCGCCCTCTACCGGCATCCACAGGACGCGCGCCAGCTTATGGCGGACATGGCTGTTTTGCCAGGTGACGCCGCTGTTTCCGGTGAGGGGCGCACCGCAAACAAATGTTGTTTCCAGCGGCTTGCCATAGCGATCGACAGGGATCGTTTTCAGTTCAATTCCCAGGTGTGCGAAATCCTGTTCTGCTTTACTGCCCGCACTGGCACCCAGATGCCATTCCAGCAGCATCCCGACCCAGCCTTTATCCCGTTTCAGGTTGGCCGGTATCGGAATGCCTGCCTGGTCGGCCAGGGTTTGCAGCGTTAAACCTGCCAGTGACTGGGCGCGCGATAACAGTGTTGACTCATCTTCAGGTGGCCCGGGAAGGAATGTCATGTGAATAACTCATAATGATTAATAATTAAGCAGCCTGCAGCAGCCTCAGGTTTTCCACAGGAAAGAACGCGGTATAACTCACATAATAACATGAAACATAGTACTTTTTTTTACAGCGAAATTGGCAGGCTCCAACTCATGTCGCAGGTTATCCCAACTTGCTATCAACAATGAACAGGATCTCAAGCCCAGTTATCCACAGAAAAATGGGATAACCCCGTCTCAGGTTGCCTACTGGTTCCATTTACAGCCTTGACTTTGCTGTTTTTCAACAAAAATTAAGCCGTTTGATGCAAGCTTGAGCCGATCGCTGTGGATAAAAAGCATTGTGGTGGATCTTTAGCCAATTGTCAGCACGAAGGAATTATCCGCCCCCTTTCCGGCAGGGTAAAAGGCAGCAGAGTAAAAAAATAGGCTTATATTTCAAGAGTAAATCGTGGTCTGGTTTTTGGTGCCTTCAGATTCATCCTGGTACGTTATTCAGTTAACTCCCGTGTTCTGCACAAAGCTATCCACAGAAAACGTGAATAAGATCTCTCTTTTTACGGACTTTTGTTTATAACTTCGCATGAGTCTGTGAGTTATCCCGACATTACGCCCCTAAGCGCCCGCAAATCCAGTGGTTTACCGCCTGTAAGGAGTGTGAAACAATCAGACCATTCAATTTTAGCTTTTGAGGTAGTCCGGTGATCGATGATGATGGCTACCGCCCGAATGTTGGTATCGTAATTTGTAACAGGCAGGGGCAAGTGTTATGGGCCAGGCGCTTTGGACAGCACTCCTGGCAATTTCCTCAGGGAGGCATCAATCCCGGTGAAACCGCGGAACAGGCGATGTATCGCGAACTGTTCGAAGAAGTCGGGTTACACCGCAAAGATGTTCGAATACTTGCATCTACCCGTAACTGGTTGCGCTACAAGTTGCCAAAACGTTTGGTGCGTTGGGACACAAAACCGGTTTGTATTGGTCAGAAACAAAAGTGGTTTCTTCTGCAGTTGATGTGTAATGACGCAGACATTAATGTGCAGCACAGCAGCACGCCGGAATTCGACGGCTGGCGGTGGGTAAGCTTTTGGTATCCGGTCCGTCAGGTTGTCTCTTTTAAGCGCGATGTTTATCGTCGGGTGATGAAAGAATTCGCTGGCGTAGTGATGTCCATGCAGGAGAGTGCGGTGCAGCGAAATCATCCTGCCCATCGACGTAAAAGAGGATAGGCCACGCCCTTTATGCTCACTCAGTTGCGAGAAATTGTTGAAAAGGTGGCGAGTGCGCCACGTCTGAATGAAGCACTCGACATTCTGGTTAATGAGATCTGCCTGGCGATGGAAACGGAAGTCTGTTCCGTCTACCTCGCCGATCACGAACGTCGCTGTTATTACCTGATGGCGACACGCGGTTTGAAAAAACCGCGTGGGCTAACGGTCAAGCTGGCGTTTGATGAAGGTATTGTCGGTCTGGTGGGGCGACTCGCTGAGCCGATTAACCTTGCCGATGCGCAGAGCCATCCCAGCTTTAAGTACATTCCTTCAGTAAAGGAAGAGCGCTATCGCTCTTTCCTTGGTGTGCCTATTATCAGCCGCCGCCAGCTTATGGGCGTGCTGGTGGTTCAGCAGCGTGAACATCGGCAGTTTGACGAAAGTGAAGAGTCGTTTCTCGTTACCCTGGCCACGCAGCTGGCTGCCTTACTGTCACAATCGCAACTGAGTCAGTTGTTTGGTCAGTATCGTCTGGCACGCATTCGGGCCATTGCTGCCGCCCCAGGCGTTGCCGTCGCGCCGGGCTGGGTAGACGAAACCCAGCCCTTACTCGATCAGGTTTCTGCCGCCTCAACGCTGGATCCGCAGCGTGAACGCGAGCGTTTGTCACTGGCCATGACCGAAGCCGCCAGTGAATTCCGTCGCTTCAGTAAACGCTTTACCGCCAGCGCGCAAAAAGAGAGCGCGGCGATCTTCGATCTCTACTCGCACCTGTTAACGGACGCACGCCTGAAAAAGGATCTTTTCGCGGAGATCGAGCGGGGATCCGTTGCCGAGTGGGCGGTCAAAACCGTCATTGAAAAGTTTGCCGCCCAGTTTGCCAGCCTGACGGACAGCTATCTGAAAGAGCGCGCCGGCGATCTGCGGGTGTTGGGTCAACGTTTGCTGTTCCATCTCGATGATTCTCTGGTGGGCGTGAACGCCTGGCCTGAGCGTTTCGTGCTGGTGGCAGACGAACTCACCGCCACAACGCTGGCGGAAATTCCGCACGAGCGGCTGGCAGGGATTGTGGTACGCGACGGCGCGGCGAACTCCCATGCGGCCATTTTGACCCGGGCGATGGGCATTCCGACCGTCATGGGCGCGGACATTCAACCCAGTCAGTTAAACAAACGTTTGCTGATTGTCGATGGCTATCGCGGTGAACTGCTGATCGATCCTGAACCGGTTCTGGTGCAGGAGTACCAGCGGCTAATCAGTGAAGAAAATGCCCTCAGCAAAATGGCTGAAGGCGGCGTGGACAGGCCGGGCGAGCTGCGTAGCGGTCAACGTATACAGGTTATGCTGAACGCGGGGCTGAGCCCGGAGCATGAGCAAACGCTGGGCAGCTGGGTTGACGGCATTGGCCTTTACCGCACTGAAATTCCCTTTATGCTGCAAAGCGGTTTTCCATCGGAAGAAGAGCAGGTTGCTCAGTATCAGGGCATGCTGCAGCTGTTCCACGAAAAGCCGGTGACGCTGCGCACGCTGGATATCGGGGCAGATAAGCAGCTGCCTTACATGCCAATCAGTGAAGAGAATCCTTGCCTTGGCTGGCGGGGCATTCGTCTCACGCTCGACCAACCCGAGATTTTTATGGTGCAGGTGCGCGCCATGCTGCGTGCTAACGCCGCGTCAGGCAATTTGAGCATTTTGTTGCCGATGATCAGCCATATCGATGAGATCGACGAAGCCAGGCGGCTCATTCAGCGTGCCGGGACAGAAGTGGAAGAGATGCTCGGCTATACCATTCCGACGCCGCGCATCGGGATTATGATTGAAGTGCCTTCTATGCTGTTTATGATCCCGCACCTGGCGTCGCGCGTCGATTTCGTCTCTGTCGGAACCAATGACCTGACGCAGTATTTACTGGCGGTAGATCGTAACAATACCCGCGTGGCGAACCTGTATGATTCGCTGCATCCGGCTATGCTGCGGGCGCTACAGGCAATTTCCATTGAAGCCCATTTGGCGAATCTGGAATTATGCTTATGTGGTGAAATGGCGGGCGATCCGATGTGTGTGGCGCTATTGATAGGGATGGGATATCACCATCTCAGCATGAACGGCAAGAATGTCTCACGCGTGAAATATCTGCTGCGTCATCTGGATTACGAAGAAGTCCAGAAACTCAGCACCCAGGCGCTCAAAGCCTATTCAGCGTCAGATGTGCGTCAGCTGGTCTCGGCGTTTATGGAAGAGCGCGGCCTGGGCGGCCTGATTCGCGGCGGTCGTTAACCCAGGTTACATTTCTGCGGCTACTCAGAAAACTGGCTGTGCTATCATGCCCAGCCCTAATTTATGTGCATCACGTCCCCTTTTCAGGGCTGAAAATAAACGGTGAATGATGAATAACGGCTATATCGCATTTCCGCAGTTCGATCCGGTAATCTTCTCGATCGGACCGCTTTCGCTTCACTGGTACGGATTGATGTATCTGGTGGGGTTTGTTTTCGCCATGTGGCTGGCGGTGCGTCGGGCCAACAAGCCAGGCAGCGGCTGGAAAAAAGAGGAAGTAGAGAACCTGCTTTACGCGGGCTTCCTGGGCGTTTTCCTGGGTGGTCGAATTGGTTATGTGCTGTTTTATAACCTGCCGCTGTTTCTCGATAATCCGCTTTACCTGTTTAAAGTCTGGGATGGCGGTATGTCATTCCACGGCGGGCTGATTGGCGTGATCCTGGTGATGCTGATATTTGCGCGTCGCACCAAACGTAATTTCTTTCAGGTCTCTGATTTTATTGCGCCGCTTATTCCGTTTGGCCTGGGCGCTGGTCGCCTGGGTAATTTTATCAATGGTGAACTCTGGGGCCGCGTCGATCCCAATTTCCGTTTCGCCATGCTGTTCCCCGGCTCGCGCAGCGAAGATATCGCGCTGGCGGCCAACAACCCACAATATCAGGCCTTACTGAACACCTATGGCGTACTGCCGCGTCATCCTTCACAGCTGTACGAGCTGTTTCTTGAAGGCATCGTGCTGTTCATTATCCTGAACCTGTTTATTCGTAAACCTCGCCCGATGGGCAGCGTCTCTGGCCTGTTCCTGATTGGCTACGGCACATTCCGCATTATTGTTGAATTCTTCCGTCAGCCAGACGCACAGCTTGGTTTGCTCACCGGTGGACTGAGCATGGGGCAACTCCTGTCGATCCCAATGATTATTGCCGGTGTGATTATGATGATTTGGGCTTATCGCCGTCGCCCGCAGCAACAACTTCACGAGGAAAAATGAAACAGTATCTGGACTTAATGCGCTACGTGCTGAACGAAGGCACACCAAAATCTGACCGTACCGGTACAGGCACGCTTTCAATTTTTGGTCACCAGATGCGTTTTAATCTGCAGGATGGTTTTCCGCTGGTCACCACAAAAAAGTGCCACCTGCGCTCCATCATTCATGAACTGCTGTGGTTTCTGCAAGGCGATACCAATATCGGTTACCTGAAAGAAAACAACGTCTCAATCTGGGATGAGTGGGCGGACGAGCAGGGTAATCTTGGGCCAGTCTACGGCAAGCAGTGGCGCAGCTGGGGCACGGCAAGCGGTCAGGAAATTGATCAAATCACCAAGGTGATTGAACAACTGAAACGCGATCCGGATTCCCGCCGCATTATTGTGTCAGCCTGGAACGTCGGCGAGCTGGATGAGATGGCGCTGGCACCGTGCCATGCGTTTTTCCAGTTCTATGTTGCGGACGGTAAACTCTCCTGTCAGCTTTATCAGCGTTCTTGCGATATCTTCCTGGGGCTGCCGTTTAATATCGCCAGCTATGCGTTGCTGGTGCATATGGTGGCACAGCAGTGCGATCTGGACGTGGGTGATTTTGTCTGGACCGGGGGCGATACGCACCTTTACAGCAACCATCTGGAGCAGGCCCGTCTGCAGCTGACACGTGAGCCGCGACCGCTGCCGACGCTTGTCATCAAGCGCAAACCTGCTTCGTTGTTCGATTATCGCTTCGACGATTTCGAGATTGAAGGTTACGATCCGCATCCGGCGATTAAAGCCCCGGTTGCCGTCTGACGGTTTCCTGATACTAAGCCCCGGTATGACTTTGCATACCGGGGCTTTTTTTATCTTTCCGCCCGGCGCTTTGCGGCGATGATCTCAAACGATGCTTCAAACACGGCATGCAGCTGAAATAGTCTGCAGCGCCGCTTCCCGTTCCCGCTTTTACACATTGCCATCCCGCCCGCCAGATCGCACGCTGTTGCCATGAAAAGACCAACATCAAAAGGGTTTACGCTGGCAGAGCTACTGTTTGTCATGGTGATTGTCGGCATTCTCAGCGCGTTTGCCACGCAGGGCTGGCAGCGCTGGCAGCAGCGTCAGCAACTGCGTGACAGCGCTCGCCAGCTGCAATTTTTTTTGCTCAGCGTACGGGCGCAGGCCAACTGGCAAAACCGCGACTTTGTGTTATGGGCGCGAACCATGCAGCCCTGGTGCTTAGGTGTTGGCGATGCGCCGGTAAACGGCTGTGATCCCGCCCGACGCCTGCATTTTATTGCGCCGCACACGGGCGTGACCTTGCAGCCGCTACGCGGTGAGCCAGGCTTTTACGGACGGCGCAACGTGGCCAGAGCGGGCAGCATTGAGCTGGTCAATCCAGCGGGACGAATCCGGCTGATCATCTCGTCACGGGCGCGGATTCGCCTGTGCTCCTCAGAGGAAGCAGGCTGCGAATGAAAGTGGCCGGATTTAGCCTGCTGGAAATGCTGATTGCGATGGCCATCAGTGCGGTACTGATGGTGGGCGCAGGGCGCTTTATGCCGCTGCTGTTGGGGGAAAATCTCCGTCTGCAACAGCGGGTGCAATTGCAAACGGAGCTGCAGCAGATGTTGTCTACACTGGAAAAAGCCGTGCGACGGGCAGGCTATTGCCAGGGAGAATGTGGCCGTGAAGGATTAACAATAACCGGGAGCTGCCTGCTTATCCGCTTTGATGAGAACAGCAGCGGTCGCTGGGAAGATATCAGCCATGGTGAAAGCGACTATTACGGCTACCGGCTGCGGCAAAAGCAGCTGGAGATGCAGCGCGGTGTGGATAACTGCAATGGCAGTGGCTGGGAGCGCTTGTCCGACCCCGCGTTTCTCTCTGTGGAAGCCTTTGAACTGCAGCGGGAAGGCCAGCGGGTCAGGATAATGCTGCAGGGGCGAACGGGTCAGCAGGAGGAAACAGTGGTGCGCTGGGTAGAGGGCATGAATTTGTGAAGGCGCAGGGCAACAGCGCGCTGGGGATGGTGTTAATCATCATGCTGACAGGCGGCATAACGCTGCACGCCAGCCGCGACATGCTGACGCAGGGGATGCGCGGGGTTGCCGATGAGCAGCGTTTCATTCAGGGATTCTGGCAGGCGCAGTCGGCGCTGCAGTGGGGGCTGACCTTACAGTGGCCCGAGCAGCCGCCGTTGATCTGCCAACAGGAGAACCGGTATGGCTGGCAGAGCTGCCTGCAAAGAACCGCAGATGACAAAGGATTACTTAAAGGTGAAGACCGCACTGGCGAGATGGCCCTGTGGCGCTGGGTACGGGTGCAGGGCAGCACCATTCACCCTTTGCCGCAGGGCTGGATTGACTACTGCCCGCTGGCCGCGTCAGAGCAATGTTTCTGACGCGCGTGGGTTCAGCCTGCCGGAAGCCCTGTTTGCCCTGCTACTGATGGCTGTGAGCACCAGCGCTCTGCTTCAGTATCACCGGGTGTTGACGCTGGGTTTCAGTCAGCAGTGGCAGCAACGAGAAGCCTGGCGCGTTGCAGAGCAGCGACTGCTTGGCCACGAGGTGCCAGGCTGGCAATCCCGTTTCGAGAAAACACAAGGTCCGGGAGGCTGTGTGCTGGAAAAAGCCGAGGTGAGCGGGCCGCATCAACGTCACGCCAGCCTGATGCGTTTAACCTGTTAAGCGGTTAGGGCATTATGCTTACCCGCCTTTTGGTAGGCTTGAAATGCGATACGCGGTAGAGTGAGTATCCTCTGAGGTCGCTATGCCGTTTTGATTTTCCACAGGAGTTTTCATGTTTCACGTTTATCACTCTAATCAGCTTGATCTGCTCAAAAGCCTGGCAGCCAGAGTGATTAAACTGGATCCGCTTGACGATCCTTTTGCCTCAGAAATGGTGCTGGTACAAAGTCCGGGCATGGCGCAATGGTTACAGATGGAGCTGGCGCACACCTTTGGCATTGCGGCGAATATTGAATTTCCGCTACCGGCCAGTTTTATCTGGGAAATGTTTGTTCGCGTACTGCCGGACATTCCGGTCGAAAGCGCTTTTAGCAAAGCCAGCATGAGCTGGAAGCTGATGCACCGTTTACCCTCGCTGCTGCTACAGGATGAGTTTGCCTCACTGCGCCATTACCTGAGCGATGATGGTGACAAGCGCAAACTGTTTCAGCTCAGTGCCCGCGTCGCTGACCTGTTTGACCAGTATCTGGTTTATCGCGCCGACTGGCTGAACAGTTGGGAGCGGGGTCAGCACATCGACGGCCTGGGCGATGCCCAGATTTGGCAGGCGGCGCTATGGCGTGACTTAGTGAATTACACCGAGGAACTGGGCCAGCCTAAATGGCACCGTGCCAACCTCTATGCGCGCTTTATCCATACGCTGGAGCAGACGCAGACCCCACCAGCCAACCTGCCCGAACGGGTTTTTATTTGCGGCATATCAGCGCTTCCGCCGGTCTACCTTCAGGCGTTACAGGCGCTGGGGCGACATATCGATATCTATCTGCTGTTCACGAATCCCTGCCGCGACTACTGGGGCGACATTCAGGATTATGCTTTTCTGGCGAAGTTACAAAGCCGTCAGCGTCGCCGCCACGATCGGGAGGAGTATCGTGGATTGTTTAGCGATGTGGCGCGTGCGCCTGCGCTATTCAGTGACGAAGGCGAGCAGCAGCTCACGAACCCGCTCCTGGCCTCCTGGGGCAAGCTGGGGCGCGATAACCTTTACCTGCTCAGCCAGATGGATCTTAACAGCGAAATTGATGCCTTTGTCGATGTAGAGGAAGACAACCTGCTGCACAGCATGCAGCACGATCTTCTCAATCTGCAGGACAAGGCCGTGATCGGTCTGACGGCCGACGAACTGGCCTACAGTGGGCAAAAGCGTTGTCTGGATCCAGCGGATCGATCCATCGCCATACAGGTTTGTCACAGTGCCCAACGCGAAGTGGAAGTGTTGCAGGATCATTTACTGGCGCGGATGGAGGCGGATCCCGGGCTAAAAGCACGCGATATCATTGTCATGGTCGCCGACATTGACGCCTATGCGCCCTTTATTCAGGCCGTGTTTGCTAATGCTCCGGCCGAACGTTATCTGCCATTTGCCATCTCTGACCGCCGTGCCAGTCAGGCGCATCCGGCGATTGTGGCTTTTCTGCATTTACTGGCGCTGCCCGACAGCCGTTTCGTCTCCGAAGATGTGCTGGCGCTGCTGGACGTGCCCGCCTTAGCGAACCACTTCTCAATTGACGAAAGCGGGCTGCGTTTACTGCGGCGCTGGGTGAGCGAATCGGGCGTACGCTGGGGGCTGGATGATGCCAGCGTTGAGGCACTGGCCCTGCCGGTTACCGGTCAGCATACCTGGCGCTTTGGGCTGCAACGCATGCTGCTTGGCTATGCGATGGAAAGCCAGCATGGCGACTGGCAGGGCATCCTGCCCTACGATGAGTCAAGTGGACTGGTGGCCGAACTGGCAGGTCATCTGGCTGAGCTGCTGTCGCGGCTCAACCACTGGCGTCAGGTGCTGTCCGAACCGCGCCCGCTGGAAGCGTGGCTGCCTTTGTGCCGCGAGCTGCTCAATGCATTCTTTACGGCCGATCCCGAAACTGAAGCTGCACTGCTGCTGGTGGAAGAGCAGTGGAAGGCGTTGATTGAATACGGCATGGACGCACGCTTCGATGAGCCCATTCCGGTGGTGTTGCTGCGCGACGATCTGCGCGGCCGACTGGACCAGCAGCGTATCAGTCAGCGTTTTCTCGCCGGACAAATCAACTTTTGTACCCTGATGCCAATGCGTTCCATCCCGTTTAGCGTCGTGTGTTTACTGGGGATGAACGATGGCGTTTATCCGCGTACCCTGGCGCCGCTGGGATTTGACCTGATGCAACAGCAGTCGCGTAAAGGTGACCGTAGCCGCCGTGATGACGACCGTTACCTGTTTCTGGAGGCCCTGATCTCCGCGCAGCAACAGCTCTATATCAGCTATATCGGACGCGCCATACAGGACAATACCGAACGTTATCCGTCCGTGCTGGTCACAGAATTACTGGAATATATTGGGCAAAGTTTTTATCTGCCAGGCGATGAAGACCAGGATCTGGACGAGAGCGCGCGCCGGGTCAGGGCGCATCTGGAACACTTACACAGCCGGATGCCGTTCGCGCCCGAGAACTTTCAGCCCGCGTCGGCAGCCCACAGTTTTGCCCGCGAATGGCTTCCCGCCGCGCGGGGTACGGGTCAGCCCCAGCCCGATTTCGTTCAGCCCCTGCTCACGCCGCCCGTAGAGACATTAGCCCTTGAACAGTTCCTGCGATTCTGGCGTCATCCCGTGCGGGCCTGGTTTCAGCAACGCCTGGGCGTGAGTTTCTGGCTTGAAGAAAATGAACTCCCCGACAGCGAACCCTTTGCGCTGGATAGCCTGGAGCGTTACCAGATTAATGCCCAACTGCTGAATGCACTGGTAACAGGCGAGGACACCGATCGTCTTTATGCCCATCACCGCGCTGCCGGAAACTTACCTTACGGCGCGTTTGGTGAACTGTTCTGGCAGGCTCAGCGTGAAGAGATGCAGGAGGTGGCGGCAGACGTCACCTCTCAACGTAGCGAAGGGGAAAGCTGGGAAATCAATCTGGATCTGGACGGCGTCAGCCTGTCCGGCTGGCTGACTCAGGTGCAGAGTGACGGGCTACTGCGCTGGCGGCCAGGCGTGCTGAATATCAATGATGGTTTATTACTGTGGCTCGAACATTTAGTTTATTGTGCACTGGGCGGTAACGGCAGAAGCCGCATGTTTGGCCGCCAGCAGAGCTACTGGTGCTTCCACGCCGTTGCGCCGGATGACGCCACGGCCCAGTTAGCGCGCTACATGCAAGGTTATCTGCAAGGAATGCGCGAACCCTTGATGCTCCTGACCAAAAGCGGGGGCGCCTGGATTAGCACCTGTTTTGATAAGAAAAGCCATCAGTTCCTCAGTGATGAGGCCACGCAGCTCAAAGCCCGCAACAATTTGCTGGCGGCCTGGGTGGGGGGGTATCAGCAGGAGGGCGAGGGAAGCGATCCCTATTTGCAGCGGCTGTGCAGAGTACTGGACGAATCCCAGCTACAGCGCATAACCGAGGCGGCGGCGTGCTGGTACTCACCGGTGCTGCAGGCCCATCAGGACGATCGGTAAGTCACACCTTTGCAGGTGATGAGAACACCAACGAACGTTTGTTGTATTTTCAGCCGCCAATGCGCTGGCAAGGCGGCTTTTGGGTAACGTAAGAGGTTTACATGCGCACACATGCACGCTTGATCCTGGCCATTCTGTTCAGCCTGGTGGCGTTTACGGTTCAGGCCGAAACGGGCCAGGGCTGGCAGCCCGTCAACAGTACCATCGGTAAAAGCGAACAGGATCCGCGTCAGTATCAGGCTATTACGCTGGATAATGGCATGACCGTGCTGCTGGTGTCAGACAAGGATGCTCCTAAATCGCTGGCGGCTTTAACCCTGCCGATTGGTTCACTGGACGATCCTGCGCAACAGGCTGGCCTGGCACATTATCTTGAGCACATGGTGCTGATGGGCTCAACGCGTTATCCGGAACCTGACAGCCTGGCGGACTTCCTCAAAAAGCATGGTGGCAGCCACAATGCCAGCACGGCGTCCTACCGCACCGCTTTTTACCTTGAAGTGGAAAACGATGCCCTTGCGCCTGCCGTCGATCGCCTGGCCGACGCCATTGCGGCGCCGTTACTGGATCCGGTCAATGCCGATCGGGAACGTCATGCGGTCAATGCTGAGCTGACAATGGCGCGCGCCCGCGACGCTTTGCGCATGGGGCAGGTGGGGGCCGAGACGATCAATCCGGCCCATCCGGCAGCGCACTTCTATGGGGGCAATCTTGAAACCCTGCGAGATAAACCCGGCAGTAACCTGCATCAGGCGCTGCTGGACTTTTACCACAGCCACTATTCTGCCAACCTGATGAAGGCCGTTATCTACAGCAACCAGTCCCTGGCGCAGATGGCTGCCATTGCGGCAGACACCTTTGGTCGGGTGGCTAACCACAATGCCAGCGTTCCGATGATTAACGAGCCTGTTGTCACCGAGGCGCAGCAGGGTATTCTTATTCATTATGTGCCTGCACAACCCCGTAAACAGCTCAAAATTGAGTTCCGCATTCCGAATAACAGCGATCGCTTCCGTAGTAAAACGGACACGCTCATCGGCTATTTAATTGGCAACCGTAGCTCCAATACGCTGGCTGACTGGCTGCAAAAACAGGGGCTGGCCGATGGCGTCAGCGCCGGAGCCGATCCGGTTACCGAGCGCAACAGCGGCATCTTTACGATCAGCGTCTCACTCACCGATAAAGGCCTCGCCCAGCGCGACGACGTCGTGGCGGCCGTCTTTAGCTACATTGCCATGCTGCGCGAAAAAGGCATCGATCGTCGCTACTTCGACGAAGTTTCACATGTTCTGGCGCTGGATTTCCGTTATCCCTCCATTACCCGCAACATGGATTATATCGAGTGGCTGGCCGATACGATGCTACGGGTACCGGTAGAGCACACGCTGGATGCCCCTTATCTTGCCGACCGCTACGATGCCGGGGCAATTCAGGCCCGTCTGGAAGAGATGACGCCGCAGAAGGCGCGCATCTGGTATATCAGCCCGCAGGAGCCGCACAACAGGCTGGCCTATTTCGTCAATGCGCCTTATCAGGTAGATAAAATTACCGCTCAGACGTTTACGCAGTGGCAGCAGCGCGGGCGCGGGATTCAGCTCGCGATGCCGGTGCTGAATCCCTATATTCCCGATGATTTTACGCTGGTTTCTGCCGCAGAGAAGGCCTATCGCCATCCGGTAAAGCTAGATAACGATTTCGGGATGCGTATTTACTGGATGCCAAGCCAGTTCTATGCGAATGAGCCCAAAGCCAGCATTACCGTGGCGTTGCGAAACCAGCAGGCCATCAGCGATGCGCGCCAGCAGGTGCTGTTTGGTCTGAATGACTATCTGGCCAGCCTGGCGCTGGATGAGTTGAGCTCACAGGCCTCCATTGGCGGTATCAGCTTTTCGACCAGTGAGAACGATGGTCTGGTCTTTAACGCCAGTGGCTTTACGCAACGTCTGCCCGCCTTGCTTAAACAGCTGGTGGATCGTTACCGCACCTTCCAGCCCAGTGAGTCGCAGCTGGAGCAGGCTAAATCCTGGTACCTGGAGCGACTGGACGCGGCCGAAAAAGGCAAAGCCTTTGAGCAGGCTATTCAGCCAATGCAGCTCCTGTCGCAACTGCCTTATACTCAGCGAGAAACCCGCCGCAAACTGGTGAGCGGCATTACGCTGGATGAGGTGGTGGCTTACCGCGATGCGTTATTAAAAAATGCCACGCCTGAGATGATGGCGGTTGGCAACCTGAGCGCCGACAGCGTCACGCAGTTGGGGCGCGATCTGAAACAGCAGATGCAGTGCAAAGGGACTCACTACTGGCACAGCAACTACCTCAGCGTTGAAAAGCCGTTAAAGGCGAATCTGGAGCAGCACGGCAGCAGTACCGACTCTGCGCTGGCCGCGCTCTATATTCCTTTAGGCTATGACGAATACCAGAGCATGGCCAACAGCGCGATGCTCAGCCAGATCGTGCAGCCATGGTTTTACAATCAGCTACGGACGGAAGAGCAACTGGGCTATGCCGTCTTTGCCTTCCGGATGCCGGTGGGACGTCAGTGGGGAATTGGTTTTCTGTTGCAGAGTAACAGCAAGCAGCCCGCCTATCTAATGCAGCGCTATCAGGCATTTTATCCCCAGGCTGAGCAGCGTCTGCGTACGATGAGCCAGGCCGATTTTACGCAGTATCAGCAGGCGATGCTCAACGATCTCAGACAGCGTCCACAAACGCTGAACGAAGAAGCCGATCGTTTCAGCCGCGATTTTGATCGCCAAAACAACGACTTCGATACCCGGCAAAAGCTGATGGAGCAGGTCCAGCTGCTTACGCCTGCCGGCCTGGCCGATTTCTTTCATCAGGCCGTGATGCAGAAAAAAGGCATGGCCATGACGTCGCAGATCGCCGGAAGCGGCGAGCGTAAAATCGAATTTGCCCCGCTGCCTGGCTGGAGAACCTGGCAGGAAATCGCCAAACTGCAGCAGTCGCTGCCGGTAAAGAGTGAAACCCAATGATGCAGTCAAGACCCGAGTCGCTTAACCCGTTAACGCTGCCGCTGAGCGGCGAGCGGTTAATTGAGGCGTCAGCGGGGACCGGTAAAACCTTTACGATCGGCCTGCTCTATTTACGTCTGCTATTAGGGCTGGGCGGCGAGAACGCCTGGCGCAGGCCGCTGTCCGTCGAAGAGATTCTGGTGGTGACCTTTACCGAAGCCGCTACGGCTGAACTGCGCGGTCGTATCCGTGACAATATCCATCAGCTACGTCTGGCCTGCGTGCGTGGTAAAAGCCATAACCCCATGCACCAACAGCTGATGGAGCAGATCGCCGATCTGCCCCAGGCCGCGTCACAACTGCTGGCGGCCGAGCGACAAATGGATGAGGCGGCAATTTTTACCATCCACGGCTTTTGTCAGCGCATGCTTAACCTGAACGCTTTTGAATCGGGCATGCTGTTCGAGCAGGAGCTGATTGAAAACGAACAAACGTTGCTCCGACAGGCCACGGCCGATTTCTGGCGTCGCCAGTGTTATCCCCTGTCGCTGGATGTGGCCAGAGTCATTGCGGCGGAGTGGAGCGGGCCGGACAGCTTACTGACCACGCTGCGGCCCTGGCTGCAGGGGGAGTCACCGACGCTCAGGCGCCCACCTCGCCCAGAGGAAACGCTGGCCTCCCGCCATGCGGCCAATCTTGAGCGAATTAACGCCCTTAAGCAGCAGTGGCAGGCTGCCAGCGCCGATGTGGAAGGGCTCATTAGCGCGTCTGGTGTTGATAAGCGCAGTTATAGCAGTAAGCACTTACCTAACTGGGTGGCTAAAGTCACCCAGTGGGCACTCGATGACACGCTTGATTACCAGTTGCCCAAAGAGCTGGAGCGCTTTGGGCAGCAGGTGCTGCACGAGAAGACCAAAAAGGGCGAGGCACCGCAACATGCATTGTTTGATGCGGTAGATCGCTTTCTGGCCGAACCGCTGACGTTGCGAGACGTCATTATCTGGCAGGCCCTGACCGAGGTCCGCGAGGCGGTCCAGCGCGAAAAGCGTCAGCGCGCACTACTGAGCTTTGATGACCTGTTGAGCCGTCTGGATGAGGCGCTTCAACAGCCGGGCGGGGCACTGCTGGCGGAAACGATTCGCGGGCGCTTCCCGGTCGCGCTGATTGATGAATTCCAGGATACCGATCCGCAGCAGTATCGTATCTTTCGTACGCTGTATCTCCATCAGCCAGAGTTAGCCCTGCTGCTTATTGGCGATCCCAAACAGGCGATTTATGCCTTCCGTGGTGCGGATATCTTTACCTATCTGCGCGCCCGTAGTGAAGTTAGTGCTCACTACACATTAGATACTAACTGGCGCTCCTCGCCTGACATGGTGGACAGCGTTAACCGGCTGTTTTCACAGGTTGATACGCCGTTTCTGTTCTCTTCCATTCCTTTTCTCCCGGTCAGTCCGGCTGCGCCTAATCAGGCCCTGAAGCTGATTTATCAGCAGCAACCGCAGCCCGCGCTGCGCTTCTGGCTTCAGCCGGGTGAAGGTGTGGGAGTAAGTGATTACCAACAATTTATGGCGCAGCAGTGTGCCGCGGATATCAGCCGCTGGCTGGTAGCCGGACAGCAGGGGCAGGCGCTGATTGGTAAAGGCGATGCCCTGCAGCCGGTTAAGGCATCGGACATTACCGTGCTGGTGCGCAGCCGTAACGAGGCCAGCCTGATCCGCGATGCGCTAAACAGCCTGTCGATTCCCTCCGTTTATCTTTCCAGCCGCGACAGCGTTTACACCACGCCGGAAGCGCGTGAACTGTTATGGCTCCTGCAGGCGGTTCAGTCACCTGAACAGGAGCGATTGCTGCGCAGCGCGCTGGCGACGTCCATCTTTGCTATTGATGCCGCCGAACTGGACGCGCTGGCGCAGAACGAACGCCACTGGGATGCACTGGTGGAGCAGTTTGTCAGCTGGCAGCAAATCTGGCATCAGCGCGGCGTTTTACCCATGCTGCGCGACGTGATGATCACGCGGCAACTGGCCGAAAATATGCTGGCATCAGACAATGGCGAACGGCGCTTAACCGATCTGATGCACCTGGGTGAACTCCTGCAGGAAGCGGCGGTTCAGCTCGACAGCACCCATGCGCTGGTGCGTTTTCTGGCACAGCAAATTGCCCGCCCCGATAGCCAGGCGGCCAGTCAGCAACTGCGTCTTGAAAGCGATCGTCATCTGGTGCAAATCGTCACCATTCATAAATCGAAAGGATTGCAGTATCCCCTGGTCTGGCTGCCCTTTGCCGCCGGATTCCGCGAGGCCGCCAGTGCGCTGTATCACGATCGTGAAAGCTTTGCTGCGATGCTGGACGTGCAGGGGGATGAGTACAGCCTGACGCTGGCAGAAGAGGAGCGCCTGGCAGAGGATTTACGCCTGCTCTACGTGGCACTGACCCGTTCGGTTCACCACTGCAGCGTAGGTATTGCACCGCTGATTAAGGGCGCGCGTAAAAAAGCGGGTGAAAGCGACTTGCACAAAAGCGCGCTCGGTTTCCTGGTGCAGCGCGGCGAAATCGCCGATGCCGCGCAGCTCAGTCAGCATCTGCAGGCGCTTGAGGGCGCGGGAATTGAGGTTATCAGCAGCGCGCTCCAGCCCGGGGCGATCTGGCATGAAGGCCTGGGCAGCAACGATGCGCTGAGCAGTCGGGAAATGACGCGAGCGCTGGCCGACAGCTGGCGCGTCACCAGTTATTCGGGTTTGCAGCAGCACGGTAGCTCACCGCTGCTGGACGCCTTGCCTAAATTTGATATCGACGCCGCAGGCGAAACGGCAGACGAAGAGGATACCCTGTTGACGCCGCACCATTTTCCGCGCGGTGCGGCACCCGGGACGTTTCTCCACGGATTGTTTGAATCAATCGATTTCACCGAACCGCCAGAGGCGCTGTGGCTGGAAGATCAGCTCCAGCAAAACGGGTATTCACTCAGTTGGCTTCCGGTCATTCAGCAGTGGATTGCGCGCGTCCTGACAACGCCGCTTAACAAGGAAGGCGTAACGCTGTCCAGTATTAACAGCCGCGACCGGCTGATTGAAATGGAATTTTATCTCCCGATCAATAACCTGCTGACCGCGACCGATCTGGATGCGCTGGTACGCCGGTACGATCCGCTGTCGCAGCGCGGTCCGGCACTGGATTTCCGCCAGGTGAAAGGCATGTTGAAAGGGTTTATTGATTTGGTGTTCCGCTGGCAGGGAAAATACTATCTGCTGGATTATAAATCGAACTGGCTGGGGGAAAGTCATGCCGCATACACGCCCGAGGCGATGGAGCAGGCGATGATCGACCACCGCTACGATCTGCAATACCAGCTGTATACCCTGGCGCTGCACCGTTATCTCCAGCATCGTCTGGCAGGCTATGACTACCAACAGCATTTCGGCGGCGTCTTTTACCTGTTTCTGCGTGGCGTCGATGGCTGCCCGGCCGACAACGGCATTTTCGCCACCCGACCCGACCCGGCGTTTATTGATGAAATGGACAGGCTGTTTGGCAATACAGAGGAAATGTTATGAGTGATATAAACGCCTTACTGCTCCAGGCAGTCGAAAAGCGTTTACTGCGTCCTCTGGATATACAGTTTGCCCGCTTGATTGCGGACGACGCCCAGCCTTTTCTGCTGCTGGCAGCGGCCTGCGTCAGTGCCGATGCCGGAGAAGGTCACGTCTGTCTGCCGCTGGCTAATCTGAGCGAGGCCGGACTCTTTGCGGGGCGTCAGCCGGCCCTGGCCCAGGCACTATGGCAGGCCGCAGGCGCGCCGGACGATGTGCATGCTGCACTGGCGGGCTGGTCAGCAATCAGTGATGGCAGTGCCGTCACCCCGCTGGTGCTGAGCCATGAGCGTTTGTATCTGCATCGCTTGTGGCAGAGCGAAGGGCAGGTTGCGCGCTTTTTTTCGTTGCAGCCCGACGAAGGAACATTTGATGCGCACCGGGCCAGCGAGGTACTGACCAGCCTGTTTGGCAGCCGTCCTGACGACTGGCAAAAGATTGCCGCAGCCGTGGCGCTGACGCGAAAAACCGCCGTGATTTCAGGTGGGCCGGGAACCGGTAAAACCACCACGGTGGCAAAGCTGCTGGCTGCGCTAATCCGATTGAATACGGTGCCGCTGCGCATACAGCTGGCGGCACCCACGGGCAAAGCCGCGGCCCGTTTAACGGAGTCGCTGGGTAAAGCTCTACAGGGACTGGCCGTGAGCGAGGAAGAGCGCGCCCGGTTCCCTGCGGAAGCGACGACGCTGCACCGCCTGCTGGGTGCACAACCGGACACGCAGCGTCTGCGCTATCACGCGGGCAACCTGTTGCATCTGGATGTGCTGGTGGTCGATGAGGCCTCAATGGTCGACCTGAGCATGATGGCAAAACTGATCTCTGCCTTGCCACAGCATGCGCGCGTGGTCTTTCTGGGCGATCGCGATCAGCTGGCTTCGGTGGAGGCGGGCGCCGTGCTGGGGGATATTTGCCGCTGCAGCGAAACAGGATTTAGCCCGTCACGGGCTGCACAGCTGACGGCCCTGACCGGCTGCACGCTCACAGGCGACGATGTTGAGGCCGCGCCAGCCGTTCGCGACAGCATTTGCCTGCTGCGACAGAGCTATCGTTTTGATGAAAAGTCTGGAATAGGTCAGCTGGCACGGGCGGTGAACCAGGGCGATGCGCGCCAGATGAGCGCGATTTTTGCCGCCGGACACCAGGATGTTTCTTTTCAGCCGCTGAACGACGGCGACGCTTATCAGGCCATGCTGGACGAGGTAGCGCGGGGTTATAGCGATTATCTGCATGCCGTTCAGCATCAGGCTACGCCAGAGCAGGTTATTGACGCATTCAGCCGTTATCAGCTGTTGTGTGCCCTGCGTGAAGGGCCCTTTGGCGTGCACGGGCTGAATCAGCGCATTGAGCAACGCCTGATGCAGCTGCAGCGCATCAGACGTCCTGCGTTGGGCAGCCGCTGGTATGCGGGAAGGCCGGTAATGATCACCCGTAATGACAGCGCACTGGGGCTGTTTAACGGCGATATCGGTATTACTCTGCGCGATGAAGAAGGCCAGCTCAGAGTCTTTTTTCCGTTGCCAGACGGCAGCGTGAAAGCGATTCAGCCCAGCCGTTTGCCGTCTCATGAAACCGCCTGGGTTATGACGGTACATAAGTCGCAGGGATCGGAGTTTGACCATACCGCGCTGGTCATGCCGACCCAGTTTCTGCCGGTGCTGACCCGCGAGCTGGTTTATACCGCAATTACGCGTGCGCGCAGTCAACTGACGCTTTACAGCGATCGTGCAATATTTGACCGCGCCGTACAGCTGCAAACGCAGCGGCGAAGCGGGCTGGTGGAAAGGTTAGGGGCGGCCGGGCAGGCGTAACAGCAAGGGCGGCATGGCTGCCGCCCGGTGACTGTCAGGTTAAATCCGCCATCAGCACCTTTGAGCGGCGCTGATAGTTGTACATCTCTTTCTTACTTTCTGGCAGCGACTCAATATCCACCGGCGTAAAACCGCGCTCCTGAAACCAGTGAATACTGCGCGTAGTCAGCACGAACAGTTTTTCCAGCCCCATTTGCCGAGCCTGTAGCGCGACGCGCTGCAACAGCAACTCGCCACGCGATGAACTGCGATAGTCCGGATGCACTGCGACGCAGGCCATTTCCCCAATCTTTTCATCCATAAACGGATAAAGCGCGGCACAGGCGATGGTCAGGTTATCGCGCTGGATGATGGTGAATTTATCGATCTCCATTTCCAGTTGCTCACGTGAGCGACGTACCAGAATGCCTTGCTGCTCCAGCGGGCGAATCAGCTCCAGAATACCGCCGATGTCGTTGATGGTGGCACGGCGGATCTGCTCGGCCGACTCCATCACAATCTGCGTCCCGATGCCGTCGCGCGAGAACAACTCCTGCAGCAGCGCACCGTCTTCCTGATAGCTGATGAGATGGCTGCGGCGCACGCCACTGCGACAGGCTTTTACCGCGCCCCGTAAAAAACGCACGGTACCTGAAAGAAAATCACCGTCGCTTTCCATTTCATCGATACGTGCCTGCGCATCGTTAGGAAAGAGCTCCGAGACAATATTGCCTTCACGATCGATCACGCCTTGTTCAGAACAGAAGCCAATCATCTTTTCGGCCTTGAGCTTAATGGCGAGCTGGGTGGCAACCTCTTCAGACGTCAGGTTAAAGCTTTCACCCGTCACCGACACCGCCACCGGGCCAAGCAGCACAATGGCATCGTTATCCAACTGACGATGAATGGCCTCTTCATCAATACGACGAATGCGTCCACTGTGGCAGTAATCCACCCCGTCATCCACGCCGAGCGGTTGAGCAATAATGAAGTTACCGCTCACCACGTTAATGTGCGCGCCCTGCAAAGGTGTGTTGTTCAGGCTCATTGAGAGCCGGGCCGTGATATCCAGCTGCAGCCGGCCTGCGGCCTGTTTGACGAGTTCCAGCGACTGAGCATCGGTCACACGGGTATATTTGTGGTAAGCCGGTTCCAGCTGATGTGCCGCCAGGCTGGCATCAATCTGTGGGCGCGCGCCATACACCACGACCAGACGGATACCGAGGCTATGCAGCAAGCCGATATCATTGACAATACTGGAGAAATTCTCATGCTCAATGGCTTCACCGCCGAGCATGATGACGAATGTCTTATCCCGATGCGCATTGATATAGGGAACGGTGTGGCGAAAACCCTGAACCAGTTCGGTACTACGTTCCTTCACGGCTAACCCTCAGTGAATGTTTATTCGTATTTTGTGTATTTTTATGCCTTTAGCCATCGTTTTGCAAGCGCTAATCCTGACGATAATTTACGTTTTTTTTGGTGCCAAAGCCGCTAACAGCCTGCATTATTTGGGGTTTCCGGGGTGACATTGCCTGCAGGATTGGATAAAGTTTTCGCCGCCATTTTATTTGGCTGCCGTTTTTTTTAAACACTATATAACAGCTGGAGTGGCATGTCGGAAGGTAATCCCCTGGTTTCACGTAGACGATTATTAAAAGGTACAGGGGCGCTGTTACTGCTCAGCGTCAGCGGTGTGAGTATGGCCGCGACCAGCCATATTTTAGCGGTCCGCATCTGGCCCTCTTCCACTTACTCGCGTATGACGCTGGAGTCTAACGTCGCGCTTAAGTACAAGCAGTTTGCCCTGACGAACCCTGACCGCCTGGTCATTGATATCGATGGCTTGCATCTTAACTCAGTCCTTAAGGGCGTGAATCAGCACGTGCGTGTTGACGATCCTTTTATTAAAAGCGCCAGAGTGGGGCAGTTTGATGCCAATACCGTGCGCGTCGTACTGGAACTGAAGCGCAACGTGTCCCCTAAAATCTTCAGCCTTGACCCGGTGTCCACGATCAAACACCGACTGGTGGTCGATCTCTATCCCAGCCAGGAGAGCGTTGAAGATGATCCGCTTCTGGCATTACTTAAAGATTACAATCAGGGCGATCTGGAAAAAAATGAGGCCGTTCAGGCGCCTCTGCCCGGTAAAGCGGGGCGCGATCGCCCGATCATCATCATGATCGATCCCGGGCATGGCGGTGAAGATCCCGGTGCCCACGGTAAACATAAAACACGTGAAAAGGATATCGTGCTGAAGATTGGCCGTCGGCTGAAAACCTTGATCGAAAAAGAGCACAACATGAAGGCTTACATGACCCGCAACGAGGATGTGTTTATTCCTCTGCGGGTGCGGGTTGCTAAAGCACGCAAGCAACGTGCCGACCTGTTTGTCTCTATCCATGCCGATGCATTTACCAGCCGGGCCGCGCGCGGTTCTTCCGTGTTTGCGCTGTCGACCAGCGGCGCGACCTCTGCGGCGGCGCGTTTCCTGGCGCAAACCCAGAACGAAGCCGATCAGATTGGTGGCGTCAGCATGAGTGGAGATCGCTATCTGGATCACACCATGTTTGATATGGTGCAGCGCCAGACGATCCATGACAGCCTGAAGTTTGGTAAAGAAGTCTTGCACCGCATGGGGCGCATCAATCACCTGCACAAACGCACTGTGGATCAGGCCGGTTTTGCCGTGCTTAAGGCACCAGATATTCCCTCTATCCTGGTGGAAACGGCCTTTATCAGTAATGTTGAAGAAGAGCGTAAGTTGCGCACCACGCGCTATCAGCATCAGGTGGCAGAGGCGATACTGGAAGGAATCAAAGCCTATTTTAAAAGCGGTGTCGCACTGGCTCATCGCTGAGTAACCCTCAGGAAAACGGCCGCTGGCGCATTTTCCTGGCCTGCTGAGACACCAGGACCGGAAAGCGATTCCGCGCGGCTTCAGGATCAGGCCGCGCAGGTTGGCCTGCTGTTCAGAGGCCGCCGGGTGCTCAGCGCCCCTTTGCCAGATAACGGGCCATTTCGTCTTCCGGCACCATTCCGCCGCCCGTTGCCCAGACCAGATGTGTCGCCTGACCTAACTGCGCCGCGGTAAAACCGTGCATTTGCAGGTAAGCTGTGGCACTGCAGACGCGCTGGGGGCCAGCCATACCGGCAAGGGCCGAGGGCTCCAGCCGCAGGTCTTCTTCCTGCGCCAGCCAGCTCAGCATGTCGTACAGGCTTTGATCGTCAAGCGTATAGAGCCCGTCCAGCAGGCGCTGCATGGCCCGGCCAACGAAGCCGGAAGCGCGTCCGACCGCCAGTCCATCGGCTGCCGTGATATTGTCGATGCCGATGTCCTGTACCGAAATACCCTCGTGCAAACCCGTGCAGATGCCCAGCAACATGCAGGGAGAGTGGGTGGGTTCAGCGAACAGGCAGTGAACGTGTTCACCAAAAGCCAGCTTCAGACCAAAGGCGACGCCGCCGGGCCCACCGCCCACGCCGCAGGGTAAATACACAAATAACGGATGATGGCGGTCAACCACGCGGCCCTGCTGTTCAAACTGAGCCTTCAGGCGCTGCCCGGCAACGGCATAACCTAAAAACAGGGTGCGGGAGTTTTCATCGTCGATAAAGAAACAGTCCGGGTCGGACTCTGCCGCTTTACGTCCTTGCTCTACCGCTACGCCATAATCCTGTTGATACTCAATTACCGTGACGCCGTGACTGCGTAGTTTGGCTTTCTTCCATTCGCGGGCGTCCGCCGACATATGCACGGTAACTTTAAAGCCAAGACGGGCGCTGATGATGCCAATCGACAGGCCAAGATTACCGGTTGAGCCCACGGCAATACTGTACCGGTTAAAAAATTGCCTGAACGAAGGCGAGAGTAGCCTGCTGTAATCCTCTTCCCGGGTCAGTAAACCTGCATCCAGTGCCAGTTTCTCGGCATGGGTCAGCACTTCATAAATCCCACCACGCGCTTTGATTGAGCCAGAAATTGGCAGGTGGCTGTCTTTCTTCAATAGCAGCGTACCCGCAATGTGTTGTCCGTATTCTCTTTGTAGCCGCGCCTGCATCGCCGGTATGGCTACGAGCTCCGACTCAATAATTCCTCCCGTGGCGGCCGTTTCAGGAAAGGCCTGTGCCAGAAAAGGTGCAAACCGGTTCAGACGTGCATGTGCCTCTTCAACATCCTGGGCCGTCAGGCCAACATGGGGTAAGGCTTCTGCGACGGTGGTCGTGGCGGGATTAAACCAGGTGGTTTCATTGAGCGCAATTAAATCCGCGACGTGCGGAAACTGAGTGGTCAGTGTAGCAATATTGTGGTTATTCATAGCAGACCTTGTGATGTCCGAATGAATTATCAAAACAGAAATATAGCGGCAAGAGCAATAGCTGCGGCCTGAACAGGGTTCTGTCTGAGTGGCAAAACGCGATAACAGCTTAAAAAGAGGGAGAGAAGGAGAGTTGACTACGCTGGCGGTTGAGCGAATTTCAGAAACAAAAAAACACCCTTTCAGGTGTTTAAAGTGGTTGCGGGGGCCGGATTTGAACCGACGACCTTCGGGTTATGAGCCCGACGAGCTACCAGGCTGCTCCACCCCGCGTCCGATTGCGCATAGCGACTTTCACATTGTCTCTTCTGTGTGAGCAAAATCACAGAAAATTGGTTGCGGAGGCCGGATTTGAACCGACGACCTTCGGGTTATGAGCCCGACGAGCTACCAGGCTGCTCCACCCCGCGTCCGATTGCGCATAGCGACTTTCACATTGTCTCTTCTGTATGAGCAAAATCACAGAAGAATTGGTTGCGGGGGCCGGATTTGAACCGACGACCTTCGGGTTATGAGCCCGACGAGCTACCAGGCTGCTCCACCCCGCGTCCGTGGATGCGCACTATACTCCGCACGATGATTGTTGCAACCCCTTTTTGCCCTAAAAGGCTAAATTTGCTGTTAATTGATGAAGGATTCCTCCATTTGGTGATTTATTGCGCCGATATCCGTTATGACGAAACAGGATGGATTTCATTCTGATGACGGCTTTGCTATCGTCGCGTGGCGAACAGTTATAAAAAGAGATGAAGATGAAAGGACGTTGGGCGAAGTACGCACTTACTGGCGCATTTTTAGCGCTGCTGGCTGGCTGTAGCGGTAAGCCAACCGATCGGGGTCAGCAATATAAAGACGGCAAACTGGATCAGCCCCTTGCGCTGGTCAATCAACCTAATGCTAAAGGCCGCCCGGTTAACGGCCGAGACTTTGGTGAACAGGTCAGGCAGATTCAGTCTGCCTCCTCTGGCCTGTTTCTCCGTAACAACAGTACTTACAGTGCGGTAGAAAACTGGCTGATAGCCGGCGGCGATACGCGCCAGCTGCGCCAGTTTGGTCTGGACGCGTTTCAGATGGAAGGCACAGACAATTACGGCAACGTGCAGTTCACCGGGTACTACACGCCAGTCGTTGAGGCACGTTACACCCGTCAGGGTGAGTTCCAGTATCCCATTTACCGGATGCCGCCACGTAAGCGCGGACAAAAGCTGCCAAGCCGTGCTTCTATATATAGTGGTGGGTTGGACGATCGCTATGTGATTGCCTGGAGTAATTCACTCATCGATAACTTTATTATGGACGTACAGGGGAGCGGCTACGTTGATTTTGGCGACGGGCGTCCAATGCGCTTTTTTGGTTATGGCGGAAAAAACGGCTGGGGCTATCATAGCATCGGTAAAGAGCTGATCGATCGTGGCGAAGTGAAGCGAGAAGACATGTCCATGCAGGCGATTCGCCAGTGGGCTGAGGAGCATTCTCCGCAGGAAGTGCGTGCGCTGTTAGAAACCAACCCTTCATTTGTGTTTTTCAAACCTGAAGACTATGTGCCGGTGCGCGGTGCCAGCGCTGTACCTTTGGTGGCGAAAGCTTCTGTGGCATCAGACCGCTCACTGATTCCTGCCGGAACGGTGTTGCTGGCAGAAGTGCCGCAGTTAAATGAAAAAGGGAAATTTAACGGTAAATATGAGATGCGAATGATGGTGGCGCTGGATGTTGGCGGTGCCATCAAAGGCCAGCACTTCGACATTTATCAGGGCGTGGGCCCGGATGCCGCTCATCTTGCCGGTTTCTATAACCATTATGGACGCGTATGGGTGCTTAAATCTGCCCCTGGCGCCGGTCAGCCGCTGTTCAGCAATGCGCAGGGCGGCAACAACGGCACCCTGTTGTTGGGTGCTAACTAATTTTTGATGTGGCGGGCGTTCTGGCCCGCACTCTGTAACAGGTTTGACTATGAAAGTGTTAAACGATGCCTGGCACCAGCGCTTTGGTGGCACGGCACGTCTTTATGGCCAGCAGGCTCTGCAGCGGTTTGCGGATGCGCATTTCTGCGTCATTGGGATTGGTGGCGTAGGTTCCTGGGCTGCAGAGGCATTGGTACGCACCGGTATCGGCAGGATTACCCTGATCGATATGGACGATGTCTGCATCACCAATACCAATCGTCAGATACATGCGATCCATGGCAACGTGGGTAAAGCCAAGACGGAAGTCATGGCGGATCGCCTGCGCGCCATTAATCCTGATTGTGAAGTGGTGTGCATTGATGATTTTATTACGCCGGAAAACACGGCGACCCTGCTGACGGGCGATATCGATTACGTGATTGATGCCATTGATAGCGTGCGGCCCAAAGCCGCGCTGATTGCCTGGTGTCGGCGCAACAAGATCCCGCTGGTCACTACCGGTGGCGCAGGCGGCCAGATCGATCCGACACAAATTCAGGTCACCGATTTAGCCAAAACGATCCAGGATCCGCTTGCGGCCAAACTGCGCGAGCGCCTTAAACAGTTTGGTGTCGTGAAGAACAGCAAAGGCAAGCTGGGCATCGACTGCGTATTTTCTACTGAGGCGCTGGTTTATCCGCAGGCGGATGGCACGGTTTGCGCCTCACGCAGTACGGCAGAAGGGCCGAAAAGAATGGACTGCGAATCCGGGTTTGGCGCGGCAACGATGGTGACGGCCACCTTCGGCTTTGTTGCGGTATCCCATGCCCTGAAGAAGTTTCTGGCGCGCGCGGCGCGCCAGGCTTAACCCTGATACCGTTGGGCACTCTGCCGCACGGCGTCAGCCAGCGCTTTCAGGCCACTGCTGCGTGATGCGCTAAGCTGAGCGCGCAGGCCCAGCGCCTCAAACAGATCGAGCGGATCGGACGCCAGCAACTGAGCTGGCGTCTTGCCTTCAACGGCGGTCAGCAACACGGCCAGCAGACCGCGCACGATACGACCTTCGCTGTCTCCATAGAAGTGCAGGGTACCCTTCTCTCCCAGTTGACTGCCGAACCAGACGCGGTTTTCGCAGCCGCTCAGTTCGATATCCGCTGTTTTTAACGCGTCAGGCAACCCGGGTAACTGCCGTCCCAGTAAAATCAGCTGCCGGTAGCGATCTTCCCACTGATGAAAGCGGGAGAAGGTAGCCTGTAAATCAGCCGTGGTGATTTCAGCGCCGAACGGGTGAGGCGCTAACAGCGGTGCGTTCATTATTAAAACTCCGATAACAGATCGATGGCGCTGCGCATGGCGCGCAGCAGGGCATCGACATCCTGAAGATTATTATAAGGTGCAAACGAAACGCGCAGCGTGCCGTCAACGCCCAATGCCGCCATCAATGGCTGAGCGCAATGCTGACCCGCCCGCAGGGCGATACCGTGCTCGGCCAGAAGCGTCACGATGTCGCTGTGATGAATGCCCTGAATGTCGAAGGCCAGCAGGCTGGCACTGCCACAGCGGAAGCTACGAAAGCCGGGCAGTTCAGCCAGTTGCTCCTCGGCCAGGCTGGCAAGCTGCTGGCTCCACATCTCGGCTTTGCGCATATCCAACTGCTTCAGCCAGCCGAGCGCGGCGCTTAACCCGGTAACGCCAGCAACGTTGGGTGTGCCCGCCTCGAAACGCCAGGGAACGGGCTGCGGCGTAAAGCCGGTAAAATCGACCTGTGTCAGCATCTTTCCGCCGCCCTGTAAGGGAACCATCTCTTCCAGCTGTTCCGCTTTTCCGTACAGCACGCCAATGCCCATTGGCCCATAGAGCTTGTGGCCGGAAAAAGCATAAAAATCAATATCCAGCGCCTGCACATCCGGTGGGCAATGCACCACGCCCTGAGCGCCATCCACCATGACTTTTGCGCCTGCTGCGTGGGCCAGCGCAATGGCCTGCGCTAAATCGGGACAGCCGCCGGTCACGTTAGACATCTGCCCGACCGCAAGCAGCCGGGTCCGGTTGTTAATCAGCGCAGGCAGCAGTGAGATATCCGGCAGGCGATCGGCACCAATCGGCCATTTCACCACCCGCGCGCCGCTGGCCTGCGCAACCATCAGCCAGGGCACCAGATTCGCATGATGTTCTGCCTCACTGACAATTATCTCATCGCCAGGTTGTAAACGCGGCGCTAACCAGCCATGCGCCACCAGGTTTATCGCATCAGTGGTGCCGCGCGTCCATACGATCTGGCGATCGCTGGCGGCATTCAGCCAGTGTGCCACCATGCTACGCGCCTGTTCGTACTGCTCCGTTAACTGGCGGGCAGCAGCAAACTGGCTCCGGTGAACGGTGCCAGCGCTCAGGCTGTAGAATTGCTGCGTCGCGTCTATCACCGTCTGCGGTTTCAGCATGGTGGCGGCACTGTCAAGATAGACACCGGCATCGTTTAGCGCAGGAAACTGCTGACGAAATGAAGAAGGGTTGAAGGCGCTCATACGTGGCTCACAGGTTGTTAATTTTCAGGTCCAGGCTGAAAGATGGCTGTCTGTCTGGCAAAGCTGGAAAAGCGGGTTATGCTGAGTATTGCAAGGTATAAACTTAACCCGCATGGCGAGACGACCTACTTACAGTCGATCGCACTTGACCGTTTCTTTGGTCAGCGTAACGCGGGGGGTTTGGTGCAATCAATCTGCAAGGAGATAGAAGATGAAAAAACTCGCCGCAATGCTGGCCATTTGTACAATGGCCTTTACCCTGGCTGCCTGTTCAAGCAACTACGTGATGCATACCAATGATGGACGCACTATCGTCGCTGAAGGCAAACCAAAGGTCGATACTGACACCGGTATGATCAGCTATAAAGATGCGAATGGCAATGAGCAGCAGATTAACCGTTCAGATGTGAAAGAAATGGTTGAAATGAAGTAATCAGCCCATAAAAAAAGCACCGCAATTTGCGGTGCTACTCAATATCACAATGGACAGACAGGGTAAATCTACAGGAATTAAAAAAGCTTGATCTGTAAAGGTCAGACCAAAATTGCAAACACAACATCACGACCACAAGCCAAAAGCTTTCAGAAAATCTGCGAACTCACTCACAAATCTAAAAACTTTTCGTTCCGGCTCAGGAAGTAGCGCAACTATAGGTATTTGCTGGAGCTTCATCAACGGACAATTTATAATGTCTCGGATTATAAATTCTAATACGTAAAGCCTTTGTATTAGTTCGCGTATTTTTTGCCACGCTGGCTATGGATAACCATGTCAAAACGTCTTCCTCCCCTTAATGCACTGCGGGTTTTCGATGCCGCAGCACGCCATTTAAGCTTTACCAAAGCGGCTGAAGAGCTGTTTGTCACCCAGGCTGCCGTCAGCCATCAGATCAAATCACTGGAAGATTTTCTGGGATTAAAGCTGTTCAGGCGGAGGAATCGTTCGCTTTTGCTCACGGAAGAGGGGCAAAGCTACTATCTGGACATTAAAGAAATCTTCTCTGCCCTGAATGAAGCCACGCGCAAGCTGCAGGCACGCAGTGCCAAAGGCGCGCTCACGGTCAGTTTACTGCCGAGTTTTGCCATTCAATGGCTCGTGCCGCGCCTCTCCAGCTTTAATCTGGCTTATCCGGGAATCGATGTCCGTATCCAGGCCGTTGACCGCGATGAGGAGAAACTGGCCGACGATGTGGACGTGGCGATTTTCTATGGTCGGGGCAACTGGCCTGGCTTACGGGTGGAAAAACTCTACGCAGAATACCTGCTGCCGGTCTGTTCTCCGGCGTTGATGACCGGGGAAAATCCGCTTAAAACCCCTATGGATCTTGCTCGCTTTACTCTGCTGCATGATGCGTCGCGTCGTGACTGGCAATCCTATATTCGTCAGCTCGGCGTTCAGCATATCAACGTTCAACAGGGCCCCATCTTCAGTCACAGCGCCATGGTGTTGCAGGCGGCGATTCATGGTCAGGGCGTGGCATTGGCCAATAACGTTATGGCGCAGAGCGAAATCGAAGCGGGGCGGTTGATTTGTCCGTTTAATGACGTTTTAGTGAGCAAAAATGCTTTTTATCTGGTTTGTCATGA
Source organism: Pantoea sp. EEL5 (assembly GCF_049892805.1). Taxonomy (NCBI): domain Bacteria; kingdom Pseudomonadati; phylum Pseudomonadota; class Gammaproteobacteria; order Enterobacterales; family Erwiniaceae; genus Pantoea; species Pantoea sp. EEL5. Next base: position 485,625 of record NZ_JBNDNJ010000002.1, read on the forward strand.
CAGCCAGGCAGAACTGGGTAAAATAGCCGCCTTTCGACAGTGGATCCTCGCTAAAGCGTCAACCGAACAAGAAAAATTCCGCTTTCGTTATGATCAGTAACTTTTTGATTTTTTTGCAGGGACCTGCAAACGCACCTTGAGGATAGATTGATGTCCAGACGTGCCATGTTTATTTTTGCGGCCATCAGCGGCTTTTTCCTGGTGGCATTTGGTGCTTTTGGTGCTCACGTGTTGAACAAAACGCTGGGAGCCACTGAAATGGCCTGGATTCACACCGGGCTGGAATATCAGGCTTACCATACGCTGGCTGTACTGGGGCTGGGTGCGGCAATGCTGTATCGCTGTAACATCTGGTTTTACTGGAGCAGTGCGTCTATGGCGCTGGGAACCGTATTATTTAGCGGCAGCCTCTATTCACTGGCGCTGTCGCATTTAACGTTTTTTGTATTTATCACGCCAGTCGGAGGCCTATTCTTCCTCGTCGGCTGGCTATTGATGTTGATTGGCGCACTGCGTCTTAAAACCAAGGCAGAACGCCATGAATAAAGTTTTACTGTATTGCCGCTCCGGCTTTGAAAAAGAGTGTGCGGCAGAGATTAGTGCGAAAGCCGCAGAGCGTAACGTCTACGGCTTTCCACGGGTAAAAGAAGATGCCGGTTATGTGCTGTTTGAATGCTATCAGCAGCCCGATGCGGAAAGGCTGATTCGGGAACTGCCATTTGAAACCCTGATTTTCGCCCGCCAGATGCTGGTTGTCGGCGAGCTGCTGCGTGACTTGCCTCAGGACGATCGTATTTCGCCTATCGTTGGCATGTTGAGCGGTGTGGTCGAGAAAGGCGGCGAGCTGCGTGTTGAGGTGCCTGACACCAATGAAGCAAAAGAGCTCACCAAATTCTGCCGCAAGTTTACCGTTCCCCTACGTGCCAGCCTGCGTGAGAGCAAAATTCTGCTTAATTACGAGAGCCCAAAACGCCCGGTCGTGCACGTGTTCTTTATTGCTCCCGGTACCTGTTACGTGGGCTATTCGCTGCCAGAAAACAATTCCCCCTTTTATATGGGCATTCCGCGTCTTAAGTTTCCCTCTGATGCGCCAAGCCGTTCAACGCTTAAGCTGGAAGAGGCTTTCCACGTTTTTGTACCCGCCGACGAGTGGGATGAGCGGTTAGCCAGCGGCATGTATGCGGTGGATCTGGGCGCCTGCCCTGGCGGCTGGACGTATCAGCTGGTACAGCGCAGCATGATGGTCTACGCCGTGGATAACGGCCCCATGGCACCGAGTCTGATGGATACCGGACAGGTCTTTCACGAACGCGAAGACGGTTTCCGCTTCCGCCCACCGCGCACCAATATCAGCTGGCTGGTCTGCGACATGGTGGAAAAACCGGCTCGCGTGGCAAATCTGATGGCGGACTGGCTGGTGAATGGCTGGTGTCGTGAGGCCATTTTCAACCTGAAGCTGCCCATGAAGAAGCGGTATGAAGAAGTCACGCAGAATCTGGCCATGATCGAGCAGCGCCTCACGGAAAATGGCATTAATGCGCAAATTCGCGCACGCCAGCTCTACCACGATCGTGAAGAAGTAACGGTGCATATTCGTCGTATCTGGGCCGCGGTCGGTGGCCGTCGCGACGAGCGCTAATCGAACCGATCGGGCGCGATGGCGCCCGATCGGTTGACGATGCTAGTCACCGCTGTAACGCAGTAAATTCAGATTTCCTTCCAGCACCAAATCCTGTTTCAGCCGGGCGACGTCGCGGCTTATAAACGCCATCTCTTGCCCTGTCTGCAGTTTATTGCGCCATTTGGTGGGGACCTGATCCAACTGTTGGTAAAGCGATTCCAGTGAGCCAAACTGCTGCAGCAGTTCCCGGGCGCTTTTGGGGCCGATGCCCGCGATACCCGGGATTTTACTGCTGCTGATGCCGCATAATCCCCAGTAGTCGGGCAGTACAGTGGGCGCAACGCCAAACTCCGTTTCAATAAACGGCAAATCCAGCCAGCGCTTCTGAAAATAATCGCGGATGCGAATGTCCGGTGCCAGTAGCTGACAGTAGCCTTTGTCGGTGGAAACGATAGTGGCCTGATGGCCCGCCCGCGCCATTTTTACCGCCAGCGTGGCCGCCAGATCGTCGGCTTCATCCTGTTCGGCAATCCAGCAGCTCACGCCCACGGCCCGAAACGCCGCCTGCAAAGCGGGCATTTCAGCCTGCAAATCTTCCGGCATGGGCGGGCGACCGCTTTTATAGTCGGGCAGCAGCTGATGCCGCCATCCCTGATGGCGCGCTTCCCCGTCAAACACGGCCACAACGTGAGAAGGACGCGTGTGGCCGAGAAGCTGGCGCAATGCCGCCACGCAGCCGTCCACACAGGGAGAGCCTTGAACGGCATGAAGGCGGCGAATGAGATTGAGTGCATCAACAATAAGTAAGTGATGTGACATAAGGTAAGGGCAGCCCAGCGGCTGCCTCCTGATTTACTTAATGATTTCGTAGCACGGGATATAGGCAGTACCTGGCAGTTTCATACGCTGCTGCGCCACAAAGCCCTGTAGCAGTTCATCCATGCGGTGCATGATGTCGGCATCACCGTGCAGTTTATAAGGGCCTTTTTCCCGGATCTCACGGATGCCCATCTCTTTAACGTTACCTGCCACAATGCCCGAGAACGCCCGGCGCAGGTCGGCTGCCAATTTTTCCGGCGGCTGGTTAGTGTAGAGATTGAGATTGGCCATATTTTCATGCGTTGGCATAAAGGGCACCTGCAAATCCTGCGCGATGCGGATAGACCAGTTAAAGCTGTAGGCATCACCCGTTTCGCGGCGGTGTTCTTTCACCTGCGGCATCGCTTTTCTCATCAGGCGGGCCACCTCGGCGGCATCATCAATAATGATCTGATAATGCTTACGTGCCTGCTCCCCGAGCGTGCTGACAATAAAGTCATCCAGCACACGGAAATAGTCGGCGCTTTCTTTCGGCCCGGTCAGAATGAGCGGCAGAACCTGATGCTCATTTTGCGGATTCATCAGAATGCCCAGCAGGTAAAGAAACTCCTCTGCCGTCCCCACGCCGCCAGGGAAAATAATGATGCCATGTGCAATGCGTACAAAGGCTTCCAGACGTTTTTCGATGTCCGGCATGATGATCAGTTCGTTCACCAGCGGGTTAGGCGGTTCAGCCGCGATAATCGACGGCTCGGTTAAACCGATAAAGCGGCTGTCGCGGTAGCGTTGCTGCGCATGGCCTACCGCCGCCCCCTTCATGGGTGCTTCCATCACGCCCGGGCCACAGCCGGTACAAATATTCAGTTCACGCAGGCCCAACTGCGTACCGACGTTACGACAGTACTGGTATTCCACCGCGTTAATCGAGTGGCCGCCCCAACAGACAACGGTATTGGGATATTCGCCCACGTGTAATGCCCGGGCATTACGCAGAATAGAAAACACGGTGTTGGTAATCATGACCGAATCGTTGTCTTCTGCGCAGGGTAACCGGCCGGAACTGGCTAACTGGCCGTTAACAAACAGGATATCGCGCAGCACGGCAAACAGGTTAGCCTGCAGTGAACGAATAATATGGCCGTCAACAAAGGCCTCTTCGGGGGGATTGATCAGTTCAAGCTTGATGCCGCGCTCGCGGCGCAGCACGTTAATATCGAAGTTCTCAAAGCGGGACAGGAGCTCGTGGCTGCTGTCAGTCTGGCTGCCAGAATTGAGCACGGCGAGCGAGCAGTTACGGAAAAGTTGATATAAATCGCTGCTGGCTGTGCGCTTCAGCATATCTACTTCCAGTTGGGAGAGCAGATCCATAGAGCCAAGAGGGCTGACATGTGTAATCAAATGAACTCCTTTGCACCCGCTGGGGTGATGGCTGACACTGCAAATGCAGTGACGAAAATCCCTGGTTGGCAATCCACTGTATGCCGCCTTGCCCAGAGTAGCCTTGTCGGCAGGTCTGACTCAAGTGGAACGCTATAGTTGACCGGCAGCCTGAGAAATACCTCGCAAACTACTGACGAACCAGACGAGAATGACCCGGCGTAAAGGGCACATTACTGCGCCATGGATTAATATCCAGTCCGCCCCGACGCGTATAACGCGCGTAAACGGTGAGCTGTTCGGGCTGACAAAAACGCATCAGGTCATTGAAGATACGCTCAACGCACTGTTCATGAAACTCATTATGCTGACGAAATGAAATGATGTAGCGCAGCAGCGCTTCGCGATCGAGCCGTGGGCCCTTATAGCGAATCATCACCGAGCCCCAGTCAGGCTGATTCGTGATCAGACAGTTGGACTTCAGCAGGTGACTGACCAGCGTTTCTTCCACCTGTTCCTGACCGGCTGCGTTAATCAGATAATCGGCATTGAAGGCATAATCTTCAATTTCGATATCCTGCTCATCTATGCAGTAGCCTGCAAAGTGTCCCACAGGTTGACCTTCAATTTCATTTAACCGAAACAGCGCGACGCGCACCTCGCCTTCGGCACAGACACGCAGATCCTGCTCCAGCGTCTGGCGCACCTCGCCCCAGTCTGCGAACCGCGTCTGGTTAAAGCTGTTAAGATAGAGTTTGAAACTCTTGGACTCGATAAGATTACGACTATGGGCGTCCAGCACCACTTCGCCAACCGCCACCTGCGGAACGCCTTTGCTGTTGAGCCAGGAGAGTTCATATAGCGTCCAGATATCGCCTCCGGTAAAAGGCAGGTTGTCAGGATAAAGGCCGAGTGGTTCGCGGTTCATGCTGCGCGGAACGGCCTGTAATAAGCTGTTGTCATAGCGATCGTGATAAGCTGTGGGCTTGCCAAGCGTCAGGTTGCTGAGCGCCGGATCCGGCTGATAAGAAGACATAACGGTTACCACTGAGGTCATCAAAGTGAGTAAGTGTAACCTATCAGAAGTGAGAATTTGAATGATGCAGCAAACGGCTGAAGCGTTAACTGATTTTACCACCCGATACTGTCTGCACTGGCAGCAGAATAATGGCCATGCACCGGCCAGTAGCGATCTTTATGGCGTTCCTTCACCCTGCCTGATTGAAAATCGTGGCGAGCGGGCGCTGTGGCAGCCGCAGCCCTTTAGCCTGCCGCCGTCTCTGGATGCCGTTGAGCGCGCGCTGGATATCCAGCTACAGCCGCAGATTATCGCATTTTATACCCACCAGTTCGCGGGAGACATGCGCGCCACTCACGACCAAATCAGGCTAACGCTTCTGCAGGTCTGGAGCGAAGAGGATTTTGTCCGACTGCAGGAAAATCTGATTGGTCATTTAGTGATGCAGCGCCGGCTGAAGCAGGCGCCGACGCTGTTTATCGCGACAACAGATTCCGAAGAAAACATTATCTCGCTGTGTAACCTGAGCGGACATGTCATTCTCGAAACCCCAGGGCGCAAACATCGCCAGACGCTGGCACCTGATATCCCATCATTTCTTAATGATTTACAACCGCTTAGTGACTAGTTGCAGATATCCGCTATCGGCGGTGTGAGAGATCTCTTACAAGCTCTGTGAGAGATCGCTCTATCCTTCACGCAGTGATCATTTCGGAAAGATGTAAAAATATTGTAAATCATTAACTTATTAGCTGCGCTGATGAGCGCTTTTCATAAGATATCGTTATAAGGCGTTTTACCACCTTGTGCTCTGAGTAATTTCTGACGAGAATATCACTCGCGGACAGGATGTCCTGGACAACAGGAGCCGTCAGGATGACGGTAGCCAGGAGGCCGGAGCGTAACGGAGTTTACGTCACAAGGAAGGCTTCAGGATGAAGCAGGACACTCTGGATTGAGTTAAAGGACACCTCCAGGACGGAGAATGAGAGCCCCTCAGAAGAGGTGGCGGGCCTGGATGCTAAGGATTTGTCAGGATGATGCGCGAATGGAATTCGCACGGGAAAAGTTGTCACGGATGAGCAGGGAGCACTAACGTAGCGGGAAAGCTGCAAACGAACCGGGAGCACTGTTTAATACAGTGCTCCCTTTTTTTATGCCTGCGGGTTATGCTTGCCGCCCATTTTTATCCGGTCAGAGGTGAAGCATGACGCTGGAACACTTAATTTTGCAACGACTCGAACAGGTCGAAGCGATAATGCGCGAGCACGATCTCTGGCAGTCTGTTGCGCCAGACGATCACGCGTTCACCAGCCAGCAACCTTTCTTCCTTGATACGCTTCAGCCGCTGGAATGGTTACAGTGGGTGCTGATACCGCGCGTTCAGGCCATCATTGGTGCCGGGCAGCCGTTGCCGAAGAACGTCGCGATCGCCCCCTATTTTGAAGTGGCGTTAACGCCCGGGCAGCCCGGTCGTGCCCTGCTGGTGTTGACGTTAAAGCAGCTGGATGCCCTTCTGGAGGATGAGTCTGCCTGATGTTAGAGATCATTTATCAGGATGCGTGGCTGGTGGCGGTGAACAAACCCGCTGGTTGGCTGGTCCACCGTAGCTGGCTTGATCGCCATGAAACGCAGTTTGTCATGCAGACGGTACGCGACCAGATAGGCCAGCATGTTTTCACGGCGCACCGGCTTGATCGCCCCACATCGGGCGTTCTGCTAATGGGCCTGTCCAGTGAGGTGGGCCGCCTGCTTTCCCAGCAGTTTGAGCATCATCAGATGGAGAAGACCTATCATGCCGTGGTGCGCGGCTGGCTTGAAGGCCGCGATCGGCTGGATTATCCGCTTGTCGAAGAACTGGATAAAATTGCCGACAAATTTGTCAGCGACCCCCGCGCGCCTCAGCCTGCGGTGACCGATTACGCCTCACTGGCAACCGTAGAAATGCCGGTCGCAGTGAGTCGTTATCCCACTGCGCGTTACAGCCTGATTGAGCTCAAACCCAAAACCGGACGCAAGCATCAGCTGCGTCGGCATATGTCTCATCTTCGCCATCCCATTATCGGCGATTCGGCCCATGGCGATTTGCGTCAGAATCGGGGGGCGGCTGCACACTTTGGCGCAAATCGTTTAATGTTGCATGCCAGTAGCTTGTCGCTCAGCCACCCGGTGACGGGAGAACCCTTGGTTATTCGCGCCGGACTTGATCTTGTCTGGCAACGGGTGATGGATCAGTTTGGCTGGCAGGCCTGTATGCCGGATGTGCCACGGGTTGAGTTTATGGCTGGCTCAGGTCAGGATAGCGGGACGGAATAAAGGGGAAAAGAAATGGCGAAAATTGGTATTTTTGTAGGCACCGTTTATGGCAATGCATTACTGGTTGCAGAAGAAGCAGAACCGGCATTGCAGCAGCAGGGCCATGACGTGAAGATTTTTGAAGATCCTACGTTAGCCGAATGGCAAAACTATGCGAATGATGTCGCCTTAGTGATTACATCAACCACCGGTCAGGGCGATTTCCCGGATACTATTTCTGGCCTGTTCCATGACGTGCAGGACAAACTGGGCCACCAGCCAGGGCTGCGCTACGGCGTTATTGCCTTGGGCGACAGCAGCTACGAGAATTTCTGCGGTGCGGGTAAGCGCTTTGATGCCCTGTTACAGGAGCACCAGGCTAAACGGGTAGGTGAGGTTCTGCTGGTTGATGCCACGGAACATCCAGAACCTGAATCCGTCACCACGCCGTGGGTTGAGCAGTGGGGCAAGCAGCTCTGATAAGATCAAGGCTGCTACGCTGTTCCGCTGCCGTCCGGATTACACCGGCGGCAGCGGTGTTACGACAACAGGATTCTGCGTACAGCGCGTTCCGTCATTGCCCTGCGCGCTCCCGTTTCTCAGGTTATCGGCGCGGGATTAAATACGGCCAGCTGATTACGAATTCCCCAGCGATCTGACCAGGTTTGCTTTCTGCCACTGGCAATGTCCAGTATCAATTCAAACAACCGCCAGCCAACCTGCTCAATGGTTTCCTCGCCTGTCGCAATCGTGCCAGCATTGATGTCCATCAGGTCATGCCAGCGCTCGGCCAGCGCGTTACGGGTAGCCATTTTTATCACCGGGATTGCCGCCAGGCCATACGGGGTTCCTCTGCCGGTGGTAAAGACCTGCAGGGTGATACCTGAGGCGAGCTGCTGCGTGCCGCACACAAAATCGCTGGCGGGCGTCGCGGCAAAAATCAGTCCACGTCGTGTCGGACGCTGTCCGGGCGACAGAACCTCCACAATCGGGCTTCGGCCTGATTTGGCAATGGAACCCAGGGCTTTTTCCACCACGTTTGCCAGCCCACCTTTCTTGTTGCCCGGTGAGGGATTGGCGCTGCGATCGGTTTTGCCTTGATCAAGGTAGCGGTCATACCATGCCATCTCTTCAATCAGCCGCTGACCCACTTCCTGATTGGTCACGCGCGGTGTCAGTAAGTGAATAGCATCGCGCACCTCGGTGACCTCAGAGAACATAACGGTCGCGCCGCTGCGCACCAGCAGGTCGGAAGCAAAGCCCACCGCGGGATTCGCCGTCACGCCAGAAAAAGCATCACTGCCGCCGCACTGCATGCCCACGACCAGTTCCGAGGCAGGGCAGGTTTCACGCTGGCGCTGGTTAAGCCGTTTCAGATGGCGCTCTGCGACCTGGAGGATCTCATCCACCATGGCGCCAAAGCCCACCAGCTTCTCATCCTGCAAACGCACAATATCCTCCTCATCCAGCGAGATGGGCTGCACGTCGGGCGTACCGGTCAACAAGCGCTCAGGTTGTAGTTTTTCACAACCCAGACTGACTACCATGATCTCCCCGCCAAAATTCGCGTTAAGGGCCAGGTTGTGGACGGAACGGATAGGAATAACCGCCGCAGGCGCGTTGATTGCCACGCCGCAGCCATAGAGATGATTTAGCGCAACCACGCCGTCCACATTGGGATAACGGGGCAGCAAATCACGCTCTATGATCTGCACCACATAATCCACCACGCCCGCCACGCAGTGAACGCTGGTGGTAATGCCCAACAGGTTACGGGTGCCCACGCTGCCGTCAGCGTTGCGATAGCCCTCGAAGGTATAACCTTCAAGCGGCGGTAAGTCAGGCGGCACGTTATTCGCCAGGGGCAAACTCTGCAAATCCGGTGCGTCCGGAAGCGCAATGAGTGACTCATCGATCCAACTGCCTTGGGCAATATCACGAACGGCAAGGCCAATAATTTCACCATAGCGCAACACAGGCTGACCCTGAGGAATGGCAACCAACGCCACCTTATGCCCCTGCGGTACATGTTCGGTTAGTGTTAATCCATCTTTAAACGTGGTGCCCGCAGTCAGCCCCTGGCTGTTTACCACAATCGCAACGTTATCGTTTTCGTGAACTTTAATGTAAAGCGGCTGCTCTTTTGAAATGGGGTTCATCGCTCACCTTCCAGTGCGTAGCGCCTTGCTGGTACGGCGCATTCATTATGAGACGTCAGGTGTCACAGGTTCGGTATTTGCCACCGTCAGTATAAGAAGGTGTTACCGCCTGCACATTGTGCAATTGACCTATATTCGGCTGAGAGATGACGCGGTTTTATTATCTTTTTACTAAATCAAGTGAAGATTCTCACAAAGCCGCTTATCAACGCCTGTTTGGGCGTGCTTATTGTGACTTTTTACAAATAACGTGAAACGTCCCGCAGCAGTTTATGCATTAGCCCAAAAAATCATCGTTCATTCACCTTATTCCAGGGTGATGTTCCAATGCCTCACCCAAACCCGCTTCCTATACTGATTTCCGTTTTCCCGATCAGGTTATTCGTCACGACGCATTATCGGTTTGCCATTAAAAAAAATCGCCGTGTTTAACCTACATCTCTCTGATACCCAACGCGATGTGTATGCAGTCAGAGCGAATGTAGCTTTCGCTATATTTCAGGAGTGCATCATGAGTAGTTATCACCAGACAACGGAGGCGGTACAAAAACGGACGAACGCGCGTTACTGGATAGTGGTCATGCTGTTTATTGTGACCTCATTCAACTACGGTGACCGCGCCACGTTGTCTATCGCGGGTTCGGCCATGGCAAAAGAAATTGGCCTCGATCCCGTGGGGATGGGGTTTATCTTCTCTGCTTTTTCATGGGCCTATGTCATTGGGCAAATCCCCGGTGGCTGGCTGTTGGATCGCTTTGGTTCTAAGCGCGTCTATTTCTGGAGTATCTTTCTTTGGTCGTTGTTTACCCTGCTGCAGGGGTTCGTGGACGTGTTCAGCGGCTACACCATCGTCATGGCGCTGTTTATGCTGCGCTTTATGGTCGGGCTGGCGGAAGCCCCTTCATTCCCGGGTAACAGCCGTATTGTGGCAGCCTGGTTTCCGGCTCAGGAGCGCGGCACTGCCGTGGCGATTTTCAACTCCGCACAATACTTCGCGACGGTAATTTTCGCGCCCATCATGGGCTGGTTGACCTCCGCGGTGGGCTGGGCGCACGTGTTCTGGTTTATGGGAGGGCTGGGCATTATTTTGAGCTTTATCTGGCTCAAAGTGATTTACGATCCCTGCGATCATCCCGGCGTGAACAAAGCGGAGCTGGACTACATGGCGGAGGGCGGCGCCCTGATCAATATGGATCAGAAAAGCGAGAAGCAAAAAGTCAGCTTCAGTGATAAGTGGTTCCAGATCAAGCAACTGCTGCAGTCGCGCATGATGATCGGTGTCTACATTGGCCAGTACTGCATCAACGCTCTGACCTACTTCTTTATCACCTGGTTTCCGGTTTATCTGGTGCAGGCAAGGGGCATGTCGATCCTTAAAGCGGGCTTTGTCGCCTCGGTGCCTGCGCTGTGCGGCTTTATCGGTGGCGTGCTCGGCGGGGTGATCTCTGACTGGCTGATGCGCAAAACCGGCTCACTCAATATCGCCCGTAAAACCCCGATTGTGCTCGGCATGTTGCTCTCGACGTCCATGGTGGTCTGTAACTATGTCGAGACGGACTGGGTTGTGGTGCTGTTCATGGCAACCGCCTTCTTTGGTAAAGGGATTGGCGCGCTGGGATGGGCAGTCATGGCGGACACCGCACCGAAAGAGATTAGCGGCCTGAGCGGCGGTCTGTTCAATATGTTCGGTAATGCATCCGGCATTATTACCCCCATCGCGATCGGCTACATCATTGCCTCTACCGGTTCTTATAACGGCGCGCTGGTTTATGTCGGTATCCACGCGTTCGTTGCCGTACTCAGCTACCTGGTGCTGGTGGATAACATCAAGCGCATTGAGCTGAAAACACGCTAAGGAGCCTGCATGAATACGCAATCGACGCCCGTTATTACGACTATGCAGGTGGTCCCTGTGGCTGGCTACGACAGTATGCTGCTCAACATTGGCGGGGCACACAATGCCCGCTTCACGCGCAATATCGTGATCCTGACCGACAGTGCAGGACACACCGGGCTGGGTGAAGCACCGGGGGGAGAAACCCTCTATCAGACCTTAGTCGAGGCCGCGCCGCAGGTGATCGGTCAGCAGGTCGCCCGTATGAACCGGCTGGTGCAGAAGATTCATCAGGGGAATCAGTCCGCCGATTTCGAGACTTTTGGCAAAGGGGCCTGGACCTTTGAGCTGCGCGTCAACGCGGTCGCGGCACTGGAAGCCGCACTGCTGGACCTTCTGGGACAATGCCTGGGCGTGCCGGTCGCCGAACTGCTTGGACCGGGTAAGCAGCGCGATGAGGTGACGGTTTTAGGCTACCTGTTCTACTTAGGCGATCGCCGTAAAACCGATTTGCCTTATCTGACGGGTGAGAAGGCGCAGCATGACTGGTATCACCTGCGCCATCAGGAAGCGCTGAATAGCGAGTCGGTTGTCCGGCTGGCCGAGGCGGCGCAGGATAAATACGGTTTCAAAGATTTCAAACTCAAGGGCGGAGTGCTGCCGGGCGAACAGGAGATCGCCACCGCGCAGGCGCTGAAAAAGCGCTTCCCCGAGGCGCGCATCACCGTCGATCCTAACGGCGCGTGGTGGCTGGACGAGGCGATCGGATTCTGTAAGGGCATGCAGGATGTCCTGACCTATGCAGAAGATCCCTGTGGCGCCGAGCAGGGTTATTCAGGGCGCGAGGTGATGGCCGAGTTTCGTCGTGCGACCGGATTACCGGTCGCCACCAACATGATCGCCACCAACTGGCGTGAAATGAACCATGCGCTGATGCTCAATGCTGTCGATATCCCACTGGCCGATCCACACTTCTGGACGATGAGCGGCGCCGTTCGGGTCGCGCAACTGTGCGATGAATGGGGCTTAATCTGGGGCTGCCACTCGAATAACCACTTTGATATTTCTCTCGCGATGTTCACCCACGTCGGTGCCGCCGCGCCCGGTAATCCCACCGCCATAGATACGCACTGGATCTGGCAGGAGGGCGATCAACGCCTGACAAAAGAGCCGCTGCAGATCCGTCAGGGCAAAATCACGGTGCCAGATGCGCCTGGCCTGGGCATTGAACTGGATTGGGAACGACTCCGCCTGGCAAACGAACACTACAAATCACTGCCGGCGGGCGGACGTAATGACGCCACAGCCATGCAGTACTTGCTACCAGGCTGGACATTTGACCGTAAACGGCCGGCCTTTGGCCGGGCCTCTGCTTAAGGGATAACAGATGAATACCACACCAAAAATTACCGCCATGCAGGTCATCCCAGTTGCCGGCTATGACAGCATGTTACTGAACCTGAGCGGCGCACATTCGCCTTTTTTCACCCGCAATATCGTGATCATTGAAGACAACGCAGGCCATACTGGCGTAGGTGAAATTCCCGGTGGCGAAAAGATTCGTCAAACCCTGGAAGAGGCTGCCGCGCTGGTGGTGGGCAAAACGATTGGCGAATATAAAAACATCCTGAGCCAGGTTCGCGCCACTTTTGCCGATCGCGATGCCGCTGGGCGAGGTAATCAGACCTTTGATCTTCGCACCACCATTCACGTGGTCACCGGCATCGAAGCCTCACTGCTGGATCTGCTGGGGCAGCATCTGGGCGTCAATGTCGCCTCGCTATTGGGCGACGGACAGCAGCGCGACAAAGTCGAAATGCTGGGTTATCTGTTCTACGTTGGCGATCGCAACAAGACCTCGCTGGCCTACCAGCATCAGGACAACGATACCTGCGACTGGTATCGCCTGCGCCATCAGGAAGCGCTCACGCCGGATGCCGTGGTGCGGCTGGCCGAAGCGGCCTATGAAAAATACGGGTTCAACGATTTTAAACTTAAAGGCGGCGTGCTGAGCGGCAGTGATGAGGCAGAAGCGATTACTGCACTCGCGAAGCGCTTCCCCCAAGCGCGCGTCACTATCGATCCCAACGGTGCCTGGTCGCTTGACGAAGCCATTACGCTAGGTAAGCAGCTTAAAAACGTCCTCGCCTATGCAGAAGATCCCTGTGGCGCAGAGCAGGGCTATTCGGGGCGTGAAGTGATGGCCGAGTTCCGGCGCGCTACCGGTCTGCCGACGGCGACGAATATGATCGCCACTGACTGGCGTCAAATGGGCCACACGTTGTCATTACAGTCGGTGGATATCCCACTGGCCGATCCGCACTTCTGGACGATGCAGGGTTCCGTGCGCGTGGCGCAAATGTGCCACGCGTTTGGCCTGACGTGGGGTTCGCACTCCAACAACCATTTCGATATTTCACTGGCGATGTTTACCCACGTTGCCGCTGCCGCGCCGGGCAAGATCACCGCTATTGATACCCATTGGATCTGGCAGGAAGGCAATCAACGACTGACGAAAACGCCTTTCCAGATTGAAGGCGGCATGGTCGCAGTGCCGCAGGCACCGGGCCTGGGCATTGAACTGGATATGGACCAGGTCATGCAGGCTAACGCGCTGTATCAAAAGCATGGCCTTGGCGCACGTGATGATGCTCAGGCCATGCAGTTCCTGATCCCACAGTGGACGTTTGATAACAAGCGTCCGTGCCTGGTGCGTTAACTTTTTTGGGCTTCCTTCAGGAAGCCCGTTCCACAGGAGTCAAATCATGAGTAATACAGCCTGGCCAAATGAATTCCGTCGCCGCCTGCTGGCAGGTGAAACCCTGATCGGCAGTTGGTGCGCCCTGGCAAGTCCTGTTTCGACCGAGGTGTTAGGGCTGGCCGGATTTGACTGGTTAGTTCTGGATGGCGAGCACGCACCGAACGATATCACCACGTTTGTTCCCCAGCTAATGGCGCTGAAGGGCAGCCGCAGCGCGCCGGTGGTGCGTCCACCCTGTAATGAACCGGTCATCATCAAGCGCCTGCTGGATATTGGTTTTAATAACATCCTTGTTCCCTTTGTCGAGAATGAAGACGAAGCCAGACGTGCAGTTGCCTCAACGCGCTATCCGCCTGCCGGAATTCGCGGCGTGTCGGTTTCCCATCGCAGCAACATGTACGGCACGGTGCCGAATTATAACGCCACCATCAACGACAACATTTCGGTGCTGGTCCAAATAGAAACCCAGCAGGCTGTCGACAACATTGACGCCATCGCCGCTGTTGACGGCGTGGACGGCATTTTTGTCGGGCCGGGCGATCTCTCTGCCGCTCTCGGCTATCTCGGACAGCCGGCCCATCCGGAGGTGTTAACGGTCATCAAACACATCTTTGAGCGGGCAAAAGCCGCCAACAAGCCCAGCGGCATTCTGGCACCGGTGGAAGCCGATGCCCGTCGCTATCTCGAATGGGGCGCAACCTTTGTTGCCGTTGGCAGCGATCTCGGTGTTTTCCGCAGTGCCACGCAGGCGTTGTGCGACAAATTTAAAAAGTAATCATCCAGGAGAAACGACATGAAAATTGGCTTTATTGGCCTGGGCATCATGGGCAAACCAATGAGTAAAAACCTGCTGAAAGCCGGTTATTCACTGGTGGTACGCGATCATAATGCAGAAAACGAAGCCGAGCTGGTGCAGCTGGGCGCGACTACGGCGGCGAATGCCAAAGAACTGGCGCAACAGTGCGATGTGGTGATCACCATGGTGCCAAATTCCCCACAGGTGAAAGAGGTTTGCCTGGGCGAAAACGGCATTATCGATGGCGCGAAACCGGGCCTGATTGTGATCGATATGAGCTCCATTGCGCCGCTGGCGAGCCGTGAAGTCCACGATGCGCTGGCAGCAAAGCAGATTCACATGCTGGATGCGCCGGTGAGCGGCGGCGAGCCCAAAGCGATTGAGGGGACGTTATCCGTGATGGTGGGCGGCGATAAAGCCGTGTTTGACCAGTGCTACGACATCATGAAAGCCATGGCAGGATCGGTGGTTCATACCGGCGATATCGGCGCAGGCAACGTGACGAAGCTGGCAAATCAGGTCATTGTGGCGCTGAATATTGCCGCCATGTCTGAAGCCTTGTCACTGGCGACCAAAGCGGGCGTCAGCCCGGAACTGGTGTATCAGGCGATTCGTGGCGGTCTGGCGGGCAGCACCGTGCTGGATGCCAAAGCGCCCATGGTGATGGACCGCAACTTTAAGCCGGGTTTCCGCATTGATTTACATATCAAGGATCTGGCTAACGCGCTGGATACCTCGCACAGCCTTGGTGCGCACCTTCCGCTGACGGCGGCCGTGATGGAAATGATGCAGGCGTTGCGTAATGACGGACAGGGGAGTGCCGACCACAGCGCGCTGGCCTGCTATTATGAAAAATTAGCAAAGGTTGAGATCTCTCGCTAATGCCTTGCCCGGCTTCTGTGGAGGCCGGGCCGATTTCACGCTCTGATCGTTAATTAATACCGCCTGGATTGCCTATGAAAATCGTAATCGCACCGGATTCATATAAAGAAAGTCTTTCGGCCCTGGAAGTGGCATCGGCAATCGAAGCGGGGTTCCGTGAGGTTTTTCCCGATGCCCATTATGTGAAAATACCGGTTGCTGATGGTGGTGAAGGCACGGTGGAAGCCATGGTGGCTGCGACCCAGGGAAAGCGGGTCAGGTTAAAGGTCACCGGTCCGCTGGGTGAACCTGTCGAGGCGTTTTACGGCCTGTCGGGTAATGAAGATACCGCCTATATCGAGATGGCGGCGGCCAGCGGCCTGGAGCTGGTACCGGCAGCGCAGCGGGATCCCCTGATCACCACCTCGTTTGGGACTGGGGAGCTAATTAAAAACGCGCTGGATAAAGGCGTCCGACACATCATTATCGGTATCGGTGGCAGCGCCACCAATGACGGTGGTGCTGGCATGATGCAGGCGCTGGGCGCTCGCTTGCTGGATAAACAAGGCGAGCAAATTGGTCGGGGAGGTGGCGCATTGCCTGACCTGGCAAGCATTGACGTTACCGGACTGGACCCGCGCATTCGGCAGTGCCGCGTTGAAGTGGCCTGCGATGTAACCAATACGCTGACGGGCGATCACGGTGCCTCTGCGGTGTTTGGCCCCCAGAAAGGCGCGACGCCAGAACGGGTTGAGCAACTGGATCGAGCCCTGACACATTACGCTGCGCTTATTCAGCGCGATTTGGGTATTGATGTGCTGCAGATCAGCGGTGGCGGCGCTGCCGGTGGCATGGGGGCTGCGCTGCACGCGTTTTGTCAGGCGGAATTACGCCGTGGGATTGAGATTGTGACGGAAGCGCTGGGCCTGGAGGAGCAGGTAAAAGATGCCGATCTGGTCATTACCGGCGAGGGGCGAATCGACAGCCAGAGCATCAAGGGCAAGGTGCCGATTGGTGTGGCAAAGGTCGCTAAGCGTTTTAATATTCCCGTGATAGGCATTGCCGGTAGCCTGACTGACGATGTCGGTGTGGTGCATCAGCATGGCCTGGATGCCGTATTTAGCGTGCTTTACCGTATTTGCTCGCTGGATGAGGCGCTAAAAGGGGCAGAAAACAATGTCCGTCTCACCGCGCGCAATGTGGCTGCCACAATGAAAATCGCCGGGTTTCACTAAGCGTATTCACGGCCCTTCACCTGACAGGGCCGTTCGTTCTTCCGCAGTATGCCCGGCTAAGGCATGGAGAGGATGCGCCGTGCCTGTCTGGCGACGTTCTCCATTTCATCCTGAAGCTCCAGCAGTTCCGGCTCCAGCGCTTCGATATCGCTTGCCTGATGAAGCTCTTTCTCAAGCTTACGGCACAGTTGTTTCATCCGCGGGACGCCGCTGTAGCTGGCGCTGCCGTGAAGTTTATGAATGATCTCACGCAGGGAGGTCGCGTCGTTGTCGGCGATAAACTGCGCCATTTTACCGTGCACTTCCGGCAGGAATGCCAACAGCATTCGGAGTAAATCCCGCGCCAGATCCGGCTTATTCGCTGCCTGGCGTAATGCCAGCTTCCAGTCCAGCGTGGGTAATATTGGGGGGATCTCGGGCGCCGTGGTGCTCGGGCTGGGCATATAGCGGGCCAGGACCTGAGCGAGCTTGTTTTCATCAATAGGCTTGGCCAGGTAGTCGTTCATGCCGGCCCGGATAAGATGTTCGCGTTCACCGTCAATAGCGTGGGCGGTAACGGCGACTATCGGGGTGGTTGCGTGGTTGGGCAGCGTGCGGATGATCTCGCTGGCCCGAATGCCATCAATATCGGGCATTTGTATATCCATTAAGATCACGTCCAGCACTTGCCTGTGGGCCACACGGATGGCCTGCTCCGCATTATTGCACAGTACGATATGTTGGACCTGCTCTTCCAGCAGCGCCCCAATCAGCTTGAGGTTAGCGGGATTGTCGTCCACGGCCATCACGGTCAGCGGCAGACGCGGTGAGGCCGATAGTTCGCTGCTGTGACGGGCATGCAGCTCCAGCAGCATCGGCAACAGGCGCGTCTGCGAGACGGGTTTTGCGATGCAGCCATCAATACCACGCACTTTCAGCTCATCGGCCAGTAACATCATCGGACTCGGCAGCGCCATAATGACCTGGTCGGCGCGCTCCAAAAGCGTATGGATCAGCCTGTCCTCAAGCACCTGCGGCTGGCTGGCGTTGACCGGCATGGCCATTAACACAATGGGATAGCGCGACTGGCTCAGGCCCTCCAGGGTTAAACTGTGCTCAACCTGCAACGGCGTGGCACCTAAAATCTCTACCACCGCGCTGGCGACGTCGGGGTTCGCCTCCACATAGGCCATGCGCGTGTTCGACAGTGCATCCAGCACTCGAGGCATACTCGGTGCATTGGGATTGAGGTCCAGTTTAACGCGCACCCAAAAGGTGGAGCCGTGGTTCTGACGGCTGACGAAGGTGATCTCCCCGTTCATTTCCCTTACCAGTTTTTGGGTAATGACCAGGCCCAGCCCCGATCCTCCGTGGCGGCGGGAAATACTGGCATCCGCCTGGCGAAAGGCCTGAAACAGCTGGGCCTGCTGCTCTTCAGAAATGCCAATCCCTGTGTCGCGAACCTGAATCTCCAGTTCAACATGCGTCGCCGTAATCGTGTGCTGTTCTACCCGTAAATTGATGGTCCCTTTTTCGGTAAATTTAATCGCGTTGCCCATCAGGTTGATCAGGATCTGCTGCAGGCGGAGCGCATCGCCAATCACGTTGTCCGGCACGCTGTTATCGCAGACCACGGTCAACTCCAGCCCCTTCTCATGGGCGGATGGGGCCAGCAAAACCAGGGTTTCATCCAGGGTGGCGCGCAACGGAAAGGGAATGGACTCCAGCATCAGCTTGCCGGCTTCCAGTCTGGAAAAATCAAGCACGTCATTAATGATGGACAGGAGATTGTTGGCCGAGCGCTCAATGGTCAGCATGTAGTCGCGCTGCGTGGTGCGCAGCGGCGTTTTCAACATCTGACGGGTAAAGCCCAGCACGCCATTAAGCGGCGTACGCAACTCATGCGACATATTTGCCAGAAATTCGGATTTGATACGGGCGGCTTCCTGCGCGCGCTTTTTGGCCAGATCCAGCTCGACGTTCTGAATCTCCAACTGCTCCAGCGTTTCCCGCAGGTCCCATGTGGCCTGATCGATATTGTGCTGCATCTCTTCGTGATAGGCGGTGAGCGACATCGCCATCGCGTTGATACCGTTTTTCAGGATACTCAATTCACCCAGCATATGGCCTTCAACCCGGCTGTCCAGTTGTCCACGACGAATTCGGTCAACGGTGCTAACCATATTACGAATAGGGCCGGTGACGTCCCGCATCAGGCGATAGGCAAACAGCATGGCAATACACAGGCAGAACAGCAGCATCAGGGTAGCAATAAAAACTTCCCGATATTGCTGTAAGCGCACGGATTGCAGATCCAGCTCTATCGCCACATAGCCCAACGGGTTACCTGCGGGTTTGGCATCCTGACCCGGCAGCTCATCCACGGCGTAACGTTCAGAGATAATCGGCTTGCGTAAGATCAGCAGGTTGCCACTGCCTTCAACGGACACATCCTCAGGCAGCGCGCGAATAGCCTGCTTGCTTTCCAGACTCAGGTTTTGGTGATTATTAGAGGTGACATAAAGCTGATTATTATCGTCGAAAACGGAGATGGCGCGCACGATCCCGGAATGGCGGCGATGCAGTAAACTGACCAGTTCACGTAGCGCGTCACGATTGTGCCATGTCATGCTGTATTCGGTAGAAACCGCCAGCGGTTCGATGATATTGGCCCCGGCATCGATGACCTGGCGCTGCAGCTCATTATAACGATGCACGACAAAAAATGAGCTGAGCAGTAACCCAACCATCAACGTTGGGGCCAAAATTAAAATCATCATTCGCGCCCGCAGGCTGTATTTGGTCATAATAGTCGCCTGCTGTCCGGCATGAACGTCCCTGTGCATCTGCTGAACCTTGTGCACATCGAATCTTAAAGAGAAAGAACCACACTATGGCGCAATTTTACTCCGCAAAACAGCGCGTGACGACCCAACAACGGATCACCGTCACCATTGAAGACCTCGACCCGTTTGGTCAGGGCGTTGCCCGCTACAAGGGCAAAACCCTGTTTGTCTCGGGCGCGCTGCCCGGAGAGCAGGCCGAGGTCACCCTGCTGGAGGATAAACGCCAGTATGCCAGAGCGAAAGCCGTGCGCCTGCTTAACCACAGTCCTTCACGGGTTGCGCCGCGCTGTCCCCATTTTAGCCGCTGTGGCGGTTGTCAGCAGCAGCATGTCGACGAGGCGTTACAACAGCAAAGTAAATCACGTGCGCTGGCACGGATGTTGACCCAGGCAGCGAACCAGCCGGTGGCGGTTGATGAGATCATTGCCGGACCGGCCTGGGGCTACCGTCGCCGCGTCAGGCTTGGCCTGCAGTGGCAGAACAAAACACAGCAGTTGCTGATGGGGTTTCGCCAGGCGGCCACCAACGATCTCGTCGATATCCAGCAGTGCCCCATCATGGTGCCCCAGCTTGAAGCGCTGATTATTCCGCTGCGCAATTGTCTCACTATGCTTAATGCTGTCAAACGCTTAGGTCATGTTGAGCTGGTGCTGGCTGACAACGGCCCGGTGCTGTTATTGCGCCATCTCGATGCATTAAGTAGCGATGATATTGCAAAACTGGAACGTTTTTCGCATCAGCACCAACTGATGCTGTTTCTGGATGATGGAAGCGAGACGCTGCGCGCATCTGGCGATCGGCAGCCGTTTTATCATTCTCACCAGCTTGAGCTAATCTTCAGTCCAAAGGATTTTATTCAGGTCAACGATACGGTGAATCAGCAGATGGTGGCGAAGGCCATTGCGTGGCTGGATTTGCAACCTGAAGATCGGGTGCTGGATCTGTTTTGCGGCATGGGAAACTTTACGCTTCCTGTAGGAAAATCGGTACAAAGTGCCGTGGGTGTGGAGGGCGTTGCAGCATTAGTGCAGCAGGCAGAGTATAATGCTGACGTGAATGCGCTAAAAAACGTCAAATTCTTCCAGCATAATCTGGAAGAAGATGTTTCGCGCCAGCCCTGGGCTATGCAGGGATTTAACAAGGTATTACTCGATCCGGCTCGCGCTGGGGCGGCAGGTGTCATGGCACATGTCGTCAAATTATCGCCAGAATGCGTGGTCTATGTTTCGTGTAATCCTGTGACACTCGCACGTGACAGTGAAACATTGCTGTCAGCGGGTTACCAATTGGAAAGGGTCGCGATGCTGGATATGTTTCCTCATACCCGTCATCTCGAATCCATGGTGCTGTTCAGAAAAAAAATATAAGTGTCCGGCAGGGGCGCTGTGCAGGAGAGGATATGGTTGCGGTCAGAAGTGCGCATTTAAATACGGAAGGGGAGTTTGCCCTTGACCAGTGGATCGCCAGTCTTGGCGTTGCTAACCCGCATTCCTGTGATCGCCTTGCTGAAACCTGGCGCTATTGTGAAGCGCAGACTCAGGGGCATCCTCACCAGTCGCTGCTGCTGTGGCGCGGCATCGAGATGGTGGAAATTCTCTCGATGCTCAGCATGGATATCGAAAGCCTGTGCGCCGCATTGATTTTCCCGCTCGCGAATGACGAAGTGGTCAGCGAAGAAGAGCTGGAAAAAACCGTCGGTCCGGGCATCGTTTCGCTGGTGCACGGGGTCCGCGATATGGACGCCATTCGTCAGCTGAAAGCTATTCATAACGATTCAATGGCTTCTGAGCAGGTGGATAATGTCCGCCGTATGTTGCTCGCCATGGTGGAAGATTTCCGCTGCGTGGTGCTGAAGTTGGCTGAGCGCATCATGAACCTGCGCGAAGTTAAAGACGCGCCGGAAGATGAACGCGTACTGGCGGCGAAAGAGAGCACCAATATTTATGCCCCGCTGGCGAACCGCCTGGGCATCGGTCAGCTTAAGTGGGAGCTGGAAGATTACTGCTTCCGCTACCTGCATCCCGACGAGTACAAGCGCATTGCTAAGCTGCTGCACGAGCGCCGCATCGACCGTGAGCAGTACATCGATAACTTTGTCGATAATCTGCGCAAAGAGATGGCAAAAGAGGGCGTGCGGGCCGAAGTGTACGGCCGTCCTAAACATATCTACAGCATCTGGCGCAAGATGCAGAAGAAGTCGCTGGCGTTTGATGAGCTATTTGATGTTCGCGCGGTGCGTATTGTTGCCGAGCGACTGCAGGACTGCTACGGCGCGCTGGGCACGGTGCACACGCTGTATCGCCACCTGCCCAACGAGTTCGACGACTATGTCGCCAACCCCAAACCTAACGGCTATCAGTCCATTCATACCGTGGTTCTAGGGCCCGAGGGCAAAACCGTCGAGATCCAGATCCGTACCCGCCAGATGCATGAGGACGCCGAGCTGGGCGTCGCCGCGCACTGGAAATACAAAGAAGGGCCGTCGTCCAGCCATGCGCGTGGCGCGGCAGGTCACGAAGAGCGCATTGCCTGGCTACGTAAGCTGATCTCATGGCAGGAAGAGATGGCGGATTCCGGCGAGCTGCTGGAAGAGGTGCGCAGCCAGGTATTTGACGACCGTGTCTATGTCTTTACGCCAAAAGGGGACGTGGTCGATTTGCCGGCAGGTTCTACCCCGCTGGATTTCGCTTACCACATTCACAGCGATATCGGTCACCGCTGCATCGGTGCCAAGATTGGTGGCCGCATCGTGCCCTTCACCTATCAGCTGCAGATGGGCGATCAGGTGGAAGTCATCACCCAAAAACAGCCGAATCCGAGTCGTGACTGGCTGAACCCTAATCTGGGGTTCATCACCACCAGCCGAGGCCGCGCCAAGATTCATAACTGGTTCCGCAAGCAGGATCGCGATAAAAACATTCTTGCCGGTCGTCAGATTCTGGATAACGAGCTGAATCAGATGGATATCAGCCTGCGTGAAGCCGAGAAACTGCTGCTGCCGCGCTATAACGTTACCTCGCTGGACGAGTTGCTGGCTGCCATCGGCGGGGGGGACATTCGCCTTCATCAGATGGTGAATTTCCTGCAGGCGAAGCTCAATAAGCCGACGGCGGAAGAGCAGGATCGTGAAGCCCTGCGCCAGCTCACACAAAAATCGCATGCGCCAACGTCACGCAAAGAGAGCGGCCGTGTGGTCGTGGAAGGCGTGGGCAACCTGATGCACCATATTGCACGCTGCTGTCAGCCGATTCCGGGTGACGACATCGTGGGTTTTATCACGCACGGACGGGGCATTTCGATTCACCGCGCCGATTGCGACCAGCTGTCTGAGCTGATTTCTACCGCGCCCGAGCGCATTGTTGATGCCGTATGGGGCGAAAGCTACTCCAGCGGCTATTCGCTGGTCGTAAGGGTGACGGCCAACGATCGTAGCGGGCTGTTACGCGATATCACCACCATCCTCGCGAATGAGAAGGTTAACGTCCTGGGCGTTTCAAGCCGCAGCGATACCAAAAAACAGCTCGCCACCATTGATATGGACATCGAGATTTATAACCATCAGGTCCTGGGGCGCGTGCTGTCTCGCCTGAATCAGGTGCCTGACATTATCGATGCCCGCCGCCTGCACTAATCGTCCGTTATCAGGCGCATGTCTTGACCGACGTGCGCCTGGCTGCTTTTATCACCGCTGTTATGCCAACTGAACACCTGAAGGATTTCCCTATGACGTCAATTGATCGCCTGCTGGGCATTATGAAAACCCTGCGCGATCCGCAGCAGGGTTGCCCGTGGGATCGCGAGCAGACCTTTGCCACTATCGCGCCTTACACGCTGGAAGAAACCTATGAAGTGCTGGACGCCATCCAGCGCGAGGACTTCGACGATCTGCGGGGGGAGCTGGGCGATTTGCTGTTTCAGGTGGTGTTTTATGCCCAGATGGCCCAGGAGCAGGGGCGTTTTAATTTTGATGATATCTGCCATGCCATCAGTGACAAGCTGGAACGCCGCCATCCACACATTTTTGCGGACGGCACGGCAGAGAACAGCGCAGACGTGTTAAAAAACTGGGAAGCGATTAAAAGCGCCGAACGGTCAGAAAAAGCCCAGCACTCGGCGCTGGACGATATTCCCAAAGCCCTGCCAGCCCTGATGCGCGCCCATAAAATTCAGAAACGATGCCACAACGTGGGCTTCGACTGGAGCACACTGGGGCCGGTGGTCGATAAGGTGCATGAAGAGATTGACGAAGTCATGCATGAAGCGCAGCAAAGCGTTATCGATCCCCAAAAGCTGGAAGAAGAGATTGGCGATCTCCTGTTTGCGACCGTTAACCTCTCTCGTCATTTGGGCAGCAAGGCCGAAACGGCGCTGCAGAAAGCCAACGACAAGTTTGAGCGACGTTTCCGCGCGGTAGAAGCTATTATCAGCGCGCAGGGCCTGACAATGCCGGGGGCGACGCTGGAACAGATGGAGGCCGCCTGGCAGCAGGTGAAGGCAACGGAAAAAAGCTGATTATTCCTGTACCGCGCATAAAGTGTGCGCTCGAGCTTACTCGATTCAGCCTGACGTCAGATTTGTGACGCAGGTCAAAATTTTGTTTACCGCTATCCGCTATGTTACCCGCAGCAATGCTTTGGGAGAGGGATGTGATTCATCAATTGTGGCTGATAGCGGTTTCCAGTATACTGTTTTCCCGTCCTGGTTATTCCACCGTCTTTAAACCTAAACTCTCAGGTTCAGCATGACAACGAATTATATTTTTGTGACCGGCGGGGTCGTATCCTCTCTGGGTAAAGGCATTGCCGCAGCCTCCCTCGCAGCCATTCTCGAAGCGCGTGGTCTGAATGTGACCATCATGAAACTGGATCCGTACATCAACGTCGATCCGGGTACCATGAGCCCTACTCAGCATGGTGAAGTGTTTGTCACCGATGATGGTGCCGAAACCGATCTGGATTTGGGCCACTACGAGCGCTTCATCCGCACTAAAATGTCGCGCCGCAACAACTTCACCACGGGCCGTATCTACTCAGAAGTCCTGCGCAAAGAGCGTCGCGGTGACTACCTTGGCGCCACTATTCAGGTCATCCCTCATATCACGAATGCGATCAAAGAGCGCATTCTTGAAGGCGGTGAAGGCCACGATGTGGTGCTGGTCGAAATCGGCGGTACGGTCGGTGATATCGAATCCCTGCCGTTCCTGGAAGCGATTCGTCAGATGGCGGTGGATGTGGGCCGCGAGCATACGATGTATATGCACCTGACGCTGGTGCCTTACATGGCCGCCGCAGGCGAGGTGAAAACCAAGCCGACGCAGCACTCGGTCAAAGAGCTGCTCTCCATCGGTATTCAGCCTGACGTGCTCATTTGCCGGTCCGATCGTGCGGTGCCAGCCAATGAGCGTGGCAAAATTGCCCTGTTCTGTAACGTGCCGGAAAAAGCCGTTATCTCGCTGAAAGACGTCGATTCAATTTATAAAATTCCTGGCATGTTGAAATCACAGGGCCTGGACGACTACATCTGTAAGCGTTTCAACCTGAACGCCCCGGAAGCCAATCTGGCCGAGTGGGAGCAGGTGATTTATGAAGAAGCCAATCCGGGCGGCGAAGTCACCATTGGCATGGTGGGCAAATATGTCGAGCTGCCGGATGCCTATAAATCCGTTATTGAAGCGCTGAAGCACGGCGGTCTGAAAAATCGTGTGACCGTAAACATCAAGCTGATCGACTCACAGGACGTTGAAACCCGTGGTGTCGAATTGCTGAAAGATTTGGATGCCATTCTGATCCCTGGCGGCTTTGGCTACCGTGGCGTAGAAGGCAAGCTGATGACGGCGAAATACGCGCGTGAAAACAACGTGCCTTATCTCGGCATCTGCCTCGGCATGCAGGTCGCACTGATGGAGTTCGCCCGTAACGTCGCCGGAATGGAAGGCGCTAACTCCACTGAATTTGTGCCAGACTGTAAGTATCCGGTGGTGGCACTGATCACCGAATGGCGTGACGAAGAAGGCAACGTGGAAGTGCGTACTGAACAGAGCGATCTGGGTGGCACCATGCGCCTGGGCAGCCAGCAGTGCCAGCTGAATCCGGAAAGTAAGGTTCGCCAGCTGTACGGTTCTGACACCATTGTTGAGCGCCATCGTCACCGCTATGAAGTGAACAACATGCTGCTGAAGCAAATTGAGGCAGCGGGTTTACGCGTGGCAGGTCGTTCAGGTGACGATCAGTTGGTTGAGATCATTGAGATCCCGAATCATCCATGGTTTATTGCTTGCCAGTTCCACCCTGAGTTCACATCGACGCCTCGCGATGGTCATCCGTTGTTTGCGGGTTTTGTGAAAGCAGCACATGAGCATCAGAAGCGTTTAGCGAAATAAGTTTAACGAACAACGCGCGAACTTTTCGCGCGTTGTTTGTCTTAGGATTGACTAACTTGTACTGAGGAAAATCGTAATGGCCAAAATCGTAAAAGTCATCGGTCGCGAAATTATCGACTCACGTGGCAACCCAACTGTTGAAGCAGAAGTTCACCTGGAAGGTGGTTTCGTTGGTCTGGCTGCGGCACCGTCAGGTGCATCTACCGGTTCTCGTGAAGCACTGGAACTGCGTGACGGTGACAAATCCCGTTTCCTGGGCAAAGGCGTAACCAAAGCCGTTGCTGCGGTTAACGGCCCGATTGCTGAAGCGGTAAAAGGCAAAGACGCGAAAGATCAGGCGAACATCGATAAAATCATGATCGACCTGGACGGTACTGAGAACAAATCTAACTTCGGTGCTAACGCCATTCTGGCTGTTTCCCTGGCAGCAGCGAAAGCCGCAGCAGCCTCTAAAGGTCAGGCGCTGTATGAGCACATCGCTGAGCTGAACGGCACCCCGGGCAAATACTCTATGCCACTGCCAATGATGAACATCATCAACGGCGGCGAACACGCAGACAACAACGTCGACATTCAGGAATTCATGATTCAGCCGGTTGGCGCTTCAAACGTTAAAGAAGCGATCCGTATGGGTTCTGAAGTGTTCCACAACCTGGCAAAAGTGCTGAAAAGCAAAGGCATGAGCACGGCGGTGGGTGACGAAGGTGGCTATGCGCCAAACCTGGGTTCTAACGCCGAAGCGCTGGCCGTTATCGCTGAAGCGGTAAAAGCAGCCGGTTACGAGCTGGGTAAAGACATCACTCTGGCCATGGACTGTGCGGCTTCTGAATTCTACAAAGATGGCAAATACGTTCTGGCCGGTGAAGGCGGTAAAGCGTTTACCTCAGAAGAGTTCACCCACTTCCTGGAAGATCTGACTAAACAGTATCCGATCGTTTCTATCGAAGATGGCCTGGACGAGTCTGACTGGGATGGCTTCGCCTACCAGACCAAAGTGCTGGGCGACAAAATCCAGCTGGTGGGCGACGACCTGTTCGTAACCAACACCAAAATCCTGAAAGAAGGTATCGAGAAAGGCATTGCTAACTCTATCCTGATCAAATTCAACCAGATCGGTTCACTGACCGAAACCCTGGCTGCAATTAAAATGGCGAAAGATGCAGGCTATACCGCTGTGATCTCTCACCGCTCAGGCGAAACTGAAGATGCGACCATCGCTGACCTGGCGGTCGGTACAGCTGCGGGCCAGATCAAAACCGGTTCAATGAGCCGTTCTGACCGTGTTGCTAAGTACAACCAGCTGATCCGTATCGAAGAAGCGCTGGGTTCAAAAGCCCCCTTCAACGGTCTGAAAGAAGTTAAAGGTCAGTAAGTTTACTGCCGTCTGACTTCTGATCATAACCCGCCCACGTGGCGGGTTTTTTTATGCCCGGACCTTATGCGGCTTCCTCCATCTTTTTGCGCGACGTCTATGCTGTTTACATCCGTTCTTAATAAAACCCACCGACACTGAATAACGAGCAAGGTGCGCCGGGCTGACCCCGCACCTTACCGCTGGCCTGAAGCACGCGCTTCAGGTTCACATTTCTGACAGGCAGAAGGGGGAAACGCATGAGACTGGCTTCTTATAACGTGGAAAACCTGTTCGATCGCGCCAGAGCAATGAACCAAAACGAATGGCGTGAGGGCAAACCGACGCTGGAAAAATTCGCCCAACTGAATGCACTGCTGGGGCAGGTGGAATACAGCGATGCGACTAAGAAGCAAATGGTGGAATTGATGGAGGCGCTGGGGCTGCAAAAGTCAGATACCGGGCCCTTTGTTATCCTCCGGCGTAACCGGGGCAAGCTGTTGACCCGCCCCACAGACAACAGCGGAATAAAGATTATTGCCGCAGGACGCGCCGACTGGGTCGGTTCGCTGGAACTGCGGCGTGCGCCGGTAGATGAAATAGCTATGGGATTAACAGCGCAGGTCATGATTGACCTCAAGGCAGATATTTTGACCGTTGTTGAGGCAGAAAGCCGGCCCGCTTTACTGGAATTTAATAACGCCATGCTGCCTGCGCGCCAGGGAACGCCTTTTGATCACGTCATGGTGATTGACGGCAACGATGAGCGGGGCATTGATGTTGGCCTGATGACAGGAGCAGGCTTCGCAATCGACACCATTCGCAGCCACGTTGATGATAAGGATAAGCAGGGCGACCTGATTTTCTCGCGCGACTGTCCCGAATTTGCGATTCCGCTACCCGATGGACAAACCCTGCACGTGCTGGTTAACCATTTTAAAAGCAAAGGCTACGGTGCCAAAACGCTTTCCGACGCCCGCCGTAAACTGCAGGCCGAACGGGTGAAGGCAATTTATCAGCAGCGAATTAAAGAGGGACAAACGCTGATTGCTATCACCGGAGACTTTAACGATACGCCGGACAGCGAGGCGCTGGCACCTCTGCTGAAAGAAACCGATCTGAAAGATATCTTCACCCATGAAAAATTTGATAACGGCGGCTATCCAGGAACCTGGGGCGGCTGCAGCGCCAGTAATAAAATTGACTACATTTTACTGTCCCCCGCGCTGTGGAAAAAAGTGGAAAAGGGCGGCGTGTGGCGCAAAGGGATGTGGCCCGGCGTGCGTCCGGTAAAATGGGAAACCT
The DNA here is from genome assembly GCF_049892805.1 of Pantoea sp. EEL5. Classification (NCBI taxonomy): domain Bacteria; kingdom Pseudomonadati; phylum Pseudomonadota; class Gammaproteobacteria; order Enterobacterales; family Erwiniaceae; genus Pantoea; species Pantoea sp. EEL5. The sequence goes on from NZ_JBNDNJ010000002.1 coordinate 514,261, forward strand.
ATCCCGAACTGAAAAAAGAGGTGAATGCCGCCTCGGATCATGCGGCAGTCTGGGTGGACCTGAAGATCTAGTCCGAGGTATAGACGGCACAGGTCGCGGCGCTGACCGCAGCCTGTGCAGCCACAGCATTACAGCGACTGAATGATGCGTTTCAGTAAACGAATGCGCGGTTCAATGCTGTTCAGTTCCATATATTCAGACGGGCTATGAAAATTTGCGCCGATGGGGCCAAACCCATCCAGTGAGGGCGTGCCCACTGCGGCGGTATGGTTGGCATCTGAGCCCCCGCCTACAGCCTGCCAGCTAATCTCAATGTCTTCTGTTTGCCCGGCTTGCTCGACGATCTGCATTAGCGCTTCTGTTTTAGCATCTGGCGTCATGGCAGGCGTGTAAGCCTGCTGGGTAACCTGCGTCGTTACGCCGGGCTCCGTCTCAGAATGCGCAAGGGCTTTCATCGCCATGTTGACCCGCTCAAACTCAGCGTTAAGCTGAAAGCGCACGTCTACGATCATCTCTGCGTGGTCTGGCACAATATTTGCCGCGTCCCCGCCTGAGATCACGCCGGTGTTTACCGTTGTGCCCTGTGCGGGATCGGCCAGGTTCGCAACGGCAATGACGCTGTGCGCCAGTGCGTTGATGGCTGAACGGCCTTTATCGGGATCGTTGCCCGAATGCGCAGCAACGCCGCTAAAATTCAGCCGATACCGCGCCATGCCTTTCCGTGCTTTGACCAGTGAGCCATCGCTTCTCGCCGCTTCGCCAACCAGCACGCAACGGCTGCGTTTTGCCAGCCCGGTCAACCAGTGATGAGAATACACCGATCCGGTTTCTTCATCGGGATTCATGGCGACGGCAATAGATAAACGATCGCGCTCAGCGTGATTCAGCCCACGTAAAGCCCAGAGAATGGTCAGCAATCCCCCTTTCATGTCCGCCACGCCGGGGCCTCTGGCGCGATCGCCCTCAAGAGAGAAAGGACGTGCAGCCACCGTTCCCACAGGAAAAACGGTATCCATATGCCCCACCAGTAAAACATCATAATGCTCTGCATCAGGTTTGTTGGTGACCAGCAGGCCCGGGCCCACCTTGTCGTCCAGCTCAACACGCTGACAGTGCCAGCCATCCTGTTGATACCATTGCTGAAAGTGCTGGTATACCTGTTCCACGCCTTCCACCGAGCCCGTTCCGCAGTCAATATTGACAACCTGTTCCAGTTCCTGAAGATACTGTGTTAATTCCATAGGTTACTCCGCAATCATCAGTCGCATAACTATCATGGCGCCGAAGGCATTCAGCACCGACAGGGCAATCATCAAAGGGATACGTTTTGCTGGAGTGCCGATCACGCCAAGAATGCGTCCAGCATACTGGACCTGTGAACCCATCAGGTAGATGGCTGGCGCCAGGATAGCCAGATGGGCACCGGTCAGAATCCCTCGCTCAAATAAACTGATGGCAACGCCCACGCCACCGCCCATGGACATCCAGCCGCCAATGAGCACCGCGGCGGCCTCGCCCGGCAGGCCGAAAAGCCGCATCAGGGGGCCGAACAGCCATGCCATGCCAGCCAGCGTGCCGGTGAGTTCCAGGGCATAAATAATAATGAAGGCCATCAGAACGTTAGGCAGTGTGCTGGTCGTCGCGATGGTCCAGCCTTTTCGCGCTCCGGCCACAAAGACATCGGTGATCATCGGTTTAGTTGAGTCAGTCATTTTTTACCTCTGTACCTTGTCTGCGTTCGCCGATCGTCAGGATCAGGCGAACCAGATTAGCGCCCACGATTTTCATGACGAACATTACCGCCACGCACAGACCAATTGAGGCTGGAACGGCATGCGAGCCATCAAGCGCTACCAGGGTAAACAGCACCGCACCGGAGGAGAAAAAGTTGGTAATCATCGCGCCAGCGGAAAACTGAAACATAGTAAAAATTGTTTTTTCTTTTTCCGTGATCTGCCCTTCATCAGCCAGTACGCGGGTTAATGATGCGCCAACATCCGTGCTTTGCAGACTCCCAATCATGGCCAGCCCGGTTGAGCCTGGGATCCCCATCAGAGGCCGCAGTAGCGGGGTAAGTAGCTTACGGGCTGCACGAAGTGCGCCGTAGTGCTCAAGCACGTTGATCATGCCTAATGCAAACATAACAGCAGGGATCAAGCCAAATGCGAACAGGAACCCATCCATTGCCCCATAACCGCCTTTTCCCCGAAAGGCGCTTTGCGCGACATCCAGGGTGTCGGTTTGAAGACTGACACCGGATACCACTTTTCCGAATGCCCCGTTTAATGTGGTGAAGTCAAACACGCCATACCACTCTTTTCCGCCAAGCAGACCGGAGAAAAACACCATGGCAAACAGCAAGGCCAGGTAAGCGCCCGGTCCGACCTTAAGCGGTTCGGATTGAGAAGAGTCAGTCATCGTTTATTTCCTTACATCTTTGGCGACAAAAGGCGATGCTAAAAGTGGGATGTAAGCGGAGGAATGATGACGATCAATTTGCAGGACAAAGAGCCAGCAACGGGCCAAATAGTGCTAAACAGCTCACAATAATCAGTGAAATTCGCCTCTGGATAAACGCAAAAATCCGGCTTGCCTTAGACAGAGTCAGCCACGCCGCATCACCTGACATGATCTTAACCCGGAGTTCTGCGATAATCGCGTTTTGCTAAAACCACAGAGACCATTATGCAGTACCCGATTAACGAAATGTTCCAGACGCTGCAAGGCGAAGGTTATTACACCGGCGTGCCGGCTATTTTCATCCGCTTACAGGGATGTCCGGTAGGATGCAGCTGGTGTGACACCAAACACACCTGGGAAAAACAGGCGGATCGGGAAACATCATTAGGCGATATTCTGGTCAAAACGGTGGAAAGCGATGCCTGGGGCAACGCCGATACGGCGGCGCTGCTCAGCAGCATCGCGCAACAGGGCTGGACGGCCCGGCATGTGGTGATCACTGGCGGCGAACCGGCCATTTACGATTTACGCCCGCTGACCGCATCGCTGGAGGCGGCAGGATTTCAATGCCAGATTGAGACCAGCGGAACCCATGAAATCCACTGTTCCGAACAAACCTGGGTTACCGTTTCACCCAAGGTAAATATGCGCGGCGGATACGACGTGCTGGCTCAGGCCCTGAGCCGTGCGGATGAAATCAAACATCCGGTTGCCCGGCAACGTGATGTGGAGGCGTTAGACGACCTGCTGGCTGGCATTCAGGACAGCAAAGCTCGAATCATTGCGCTGCAGCCAATTAGCCGCAAAGATGAGGCGACAAAACTTTGTATTGAAACCTGTATTGCGCGCAACTGGCGCCTGTCGATGCAGACACATAAATATCTGAACATCGCCTGATAAGACTCAGGCGGCCTCTCGCCGCCTGACCGTTATTGCTTCGCTTTCCAGGCCTCAAAAGCCTGTTTGATCTCCGCTTTGGCCGCGCTGGCGTCTTCGAATCCCTTCAGCTCCACGTTTTTACGCCCTTCCGGCAGCGCTTTATAGACGCGAAAGAACGCTTCCAGCCGCTGCTGTTCCAGCTTTGGCAGATCGGCGACCGTCTGAATCGCATCATAGGTCGGATCGACTTTGCTGGCCGGAACCGCCACGATTTTGTCATCCACTTCGCCACCGTCGATCATTTTCAGTACGCCAATCGGGCGCAGTTTAATTAATGTCCCGGGCGCAAGTGGGGCGCGGGTGTAGAAGATCACATCCAGCGGATCGTTATCGCCGCCCAGCGATTGCGTCAGCGAACCGTAGTTTGCCGGATAAGCGACCGGCATCGACTGAAAACGATCGGCAACGATAAAACCGGTTTTCGCATCGGTTTCATATTTGATGATTCCGCCTGCGGGAATTTCCGTCACGGCATAGAATTCGTCGGGCAGTGAGTCGGGTTGTGGAAAGCTTAGGATGTTTTCCGCCTGAACGGCGGCAGAGGCGGTGATAAAGAAGAGACAAGCAAAAAGCGGTTTTACCGGGTTCATTGTTGATTCTCTTGATCTTTAATGAAGGAGAGAACAGCCTGGTGGGGAAAGATGACAGAAGGATGACGTCACACAGAGGAGGAGAGTTCAGCTGATGTCGTGCAGGAGAGGCGGCAGCAGGCCGATCAACAGGTCAGTAAGCGGGTGACCGGCCCTGCGCTGCCGTACAGAGCAGATTAACCGCGATAGGTGCAGCCTGCAGTACAGGTTTCTTTGATCATCACCGCACTCAGCAGCGGCAGGCGAGGCTTCATGTGATCCCAAATCCATTTTGCCAAGACTTCGCTGGTGGGATTCTCCAGTCCGGGGATCTCATTAAGATAGTAGTGATCGAGCCTGTCATAGAGGGGTTTAAACGCCGCTTTCAGCTCAGCAAAATCCATGACCCAGCCGGTATGCGCATCCACTTCACCGGTAATTTCCAGACGAACAAGGAATGAGTGGCCGTGCAGACGGCCGCATTTATGTCCTGCCGGCACATTGGGTAAATAGTGTGCGGCTTCGAACTGGAACTCTTTAAATAACGTGGTAGACATAATCGCTCTCAGGCATTAAAAACGGCTGAATTCTACCTGAAAGAGCAGTTTTTCGCATCTGCTAAGCGCCGTTAAACGACGATTAAGCCAGAATAGTAAAAGGATTCGCGCGCCTTTCCCAAAATGCGCTCAGCCATGACCCGGATCGTCAGCCGGAAGCCGCGCCACGATAGCTTCCGCTATGCCGTAATCCTCAATCAGCAGCCGTTGCTGCTCTGAACGTGACAGCGGCGTAAAGGTTTCCTTTCCCTCAGAGTCCCTGATCACCCGTTCTCCCTTCACGATTCCGGTGATGCTCCCTGCGCTGGCGCGGCGAATCAGCAAGGCACCGTCAAAGCGGCTGCTATGTCGGCTCTGTTGATGACGTGACTGAAACGCGTCAACGGGGAGGCCGGTAGTCAGAATTTTGCAGTCGATTCCTGCCCGACCCAGCGGTTTCCAGTGTATGTACCAACTGCCGTCTCGCTCATAAACGCGTGTGCCCCAGACGGGATGGGGATTCAGCCTGGCTTCCAGCGGGAGCGGATGGCCATGGAGCAGCGTGCTGTCAACCACCCGCGTGCCTGCATCCATGTTAACAAACAGCATGCCATGACCGGGGGAACCTGCGGGCGTCGGACGTGAGGACAGCATGGTGGAAAGGCCAAACTGCACGTTAAATCCCACGTGTATCAGCAGGGCATGCAGCGCGCCATGGCCCGCCCAGCAGGTGCCGCCTGTGCCATAGGTTAACCAGTGAGTGAAAAAGTCGGTTGCCGTGCTGCCGGGCAAGGGGAGGGCGCTGTCGTGGTCAGTCATCAGACGGCGGCGGAGATTATCAAAGGGTACCGACTGGCACCAGGCGCGATATATCTCACTCAGTCCGATCTCATCAGGAGCGGGAGGCGCGCTAAACCCCAGTTTTTGCAGAATCTGCTCCGCCATTGCTTGCGGTAACGCGGTGATAATGCCTGGCACCTGTCGTCGCTCCTGGTCGTTTTCCTGTTGTTAACCCAGCAATTTGCCGCGATCACCCGTCGTAAAGTCCAGTGAGCGCCGTGATTACCTGAGTGTGTTAACTCTCAATATTCTTACCACTTTTAACGATTAATTTTATCTGAAAAACCATTTAGTCATTTTGGTTATTTGATATGTCGAAGGCGTATTTAATCGTTAATATAGCAGCCTGTACCCTTTCTTCTCTTCCGCTACTATTCGGTCCGGACTTCTGCTACTGGAATTTTTATCGCGATGACGACTCAGGCACCAGGCACAATGCTTCCGCTCTCTCCGGAGCAACTTGCTCGTTTACAGGCAGCAACGACAGATTTTTCCACCACTCAGATGGCCTGGCTCTCTGGCTATTTCTGGGGCATGGTCAATCAAACGCCAGGCCAGGCGGTTGCCAGCGCGCCTGCGCAGGCTGAAACCCCGGCGATTACGCTGCTCTCTGCTTCACAAACCGGCAATGCCCGCCGGGTAGCCGAGCAGTTACGCGATGACCTGCAGGCGGCAAAACTGACCGTGAATCTGGTCAACGCGGGCGACTTTAAATTTAAGCAGATTGGCCAGGAAAAAATTCTGATTGTCGTGACCTCGACGCAGGGCGAAGGCGAACCACCGGAAGAGGCCGTTGCGCTGCATAAATTCCTGATGTCTAAGAAAGCGCCCAAAATGGACGGCGCGGCCTTTGCCGTGTTTGGTCTGGGCGATACCTCCTATGAATTCTTCAGCAAAGCGGGCAAAGATTTTGACAGCCGCCTGGCCGAGCTGGGTGCAGAACGACTGCTGGATCGGGTCGATGCGGATGTTGAATATGCCGAGCAGGCCAGCGCCTGGCGCGCGGCAATTACTGCCGCACTGAAAGAACGCGTACCGGCAGCGTCACCGGCCCAGAGTGCGGCAACCGTCGCCGGCAGCGTGAACGAAGTCTTCACCAGCCCTTACACTAAAGAGCAGCCGCTTAGTGCCAGCCTGGCGGTGAACCAGAAAATTACCGGGCGCGATTCGGACAAAGATGTGCGTCATATCGAAATCGACCTGGGCGATTCAGGGTTACGCTACCAGCCTGGTGATGCGCTGGGCGTCTGGTATGAGAATGACGCCGCGCTGGTTAACGAGCTGCTTGAACTGGTGTGGCTAAAAGGCGATGAGCCGGTTGAGGTGCAGGGCCAGACGTTACCGCTGGCAGAGGCGTTGCAGAAGCATTTTGAGTTAACGGTCAATACGGCGCAAATCGTCGCGCAGTACGCAGCCTTAGCGCGTAACGACGAACTGCTGTCGCTGGTGGATGATAAAGCCAAACTGCAGCAGTATGCGCAACGCTATCCGATTGTTGATATGGTTCGTCTGGCACCAGCCCAACTGAGCGCAGAACAGTTATCCGGCTTGCTGCGTCCGTTAACGCCGCGTCTTTACTCTATCGCTTCGTCTCAGGCCGAAACCGATACCGAAGTACATATCACCGTGGGGGCCGTGCGCTTTGATATTGAAGGGCGCCCGCGCGGCGGCGGCGCTTCCACCTGGCTGGCGGATCGCATTGAAGAAGACGGTGAGGTGCGCGTGTTTATCGAACACAACGATAATTTTCGCCTGCCCGCCAACCCGGATGCACCGGTCATTATGATTGGGCCTGGCACCGGTATTGCGCCGTTCCGCGCCTTTATGCAGCAGCGCGAGAACGACGGCGCCAGCGGTAAAAACTGGCTATTCTTTGGCAATCCACACTTTACTGACGATTTCCTGTATCAGGTGGAATGGCAGAAATACGTGAAAGATGGCCTGTTAACGAATATCGATCTGGCCTGGTCGCGCGATCAGGCCGAGAAAATTTACGTACAAGATAAAATCCGCGCCAAGGGTGCGGAGGTGTGGAGCTGGTTACAGGAAGGCGCGCACCTTTACGTCTGCGGCGACGCCAATCGTATGGCAAAAGACGTTGAGCAGGCATTACTGGATGTGGTGGTCGAACACGGCGCTATGGATCGTGAAACGGCTGACGAATTTTTAAGTGAGCTGCGCATTGAGCGCCGTTATCAGCGAGACGTTTACTAATGACTGAAAAATACCCTGGCCCGCTGGTGGTTGAAGGCAAACTTACCGACGCTGAGCGTTTAAAAAAAGAGAGCAACTACCTGCGCGGTACCATCCTTGAGGACCTCGACGAGGGCCTGACCGGTGGTTTCAGCGGCGATAACTTCCTGCTGATCCGTTTTCACGGCATGTACCAGCAGGATGACCGCGATATTCGTGCTGAACGTGCGGAGCAAAAACTTGAGCCTCGCCATGCGATGATGCTGCGCTGTCGTCTGCCGGGCGGGATCATTACGCCGACCCAGTGGCTGGCGATTGATAAATTTGCTACCGATAAAACCCTTTACGGCAGCATCCGTTTGACCAACCGTCAGACTTTCCAGTTTCACGGCATTCTGAAGAAGAACGTGAAGCCGACGCACCAGATGCTGCACGAAGTGGGGCTGGATGCGCTGGCGACAGCGAATGACGTTAACCGTAACGTCCTCTGCACCTCAAACCCAGTGGAGTCTGAGTTGCATCAGGAAGCCTATGAGTGGGCCAAAAAGCTGTCAGAGCATCTGCTGCCGCAAACCCGCGCTTATGCCGAGATCTGGTGGGATCAGGAAAAAGTGGCGACCACCGACGAAGAGCCGATCCTGGGCCAGACCTACCTGCCGCGTAAGTTTAAAACCACGGTGGTGATTCCGCCGCATAACGATGTTGATCTGCACGCTAACGATCTGAACTTTATCGCGATTGCGGAAAACGGCAAGCTGGTGGGCTTTAACCTGCTGGTGGGCGGCGGCTTGTCTATCGAGCACGGTAATAAAGCCACCTATGCGCGCACCGCCAGCGAATTTGGCTACTTCCCGGTCGATAAGATCCTGGATGTGGCAGCGGCGGTAGTGACGACGCAGCGCGACTGGGGCAACCGTACCGATCGTAAAAACGCCAAAACCAAATACACGCTGGAACGCGTAGGCGTAGAGACGTTTAAGGCGGAAGTCGAGAAGCGCGCCGGTGTCACGTTTGCACCGACACGTCCTTACGAATTCACCACCCGTGGCGATCGCATTGGCTGGATCAAGGGCATTGATAACAAGTGGCATCTGACGCTGTTCATCGAAAACGGTCGTCTGCTGGATTATCCGGGACGTCCGCTGAAAAGCGGCGTGGCGGAAATCGCCAAAATCCATCAGGGCGATTTCCGTCTGACCGCCAATCAGAACCTGATTGTGGCAGGCGTGCCGGAAAGCCAAAAAGCGCAGATTGAAGCGATTGCCCGCGAACACGGCCTGATGGAAAACGTGACGGCCCAGCGGGAAAACTCGATGGCCTGCGTGGCGTTTCCAACCTGTCCGCTGGCGATGGCGGAGGCTGAACGTTTTCTGCCGTCTTTCGTGACGAAAGTCGAAGAGATCATGCACAGCCATGGCGTAGGCGAAGAGCACATAGTGTTACGCGTTACCGGTTGTCCGAACGGCTGTGGCCGTGCCATGCTGGCAGAAGTGGGCCTGGTGGGGAAAGCGCCGGGCCGTTACAACCTGCATATCGGGGGTAACCGCATCGGAACGCGCATTCCACGTATGTATCGCGAAAATATTACTGAAAGTGAAATTCTCGCCACACTTGATGAGCTGGTAGGTCGCTGGGCGAAAGAGCGCGAGGCCGCAGAAGGCTTTGGTGACTTCGTGATTCGGGCTGGCATTGTTACGCCGGTGTTGGATCCTGCGCGCGACTTCTGGCAGGAGGCAAAATGAGTATCGATCTTGCAGCACTGAATGAGATGTCGAAGGTCCAGCGCGCGATGGCGTTGGCGGCAACCAACGCCCAACTGGAAAAAGCCACGGCTGAAGAGCGTGTAAGCTGGGCACTGGAAAATCTGCCGGGGGCTTACGTGCTCTCGTCCAGCTTTGGCATTCAGGCTGCGGTATCGCTGCATCTGGTGACGCGCGTACAACCGGATATTCCGGTCATCCTCACCGATACCGGTTATCTGTTTCCGGAAACCTACCGCTTTATTGATGAACTGGCTGACCAGCTTAACCTTAACCTGCAGGTGTTCCGGGCGGAAACCTCGCCAGCGTGGCAGGAAGCCCGCTACGGCAAGCTGTGGGAGCAAGGGGTAGAGGGCATTGAACAGTACAACCAGATCAACAAAGTTGAGCCGATGAATCGGGCGCTGGAAACCCTGGGCGCCCAAACCTGGTTTGCGGGCCTGCGACGCGATCAGTCAGGCAGCCGCGCCACATTGCCGGTACTGGGCGTGCAGCGCGGCGTGTTTAAAGTGCTGCCGATTATTGACTGGGATAACCGTCAGATTCATCAGTATCTGCAAACCCACAACCTGAAATACCATCCGCTGTGGGAGGAAGGCTATCTGTCTGTCGGAGATACGCACACCACGCGCAAGTGGGAGCCGGGGATGGCAGAAGAAGAAACGCGTTTCTTTGGCCTGAAACGTGAGTGCGGCCTGCACGAAGGCTAACTGACGCGCTGAGTTCTGGTAACGGGCGATCCTCTGGGGTCGCCCGTTTTGCTATGGCCTCCGTCATCGCCTCAGGGGAAGGATGTCGGCTGCGATCAAAACGCCGTCTCGACGCTGTCCACCACCCGGTATTCATCATCCACTAAGGGAAGATAACGCCATTTATCAAATGCCGTGCACGGATGAGAAATACCGCATCCGATCCAGTCTCCCGGCATCAGCGATTCATCGTCAGGCACGCGTAAATAGGCGTGCTGATCGTTAACCTCACTGATGTGCAGATGCGTGCCGATTCGTGGCGCGGTGCCATCCGGCTGGCGAATCCACAACGGCACGGGCAAATCCTGATCGAAAGGCACGTCCCGTCTGCCAAAATCCAGCAGCGCCAGACCAGATTCAGGGCGGGAAAGCACGCGCCCCCAGATTTCCAGGGCCGCTTCAAAATGGTGGTCAGCGCCGGGCTGGGAAAAAGGCGCAATACGCGAATAGAGCCCGCTGTCGTGTGCCATGTAGGCACCCGAGCGAATCAAAGGCTGAACCGGCAGCGGCAAAACGGCCTGGGTAAAACAGGCTGTTACCACATCAAACCACGCCCCCCCGCCTGCGCTGAGCAGAATCGTCTTGCTGTGGAACAGCTGGCGTTCAGCCAGCATTCTGGCGCAGTCCAGCATAACGTTGCAGTAGTGCTGAATTAACGCCACGCCAGCCGCATCCCGCCCGGCACCCAGCGCGCCTTCATAGCCTGCGACACCCACAAGATGAAGATGGCGACTTTGGGCAATGCGCTCAGCAATCGCCAGCACCTCCTCTTCGGTTCTGCATCCTGTTCTGCCGCCGGGAATCGACACTTCAATCAAGACCGCAATGGCCGTGTCGCCCAGGTTTTGCTCCAGCAGCGTGACGCCCGCCAGGGAGTCAACGTAACAGAGAAAGCCGTGGTCAGGATGCCGACGCTGCCATTCACCAATCCAGCGAATTCCGCCAGGATCGACACATTCGTTTGCCAGAAACACGTTGCGGATACCGAAATGGCGCAGGGCGCGCACCTGAGCAGGTGTTGCTGCGCTGATCCCCCACGCGCCGCCCTGGGTCACGGCCCGGCGTAAGACTGCCGGTGCCATTGAGGTTTTGCCATGTGCCGCCAGCATGACGCCTTTCTCCTGGCAAAACGCCGCTAACTGCCGCAGGTTGTTTTCCAGAGCGGACTGTTTCATTACCATGACGGGCGAAAAGACATCTTCACTACTCAGCACGGCGGTGCCGACCTTAAGGGGAGCATCGCCCTCACCGGCAACCGATTTAAAGCGGGGCGACGGCTGCGCAGTGTCCAGCTTCGCGTCTGCGACCAGCGGAAAATGTAAAGACATGGCGGCTCCTTAGTGCTCAAGCACGCGTGACAGAAACTGTTGCGTGCGCGGATTCTGCGGATGAACAAAAATGTCGTCCGGCTTACCCTGCTCAGCAATCACGCCCTGATCCATAAAAACAACGCGATCGGCTGTTTTCCGGGCAAACCCCATTTCGTGGGTCACCACCACCATTGTCATGCCCTCGCGCGCCAGCCCGCGCATCACTTCCATTACTTCACCCACTAATTCAGGATCGAGAGCGGACGTGGCTTCATCAAAGAACATGATTTTTGGCTGCACCGCCAGGGCGCGCGCAATGGCCACACGTTGTTGCTGTCCCCCGGAGAGCTGAGAAGGATAGTGATCGGCGCGGTCAGCCAGTCCAACGCGCTCCAGCGCTGCCATCCCGCGCGAATTCGCCTCGGCCACTGACAGTTTCTGCGCTTTTATCAGCGCCAGGGTGACATTGCCGAGGGCGGTTTTATGAGGAAACAGGTTGAACTGCTGAAACACCATGCCCACCTGACCACAAATATCACGATTGCGTTTTGGGTCGTGCAGCGGAACGTCGTTAACCCAAATTTCGCCACCGTCGGCCTTTTCCAGACCACTCATGATCCGTAGTACGGTACTTTTACCGGAACCGGATGCGCCGATCAGCACCAGCACCTCTCCGGGCGAGACATCAAGGCTGATCTCTTTCAGAACTTGCGTAGCGCCAAATGACTTCGTAATCCGGCTCAGAGTAATGGCTGCATTTTTCATGATAACGAGTTCCTGGTTTGCTGATGCTGGACCCAGCGGGAAAGCGGAAAACAGATAACGAAATAGAGCAGGGCAACCAGACCATAAACCACTACGGGCTGTCCGATGCGATCGACGATGGCCTGGCCCTGATGCATCAGTTCCGACATGCCTATCATGCTGACGATAGAGGTATCTTTAATCAGCGACAGATACTGACCCACCAGCGGCGGCAATACGATGCCGCGAGTTTGCGGCAGAATCACGCTGGTGAAAGTCTGCCGCCTGGAGAGCCCAAGGATCCACGAAACTTCCCACTGTCCTTTCGGCACGGCTTCAATCCCGCCACGAAAAATCTCGGCAATGTAAGCGCCCTGATAAATGCTCAGGCCCAAAATGCCTGCGGCAAACAGGTTGATGTCATACCCGAAATAGGCCACGCCAAAGTAAATAAACATCAGCGTGATAAGCACGGGCGTGCCGCGAAACAGCTCGGTATAGATCACGGCAATTTGCCGGGCGACAGGGATGCGGCTGGTACGCAAAATCGCGGCCAGTAAACCCAGCAACGTGCTGCCCGCAATGGCAGCGACCGACAGCAATAACGTAATCACCAGACCGCGCCACAGGAGCGGCAGACTGCTGAGGATCAATTCGCTCATTGGGCTGGCTCCCGTTTAATCGTATGGGAAAACATTCTTTTCGCCTGCGTCCAGATGGGCCGTTTGACCGAGCCAACCAGCGGCGGCATAAACAGTCGGCGTCCCGCGACATTGCCCAGCCAGGAAAACAGGTTACTGAGAAACAGATAGACCAGCGCGACGACGCTGAATGTCTGAATGTAGAGCAGCGTACGCGCATTGATGACCGTTGCAGTTCCCGTCAACTCCGGTAGCGCAATGGCTGACAGCAGTGAGGTGCCCAACAGTAGCTGAATCAGGTTGTTAATAATCGCGGGCCAGACGGCGCGCGCGGCCTGTGGCATGACCACGTTTAAAAATCGCTGGCGACGACTAATGCCAAGAATCCAGGCGGCTTCCAGCTGACCTTTGGGGACGGACTGAATACCGGCGCGAAAAACCTCAGCCAGATACGCACCGACGTTAATCCCCAGCGCCAGCACGCCCGCGGTAAAGGCGCTCATGGTAATGCCCAGCGAGGGAAGCCCGAAAAAGACGATAAAAATCTGCAGCAACACGGGCGTGTTACGAATAAATTCAACGTAGCCGTGGCTCAACCAGCGCAAAGGCGCAAAAGTCGCAGATTTCGCCAGCGCGGCCAGCAGTCCCAGTACCAGCGCCAGCATAAAAGCCAGCAACGTCACCTGAAGCGTTAACCAGGTCGCGGCGAGAAAGGTATCGGCATATTGCCAGAGTGTCAGCCATTGGTAGCGCATAGAAAGCCTCCTCAGGAGGACACAGGCGTGACCTGTGTCCTCTTCTGTCAGAACTGCGGATTCAGCGGATAGCGAGGCTTACTGCCAAACCATTTTTGGTAGAGCTGAGTGTTCTCACCTGATGCGTTAATTTCAAACAGGAATTCGTTGAGATAGTTTGTCCACACCTGATCGCCTTGCTTGACGCCGAACGCGTTGTATTCCAGCGGAACCAGGGCTTCATTAGTGACTTCCAGTGTTGGGTCGAGTTTGGCCTGATAGGCGAGGAAGTTATTATCTTCAATCATGGCATCTGCCTGACCCTGCTTCACAGCCAGAATTGCTGCCTGAGAGGAATCATATTCCTGGATCTTTACATCGATCCCCATGCTGCGAACTTCGTCGCCGTTGGTCGAGCCTTTGACCGTCGCGATAGTTTTTCCTGCCATGTCGTGGGCCGATTTGATTCCGCTTACTTTGCGAACCAGCATCGCTTCACTGGCCACCACGTAAGGCTGAGTAAAACCAATCTCTTTGGCGCGCTCCAGGTTGCGGGTGAAATTACAGAACACGACATCCACTTTATTGGTTTGCAGATTAGGAATGCGGTTAGCGCTGGTGGTGTTCACCATTTCGAGCTTTACCCCCATCGCTTTTGCCAGGGCTTTGGCCAGATCCACATCGTAACCGTCGGGATTACCGGCTTTATCGTAAAAACCGAAGGGCGCAAAGCTCAGGCAGTCACCCACCCGCAACGTGCCACGCTGAAGCACGGTTTGCAGCGTGGATGCCGGTGCGGCACCTGCGGTTTCATTTTTATTGTCCGTTGGCGTACAACCGGCCAGTGCCACCACGGTGAACAGGGCAGGCAGGAACCGGGTGAATACATTTTGCTGGAAAGTGGTATTCATATTTCTGCTCTCAAATAAAAGAGGGATATCACCAACATTATTAAATAATGTGGAGAGACGTTTTTTAATTATCACTTTTATACCGAATGCGTTTATTTCTGGCCGGGGAGATAAGAATCAGCTTTTATTTCCGTTCGGCATTAAAACACGTCATATCGACTTCGACTTTGCAATCCACAACCAGGTCCTGCACGCTGCAAATACGGGCGGGCGGGTTATCATGAAAAAGCTCACTAAACACTTTATTAAATGAGCTGAAGTAACGTGCATCCGTCAGGACCGCCGTCACATGCACCACATCCTGAATCCGATATCCTGCTTCCTGCATAATGGTCAGACAGTTGTCGAAGGCCAGGCGCGTCTGCTCAATGATGCCGCCTTCAACGACCTCGCCGCCTTTCATTGGCGTCTGCCCGGAGATATACAGCCAGCCGTCGGCTTCTACCGCACGGGCAAAAGGCAGCTTTTGTCCTCCGGTACCGACACCGCCCTCTGTGCCATAGCGCTTGATTGTCATGCTTGTGCCCTTAGAATCATTCCTGTAGCTTGTCTGATATACCGGAATTAAATCTGCAATACCGGATAGATCGAGATTTGCACAATGTTATTTCTTTTGCAATAGCCTGATCAGGGATTATTTTGATGCTTTACAACTGGCTTCACGAATATTTGTCATTAATGATAAGTTTTTTAAATAAATGGTGATGAAGATCTCTTTTTATCATTATTGAGTGCGCTCTTTTGGTGCCCTGATAAATAGCATGTCGCGAAAAAAAGAAAAGCCGGGATAGCGTGCGCGACCGTAGGTAAAACAAAGTGGGCTGTGTATGATGTATTACATCAACCTTAACGTGACGATCCCGGCAGGAGAATAAGGGTATGCAGGAAGATAAACCCGCCAGAGCACGTGGCGTGGACCGTGTGATCGCGATTTTTCGTCAGTTACACGTTGCCCGCCAGCCCATGGCGATGCGTGAACTGATCGAGGCGACGGGCGCGCCCCGCTCAAGCGTGTATGAACTGGTTAATCTGTTGAGTGAGGCGGGGCTGGTCGAAATTGATTCGGAAGGCAGTATCTATTTTGGCCGTGAAATGCACTATTACGGTGCAGATTATATGGCGCACAATCCCCTGATCCGTCGTGCCCATCAGTTAATGATCGAGATGGTTGCTGAGCATGGTGAAACCGTGCAGCTGTGTATGCTGGAAGGCAATAAATACACGGTGGTGCTGTCAGAGAGCAATGCCCATCCGTTCAAGATAACCTCCGATATCGGCGTTAAAATCCCGATTCCCTGGACAGCCACCGGCCGCTTGCTGCTGAGTAACTGGAGCGATGAGGCGATTTTGGCGCTGATCCCGGAAGAGGATTACCAGCTGGCGAACGGGAAGGTGCTGGATAAGCAGGACTTTCTGGCTGACATTCACCGGGCTGGGCATCTTGGCTACTCCATGACGGAAGGGCTGTCAGAGAGCTTTACCTGCTGTATGGCTGCGCCTATTCGCGCCCGCAACGATCTGGCGGTGGCGGCCATCTGTTTTATGGTCAGCCGGGATACACCAGAAGCGCGGCGTCAGATGCTGCTGAAAACCTTAATTAACGCGGGTCAGAAGCTGTCTGACTTTACCTGAGCCGACGGGCAAGTTGAAAGCAGCGCCGCGTGGGGAAACGGGGCGCCCGACGCTGTTGGCTCAGGGGCTACAGGTCTTTCAGCCCCGCAAACGCATCGGCTGTGCGCGTCACGTTGACCTTTGTGACCTCATAATGGGCCACGGCGACAAAGGGATCTTCCGCCAGAATCGTATCCAGCCGGGCGCGATCCATGTCTCTTACCATGATCATGCCGCCCGTGCGGGGATCTTTGCGGCCGGCAGCAATAAACTCACCGTTGTCAAAATAGCGATCCAGCCACGTTATATGGGGTGCCAGCAGGGCTTCCACTTCCTCGATGGGTCGAAAATAACTCAGGTAAATGACATACATCGTCTGTCCTCACACTTTGGGGTTGGTTAACTCGCTCAGCAATGGCAGCAGCACTTTAACGCTGTCATGGGTACGAAGACCAATCCGGCCGGGTAGCCAGTGATCTAAAAAATCCAGATTATCGCGATCGGTCTGATGCCAGGTCGTGCCATCCGGGAAATGCCGGGAACGGGTGCGTTGCTGTTCACCATCCTTGCTGCCCAGGTTCCAGTTTCGCGCAGTGACATCAAGCAAAGGGAATCCTGCCGCGTCGAAAGGATTGATGCCCTGAAAATCAGTGCTCTTCATCTGACGACTGACGGCAGAAATGCCATAGCGGCGAGCCAGCAGTAAGGCGCGTTCGCTGGTCTGTTTACGCACGGCGCGCGGCGTGTTGATGCCGCTGTTGAAATAAAGGTGGTCGCCCGTAATCAGGCTGTTGAGATCGATCACCAGCAGCGTATTTTTTTTCTCTTTCTCACTCATGCGTGCCACATAGTCTTCCATGCCGTGCAACTGTGATTCGCTGGCGCTGAGCGCGACAAAGCGCACGCCATAATGGAGCGGTTTATGACTCATCTGCCGGGCCAGTTCCAGCATCACGCCAAGCCCGGATGCATTGTCATCAACGCCTTGCAAACGCAATCCGCCTACGCTGCGCGCGGTTTCACTGCGGGTAAGCGGAATCCAGGTATCCAGGCTGGCGACAACCAGGATTTCCTGGGGCGCACTGCCTTCACGCGCGGCAATAACCGATGTAGCAGTAAGCTTATGCCAGCGCGAGGTGCCGTCATTTTCATGCCAGCTGTAGCCGGTATTAAACTGCCGGGTATTAGTTTCAAAACCGAGTTGGGTAAACTGCTGCTGCAGATAGTCGGCCGCCATCAGTTCAGCCGGGCTTCCGCTCATGCGGCCGGGAAAATAGGTGGCAATATGACGAACCTGTTGCTCAGCAAAGTGCCCGGTCAGGTCGGTCACGGCCTGAGCGCTGAAAATAATGCAGCCGCCAAGCAGTACGGCCAGGCGGAGAAAGGCAGACATGTCGGGTTCCTTGTGGATCATTCCGTAAAAAAGGGCCATATTTTTTTGTGCCTAGTATGAAACTGTGACGGTGATTACACAATTTGAATCGTCCGGAAAGCCTCATAAGATCATTCGCTAAGCACATTTTGTTCTGAGCTTTTGCCGGGCGTTATTCCATTCGGTAACATCTCATTCCAATTCGTAATTTCATCTCAATAAACCTGTGAACGTATAGTCGCGATAACGCTTCGTAACAACACTAGGGTTAACGTGGATTATTTGCCTCTTTTTGCCGATCTCGCAGGTCGACCCGTACTGGTCGTCGGCGGCGGAGATATCGCGGCGCGCAAGATTGAGCTGCTGCGTCGGGCCGGGGCGCGCATTCAAATCGCCTCACGCGAACTCTGCCCCGAGTTACAGGCTTTGCTGGATGAACAGCAGCTTGAATGGCTGGCCACGTCCTTTGAACCCGCTCAGCTCGACAAGGTCTTTCTGGTCATTGCCGCTACCGATGACAATGCGCTGAATGCGCAGGTCTATGACGAAGCGAATGCCCGCCACAAGCTGGTAAACGTGGTAGACGATCAGCCTAAATGCAGCTTTATTTTCCCCTCTATTGTTGATCGATCGCCACTGGTCGTGGCGATCTCCTCCAGTGGCACCGCGCCGGTGCTGGCCCGCATGCTGCGCGAGAAACTCGAAACGCTGCTGCCATCCCATCTGGGCCAAATGGCCGAGTTGGCGGGTCAGTGGCGTGACAAAGTCAAAGCTCGCTTCAGCCGTATGTCCGATCGCCGTCGTTACTGGGAAAGAATATTTAATGGCCGTTTTGCCAGTCAGATGGCGACGGGCGACGTTACGGCCGCTAAACAGACGCTGGATAGCGAACTGGGCGATCAGCCGCCCCGACAGGGCGAAATTATTCTGGTTGGCGCGGGACCCGGCGACAGCGGCCTGTTAACCCTGCGCGGACTGCAGGTGATGCAGTTGGCGGACGTGGTGCTCTACGATCATCTCGTCAGCGATGAGGTGCTCGATCTGGTCCGGCGTGATGCCGATCGTATCTGCGTAGGCAAGCGTGCCAGCGCCCATCTCCTGCCACAGGACGAAATTAACCAGTTGATGGTGCAGCTGGCGCAGAAAGGCAAACGTGTGGTGCGCCTTAAAGGCGGCGATCCCTTTATTTTTGGCCGCGGCGGCGAAGAGTTGCAGGCGGCGCAGCAAGCGGGCATTCCATTCCAGGTCGTGCCTGGCGTAACGGCCGCCGCAGGGGCTACCGCTTATGCTGGCATTCCGCTGACGCACCGTGATTACGCACAAAGCGTGCTGTTTATCACCGGACACTGCCGTCCGGATGGCGATGATATTGACTGGCCATCCCTCGCGCGTGCCCGTCAGACGCTGGCGATTTACATGGGCGCTGTCAAGGCGGCTCACATCAGCCAGCAGCTTATTCTTCATGGGCGCGCCGCCTCAACACCGGTTGCGGTGATTGGGCGCGGTACCCGGCCGGATCAACAGGTATTGACCGGCACACTCGAACATCTGGAGACGCTGGCAGCGTCAGCGCCTTCCCCGGCCCTGCTGGTGATTGGGGAAGTGGTTAATTTACACGGGCAACTGGCCTGGTTTCAGCATTCGGCACAGCAGGGGGCTCGCGAGTCCGCCGTTGTCAATCTGGCTTGAGAGGAAAAACGATGGACCAAAAACGACTCACTCATCTGCGCCAACTGGAGGCGGAGAGCATCCATATTATCCGCGAAGTGGCAGCCGAATTCGGCAATCCGGTCATGATGTATTCCATCGGCAAGGATTCCTCTGTCATGCTGCATCTGGCGCGTAAGGCCTTCTACCCAGGCACGTTGCCGTTCCCGTTGCTGCACGTGGACACCGGCTGGAAATTTCGCGAGATGTATGAATTCCGCGACCGCACCGTCAAAGCGATGGGCGCGGAGCTGTTGGTACATCGCAATCCCGAAGGGGTGGCGATGGGGATCAACCCCTTTGTGCACGGCAGTGCCAAGCACACCGACATTATGAAAACCGAAGGCCTGAAGCAGGCGCTGAATAAGTACGGCTTTGATGCGGCCTTCGGCGGCGCCCGTCGGGATGAAGAGAAGTCACGTGCCAAAGAGCGCATTTACTCGTTCCGTGACCGTTTTCACCGCTGGGACCCAAAAAATCAGCGCCCGGAACTGTGGCACAACTACAACGGCCAGATTAACAAAGGCGAGAGCATCCGTGTTTTCCCGCTGTCTAACTGGACCGAGCTGGATATCTGGCAATACATCTTCCTGGAAAACATTGAGATCGTGCCGCTTTATCTGGCCGCGCCGCGTCCCGTACTGGAACGTGATGGCATGTTGATGATGATCGATGACGATCGTATTAACCTCCAGCCAGGTGAAGTGATCAAACAGCGCATGGTTCGTTTCCGTACCCTTGGGTGCTGGCCGTTGACCGGTGCGGTGGAATCTGAAGCGCAAACCTTGCCTGAGATTATTGAAGAGATGCTGGTTTCCACCACCAGCGAGCGTCAGGGCCGTGTGATTGACCGCGATCAGTCCGGTTCGATGGAACTGAAAAAACGTCAGGGTTATTTCTAAGGAGACGCCAGATGAATACCGTAATTGCACAACAGATTGCCGAACAGGGCGGCGTTGAAGCCTGGCTGACCGCACAACAACATAAAAGCCTGCTGCGTTTTCTGACCTGCGGCAGCGTCGATGACGGCAAAAGTACGCTGATTGGCCGCTTGCTGCATGACACGCGTCAGATCTATGAAGATCAGCTGTCTTCATTACAAAGCGACAGCAAACGTCACGGCACCCAGGGCGAGAAACTGGATCTGGCGCTGCTGGTCGATGGCTTACAGGCCGAGCGCGAGCAGGGGATTACCATTGATGTCGCCTATCGCTATTTCTCCACCGAAAAACGTAAGTTCATCATCGCCGACACGCCAGGCCATGAGCAGTACACCCGCAATATGGCAACGGGCGCATCAACCTGTGACCTGGCGATCCTGCTGATCGACGCCCGCAAAGGCGTACTGGATCAGACGCGTCGCCACAGTTTTATTTCGACGCTGCTGGGCATCAAGCATCTGGTTGTGGCGATAAACAAAATGGATCTGGTGGATTACCAGCAGTCTGTGTTTGAGCAGATCAAGCAGGATTACCTCGATTTTGCCGGCCAGTTGCCCGAAGACCTGGATATTCGCTTTGTGCCGATGTCGGCGCTGGAAGGCGAAAACGTCGCCTCACAGAGCCAGAGCATGCCGTGGTACAGCGGCCCGACGTTACTCGACGTTCTGGAAACCGTGGAGTTAAACGCGGTGGTGGATCACCAGCCGATGCGTTTCCCGGTGCAGTATGTTAATCGTCCCAATCTCGACTTCCGCGGTTATGCCGGTACGCTGGCCTCTGGCGTGGTGAAAGTGGGACAGCGCGTTAAAGTCCTGCCTTCAGGCGTGGAGTCCACCATTGCCCGCATTGTGACCTTTGACGGCGATCTGCAGGAAGCGGGAGCGGGCGAGGCCATTACGCTGGTCCTGAACGACGAAATCGATATCAGCCGTGGCGATCTGTTAGTGGACGCCAGCGCCGAGCTGCGCGCCGTTCAGTCCGCCACCGTCGATGTGGTGTGGATGGCTGAGCAGCCGCTTCAGGCCGGACAGAGCTACGATGTAAAAATCGCCGGTAAGAAAGCCCGTGGGCGAGTGGAAAAGGTCATTCACCAGGTT
This sequence comes from Pantoea sp. EEL5, assembly GCF_049892805.1. Taxonomy (NCBI): domain Bacteria; kingdom Pseudomonadati; phylum Pseudomonadota; class Gammaproteobacteria; order Enterobacterales; family Erwiniaceae; genus Pantoea; species Pantoea sp. EEL5. The sequence continues at coordinate 535,375 of NZ_JBNDNJ010000002.1, forward strand.
GAGATTAATTCACTGGAGAAACGGCAGGTGGACAATCTGCCGCTGAACGGGATTGGCCTTGCTGAGTTTACGTTTGATGAGCCGCTGGTGCTTGACAGCTATCAGCAAAATCCCGTAACCGGCGGCATGATCATTATTGACCGTCTGAGTAACGTCACCGTAGGCGCGGGGCTGATTCATGAGCCACTGAACGATCGGCCGCAGCACAACGGCGAGTTCAGCGCGTTCGAACTCGAGCTTAATGCACTGGTCCGTCGCCACTTCCCGCACTGGAATGCGCGCGATCTGCTGGGCGGTCAGTAATGGCCCAACACGATGAAAACGTAGTATGGCATGACCATCCGGTTACGCGGCAGGCACGCGAACAGCAACATGGCCATCAGGGCGTGGTACTGTGGTTTACCGGCCTTTCGGGGTCCGGTAAATCCACCGTTGCGGGGGCGCTGGAGCAGGCGCTACACCGCATCGGTGTCAGCACCTATCTGCTGGACGGCGATAATGTCCGTCACGGGTTGTGTCGCGATCTGGGCTTTAGCGATGAACATCGTAAAGAGAATATCCGCCGTGTAGGCGAGGTGGCCAAACTGATGGTGGATGCCGGTTTGGTCGTCCTTACCGCCTTTATCTCACCGCACCGTGCCGAGCGCCAGATGGTGCGCGATCTGCTGGACAGCGACCGGTTTATCGAGGTTTTTGTCGATACGCCGCTGGCAGTGTGTGAAGCGCGCGATCCTAAAGGGTTGTATAAAAAAGCCCGTGCAGGCGAGTTACAGAATTTCACCGGAATAGACAGCGTTTATGAAGCGCCGGACCAGCCAGAAATCTGGCTTAACGGGGAACAATTGGTTACAAAACTGACGGCCCAATTGTTAGATCTGCTGCGTCAGCGCGATATTATCAGTTCCTGAACAGACAGCGGCAAAGCGCCTTTCGTTTTGCCGCCTTCGCGTTGACAGGATATTTATGCAGAACATTACTCCCATGCTGGCACGCAAAGACCACCGTACACCGGATGAGCCTCGTTCCGTCCTTCCTGGAGGCGTCATTGGCTTTATCTGTTACTGGTGCGCGCTTGCCATACCTTTCCTGTTGTACGGCTCCAGCACGCTGTTTTTCTTCCTCTACACGTGGCCCTTTTTCCTGGCCCTGTTTCCCGTTTCCGTTCTCACAGGGATGGTATTGAATACCTGGCTCCGTGGGCAACTGCTCTGGACCGTTCTGATCTGCGTTGCTGCGGTGGCCTGTCAGTTCTGGTTACTGTTCCTGTTTCTGTCCCGCTGGTAAGGACACTGATGTCCAAACGCAGCAGCAGGTTACAAAAGTTTTCCTGCTTTGCGTCCGATCTTTTCCTCCCTTTTTTGTCTGCATAAACGGCATTGCACGCCATTTTTACTGCCAGTGTGGAGTCCTGGGTAAAGTTATGGGATGATTGGGCCGTTTTTAGGGGGCGGGATGGGAAAACTGACGTTACTGCTGTTGGTGCTGTTGGGTTGGCTGCAATATTCATTGTGGCTGGGTAAGAACGGCATCCATGACTTTACGCGCGTCAACGATGACGTTGCGGTACAAAAGGCGAATAACGCCAAATTGAAAATGCGCAACGATCAACTCTTTGCTGAAATTGACGATCTCAATGGCGGCTCTGAAGCGATTGAGGAACGCGCACGCAGCGAATTAGGCATGATTAAGCCTGGTGAAACCTTCTATCGTCTGGTCCCTGACCAGAACAAACGCAACGCGCAACAAGCCGCGCAAAACCAACAACGATAAAACATGAACAATCGGTCCCACTCTGCGGATGTGATTGCCGTTGTGCCCGCTGCCGGTATCGGCAGCCGCATGCAGGCAACCTGCCCTAAACAGTATCTGACGATTGGTCAGCACACCCTTCTGGAACACAGCATTGCCCGTCTGTTTTCCCATCCAGCCGTCTCGCAGGTTATCGTCGCGTTAAGCCCAGACGATCGGCACTTTGCTGCTTTGCCCCTGGCAGACGATCCGCGGGTGATTTGCGTCATCGGGGGCGATACGCGCGCGGAGTCGGTTCTGGCCGGCCTGCAGGCAGCTCAGGGTGCCAGCTGGGTGCTGGTTCACGATGCTGCACGGCCTTGCCTGCATCCTGACGACCTGGATCGTCTGCTGCAGTTGCGGGAAACCAGCAAAACGGGCGGCATTCTGGCGGCACCCGTGTGTGACACCATGAAACGCGGCGAGCCTGGTCAGGCGGCGATTGCGCACACTGTCGATCGCGACAACCTGTGGCACGCTTTAACCCCGCAATTTTTCCCCCGTGCCTTACTGACGGCCAGCCTGATGCGAGCCTTGAACGAAGGGGCGACCATTACCGACGAAGCCTCGGCGCTGGAGTACTGCGGTTATCATCCTGAGCTGGTAACAGGCCGTAGCGACAACATCAAAGTTACCCGCCCGGAAGACTTAGCCCTGGCGGCTTTTTATCTCAGTCAGATTCAGTCAAAGGAGAGCACATAATGCGTATCGGTCACGGTTTTGACGTTCACGCCTTCGGTGGAGAAGGTCCGCTGGTGATTGGCGGTGTGCGAATCCCATTTGAGTATGGCTTTATTGCCCATTCCGATGGTGATGTGGCGCTGCATGCGCTCACCGATGCGCTGTTGGGCGCGGTGGCCATGGGCGATATTGGCAAGCTGTTCCCGGACACCGATCCGGCGTTCAAAGGCGCGGACAGCCGCGGGCTGTTGCGTGAAGCATGGCGTCGCATTGAGGCTAAAGGCTACTGCATTGGCAACGTCGATGTCACGCTGATTGCCCAGGCACCTAAAATGCTGCCGCACGTGCCGCAAATGCGCATTAACATTGCCGAAGATCTGGGCTGCCACATGGACCAGGTTAACGTTAAAGCCACCACCACCGAGAAACTCGGTTTTACCGGTCGGGGTGAAGGTATTGCCTGTGAAGCGGTGGCCTTACTGTTGAAAGTGGAACCGGCATGACGCTGCACTACCTGCAGGGTACGCCAAAGGCGACAGGCGTGATTAAAGCGACACCGGAAGATTTCGTGGTCGTGGAAGATTTGGGTTATCAGCCGGATGGCGAGGGTGAGCACGTGCTGGTGCGCATTCGCAAAAGCGGCGCCAATACCCGTTTTGTTGCCGAAGCCCTGGCGAAGTTTATGAAGGTCAGCGTACGCGACCTGAGCTATGCGGGCATGAAAGATCGCCACGCGGTTACGGAACAGACGCTTTGCTTTCGCGTCCCCGGCAATTCCATGCCCGTTCTGGCGGGGTTTGCGCTGGATGGCGTTGACATACTTGAGGTGGTGCGCCATAAGCGCAAGCTGCGCATCGGCGCCCTGGCGGGAAATGCATTCCGGCTGGTGATCCGGCAGGTCAGCCATCGTGAGGAAACAGAGGCGCGGCTGGTTAGCATCCGTGATAACGGCGTGCCCAACTATTTTGGCGAACAACGCTTTGGCCGCAACGGCAATAACCTGGTGACGGCAGCAAAGTTAGCGCGGAACGAGATTCAGATACGCGATCGCAGCAAGCGCGGACTGATGCTCTCGGCGGCGCGCAGTGCGCTGTTTAATCAGGTCACCAGCATGCGTTTAGCGCAGCAGGGCGGATTAACCCAGGTTATGAACGGGGATGCACTGCAGCTTACCGGTCGCGGCAGCTGGTTCGTTGCCCAGCCGGAAGAGCTGGCCGAGCTGCAGACGCGTGTTAATCAGCATGCGCTTCGCATTACGGCACCGTTACCGGGGCAGGGCGAGCCCGGCCCTCAGGCGGATGCGCTGGCTTTTGAACAGCAGTGCCTGGCCGATGCCGGTGAGCTGCGCGGTCTGCTTGAGCGTGAGCGCGTGGATGCCGGGCGCCGGGCGATGCTTGTGGTTCCGCGCGACCTGCGCTGGCGCTGGCAGGATGAGGCCACGCTGGAGATGCAATTCTGGCTGCCCGCAGGCAGCTTTGCCACCAGCGTTGTCCGGGAGTTGCTCAACAGCACCGAGTTACTTGATATGCCTGACGAATAAGCCACGACGTCGCCTGTGTATCAGAACCGGCCTCGTCGTCAGGCTGCCAACGAGCCGCGTAGGCGGCCCGTTGGCATGGCAGTGTGCGTATTTCACTGTTCCAGATGCTTTAACATCGTAGCGACCTTGCTCTTTTCCTGCCCGTTCGTTTGATTTTCGCCTACCACTTCCTCTCGCTCACCGCTAGAATGCAAAAGTCGCTGTCCACTCTTAACTTGTTGCCATGCCTCAAAACAGGTCCATATAACGGCGGCCCGGTTGAACAGAAAAGGTCAGAATTAAATGCGGATATTGCTCAGCAACGATGATGGCATCCACGCGCCTGGTATTCAGACGCTGGCAAAGGCTTTGCGTCAATTTGCCGAGGTGCAGGTTGTGGCACCGGATCGTAATCGCAGTGGTGCCTCTAACTCATTGACGCTGGAAACCCCGTTGCGCACCTTTACCCATGACAATGGGGATATTGCCGTGCAAATGGGTACGCCCACCGATTGCGTTTATTTGGGCGTGAATGCGCTTATGCAGCCCCGGCCAGACATCGTGGTGTCAGGCATTAATGCCGGCCCCAATTTGGGGGATGATGTGATCTATTCCGGTACGGTAGCGGCCGCAATGGAGGGCCGCCATCTGGGATTGCCCGCCGTGGCGGTATCGCTAAATGGCCAGCTGCACTATGACACTGCCGCGGCAGTGACCTGTGCCATTCTTAAAGCGCTGACGCAACAACCGCTGCGCACCGGACGCATCTTAAATATCAACGTGCCCGATTTGCCTCTGGCTGAAATAAAGGGCATTCGCGTCACGCGCTGCGGTAGCCGTCATCCGGCCGATCGGGTGATTGCGCAAACCGACCCTCGTGGTAATCCGCTGTACTGGATTGGACCGCCCGGTGAAAAACTGGATGCGGGCCCTGAGACTGACTTTGCCGCCGTGGATGAGGGTTATGTGTCAGTGACTGCATTGCACGTCGATCTGACTGCGCACAATGCGCAGGCTGTTCTCAGCACCTGGCTGGCCAACGCTGAGGTACACCTGGCATGGTAAGTCGGCGTATTGAGACATTGCTGTCACAGCTGCGTCAACAGGGCATTAAAGATGAGCACCTGTTAAAAGCCATTGCCGATGTCCCGCGCGAACGCTTTATTGATGAAGCCTTCGAGCACAAAGCCTGGGACAACATGGCGCTGCCCATCGGGTCCGGTCAAACCATCTCGCAGCCCTATATGGTGGCACGCATGACCGCGTTGCTGGCGCTGACAGAGCACGCGCGCGTGCTGGAGATTGGCACCGGTTCCGGCTACCAGACCGCCATCCTCGCCCACCTGGTTGAACACGTTTACTCGGTCGAGCGCATTAAAGGCCTGCAGTGGCAGGCCAAACGGCGCCTGAAACAGCTTGATTTACACAATGTTTCAACCCGACACGGCGATGGCTGGCAGGGTTGGCCGTCTCGTGGCCCTTTTGATGCCATTATCGTTACCGCGGCACCGCCTGAAATTCCGATTGCGCTGATAGCGCAACTGGCGGAAGGCGGCATTATGGTGCTGCCCGTAGGTGAGGAGCAGCAGGTGTTAAAGCGTCTGCGCCGCCGCGGCAATGAGATTACAGAAGAAACCATTGAGCCGGTCCGTTTCGTTCCCTTAGTTCAGGGCGATCTGGCCTGACTGCCTTGTTAGCATTTCTTCATAACTGTTTCATGGAATCAGGTAGTTGATATTGCTACTATCCAGTTCATTCAACGAAAATCCAGCGTTTAACGTGCCGCACAGTGTATTGTGCTGGTGAGACGAGTAAGTCAGTTTTTTAAAGGTTGCCACCACGGGGGATTAATGAGCACGGGAAGCACAATTTTTCAGTTACGCCGTCTGGCGGCGCTTTCACTGGTGAGTTTTTGGCTGGCAGGCTGTAGTTCAGGCGATAATACTCAGGCGCCGATAAGCAATATCGGCGACAGCAACAGCGTTAATGACAACAGTAATATGGCTGGCTCTGGTACTGCGCCAGCCACCGGCGGCGTGCCCTCTGTGCCACCGCAGGGCGGAATGTTAAGCCGTAGTACACCTTTACCGCAGAACAATCCGGGAATCATTAGTGCCAATAATAATAATGTGCAAACTGAAAATGGCCGGATTGTGTACAACAGAAGTTATCAGAATATTCCTAAAGGTAGCTATTCTGGCCAGACCTACACCGTAAAACGTGGGGATACCTTGTTCTATATCGCCTGGATTACGGGCAATGACTTCCGCGATTTAGCGCAGCGCAACAATGTTCAGGCCCCTTACAGCCTGAATGTGGGACAGACGCTACAGGTTGACAACGGCTCGGGTCAGCCCATTACCGGTGGCAACGCCATCACCGCTGCAGATGCAACGCAAAGCGGCGTTGTGAGTGCACCACAAATAAAACAGGCCCCTGTTGCACAGCAGCCTGTTATTACGTATTCTGATGATTCGGGTGAATCGAGTGGCAGCAAATTGTTGCCTTCGAAGGGAGCAAATGTTGCAACGACAACAGCTCCAGCCGTTACCGCACCGCCTACGGTTAGCAGTACAACTAACAGTTCAACCCCTGTGGGAAGCTGGCGTTGGCCAACTGAAGGTAAGATCATCGATAACTTCTCTGCCGCCGAGGGTGGCAATAAAGGCATCGATATCGCAGGTTCGCGCGGACAGCCAATTGTAGCCACTGCTTCAGGAAGGGTGGTTTACGCAGGCAATGCGCTTCGTGGTTACGGTAATTTAATCATCATTAAACACAATGATGATTACCTGAGTGCCTACGCCCATAACGATACAATGCTGGTCCGGGAACAACAGGAAGTTAAGGCTGGGCAAAAGATCGCTACCATGGGTAGCACCGGAACCAGTTCAGTTAGATTACACTTTGAAATTCGTTACAAGGGGAAATCCGTAAACCCGTTGCGTTATTTGCCGCAGCGATAATCCGGCAGAGTCCTCAGGAATCTGCCCTGGAATCACGGGTAGGAGCCACTTATGAGCCAGAATACGCTGAAAGTAAACGAGTTACATGAGAACGCGGAATTCGAAGAGAATGGAGCAGAGATTTTTGATGAGAAGGCACTCGTTGAAAATGAATCTGGCGACAATGATGTAGCAGAAGAGGAGTTGCTGGCGCAGGGTGCGACGCAACGTGTACTTGATGCTACTCAACTCTATCTTGGGGAGATTGGCTATTCTCCATTGCTGACGGCAGAGGAAGAAGTTCTCTTTGCTCGCCGCGCATTACGAGGTGATATTCCTTCTCGTCGCCGCATGATCGAAAGTAACTTACGCCTGGTGGTTAAGATTGCCCGACGTTACAGCAATCGCGGTCTGGCTCTGCTGGACCTGATTGAAGAAGGTAACCTCGGCCTGATCCGCGCCGTTGAAAAGTTTGATCCAGAACGTGGATTCCGCTTCTCAACGTATGCCACCTGGTGGATTCGTCAGACCATTGAACGGGCAATCATGAACCAGACCCGTACAATTCGTTTGCCAATCCATATTGTTAAAGAACTGAACGTTTATCTGCGTACTGCGCGTGAACTTTCTCACAAGCTTGACCATGAGCCGAGTGCGGAAGAAATTGCAGAACAACTGGATAAACCGGTTGATGACGTTAGTCGCATGTTGCGTCTCAACGAACGCATTACCTCAGTTGATACTCCACTGGGAGGGGATTCTGAGAAAGCGCTGCTGGATATTCTGGCCGATGAAAAAGACAACGGCCCAGAAGACACTACGCAAGATGACGATATGAAACAAAGTATCGTTAAATGGTTGTTCGAACTGAACGCTAAGCAGCGCGAAGTGTTGGCTCGTCGTTTCGGCCTGTTGGGCTATGAAGCGGCAACGCTCGAAGATGTTGGCCGTGAAATCGGTTTAACCCGTGAGCGTGTGCGTCAGATTCAGGTTGAAGGTTTGCGCCGTCTGCGTGAAATCCTGCAGGGTCAGGGCCTCAGCATTGAAGCACTGTTCCGCGAATAAGCCGTCACAGAGCACATCAACAAAAAGCGATGGTTAACCCCATCGCTTTTTTTTATCTGCGTTTTATGCCTCTGCCCGCAGGGCAAAATACTCGCCTGACAAAAAACAGGGCCGACGGGCCGCATCTTTTGTCAGGCACAGTGTTACATCCTCCGGAAAACCGCGCTGTATCAGTTCTGTTGCTGACGAACAGTGAAACAGCGCCGTGAAATCCTGCAACTGATGAGCGTGCCAGGCTGCGACAGCGGTCTGTGCTTCCGGTGACAGCGAGTTTCGCTCAAGTGCGGCAATGATCCCCCCGGCAACCACATAGTCCTCAATACAGGGGCGAAGGCTCCCGTCCGGCCAACGTTCGCCGCAGGGGACAATCAAAAGACGTTTAAAGGGGCGGCAGGCCTCGGCGGTGGCAGTGAGGTTTCTCAGACAGCCTGTCAGCACGGGCACGCCCCACTCTCGTGCCCGGAAGCAGGTCGCGGAGCCATTAGGGGAGGGCAGTACCAACCTTTCACCAGGGCGAACGCTGAGCAACGTTCGGGGCGACAGGCTGTAGCCTTCGCCACCGAATCGCCTGTCGCTGTTCGCCGCGACAGCACCGACGGACTGCGCATAATGGACGACAGTCTGATCTTTCCAGGGATAGGGATACACGCGTGCCCCGTTCTCCACGGCAAGACTGACGCAGGTGGAAAAGGACATCACATCCACTATCACAATGGCATCCACATTGCCGGCAAGATGATCCAGTGCGGCGATGCCCCATTCGAGACGAATTGCAAACGCGTCCTGACTGTACCAGTGCATAAGCTGTTCCTGAAGTGTGAGGATAACAGGAAGGCGCAACCCGCTAAGTTACCCCTGCCTGCGCAATAACTTTTGCAGCCGTCTTTGCTGCCAACGGCGGATCGCTTCCTTGAAAATAAACAGGCGTAATGCTCTGACCACGAGTAAGGCTCCCCAAATAGCAGCGACCCAAAGTGACCAGCGCTCATTCGGCGAGGTAAAGTGGTTGAGGACGAACAGCAGTGTGCACACTACCACGGCGCTAAACAGAGAACGGTAAAACCGACTCTCGGCAGCAAGCTGCAGGCGGGCATCTGAAATGTAGCTGTCCAACGCTTCGCCGTTCTCCGCTGATGCCTCGCTGGTCAGGTCGGTGATTTTACACGCAAAGACGGCCGCCAGCGCGCTTAACGTTTCCAGACTGGGTGGATCACCGTTTTTCAATGCGTTGTACGGTTCGGGTGCTGAGTCCGGCCATTTCGGCCAGTTGCTCCTGTGACCAGGCGCGGGCAAGGCGATATTCTCTGACTTTATTCAGGTTACGCATAGTGCAGTCTCCGAAAGAGTAAACAATCGGTAAGCAGCATCCCCGGTTAGCGTCGTCAGGAACACGATCGCAGCACGACAGGCACACGACAGCAGTATGACACCGCTTTAACGGCTGGTCATAGCGTAAAGCAGTAACAGAAAAATGCGCCAGCAGAATGGGAAACGCGGGCGCAAGAGAAGGTTGACGCGCAGTCAGTTGCCGCCCAGTCAAGGGCGGCAGTGATCAGACCAGCGATTTAAGTCGATAGATCCAGTCCAGCGCCTGTCGCGGTGTCAGCGTATCGGGATCCAGTGCCTCAAGTGCTTCCACGGCAGGGGAGGTTTCTTCCACCAACAGCGGCAACTGCGAGCCGTCAATGTTTGACGTCGCGGACTGACTGGAAACCGTTTCGAGCTCTTTCAGCTTATTGCGCGCCCGTTTAATGACCTCTTTGGGCACGCCCGCGAGCGCAGCTACGGCCAGTCCGTAGCTTTTACTGGCAGCCCCGTCTTGCACGCTATGCATGAACGCAATCGTATCGCCGTGTTCAACTGCGTCCAGGTGAACGTTAACCACGCCTTCCAGTTTTTCAGGCAGGGTTGTCAGTTCAAAGTAGTGCGTTGCAAACAGGGTCATCGCTTTAATACGGTTAGCCAGATTTTCCGCACAGGCCCAGGCCAGCGATAAACCGTCATACGTCGAAGTGCCGCGGCCGATTTCATCCATCAGGACAAGGCTGTTTTCTGTCGCGTTGTGCAGAATATTGGCCGTCTCGGTCATTTCAACCATAAAGGTCGAACGCCCGGAGGCCAGATCATCTGCCGCGCCCACACGGGTGAAGATACGATCCAGTGGACCAATGACCACCTCTTCGGCAGGAACGAAGCTGCCAATCCAGGCCATCAGGGCGATTAATGCCGCCTGGCGCATGTAGGTACTTTTACCGCCCATATTCGGACCGGTGATGATCAACATGCGGCGTTGTGGGGCCAGAGAGAGCGGGTTCGCGATAAAAGGTTCTTTCAGGACCTGCTCCACTACCGGATGGCGGCCGGCGGTAATTTTAATCCCGGGCTTGTCGTGCAGCGTGGGACGGCAGTAGTTAAGTGTCCAGGCACGTTCCGCGAGGTTACTCAGGACATCCAGTTCGGCCAGCGCCGCCGCACTGAGCTGCAGCGCTTCAAGATGCGGCAACAGCTGGTCAAACAGACCTTCATACAGGCTTTTCTCCAGCGCCAGCGCTTTGCCCTTAGAGGTAAGGACTTTATCTTCGTACTCTTTCAGCTCTGGAATGATGTAGCGCTCTGCGTTCTTCAACGTCTGACGGCGAACATAGTGGATAGGCACCTGATGGCTCTGGCCACGGCTGACCTGAATGTAGTAGCCGTGAACGCCGTTAAAGCCCACTTTCAGGCTGTCCAGACCGAGCTTTTCGCGTTCGCGAACTTCCAGTCGATCCAGATAATCTGTTGCGCCATCGGCGAGTGCTCGCCACTCATCAAGCTCGGCGTTATAACCGGGCGCAATAACGCCACCATCCCTGATTAATACCGGGGGGGATTCGACAACGGCCTGCTCAAGCAGAGTGCGCAGTTCGCTAAACTCGCCCATCTGTGCACGCAGCGTTTTCAACTGGGCGGATTCGGCGTTTGCCAGCAAATCGTTGAGTTCCGGCAACTGCTGAAAGGCATGGCGCATGCGCGCCAGATCACGCGGGCGCGCCGTTCGCAGCGCCAGTCGGGCCAGAATACGCTCTAAATCACCGACCTGGCGCAGAACGGGTTGCAACACATCGCTGAGCGGTTGCAGCTCTGCAATTGATGCCTGTCGTTTCGCGATAATACTACTGTCACGCAGCGGCATATGCAGCCAGCGCTTTAGCATCCGGCTTCCCATTGGCGTGACGGTTTTATCCAGCACGGCGGCCAGCGTGTTCTCTGTTCCGCCCGCAAGATTTTGCGTAATTTCAAGGTTACGGCGCGTGGCCGCATCCATAATGATGCTGTCCTGCTGACGCTCCATGCTAAGAGAGCGGATATGGGGCAGGCTGGTTCGTTGAGTATCTTTCACATACTGCAGCAGACAGCCGGCGGCGCGCAGACCCAGGTGCGCCTGCTCAACACCAAAACCGTTTAAGTCCCGTGTGCCAAACTGCATGTTGAGCTGCTGACGCGCCGTGTCGATTTCAAACTCCCAAAGCGGACGGCGACGTAAACCGCGACGCTGATCGATAAGCGCCATCGCAGCAAAATCTTCCGGATAAAGTAGCTCGGCAGGATTCGTTCGCTGCAGTTCTGCCGCCATCGTTTCCTGATCGGCAGGTTCACTCAGGCGAAAACGGCCTGAGCTGATATCCAGCGTGGCATAACCATAGCCGCGCGCCCCCTGAACAATTGCCGCCAGCAGGTTATCCTGGCGTTCCTGTAACAGGGCTTCATCGCTGATGGTGCCCGGGGTAACTATACGCACGACTTTGCGTTCCACCGGGCCTTTACTCAGCGCAGGGTCGCCAATTTGCTCACAGATGGCGACTGATTCACCGAGTTGCACCAGCCGGGCTAAATAGTTTTCGACGGCGTGATGGGGCACACCGGCCATGGGAATCGGCTCGCCTGCCGAGGCACCGCGTTTCGTTAAGGAAATGTCTAACAGCTGAGAGGCACGTTTGGCATCGTCATAAAACAGCTCGTAGAAATCGCCCATGCGATAAAACAGCAGGATATCCGGATGCTCAGCCTTGAGGCGTAAATATTGCTGCATCATTGGCGTGTGCGTACTCAAGTCCATGTGCGCTGTTTTGTTCATCTCATTCTTACTCAAGGTTGACTCTTCCTTTTCCCGTCACGGTTTTCGCTGGGTTAAACAAGGGTGATAGGCAGCGACCATCATGCTGCATATGCCGCGCGGAAATAGTACCATTTTACGGCTCCTGCATCATCCGGCTTACCGCAGCGGGTAACGAAGTTAGCAAAGCCGGGTCGCCAACTGAATGATTTTTTTGATGAGAAAGAAAGCAGTAGAGGCATTTCACAAAACAGCCGGTTTGATTGTTAAAAAAAGTGTTTTTTTTTACGATCTCGTTTGTATGTATCCGCGTTGAACGATTAACATTAAAATCCCTGGTCTGGCCTGTTATATGGATATCTGATGCGTTTTAAGCTTGCTTACCTTCCGCTTTTTGCCCTGCTTGCCGCCTGTAGCAGTAAGCCACACTCTTCGCAGCCGCCCGCCGAACGGGTTGCGCCTAAAGGCGGCTTTTTGCTGGAGCCGTCTCATGCTGTTCAGCCGATGTTTGGTGACTTCGCCAGCAATCCTGTTGCGGAACAGTTCATCGACAAAATGGTGGCGAAACACGGCTTCGACCGTGAGCAACTGCACGCCATTATTGGCCAGGCTAAGCGGCTGGACTACGTCCTGCGTTTAATGGATCGTCAGGCACCGTCCTATACACCGCCGAGTGGGCCTAACGGTGCCTGGATTCGCTATCGCAATAAATTTATCACACCGGATAACGTGCAAAATGGCGTCGCGTTCTGGAATCAATATCAGGATGCACTGCAGCGTGCGCAGCAGGTCTACGGCGTTCCGCCTGAGATTATTGTTGGCATTATCGGCGTGGAAACGCGCTGGGGCCGCATCATGGGGAAAACCCGCATTCTGGACGCGCTGGCAACGCTCTCATTTGATTACCCGCGCCGTGCTGCTTACTTTAGCGGTGAGCTGGAGACCTTCCTGCTCATGGCGCGTGATGAGAAGGACGATCCGCTCGATCTTAAAGGCTCCTTTGCGGGCGCGATGGGCTACGGTCAGTTCATGCCATCGTCCTACAAAGCTTATGCGGTAGATTTTAACGGTGACGGCCATATCAATTTGTGGGATCCCGTCGATGCGATAGGCAGTGTTGCGCACTATTTCCAGCAGAACGGCTGGCGTCCGGGTGAAAATGTTGCCGTGCCAGCCAGTGGTCAGGCACCCATGCTCGAAAACGGTTTCAAAACCCGTTACAACGTCAGCACGCTGGCAGCATCGGGGCTTTCTCCACAGGGTTCGCTGGATGGCCATGACGAGGTCAGCCTGCTCCGTCTGGATCTCGGCACCAGCTACCAGTACTGGTACGGCTTGCCTAACTTCTATGCCATTACCCGCTACAACAACAGCACGCATTACGCGATGACCGTGTGGCAACTGGGAGAGGCGGTCAGCAAGGCGCGTCAGGGATCGCTGTTTTAAAACTACCCTTAGCAACTGTAAGGATATATGATGACGGCCCTTTATTCTGTGCCGTCCTCATTTTCTGGAGCCGTTATGTCTTTACCTGCTTGCCCTGTTTGCCATGCCGATTACACCTGGCAAGATGCTGAAAATCTTAACTGTCCGTCCTGTGGTCATATCTGGACTCAGGCTGAAGGGGATGACAGCGGTCAGGATTTGATCGTTCGTGATGCAAACGGCAATTTACTCGCCGATGGCGACAGCGTCACGGTCGTTAAAGATCTGAAGGTCAAAGGCAGTTCGTCTGTGCTGAAAATAGGCACCCGGGTTAAGAGCATCCGGCTGGTTGAAGGCGATCACAATATTGATTGCAAGATCGACGGATTTGGTCCGATGAAGCTCAAATCTGAGTTTGTGAAAAAGAACTGATTCTGCCGGGCGCCTGCTCGCTGCGCCCGATCTTATTCCTGTCAGCCCGACCGGGCTTTTCCCTTATAAAGACCTCCTGCCCGTTTGCGTGCCGCTGACATATTTTGCTGTTGGTCGGGCACTTTATGTTTATTTATACGTCTCATCTTCTGTGAATCTTTAACCCCTGAGAGGAGACGCAATATGCAAGACTGGGATCCCGCGCTGTATCGTAAATTTGAGGCAGAAAGAACGCGGCCTGCGCATGAATTACTGGCACGAATTGAGGTTGAAGATGTCCGGTTCGTTACCGATCTGGGCTGTGGCCCCGGGAACAGCACCGAACTGCTTTACGATGCCTGGCCGCAGGCGCAGGTGATCGGGCTTGACAGTTCCGCCGCCATGCTCGCGCAGGCGCGGGAACGTTTGCCTCAGTGCCAGTTTATTCAGGCGGATATCGGCAACTGGACAACCGATATCCCGCAGCAGGTCATTTATGCCAACGCGTCGCTGCAATGGCTTGGCGATCATCCCACCCTGTTACCACGGTTAGTCAGTCAACTGGCACCTGCCGGTGCGCTGGCGGTTCAAATGCCCGATAACCTGGAAGAACCTTCGCATCAGTTAATGCGTGAGGTCGCGGCATCCGGCCCCTGGCGCGACAAGATCAGCGCGCAGGCGGCGGAACGCAAAAAATTACCCTCAACTGAACACTATTATGACGTGCTGACAAAGGCAGGCTGCGCGGTTGATATCTGGCGAACCACCTACTATCACGTTATGGACGATGCGCAGGCTATCATCCACTGGTTAAAGGCCACCGGGCTGCGTCCTTTCCTTGCGCCGCTGGACGTCTCTGAGCAGGAACAGTTTCTGGCTGCTTATCATCAGTGTCTTATTACCGGCTATCCCGCCCGTCAGGATGGCAAGGTACTCTTAGCTTTCCCCCGGCTTTTCATGGTGGCGACACGCAACGGCTAAACTGGAGCGTAACGCGCAATTTGTTGACTAAGCGCCCCTGAGTGCTTGAAAAAGCGCAGAGCATGCACCATGTTCACTCAACGGCGACAGGGAGCGAAAAATGAATGACCAGCAGTTGCACGCACTGAGTGCGCAGACAGGTGAGGCGCTTAAACAGCGTAACGCTACCGTAACTTGTGCAGAATCCTGCACGGGCGGCTGGATAGCAAAAGTGTTTACTGACGTGAGCGGAAGCTCTGCCTGGTTCGAACGGGGCTTTGTCACCTACAGTAACGATGCCAAACAAGAACTGGTCGGTGTCAGCGCGGCGTCACTGGCGCAATACGGCGCCGTCAGCGAGGCGGTAGTGCGTGAAATGGCCCTTGGGGCACAGCAGCGGGCGCGCGCCGATTACGCTATTTCCGTTAGCGGTATTGCCGGCCCGGATGGTGGCAGTGAAGACAAACCGGTAGGCACGGTCTGGTTTGGCTTTGCGGCGCCGGGTGGCGTGGTCATGGCTTTTCGTCAGCAGTTTGATGGTGATCGCGATGCCGTGCGCCGTCAGTCAGTTGGCTGGGCACTCCAGACGTTATCCCGTCAATTTCTGCAAAATTAAACTTGATACTGTATGACTATACAGTATAATTACCCGCAACAGAAAGTGCACAGGCACCATGCGTGCGTGTTTACCCGGCATGATTAGGAGTAGAAATGGCAATTGATGAAAACAAACAGAAGGCTTTAGCTGCCGCGCTCGGCCAGATTGAGAAGCAATTTGGTAAAGGCTCCATCATGCGCTTGGGTGAAGACCGCTCAATGGATGTGGAAACCATTTCAACGGGTTCTCTGTCACTGGATATCGCATTAGGTGCGGGTGGTTTACCGATGGGACGTATCGTTGAGATCTACGGCCCAGAGGCCTCAGGTAAAACGACACTGACACTTCAGGTTATTGCCGCCGCGCAGCGTAAGGGCAAAACCTGTGCCTTTATCGATGCCGAGCACGCACTGGATCCCATCTATGCTAAGAAACTGGGCGTAGATATCGACAATCTGCTGTGTTCACAGCCGGATACCGGTGAGCAGGCCCTGGAAATTTGTGATGCGCTGGCCCGCTCTGGTGCCGTTGACGTCATTATCGTTGACTCCGTAGCTGCACTGACGCCAAAAGCCGAAATCGAAGGTGAAATCGGTGACTCACACATGGGCCTGGCGGCACGTATGATGAGCCAGGCAATGCGTAAGCTGGCGGGTAACCTGAAGCAGTCTAATACGCTGCTGATCTTCATCAACCAGATTCGTATGAAGATTGGTGTGATGTTCGGTAACCCGGAAACCACTACCGGTGGTAACGCGCTTAAGTTCTACGCTTCTGTTCGCCTTGATATTCGCCGTATCGGTGCGATTAAAGAGGGTGACAACGTGGTGGGTAGTGAAACGCGCGTTAAAGTCGTTAAGAACAAAATTGCAGCGCCATTTAAACAGGCTGAGTTCCAGATCATGTACGGCGAAGGCATTAACACCTTCGGTGAGCTGGTGGATCTTGGCGTGAAGCACAAGCTGATTGAAAAAGCCGGTGCATGGTACAGCTATAAAGGCGATAAGATCGGTCAGGGCAAGGCAAACGCGGGCAACTTCCTCAAAGAAAATGCCGCGGTGGCCGAGGAGCTTGATATCAAACTGCGTGAAATGCTGCTTAACGGTGGCGATCAAAACATCGCGGCGGACGTTGCAGGCAACGACGTTGAGAAGGCGGCGAGCGAAGCCAACGAAGATTATTAAAGCCTGAAGCAGGAGCGGATTTTCCGCTCCTGTTTTACATTAACGCCTCACGTGCCTTTCCTCTGTTCCTGTCTCCCGCCATACTCTCTCTCCGTTCGTAAAAGGTGCGCAGTATGTCTGAACAATCTCAGCCACAAGTCATCTCATTTTCACGCCTGCTGGATCGTGCGATGCGCCTGCTGGGCCAGCGTGACCACAGCCGCGAAGAGCTTAAACAAAAGCTCCAGCTGTCCGCTCAGCGTAGCGCGTGGATGAAACAAAAAGATCCTGAAATCATTACGCCCGAGCTAATGGAAAAGGTGCTGAACTGGTGTGGTGAAAACGGCTGGTTAAATGACGAGCGCTTTACCGCACGATTTATTCAGAGCCGAAGCCGCAAGGGATTTGGTTCACAGCGTATCAGGCTGGAGCTGGCACAAAAGGGCATCAGCCGTGATGCGATCGATCTCGCCATGGAAGAAACCGATATTGACTGGTCGGCCTGTGCGGCTGAACTCGCCGAGAAAAAATTTGGTCACCCATTGCCGACAGAATGGAAAGAAAAAGCCAAAGTGCAGCGCTTTTTGCATGCCAAAGGCTTTCTGAGCGAGGATATTCAGCAGGTTTTCAGAAATTTTGATGACTAAAAGTCGATGTGATTTTACTTCCCTCCGAAGAATATTTATCTTACCCCTTTTGGTTCCTTATGCTTGCTGCCGTAACGATGCGGTACGCCTGATAAAGAAGGACCTTTCGTTAGCGTGATTCCAGGATATATATGAGCAAGAGCACTGCTGAGATCCGTCAAGCGTTTCTCGACTTTTTCAATAGTAAGGGACATCAGGTTGTAGCAAGCAGCTCCCTGGTACCAAACAACGATCCGACGTTGCTGTTTACCAACGCCGGAATGAACCAGTTCAAAGATGTGTTTCTGGGTCAGGAAAAGCGTGACTACACGCGAGCAACGACGTCACAACGCTGCGTACGTGCCGGCGGGAAACACAACGATCTTGAAAACGTCGGTTATACCGCGCGTCACCACACCTTTTTTGAAATGCTGGGCAACTTCAGCTTTGGCGACTACTTCAAAAAAGAAGCTATTGCGTTTGCCTGGGAACTGCTGACCGGCGAGCAGTGGTTTAAGCTGCCTAAAGAGCGCCTGTGGGTCACCGTGTATGAAACCGATGACGAAGCTTACGATATCTGGGCCAACGATATTGGCGTTCCCCGTGAGCGTATTATCCGTATCGGTGATAACAAGGGCAGCGCCTACGCGTCAGATAACTTCTGGCAGATGGGTGATACCGGGCCTTGCGGTCCCTGCAGCGAAATTTTCTACGATCACGGCGACCATATCTGGGGTGGACCACCGGGCAGCCCTGAAGAGGATGGCGATCGCTATATTGAGATCTGGAACATCGTCTTTATGCAGTTTAACCGTCAGGCGGATGGCACGATGTTGCCATTACCTAAGCCCTCTGTGGATACCGGGATGGGGCTGGAACGTATTACTGCGGTTCTGCAGCATGTTAATTCAAACTATGAAATCGACCTGTTCCAGACGTTGATTGAAGCGGTTGCGAAGGTCACCGGCGCGACCGATCTGAATAATAAATCCCTGCGCGTTATTGCCGATCACATTCGTTCCTGCGCCTTCCTGATTGCCGATGGCGTCATTCCGTCGAATGAAAACCGTGGCTATGTCCTGCGTCGTATCATTCGCCGCGCCGTACGTCACGGCAATATGCTGGGTGCTAAAGACGCATTCTTCTACAAGCTGGTTGCACCACTGATTCAGGTCATGGGCGCGGCAGGCGAAGAGTTACAGCGTCAGCAGGCACAGGTTGAGAACGTTCTGAAAAGTGAAGAAGAGCAGTTTGCTAAAACGCTTGAACGTGGCCTGGCACTTCTGGACGAGGAACTGGCAAAACTGCAAGGTGATACACTGGATGGCGAAACCGTCTTCCGCTTATACGATACCTTCGGATTCCCTGCCGATTTAACGGCTGACGTTTGCCGTGAACGTAACCTAAAAATCGATGAAGCCGGTTTTGAAAAGGCGATGGAACAGCAGCGTCAGCGCGCACGTGAAGCCAGCGGCTTCGGCGCAGACTACAGCAATGTGATTCGTATCGACGCGGCTTCGTCGTTTAAAGGCTATGAGCAGTTGGATCTGACGGCGACCGTCAAGGGGCTGTTCGTGAACGGTGAAGCCGTTGACGCCCTGTCTGCCGGTCAGGACGCGGTGATTGTGCTGGATGAAACGCCATTTTATGGCGAGTCTGGCGGTCAGGTGGGCGACACAGGCGAGCTGAAAGGCAATAACGCGCTGTTTAGCGTACAGGATACGCAAAAATATGGGCAGGCGATTGGTCATATTGGCAAACTCAGCAGCGGACAATTACGCGTTGGCGATCGTCTTGAGGCGGTGGTTGATGAGGCGCGCAGGGCTCGTATTCGTCTGAATCACTCCGCAACGCATCTGTTGCATGCTGCATTGCGTCAGGTTTTAGGTGAACATGTTGCTCAGAAGGGCTCGTTGGTTAACGACAAATATTTGCGTTTTGACTTCTCACATTTTGAGGCCATGAAACCTCAGGAGATTCGTCAGGTCGAAGATATTGTTAACGCACAGATCCGTCGCAATTTGCCTGTTGAAACCCGTGTCATGGATCTTGAGGCGGCGAAAGCCAAAGGCGCGATGGCCCTGTTCGGTGAAAAATACGATCAGCAGGTTCGCGTTCTGACCATGGGGGATTTCTCGGTTGAGCTGTGTGGCGGAACGCACGCTGCGCGAACCGGTGATATCGGCCTGTTCCGCATTCAGGCCGAGTCCGGTACTGCCGCAGGGATTCGCCGTATTGAGGCGATCACAGGCGAGGCGGCTCTGGCACAGGTTTATGCGCAGAGTAGCCAGCTACAGGATATTGCCCAACTGGTGAAAGCCAACAGCAGTAACCTGAATGAAAAAGTGCGCGGGCTGGTTGATCATCTGCGTTCGCTGGAGAAAGAGTTACAGCAGTTACGCGATCAGCAGGCGGCGCAGGAAAGTGCGCAGCTGGGCAATCATGCGGTCGACGTCAAAGGCGTTAAGCTGCTGGTGACTGAGCTCAGCAACACCGATCCGAAAATGCTGAGGACCATGGTGGATGATCTGAAAAACCAGCTGGGCTCGGCGATTATCGTGCTGGCTACGGTAGCAGATGGCAAAGTGTCACTGATTGCTGGCGTAACGAAAGATTTAACCGACCGTGTTAAGGCTGGGGAACTCATCGCCGAACTTGCGCCTAAAGTGGGTGGTAAGGGCGGTGGCAGACCTGACATGGCGCAGGCAGGTGGCAGTGATGCTACTGCACTGAAAGGTGCGCTGGCAGGTGTTGAAGGATGGGTTTCGAGCCGTCTGTAATGAAATAAAATAATTCATCGTAGCAAGCGCCAGAACTGATGTTCCGGCGCTTTTTAATACGATGTTAAATTTGCTAGTGACAAAGTCGGGTTGATGTAGCGTATTTCGGCTAAACTATTTATCAGCAGAATGTATTGGCGCGTTGATGTGCAATGGTGTATTTCTCATAGCCTGTGTACAGCGTTAAGTGATGGATAACGCCGGGAAGCTTTATCAAGCCCGACTCTTTTAATCTTTCAAGGAGCAAAGAATGCTTATTCTAACTCGTCGAGTTGGTGAAACCCTCATGATCGGTGATGAGGTGACTGTAACGGTACTGGGCGTCAAAGGTAACCAGGTCCGCATTGGTGTTAACGCACCAAAAGAAGTGTCTGTGCATCGCGAAGAGATTTATCAGCGCATCCAGGCCGAAAAAACGCAACAAACCAACGTTTGACAGATTCAGCGTCTCGCACCTGTGCGAGACGCTACCCTTTGTTCCCACCGTCTCGCTTTTTCTTTTTCCTCGTTATCTACCCTTTTTGTTAACTTCATCATCTTTGATTGTTGATTATTCACTCTTTTTGCGGTCATTTTGTCCCAATTGCCTGTCATTTGTGCAAACGGAAAAAACCTTCCGAAAAATTGTTTGACTTATAAGTGCGGGAAAGTAATATGTGCGCCACGCAGTGCCGATGAGCAGAAACAAGTTCAGAAGCGCAGTTCGGAAGAACGCGTAAGGTGAGGTGGCCGAGAGGCTGAAGGCGCTCCCCTGCTAAGGGAGTATACGGTCAAAAGCTGTATCGAGGGTTCGAATCCCTCCCTCACCGCCATTTCCGATGCATCCGTAGCTCAGCTGGATAGAGTACTCGGCTACGAACCGAGCGGTCGGAGGTTCGAATCCTCCCGGATGCACCATATCGTTGAATATGGATATGTTGATGTCAGGCGAAGCGCCGCAGAAAACATTGTCGGAACAGAGTTGTAAAGTGAATTAGCAATTCCTTCATGGTGAGTCGTTAGCACCCTGCGTTGTACAAGAATTTCATAATGCATCCGTAGCTCAGCTGGATAGAGTACTCGGCTACGAACCGAGCGGTCGGAGGTTCGAATCCTCCCGGATGCACCATACTTTTCGGTATGGACGTGTATTCCTGGTCTGTAAGACATAGTCGATTTGTCAGGCAGAGCCAGGGAGGATAACGTTGCTTCAGCAACGGCCCGAAGGGCGAGGCGTCAGCCGAATAATCCTCCCGGATGCACCATTCTTCGTATTATCCCCAGGTTGATTTCTGCCAGTCCATAAAAGATTACCTATGCATCCGTAGCTCAGCTGGATAGAGTACTCGGCTACGAACCGAGCGGTCGGAGGTTCGAATCCTCCCGGATGCACCATATTCTGTAGTGCTAAAGCGAAACCTCTCTGTCATGGTCCGGTGTCATCACAGCGAACACCAGGGAGGATAACGTTGCTTCAGCAACGGCCCGAAGGGCGAGGCGTCAGCCGAGTCATCCTCCCGGATGCACCATTCTTCGTATTACCCTCAGGTTGATTTCTGCCAGTCCATAAAAGCTTTCCTGTGCATCCGTAGCTCAGCTGGATAGAGTACTCGGCTACGAACCGAGCGGTCGGAGGTTCGAATCCTCCCGGATGCACCATATTTTTCGGTATGGACGTGTATTCCTGGTCTGTAAGACATAGTCGATTTGTCAGGCAGAGCCAGGGAGGATAACGTTGCTTCAGCAACGGCCCGAAGGGCAAGGCGTCAGCCGAGTCATCCTTACGCAGGCACTGTCTTGCGAATCTTCTGGCCGAAATCCCCCGCATATGACCTGTGAAGCCATCGTGTTATCAGGCGCAGGACAACACTGTTCGTTCTCTCTGTTTACTCAGACGATCTGAGAACGCCTCACCTGAATGCCCTCAAACCACACCTGTGTCGCGCAAGCTTCGGTTTATGCGGCCTGAACGCGTTCGGGCTTTAAGGCGTGAGCGTAGTCGCGATCTTGTGCCAGAATCACATTGATTGTGGTGATACATTTTCTGCTGAACATTGTTAATCCTTGATAACATTCCTGGCATAGCGCTTACCTTCTGCATCGCTGCTAAAATCACAGGGAATTCGCGACCTTACAGGCTTTCCAACCCGATCACCTTTATCTGAAAACTAAAATAGCTAATGCTTTCAAAGCATTTGCTGTTCATCCCGCCTGGCGACAACCTACGCACATTCAGCTAAAGTAATGGCTCATTTGTTGGAGGTCCTCAGTGACAATCTACGATCAATACGACGCCCTGATTTTCGATATGGACGGTACTATTCTTGATACTGAACCGACACATCGAAAAGCGTGGCGTCAGGTGCTGTCACGCTATGGCCTGGCGTTCGATGAAGCGCGCGTAACGGCGTTCAACGGTGCGCCCTCATGGCAACTGGCGAAGTTCATTATTGAAACCAATAATTCAGATCGCGATCCTTATTTGCTCGCCGCTGAAAAAACGGCAGCGGTAAAAGCGATGCTGCTGGATAACGTGCAGCCGCTTCCGCTCATGGAGGTCGTCAAGGCGTACTATGGTCGCCGCCCTTTGGCTGTGGGTACAGGTAGTGAGCACGCTATGGCTGATGCGCTGCTCAGCCAGTTGGGTGTCAGAGATCTCTTTTCTGCTGTGGTGGGGGCCGACGACGTGCAGCGTCACAAGCCTGAGCCCGATACCTTTCTACGCTGTGCTGCGCTGATGGGCATCGCGCCAGAGCGCTGTGTGGTGTTCGAAGACGCTGATTTTGGCGTGCAGGCAGCGAAGGCCGCAGGGATGGCCGTGGTTGATGTTCGCCTGCTGTGAGCGAAACACTGGCTTATGTGTCTTTATTGAGTAGCAGCTTTCTCAGTGCGACGTTACTTCCGGGTAGCTCAGAGGCGCTGTTAGTTGCACTACTGATCGCGAAAAGCGCATCAGTTTATGGGTTGATTTTAGTCGCATCGTTAGGGAATACCCTGGGTGGCTTGACCAACATAATTTTGGGTCGCTTATTGCCGTTAAAACGTCAGGGGCGATGGCATGAGACAGCGATGACGTGGTTGCAACGGCTGGGGCCGGCAGCACTGTTGTTAAGTTGGCTACCGGTTGTAGGCGATCTGCTCTGCGTTCTTGCAGGTTGGTTACGCTTTGGCTGGTTGCCCTCGATACTGTTTCTGGCTATCGGTAAAACGCTGCGTTATATCGTTATTGCGACCGCCACATTACAGGGCATGGAATGGTGGCATTGATTCGTACTGATTCGGGGCTAGGGTTAACACTATGCTGAACAAAAATAAATTATTCACACAGCGGGAGGTTAATGTGATCCCCGACGTATCAAAAGCGTTATCCTGGCTGGAAGCGCATCCTGATGCACTTAAAGGCATTGGCCGTGGCATTGAACGTGAAACGCTGCGTGTGCAGCCAGATGGTCATCTTGCGACGACCGCGCATCCAGAGTCACTGGGGTCGGCGCTTAAGCATGACTGGATCACCACCGACTTTGCTGAAACGCTGCTGGAGTTTATTACCCCGGTTGATCACAGCATCGATCACATGCTGGCGTTTTTGCGTGACGTTCATCGTCATGTTGCCCGCGAACTCGGTGAAGAGCGCATGTGGCCTTTCAGCATGCCTTGCCTGATTGAAGATGCGGATAAAATTACGCTGGCACAATACGGCAAATCCAATATCGGTCGTATGAAAACCCTTTACCGTCAGGGATTAAAGAACCGCTATGGTGCGTTGATGCAAACCATCTCCGGTATCCATTACAACTTCTCGCTGCCGCTGTCCTTCTGGCAGGCCTGGGCGGACGTAAAAGATTATGAAAGCGGTAAAGAAACCATATCTGCCGGTTATCTGCGGCTGATCCGCAACTACTATCGTTTTGGCTGGATCATCCCTTATCTGTTTGGCGCATCGCCTGCAATTTGTTCCAGTTTCCTGCAGGGCAGCGAGAGCGCACTGCCGTTTGACACCGATAATAAAGGTACGCTCTGGCTCCCCTATGCCACTTCGCTGCGTCTGAGTGACCTGGGCTATACCAATAAGTCGCAGAGCTCGCTGGGTATTACCTTTAACTCTCTTGAGGGTTATGTCAGCGCCCTGAAAAAAGCGATTAAAACGCCTTCTGAAGACTTCGTGAAGATGGGCACGCGGGATGCAGACGGAAACTGGTTGCAGCTGAACACTAACGTCCTGCAGATTGAGAATGAGCTCTATGCGCCGATTCGTCCCAAGCGCGTTACCCGATCCGGTGAAGCGCCTTCCGATGCCCTGCAACGTGGCGGCATCGAGTACATCGAAGTGCGCTCAATGGACATTAACCCTTTCTCGCCCATCGGGGTGGATGAAAACCAGGTGCGGTTCCTGGATCTGTTCCTGATTTGGTGCACGCTGGCAGATGCGCCAGAGATGAGCTCTGATGAATTGCAGTGCAGTCGGCAGAACTGGAATCGCGTGGTGCTGGAAGGGCGCAAACCCGATCTGAAAATTGCAGTCGGCTGCGGTGAAGCAGAGTATTCACTGGTCGAGGTCGGCAAGACACTGTTTGCTGATTTGCGCCGCGTTGCGGAAGCGCTGGACAGCAATCAAGGCACAACAGAATATCAGCAAGTCTGTGACGAACTGGTAGCATCCTTCGACGATCCTGAGCTAACCTATTCGGCGCGTATTCTTAAAGCCATGAAAGAAAGCGGCGTGACGGGAACGGGCATCGCTCTGGCAGAGCAGTATCAGCAGTTGCTGGTTAACGAGCCACTGGAAGTGCTCAAGCCGGAAGACTTTGCGCGTCAGGCACAGGCGTCCGTTGCCGCGCAGCAGCAGCTTGAAGCGAATGATACGTTAGATTTTGAAACCTATCTGGCTGGCCGGGAAGGGTAGAAAAGAAAAAGGCCACATCAATGTGGCCAAATTAACATCTCTGTTGTCAGGGATGGATGATAACAAATGCGCGTCTTTCATATATTCAGACGCTGGGCGATCGGAAAAGTTTCATCGTTCTCAAAAAATTTTTCAGACCAAGAGGTGACGTATGCCATTACTGGATAGTTTTACTGTTGATCACACCATCATGGCCGCGCCCGCAGTGCGTGTAGCAAAAACCATGAAGACTCCCCATGGCGATACGATTACTGTTTTTGACCTGCGTTTTTGTCGCCCCAATATCGACATTCTGACTGAACGTGGGATCCACACGCTTGAGCATTTGTTCGCGGGCTTTATGCGTAACCATCTCAACGGTAACGGCGTAGAGATTGTTGATATTTCACCTATGGGTTGCCGCACAGGCTTCTACATGAGCCTGATTGGTACACCAGACGAGCAACGTGTGGCACAAGCCTGGAAAGGCGCGATGGAAGACGTGCTGAAGGTGAAAGATCAGAACCAGATTCCAGAGCTCAACGAATATCAGTGTGGCAGCTATAAACTGCATTCTCTGGATGAAGCTCAGCAAATTGCCCGCAACGTGCTGGCGCAGGAGATCGGTGTTAACCACAATGACGATCTGAAACTGCCTGCCGAAAAACTGAAAGAGCTGCACATCTAGTCAGTTAGGTTAGTCCGGACAGTAAAACGCCGCACATTAGCGGCGTTTTTTTATAACAGCGCCTGCATGACGACGGCGGGCTTTTCAAAAACCTGCGGGTCAGGCGAAAAAAACCGCCTTGCAATGAACTGCACCCAAAAAGTTGGACACCCAACTGAGTAAGGTGCAGTTTTTTATGAGCATCAGGATCCTACGGATTGCTTGAGCGGTGTCTGTGGTGTGATGCGAACCTGCTTAATCATATTGTCCTGCACATCCAGAATATCAACATCATAGTGATTCACCTGAACGCGCGTGTTCACTGTTGGAATCTCTTCCAGTGCTTCCAGTAACATACCGTTGATGGTACGCGCTTCCTGCTCAGGCAGTTGCCAGTTGAAGGCTTTATTGATCTCACGAATATTCGCGCTACCTTCAATCAGCACGGAGCCATCATTTTGCGGCATCACTTCTTCAGCCAGCGACGGAGACATTGAGGTCGTGAAATCACCCACAATCTCCTCCAGAATGTCCTCTATCGAAATCAGGCCTTTGATATCGCCGTACTCATCCACGACCAGACCGGTCTTTTTCTTGTTGCGCTGAAATTTCACCAACTGAACGTTGAGCGGCGTGCCTTCGGGAATGTAGTAGATCTCATCGGCGGCACGCAGCAGCATCTCTTTCGTAAACTCTTTTTTCTCGGTCATCATGCGCCAGGCTTCGCGCACCCGCAGCATCCCTACACAATCATCCAGCGAATCACGGAACAGGACAATGCGACCGTGCGGTGAATGGCTTAACTGACGGATGACTGATTTCCAGTCATCGTTGATGTTAATACCAACAATCTCGTTACGCGGCACCATAATGTCGTCCACACTGACCTTTTCAAGGTCCAGTACAGATAACAACATATCCTGATTGCGGCGCGACATGTGCGTACGCGATTCGTAAACGATGGTACGCAACTCTTCTTTACTGAGTGCTGAACTGATCGCACCATCCGCCCGGATGCCCACCAGTCGCATCAGCAGTCGGGTAATGGTGTTAAGCAACCACACCAGGGGCAGCATGATGTATTGCAGCGGACCGAGCAGAAAGCTACTGGGGTAAGCGACTTTTTCTGGATAAAGTGCAGCAACCGTTTTGGGCAGCACTTCTGCAAACACCAGTACAACAAATGTCAGGATACCGGTCGCGATCGCGACACCGGCATCGCCATACAAACGCATCCCTACGATAGTACCAATGGCGGACGCCAGAATATTGACCAGGTTATTACCGATAAGGACCAGGCTGATGAGGCGATCCGGGCGCTTTAACAATTTTTCGACGCGGCGGGCTGCGCGATGGCCATGTTTAGCCTGATGGCGCAGTTTATAACGATTGAGCGTCATCATGCCGGTTTCAGAGCCTGAAAAATAGGCTGAAACCAACACCATAATGATGAGTGTGACAATCAACGTCGTGGTCGAAACATGTTCCACCGCAAAACTTCCTTTTATTAAGAACTGTGAATGAGCAGGTGTTGCAGTACGCGACTGCCAAAGTACGCCATCGTGAGCAGCGCTGCGCCGCCGCAGTTAAACCACACTACGCGGCGACCACGCCAGCCTTCATGATAGTGGCCCCAGAGCAGAACGATGTAGACAAACCAGGCAATAATCGACAGCACGGCCTTATCTACGTTTTCGGCGCTGAACAGGTCATGCATATAAAACAGGCCGGTACACAGCACCAGCGTCAGTAACACAACGCCAACCTGGGTGATGTGAAACATTTTACGTTCAATGGTCAGCAGCGGTGGCATGTCCTGAGTGAAAGCCAGTTTTTTGTTCTTAAGCTGGTAATCAATCCACGCAAGCTGCAACGCGTACAACGCCGCGATGATGAGCGTTGCATAGGCAAACAGCGACAGCCCGATATGAATCATAATGCCGGGCGTGGTTTCAAGGTGCGTAATAAACGCATTCGGGACAAAAGTGGCAAAGGCCAGGTTAATTAATGCAAAGCTGTAAACAATTGGCAGCAGTAGCCAGCCACGATTTCGGGAGGCAACAATGGTCATGATTGCACAAATCAGCAGGCTGACCAGAGAGCCGATATTCAACAGGCTGAGATTTTGCCCGCCATCAACGGCAAAGATACGCTGCTGCAGGGCGACAGCGTGCGTGACTAACGCCACACAGGCCGACAGCACAGCTAACCTGCGCCAGCCGCTTTGACGCTTCAACAGGCTGGGGATGATGAGTGCAAGGCTCAGGGAGTAGGCGAACAGCGCCACAATCGCGAAAACGGACATAGTTCCTTTCAGGCATCAGTCAGATAAAGGAAAAGGGCAGTATAGCGCCAGCCGCAGCAGGCTCCAAACGATCTAAGGTGGAATTGATGAGGAACTGAGGTGGAAGTGAAGAGATCGCCTCGGCTTCGTGTTATAATCCGCCGCATTCTGCCGGTATGGTGCCTCGCGATTTTTTTTAAGTGAGAGACAATGTTTGACAATTTAACCGATCGTTTGTCGCAAACTCTGCGCAATATCAGCGGCCGCGGAAGGCTGACTGAAGACAACATTAAAGATACGCTGCGCGAAGTGCGCATGGCGCTGCTGGAAGCTGACGTTGCGCTGCCGGTGGTGCGTGACTTCATTAATCGCGTCAAAGAGAGCGCGGTAGGCCACGACGTCAACAAAAGCCTGACGCCGGGCCAGGAATTTATCAAAATTGTCCGTAACGAACTGGTTACGGCGATGGGCGCAGAAAACAACGCGCTGGATCTTGCCGCACAGCCGCCGGCCGTTGTGCTGATGGCCGGTCTGCAGGGTGCGGGTAAAACCACCAGTGTCGGTAAGCTGGGTAAATTTCTGCGTGAAAAGCACAAGAAAAAAGTGCTGGTGGTATCTGCTGACGTTTATCGCCCGGCGGCGATCAAACAGCTTGAGACACTGGCACAGCAGGTCGGTGTGGATTTTTGCCCCTCGGATCTGAGCCAGAAGCCCGTTGATATCGTCAACAACGCGCTGCGTGAAGCCAAACTCAAGTTTTATGACGTATTGCTGGTCGATACCGCGGGTCGTCTGCACGTAGACGAAGCGATGATGGACGAGATTAAACAGGTTCACGCCGCAATTAATCCGGTAGAAACCCTGTTTGTCGTGGATGCCATGACCGGTCAGGATGCGGCGAATACCGCCAAAGCCTTTAATGAAGCGCTGCCGCTGACAGGGGTTATTCTGACGAAGGTGGATGGCGATGCACGTGGTGGTGCTGCCCTGTCTATTCGCCATATCACCGGCAAGCCGATCAAATTTATGGGGATGGGCGAGAAGACCGATGCGCTGGAAGCTTTTTATCCTGACCGCATTGCCTCGCGTATTCTTGGCATGGGCGACGTGCTGTCGCTTATTGAAGATATCGAAAGTAAAGTTGACCGCGCGCAAGCGGAAAAACTGGCGAAGAAACTGAAAACCGGCGACGGTTTTGATCTCAATGACTTCCTTGAGCAGTTAAAGCAGATGCGTAACATGGGCGGTATGGCGAGCCTGATGGGCAAGCTGCCGGGCATGGGGCAACTGCCAGACAACGTGAAATCGCAGATGGATGACAAAGTGCTGGTGCGCATGGAAGCCATCATCAATTCGATGACACGCAAAGAGCGTGAAAAACCAGAAATTATCAAAGGTTCGCGCAAGCGCCGCATCGCTACCGGCTCGGGCATGCAGGTGCAGGACGTTAACCGCTTATTAAAGCAGTTCGACGACATGCAGCGGATGATGAAGAAAATGAAGAAGGGCGGAATGGCGAAAATGATGCGCGGCATGAAAGGTATGATGCCGCCAGGTTTCCCAGGACGCTAAGGGGTTCCACAAAAAAGCCTGGGATTACTCGGTTTAGGTTGCTTTTTGCGCCAAAATGAGTAAAATTTTCGGGCTTTTTATACAGCACCCGGACCCCGTTCCTCGATGGGGGCCGGGTGTTTTATTAACTGAAGAGGATGTTATGGTAACAATTCGTTTGGCACGTCACGGCGCTAAAAAGCGTCCGTTCTATCAGGTCGTCGTCACTGACAGCCGCAATGCACGCAACGGTCGCTTCATCGAGCGCGTAGGTTTCTTCAACCCGATCGCATCTGGTCAGGCAGAAGGTCTGCGTCTGGATCTGGATCGTATCGAGCACTGGGTTGGCCAGGGCGCAA
Organism: Pantoea sp. EEL5; assembly: GCF_049892805.1. Taxonomy (NCBI): domain Bacteria; kingdom Pseudomonadati; phylum Pseudomonadota; class Gammaproteobacteria; order Enterobacterales; family Erwiniaceae; genus Pantoea; species Pantoea sp. EEL5. The sequence continues at coordinate 565,151 of NZ_JBNDNJ010000002.1, forward strand.
CGCTTTCTGATCGCGTTAACGCGCTGATCAAAGAAGCAAAGAAAGCAGCTTAATCTGTCACGGTGGTGAGCATGAGCAGACAACTTGCCGCACAGGCACCTGTTAACCCGATTGTTTTGGGGAAAATGGGTGCGGCATACGGCATTCGCGGCTGGCTCAAAGTGTTTTCCTCCACTGAAGACGCTGAAAGTATCTTTGACTACCAACCCTGGTTTATCCAGCGCGCCGGTAAATGGCAGCAGGTGGAACTGGATGGTTGGAAGCACCACAATCAGGACCTGATCATCAAAGTCAAAGGCATTGACGATCGGGATGCGGCGGCACAGTTGACCAATTGCGAAATTCAGGTCGACTCGACGCAGCTGCCTGCGCTGGATAACGGTGAGTACTACTGGAAAGACCTGATGGGTTGCAAGGTAGTCAACGTTGAAGGCTACGAACTGGGTAAAGTCGTCGATATGATGGAAACCGGTTCGAACGACGTTCTCGTCGTGAAGGCAAACCTGAAAGATGCGTTTGGTGTACAGGAGCGGTTAATTCCGTTTCTTGATGAACAGGTTATCAAGAAAGTCGATCTCTCTACTGGCCTTATTGAAGTAGATTGGGATCCTGGTTTTTGATCTCCGAATCAAACGGTAACGTAACGGCGAAGACAATGTGGATTGGTGTAATTAGCCTGTTTCCAGAAATGTTTCGCGCTATTACCGATTACGGGGTAACTGGCCGGGCAGTAAAAAATGGCCTGCTCAGCGTTCAAAGCTGGAGTCCACGTGACTTCACGCACGACCGGCACCGTACTGTGGACGATCGTCCTTATGGTGGCGGACCGGGAATGCTGATGATGGTACAACCTTTACGGGATGCCATCTCCGCAGCGAAAGCAGCGGCGGGAGAGGGTGCCAGGGTGATATATCTTTCACCTCAGGGCCGCAAACTTGACCAACAGGGCGTTTGCGAACTGGCATCACGAGACAAGCTCATCCTTGTCTGTGGTCGCTATGAAGGGATTGATGAGCGCGTAATCCAGACCGAAATTGATGAAGAATGGTCAATCGGTGATTACGTTCTCAGCGGCGGGGAACTGCCAGCAATGACGATGATTGACGCGGTTGCCCGGTTCATTCCGGGAGTACTCGGCAAACAGGCGTCAGCCGATGAGGATTCGTTCTCTGACGGATTGCTGGATTGTCCGCACTATACCCGACCTGAAGTGTTAGAAGGGATGGACGTTCCGCCAGTTTTGCTGTCGGGCAACCATGCCGATATTCGCCAGTGGCGCCTGAAACAGTCGCTAGGCCGTACCTGGCTAAGAAGACCTGAACTTCTGGAAAACCTGGCTCTGACTGAAGAGCAAGCAAGGTTGCTTAAGGCGTTCCAACAGGAACACCAGCAACAAAACGATGATGCGGAAGAGTGATCTTCCCTGACTATCAGTTTACCCAGGATAAGAGATTTAATTATGAGCAACATTATTAAGCAAATTGAACAAGAGCAGATGAAACAGGACGTACCTTCCTTCCGTCCGGGTGATACCGTGGAAGTGAAAGTATGGGTCGTTGAAGGTTCTAAAAAACGTCTGCAGGCATTCGAGGGCGTGGTTATCGCTATTCGTAACCGCGGTCTGCACTCTGCATTCACTGTTCGCAAAATTTCTAACGGCGAAGGCGTTGAGCGTGTCTTCCAGACTCACTCTCCGGTAATTGACAGCATCGCTGTTAAACGTCGTGGCGCTGTGCGTAAAGCCAAACTGTACTACCTGCGTGAGCGTACTGGTAAGTCTGCTCGTATCAAAGAGCGTCTTAACTAAGGTATCGCTAACGCGACATCTAAAAGTTAATAGCAAACAAGGGGTTGGCAATGTGCCAGCCCCTTTTTTATGCCAGTGCCTACAAAATGCCTACGCCGAATGTTTGCCGTCATCTGCAGGCAAAGTGTGCCAGACCAAAGCGCTGTCTCACATAAAGGAAAACCTGTCGGAACAGAACAGGTATCTTTGCGATGCTGTGCATGCCAACCGCCGGGATGCTGCGTAACGCAATCTGCTCGTCATCGGACACAACCGATTATTCTCTTATTCAATCTCATTGCCCTAAGGACAGGTTTTGAAAGACGTCGTTTTTTTAGTTTCCGGCTTTATATTTTCGCTCGCCTCATTCTATTCAGCCCGATATGCACTTGAAGGCAACAAGCATAAGTGGCTTTGCCGCTGCCTGACCGCAGTCTGGGTAAGCATGGGATTCGTGTTGTTTCCCCTTTTTCTTGCGCTGGGGTTGTATGGTCCGGCCCTTATCTTTGTGGCGGCTAACGTGATCCTTGTTTGGGCAGGCCGCGAACACAAAAAGGAACTGGCACGTAAGAACAAAACGTCCACGGCGGTGACGGCGCATGTGCCCCTGGTCGAGGTTGATATGCCCTGGCTGAGTCTAAAAGAGATCGGCTTCAGCTATTTTGACTACGAGGGTAAGGTGGCTTACCGGCGCGTGGATGTGGAGTCCTGCGATGGGATGTTTATCAAAGGCTATTGTCATTTCCACAGAGAGATGCGCGCATTCGAACTGGTCCGGATCGAATCCGGCATTATCATTCTGCGTAATACCGGGAAAACCATAGACGTTAACAGCTGGCTTGTCGCTTATGTTGAGGCCTACGACCGCTGAGTACGATCTCATGCCTTTTCATGAGGGGCGCTGGAAATGATAGATCGCCGCGTTGACCGGCCCGCTGTCTAAAACAATTAAACCATAACGGTAATCGATAAAGCGCCCGCCACTCTTTTCCGCTACACGTCTGCTGGCGAAGTTATTCTCCACCGCCAGCAGTTCTATTGTCTGTACATCCGGGCGCGCAAAGCCAAATTCCAGTAACAGCTTTACCGCTTGCGTGGCAACACCCTGACATTGCGCGTCACTGCGAACCCAGTACCCCAAAGCGCAAAACTCTCCCGGTTTTTTAGCAAAGCGAAAGCCTGCACCACCTAACAGGCGGTTCTGGGCATCCACGATGGCAAATTCTTCCGCTTCTTTAAGTGCGCGTTGTAAGTGTGTAAAGCGAATCCAGCTTTCGGCTTCATCCGGCTGATAATCCGGATGCGCCCAACTCATCCAGGGCAATAACGTATCCAAAGAGTCATTAACGGCTACGGTGAAGGCCTCAATATCGCTTAGATCAAAAGGACGCAGGCGAATGGCTGCGGTGGTCTGGATCATGTTTTCGTCCTTGTCAGTTAACGTATCAATATTAACAGGGGGATTTCGGTGGTGGAACAGATGTTGTGTATATTTATATTTACACAATGGCAGCCTGACTGATTGTGTTTTTATTTTTTTAATTCATTGATATTAAATGTATTTTGTTGATTTTTTCAGGTTTTTTATTTTTGATGGTAAATAAAGTGTACATAAGGGATTGTCGAGTGTACTCATTATGATACAGTTTCATCTCTCCTCCATGAGGATCCCGTGACCGCATAAATGAGTGTAAAGGACAGGACGATGCAAAAAGACGCGTTAAACAATGTTCATATCGCCAATGAGCAGGTGTTGATTACTCCCGAAGAGCTTAAAACGAAATTCCCGTTGAGCAATGCGCAGCAGGCGCAAATCGCCGCCTCGCGCCAGACAATTGCGGATATCATTGCAGGCCGTGATTCCCGCCTGTTAGTGGTTTGTGGCCCATGCTCAATTCACGATACAGAAGCGGCTCTGGATTATGCGCGTCGTCTGCAAAGCCTCTCTGAGCAGGTGAAAGATCGCCTGTACCTTGTTATGCGCGTCTACTTTGAGAAACCCCGCACGACCGTTGGCTGGAAGGGGTTAATTAACGATCCTTACATGGATAACTCATTTGATATGGAAGCGGGTTTGCACATTGCCCGTGAGTTGCTGGTGAATCTTGTCGATATGGGCTTGCCGTTAGCGACGGAAGCGCTGGATCCAAACAGCCCGCAATATTTGGGCGATCTGTTTAGCTGGTCGGCGATTGGCGCACGCACGACGGAATCACAAACCCACCGTGAAATGGCTTCAGGCCTGTCAATGCCGGTGGGCTTTAAAAACGGTACCGACGGCAGCCTGGGTACGGCGATAAATGCCATGCGCGCGGCGGCAATGCCTCATCGGTTTGTGGGTATCAATCAGTCAGGCCAGGTTTGCCTGTTGCAAACACAGGGAAATCCTGACGGACACGTTATTTTACGCGGCGGCAAAGCACCAAACTACAGTCCGGAAGACGTGGCACAATGTGAAACGGCCATGCTTAAAGCGGGACTCCGCCCGGCCTTAATGATAGATTGCAGCCACGGTAACTCTGATAAAGACTACCGCCGTCAGCCTGGCGTCGCGCAATCGGCCATCGATCAGATCAAGAAAGGCAACCGTTCGATTATTGGCCTGATGCTGGAAAGCCACATTAGTGAAGGCAATCAGTCTTCCGAGCAGCCGCGCAGTGAGATGAAGTACGGCGTCTCTGTTACCGATGCCTGCATCAACTGGAACGTCACCGAGGCGTTACTGCGCGAAATGCATGATGAGCTAAACGAGGTTCTGTCGGCGCGTCTTTCACACGAGGTGTAGTGGGCAATGGTGGCTGAATTAACGGCATTACGCGAACAAATTGATACGGTAGATAAAGCACTGCTGGATCTACTGGCAAAACGTCTGGAACTGGTAGCGGAAGTCGGCGAAGTTAAAAGCCGCCATGGTTTGCCAATCTATGTTCCGGAGCGGGAAGCTTCTATGCTGGCGTCCCGTCGCAAAGAGGCAGAAGCGCTGGGCGTGCCTGGCGATCTGATTGAAGACGTATTGCGCCGCGTCATGCGAGAATCCTATACCAGCGAAAATGATAAAGGGTTTAAAACCCTGCGTCCCGAGTTACGTCCGGTGGTGATCGTCGGCGGTAATGGCCAGATGGGACGCCTGTTTAATAAAATGCTGACGCTGTCGGGCTACCAGGTAAAAACGCTGGATAAAGATGACTGGGATCGGGCGGAAACGCTGTTCAGCGATGCCGGTATGGTGATCATCAGCGTGCCTATCCATCTGACCGAGCAGGTGATTCAACAACTCCCTGCGCTGCCGGATGACTGTATCCTGGTGGATCTGGCGTCCGTCAAGAATCGCCCCCTACAGGCGATGCTGGCGGCGCATCAGGGACCGGTACTCGGTCTGCATCCTATGTTCGGGCCGGACAGCGGCAGTCTTGCCAAGCAGGTTGTGGTCTGGTGCGATGGGCGGCAGCCGGAAGCCTATCAGTGGTTTCTGGAGCAGATACAGGTCTGGGGAGCGCGCCTGCATCGCATTGGGGCAGAAGAACACGACCAGAACATGGCATTTATCCAGGCGCTGCGCCATTTCGCGACTTTTGCTTATGGCCTTCACCTGGCTGAAGAGAATGTCAATCTTGATCAGCTCCTGGCTTTGTCCTCGCCCATTTACCGGCTTGAGCTGGCAATGGTGGGGCGCCTGTTTGCACAGGATCCGCAGCTGTATGCGGATATCATTATGTCGTCTGAAAATAACCTGAACCTTATCAAACGTTATTATCAGCGCTTTGGTGAAGCCATTGCCCTGCTGGAACAAGGTGACAAAAACGCCTTTATTGCCAGCTTCAACCGGGTAGAAGAGTGGTTTGGCGATCACGCCAAACGCTTTTTGGTTGAGAGCCGAAGCCTGCTGCGCTCGGCGAACGACAGCCGGCCATAAGCTAAAAAGGCATCCAGTTGGATGCCTTTTTACTGATTACTTGTCGGGTTCAACGGGAATAATATTTTCGCTGGGGTAACAGCCAAGTACTTTTAACGAACGCGTCATTGCCCTCAGCTCTTCTAATGCCTGCTGCATCTTTTGAGACTGCAGATTGCCCTGCACATCCAGATAAAACATCTCTTCCCACGGGTTACCGTTGATAGGCCGGGATTCCAGTTTGCTCATAATCAGGTTGTGCTGGCGCAAGACCAACAGTGCGTCAACCAGTGCACCCGCCTGCTGGCCGGTTGCCATGATCAGCGTCGTTTTCGCCGAAATCTGATCGGATACTTCGATGGGCTTACGGGCCAGGACAATAAAGCGTGTGTGATTCTGCTGTTGGTTGGCCAGATTACGCTCCAGCACCTGTAACTGATACAGTTCGCCACCGGCTTCGCTACCGATCGCCGCGACCTTAGGTGAGTTGAGCGCGGCCACTTTTTCCATGGCAGCGGCGGTGCTTTCGGTGTAGACAATCTTCCAGTGCGGGAAGCGGTTAATGAAGTGGCTGGTCTGCTGAAAAGGCTGCGGATGGCTGTAGACCGTTTCAATCTGTTCCAGGTCGCTCTGGCTACTGACCAACATGCAGTGCTCAATCGGAAGCGTCAGTTCCCCTACGATAGAGAGGTTGGTCTGTTGCAGCAGGTCGTACACATCGTTGATTGAACCGGAGCTGGTATTCTCGATCGGTAAGACGGCGTAATCCGCCGCGTTATTCTCCACCTGTTTGATAATGTCATGAAATTTCAGGCAACCGCATTCAACCATGTTACTGAAATGACGCGCGGCATACTGACGGGCAGCCAGATGAGAGTAAGAGCCTTTCGGGCCCAAGAAGGCGATGCGGGCCGCATGAGCATGCGTATGGTTGAGGTTTTTTTGCAGCAAGGCCTGCTGAGTCAGAACCGAATCTTCAATCACTAACTGAAACAGGCGGGTAATGTAGTGCGCATCCAACTGATGTTTTTTACCCAGTACGATGAGGTGCTCAATCAGTGCGCGTTCACGTTCGACGTCGCGGACAGGGCGGTGCGTTGCCAGCTTCGCCTTTGCAACCTCGACGGCCAGCAAACGCCGTTCAGCGAGTAACGTCAGTAGTTTTTCATCAACGGCGCTGATTTTATCACGCAGTGCCAGAAGCGGATTGTCCGGGGTCATAAGGCTCACCTGTAAGCTATCCAATAAAAAAGCCTCCCGGTTGGGAGGCTTTGTTGTTCGTCTTCGCTTTCTTTTTACACGACGAATGGCCTCCCAGTCAGGGGAAGGTAAAAAAGAAAGCGAAGAAAAACGACAGTGTTTTCATGACAGGTTCCAAAAATAAGCTGTTCTGAGAGTAACCGCACAGATGAAAAGCTGTCAACAAAAAACGCGCCCGTAGGCGCGTCAGGAAGGTGAGGACAAAACTTACTCTTCGGCGGCGGGGGTAAAGTCTTTAACGCTGGTGGCCGCGCGGCGCGCTTCAGATTTGTGCTGCACTTTATTAAGTTGGCGCTCGAGTTTTCCTATCAGATCGTTGATAGCAGTGTACATATCGTCATGTTTGGCACTGGCGACCAGTGTACCGTTTGGCGTATTAATCGTGGCGTCTGCCACAAACTCTTTGGATTCTTTCGACAGAACGATATGCGGGTTAATCAGGTCGGTTTGCCACTTTTCTAACTTGGCGAGACGGTCTTCGACGTGTTCACGGATGGCTGGAGTAATTTCCATTTGCTTACTGGTAATATTCACGATCATTATGCTTACCTCTCTGTGATTGCCGTCTGAATGGATCCAGCATAGCGCGATATCTCTGTAGATGTGTGATTTTGATCACAAAAAAATGTCACTTTTTGTCAACTACAGCAAATTGTGAGAAAGGGCGAGAATGTGGCCGAAAAGCCTTGAAGCTAACGCCTTATCAAGGCATTCTTGATAAGTTAGCTCAACAGGTAAATCAACATTTTGCCTGTTTTATGCGCATAAAAAAGCAGCCTCCAGGGCTGCTTTTTTTGTGGCTCAACGCGCGAACGTCTCAGTCGTTGTTTGCTGCGATAATTTTTGCGACTTTATCCGCCTCGGCGTTCAGTTGCAACTGGCGATAGGCGTTTTCCATCAGCGGTAACGCATCGTGCGTCGCCTGCGTGTCCGGATAATCGCGCATCATGCCTTCAACACGGTTAACAACCGCGACATAGGCCCCACGCTTGGTATAGAATTGCGCCACTGAAAGCTCATATTTTGACAAACGGTCTTTCAGATAGACCTGACGTTTATAGGCATCGGCTGCATATTGGCTGTTTGGATAGCTGCTCAGCAGCTGTGCAAAGTCGCGGAATGCATCACGAGCATGGGTAGGATCGCGATCGGAACGGTCGATGCCGAAAAAGCCCTGCAATGCCGAATCATCCAGCGCCATATCCGTCAGCCCTTTCATATAGATGACGTAATCGATATTAGGATGCGTAGGATTTAAACGCATAAAGCGGCTGATGGCAGCCTGCGCCATCGGCAGATCGGCATTTTTATAGTACGCGTAGATCAAATCCAACTGAACCTGCTGCGAATAGGGACCGAATGGGTAACGATTATCCAGCGCTTCCAGTTGCTTAATCGCCGCTTTAAAGTTACCGTCCTGCAGCTTTTGTTGCGCTGTAGCATAGATTTCAGAAGGCGGGTTGTCCGGTACCGCGTCATTTGAGCCGGAACAACCAACAAGTGCCAGGCTCAGTGTGGCTGCAGCCACCAGATATTTCATACGCGTCATGACGAAGTGATTATCCTCAAAATGTTATGGCGGAAGCTGTCCGTATAGCTCCCGGTAATGACCAGGTACGATAGCACATTATATTAAACGGCATCGCCGTAAAACCCAACGTTAACGAAGAAGCTGTATATGGCACAACAAGTTCAACTCACCGCAACGGTATCCGAATCACAACTCGGACAACGTTTAGATCAAACTTTGGCGGAATTGTTCCCTGATTATTCACGTTCCCGCATAAAAGAGTGGATCCTTAACCAGCGCGTCAGTGTCAACGGCACTGTGACTGATAAGCCGAAAGAAAAAGTGCTCGGCGGCGAGCGCGTGACCATCGATGCTGAGATCGAAGAAGAGCAGCGCTGGGAACCCCAAAATATCCCGCTGGATATCGTCTACGAAGATGAAGATATCATTGTCATCAATAAACCACGTGACTTTGTGGTGCATCCGGGCGCGGGCAATCCTGATGGCACCGTACTCAATGCGCTGCTGCATCACTATCCCGCCATTGCCGATGTGCCGCGCGCGGGCATCGTTCATCGCCTGGACAAAGATACAACCGGGCTGATGGTCGTGGCGAAAACCGTCCCGGCGCAAACGCACCTTGTCGACGCCCTTCAGCGCCGTGAAATTACACGTGAATATGAAGCGGTCGCCATCGGTACGATGACTGCTGGCGGCACGGTCGATGAACCGATTAGCCGTCACTCGACTAAACGTACGCATATGTCCGTGCATCCCATGGGGAAACCGGCTGTCACTCACTATCGCATCATGGAGCATTTCCGTGCTCATACGCGGTTGCGTCTGCGCCTGGAAACCGGCCGTACGCACCAGATCCGTGTGCATATGTCGCATATTAATCACCCTCTGGTGGGCGACCCGCTTTACGGTGGCCGTCCGCGTCCGCCAAAAGGCGCATCGGAAGACTTTATTACCACGCTGCGCGGATTTGATCGCCAGGCGCTGCATGCGACGATGCTCCGGCTTTACCATCCTATCTCTGGGATTGAGATGGAATTCCATGCCGCGATACCTCAGGACATGATTGATCTGATTGATGCGCTGAAAGCGGATACAGAGATGTTCAAGGATCAGCTGGACTGGCTATGAGCCTGATTATTCCACAATGGCCGGCACCCGATCGGGTGCGTGCCGTCTCAACGTTACGGCAGGGCGGCGTGAGCGAGGGGAACTGGCGTTCGCTTAATCTCGGCAGCCATGTCGGTGACAAGCTGCATCATGTGGCAGCCAACCGTGAGCGGCTGATAGCGCTTGCGGCGTTGCCCGCGATGCCGCAGTGGCTGGAGCAGGTTCATTCAACCGACGTTGCCTGCCTGAGCGCAGGGGGAACCGCGCCGCGACAGGCAGATGCTTGTATTACGCGGGAAACGGGCGTGGTATGTGCAATCATGACGGCTGACTGCCTGCCTGTGCTGTTTTGTTCGGATGACGGCCGTGAAGTTGCTGCGGCTCATGCAGGATGGCGCGGGCTGTGTGGCGGCGTACTGGAAAATACCCTGGCACAGTTTCAGGCTGCGCCCGGCAATATTCACGCCTGGCTCGGGCCGGCCATTGGTCCTGATGCGTTCGAAGTCGGTGCAGAAGTGCGTCGCGCGTTTATGAATCACGATCCTGAGGCAGCTGCCGCTTTTCGTCCGGCGGGGGAAAAATTCTACGCGGATATCTGGCTACTGGCCCGTCAGCGGCTCCATGCTGCAGGCGTGAAATCAGTGAGTGCGGATTCACGTTGTACCTTTAGCGAGCAGGACGATTTTTTCTCCTATCGTCGGGATGGCATCACCGGCCGTATGGCAACTTTAATTTGGCTGTTATAGTCTTAGCCCGTAAGACGATCCAGACAGAGCGTTTTTTAGTCCTTTTTCAGGTCATTAACCTTGAATATTTGAGGAATGACCTCATTTTAATCTCCAGTAGCATTTGACCTGTAATGGGAGGAATTATGCGTCTGGATCGTCTTACTAATAAATTTCAACTCGCTCTGTCCGACGCGCAGTCTTTGGCTTTAGGACACGATAACCAGTTTATTGAACCCTTGCACCTGATGAGCGCGTTGCTCAAGCAGGAAGGGAGTTCCGTTGCGCCCCTGTTGTCCTCAGCCGGTACTGACGTAGCATCGTTACGTACGCAAATTGATCAGGCTATTGACCGTTTGCCGCAGGTAGAAGGCAGCGGCGGAGATGTGCAGCCATCATCCGACCTGATCCGAGTGCTTAACCTGTGCGATAAGCTGGCACAGAAGCGCAACGACAACTTTATCTCATCAGAATTATTTGTTTTGGCAGCCCTGGATTCACGTGGCTCGCTGGCGGACATATTGAAATCCGCAGGCGTCACCAACGAAAAGCTCACCAAAGCGATTGAACAACTTCGTGGAGGCGACAACGTGAACGATCAGGGTGCTGAAGATCAGCGTCAGGCTTTAAAGAAATATACGATCGATCTCACCGAGCGCGCCGAGAAAGGCAAGCTCGATCCGGTGATTGGGCGTGATGAAGAGATTCGCCGTACCATCCAGGTACTGCAACGTCGTACTAAAAACAACCCCGTGTTGATTGGTGAGCCCGGCGTAGGTAAAACCGCCATCGTCGAAGGGCTGGCGCAGCGCATTATCAATGGTGAAGTGCCGGAAGGGCTGAAAGGCCGCCGTGTGCTGGCACTGGATATGGGCGCGCTGGTGGCAGGGGCTAAATACCGTGGTGAATTCGAAGAGCGTCTGAAAGGCGTGCTCAGCGACCTGTCTAAGCAGGAAGGCAACGTCATTCTGTTTATTGATGAGCTGCATACCATGGTGGGCGCGGGTAAAGCAGATGGTGCAATGGACGCCGGCAATATGCTGAAACCTGCGCTGGCGCGCGGCGAGTTACACTGTGTCGGCGCTACCACGCTGGACGAATATCGCCAGTATATCGAGAAAGACGCAGCGCTGGAGCGCCGTTTCCAGAAAGTGTTTGTGGCAGAGCCCAGCGTTGAAGATACCATCGCGATTTTGCGGGGTTTGAAAGAGCGTTATGAGTTGCACCATCATGTGCAGATCACTGACCCGGCTATCGTCGCGGCAGCAACGCTTTCTCATCGCTACATAGCCGATCGCCAGTTGCCAGATAAGGCGATTGACTTGATTGATGAGGCGGCATCCAGTATCCGTATGCAGATTGACTCCAAGCCGGAAGCACTGGATCGTCTGGAGCGCCGTATTATTCAGCTGAAGCTGGAACAGCAGGCGTTGAAGAAAGAATCTGATGATGCCAGCGTCAAACGTCTGGATATGCTGGAAGCCGAGCTCAACCAGAAAGAGCGTGAATATGCCGAGCTGGAAGAAGAGTGGAAAGCGGAAAAGGCCTCGTTGACCGGCACGCAGAATATCAAAGCGGAGCTGGAGCAGGCGCGCCTTACCCTTGAGCAGGCACGTCGCTCAGGCGATCTGGCACAGATGTCTGAACTGCAGTACGGCAAGATCCCGGCGCTGGAGAAACAGCTGGCTTCCGCTACACAGTCTGAAGGCAAGACGATGAAGCTGCTGCGTAACCGCGTAACGGACGTTGAGATTGCCGATGTTCTGGCGCGCTGGACCGGTATTCCGGTCGCCCGGATGATGGAAGGGGAGCGCGACAAACTTCTGCGTATGGAGCAGGAACTGCATTCACGAGTCATCGGACAGGATGAAGCGGTTGAAGCGGTTTCCAATGCCATTCGCCGTAGCCGCGCAGGTCTGGCCGATCCTAATCGTCCTGTCGGGTCGTTCCTGTTCCTGGGCCCAACAGGTGTGGGTAAAACGGAACTGTGTAAATCACTGGCTAACTTCCTGTTCGACAGTGACGATGCGATGGTTCGTATCGACATGTCAGAATTTATGGAAAAACATTCTGTGTCACGGCTGGTGGGCGCACCTCCGGGTTATGTCGGCTATGAAGAGGGCGGCTATCTGACTGAAGCGGTTCGCCGTCGTCCTTATTCTGTGATCCTGTTAGATGAAATCGAGAAGGCGCATCCCGATGTCTTCAATATTTTGCTGCAGGTTCTGGATGATGGCCGGTTGACGGACGGACAAGGGCGCACCGTTGATTTCCGCAATACGGTCGTGATCATGACCTCTAACCTGGGCTCAGATTTAATTCAGGAACGTTTCGGCAATCTGAATTATCCCGAGATGAAAAATCTGGTGATGGGCGTAGTGGGTCAACATTTCCGTCCAGAGTTCGTGAACCGTATTGACGAGGTAGTGGTGTTCCATCCGCTGGGTGAGAAACACATTGCGTCTATTGCACAGATTCAACTGCAGCGGCTGTACAAACGTCTGGAAGACCGAGGCTATCAGCTGCATATCTCTGATGCGGCGATCAAACTGTTGGGCGAAAACGGTTATGACCCGGTTTACGGTGCGCGTCCACTGAAACGCGCTATCCAGCAGCAGATAGAAAACCCACTGGCACAGCAGATTCTTTCTGGTGAGCTGGTCCCGGGCAAAGTGATAGAGATGGACGTAAAAGACGATGTCATTACTGCCCACCAGTAAAGGCATATTTATTAAAAACGGGCGTTACGCCCGTTTTTTGTACGCGTAATCTGTGGTTTTGGCTTTTTTTAAAGCGTATTGCCTGGAAAGTAATCACTCGAAAGATTTATTTGAATTAGCGCTTGTCAGTCTAAAATATTTGCCTATAATGCGCCTCCACTGACACGGCACAACGGCTTACGTAACGCGGTGTTCAGCAGGAGGCTCCCAGGAGTTTCCGCCGGAGAAAAACTTCTGAAAAAGAGGTTGACTCTGAAGGAGGAAAGCGTAATATACGCCACCTCGCGACAGGCGGTTAACCCGCTGTTCGCACTGCTCTTTAACAATTTATCAGACAATCTGTGTGGGCACTCGCAGGATTGATATCAGCGTCTCCGGACGTAAAAAATATCAAAGCCTCACGAGTGAACACATAATGAAATTCATTATGACGTTTTACAGATGAGCACCGCTGGACTTGTTTCAGCAAATCAAACTTTAAATTGAAGAGTTTGATCATGGCTCAGATTGAACGCTGGCGGCAGGCCTAACACATGCAAGTCGGACGGTAGCACAGAGAGCTTGCTCTCGGGTGACGAGTGGCGGACGGGTGAGTAATGTCTGGGGATCTGCCCGATAGAGGGGGATAACCACTGGAAACGGTGGCTAATACCGCATAACGTCGCAAGACCAAAGAG
>NZ_JBNDNJ010000003.1:0-356952 GCF_049892805.1 Pantoea sp. EEL5
GAGTCAACCTCTTTTTCAGAAGTTTTTCTCCGGCGGAAACTCCTGGGAGCCTCCTGCTGAACACCGCGTTACGTAAGCCGTTGTGCCGTGTCAGTGGAGGCGCATTATAGGGAAGCTTTCACAGAGCGCAAGTGCAAATTTGAACTTTTTTGCTGTTCGTCTGAAATTTGCACAAAGGGGCTGTTTTACGCGCTTTTAATACGGGCAGGTAACTCGGCAAGACTCTTTATTACCCAGTCAGCCAGCGCTTCACCTTCAGCCGTGACCGGCTTACCGCTGCGCACAAGGACTTTCTTACCTACGCCGGCTGCCTCGGCGGCCTGCATATCTTCCAGTTTGTCACCCACCATATAAGAGGCCGCCATATCGATGTGCAACTCTTGTTGCGCGGACAGTAACATCCCGGGCTGAGGCTTACGGCAGTCACACTGCTGGCGATATTCTTCAATCGTCGCGTCGGGAAGGTGCGGGCAGAAATAGATCCCATCAAGGTCAATATCCCGATCGGCCAGCGACCAGTCCATCCACTCGGTAAGCCGCATAAACTGATCTTCGCTAAACATACCGCGAGCAATACCAGACTGGTTAGTCACGACAACCAACGCAAAGCCCATCTTCTTTAATTGTTGCAATGCTTCAATGACGCCATCAATAAACTGGAAATTATCGATTTCGTGGACGTAGCCGTGATCAACATTGAGGGTGCCATCGCGATCGAGAAAAATGGCCGGGACTTTATTCGTCACGTAAAAACTCCTGCTATAAAAATTGCCGATCAGTATCGCACGATTGCGATTAAAGGGAGAATGTCTGATTGAATCACTTCCATTGATTTAGACGTCTGGATGCCTTACCATCCATCCAGCTTATGCATGCTTTCAGTGATGAGAGCACACCAGACCACGGACAATGCAAGACGATAATAAATAACGTAATGATTAAATTAGAAAATATTACCAAAGTGTTCCAGCAAGGTTCGCGATCGATACAGGCATTATCAAATGTCAGCCTGCACGTACCTGCCGGGCAAATCTATGGCGTCATCGGTGCATCCGGTGCCGGTAAAAGCACGCTCATTCGTTGCGTGAATCTGCTTGAACGCCCGACTTCCGGCCGCGTGCTGGTTGACGGTGCAGACTTAACGGCGCTGGGCGAACGGCAACTGACTCAAGCCCGCCGTCAGATCGGCATGATTTTCCAGCACTTTAACCTGATGAACTCACGCACGGTTGCAGGCAACGTTGCGCTGCCGTTAGAGCTGGGTCAGCTCTCTCGTGAGGAAATTAAAAAGCGTGTGACCGAGCTGCTGGATCTGGTCGGCCTGGCTGATAAACACGACGCCTGGCCAGCCAATCTTTCCGGTGGTCAGAAACAGCGCGTCGCTATCGCGCGTGCGCTGGCAAGCAATCCCAAAGTCCTTCTGTGTGATGAAGCCACCAGCGCGCTCGATCCGGCAACAACCCGTTCGATTCTTGAATTGCTCAAAGATATTAACCGTCGTCTTGGCCTGACCATTCTGCTGATTACGCATGAGATGGATGTCGTAAAACGCATCTGCGATCAGGTCGCAGTGATAAGCCAGGGCGAGTTAATTGAAAAGGACAGCGTGAGCGAAGTCTTCTCGCATCCTAAAACGCCGCTGGCACAACAGTTTATCCAGTCAACGCTGCATCTGGATATTCCGGACGATTATCAACAGCGCCTGTCACCTGAAGCAGGCCCAGAGAGCATGCCCTTACTGCGTATGGAATTCACCGGGCAGTCTGTCGATGCACCTTTACTGTCTGAAGCCGCGCGTCGTTTCAATATCAACAACAACATAATTAGTGCGCAGATGGATTATGCCGGCGGTGTGAAGTTCGGCATCATGCTGGCGGAAATTCACGGCAGCGAAAGCGATACACAGGCCGCGATTCAGTGGCTGCAGGAACATCACGTAAAAGTAGAGGTACTAGGTTATGTCTGAAGCGATGATTGCGTTGCTGGGGCGCGGCGTGTGGGAAACGTTGATGATGACCTTTGTCTCTGGCTTTTTCGGTTTCGTACTGGGATTACCAGTAGGCGTCCTGCTCTATGTGACCCGTCCGGGTCAGATTCTGGAAAACAAAGGTTTGTATCGGGTGCTGTCGGCGCTGGTCAACATCTTCCGCTCTATTCCCTTTATTATCCTGCTGGTCTGGATGATTCCGTTTACCCGCATCATTGTTGGCACCTCTATCGGTTTACAGGCAGCCATTGTGCCACTGACCGTGGGTGCGGCGCCCTTTATTGCCCGTATGGTTGAGAACGCCCTGCTGGAACTGCCAACCGGACTGATCGAAGCGTCACGCGCCATGGGTGCCACACCGATGCAAATCGTGCGAAAAGTGCTTCTGCCCGAAGCCCTGCCCGGCCTTGTCAATGCGGCCACCATCACGTTGATTACGCTGGTCGGCTACTCTGCTATGGGCGGAGCCGTGGGCGCGGGCGGTCTTGGACAGATTGGCTACCAATACGGTTATATCGGATATAACGCGACAGTGATGAATACGGTATTAGTGTTATTAGTCGTTTTGGTGTATCTCATACAATTCTGTGGCGACCGCATCGTGCGTGCTGTGTCCCATAAATAAGCAAGCAATATCACTATTAAGGAAAGGATATGTCTTTCAAATTTAAAAAAATTGCCGCTGTGGGTGCATTAATTGGCGCGATTGCGCTGGCAGGATGCGATCAAAAAGCCAAAGATCCAAACCACATTAAAGTGGGCGTGATTGTCGGCGCAGAACAGCAGGTTGCGGAAGCGGCGGCTAAAGTCGCTAAAGACAAGTATGGCCTGGATGTTGAGCTGGTCACCTTTAACGACTACGTGCTGCCTAACGAAGCACTGAGCAAAGGTGATATTGATGTGAATGCCTTCCAGCATAAACCGTATCTGGATCAACAAATCAAAGATCGTGGTTACAAGCTGGTATCCGTTGGTAATTCTTTCGTTTATCCGATTGCGGGCTACTCGAAAAAGATCAAATCACTCGACCAACTGCAGGACGGCGCGCAGGTTGCCATTCCTAATGACCCAACTAACCTTGGTCGTTCGCTGCTGCTGCTGCAGAAAGTGGGCCTGATTAAGCTGAAAGACGGTGTGGGCCTGCTGCCAACCTCACTGGATATCGTTGAGAATCCAAAACACCTGAAGATTGTTGAGCTGGAAGCGCCACAGCTGCCACGTTCACTGGACGATCAGCAAATCGCACTGGCGGTCATCAACACGACTTACGCCAGCCAGATCGGCCTGACACCGGCGAAAGATGGCATCTTTGTTGAAGATAAAGACTCACCGTACGTGAACCTGATTGTTGCGCGTGAGGACAATAAAGACGCAGAAAACGTGAAAAAATTCGTGCAGGCTTATCAGTCTGACGAGGTCGCGGATGCGGCGAACAAAGTCTTTAACGGTGGTGCAGTTAAAGGCTGGTAATTCAGCCTCCCATCTCTCCTCAGGGCGGCTTATAGCCGCCCTTTCTGATATTGCGCTTTGCTGACTTGTTATTTATCCGTGTCCTTGTTTCAATAACGCCACTTTTTGAAACTTGAGGATGTTGCCATGCGTTTTTTACCGCTCTGCTTGTTAGCATTGATGCTGACAGGGTGTGTTCGAGAGTACCACCCAATAAGCAGCGCACCTTCTCATCCGCAGCAATCCAGCGAACCGACACGTAAGCCAACGTATCGTCCCGCGCCTGTTAAGGTTTACACCGATGCGGCCGATCTGGTGAGCAAACCCTTCCGCGATTTAGGCGAAGTGTCCGCTGAAGATTGCCAGGTGAGCAATCAGAGCTCCCCCCCAAATATCGCTACCGCACGTAAACGTATGCAGATTAAAGCGTCACAGATGAAAGCCAATGCTGTGCTGCTGCATAAATGTGAAATCGTCAGCAGCACGCCGGGCTGCTACCGTCAGGCTGTTTGTCAGGGATCGGCGTTGAAAGTCACCAGTCAATGAGTGAATTCGCCTTTGCGCAAATCGGCGTGATCCGTTCTCCCTGGAAAGAGAAGTTCGCCGTGCCGCGTCAGCCTGGGCTGGTACAGGACGGCGGCGGCGAACTGCATCTTTTGCCGCCTTATAACCAGGCGGATGCCGTGCGCGGCCTGGAAGACTTCAGCCACCTCTGGATTCTGTTTGTTTTTCATCAGACCATGGAAGGCGGCTGGCGCCCTACCGTACGGCCTCCACGGCTGGGCGGTAACGCGCGCATGGGCGTTTTTGCCACCCGCTCCACCTTTCGCCCCAATCCCGTCGGCATGTCGCTGGTTGAGCTCAAAGGCATTCGCTGCGAGAAGCAGCAGGTCATTCTGCAACTGGGCAGCCTGGATTTAGTGGACGGTACGCCGGTTGTCGATATTAAACCTTACCTGCCTTTTGCCGAGGCCCTGCCCGAAGCGCGCGCCGGTTTCGCGCAGGCCGCGCCGGAAAGCACTATGCCGGTCCGGTTTTCAGCGCTTGCCCAACAGCAGTTGCAACAGCACGCCCGCTATCCGCATCTGGCACGCTTTATCAGCGACGTTCTCGCTCAGGATCCGCGGCCCGCTTACCGTAAAGGCGAAATCCAGGACAGGGAATATGCCGCCTGGCTAATGGAGTTTAACGTGCGCTGGCGCATTGATGACGCAGGGACGGAAGTCGTGGCTATCGATCCGCGTTAAAACCCGCTTTTTAGCCAGTGATCTCACTGGTACACTAGCCGCCAGCAAATTTTGTCTGTGAATTTCCGATCAACTGGAATCGTAATCAATGCGTACTACTCAATATCTGCTCTCTACTCAGAAAGAGACACCTTCTGACGCGGAAGTGATCAGCCACCAGCTGATGCTGCGTGCCGGGATGATCCGTAAACTGGCTTCAGGCTTATATACCTGGCTGCCAACCGGACTGCGCGTATTAAAAAAGGTCGAAAACATCGTCCGTGAAGAAATGAACAATGCCGGTGCCATTGAGATTTCAATGCCTGTGGTGCAACCCGCCGATCTGTGGCAGGAGAGCGGTCGCTGGGAACAGTACGGTCCAGAGCTATTGCGTGTTGCCGATCGCCATGAGCGCCCGTTTGTGCTCGGTCCGACGCACGAAGAAGTGATCACCGATCTGATTCGTAATGAGCTGAGCTCCTACAAACAGCTGCCGCTGAATCTGTATCAAATCCAGACTAAATTCCGTGATGAAGTGCGCCCGCGCTTTGGCGTAATGCGTTCGCGTGAATTCATTATGAAGGATGCTTACTCCTTCCATACTTCTCAGGAATCGCTGCAGGAAACCTATGACGCGATGTATCGCGCCTACAGCCAGATTTTCAATCGTATGGGGCTGGATTTCCGTGCAGTGCAGGCTGATACCGGCTCAATTGGTGGTAGCGCATCTCACGAATTCCAGGTGCTGGCGCAGAGCGGTGAGGATGACGTGATTTTCTCAACGGCGTCTGACTTCGCCGCCAACATTGAATTTGCTGAAGCCGTCGCGCCCGCGGGCGATCGTCCTGCGCCTGCAGAAGAGATGCGTGAGGTGGATACGCCGAATACCAAAACCATCGCAGAACTGGTGAGCCAGTTCCAGCAGCCGATTGAGAAAACCGTGAAAACCCTGATGGTGAAGGGCGCAGAAGAAAGCGGTCACGCGTTGGTGGCGTTGCTGGTTCGCGGCGATCACGAACTGAACGAAATCAAGGCAGAGAAATCGCCTCTGGTTGCTTCTCCGCTGACCTTTGCCACCGAAGAAGAGATCCGCGCAGCGGTTGGTGCGGGTCCTGGTTCGCTCGGCCCAGTGGGGCTGAATATGCCAGTTATCGCAGACCGTACCGTGGCGAAGATGAGCGATTTTAGTGCCGGTGCCAACATTGAGGGTAAACACTATTTCGGCATCAACTGGGAACGCGATCTGCCAATGGCGCAGGTAGCCGATCTGCGTAACGTCGTGGAAGGTGACCTGAGCCCGGATGGCAAAGGTACGTTGCAGATTAAACGTGGTATCGAAGTCGGCCACATTTTCCAGCTGGGCACCAAATACTCTGAAGCGATGAAAGCCTCCGTACAGGGCGAAGACGGTCGTAACCAGATCATGACCATGGGCTGCTACGGCATCGGCATCACCCGCGTGGTTGCGGCGGCCATCGAGCAGAACCATGACGACCGCGGCATCATCTGGCCTGCTGCGCTGGCGCCGTTCGAAGTGGCGATTCTGCCGATGAACATGCAGAAATCGTTCCGCGTGAAAGAGTTAGCGGAAGAGCTTTACAACACGCTGCGCGCCAAAGGCGTAGAGGTGATTCTGGACGATCGTAAAGAGCGTCCGGGCGTGATGTTTGCGGATATGGAGCTGATTGGCGTACCGCACACCATCGTGATTGGCGATCGCAATCTTGATAATCAGGAGATTGAGTATAAAGCCCGTCGTGCCGGTGAGAAGCAGATGATCAAGCAGGATGAAATTGTCGAATTTCTGCTTAACGCGCTTAACAAGTAACCGCACTATAACGCCCCTTTAAGGGGCGTTTTTTTTTGCTGAATAACGTGCGACTATCAGGCTTGTTCCCGCATTCTGTTCCTGTCTGACTTGTCATAACGCCCCATGCACATGTCCCTTATTGCACCTTGCCGCGCAGCGCTTTGGTATTGCTGCGCCGTGACTTGCCCTCCAGCCTGCGCTCTTTCGAGGCGCGCGTAGGTCGTGTTGAGCGCCGGACTTTCTCTACCGTGGTAAGTTCGCGGATCAGGTTGACCAGCCGCTGCAGTGCCGCCTCCCTGTTCATCTCCTGACTCCGGTACTCCTGCGCCTTGATGATCACGGTTCCGTCACCGGTAATTAAGTGGTGGCTGGCATTTAGCAGTCGCTCTTTATAGAACGGTGGCAAGGACGAGGCGGCAATGTCGAAACGTAGATGAATGGCTGTGCTGGTTTTATTCACATGCTGACCGCCAGAACCCTGCGCCCGAATAGCCGTCAGTTCAATTTCACTGTCCGGCAGCTCAACGTTGCGTGACAGCATAATCATCTGTCACCTGCCTGCGTGCAGTACGCGTTTCTTTGTATCGGGCTATCCATTCACTGAACCTTTCGTGCTTTATCCTGAGTCGTCTTAGACGGCGTAGCCAGCTACTTTAGCAGTGATTTGCGCGCGGTTCCTGTTTTTGCCTGGCTGATTTTCTGGAAATGCCTGTGATATAGTCGCTAATCAACCAGAGTGTTTCTGCTCTGCTGAGGAGGTGCCTGTGCAAAAATATTGTGAGTTAGTTCGCCAAAAATATGCCGAAATCGGCAGCGGAGATCTGGGATATGTACCCGATGCCATTGGCTGCGCCTTAAAAGCGCTAGATGATATTGCCGCGAATGTTGCGCTAAACGCTTCTCTCAGGGAACAGGCGGCCTATGCCGCCGCAAACTTATTGGTGAGCGACTATGTTGATGAATGAAGCTTATAAACCCATCAATTGCGATGACTACGATAATCTGGAACTCGCCTGCCAAAAAAACTGGATGCTGTCGCTGGAGTTAAAAGACGGTGAACAGCTTAAGGCCAAAGCCAAAGATATTCTTTCACGTAAAAACGTTGAATATCTGGCGATTGACCTTTCCGGTGAAACGCGCGAGTTACGCCTCGATCACATTGCCAGCTTCAGCCATCCTGAACTCGGCACCGTTGTTGTCAGCGAAGAGTAATTCACTTCCCGTCGGGCGGGATGCACTCCCGCCCACCTCATTCAGGTTTCAACGAACTGTAATAGGCGGCTAAATTCGCCATATTCTCATCATTTAAGCCTGCCACAAATGCCTTCATGACTTCAGCCTGTCCCCCGCTTCGTTCCCCTTTCTTATAGGCCTGTAATGCCTGGTTAAGATAGGCCGCATTTTGGCCAGCCAGATTGGGATAGAGAGGCGTGGTTGCTTTACCCTGTGCCCCGTGGCAGGCCATACAGGCGGCCGCGCGTTGCTCACCCGCTTTCACATCGCCTGCGGCGTGGACCGGTAAAACAGTTATCAGCAGCAAGGCTGCTATGCGTTGCATTATTCCGGCTCTCCCGTCGTTTTCTGCCAGTTGACTTGCCAGCCAGCGGCATCCTCGCTGGCACCTTCGCGGGTAACAAACAGCCCGGGCGCGCAAATCAACGTCTGATTAAAATAAATTAATGGAATGCGCGCGCGTTGCCAGGGCGGGATATTCAGCCTCTGCCAGATTTTTTTTATGTCTCGTCCGCCTGGGCGATTCACGATATGCACATAGCCTGTTGCGTGAAACCGCACGAATACCTGCTCCTGCGGTTGTGGGCAGCGAAGCGTACTCGTGCTTTTTTCGGCCGTCAGTACGCCCAGGTTTTGTGGCAAATGCAGAGGTTGTTCGACGTCATTCCAGGCGATTTCACAGTCAGCTAAAGAGGCGCTGAGCGGCAAGTGGTAAAGCTGCTGCCGGTAGCGACGGATCTCGTGGTTGCCCAGCTTCAGGCGCGGCTGCGCATCTTCACGGCACAACATGATCTCCTGACGGATTCGGCGTAATGCTTCGCGCGACGGCATTTTCTCGCCCTGAGCGGCCAGCCAGCGGCGCAGCAGGGCGTTGCCTTTTACCTCACTCATGGTCAGCAAAGGTGTGAAGCACAGGCTACCGTCGGGTTGAATAAGCTCGCTAAGCGGCTCAGCCAGTAACTCATCCAGCAGTTGCTCCTGCTCGCCACACAAGGCGGCACTGCGCGCCGACGCCTCGGCAAAATGCGGCCAGCGGCGCAGAACCGTCGGCAACAGCTGCTGACGCAGAAAGTTTCGGTCATAGCGCTGATCCTGATTGCTTTCATCTTCAACCCAGACCAGTTGATGCGCCTCGGCATACTGCTCCAGGCTCAGGCGGGAATGGTTTAACAAGGGTCTGAGTAAGGCATGTCCGGCAAACGTCGCCGCCGCCGGCATGGCCGCCAGGCCCGCCGGGCCGCTGCCGCGTTTCAGCGCCAGGAGCAGCGTTTCACACTGATCGTCCAGATGCTGCGCGGTTAGCAGCTTTTCATCCGCGCACAGCGCCTGCCCCAGAGCCTGATAGCGCACCTGCCGCGCTGCCGCTTCAATGCCTTGTCCCTGATCCGTTACCTGCACACGCAGGACTTCACAAGGAATCTGCCACCGTTCGCACAGGCACAGGCAGTGCGCTGCCCAGCTATCGGCATTCGGGCTGAGGCCATGATGCACATGCAGCGCACGCAGCCGTGACCGCGGGCGCGCTTGCTGCCAGGCCCGCAGTTGATGAAGCAGAACGGTAGAATCCAGACCACCGCTGAACGCCACGACCAGCGCGTCATTTTCCTTTAACAGTGCGTCAAAATCAGACATGTTCTCAATCCATACCGCGGCCAGTGGAGTCGCCCAAAGCCGCCATTTTACGCCTGATAGAGTTCCAGCGGCAAACCATCCGGATCGGCAAAGAACGTGCAGGGCTTTCCGGTTAGCTCATCGATGCGGATCGCTTCACATATCACGCCTTGCGTTGCCAGATAGCGCATCGCCGCTTCAACGTCCGGCACGCTGAAGGCCAGATGACGCAGGCCACAGGCTTCCGGTTGACTGACGCGTGCGGGCGGTTTGGGAAACGAAAACAGCTCAATCGTATACTGACCGTTCAGTGCCAGATCCCCTTTCCACGAATCACGCGCTTCACGATAGTGTTCGCTTTGCAGTTCGAACCCCAGAATGTCGCAGTAAAACGCTTTGCTGCGCGAATAGTCTGATGCAATGATCGCGATATGATGGATGTGCGTTAGCTGTAGCATCGTTGCTTCCTGTTAAACATGACGTCCTGTTACCCGGCCTGTTTCAGCACACGTACCCGATATTCCCCCTCTTCGGTGAGGATCGCGCCGTGAATATCCGTCTCAAAGCCAGGATAGTGGCGTCCAATGCTACACAGCATTAACAGGAAGTCGAGTACGGCGCGGCTTTGTTCTGTGATCATTTCACCAGGCATCACCAGAGGAACGCCCGGAGGATAAGGCAGGATCATGTTGGCAGA
Organism: Pantoea sp. EEL5; assembly: GCF_049892805.1. Taxonomy (NCBI): domain Bacteria; kingdom Pseudomonadati; phylum Pseudomonadota; class Gammaproteobacteria; order Enterobacterales; family Erwiniaceae; genus Pantoea; species Pantoea sp. EEL5. The sequence goes on from NZ_JBNDNJ010000003.1 coordinate 10,014, forward strand.
GATGCGGCCCACCAGCTCATTGATGTTCACGGTTTCAATATTGCCCTTCACCTGTTGCTGAAAAGCCTGGTGCGGCGTCATTTTCATCTCGGGCAACACGTCAAACGCCTTCAACATGAGCCGCGGTAAATCATGTTGCTGGATAAGACGGTGGATCCCCTGCGCCAGCGTCTGAATACGCATGTTGCGATAAAAATCGGGATCCTCCGCATAGAGATCCGGCAACATATTTTTGACCCGGAGATTGAGATCGTAGGCGCGCTTAAATTCCGTTAACCCTCGCAGCACGCTCATCGCTTTGGTTTTATCAATGCCGATACTAAACAGGAATAACAGATTGTAAGGGCCGGTTTTTTCAACCACGATGCCGCGCTCATCCAGGAACTTCGCCACCAGCGCCGCCGGAATGCCCTCTTCCGCCATCACGCCCAGCTCGCTCATGCCGGGTGTCAGGATCGTTACCTTGATCGGATCAAGATACATGTGGTCGCGATCGGCCTGGGTGAATCCGTGCCAGTCCTCTTCCCCCGGCTGTATCGGCCAGCACTGGGCTTCATCAACGTGTTCAGGCTGCCAGATATCAAAAAACCAGCTGTCGCACTCTTCTCGCAACCGCTGTATCTCACGACGGAAATGCAGGGCGCGTTCCACTGACCGGTTAATGAGCCTTTTGCCCGGATTTCCCCGCAGCATCGCCGCCGCTGTCTCAATGGATGAGACGATGGCATAGTTCGGTGAGGTGGTGGTGTGCATCATGTAGGCTTCATTAAACGTCTGCTCGTCATAGTCGCCTTTAATATGAATCAGCGAAGCCTGGGAAAAAGCCGCCAGCAGTTTATGGGTGGACTGCGTTTCATAGAAGACTTTACCCGGCACCCGCTCACCGCTCATGCCGCTTTTCCCCTCATAGATGGGATGAAAGTTGGTATAGGGAACCCAGGCAGAATCAAAGTGGATCGACGGCACCTCAAGGGTTTGCTTGATGTACTGAGTGTTGTAGAGCAAACCGTCGTAGGTCGAATTGGTAATCACCGCATGTACCGGCCAACTGGCGCGCGGCGTGACCGCCACTTTTTGCTCGATGCTGGCACGGGTGAACTCTTTTTGCGGAATACCGCCCAAAATACCCAATGCGTTGCGTGTTGGCTTGAGCCAGATGGGGATCAAATCGCTCATCATCAACAGATGCGTGAGCGACTTATGGCAGTTGCGGTCCACCAGAATCGTGCTGCCTGCCGGGGCAGCATACATTCCGACGATTTTATTCGAGGTCGAGGTGCCGTTGGTCACCATGTAGCTCTGTTCCGCACCAAAAGTGCGGGCGATATACTCCTCGGCTTCCAGATGCGGCCCTGTGTGGTCCAGCAGCGATCCCAGTTCCGTTACCGAAATCGAGATATCCGACTTCAGCGTATTGGCACCAAAAAAGTCATAGAACAAGCAGCCGACCGGGCTTTTCTGGAAGGCCGTACCGGCCATATGGCCAGGGGTACAGAAGGTGTATTTCCCCTCTTTCACATAGGTAAACAACGCTTTGGTCAACGGCGGCGTGATGTTGTCGAGGTAGTCATCTGTGTACTGGCGAATGTGAAGAGCAATATCGTCGGCGGCATTCAGAGCATATTCAAAGAAATGCAGCGGCATACGCATTTCATTAATACTGATATCCATCTGGGAATGGGTATTGATAAAGGCATACAGCGGCAGGTATTCATTAAGCTGATTGATTTCACCACACAGCTCCGGGCTGTTGTGTTCATCCCAGTCAAAAATGACGCCGCTGATACGGGGATTGTGTTCAATGAGTTTTAGCAGATCGTCATTGTTTTTCGGCCGGATGAGTTGAAAACCTTGCTGACTCAGCGCGACTTCCAGTTCGCGCAAGGGTTCATCTTTGTAAAACACGCCATGCGCGCCCATGATCGCCAGAATATTCAATGCACATCTCCCTGATTGTTGAGGCATTAAGTAAGCATAGCGAATGATGCCACTCAACTGCAGTCAGATTAATGGCATAAAAAAAGCGGACCGAAGTCCGCTTTATCGTCATGAAGCACAATCAGGCGTAGCCGTAGCTCATCAGACGTTGATAACGGCGATCGAGCAGTTCTTCGGTGCTGAGCCCTTCCAGATCTGCCAGATCGGCCAGCAGTTGCTGTTTCAGCGACTGCGCCATTTCGACAGGATGACGATGCGCCCCGCCCAGTGGCTCAGGGATAACCGAGTCAATCAGCTTCAGCTCTTTCAGACGCGGCGCGGTAATACCCATCGCTTCGGCTGCCAGAGGCGCTTTATCGGCGCTTTTCCACAGAATAGAGGCACAGCCTTCCGGAGAGATAACAGAGTAAGTGCTGTACTGCAGCATGTTAACTTTATCACCCACACCAATAGCCAGCGCACCACCGGAACCGCCTTCACCGATGACCGTACAGATCACAGGCACCTTCAGACCGGACATTTCCCGCAGATTACGGGCAATTGCCTCAGACTGACCACGCTCTTCCGCACCAACGCCAGGATAAGCGCCCGGCGTGTCGATAAAGGTCAGGATTGGCATCTTGAAACGCTCAGCCATTTCCATCAGGCGCAGCGCTTTGCGATAGCCTTCTGGTGCTGGCATGCCAAAATTACGGCGAATCTTCTCTTTGGTTTCACGTCCTTTCTGGTGACCAATGATCATGACCGGGCGACCATCAAGGCGCGCAATCCCGCCCACAATGGCTTTGTCATCCGCATAAGCACGGTCACCCGCCAGCTCATCGAAATCGTCAAAGGCATTGCGCACGTAATCAAAGGTATAAGGACGTAGCGGATGGCGTGCCAGTTGTGCAATTTGCCATGCGCCCAAATCGGCGAAGATTTTACGGGTCAGCTCAACGCTTTTCTCGCGCAGTCGCTTCACTTCTTCGTCGAGATTGACGTGTTTATCGTCCTGACGACCAATCGAGGTTAGCGAATCAATCTTCGCTTCCAGTTCTGCAATTGGCTGTTCAAAATCCAGGTAATTAAGACTCATAATGTTCCTGTTTTAGTCAAACTCCAGTTCCACCTGCTCCGATCCAATTAACGACCGCAAATCGTTGAGTAAACGATCGCTGGGCGAAATTCGCCACGCTGCACCAAAGCGTAGCTTCGCTCGCGCGTCGGCTCTCTGATAGTAGAGATGCACCGGAATTGTCCCTGAACGATGAGGTTCCAGGGACTGACGGAGTCGGTTTAATAGCTGGTCATCAATTTGCCTGTCCGTCAGCGAGATAGCAAGTCCACGGGCGTATTTTTCGCGCGCTTCGTCGATGTCCATGACTTCCCGGGCGGTCATTTTAAGCCCACCACTGAAGTCATCAAAGCTGACCTGTCCGCTGACGATCAGGATACGGTCTTTCTCCAGCAGTTGCTGGTATTTATCTAACGCATCGGTAAATAACATGACTTCGAGACGGCCGGAACGATCGTCAAGTGTACAAATACCAATTCGGTTGCCGCGTTTGGTCACCATTACACGCGCAGCAATCACCAGACCTGCCGCAACGGTAATCTTACCACGATCGGTAGGATGCATATCTTTCAAACGCATCCCGCCAACGTAACGCTCAATTTCTTTTAAATACTGATTAATAGGATGGCCGGTAAGATACAACCCAAGGGTTTCTCGTTCACCATCCAACTGCACCTGTTCCGGCCAGGGCGTCACGCTGGCATAGGACTGTTCTACCTGTTCAGGCTCGTCGGCCAGTACGCCAAACATGTCCGCCTGGCCGATCGCTTCGGCTTTCGCATGCTGATCCGCCGCCTTCAGCGCATCGTTAAGGGCGCTCATTAAGGCAGCGCGGTGTGGGCCGAGACGATCAAAGGCACCTGACATGATCAGTTTTTCCATGACCCGACGGTTGATCTTTTTGGTATCGGTGCGCGCGCAGAGATCGAACAGCTCCCGGAAATAACCGCCCTCGTTACGCGCATCGATGATCGCTTCGATCGGCCCTTCACCGACGCCTTTAATGGCGCCGATGCCGTAAACGATCTCGCCCTCATCATTGACGTGGAACTGATACAGGCCCGAGTTAATATCCGGCGGCAGGACCTTTAGCCCCATGCGCCAGCACTCATCCACCAGGCCAACCACTTTTTCCGTGTTATCCATATCCGCCGTCATGACCGCAGCCATAAATTCGGCCGGATAATGCGCTTTCAGCCACAGCGTTTGATAGGACACCAGCGCATAAGCCGCAGAGTGCGATTTGTTAAAACCGTATCCGGCAAATTTCTCTACCAGATCGAAGATTTTCATCGACAGTTCGCCGTCGATGCCCATGCTTTCAGCGCCGTCTTTAAAAACGGAGCGCTGCTTGGCCATCTCTTCGGGTTTCTTTTTACCCATGGCGCGACGCAGCATATCCGCCCCGCCGAGCGTATAGCCAGACAGGACCTGGGCGATCTGCATCACCTGTTCCTGATACAGGATAATGCCGTAGGTCGGCTCGAGAACCGGCTTCAGGCTTTCATGCTGCCACTGGATATCAGGATAGGAGATGGCTTCCCGACCGTGCTTACGGTCGATAAAGTTATCCACCATGCCCGACTGCAACGGGCCAGGGCGGAACAGCGCCACAAGGGCGATCATGTCTTCAAAGCAGTCAGGTTTCAGACGCTTGATCAGATCTTTCATGCCGCGCGATTCAAGCTGGAAAACCGCCGTGGTTTCCGCGCGCTGCAGCATATCAAAGCTTTTCTTGTCTTCAAGCGGAATGGTGGCGATATCGATCGGCGGCAACCCCTGCTTTTCACGGCGCGGGTTAATCATCTTCAGTGCCCAGTCGATAATGGTCAGCGTACGCAGCCCCAGGAAGTCAAACTTCACCAGGCCGGCATATTCCACATCATTTTTATCAAACTGCGTCACCGGATACTGGCCGTTTTCGTCACAGTACAGTGGCGCAAAATCGGTAATTTTGGTGGGCGCGATCACTACTCCACCCGCGTGCTTACCAGCGTTTCGCGTAACACCTTCCAGCTTGCGCGCCATATCGATTAGCGCTTTGACTTCCTCATCGGCCTCATAAATTTCCGGCAGTTGCGGTTCTGCAGCAAAGGCTTTTTCCAGCGTCATGCCCGGATCGGGCGGCACCAGCTTTGAAATACGATCGACAAAACCATAGGGATGGCCCAGAACGCGTCCCACGTCACGAATGACAGCCTTAGCCGCCATCGTACCGAAAGTAATAATCTGAGACACCGCTTCGCGGCCGTACATGTCGGCCACGTGTTCAATCACCTGGTCACGTTTCTCCATGCAGAAATCGACGTCGAAGTCGGGCATGGAAACACGTTCTGGGTTTAGGAAACGTTCGAACAGCAGGTCGAACTCGAGCGGATCAAGGTCAGTGATCTTGAGCGCATAGGCGACTAAGGATCCCGCACCAGAACCACGGCCCGGCCCAACCGGCACGCCGTTATCTTTCGACCACTGGATAAACTCCATCACGATCAGGAAGTAGCCAGGGAACCCCATCTGGTTAATAACGTTGAGTTCCACTTCCAGACGTTCATCGTATTCCGGCCGCTTTTCGGCCCGTACGGCTTCGTCCGGAAACAGCATCGCGAGGCGCTCTTCCAGCCCCTCGCGGGATTTCATCACCAAAAAGTCTTCGGTGGTCATATCCCCTGTCGGGAACTGGGGCAGAAAGTACTCACCCAGCCGGACCGTGACGTTACAACGCTTAGCAATCTCTACGCTGTTTTCCAGCGCTTCCGGGATGTCCGCGAACAGCTCGCACATCTCCTCTTCGCTGCGCATGTATTGCTGAGGACTGTAATGGCGAGGACGTTTCGGATCGTCGAGCGTGTAACCATCATGAATGGCAACGCGGATCTCGTGGGCGTCGAAATCTTCTTCATTGATGAAGCAGACTTCATTCGTGGCAACAACGGGGATCCCTTCTGCAATCGCCAGCTCAACCGCCGCATGCAGATAGCTCTCCTCATCAGGACGACCGGTACGGACCAGCTCCAGGAAGTAGCGATCGGCGAAATGCTGTTGATAGAAAGCCAGGCAGTCAGACACCAGCGCGCTGTTACCTCGTAGCAGGCTGCGGCCAACATCCCCTCGACGGCCTCCGGACAGCAGAATCAGTCCTTCCTGCAGTTCGGCCAGCCAGTCGCGATCGATAATCGGGCCAGCAATACCGTAACCCCGTTGGTAAGCACGGGAAATCAGCAGTGTCAGATTCTGATAGCCGGTATTATTTGCCGCCAGCACGGTAATCTGGGTCAGTTCATCGCCCATCAACTCGCTGGCAACGTTAAAATCTGCCCCGATAATCGGTTTAACCCCTGCCCCGTGCGCACCGCCGTAAAATTTCACCAGCCCGCAAAGGTTGGTGAAGTCGGTAATCGCGATGGCTGGCATTCCCAGCGCAGCCGCTTTCTTGATCAACGGGCCGGTTTTCGCCAGGCCGTCGACCATGGAATAGTCGCTGTGTACGCGCAGATGTATAAAACGGGGTTCGGCCATATCAGTTTCCGGTTAAAACAGGTTCGGATTAGCGCAGCGTGGTCAGGCTGCTCGCCAGTACATCGGCATCAATCAGCGCATTACGCACCGGCGCAAAGCTGCGGCGGTGATGAGGGGTTGCACCGTACTGCGTCAATTTTTCCATGTGTAACGCCGTAGGATAACCTTTATGCTGCGCAAAACCATACTGCGGAAACAACAAATCCAGCTCTGCCATTTCACGATCGCGCGTGACCTTGGCGATGATGGAGGCGGCACTGATTTCGGCGACCAGGCTGTCGCCTTTCACCACTGCCAGAGAAGGCATCGGCAACGCCGGACAGCGATTGCCGTCAATCAGCACAAAGTCTGGCGTGATGGACAGGCCAGCGACCGCGCGCTGCATCGCCAGCATGGTGGCGTGCAGGATATTAAGATTGTCGATCTCGTCCGGTTCTGCGCGCCCCAGGCTCCAGGCGAGCGCTTTCTCTTTGATTTGATCAAACAGCGCGAGACGGCGTTTTTCTGACAGTTTTTTGGAGTCTGCCAGGCCGGGAACAGGATTCGCGGGATCGAGGATCACGGCGGCGGTCACAACGGCCCCGACTAATGGCCCGCGCCCGACTTCGTCCACCCCGGCAATACAACCGGCGGCAGGATAGATAAAATCAGCCATTGGCAAGCTCCAGCACCGCATCTGCGGCTTGTTCGTCAGCGTTCCAGCGGATCTGCTGGTGCAGTTCATAAAAGGTGTTCAGCAGCGTTTCACGTTCACGACTGGCATGCAGCAACGGATCCAGCGCCGCGGCCAGCGCCTCAGGCTGACATTCATCCTGCAACAGCTCTTTGACCAGTTCGCGCCCGGCCAGCAGATTCGGCAAAGAGACGTAATCCGTTTTGACCAGTCGTTTAGCCAGCCAGAAGGTAAACGGCTTCATGCGGTAGCCAACCACCATCGGGCATTTTGCCAGCATGCACTCCAGCGCCGCCGTTCCCGAAGCCAGTAGCGCAGCATCACTTGCCACCATGGCTTCCCTGCCCTGACCATCCAGCAGGTGCATCGGCAGCTCAGGCGCGACCTCCGCTTTAATTTTTTCAAACTGTTCGCGGCGCTTAGCGTTAACCAGGGGCACGACAATTTCCAGCGCCGGATAGTGCGTACGCAGACGCTGTGCGGTTTTAAGGAAATCCGCACTCAGCATTTCGACTTCGGCACCCCGGCTGCCGGGAAGCAGTGCCAGACAGAGCGCGTGCTCGTCTATGCCAAGATGGCGGCGAGCGGCGGCCTTATCGGGCTGTAACGGCATGGCATCCGCCATGGTATGACCAATAAAGCGACAGGGAACGTTGAAACGGTCGTAGAAGGCTTTTTCAAACGGCAGAAACGCCAATACCAGATCGGTATTGCGGCCGATTTTAAAGACGCGCTTTTGTCGCCAGGCCCAGACAGAGGGGCTGACGTAATGAATGGTGCGAATGCCTGCGCGTTTGAGATGGCCTTCCAGCGTGATGTTGAAATCCGGCGCATCAATACCGACAAAGACGTCAGGCTGAAGCGCGGTAAAGCGCTGCGTAAGATCGCGACGAATACTTAATAAACGCCGTAACCGCCCCAGCACCTCCACAATGCCCATCACCGCCAGCTCTTCCATCTCATACCAGGCTTCGCAACCTTCGGCCTGCATTAGCGGACCCGCGACACCAACAAAACGGGCATCAGGATGACGCGCTTTTAATGCCCGAATCAGGCCTGCGCCAAGGATATCGCCAGAGGTTTCTCCGGCGACCAGGGCAATCGTAAGGGGACGCGCTGACATGAATTAGCGAATTAATCCACGAGTAGAACGAGCAAAGAAATCAAAGAAAGGCTGCACTTCGCTGTGCTGCTGAGCAATCGCCTCGATTTCCGGTTTGACTTCATCCAGCGTTCTGCCGCTGCGATAAAGTAACTTGTAGGCGTTGCGGATAGCGTGCAGTGCTTCTTTGCTGAAGCCACGGCGCTTCAGGCCTTCAATGTTGATACCGAATGGCGTGGCATGGTTGCCTTGCGCAATCACATACGGAGGGACATCCTGAACAACGCCTGAACAACCGCCGATCATGACATGTGAACCAATAGTGCACCACTGATGCACCGCCGTCATGCCGCCAATGATAGCGAAATCATCCACAGTGACATGACCACCCAGGGTCGCGTTATTGGCGAAAATGCAGCGGTTACCCACCACGCAGTCATGGGCGATATGGGCATTCACCATAAACAGGTTATCGCTACCAATGGTCGTGGTGTTAATACCCTGCGCCGTGCCGCGATGAATCGTCACGCTTTCACGAATACGGTTACGATCGCCAATGTCAACACGGGTAGGTTCACCCGCGTATTTCAGATCCTGATTCACTTCACCGATAGAAGCAAACTGATAGATCTGGTTGTCTTTACCGATACGCGTATGGCCGTTTACCACCACGTGTGACTTAAGGACGGTTCCCTCACCAATCTCGACATTCGCCCCGACAAAACAGAAAGGACCAATATGAACGCCGGGGCCGATAACAGCCCCGTCTTCGATAACTGAACTGGGATGGATGTTGGCGGTTGGATCAATCACGAGTTATGCCTCCCGGCTACGGGCACACATCATGGTCGCTTCACAGACGATTTTACCGTCGACAGTCGCTACGCCATTGAAGCGAGTCAGACCACGGCGGGTTTTCTCGAAGGTCACTTCCATAATCATTTGATCGCCCGGTACGACCGGACGCTTGAAACGGGCATTATCAATGCCAGCAAAATAATAAAGCTCGCCTGGCTCCAGTTTACCCACGCTTTTAAATGCCAGAATGCCGGTGGCCTGTGCCATCGCTTCCAGAATCAGAACGCCGGGAAAAATCGGTTTACCAGGGAAATGCCCCTGGAAAAACGGCTCGTTAAAGGAGACATTCTTTACGGCGCGCAGATATTTGTTTTCTTCAAAATCCAGCACGCGATCTACCAGCAGAAACGGATAACGGTGCGGCAGCAGCTCTAAAATCTCTTCAATTTGCAGAGTATGAGTTTCAGTAGTCAAAATACTCTTCCTGTCCTAAAAATCTGATGACATCAATAACACGGCCTGCACCGATCATCATGATCGTTGGCAGGCCGCAAATAGGTTCCGTGGCGCCTGGCTTCCCTGCTTAACACTGTTATTATGAAAGCCGGTCTGTCATGGGATGGCGTCTAGTCGTCTTTGCCGACTTTCCGCTCGATTGCTTTTAAGCGTTTGCTTAGTTCATCGATATTCATCACCAACGCTGCAGTTTTGCGCCAGGTTTTGTTGGGCTGTAATGGAATGCCTGAGGAGTATACACCAGGTTCTGTTATCGGACGCATAACCATGCCCATGCCGGTTACGGTTACTTTGTCACAGATTTCCATATGGCCATTAATGACGCTGGCACCGCCAATCATACAATAACGACCAATTTTCAAACTACCCGCCATGATCACACCGCCAGCAACCGCAGTATTGTCGCCAATAACCACGTTGTGAGCAATCTGACATTGGTTATCTATGATAACACCATTGCCGATCAGAGTGTTATCCAGCGCACCACGATCGATGGTGGTACAGGCACCGATTTCGACACGATCGCCAATGATGACCGAACCCAACTGCGGGATTTTCACCCAGTTGCCACGATCGTTAGCATAACCGAATCCATCTGAACCTATCACCGTGCCGGACTGAATCAGACAATCCTGACCAATCTGCACCTCATGGTAAACCGAGACGTTAGCCCATAAACGCGAGCCGTTGCCGATACGGGTTTTTTTGCCCACAAAACAGCCTGGGCCGATGACCACGTTGTCACCGAGTACCACGTCGGACTCAATAACGGCATTGGCGCCGATGGACACATTCTCACCCAGTCTGGCGCTGGAATCGATCACGGCGCTCGGCGCAATGTGCTGCGCAGGCTGCGGCGTCGTATCAAGTAACTGCGCCATTCGCGCATAGGTAAGATAGGGGTTTTTAACAACCAGCGCGGCGGTTTTACACCACTCCAGATCCGCTTCCGTCAGCACCACGGCTGAAGCCTGGATCAGGGCGAGCTGCTCGCGGTAACGGCTGTTGGCAAGAAACGTGATTTGACCAGTGGTGGCGGATTGCATAGAAGCAATGCCGGAGATGACGATATCGCCATCTCCGTGCAATTCTGCATCCAACTGCTGGGCTAAATCAGCCAGTCGAATTGATGACATCGATTATTTAACCTGCTTCGCAACTTCATCGGTGATGTCTTTAACATCAGAACCCGAATACAGCACAGCCTGAGAATTCAGCACCAGGTCATAGCCGCCGCTTTTGGCAACCGACTGAACAGCAGTCTGGATTTTTTCCAGCAGCTTATTACGCTCCTGAACCTGACGGGTCTGGTTGTCTTTCTCAAACGCGTCGGCTTTTGCCTGGAAAGCATTACGCTCAGAGTCAATCTGCTTCTCTTTCTTGCTGCGCTCGCTCGCCTTCATGGTTGGCGCGTTACGCTGCAGATCCTGCATTTCCTGCTGGATTTTGTCGTGCTGAGAACGGAGTTCTGCCGCGCGGCCCTGGAATTCACTCTCGAGCTGCTTGGTGATAGTCGCGCGCTGAGGTGATTTCTGGAAAACCTGGCTCAGATCCACAGTTGCGACTTTATCCGCCGCCTGTGCGCCAGCAGAAGCAGCCAATGCAACACCCAGAGTAACTGCACATAACAACTTTTTCACTATAAACTCCTTACCCTCAACATGTATGTTTGCAGCGTGGAGCATAGCAATGCCCCACGTGTGCAAGCTAATTTTTTAACATCCCTGTACAGAACATTACCAGGTTTTACCAATGTTAAACTGGAACTGCTCTGACTTATCTCCCTCAACTTTCTTAACCGGCTGGGCATAGGAGAAGACTAACGGCCCCAGCGGTGACATCCACTGTAAAGACACACCGGTCGAAACGCGAATGTTGTTCGGATCGCTGTAGTCAGGAATACCGGCAGCGCGCGTCTCCGCCGTGTTCTGCCATTTAGTATCCCAGACCGTACCCGCATCCACAAACAGCGAAGTGCGGACGGAATTCGAATATTTCTCACTCAGGAACGGTGTTGGCGTGATCAGCTCAAGGCTGGCAATCGCCATCGCGTTACCCCCGATTGCATCGCTCGACTTACAGATACCGTTCGGATCGCTCAGGTTACAGTATGACGAGCCATTGTTCAGGTAAGCGGCTTTCGGACCGATGGTATTGGACTGGAACCCGCGCACGGTACTCGAACCGCCGGCGTAGAAGTTCTCATAGAACGGCATCTCTTTACCGCTAATGCCGTCACCGTAGCCCACACGACCGCGACCTAACACAACCCAGGTATGATCTTTATTGATCGGAACATACTGCTGGCTGTCCAGGGTCATTTTGTAGAACTGGTTATCTGAACCTGGAATCGTGACTTTGCCGTTCAGGTTAGTACGGTTACCTGAGGTGGCAAAGAAACCACGATCGAGCGTGTTATAGGTCCAGCCATAGTTAAAGGTGAAGTCGTCAGCAGAGAAGTCGCCGTTGCTGTTCAACTGCTGTGGCTTACCGACCGAGTCAAGATAACGCCACATCGCAACCTGTGGACGCATGTCAGACAGGTCGTTATGGACATAGCCCAGACCGACGCGCAGCGAGTTGTTCTCGTTGATTGGGAAGCCCAATGTACCGTCTGTACCGTAACTTCTGTTGGTATAGCCGGAGAGATCGGCGTTGCTGGCCTTAAAGTTGTTGTAGAACACCCGGCCGCCCAGACTCACACCGTCAACGGTAAAGTAGGGATCGGTCAGGGAGAATTCTGCATAGGTCTGGTAATCGTTTTTAGTGCCGCTAATCCCCACGGTATTACCGGTGCCGAGCCAGTTATCCTGGGTAACACCGACCTGGAAACTCACGCCACTTTCTGTACCGTAGCCGACGCCAAAGTTAAAGGTACCGGTATTGCGTTCTTTAACTTTATAGACCACGTCAACCTGGTCAGGTGAGCCGGGAACGCGCTGCGTATCCACGTCAACGGTTTCAAAATAGCCCGTACGATTCAGACGCTCTTTGCCCTGATCGACCAGGTCGCTGCCCAGCCAGGCGCCTTCCATCTGACGCATTTCACGACGCAGTACGGCATCTTTTGATGTATCGTTTCCTTCGAAGCGCACTTTACGCACGTAGTAGCGGTTACCCGCATCGACGTTGATGTGCAGCTTAACGGTTTTATCCGCATCGTTAATTTCAGGCTGTGTCACAACACGTGGATAGGCATAGCCGTAGCGACCCAGCAGTTTCTTAATGTCATCTTCCATCGACGTGACTTTCGTGCCGTTATACAGCTCGCCCGCCGGAATTTTGGTCAGATGTTCGATTTCGGCCGAATGACCCGCCATGCTGCCGTTAACGATTACGCCAGCAATCTTGTACTGATCGCCTTCGGTAATGTTCACGGTGATGTAGATGCCTTTCTTATCCGGCGTCAGGCTGACCTGGGTCGAATCAATGTTGAAACGCGCATAACCCCGATCCAGATAGAAGCTGCGCAGGGTTTCAAGGTCGCCCGCCAGTTTCTGCTTCTGGTATTTACGGTCGCCCACCACGTTCCACCACGGCACTTCGTCACGCAACTGGAAGCGGGAAATAAGCTCGTCGGAGCTAAAAGCTTTGTTACCGACGATATTGATCTGCTGAATTTTGGCAGAAACACCTTCGGTAAACACCAGTTTCAAATCGACGCGGTTACGCGGCAGCGGTGTGACTACGGCTTTAACGCTGGCGGTGTATTTGCCCACGCTGTAGTAGAAGTCTTCCAGGCCCTTCTCAATCGAAGAGATGGTGGTGCGGTCCAGCGCTTCGCCGACGCGCACGCCTGAGGCTTCAAGGTTTTGTTTGAGCTGATCGTCTTTAACCGCTTTGTTACCGCTGAAGGTAATGCTGGCGATGGTGGGACGTTCTTTGACCTGAACAATCAGCGTATTACCATCTCGCAGGACCTGAACATCCTCAAAGTTGCCAGTTGCGAACAGGGAGCGAATGGTATTTCTGACGTCATCGTCATTCACCGTATCGCCAACCCGAACTGGCATGCTCAGCAGAGCCGCGCCGACGGCGACTCGCTGCAGCCCTTCGAAATGAATGTCCTTCACCACGAAATCGTCTGCACCGTAAACGGTGGCGCTGCTAAACAGCAGCGACGCTATGAGCAACTTTTTCATCGCCATCGTTATTATGCGTTTTCCTAACACATCCCACGTAAGCTCGCGTTCCAGCGGTTACAAACGTGAGAAATCATTGAAAAGTGCAAGCCCCATTAACATCACCAGCAGTATTGAACCGATGCGGTAACTAAAGTCTTGAACTCGCTCGGACACCGGTCCCCCTTTGATCTTTTCAATCGCAAGGAAGAGCAAGTGCCCACCATCTAAAACCGGTAGCGGGAACAGGTTGATGATCCCTAAGTTGACGCTAATCAACGCCAGGAACATCAGGTAGTAAATCATTCCATACTCGGCTGACAAACCTGCACCTTGCGCAATCGAAATCGGGCCGCTCAGGTTGTTCAGCTTCACATCGCCGGTTATTAACTTGCCCAACATAGAGACGGTCAGCTTCATTAACTGCCAGGTTTTTACACTGGCTTCACCAATGGCTGAAAACGCACCATATTGTCTTACCGTTTTATACTCGTCTGGCAGCGGTACGACTCGGGGAATCACCCCCGCAAACCCTTGTGCTTTGTTCCCAGGTTTCGCTTCGGGCGTCAGGGTTAACTGCACCGCATCACCGTTGCGATCGACCTCAAGAGCAATACTTTTTCCTGGGTTATCCCGAACCTGGGTAGCAAAAGGCTGCCACTGCGATAATAACTGACCATCGACTTTAACGATCCTGTCGCCAGCTTGCAAACCGGCTGCACTGGCAGGCGAATTCTTTTGCACTTCAGCCAGGGTCGTTTCAATCTGCGGGCCCCGGGGACGAATTCCCAGTGCGACGACAGGGTCCTGCTTATCAGGTTCGAACTGCCAGTTGCGCAAATCGACCTGTTTTTGCTGCGTCCCCTGTTCGCCAAAACGACCCACTGTTAATGTCGTGCTGGCATCACCGATTTTACCGATCAATGCCATGCGCACAGCTTCCCAGTCAGGCGTTTCGATACCGTCAACGGCCTTAAGTTCCGTCCCGGGTGTAATTTGCGCTTCTGCGGCGACCGAACCGTTCAGAATTTCACCAACTACCGGTTTAATACCCGGCACGCCGTGGATGAACACGACCCAGTAGGCAAAGATAGCAAACAGGAAATTGGCAATCGGGCCGGCAGCAATAATAGACGCGCGCTGCCAAATCGCTTTATTGTTAAACGCCTGGTGCCGAAGCTCGGCGGGAACGCTTTCTACCCGCTCGTCCAGCATTTTGACATAACCGCCAAGGGGAATGAGCGCAATCACAAATTCGGTGCCGTGACGATCGCGGCGTTGCCATAACGCCTTGCCAAAGCCGATAGAAAAGCGCTCTACTCTCACACCGCAACGCCGCGCCACCCAAAAATGGCCAAACTCATGCACGGTGATTAACACGCCCAGTGCAATGATAAATGCGGCAAAACTCCAGATTACGCTTAACATCGTCGCTTGCCCTTAAAGTGTCTGAAACACCAACAGCAATAAACAGGCAAATACCGGCACTGCTGCTGTCAGGCTGTCGATGCGGTCAAGAATACCGCCATGTCCGGGAATCAGGCTCCCGCTGTCTTTGATACCGGCCTCGCGTTTAAACATGCTTTCCGTCAGATCGCCCAGTACCGAAGCAAGGGTGGAAATCACGGCGCAGATCACCAGCGTGCCGGTGGGAACGGAAAGCGGCGCAAAACTGGCGAACAGGACGGCAATCAGCGCAGAAGAGATCAGTCCGCCCAGAAAACCTTCCCATGTTTTACCGGGCGACACTTTTGGCGCCAGCTTATGTTTGCCAAACAGTTTGCCGAACATGTAGGCACCGGAATCGGCACCCCATACCAGAAACATAACAAACAGCAGCCACCAGGCACCGGCAAAGTGATCGGCTTCGTAATGATACTGGCGGAGCGCCATCATGCCCCAGAAGAAAGGAATGACCGTTAACGCACCAAACAGCAGACGCAAGGGTCGGGAAGTCCGCCATAACGCAGCAGAGGCAGGATAGAACAGAACCAGTAACAGCGCGGCAATCCACCAGGCCAGTGAGGCCCACAGCCAGCCCGCCACCTGCGGCAGGTGCGCGTTATGTTCGTAGGGAGGAAGCGTAAACAGCATCAGCGTCAGAGCCAGACCGCATATCAGCGCGAGCCAGATCCGTTGCTGACGCGATGCCATACCAGACAGCTGCCCCCATTCCCAGGCGGCAAGCATACAGATAATAATCGTAATAATTGCAAAGCCAACAGGCGGTAACCAGAACAATGCAGCGATCACCAGCGGGATGAGAATCAGCGCGGTGATCAGACGAGACTTCAGCAAAGGTTACCCCCAGATTGCTCAGGCGCCGCCTGGTGCAGCGCCGCCAAAGCGTCGCTCCCGCAGAGAGAATGCATTCAGTGCACCTTCAAAAACGTGTTCATCAAAATCCGGCCAGAGCACATCAGTAAAATAGAATTCCGCATAGGCAATTTGCCACAACAGGAAGTTGCTAATCCGATGCTCTCCCCCGGTCCTTATCACTAAATCCACTGGCGCCAACTGGTTCATGCACAGTTGCGACGTCAGGCTCTCTTCGGTTATCTGATCAGGGCGTAACAAGCCTTCCTGAACCTGTTCAGCCAACTTTTTAACGCCTTCGATAATATCCCATCGCCCGCCGTAGTTCGCAGCAATGTTTAGCGTGAGTCGATCGTTATTCTCCGTCAGCGCTTCTGCCCGACGGACACGTTCCTGAATGCGGGGGCTGAAGCGGCTGATATCGCCAATGATGCGTAAGCGAACATTATGCTTGTGCAGGCTTTTCACTTCACTGTCCAGCGCCCAGACAAACAGCTCCATCAAGGCAGTGACTTCCTGCGCAGGACGGCTCCAGTTTTCGCTACTAAAGGCGTAAAGCGTTAACGCTTCAAGATTATTACTGACGGCAAAGCTAACGGCGCGACGTACTGATTTCACGCCCGCTTTGTGACCGGAGATACGCAGTTTTCCCTGGTTCTTAGCCCAACGGCCATTGCCATCCATAATGATAGCAACGTGGCGTGGACCGGTTCCCTGTTGGTCATCGGTGTTGTTGTGATTTTCAGACGACATAACGCGTAATCAATTCCTTTCATCAGAAATGCTGTGGTTTCTGAATACATTGCGCCCGGTACAAATCCCGGCACTGTCTGCCAGGCCACACCGAATTTGGTGACAGACCGTTAAACGCGAGCCAGCGACTATAACATTTTCACCTGAAGCGAACAAATAGCCTCAACGCAATCGTTGTTATGCCGTGAAGCGTGGCAACATTTCGGTCGCAGCGGCGCGTGCCATACGATCGATTTCGATGACAGCGTCCACTGAATCCGGTTCCTGGCCGTGCTGCGATGACAGCACTGCGCTGTTTAACGCTGCGATATCGGTAAAACGAATTCGCTGATTCAGGAACGCCGCCACGGCGATCTCATTGGCAGCATTAAGCGTGGTGGTGGCCGCCTGCCCGGCCTCGCAGGCATCAATTGCCAGTTTAAGACAGGGGTAACGGCCAAAATCAGGTTCTGAGAACGTCAGCGCCGACATGCGGGTAAAGTCCAGCGGTGTGACCCCAGCGTGAATACGCGCTGGCCAGGCCATACTGTGGGCGATAGGGGTTCGCATGTCAGGTGAACCTAACTGTGCCAGCACGCTGCCATCGCAGTAACGCACCATGGAGTGGATCACCGATTGGGGGTGCAAAATCACTTCCATCTGCGCGGCACTGGCGTTGAACAGCCAACGAGCTTCAATGTATTCAAGACCTTTATTCATCATGGTGGCCGAATCAACCGAGATTTTACGCCCCATTGACCAGTTCGGATGTGCACAAGCCTGATCTGGCGACATATTGCGCAGATCCGCTAAATTTGTGTCACGAAAAGGGCCACCCGATCCCGTAAGAATAATCGACTCAATGCCGTTATTCTGCAGGTCAGCGTAACCTAACTGATGCTGGATGGTAGCGGGCAAACTCTGAAAAATCGCATTGTGCTCGCTGTCTACCGGCAACAGCTGCGCCTTATGCTGGCGCACCGCCTCCATAAATAAACGGCCGCACGTCACCAGGGATTCTTTATTCGCCAGCAGGACGGTTTTACCCGCGCGAATCGCTGCCAACGTGGGCAGTAAACCGGAGGCGCCCACAATCGCCGCCATCACCTGGTCAACCTCATCCAGCGCGGCCAGTTCACAGGCTGCCTGAACGCCGGAGAGCACTTCAGTCTTCACCTTCAATGCTCTCAGTCGCTCACGTAGCGCAACAGCGGCTTCTTCGTCTGCCATCGCCGCATAGCGGGGTTGGAACTGTACGCACTGCTCAGCCATCAGGGCCACGTTTTTACCGGCAACCAGCGCCGTGATCTGATAGCGCGTAGGATTGGCACTGACGACTGCCAGCGTGCTGGTGCCTATCGAACCGGTTGAACCGAGCAGAGTTAATCGCTTCATAATGCTGTCCATGTAGAGGTGAAAGCGTGGGGCACAATGTAAAACGCCGCCAGAGGTGACATTCTGTCAGAATGCCTCTCTGTACGGCGTTTTGGTCGGCGATGATGGAATCAGAAGTCCATCAACTCCGCTTCTTTTTCGGCCAGTGCCGCATCAACTTTCTTGATGTGCGCATCGGTCATTTTCTGGATTTCATCCTGCGAACGACGTTCGTCGTCTTCGCTGATTTCTTTATCTTTCAGCAACGCTTTGATTTTATCGTTGGCGTCGCGACGAACGTTACGTACAGACACACGTCCCTGCTCGGCTTCACCGCGTACGATTTTAATCAGATCTTTACGACGCTCTTCCGTCAGCGCAGGGAGCGGAACACGAATGTCCGAACCCGCTGAGTTTGGATTGAGGCCAAGATCGGACGCCATAATCGCTTTTTCAACGGCCGGGCCGAGAGAGCGATCAAACACGTTGATTTTCAGCGTGCGGGAGTCTTCAACGGTAACGGAAGCCAGCTGACGCAGTGGCGTCGGCGTACCGTAATATTCAACGATAATGCCGTCGAGCAGAGAAGGTGAAGCACGGCCTGTGCGTACCTTGCTGATAGTGGTTTTGAATGCCTCGACGCATTTGTCCATGCGCGTATCAGCATCTTTTTTAATGTCGTTAATCACGTTAAAACCCTTGGATTCGGTTTGACCTGGCCAGTTCCGGCATCACCGGAAGCGGGATCGATAATCATCGATAATCCTGACTGGTGCACGG
The DNA here is from genome assembly GCF_049892805.1 of Pantoea sp. EEL5. Lineage (NCBI taxonomy): Bacteria > Pseudomonadati > Pseudomonadota > Gammaproteobacteria > Enterobacterales > Erwiniaceae > Pantoea > Pantoea sp. EEL5. The sequence goes on from NZ_JBNDNJ010000003.1 coordinate 28,937, forward strand.
CTAAACATTACCGCACTGACAGAATATACCTTATTTTATCTCGCCTCGGGTATTAATGCGTAATCAGGGTACCTTCTTTTTCACCCATCACTACGCGACGCAATGCGCCAGGTTTGTTCATATTGAAAACGCGGATTGGCAGTTTGTGATCGCGCGCCAGCGTAAACGCGGCGAGATCCATCACTTTAAGCTCTTGATCCAGCACTTCCGCATAAGTCAGTTTTTCATACAGCGTTGCATCAGGGTGCTTCACCGGGTCGGCCGAGTAAACACCGTCAACTTTCGTGGCTTTCAGCACCACATCCGCTTCGATTTCAATACCACGCAGACAGGCGGCTGAATCCGTCGTGAAGAAAGGATTGCCCGTACCCGCAGAAAAGATAACCACACGGTTATTACGTAACAGGCTGATGGCTTCTGCCCAGCTGTAGTTATCGCAAACGCCGTTGAGGGGAATCGCGGACATCAGACGGGCATTGACGTATGCGCGGTGCAGTGCATCACGCATCGCCAGGCCGTTCATTACCGTAGCAAGCATCCCCATGTGGTCACCCACGACGCGGTTCATGCCCGCCTGCGCCAGGCCGGCTCCGCGGAACAGGTTACCGCCGCCAATCACAACGCCCACCTGGATACCCAGCTCGACCAGTTCTTTGACTTCCTGAGCCATGCGGTCAAGCACGCTCGCGTCGATACCAAAACCCTCTGCACCTTGAAGTGCTTCGCCACTGAGTTTTAGCAGGATACGTTGATAAACAGGTTTTGCGTTGGTCGCCATGGTCAATTCGTCCTGGAAGATATGATGAATAAGAAGTAATTTCGATCAATCATCCGCTTAGAGCAAAAGAATTACTATTGGGATGAAACTGAAAACGTATCTTTTGCCTGTGGCAGACAAAAAAGAACCGCCATCTGGCGGTTCTTTCAGATCATTAAGACTGTTTGGACATTGCTGCAACTTCAGCAGCAAAATCAGTCTCAACTTTTTCGATGCCTTCGCCCACTTCAAAGCGGATGAAGTTGATCACGTCAGCGCCCTGCTCTTTCAGCGCCTGGCCAACGGTTTTGCTTGGATCGATAACGAATGCCTGACCGGTCAGAGAGACTTCACCGGTGAATTTCTTCATACGGCCTTCAACCATCTTCTCTGCGATCTCTTTTGGCTTACCAGACTGCATCGCGATGTCCAGCTGAACCTGGTATTCTTTATCAACCACTTCCGCAGAAACGTCTTCTGGCTTAACAAACTCAGGTTTGCTTGCCGCAACGTGCATTGCGATCTGTTTGATCAGATCTTCGTTAGCGCCTTTGGCAGAAACCAGAACGCCGATACGTGCGCCGTGCAGGTAGCTGCCCAGTTCTTCGCCTTCCAGAAGAGCAACGCGACGAATGTTGATGTTCTCGCCGATTTTAGCAACCAGGGCAACACGTTCTTCTTCGAACTGTGCTTTCAGCACTTCAACGTCGGTGATGCGGTCAGCCGCAGCAGCGTCAAGAACTTTATCAGCAAACGCCTGGAAACCACCGTCTTTTGCTACGAAGTCAGTCTGGCAGTTCACTTCCAGAATCACACCGTAGTTACCAACGATTTTGGTTTTGATTACGCCATCAGCAGCAACGTTACCCGCTTTTTTCGCTGCTTTAATTGCGCCAGACTTACGCATGTTTTCAATCGCCAGCTCGATGTCGCCGCTCGCTTCAGTCAGCGCTTTTTTGCAGTCCATCATGCCTGCGCCAGTACGCTCACGCAGTTCTTTTACCAATGCAGCGGTAATTTCAGCCATTCCAGAATCCTCGGTTCGTACCTGAGCACAAGTGCATCAGAAGGTACTTATTTGCGGAAAATTTACTCTGTCCCGCCGTCCTGAACAGGGGCGTAACAGACTTGGATAAAATAAAGGGGCCATGTTTGGCCCCTTACAGATCACATCTGAATGCTAAGGGCTCTTATGCAGAGCAAACCTTAATTAAGCGTTTTCTAAAGACGCTTCTTCAGCCTGCTCAGCCAGATCCTGAGAGCGGCCTTCGCGAACGGTGGTCGCAACGGCAGTCAGGTACAGGTTGATAGCACGGATCGCATCGTCGTTACCTGGGATAACGTAATCAACGCCATCTGGATCAGAGTTAGTATCAACGATAGCAAATACTGGGATACCCAGGTTGTTTGCTTCTTTGATTGCGATGTGTTCGTGGTCAGCATCGACAACAAACAGTGCATCCGGCAAACCGCCCATGTCTTTGATACCGCCCAGGCTGTTTTCCAGCTTGGCCAGTTCACGAGCGCGCATCAGCGCTTCTTTCTTGGTCAGTTTGTCGAAAGTGCCGTCCTGAGACTGCGTCTCAAGCTCTTTCAGACGTTTGATAGACTGACGAACGGTTTTCCAGTTGGTCAGCATGCCACCCAACCAGCGGTGGTTTACGAAGAACTGGTCGCAGCTCAGTGCAGACTCTTTGATCGCTTCGGCAGCAGCGCGCTTAGTACCAACGAACAGAATCTTACCTTTACGGGAAGAGATTTTGGTCAACTCAGCCAGAGCGTCGTTGAACATTGGTACAGTTTTCTCAAGGTTGATGATGTGAACTTTGTTACGCGCACCGAAAATGAATGGCTTCATTTTTGGGCACCAGTAACGGGTCTGGTGACCGAAGTGAACACCAGCCTTGAGCATATCGCGCATGGAAACAGTTGCCATGATTACTACCTCTAGTTTAATTGGGGTTGGGCCTCCATGTATCCCATACAACCGACCTCTTTCAAGGCACCCCGGCGTATGTGTCGATACATGTGTGTTTTATTACACATAGTGAGATTATTGCGTTTCCCGCTGACCTTAACGGCCATACAGAGAATCGTCGGCGCGCTTTATACCACAATCACGCTTTGGAAGCCAATAAATGTTCGCTTACGGCCTGTGGTGCGTTCTCTGTTTGGCAGCCCTTTTGGCTTGCTGTTAACATGAGAGCACAGCATTCATTATCGCTGAAAATTTCAGCAGCAGCGGAATAATTTAATGGCAATCTCAATTAAAACCCCCGAAGAAATCGAAAAAATGCGCGTCGCTGGCCGCCTCGCCGCCGAAGTGTTAGAAATGATCGAACCCCATGTGCAGCCTGGCGTGACCACGGGTGAACTGGATCGTCTCTGCCACGAACAAATTACGCAGCATCAGCAGGCGATTTCTGCCTGCCTGGGTTACCACGGTTTTCCGAAATCCGTCTGCATCTCGGTAAATGAAGTGGTCTGTCACGGTATTCCGAGCGACGATCGTCCGTTGAAAGATGGCGACATCGTTAACATCGACGTGACCGTGATTAAAGACGAGTACCACGGCGATACCTCGAAAATGTTTATCGTCGGCAAGCCGACGATCCAGGGTGAGCGCCTGTGCCGCGTGACTCAGGAAAGCCTTTATTTATCACTGCGTCTGGTGAAGCCGGGTATTCGCCTGCGCGAGCTGGGCCGCGCTATCCAGAAATATGTTGAAGCGAATGACTTCTCAGTGGTGCGTGAATACTGCGGTCATGGCATCGGCAAGGGCTTTCATGAAGAGCCACAGGTTCTGCACTACGATGCAGACGACAGCGGTGTCGTCCTGCAGGCCGGCATGACCTTTACCGTGGAACCGATGGTGAACGCCGGTGATTATCGCATTCGTACCATGAAAGACGGCTGGACGGTGAAAACCAAAGATCGCAGCTTGTCGGCGCAGTACGAGCATACTATTGTGGTGACGGATAACGGCTGTGAGATTTTAACCCTGCGTAAAGACGACACCCTTCCCGCGGTGTTAGTTAACCAGGCGTAATTCCTCCCCTGATAAAAGGCCGGCGCTCTGCCGGTTTTTTTATGGTTACTGATGAGAACGCTGCATGAGCCTGTCGCAAGAAGTGAAAAACGGTCTGAATGATTCGCCTGGCGAGTGGCAGGACGATCAGCTATCACGTGAAATACTCAAGCAGCGCCTGGAGTGCTTTCAACAGCACCTGGCGGCGGCCTTTGATAGCGGTGAGGCGGCAGAGAATCTGATTCATGCCCGAACCCTGTTTATCGATCGCCTTCTGCGTCGCCTGTGGCGTTACTTTGGCTTCGACAGCATGAAATCCATCGCTCTGGTTGCTGTCGGGGGTTATGGTCGGGGTGAGCTTCACCCGCTTTCCGATATTGACATATTGATTCTCAGCCGCCAGCCGCTTAACGAAGAGGCCGCCCAAAGCGCCAGCGCGCTGCTGACGCTGATGTGGGATCTCAAACTGGAAGTGGGCCACAGCGTGCGTAGCCTGGAAGAGTGCCTGTTGGAAGGCTTATCCGACCTGACGGTGGCGACCAACCTGATTGAAGCGCGGATGCTGGCCGGTGATGTCGCGCTGTTCCTCGAACTGCAGAAAAATGTCTTTAGCGATGGCTTCTGGCCGTCGTCCCGCTTTTTTGCCGCCAAAATTGAAGAGCAACAAGAGCGTCATACGCGCTATCACGGTACCAGCTACAACCTGGAACCGGATATTAAAAGCAGCCCGGGCGGTTTACGTGATATTCATACGTTACAGTGGGTTGCGCGACGGCACTTCGGCGCGACAACGCTCGACGAGATGGTGGGCTTTGGCTTTCTGACCGACGCCGAACGCGCCGAACTGAATGAATGCCAGGCCTTTCTCTGGCGGATTCGGTTTGCGCTGCATCTGTTGCTGCCGCGTTATGACAACCGGCTACTGTTCGATCGCCAGCTTAGCGTTGCCCAGCGCCTTCAGTATCAGGGCGAAGGCAACGAGCCGGTTGAACGCATGATGAAGGATTTTTATCGCGTCACGCGTCGTATCAGCGAACTGAATCAGATGCTGCTGCAGTTGTTCGATGAAGCCATTCTGGCCCTCTCTACCAATGAAAAACCCTGCGCTATTGATGATGACTTTCAGCTACGGGGTAACCTGATCGATCTGCGCGATGAAACGCTGTTTGATCGGGAGCCTCAGGCGATAATGCGCATGTTTTACGTCATGGTACGCAATGACAATATCAAAGGGATCTATTCGACCACGCTGCGCCGCCTGCGCCACACACGTCGCCACCTTAAGCAGCCGCTCTGTCAGTTGCCTGAAGCACGCCGTCTGTTTATGTCGATCCTGCGTCATCCCGGTGCGGTCAGTCGTGCATTAGTCCCGATGCATCGCCATAGCGTACTCTGGGCCTATACGCCGCTCTGGGGTCAGATCGTTGGGCAGATGCAGTTTGACCTGTTCCACGCCTATACCGTGGATGAGCACACCATTCGGGTTCTTCAGAAGCTGGAAAGTTTTGCCAACGAAGCGACGCGTCCACAACATCCTTTATGCGTTGAACTCTGGCCGCGCCTGCCTCAGCAAGAGTTACTGCTGATGGCGGCGCTGCTGCATGACATTGCGAAAGGACGTAACGGCGATCACTCTGTTCTTGGCGCGCAGGATGCGCTGGAGTTCGCCGAGATGCACGGCCTTAACTCGCGTGAAACGCAGCTTGTCGCATGGCTGGTACGGCATCATCTGTTAATGTCCGTGACCGCGCAGCGTCGTGATATTCAGGACCCCACGGTGATTCAGCAGTTCGCCGAGGTCATGCAGAACGAAAACCGACTGCGTTACCTGGTGTGCCTGACAGTCGCTGATATCTGTGCCACCAATGAGAGCCTGTGGAACAGCTGGAAGCAAAGTCTGCTGCGAGAGTTGTTCTTCGCCACCGAAAAACAGCTGCGTCGCGGCATGGAAAACAGTCCGGATCTGCGGGAACGCGTACGTCATCATCGCCTGCAGGCGCTGGCGCTGCTGCGTATGGACAACATCAATGAAGAGCGGTTACATCACATTTGGAATCGCTGTCGCGCCGACTATTTTCTGCGCCATACGCCCAACCAGATTGCCTGGCATGCCCGCCACTTACTGGGACACGATCTTAATCAACCGCTGGTGCTGGTCAGCCCGCAGGCAACGCGCGGCGGGACCGAAATTTTTATCTGGAGTCCCGATCGCCCGCACCTGTTCGCCGCCGTGGCAGGAGAGCTGGATCGTCGCAACCTCAGCGTGCATGATGCGCAAATTTTTACCAGCCGCGATGGCATGGCGATGGATACCTTTATTGTACTGGAGCCGGATGGCAGTCCCCTGTCGCCCGATCGTCATGCGATGATCATTCAGGCGCTGGAGCAGGCGATAACCCAGAGAGAGTGGGTGCCACCGCGCACCCGCCGTCAGGCCGCCAGGCTTAAGCACTTTAGCGTGGATACCGAAGTGAATTTCCTGCCAACTCACACCGATCGCCGCAGTTATCTGGAGCTGGTAGCCCTGGATCAGCCCGGTTTACTGGCGCGCGTGGGGGAAGTGTTTGCCGATCTCGGCGTCTCTCTGCATGGTGCGCGCATCAGCACCATTGGCGAGCGCGTGGAAGATTTGTTTATTTTAGCCAATAGCGAACGCAAGGCACTGGATGAGGAAATGCGTCAGACGTTGCAACAACGGTTGACAGAAGCCCTTAATCCAAACGATAAAGTGTGACCCGCTTCAATTTGTGAACATCAACTTTTTACCCGTGCCGGTCACTGGCTGGCACCACAAATGACAGATCAGGAAAAAATATGCAACAGTTACAGAGTGTTATTGAATCTGCCTTCGAACGTCGCGCTGACATCACCCCGACCAGTGTGGATACTGAAACCCGCGAGGCGATTAATCAGGTTATCGCCAAACTGGACAGTGGTGAACTGCGCGTTTCTGAAAAAATCGACGGCGAATGGGTAACGCATCAGTGGCTGAAAAAAGCCGTTCTGCTCTCTTTCCGCATTAATGACAATCAGGTGATGGAAGGGGCTGAAACCCGTTTTTACGACAAAGTGCCAATGAAGTTTGCCGACTGGGACGATGCGCGCTTCAAAGAAGCCGGCTTCCGCGTGGTGCCGCCCGCTGCCGTTCGCAAAGGGGCTTTTATTGCGCGCAACACGGTTCTGATGCCTTCCTACGTGAACATCGGCGCCTTTGTGGACGAAGGCACAATGGTTGATACCTGGGCAACCGTCGGTTCCTGTGCACAGATTGGTAAAAACGTACATTTATCCGGTGGTGTAGGAATCGGTGGCGTACTCGAGCCGCTGCAGGCCAACCCCACCATCATTGAAGATAACTGCTTTATTGGCGCACGTTCTGAAATCGTTGAAGGCGTGATCGTTGAAGAAGGCTCCGTGATTTCAATGGGTGTTTATATCGGTCAGAGCACCAAAATTTATGACCGCGAAACCGGCGAAATCCACTACGGTCGCGTGCCTGCCGGCTCGGTCGTGGTATCCGGTAACCTGCCGTCTAAAGATGGCCGCTACAGCCTTTACTGCGCAGTCATTGTGAAAAAAGTTGATGCGAAAACGCTGGCGAAAACCGGCATCAATGAACTGCTGCGTACGATCGACTAATCTGTCGGACGGGCTGTACGGCAGCCCGTCATCTTTTGTTTACAGCTGTTACGGGTAATGTTGTTTTTCTACACGAACCAACAGGTGCGTTTACTTTTCATCCAGGTCATAATTCGCGCCAGTTAAATCCTGTTGCGCACTGATTCATGTTATTTATGTCTATAGTCATTAAGTCATGAACAATTCTGCGCGCCTATCATTTGGTGGAAAATAATTATGTATGACAATATTAAGAGCTTAGGCATTAGTAACCCTGACGATATCGATCGCTACAGCCTGCGTCAGGAAGCGAATAACGATATTTTGAAAATTTATTTCCGCAAAGATAAAGGTGAATTTTTCGCCAAAAGCGTGAAATTTAAATATCCTCGCCAGCGCAAGACCGTCGTTGCTGATAACGCGTCACAAGGCTATCGCGAAGTGCAGGAAATCAGCCCGAACCTGCGTTATGTGATCGATGAACTGGACCAGATCTGCCAGCGCGATCAGGTGGAAGTCGATCTGAAACGTAAAATCCTTGATGATCTGCGTCATCTTGAAGGCGTCGTTTCCCATAAAATCGCCGAAATTGAATCCGATCTGGAAAAACTGACCCGCAGCGGCCGTTAATTATTTCAGATTTACATCAGGCCAGCCGCATTAAGTGTGATTCACTTGACGCGTCTGGCCTTTTTTATTGGCAATCTGCGCGGCTATCGCCTGAGTAACACCACATCACGTAGCACCTCTGCTGAGCCGGTACGCCATTCAGGACGATCAATCCAGGATTGGTAACGTTCTGACTTAAGTGTGACGTCAGCCAACAGCAGTAAGGGGATTAACCGCTCGCTTTGGCGTTCGCGGGTTTTCCACGGCCAGCGGCGTGATGGATCGCTAAAGGGCGCCATATAATCCAGCGCCGCCAGTAGCGAGCCACCCTGCTTGTTTTGGTAGTGCCAGAGATCGTCCAGCCCACGCTGAGAAGCTAACGCCGCGATAGCGGTTAGCGCCTGCAAATTAAAGACGCTGTAATGAAAGGAGCGGGTTCGCGCCAGCTCAAGTGGCTGAGTCCCCTCTTTCTGTATTTGCCCATCAATTTTTCGTTTGGCCAGCGCCGACATATCAGCGATCACCGTGTTTTTGCCCAGGTAAGCGGCAATACCGGCAACCTGTACGCTGTACCAGCTGCCATGATTATTTGGGGCATCCCGCTCCTGTTGCGCCAGCTGGCTGGTCTGCAGCCAGCTAAGATAGTCACTGAACCAGCGATGTAACGCCGCCTCGTCGCTGTCGCGCCAGCCGGGTGACTGGCGCAACAGCACCAGCGCATCAACAATGCGGGTCGCAAAATAGCGCCCATCCAGTACGCCATCATGACGGCCAGGCGTCCTGCCTGGAATCCCCTGGGCATAATTCAGGTTTGGATTCATACGGCTGGCAGGATCGATAAACCAGTGGCGGATCATCGATTGTGCTTTGCTGGCATAGCGTGCATCGCCAGAAAAGAACCAGGCCAGCGAGAGTGTCTGTACATCTGCGCTAAAGCGCGCCAGCCGCACGCCGTCGGTTTGGTTATTTTTCGTGTCGGGATTAATCTCACCATCCCGACGAATCCAGGGCAACCCCGTTTTCTGCTTTCCGTCCGGCCACCAGTAGGCGCTCAGGCTCAGATAGTCATGCCGCGATCCGCTGGGCGGCATCAGCCCCTTATCCATCACGCTGGGATCGGGCTGGCTGAGCGCCTTTTCTGCCTGATGTTGCAGCTGACGCCAGGCCTGTTCCGTCAGTGTGCTCGCCTGATGATTCTGCAAAGCCTGCCGGGTATTCATCAGGGCATCAGTAGAGAGAAAAATCAGGCTGTCAGGCCGTGCCTGGCAGGTAAACGTAACGATTAGCAGGCAAAGTATGGCGGGCAATATACGCATCGGGCGTCCTCATGGTTTCATAAGCAGCGTCATCAGCCCTGCTCATCCAGCTGTAACGCAATATACAGCAGTAATCGATCGTCAAAATGACCAAGGTTCAGTCCGGTTAACTCAGCGATCCGATTCAGTCGATACTCCAGCGTATTACGATGAATAAACAGCGCGCGTGATGTTGCGCCGGGCTGGACGTTATTGCTGAACCAGGCGCTTAAGGTCCGGCGCAGTAAACCGTTGCTGTCCATGCTTTTCAGTTTTTCCAGCGGACGTGCCAGCTCGTTCGCCTGCCAGCCACCGCGTAAACTGTCCAGTAATACCGGCAGCATCAGATCCTGATAAAAATAGCTGCGGACGTCTGGCATGCGCTGCTTTCCAACGGCCATGGTGGTGCGCGCAGTGCGGTAAGAGCGGGCGATGCTGCCCGGACCGGTAAAGAAGTTGCCCAGCGCAATACGCATGCGCAGATGACCGCTTTCGTTCATTCGCTGCATCAGTTGCTCAACCCGCTTGCGATGATCGTGACGGTCGTAACGTCCGTGTGTGTTTAATGCCGGTTTCAGTACGACCATTTCGGTTAGCGACACAATGGCTATCAGGTTATCCCGAACGGGGGTGGTGAGTAAGGTTTGCAGCTGCTGTAATTCAGACATGGCGCTGTCCACGCCTAACTGCCCGCTGTCGACTTCGATCACTGCCACCACGCGGGGCTGATTAAGATCGATACCCAGGCGCTGTGCCCACTCTGTCAGCTGTGGCGTCAGCGCATCACTTCTTATCAGGTTGAGCACCAGCTCTTCACGCAGTCGGCTGTCCTGAGCCAGCATATGTAATAGCCGGGCCTGCTCCAGCATCATCTCTGCCGCCATACAGACTAATTCGCCATAGTGACGCAGTGCGCCCGGCTCGCCTGTCAGGCCAATGACGCCCACGATCGCCCCGTCAATACGTAGCGGAAGATTGATGCCTGGCCGCACGCCGTGCAGATGTTTTGCCACAGCATCGTCGATATCCACGATGCGCCCCTGAGACAACACCAACAGCGCGCCCTCATGCAACTCCCCGATGCGTTCCCTGTCACCACTGCCAATGATTCGCCCACGCGCATCCATCACGTTGACATTGCCATCAATGATTTTCATGGTGCGCGCAACAATTTCCTGCGCCAGCCGCGCGTCGAGATGACAGGTAGCCATCCTTATCTCCTGAGTCATATGAGAGGAAGGACAGAATAGCCGTGTGACACGCGGAGAACATTATGCATTCGCCCATAGCCGCGCCGGCTTTGGCAGAAATGCGGCAGGCATCACATTTGTGATCTGTGCCATAAAAAAGGCGGACCGAAGTCCGCCTGATAAGCATCAAGCAGTGATTACTGCATCAGCAGGTAGAGCGATGTGTCGCCACGTTGCACATTCAGCGCCAGCACCGGTGGTTTGGTATCGAGGATCTTGCGTAGTTCCCCTAAGTTGGTCACCGGCTGCTGGTTGACGCCAAGAATCAGGTCGCCTTTTTTCAGACCCACTCTTGCCGCCGCACTGCCCGCTTTCACGCTATCGACCCGCACGCCTTTCTCTTTGCCTGCGTTATTACTCAGATCTGCACCTTCAATGCCGGTGTAAATCGTAGCGGACTGCACTTTGTCCTGGGTGCTCTGCTGCAGCTGCACGGAGACATCCAGCGGTTTGCCATCACGCAGCAGGCCCAGCTTCAGCGTCGTGCCTACCGGTAAAGAGCCGACTTCAGCGCGCAGCGAGGCAAAGCTGGTGAGCGGCTTGCCGTTCATAGAAACGATCACGTCACCCGCTTTAATACCGCCTTTCGCTGCGGCGGAATTGGGCACGACCTGACTAACAAAGGCGCCGCGCTGCGCATCGACCTTCATCGCTTTAGCCAGTTCAGAGTTGAGCTCTGTTCCCATGATACCCAGCTCACCGCGTTTCACCTGACCATACTCCACCATCTGTGCGGTCAGGTTTTTCACCATGTTGCTGGGGATGGCAAAACCAATACCAATGTTGCCGCCGTCTGGGGCCAGAATCGCGGTGTTAATACCAATAAGCTCACCGTTGAGGTTCACCAGCGCGCCACCCGAGTTACCGCGGTTAATCGCGGCATCGGTCTGGATAAAGTTTTCATAGTTCTCAACGTTCAGACCACTACGTCCCAACGCCGACACGATGCCCGAGGTTACGGTTTCGCCCAGACCATAGGGGTTACCGATTGCTACGGTATAATCGCCAACGCGCAAATTATCGGAGTCAGCCATTTTAATGGCAGTCAGATTTTTCGCGCCTTCCAGCTGAATCAGCGCTATATCCGAGCTGGGATCTTTGCCGATGACTTTGGCGTCGTAGCTACGACCATCGCTCAGTTTGACCTGAATTTTCGTCGCATCGTTGACCACGTGGTTGTTGGTTACCACATAGCCTTTTTCTGCGTTAATGATCACGCCAGAACCCAGCGCTCTGAATTTTTGCTGCTGCGTATCCGGGCCTGCAGGCGCACCGCCGCCGCTCCCGCCCGCGCCCTGGCACAGCGGCGAGCCCATGAACGGAGAACCGTCCTGACAGAAAGGCGAATTATCGCCAAAAAATTGCTGGAACTGCTGCGGCATACGCGGCGTTTTGACCGTTGTACTGCCTTCCACGCTGATGCTCACAACGGAAGGCATCACCTTCTCCAGCATGGGGGCAAGGCTTGGCAACGGCTGGCTTGGGGAAGATGAAACGGAAGAGGATGTCTCCGCAGCGAAAGCACTCACAGGGGTCAGTGCCATGCCAAGACTAAGCGCCAGAGCGCTTAACATTAACGAGGTTTTTTTCATTTTGGTATCTCACAATGATGGATATACTGACCATTGCTGTGGTCGAATGTTGAGATAAATGTTTTAGCGCGAAGTTCCTCGAAAAGTTTTAGGCAAAGGTAAAAATTTATTCGCGCTCTTTACAATTCTCTGCTTATTCCACCGCCATCAAACGACGGTACTCATCCCAGGCATAGAGATCGGTCATGCCGCTAATGTAATCCTGAATCAGACGAAAGCGATAATAACGTTCCCATAACAAACGCTCATATTTGTGTTCAACAACCAGCGTGCGCATTTTATACAGATAGGCTTTTCTGTGCTTTCCGGAAAGTTTATGGAAAAGACGTGTCTCAATCGGATGGTTGCGCAAAAAATCTTCATTTATCAGTGTAGTAAAGTCTTCATAATTCAACATCATTAACGGTTGGTATATTTCAAGCAACCCCTTTATGACGCGATAACCCTGCAGCTCCAGCTGTTCAACTTCGGAATGATTAAACACCTGCTGCCGTGCTACAGTTTTAAATATTTGTAATAAACGCCCCTCTTCGCCGCCATCTTCTAATAATGCATGGTTGAAGTTTCCGTCAAAAATAGCGGGCAGATTGTCGATAAAACGTTTAACGGCATAGGTGACCAGAACGTTCTGAACATTAACCCGGAGGGACATGAAAAATTGATCGCTTCGGCTGCGGCGTTTTTTACTTCCTGCTTCGCGCCAGGCCTCACCTACGGTACGGCTGAACGCATCATTGTTATTTATTGGCCCCCAGGCTTTGCTGAGGAATTCATACAAACTGTCGACATTGAAAATGGCTTTTTCGACGGCGTCATCCAGATCGGCAATACAATATGAAATGTCATCAGCCGCTTCCATGATATAGGTCAGCGGGAAGCGATGATGCTCCGTCAGATGCGTCGCGGCACGGAGATCGCTGATATATTCCCGCTCAGACAAATAAAAGCCCGGTTTTTTCATTAATACGCTAAATTCGGCCGGTTTCTCACCCTGCCACCATGCCGGCGCGGTATATTTAAGAATACAGGCCACCTGAGAGTAGCTCAGGTTGAGCTGCAGCAAGGTGTGCACCATACGGATCGCCTGGGCATTGCCTTCAAAATGGCATAAATCCTGACGAATCATAGCGTTCATTTGATCAAAGGACTGGCGCTGCTCTTCGCTTTCGACGCCAGCCACCAGCGGATCGACCAGTTCGGCAGCCAGATTATCTTCAAACCAGTCGTTAATGGCAGCTTCGCCAAAATGCCCGAACGGAGGATTCCCGACGTCATGCAACAGACACGCCATTTCGACCAGACTTTCAAAGGCCCCTTCCATGTCGTCCAGTCCATATTTTGCCAGCCCACCCTGCATTTTTAAGGTTTGCAGAATCTCTTTGCTGATATATCGACCGGTTTGCTGCACTTCAAGCGAATGCGTCAGGCGTGAACGGACGGCGGCGTTGCGCTCAAGCGGAAAGACCTGGGTTTTTTGTTGCAGTCGGCGAATGGCCGCCGAATTAATGATGCGTCCACGATCGCTTTCAAAATGGCGGGTAATAAAATATTCACCTTGCGGATCTTTACGGTTGCTATAAGGGCGAGTGAAGCTGATCTTCTTCCTGAAATTGATCGCCGCCATACCTGTCCCCTTATTTTTTCGTGAAATGATCCCGTCAGTGCCATGATAGACTATGCCCGATTTTTACATTCATTACATTAGCGAGACGCAAAATGAAAGCAGGCATCATTGGCGCAATGGAGCAGGAAGTGACCCTGCTGCGTGACAAAATTGAAAATCGTCAGACTCTGTCTCTGGCGGGCTGTGAAATTTACACTGGCACACTCAATGGTGTTGACGTTGCCTTGCTGAAATCAGGCATTGGTAAAACCTCGGCAGCCCTTGGCACCACACTGTTGCTGCAGCTGTGTAAACCCGATCTCGTTATTAATACCGGTTCCGCAGGCGGTTTAGCCCCGACGTTAGCCGTAGGTGACATCGTGGTGTCGGAAGAAGTGCGCTATCACGATGCCGATGTGACCGCGTTTGGCTATGAGCCGGGCCAGATGGCAGGTTGTCCGGCTGCCTTTACGGCTGACAGCACCCTGATTGCCGAGGCGGAAGCCTGCATTAACCAGCTCAACCTGAACGCGGTTCGCGGCCTGGTGGTGAGCGGCGATGCGTTTATCAACGGGGCTGAGCCCCTGGCGCGCATCCGGGCGACTTTCCCACAGGCTATTGCGGTTGAAATGGAAGCGACCGCCATTGGCCATGTCTGTCATCAGTTCCAGGTGCCTTTTGTGGTCGTCAGAGCGATTTCCGACGTGGCCGATAAGGAATCACACCTGAGTTTTGACGAGTTTCTGAGCGTCGCGGCCAGCCAGTCGTCACTGATGGTTGAAAATTTGCTGGCCCGTCTGGCTCGTGGCTAAACGGCTGTTGTTGTGCTGGCTGCTGCTGTTGAGCAGCAGCCTGTATGCTGCCCCACCCCGCGTCATCACCCTTGCTCCCCATCTGACTGAGCTCGCCTTTGCCGCAGGTATTACCCCGATTGCGGTCAGCGCCTGGTCCAGCTATCCGCCTGAAGCAAAAAACATTGAACAGGTCGCTAACTGGCAGGGCATCAATCTTGAACGTATTTTGCAGCTTAAACCCGATGTGGTGTTGGCGTGGCGCGGCGGCAATCCGCAGCGTCAGGTAGACCAGCTGCAGCAGTTGGGTATTAAGGTTGAATGGGTCAATGCCGCAACGCTGGATGGCATGATTGATGCACTGGCAGGATTAGCAAAGTGGAGTCCAGCGCCGCAACGTGCCGCACAAGCCGCCGGGGAGCTGCGCCAGCAGGAAGCGGCTTTGCGGAAGCGCTACCACACACAACATCCCGTTCCCGTCTTTCTGCAGTTTGGCTTTTCGCCCATGTTTACCGCGGCTAAGGCGACGCTGCAAAACGATATCATCAGGCTGTGTGGCGGGCAGAATATCTTTGCCGACAGTGCGGTGAGCTGGCCCCAGGTGAGCCGGGAACAGGTGTTGATGCGCCATCCGCAGGTCATCGTCACAACAGGTGATGCACAGCAGGCAAGTCACACGGCGCAGTTCTGGCGACCGCAGCTTAACGTCAGCGTGATTGCCATTAACGACGACTGGCTCAGCCGTCCGGGACCGCGCATCCTGTTAGCCGCCGACCAACTGTGTAAAGGCCTACACCCGGGTAAATAATGCTGTCGGTTCTGCATGCGTTACACCGTCAACTAAAGAAATCACCCTGACTGCCGTTAATTTTAAGTATGAGACACGTGCCACGTATGCCCGATGTCCGTTTTAGCGCTTAGCGCATTCGACTACACCAGGAATTTAAATATGACCAAAGCACCGCTTCTGGCCATAGGGCTTCTGATCGCGCAGCAGGCCTACGCGGGATCGACGACCGGCTCTATTAACGTCAGACTCGTCATCTATTCACGTTGTGAAGTTAACCGTTCAATGGGGCAGTCTGTGCCGCAGGTTGAGTGCGGTCGTCAGATAAACGCACAGCCGCGCGTGACACAAACGGTGTTAAAGCGACAGGGAAGCAGCGGGACGAACGATCGTCTGGTGACGGTTGAATGGTAACCGAGGCCGCCCGCAGAGGCGGCCCGATAATCAGATACTGAATGACGACCCGCAGCCGCAGGTGGTTTTGGCGTTAGGGTTGGTGACGATAAAGCGCGATCCTTCCAGCCCTTCCGTGTAATCCACAGAACCGCCCACCAGATACTGCAGGCTCATGGGATCAACCACCAGCGAGACGCCCTGCTTTTCAATGGTCATGTCGCCGTCGTTCATTTGATCGTCGAATGTAAAACCATACTGAAAGCCGCTGCAACCACCACCAGTGATATACACACGCAGCTTCAGTGCCGGGTTCTCTTCGTCAGCAATCAGATTCTTAACTTTTTTGGCTGCTGCGTCGGTAAACTGCAACGGCAGTGCTACTACTTCATCACTCATGAGTTACTCCGTAAACGTCCGGGTCAGAAAACGACCTCAATATTGCTATTATCTGCCAGCGACCCGGCGCAATCAAGCTTTCAGCTTCGCACTCTGTGCCGGATTCACTTTGATGATTATAGCGGCCTTTCGTCAGCAGCCCCTCTTCCGTAGAATAGCCCGATATTTTATGAACTGCTGGAGCCGAAAATGAGTAAGTCTGAAGAACTGTTCGCCGAAGCACAACGCCTGATCCCCGGCGGTGTGAACTCGCCGGTACGGGCGTTTACCGGTGTGGGTGGCGTTCCGCTGTTCATTGAGCATGCTGACGGTGCATATCTTTATGACGCCGACGGTAAAAAGTACATCGACTATGTTGGGTCATGGGGCCCGATGGTGCTGGGACATAACAATGATGGCATTCGTCAGGCCGTGATTGAGGCTGCCCAGCGCGGCCTGAGCTTCGGGGCACCAACCGAGATGGAAGTCACCATGGCGCAGCTGGTGTGTAAACTGGTTCCCAGCATGGAAATGGTGCGCATGGTGAACTCCGGCACCGAAGCCACCATGAGCGCGATTCGTCTGGCGCGCGGTTTTACCGGTCGCGACAAAATCATCAAGTTTGAAGGGTGCTACCACGGTCATGCCGACCATCTGCTGGTGAAAGCCGGTTCCGGTGCGCTGACGCTGGGGCAGCCTAACTCACCGGGCGTGCCCGCCGATTTTGCCAAGCATACGCTGACCTGTACATATAACGATCTGGATTCGGTGCGCGCTGCGTTTGAACAGTATCCGCAGGCTATCGCCGCTATTATTGTCGAGCCCGTGGCCGGAAACATGAACTGTATTCCGCCCCAACCCGAATTCTTACCCGGCCTGCGCGCGCTCTGTGATGAGTTTGGCGCACTGCTGATTATCGATGAAGTGATGACGGGTTTCCGCGTTGCCCTGGGCGGTGCGCAAGAGTACTACAACGTCAAACCGGATCTCACCTGCCTCGGCAAAATCATCGGTGGCGGTATGCCGGTGGGTGCTTTTGGCGGCCGTCGCGAAGTCATGGAGGCACTGGCACCGACCGGACCGGTTTATCAGGCGGGTACGCTGTCCGGTAACCCTGTCGCTATGGCTGCCGGCTATGCCTGCTTAACCCAGATTGCCCAGCCGGGCATGCATGACAAACTCAATCGTCTGACCTCACAGTTAGCGCAGGGACTGCTCGACGCGGCAAAACAGGAAAATATTCCGGTGGTGGTGAATCAGGTTGGCGGCATGTTTGGCCTGTTCTTTACCGATGCCGACAGCGTCACCTGCTATAAAGATGTGACGCAGTGCGATGTTGAACGCTTCAAGCGCTTTTTCCACCTGATGCTTGAAGAAGGCGTTTACTTTGCGCCGTCCGCCTTTGAAGCCGGTTTTATGTCGCTGGCGCACAGCGCAGAGGACATTCAGCACACTGTCGATGCCGCCCGTCGCTGCTTCGCTAAGCTGTAAAAAATGCAGACCGGCAAACGCCGGTCTTTTTTTTAACGAGCGCGCCGCAATAACCAAATAAAATAGGGTGCCCCTAAAAATGTGGCCATCAATCCCGCCGGAATTTGGTTTGGGAACGCCACCATTCGCCCACACCAGTCAGCTATCATCATTAAACCTGCGCCAAGCACACCCGACAGCAACAGCTGCGGCAACGCGCGACGGAACCCCAGCATGCGCGCCATGTGTGGTGCCATCAGCCCCACGAAGCTCAATGGCCCAATCGTCAGCGTGGCACTGGCCGTTAAGGCCGCGGCCAGCAGCAGCAGCGCCAGCCGCGAGGCGGTGAGCGCCATGCCGGCCGAGCGCGCCGTGGCGCTTCCCAAAGGCAGCAGCGTGAGCCAGCGGCTGGCCAGCGGCGCTAACGACACCAGCACGACTGCACAGCCTGCACTTTGCAGCGCCTGGGTGGCGCTGACGTTATAGGTCGAGCCGGAGATCCAGGTCAGTAAACCCGACATCCGGGGATCGCCACTGGCCATCAACAACATCAGAATGGTGACAAAAGCGCTGTTTAACGCCATCCCGGCCAACAGCATGCGTTCGGGTGAAAACCCGCCACGGCTGGCAACCAGCATAATGATCGCCAGGGTTACCGCTGCGCCCAGCGCACCGGCAGGCAACAGAAACGCCAGCGCATTACCGGGTACCAGGAATAGCATCACGACCACACCGCAGGCCGCGCCGGAACTGATGCCCAAGACTTCCGGGCTGGCCATCGGGTTACCGGTCAGTCGCTGAATCAGGCTACCGGCTACGCCCAGCATTAAGCCTACCGCCAGGGCCGCCAGCACGCGCGGTGCGCGCCACGGAAGCAGCGCATTGAGCATGTCACCTTGGGTCCAGATCCAGCCTTGCGCGTCCCGTCCAAACGCCAGACAGAGCCAGGCCAGCATGCCTAACACCACCAGACCGGTCAGGCTCCAGCGCAGAAAATGATGACGTTCAACCGGCACGCTGTCGCCCTGATCCAGTGCGGGGGGAACGGACCCCGTCCGCAGGCGCGGGAGCAGCCAGAGCAGAATCGGCACGCCCAGTAACGCCGTCACCGTGCCGGTGGAAACCTCGCGCCAGTGCGTCGTAAGCCACAGGACGCAGGCATCCGCCAGCCACAGCAGCAATGCGCCAATCAGCGGAGCCAGCAGCATGCGGCTCAGCAAGCGGCGTCCACCGAGCAGCCTTGCCAGCAGCGGCGCAAACAGGCCGATAAAACCAATGATGCCGGCGACGCTCACCAGCTGTGCGCTCAGCAGTATTGCCAGCGCCAGAATCGCTAACCGGGTGACGGACAGGGCCAGCCCGAGGTTTTTTGCCACGCCATCGTCCAACCCCATGAGCGTCAGCGGCCGCAGAAGCGCCAGTGACAGTATCAGCGCCAGCACCAGGCGCGGCCAGAGCTGGGTAACGCTGTCCCAGCTCATCTGATTCAGTGCGCCCGTGCTCCACAAGAACATATTTTGCAACTGGTCGTGATTGAAGATGGCGAAGATCTGATTAACCGCCCCGCTGTAGAGACTCAGGACCAGCCCTGCCAGAATCAGGGTAACGGGCGATAAGCGTTTACTCCAGGCCACGCTAAAGACCAGCGCCCCCACCAGCAACGCACCACCTGAGGCGGCAAGCTGCTGGGTGAGTGCTCCGCCCGGCAGGTGCCACAATGTGGCGACGGTGATCCCCAACTGTGCGCCGGATGAAACCCCTAGCGTTCCCGGTTCCGCCAGCGGGTTTCGCAGTACCTGTTGAAACAGCAAGCCCGCTAATCCCAGACCGGCACCCACCAACAGCGCCAGCGCCCAGCGCGGCAGCAAACTGTAGTGAAACACCATCTGCTGGACATTAGCGGTATCCGGTGACCACAAGGCCTGAGTCCACTGCCCCGGAGGCAGGGCCTGCTGAAGGTTTATCGCGGTGAGCGCCAGCGCGAGCAGAAACAGGACGCTCAGCACGGTGACAGGAAAATAACGATGCCGCATCAGACCTTCTCCAGCGCATGTTCCAGCACGCGTATAAAATGCAGGGCCGACAATGTTGCCCCGTAGTACCAGACCGCCGGTACGCGTTGAAAATGACCGCTTTGGACAAAAGGCATTGCCTGCCACAGCGGGCTGCGCGACAGCTGCTGCATAACGGCCGCATTGTCGTGGTCGAAGCAGATGGCTTCGACATCGTGAAACGCCGCCAGCCTTTCCAGGCCAATCACTGAACTTCCCCAGAAATTGGTTTCTCCCTGCCAGGCATTCTTCAGGCCAAGCCGTTCCATGACTTCAAGGAATAAGCTGTTCTTACCGAAGGTGATGGCATGGCGGCTGTCAAGCAGTGACATCAGCAAGATAGCGCGTCCGGCATAGGGAGCCAGACGCTGACGGGCTGCGGCGATTTCCGCATCCACGTATTGCAGATGCGCTTCAGCCTGAGCTTCCCGCCCCAGCCTGGCCCCGAGCGCGCGCAGCGAGACACGCGCGCGCGACAAGGGTTTACCGTCGCCGCCGTGCAGGTCAAACCCCATAATGGGCGCAATACGCTGGAGTTTCTCTTTAGGCGGTCCATAGCCGTTTGAACAGAGAATCAGGGAGGGATGCATCTGGGTCATCAGTTCAAGGTTAGGCTCGGTACGCAGCCCAACATCCACCACGCCGGCAGGCAAGGCTGGCTGCCCGACCCAGATATTATAATTATGCACATCGGCGACCCCAAAGGGCTTAACGCCTAACGCCAGCAGCAGTTCGGTGGGTAACCACTCCAGCGCGATGATGCGAGCGGGATCGGGCTGCGCCGCCTGGAGTGAAAAGGGGCTCATCAGTGGCGATAACGCCATCGCCATCATCAGGCGACGGCGGAATAAATCGGGCATTATCCTGTCCTTAACACACAAAGCTCACCGGCGCGCCGCCGCCAGGATGGGGAAAGATCCCCATTGGAATACCATAGATATCCTGCAAAACGTCCGCCTGCATGATGTGCTCCGGGCCGCCTTGCGCGATAAGCCCGCCGCCACGTAATGCCACCAGATGGTCGCAGTAACGGGCCGCCATGTTGATGTCATGCAATACGGTAATGACGGTTAAGCCATGCTCCCGGCTCAGCGTCTGAATCAGGGCCAGCACGTCCACCTGGTGGGCAATGTCCAGTGCGGAAGTGGGTTCATCCAGCAGCAGACAGCGGCTGTTTTGCGCCACCATCATCGCCAGCCAGGCCCGTTGCCGTTCCCCACCCGATAAGCTGTCTACCAGACGAGAGGCAAAAGGCGTTAATCCGACGAGCGAAATCGCCTGCTCAACGCGTGCCCGGTCCTCCTGACTGAAACGTCCCAGCGCCCCATGCCAGGGATAACGCCCGATGGCCACCAGCTCACGCACCGTCATGCCTTCGGCAGCCGGTAACTGCTGCGGTAAATAGGCGACCTCACGGGCAAACACTTTGCTTTTTAAGCTCTCTACAGGCCGACCATTAAGGAGCACCCGGCCTTCGCTGGCCGCGTGATGCCGTCCCAACATTTTTAACAGCGTGGATTTGCCTGAACCGTTATGACCTATCAGTGCGGTCACTTTGCCTGGTGTAAAAGAGAGAGACAGCGGCTGGAGAAGCGTGCGACCGGGTACACGAAAGCTGGCATTCTCCAGTTGGAAGGTCGTTTGTTGATGCTGCGGAAGCTGCATGGTAATCCCTGTAAACGGGCGCCGGAGCGCCCTCATCTATCAGAACCGGAACGTGGCGGTACCTGTAATCTGCCGTTCTGCGCCCCAGTAGCACGCATACTCACGGTAACAACTGGCAACGTAGTCGCGGTTAAACAGGTTGTTAACGTTAACGCCTACCGTTGAGCCAGGCAAACCAAAACGTCCTAAATCATATTTCAGTGCAGCATCGAAAGTGGTATAACCCGCCACGCTAAAGTTCTGGTTGACATCAGGACCTGTGCTATACAGCCCCTGACTTTCGCCCACGTAACGGACGCCCGCTCCGACGGTGACGCCTGACAGCGCGGTTTCGTGGAAGGTATAGTCACTCCACAGTGACGCCATGTGTTTGGGCACCTGTACCGGGGTTTTGCCCTGGAGCTGGGTATCTTCCGTATATTCGGCATCGGTATAGGTATAAGAAGCCGTCAGGTTCACGTTGGCGTTCAGCGCCGCTTTGGCTTCCAGTTCCACACCGCGAGAACGGATTTCGCCGCTCTGGATGCTGGCAAACGGATGCAATGGGTTGGGATCTGCCGTCAGATTTTTGGTCTTAGTCAGTTCATATACCGCGGCTGTCATGACGATTGGCCGATCTTTCGGTACATATTTCACACCGGCTTCATACTGCTTAGCCCGAGAAGGATCGAACGCGTTCCCCTCATACGTCGAGCCCGCATTAGGAAGGAAGGCTTCGCTGTAGCTGAAGTAAGGTGCGATACCGTTATCGAATACGTAGTTCAGACCGCCGCGCCAGGTAAAGGCCTGATCGTTTTGACGATCGAGATTACCGTTATAGCGGTTGTATACTGACGTCATGGCGTAATCATATCGGCCACCTAACGTCAGAACCCAGCGATCCCACTCCATCTGATCCTGCGCATACAAACCTGTCTGGCGCTGTTTATTTAAGTGCTTGTAGGGTTCAGCATAGGGCGAAGTCGTATCATTGCCATATTGCGGGTTAAACGGATTTAACGCTGTTGCCGTACCGAACTGTGCGTCAATATCATTACGGGTACGCTGGAAATCAACGCCAAGCAATAAGGTATGAGCGAGTTCACCGGTGGCAAATTTAGCCTGTACCTGATTGTCCACAGCAAACTGGTTCAGCTTCTCTTTGGAAAGTGCTGAATTGCGCGTAATCAGCTGCGTGTCCGGATTATAACCAAAGCCGTAAATACTGCGGTAATCCGTGGTTAACTCGGCATAGCGCAGATTCTGACGCACCGTCCAGGTATCATCAAAACGGTGCTCGAAGCTGTAGCCCAGCATTTTGGTGTTGCGTGAGATGCGGTTGCTCTTCTCGCCCTCATCAAAGTTGGTCGGCAGTTTGTACTGGCTGCCATCAGGCCGGGTGATCGGCACAACGGTCCCTTCACGCGGCAGCCAGCCGTAATAGCCGGTGTCCGGCTCGTTCTGGAAATAGGTCAGCAGATCTAAACGGGTATTTTCATCCGGACGCCAGCTGAATGAAGGGGCGATAGTGTAACGCTTTTGTTTATTGTTCGCCTGTTGGGCATCCTGGCTGCTGGCCTGGCCTGTCAGGCGATAGCTGTATACGCCCGCATCGTCTATGGCACCGCCAAAGTCGAAACCGGTGGAATAAAGATTATGGTTGCCCATCTGGAACTGGACTTCGCGCAGCGTTTCCTGAGTGGGACGCTTGCTGACTAAAGCGACAACCCCGCCGGGATTGCTTTTACCGTACAGCACGGAAACCGGACCGCGCAGCAGTTCAGCCCGCTCCAGAAAATAGGGATCGATAGCGAATTCAGAGTAGTTGTCACCCTGCAGCTTCAGCCCATCAAGATACTGATTGGTGTTGGTTTCGCTAAAGCCGCGAATCGACAGCGCGTCAATGACCGAAGAGCTGCCGCGGTTGCCGGTGAGTACGCCTGGCGTATAGTTAAACGCCTGCTTGACGCTGCTGACGTTGCGCATCTCCATCTCTTCACGCGTGACCACGGAAACCGACTGCGGGTTCTTTTCAATCGGCGTATCCGTTTTGGTACCGGTAGCGCTGCGTTTCGCAGCAACGGTGGCCGCCGGTCCCCACGGATTTTCCTGCCCGACAGCGGCACCACCGTTGGCCGAAACCACCACCGTTTGTTCGGCGAAGACCAGCGAACTTGCGCCGCCGGAAAGCAGCGCAATCATCAGTGCCAGAGGGCGACGGGTAAATAACCTTTGTGGGAAACCAAAAGTGGTGGTGCGCGCAGTCATGAAGGTGTCTCTCAAATGGGGATGAATAAGCGAATCGAAACGATAATGATTATTATAACGTTTCGATAATATGCGAGATCCAACATTTTCTGCAAGCGGAATTCCCATCAGTGGCGCTGTTTGTCGCTCGATTCCTTCATCATCAGCAGGCACAAAAAAAGGCACCGGAGTGCCTTTTTTTAACCGCTTTTAGCCGGTTATTTACCAAACATATCTTTTATCCAGCCCGCAACGCCATTACTGTCTTTCTGTTCCTGTTGTTGCTGCTGTTGCAATTGTTGCTGCTGTTGCTGTTGTTGTTGCTGCTGCATTTGCTGCTGCTGAACCTGCTGCTGCTGCTGTTGACACAGCGCGTTGGGATCCAGCGCCCAAACCGGTAGCGAACGCCAGGTGCTGCTGCCCGAGCCACAAACAAAGTTGCCTGCCGAATCTATATTCATCATCGTGACATCTTCAGGCGGCGTCAGCTGCAACGGCATGGGTGCCTGGTTATCAAGATAGCGACGATAGATCTGCATGGCGCCGCTGGCACCGTACAGTTTGGTGGGCTGGTTGTTATCACGCCCTACCCAGGTTATCGCTACTTCTTTACCGTCGATGCCCGCAAACCAGCTGTCGATCAGGTCGTTTGTGGTGCCTGTTTTACCTGCCAGATGCGCATTCGGGAAACGCGCGCCCAGGGCGCGCGCTGTACCGTGATCGGCAACCTGCTGCATCGTGTAGAGCGTTAAATAGGCCGCCTGCGCCGGTTCAACCCGCTGGGCCTGTGGGAAGCTCTGGTACAGTACGGTTCCGTCTTCCGCAATGACGGAGCGCACTGCAGACAGATCGGCACGATTCCCTCCGCTGGCAATCGACTGGAACGCCTGGGCAACTTCAACCGGCGTCAGGTTGAGTGCGCCCAGCAGCATAGCCGGCACCGGGTTGAGCTGATCTTTTGGCACGCCCAGTTTGGTCCAGGTATCCACCACTGCATTGAGTCCCAGCGTCATGCCCAGGTTCACCGTTGGCACGTTCATAGAGTTGGTTAACGCGTCCACCAGCATAACTTTGCCACTGAAGCGGCGGTCGTCATTCATGGGTTTCCAGACGCTGCCGTTGGGCTGTTTCAGCGCAATAGGTTCGTCGGCGATCCAGGTATTCAGCCGGTACGTATTCGGCTGGCTCAGTGCGGTAAGATACGTCGCGGGTTTCGCCAGAGAACCAATTGAACGGCGAGCCTGTAACGCACGGTTATAGCCTGCAAACTGCGGATCGGCGCCGCCGACCATCGCGCGAACTTCACCCGTGAAGCGGTCAACGACCACCATTGCGGTTTCCAGATCTTTCAAACCGCGCTGCTTTTTCAGGGTGGGAATACCGTCGATCACCGCTTTTTCAGCGGCATCCTGTGAGACCGGATCTAACGTGGTGAAAATTTTCACACCCGACAGATCTTTGACCTTGTCGCCCAGCTTCGCCTGCAGCTCATTACGCACCATTTGCATAAAGGCAGGCTGAGGCGTGATCACACCGCCTTTCGGTTGCACGCCTAACGGACGGGCTGACAGCATGTCATACAGTTCCTGGTCGATGACTTTCTGCTGCTGCAGTAAGCGCAGAACCAGATTGCGTCGTTCCAGCGCCAGCTTCGGGTTACGCCATGGATTATAGAGCGAAGCGCCTTTTACCATGCCAACCAGCATTGCCTGCTGATCGAGGCTCAGTTCATCTACTGGTCGGCCAAAGTAGTAAAGGCTGGCCAGGGGGAAACCACGAATCTGATCGTTACCTGCCTGGCCGAGGTACACCTCGTTAAGGTAAAGCTCCAGAATGCGATCTTTACTGTAACGGGCGTCCATGATCACGGCCATATAGGCTTCACGCGCTTTACGCCACAGTGAACGCTCGTTGGTCAGGAACAGGTTTTTTACCAGCTGCTGAGTCAGCGTACTGCCGCCCTGCACCGCTTTACCTGCCGTAATATTCGCGACGAAGGCACGACCGATAGAATACGGGCTGATACCGTCATGCTCGTAAAAATGGCGATCTTCGGTGGCGATCAGCGTATCAACCAGCAGATCCGGGAAGCCCGCACGGGGCACAAACAGGCGTTGTTCACCGTTGGGTGACTGCAGCATGGTAATCAGACGTGGATCAAGACGGAAGAAACCAAAATCACGTCCGGTTTCAACGTTTTTAATCTCGCTGAGTTCATCTTTGCTAAAGGTCATACGGGCATGGATCTGCCCCTCTTTGCTGTCCGGAAAATCAAACGGACGGCGCAACAGTTCAATGGTGTTGCCCTTGACCGAGAACTCACCCGGGCGCGTAATACGTGAAACTTCACGGTATTGCGTGCCTTCAAGCAGCGCGATCATTTCACTTTTGTTGTAGGCCATGCCAGGTTCAAGGCTGACCATACGACCATATACGGCGGCGGGCAGCTGCCAGACTTTCCCGTCTATACGGCTGCGAATTTCCGAGTCGAGGTATACGCCCCACGCGGCCATTACCACCACAAATACCAGGAACAGCTTAATTAACCATCCCAGCCAACGGCGTTTGCCGCGCGGCGGTTTTCCACCTTTACCTTTACGTGGCACCGGCGCTTCCTCCTCGTAGTCATCATCAAAATCGTCCTGAGCATCGTCATCGATGTCTCTGCGCCGCCCACGGCGGGCGCTGCTGCGCGGTGGCAGCGGTTTTCCTTTGCGCCCAATAGGTTCGCGATCGTTCCCAGACATGCGTTTTATTCTCCAGGCATAGCTTACGGCTGCGCCGCTACTCTAACTGCTTTCTTCACTGTCGCATGGCAGAACCCTCTGAATTAACCTGAGGTTCCGCCCTGTGACGTATTCTTTTTTGTCCGCCTTGTCGGCAAGGCAGAGGCAGGATCGTCAGGCCAGGGATGTTTGGGATAACGCCCTTTCATCTCTTTTTGCACGTCCGCATAGGCACCCCGCCAGAAGGCCGCAAGATCGCGGGTGATCTGTAAAGGGCGCTGGGCGGGCGATAACAGCTCCAGTACCAGTGGAACCCGCCCTTCTGCCACGGTCGGATTGCTGGCTTCGCCAAACATTTCCTGGATGCGTACCGCCAGTGCAGGCGGTTTATCCGCATCATAGCGGATGGGCAGCCGACTTCCGGTGGGCACAGTGTAATGAGTTGGCAGCACAGTATCCAGCCGCTGACGTTGTGACCATGTGAGCAAATGTAAGAGCGCGCTGACAAGGTTCACGGACTGTAAACTCTTCAGGTCGCGCACTCCGCTCATCTCAGGCAGAAGCCAGTGTTCGAGCGACTCAAGCAGGCTGGCGTCATCAACCTGAGGCCATGGCTCCTCGGGTAACCATTGGGCCGCACACTGAATGCGCAGGCGCAACTGCCCGGACGCCGGCGTCCAGCCCAACACCGAGAGTCCTTTTTTACTGATCCACCGTAGCATGGCCGCCTGCAGTACTTCTGCATCGGGCCGGGCAAGCGGTTGGGTTTTCAGGACCAGTTCGCCAATCTGCTCACGCCGCAACGTGCGCAGTGTGCCTTTCTCCTCATCCCATTCCACCTCGGTACGCTGTTCAACGAGCAGCGGACACTGTTGCGTCAAGGTATCAATATCGACGGGCATGGCCAGCAGGATGCGCGCGTCCGGCGCGCTGCTGCCTTGTAACAATGTGGGCGCGATTAACCATTCGTAACGCGTCAGTGCCTGTTGTTCGTCCAGCATCGCGCCCAGTCCGTTAGCGAGCTGATACCGGCCGCTGTTATCACGACGTCGTGCCAGGCGGTCGCTGAATCCAGCAGTCAGCAGCGCGGCAAACCGGTCTTCGTCCACCCGGCCACCCAGGACGCCGATGCGTTTTTGCCAGTGCTGTGCGCGGCGTTGCCACTGAGGCGATGGACGATAAAGCGCGTCACGTAAATCGACGCTGGCGCTGCGAGGAGGATCTTCCAGAATGGCCACCAGCAAGGCCGCGCTGGCAACGGCATCAGCGTCGCCGCCTGCCGCACATAACATCGCGCTAAGACGGGCGTCGCTGCCCAACTGCGCCATTCGTCGTCCCTGGGCATTAAGATGGCCCTGATCGTCCAGCGCCCCCAGCCGCAACAGCTGCTGCCGGGCCGCGCGCAAATGCTTTTCCGGCGGCAGATCGATCCACTGTAGCTGATCGATACGGGTACATCCCCACTGCAGCAGCTCCAGCCACAGCGAGGTGAGATCGCTGTGCAAAATTTCCGCTTCGCTCTGCGCAGGCGCGCGTGAGGCCTGTTCCTGCGCTACCAGATGCAGGCAAATACCGGGCATGACACGTCCGGCTCGTCCGGCGCGCTGCGTCATGGAGGCCTGACTGACGCGCTGGGTCTGCAGCCGCGTCACACCGCTGCGGGCATCAAACAGCGCGCTTCGTTCCTGCGCGCTGTCCACCACCAGGCGAATGCCTTCAATTGTCAGGCTGGTTTCGGCGATGTTGGTCGCCAGCACCACTTTGCGGCGTCCGCTGGCGGCAGGCAGGATGGCCCGTTGCTGGGCCGCAAGGGGAAGTGCGCCATACAGCGGGGTCAGATCCACATCAGCGTCAACGCGCGCTTCCAGCTCTCGCTTTACCCGCTCGATTTCCGCAACGCCAGGCAGAAACAACAGCAGTGAGCCCGTTTCCTCTCGCAGCAACTGCGCGACTTCGCGCGCGACCGCCTCTTCAAACCGCAGAGTCTGGCTCAGCGCCGTGTAGCGTCGCTCAACCGGGTAGCTCCGCCCTTCCGAGGTAATGAGAGGGGCATTCGGTAGCAAGGCTGCCAGCCTGGCGTTATCGAGCGTCGCCGACATCAGCAGGATTTTCAAATCTTCACGCAACCCCTGCTGCACGTCCAGCAGCAGCGCCAGCGCCAGATCGGCCTGGAGGCTGCGCTCATGAAACTCATCCAGGATAACCAATGATACGCCGTCCAGCATGGGATCCTGCTGCAGCATTCGGGTCAGAATGCCTTCGGTCACCACTTCAAGCCGGGTCATCGGCCCTGCGCAGCTTTCGCCACGCATACGGTAGCCTACGGTCGCGCCGGGTTGTTCACCCAACTGTTCTGCCAGCCGTTGCGCCACATTACGTGCGGCAAGCCGACGCGGCTCCAGCATAATGATGCGTCCCGCTATCGCCTGATGCTGTAAAAGCTGAAGCGGCAACCAGGTGGATTTACCTGCGCCAGTGGGCGCGGCCAGCAGGATGTTTGAGGCGTCGTTAAGCGCGCTCAGAAGGTCAGGCAACACCGCGCTGACGGGTAGATCACTCACCGCAAACTCCACGAATGGCTGTGTTAAGATGGCGCGCATTGTAGCACTCATCCGTGAGGATTGCCGGAGACCGCCATGGCGTCACAACGCTTATTTTTTGCTATTACCCCGCCAGAGGCGCTGCAACAGCAACTGGTGCACTGGCGGGCACACACGTTTAGTGAGGATGCTGGCCGCCCGATTGCAGCCGCCAACCTCCACCTGACGCTGGCTTTTCTGGGGGATGTCTCCCCTGAAACCTCAACCCAGTTGCAGACGCTGGCGTCGCGTATCCGCCAGCCCGCGTTTGACGTCGCATTAGACGATGCGGG
The DNA here is from genome assembly GCF_049892805.1 of Pantoea sp. EEL5. Taxonomy (NCBI): domain Bacteria; kingdom Pseudomonadati; phylum Pseudomonadota; class Gammaproteobacteria; order Enterobacterales; family Erwiniaceae; genus Pantoea; species Pantoea sp. EEL5. The sequence goes on from NZ_JBNDNJ010000003.1 coordinate 58,048, forward strand.
CCACTGGCCTCGTCCCGGCGTGGTGTGGCTGGGTTGCCAGCGTCCGCCGCGCGGCTTGTTACAGTTAGCAAGCCTGCTGCGCGCCCAGGCCGCGCGACACGGCTGCGGGCAACCGGCCCAGCCCTTTCATCCCCACGTGACGCTGCTGCGTGCGGCGACGCAGCCCGTCGCCCTGCCCCCTCGCGGCTTTCACTGGCAATTTTCAGCCAGCGAATTTTCCCTTTTCGCCTCCGAGTACGTGCAAGGCCGGACCCGCTACCGCACGCTGGCCAGTTGGCCCTTACTGCCTTAATCAGGAGCCTTATGCTTTTTTCCCCCGTTCTCAAATCTGCGCGACTGGTTACCCGCTATAAACGTTTTCTGGCCGATGTCGTGACGCCTGAAGGCGAGACGCTGACAATACATTGCGCCAATACCGGCGCAATGACCGGCTGTGCAACCCCGGGCGACACCGTTTGGTATTCAACCTCTGACAGCCTGACGCGCAAATATCCGCATAGCTGGGAGATGACCGAGACGCAGCAGGGCCACTGGATCTGCGTGAATACCCTGCGCGCTAACCAACTGGTACGTGAGGCGCTAAGCAAAAACCAGATTTTACCACTGGCGGGCTACGAGGAATGTCAGGCCGAAGTCAAATATGGCACTGAAAAAAGCCGAATTGATTTCCTGCTCAAGGCACAGGATCGACCTGAGTGCTATATTGAGGTGAAATCCGTGACGCTTTTACAGGAAGGTAAAGGCTATTTTCCGGATGCGGTGACGATTCGAGGACAGAAACACCTGCGCGAGCTGAGTCAGGCTGTGGCAGAGGGTCATCGGGCCGTTTTGTTGTTTGCCGTTCTGCACTCGGGGATTGAGGACGTTTCCCCGGCGCGTCACATTGATGCCGCTTACGCAGAGCAACTGGTACAGGCGCAGCTGAGTGGCGTGGAGATTTTGGCTTATCGGGCAGAACTGTCATCCGCCGGGATGTTATTAACGACGCCGGTTGACGTAACATTGTAATATCACTGGCATCCTTCTGTGATATGACTACCTTCTGTCAGGGGTCAACTACGCTGTTCCTCACAGGCTTGTCAAGATGCGATCAGGAATAATTGCCAACCTTGACTGCTTCTGTTATTTATAGCGGCCTGTTTTTTCCCCGTTGGGGGATCGATGTACCCAGGAGAGGGCCATAAACACGGTCAGCGTGAATGCGCTTACCGATGGCTATCGAAGGGTATAGTGCGTGTTATCCAGGAGAGAAACAACATGCAAGAAGGGCAAAACCGTAAAACATCGTCCCTGAGTATTCTCGCCATCGCTGGGGTGGAGCCTTATCAGGAGAAGCCGGGCGAAGAGTATATGAATGACGCGCAACTGGACCATTTTCGCAAGATTCTGGAAGCCTGGCGCAATCAATTGCGGGACGAAGTCGATCGCACCGTTACACATATGCAGGATGAAGCTGCTAACTTCCCTGACCCGGTTGACCGTGCCGCTCAGGAAGAAGAGTTCAGCCTGGAACTGCGTAACCGCGACCGCGAGCGTAAGTTAATTAAAAAGATCGAGAAAACGCTGAAGAAAGTCGAAGATGATGACTTTGGCTATTGCGATTCCTGTGGCGTAGAGATCGGTATCCGCCGTCTTGAAGCGCGTCCTACTGCCGATCTGTGTATCGACTGTAAGACACTGGCAGAAATTCGTGAGAAGCAAATGGCGGGTTAATGTTGCCGTCTGACTGCAGCCACACGGCGGAAGAAGTCCCACTTTTTCCGCCGTGTGATTCATAACGCCTATGTCATACTCATCCTGCGTTGGGCGCTTCGCGCCATCTCCCTCTGGCGAACTCCATTTCGGCTCCCTGATTGCTGCGTTAGGCAGTTACCTGAGCGCACGTTCACAGCACGGCCGCTGGCTGGTTCGTATTGAAGATATCGATCCGCCGCGCGAAGTCGCCGGTGCCGCAACGCGTATTCTGCAACAGCTGGAGCATTACGGCCTGTACTGGGATGGCGAGGTGATGTGGCAATCCCAGAGACACAACGCTTATCGCGATGCACTGCACTGGTTAAGAGCGCACCGTCAAAGTTATTTCTGCACCTGTACCCGAAGCCGCATTCAGCAAGCCGGTGGCTTTTATGATGGTCACTGTCGGGATCGTCAACGCGGCCCCGAAGGTGCGGCCCTGCGCCTGCGCCAGCATGCGCCTGTTTATGGTTTTCAGGATCGGCTCAGAGGCGAGATCATTGCCGATCGGCGGCTGGCTGAGGAAGATTTTATCATTCATCGTCGTGATGGGCTGTTTGCTTACAATCTGGCTGTCGTCGTGGACGATCATCATCAGGGCATCACGGAAATTGTGCGCGGTGCAGACTTAATTGAGCCTACGGTACGGCAGATTGCCCTTTACCAGCAATTTGGCTGGACGCTGCCGGACTATTTGCATTTGCCGCTGGCAACGACGGCCGATGGTCACAAACTTTCTAAGCAAAATCATGCGCCCGCGTTACCGGAAGGGGATACGCGGCCGAGCCTGGTGCAGGCTTTACGTTTTCTGGGGCAGCCTGTCGCCGAAGGCTGGATGGACAAAACGCAGGAGAAACTGCTGTCTGACGCCGTGAAGCAGTGGAATATCGCTTTGATACCTCACGATAACGCCCTGATAACGGATGCATAGACAACAGCATTCTCAAATGATTCACAACAGGCTATGATTAGCCGCTGATTTTACCTACACCCTAATTGTCACTGTCGAGGTGTCCCATTTTTACCCGAGTCGCTAATTTTTGCCGGAAAGTCCTGAAGCGTGATGACGAGGAAGCACCAGCAGAGGTTGAACCTGAGAGTCATATGACCATCATTCCTCGTGAAAGCCACACCATCTCACGTAAAGACATCAGCGAAAATGCCCTCAAGGTGCTGTATCGTCTGAATAAAGCCGGTTATGAAGCCTATCTTGTTGGCGGCGGCGTGCGCGATTTGCTGCTGGGACAGAAGCCTAAAGACTTCGACGTGACCACAAACGCCACGCCGGAGCAGATGCGTAAACTGTTCCGCAACTGCCGTCTGGTTGGCCGCCGCTTCCGTCTGGCGCACGTGATGTTTGGGCCGGAAGTGATCGAAGTGGCGACATTCCGCGGTCATCATCAGATTGAAGAGACCAGCGACGATCATAACAATTCTCAGCGTGCCCAGAGCGGTATGCTGCTGCGCGACAATATTTTCGGCAGCATCGAAGATGATGCTCAGCGTCGCGATCTGACGATCAACAGCCTCTATTACAGCGTGGCCGATTTTTCGGTGCGGGATTATGTTGGTGGTCTGAACGATCTGCAGCAAGGGATTATTCGCTTGATTGGCGATCCGGAAACCCGTTATCGCGAAGATCCTGTGCGCATGCTGCGCGTTGCGCGTTTCGCTGCCAAATTAAATATGCGTATTGCGCCTGAAACGGCTGAGCCGATTCCCCGTCTGGCATCGTTACTTCGTGACGTGCCCGCCGCGCGTCTGTTTGAAGAGTCGCTAAAACTGCTGCAGGCCGGCTATGGTTACAGTACCTGGCTTAAGCTGTGTGAATACCAGTTATTTCAGCCGCTGTTCCCCACGCTGGCCCGTAACTTTACCGAGAACGGCGACAGCCACATGGAGCGCATGCTGGCCCAGGTGCTGAAGAACACGGATAACCGTATTCAAAATGATATGCGGGTTAATCCGGCCTTCCTGTTCGCCGCGATGTTCTGGTATCCACAGCTCGAAGCGGCTGAACGCATTGCGCAGGAAAGTGGCCTGACCTATTACGATGCCTTTGCCCTGGCCATGAACGATACGCTGGACGAAGCCTGCCGTGCGTTAGCCATTCCTAAGCGCATCACATCGTTGATTCGCGACATCTGGCAGTTGCAGCTACGCATGTCTCGTCGCCACGGTAAGCGGGCCTGGAAGCTGATGGAGCATCCTAAGTTCCGTGCTGCTTACGACCTGCTCTCGCTGCGAGCGGAGGTAGAAAACAATCCGGAACTGCTGCGCCTGAGTAAGTGGTGGGGAGAGTTCCAGGTTGCCGCGCCGCCACAGCAGAAAACGATGCTGAATACCCTGGGAGACGATCCGGCCCCGCGCAGCCGTACGCGCCGCCCTCGTCGCCGTTCAACGGCTCCGCGTCGTGATAACAACAACGCCTCATGACCCGGGTTTATCTGGCATTAGGCAGTAACCTTGCCGATCCGCTGCATCAGATTGATGCAGCGCTCTCAGCCCTGGACGCTCTCCCTGAGACTCAACGCGTAGCTACCTCCCCCTTTTACCGCACGCCGCCCTATGGCCCACCCGACCAGCCGGACTACCTTAATGCAGCGGTAGCGCTTGAAACCACGCTCACTGCCGAGGCGCTCCTGGATCAAACCCAGCGAATTGAACGGGAACATGGTCGCGTTCGCAAAGCCGAGCGCTGGGGCCCGCGCACACTGGATATTGATATCATGCTGTTTGGTACAGCCAGCCTCAACAGCGATCGGCTGATCGTGCCGCATTACGACCTGCTTAATCGCGCATTTATGCTGGTACCGCTGCTGGCGATTGCGCCCAATCTGCACCTGCCTGATGGCCGCCCGCTTCAGCCGCTTCTGGCCAGACTTGACTGCTCCAGCATCCGTCCCTGGCACAGTTGATCATCTATTCACACGTCACAGATTCCGCTCAGCAACGCGATACAGTAAAATGCGTCCATCTGAATTTCTGAGTTGAGAGCGCCATGAAACCCACCACCATTTCTCATTTGCGTCAGTGGAAAGAAAGCGGCAAAAAATTCGCGACCCTGACCGCCTACGAGTTTAGTTTCGCCCGGCTGTTTGCCGATGAGGGCATTCAGGTGCTACTGGTAGGCGACTCGCTGGGAATGACCGTACAGGGCCATGATTCGACGTTGCCTGTAACGGTAAGCGATATCGCCTACCATACTGCAGCGGTGCGTCGGGGTGCGCCTCAGTCGCTCTTACTGGCTGACCTGCCCTTCATGAGTTATGCCACGCCAGAGCAAACCTTTAATAACGCAGCGCAGCTCATGCGAGACGGAGCCAATATGGTGAAGCTGGAAGGCGGCGCATGGCTGGCAGACAGCGTACGCATGCTGACGGAGCGCGCCGTGCCGGTATGTGGCCATCTGGGATTAACGCCGCAGTCTGTGAATATTTTTGGCGGTTATAAAGTACAGGGGCGCGATGAAGCAGGCGCGGAGCAGCTTCTGGCTGATGCGCTGGCTATCGAAGCGGCGGGGGCTCAGCTGCTGGTGCTGGAATGTGTCCCTGTTGCGCTGGCGCAGCGCGTGACCCAGGCGCTGGCGATTCCGGTGATTGGTATCGGCGCAGGTAACGTTACCGACGGTCAGATACTGGTCATGCACGACGCCCTGGGGATCACCGGCGGGCACGTGCCCAAATTTGCGAAAAACTTTCTGGCTGAGACCGGCGACATCCGGGCGGCCATCCGCCGCTATATTGCTGAAGTTGAAGCAGGAAGCTATCCCGCTGTTGAACACAGTTTCCAGTAATTCAGGAGAATTGCCGTGCTGATCATCGACACTCTGCCTATGTTGCGACGTGACGTTCGTCGCTGGCGCGAGCAAGGTAAACGTATCGCGCTGGTGCCGACAATGGGCAACCTGCACGAAGGGCATTTAACGCTGGTCGACGAGGCGCGTGAACGGGGTGATATCGTTATCGTGTCCATTTTCGTCAACCCCATGCAGTTTGATCGTCCTGACGATTTGGCTCGCTATCCGCGTACGCTCCAGGAGGATTGCGAGAAGCTCAACCGTCACGGCGTCGATGTCGTGTTTGCGCCCTCACCTGCCGAGGTTTATCCCCAGGGGCTGGCCAATCAGACGTTCGTAGAGGTCCCGGTGTTGTCATCGCTGCTGGAAGGCGCGAGCCGTCCCGGCCATTTTCGCGGCGTCGCGACCATCGTCAGCAAGTTGTTTAATCTGGTTCAGCCCGATATAGCCTGCTTCGGCGAGAAAGATTTTCAGCAGTTAGCCATCATTCGTAAAATGGTGGCGGATATGGGGTTCGACATTGAGATTGTCGGTGTGCCCACCGTCCGTGCCAAAGATGGCCTGGCGCTCAGCTCACGCAACGGCTATCTCACTGACGATGAACGCAAGCTGGCCCCCGGTTTGAGTCAGGTAATGAATGAAATGGCCGCCCGACTGGCTAATGGCGAGCGGCAGATTGACGATATTATTGATGCCGCGAATCTGTCGCTGCAGGAAAAAGGATTGCGGCCGGATGGCCTGGCAATCTGCGATGCAGAAACGCTAGCCCCTCTGACGGTGGACAGTCAGCGTGCCGTGGTTTTAATGGCGGCCTGGCTGGGGAACGCACGGCTGATCGATAATCAACAGGTCGACCTCACGCAGTAAAGGCTGCAGGTCGTATTTTTGGCTGTATAACAAGGTTTCTGACTATGATTCGCACGGTTTTACAAGGCAAATTGCATCGCGTGAAGGTGACGCAGGCAGACCTCAACTATGAAGGCTCCTGCGCCATCGATCAGGATTTCCTTGATGCTTCTGGCATCCTGCAATACGAAGCCATCGATATTTACAACGTGACCAACGGTCAGCGTTTCTCTACCTATGCTATCGCCGCCGAACGAGGTTCAAAAATCATTTCGGTCAACGGCGCAGCGGCGCGCTGTGCCTGTGAAGGCGATATCCTGATTATCTGCTCCTATGTGCAGGTTGAAGATGCAGAAGCCCGTCAGTGGAAGCCCAACGTGGCCTACTTTGAAGGGGATAATCAGATGAAGCGCCTGGCGAAAGCCTTGCCGGTACAGTTGGCGTAAGCCCGGCCCACATAAAAAAAGCAGCGATATCGCTGCTTTTTTTGTCCGTCATGGCATCAGGTACGCAATCCGCGCCCGCGCTGAATCAGGAAGTAGACCGCGATATAGAACACCACGATAAAGGCAATCAGTACCGATAAGGTCAGCGCCAGCGGAACATCGTGGATGCCGAGGAAACCAAAGCGGAAGCCGCTTATCATGTACACCACCGGGTTCAGCTTTGAAATGGCTTGCCACACGGGCGGTAACAGCGCCAGCGAATAAAACACGCCGCCCAGGTAAGTTAATGGCGTCAGTACAAAGGTCGGTATCAGGCTGATATCGTCAAAGGTACGGGCAAACACCGCGTTAATCAGGCCGGCCAGCGAAAACAGCACGGCAGTGAGCAGCAGCGTGACGGCAACCATCATCCATGAATGAACATGGAAAGGGACAAAAAACAGCGACACCGCCGTAACCAGCACACCGACACAAACGCCGCGTGCCACACCGCCACCGACATAGCCCGCAATGATGATGTGCGTCGGCACCGGTGCCACCAGCAGCTCTTCGATATTGCGCTGAAACTTGGCGCTAAAAAACGAGGAAGCCACGTTGGCATAGGCGTTGGTGATCACCGACATCATAATCAGGCCAGGCACAATAAACTGCATGTAGCTGAACCCATTCATATCGCCGATACGCGCACCAATAAGGTTGCCGAAGATAATAAAATACAGCGTCATGGTGATAACGGGTGGCACCAGCGTCTGAATCCAGATACGGGCGAAGCGGTTCACCTCCCTGGCCCAGATGCTCTTTAACGCCACCCAGTACAAATGTGTCATGCTTTAGCTCCTGTTTTTCCTTGCGTCAGGCCGACGAACAGCTCTTCCAGACGATTCGCTTTGTTGCGCATACTCAGTACCTGCACGCCCTGAGCGCTGAGCTGGCTAAATACACTGTTCAGCCCCTGCTCACGTAGGACTTCGACCTCCAGCGTCGATGTATCGACCAGGCGATACTGGAAACCTTCCAGCGACGGCAGCGGACTGCGCGGGGCCAGATCCAGGATAAAGGTTTCCGATTTCAGCTTTGACAGCAGAGATTTCATTGAGGTGTTTTCCACCAGCTCGCCATTTTGAATAATGCCGATGTTGCGGCACAGCATTTCTGCCTCTTCAAGATAGTGAGTGGTCAGAATGATAGTGGTGCCCTGCGCGTTCAGATCTTTCAAAAACACCCACATCGAGCGGCGCAGTTCAATATCGACCCCGGCGGTAGGTTCATCCAGAATCAGCAGCTTGGGCGCATGCATCAGGGCGCGGGCGATCATCAAACGACGCTTCATGCCACCGGACAACATCCGCGCACGCTCGTTGCGTTTTTCCCACAGGTCGAGTTGCTTCAGGTGCTTTTCCGCACGTTGCAGGGCTTCACGACGCTCAACGCCATAGTAACCGGCCTGATTCACTACGATCTGCATGACCGTTTCAAACGGGTTAAAGTTAAACTCCTGTGGGACAAGGCCCAACTGGCGTTTGGCGTTCACTACGTCTTTTTCCAGATCGTAGCCAAAAACCCTGACGCTGCCCTCAGACTTATTCACCAGCGAACTGATAATGCCGATAGTGGTCGATTTACCCGCGCCGTTAGGCCCTAAAAGCGCATAAAAATCACCGGCTTCGACGTTCAGATCGATGCCCTTGAGCGCCTGTACGCCGCCGGGATAGGTCTTGGTCAGCCGGGAAAGTTCCAGTGCATAGGTCATTCTGAATACATACCCTGTTGTATGGCATTGTAATGCCGTTTGAATTTAGGAAGCCTTCGCCTATAGTACGCGCACGCAAATGCGCAGTAACAGGTTGCTTAACGCCATGACAGATATTGATACCCTGATCAGTAATAACCGCGAATGGTCCACATTACTGGTCAAAGAAGATCCCGGCTTTTTTGAGCGACTGGCTCAGGCGCAAAAACCGCGTTTCCTCTGGATTGGCTGTTCAGACAGCCGCGTGCCCGCCGAACGCCTTACCGGCCTTGAGCCCGGCGAACTGTTTGTTCATCGCAACGTCGCCAACCTGGTCATTCATACCGACCTCAACTGCCTTTCTGTGGTGCAGTACGCGGTAGAGGTGTTAGAAGTTGAACATATCATCGTGTGCGGCCACTATGGCTGCGGTGGTGTTCAGGCCGCTATGGATAACCCGGAGCTGGGTCTCATAGATAACTGGCTGCTGCACATTCGCGATCTCTGGTACAAGCATAGCGTGTTACTGGGGGAACTCCCGCCGGATAAACGCCTGGATAAACTTTGCGAAATCAACGTTGTTGAGCAGGTTTATAATCTTGGGCATTCCACGATTCTGCAATCCGCCTGGAAACGTGGACGCAAAGTGTCGCTCCATGGCTGGGTTTACGGTATCCAGGATGGCTGCCTGCGCAATCTTGATGTGACGGCAAGCAGCCGGGAGAATCTTGAACAACGCTATCGTCACGGCATGGCTAATCTGTTAGTTAAGGGCGATTTTCAGCGCCAGTAACGCTGTTGCGCGACAAGCCTACACGAAACGACGGGCTCAGGCCTTGGAAGAATGTGCGGTCAACGGCATTCAGTCTTCGAGCGGCACCACTTTGCCGATGTAAGGCAGGTGGCGATAATGTTGTGCATAATCAATACCAAAGCCCACCACAAACTCATCGGGAATAGAAAAGCCGACGTATTCAACGTTGACGTTGACTTCCCGACGTTCAGGCTTATCCAGCAACGTACAAATCGCCAGGGATTTTGGCTCACGCAAGCGCAGGATTTCACGCACTTTCGAAAGCGTGTTACCGGAGTCGATAATGTCTTCGACAATTAAAACATCTTTGCCGCGAATATCTTCATCCAGGTCTTTCAGGATTTTCACATCCCGGGTCGTGGACATACCGCTGCCGTAACTGGATGCGGTCATAAAATCCACTTCGTGCGGAACGTCAATGGCGCGGCATAAATCAGCCATAAACATAAATGAGCCACGAAGTAGCCCCACCAGCACCATATCACTGCCGCTGTCGCGGTAATGGTCGGTGATTTCTTTGCCCAGTTCAGCGATGCGCGCGGCGATTGCCTGTTCAGGGATCATTACGTCAACAGTATGTTTCATTGCCTTTTGCCCGGTAGCTCACAAAGCCACGCAGTCTATCATAGTAGAAAGGCGTACTGATGCCGCGCGGAAAAAGCAAACGTTTACGTGTAGTAAAAATCTTCACCTGTCGTCTGGCAGTTGCACACTCAGCATTACCTTAGAACAACACAGCATTTAACAGCATTAATTGCTGCATGATAGGATTTTATCAACATATCGTTATGCAGTTAACGACCTTATTGGGAGATCTCAATGACTTCACCCTCAAGTAAGAAAACGCACGTTGGCGATCGTCAACTGCATCCTGAAACTCAGATGCTGAATTATGGCTACGATCCTCGCCTGTCGGAAGGTGCCGTGAAGCCGCCCGTGTTTCTTACCTCTACCTTTGTTTTTGACAGCGCAGAAGAAGGCCGCGATTTTTTCGACTATGTTTCAGGACGTCGTCAGCCTCCGGAAGGCAAAAGCGGCGGACTGGTTTATTCCCGCTTTAATCATCCCAACAGCGAGATCGTAGAAGATCGCCTGGCCATTTACGAACAGGCGGAAAGCTGTGCCCTGTTTGCTTCCGGTATGGCGGCTATCTCGACAACGCTGTTAACCTTTGCACGACCGGGAGAAGTCATTCTGCATTCGCAGCCGCTGTATGGCGGCACGGAAACGTTGCTGAGTAAGACACTGCACAATCTGGACATTCAGGCGGTCGGCTTCAGCGACGGACACGATGAAGCAAAAGTGCGTGATGCGGCTCATCGTGCGATGGCGCAGGGGCGCGTCGCGATGATTCTGGTGGAAACCCCGGCGAATCCCACCAACAGCCTGGTGAATATTGCGCTGATGGGGCGCATCGCCGACGAGATCGATCGGCATCAGGGTTCGCGTCCGGTCATCGCCTGTGATAACACCTTGCTGGGCCCGATTTTTCAACAGCCGCTGACGCTGGGGGCGGACTTATCGCTGTATTCTCTGACGAAATATGTCGGCGGGCACTCTGACCTGATCGCTGGCGCGGTGATGGGTAAGAAAACGCTGATGACGCAAATTCGCGCCCTGCGAAGCGCTATCGGTACGCAACTGGATCCGCACTCAAGCTGGATGATTAGCCGTTCGCTGGAAACGCTGTCGCTGCGCATGGAAAAAGCCTTTCGCAATGCCGAAGCCGTTGCCGCCTTTCTGCAGCCGCATCCTAAGGTAGCAGCGTTGCACTGGTTGCCCTATCTGGATGCAGAAAGCCCCGCAGGCAAAACGTATCGCGAGCAGTGCAGCGGCGCCGGCTCGACCTTCTCTTTTGATATCGTGGGCGGACAACCTGCTGCGTTTCGCTTTCTCAATGCGCTTGCGTTGTTTAAGCAGGCCGTTAGCCTGGGCGGCACCGAGTCACTTGCCAGCCATCCCGGCACAACCACGCATTCTGGCGTGCCGGATGCAGTCCGTGAGCGCATCGGTATTACCGACGCGACGATACGCTTATCGATCGGCATCGAACATGCCGGAGATCTGGTAGAAGACATCCGACTGGCCCTTGAACAAGCCTGATCAGGTCACGGTGAAGCCCAGCATCATCCCGGTATCTTCATGCTCCAGCAAATGGCAGTGGGCCATATAAGCATGATCGGCGGCGGCGGCGTGATTGAAACGCACCAGTACTTCACTGCGCCAGCCGTCGACATTCACCATGTCTTTCCATCCCTGACGATGGGCGGCGGGCGGTTTGCCGTTTTCTGAAAGAATACGGAACTGCGTACCGTGAATATGAAAAGGATGCAGCATGCTGTCGCCTTCGCCGGAAATGGTCCATTTTTCCACGGCGCCCTGTTTCACATTGAAGGCGGGACGCGTCATATCAAATGCCAGACCGTTAATTTTATTGCCGTTATGGAAATCATACGCGGCAGTGGACATTGCGCCATGGTCCATATTTTGGTGATCCATCGTCTCTGCGCCGCTGTCATGTTTCATCTCGCTCGCGTCGTTGCCCATTGGCATAGCGTGCTGCCCTCCTTTGCCCATGGCTTTCTCACCGTAACGCGCCATTAACGCCTGCATACCTTGCTGATCCAACTGGGGATCCATACTGAGCTGCAGCCAGCGCGCTGTCAGGCCTTCTGTTTTTGGCACAGCTGGCAGCGTGGCGAGCTGGTCGGGTAAAGTTGCACTGGCCATGATCCGCAGCGGCAAGATATTCACCAGCGGCAGGGGGCGATCGAAAGGTGCCAGCGTCATGCCCATTTGCGTGACCGGCAGCGTAACGATATCAAAGGCGTTGCCGTCAGAGGTATCGACCATGATCTCAAAACGCTCACCGGGGAGCAGCGGAAGTGAATCCACTTTCACCGGCTCCGACAGCAGCCCACCGTCGCTGGCGATAACATACAGGGGACGTTTGTCGCTGGCCGCGATATGCAGCGAACGGGCATTGCAGCCGTTAAGCAGGCGCAGACGTAGCCAGCCACGCGGCACGGCGTGCTGCGGATACTGCACGCCATTCGTCAGCATCATGTCGCCAAACCAGCCCACCGCCGCGCGCATCACGTCAAGTTGATAATCGATATGCTCGCCAGACTGACTCAGCTGCTTATCCTGAAAGATAAGCGGTACATCGTCGGTGCCCCACTGGCTGGGCAGCCGGAGCGTACCTGACGGCTGATCCTCCAGCAAAATTAACCCCGCCAGGCCCTGAGCGACCTGATGGCCGGTTTTGCCGTGTAGATGCGGATGGTACCAGCAGGTTGCCGCAGGCTGATCCGGGGTAAAGGTCACCTGACGCATCGCCCCCGGCGCAATGACGCCCTGTGGGCCGCCGTCTACCTCACCGGGAATGTCCAGCCCGTGCCAGTGAAGCGTCGTCGCTTCTTTAAGCCGGTTATGAATGTTGATGGTGGCTGTCGTACCGCGCTTCAGGCGAATCGCCGGGCCCAGCAGGCTGCCATTGTAGCCCCAGGTGGGTACGGCTTTCCCCTGCCACTGCGTCGTGCCCTCCATCGCCGTCAGGCTGTACAGTCCATTCGCATCCGCCTCCAGCAGCGCGGGGATAGGAAGCGGCGGTCGGGTAGCGGCCATGAGCGAGCGACTCCAGAGCGGCAGCGCACCCGCCGCGCCCAGTGCCGCGCTGAGTTTCAAAAAGTGGCGACGTTGCATAATCAGCATCCTTGTAACGAAATTACCTGAAGCCTAAACCCTGCCCTTATGGCAAGGTCAAGCATAGCCGGACAGAATGCCCCGAAAAGCGTAAATTGATCGAAAATCTTTACATAACTGTGCTAACGTCTTAAGACAATTATCTGATGAGAATAACTATGAAGAAAAGCATCAAGATCCTGCTGCTGGCGGGACTCTTCGGCTTCTCCTCCACCAGCTTTGCCCTGAGCGAATCCGAAGCAGAAGATCTTGCCGATCTCACTGCCGTATTCGTTTATTTAAAAAATGATTGTGGCTACCAGGATTTGCCCGATGCGCAGATTCGTAAGGCGTTGGTGTTTTTTGCTCAGCAGAACCGCTGGGACTTAAGCAATTACAACAACTACAACATGAAAGCCCTCGGCGAAGCCAGCTATCGTGATTTAAGCGGCATCGCCATTGCTAATGACCAAAAATGTAAGTCGTTGGCCCGGGATTCTCTCAGCCTGCTTGCTTATGTAAAGTAGCGCGCCAGCCCGCTCTCCCACCAGACATTTGCCCGTGCAAGGACTATCATAGTTAGCTATGATGTCCCGCCGATTTTCGGGGTGATGTCACGAAAGGAGAGCTTCATCATGGCCCAAAATGAGATGTGGTATGAAACACTTCATGCCGGCTTTGGCCAGTATTTTACCGTCGATAAACAGCTTTATCGGGATAAAACGGCCCACCAGGATTTAATCATCTTTGAAAACGCGGCCATGGGTCGCGTCATGGCGCTGGATGGCGTGGTGCAAACAACCGAACGTGATGAGTTTATCTATCACGAGATGATGACGCACGTGCCGTTGCTGGCTCACGGCTCGGCAAAAAGCGTGCTGATCATCGGCGGCGGCGACGGTGCCATGTTGCGCGAAGTGTCCCGCCACGCTGATATCCAAAAAATCACAATGGTCGAGATTGATGCTGGCGTGGTCACCTTTTGCCGTCAGTATTTGCCCAATCACAGTGCCGGCGCTTACGACGATCCGCGTCTCAATCTGGTTATCGATGACGGCGTGAATTTCGTCAATCACACCACTGAAAAGTTTGACGTTATTATCTCAGACTGTACCGATCCCATCGGTCCGGGCGAAAGCCTGTTTACCTCTGAATTCTATGCAGGCTGTAAAAAAGCCCTGAATGAGAACGGTATTTTCGTTGCACAAAACGGCGTCTGCTTCCTGCAGCAGGATGAGGCAGTGAACAGCCATCGTAAACTCAGCCACTACTTCCAGGATGTCAGCTTTTATCAGGCGGCTATCCCGACCTACTATGGCGGGATCATGACGTTTGCCTGGGCCAGCGACAATCCTGCTTTGCGCCAGCCCGACGCGGCCCTGTTACAGGCGCGTTTCGAAGCCTCTGGCTTGCGCTGCCGTTACTATACACCGGCGATTCATACTGGCAGCTTTGCCCTGCCACAATATCTGTTGAATGCACTGGAAGACCCGCGCTGACTGGGCATTTATAAGGGGGTGAATAAAATTGCAAAAGCTAAAACTACATGGCTTCAATAACCTGACCAAAAGCCTGAGTTTTTGTATCTACGATATTTGCTATGCAAATACTGAAGCTGAACGTGATGGGTATATTGCTTATATCGATGAGCAATATAATGCCAATCGCCTGACAGAAATTCTGACCGAAACCTGTTCCATCATTGGCGCAAATGTCCTGAATATTGCCCGTCAGGATTATGAGCCACAGGGTGCCAGCGTGACCATTCTGGTCAGTGAGGAACCCATCGATCCCAAAGATATTGATACGTCAGAACATCCGGGTCCGCTGCCCAACTCCGTCGTTGCGCACCTTGATAAGAGTCATATCTGTGTACATACCTATCCAGAGAGCCACCCAGAAGGCGGCCTTTGCACCTTCCGTGCCGACATCGAAGTATCGACCTGTGGCGTGATCTCCCCTCTTAAGGCGCTTAATTATCTGATTCATCAGCTGGAGTCAGACATCGTCACGGTGGATTATCGCGTGCGCGGCTTCACGCGTGATGTGAACGGCGTGAAACATTTTATCGACCATGAAATAAATTCTATTCAGAACTTTATGTCTGAAGACATGAAGGGCATGTACGACATGGTGGATGTTAACGTTTACCAGGAAAACATCTTTCACACCAAGATGTTATTAAAAGAGTTTGATTTAAAACACTATCTTTTCAATACCCGCCCTGAAGATCTGACGCCTCAGGAGCATAAACGTATTACCGACCTGCTGTGGAAGGAAATGCGTGAGATTTACTACGGCAGAAATATTCCGTCAGTGGGATTAAAAACGTACTAGTCACCCTACCGCTGCCCTGCCCCCTGCGTTGGGGGCCATTTTCTCCTTCGTCATCATCCATGCCTCTTCCGGTTTCAACCAGAACAGGACTTATTATGCGCTGCAAACCAGGATGGCCGCCGTCCGGTTAATTTGCCTCTTCTGGTGGCTTTATCGCCTGGTTGCCGCGAGCACTTTTCTTGTAATACGCGCAGAACCCCGCGTCTCACTTTCTCCTGCTCAGCGCTGTCATCGCTGCCCTCCTCCGGCCGTTCTTGTCTCTTTTCCGCTACAACACAGGTATTAATTCAAATATTCAGTACTAAACACTAAAAAACCAATCCAGATCCGTCAAAATCATTAATTTAGTTAACATGAATTTCTTTAATTAAAATGATATGACCTAACAAACTGCATCGCTTTACGCCACGCTAACCAATGCTTTTTCCATGAGGAAGATCACATTATATCGCAAGAAAACATAAACTTAATTTTTGATTAAAAGTAAGCCATTTAAGGCTAGTCATCTAAAACCTCATTAAAAACCTTAACTATCATAGACATAAAAAGAACCCTATTAAAAAAATCAATAAAACATAAAAATAACTTAATGATCACATCACCCTGTGATATACATTAAAAAAATTTACTTTTCGCGGGTAATCGTTGGTAAGGAGAGTGATATGAGTCACGCATACTCTGTTATAAACATAAACAAACTTAACGTTTATGTGGAATTAGTGAAATGCAGCGTGCCCACACGTAACAGGACCATCCTGATAAATGGCGCGCTGGCGACCTCGTCTTCCTTTCGGAACTGGAAGCGGTTTCTGGCGGATAAATCAGATGTGATTACGTTCGATCTGCCTTTTTCCGGCAAATCGAAACCCTACAATGAGCAGGACTGTAATATCGTTACGCTGGATGATGAAGTGGCGATCATTCGGGAAATTATTTCAATCTATAAGCCTAACATTATTGCCTCTGCTTCGTGGGGCGGCGCATCGACGCTGAAGCTGTTAAATAACGGCGAAGATGGCCTGGAACACGCCATTATTGCGTCTTACTCTTTCGAATTTAACGATCGAATGCGCACCTACGTTAAACAGGCAAATCTGTACTCAAAAGAGAAAAAATTTGTCGATCTTGCGCATTTGATGAACGAAGAAGTCGGCGCCTATTTGCCGAACAAAATGAAATTCTGCAATTTCAGACACCTCACCACGCTGGATGAAATTGAGTACCGCCAGGGGCGCTTCCACCTTGAGCAAATCGCTAATATTCGCAATCATGACTACAAAAGTATTATCGATAATTCGGCATGTCAGTTTCACTTTATCAATGGCGATCTGGATATTCATACGCCGCAGAAAAACATTGAAGAGATTTGCGGCGAGTCGGACAAAACCTGCTTTTATCAGATCAGAGATGCGGGACACTTTTTAGATCTGGAAGGAAAAGTTAGCCGGGAGCGTACGGCTGCCGCCTTTAACACCATTTTTAACCAGATTGGTGTCTGAAATGAAAGTGATCATTGGCGCACTCGGCTCAGCTGGCGATGTCTTTCCCTGTATTGAAATTGGATCGCTTCTGAAAGAAAAAAATCACGATGTTTATTTGCTCGCTAACGATTACTTCAGGTCAGAAGCCGTTTCTCGCGGACTTTCCTTTGTTGCGGTGGGCGATAAAGAAACGTACGTCAACGCGGTACAGGACCGTTCGCTGTGGGAAAAAAAGCACTCTCTGAAACGTATCTCACACTATATGGCGGAACAGCAGGAAGCCATGTTCAATGCCATGAGCGCCCTTGTGGATGATGACTGCATTATCATTCATTCTTTATGGTGCTTCGCTGCAAAAGCGGTAAGTGACAAATACCAGATTAAGAAATATGCAATCAGCCTGACCAATTCAAATTTAAAATTGCAGCCCGGGCGCGTGATTAACGCGCTGGAAAAAGGCCTGCGAGTGAATCTGAACTGGAAACTGGCCTTATTTCAACGCGCACTGGTGTCACCCGCACTTCAGGATACGCTGGACAAATTACGCCGCGACAATCACCTGCCCGCCTGTCGAAATATTTATGCTGACTGGGTGAGCGGTGGACAGCGTTCGATCGTGTTATATGAACCCTGGTTCTATCAGAAAAAAGCGCGTAACGGGTTTTACGCTGGTTTTATGCTTAATAAAAGCCGTGCATCAACGGATGACGAACAGATTACCGCCTTTATTGACTCCCGAACGGTGGTGTTTTTTACCAGTTGGGCACTGGCTGAGAAAAAGTCCGTTAGCCAGATATTGCAGGACTTAAAAGCTGAGGGGTTAAAATGCGTACTTGTTACGCCAACAGCAACCGCCTTGTCGGTGAACGATGACGTGATGACCGTACCTCAACTGAATATTGCCCTTGTCGAAACGTGCTTATTTGCCATTCATCATGGCGGTATTGGCACCACCGCGCAGTTACTCAAGAATGGCGTTCCCCAACTGATCTATCCCCGCGCGTTCGATCAGTTTGAAAACGCCCGTGCACTTGAGCGGCTGGCCTGTGGGCTGAAAGGAAAAGGGATAAAGGAAATCCGGAAAATGGCGGCGCTTTCACGCCATAAGAAACATAATTGCGATTACTACGCGGCGCAATTTGATAAAGCGGGCAATAAAGGTCACGAACTGGAAAACTTTCTGACCCGTTAAGCCATCCGGCACAGCCAGCCAGGCATGATTTACCCTGGCTGGCCGATGGGCATCAGATCTGAAACGCGGCCGTTAATACTCTCAGGCTCCTTGCCTGTTCCGTTAACGACTGAGATGCAGAAGCGGACTGTTCGACCAACGCCGCGTTGCTCTGCGTTACGCTGTCCATTTGGGTCACAGCCACGCTGACCTGCGAAACGCCCTGCATTTGTTCTACCGATGCCAGAGCCAGCCCATCCATATATTGTGCCAGCGAGGCGACCTCGCTCGCGGCTTTAAGAATACTGTGTGCCGTATTATCTGCCGCTTTTACGCCTTTCTCGACGCCACTGACGGCTTCTTCAATCAGGGTGCCGATTTCTCGTGACGACGAGGCGCTGCGTTGAGCCAGCGTCCGGACTTCGCTCGCCACCACGGCAAAACCGCGACCATGTTCACCTGCTCTTGCTGCTTCAACGGCGGCATTCAGCGCCAGAATGTTCGTCTGAAACGCGATGCTCTGAATGACCGCCGTAATCTCTTTGACCTTGGCCGCACTCACCGAAATGCTGTGCATGGTCTGACTCATTTCATTGACGGCTTTTTCACTGGCGCGGGTCAGCGATTCCGTCTCGCGAGCCGAAGAGGCGGTGGATTCTGCGACGGAAGTGTTGTTGCGCACGGTAGCGGTAATCTGCTCCATACTGGCTGCCGTCTGCTGCAACGCGGCAGCCTGCTCCTCCGTGCGGGAAGAGAGCTCTGTATTTCCCTGTGCGATTTCGCTGGCTGCCAGTTCAACCGACGCAGCGGAGTCTTTGATCTGAGAAACCAGTGTCCGCAGATGATTTTGCATATTGGCCAGCGCCGCAAGCAGCTTGCCGGTCTCATCCTTTCGATCCACGGTAATCACGGAGGTCAGGTCGCCCCGGGCGATGGTATCAGCCGTATTCACCGCCAGCGTCAGAGGACGGGAAATGCTACGGGAAATAAGCAGTCCCAGCACCAATGAGATGGCTGTCGAAAGCACCAGCCCGCCTGTTAACGTCATTCTGGTCTTTGTACGCTCAGTGATTAACTCGTCTGCACGGGCCTGCAGCAACGATTTTTCAGTGGCAATCATTGACTCAATGACAGAACGCATCGCATCCATTTGAACTTTCCCTTCACCCGAGGCAAAGAGCTCAAAAAAGCGCTGCTGATCCAGCGAGCCCTGATTCAGGCGTTCGCGCGCATCGATCACCTTTTGGGCATAGGTTTCCAGCCAGGCCTTTTGTCTGTTTTCCAAATCAACTAAACGTTTCTGCTGTTCCGGATTATCCTGGGTCAGCTGATGCGTACTCTCTATATATCGACTGAATGCCTGTTTTCCTTCATTAAACGGGACCAGCATCTGCGGTTTGCCGTTGAGCGCAAAACCACGCACGCCCGTCTCCATATTAAGCAGGTTTTCGGTGGCCTTGTTTAATCCTTCAACAACCTGATAAGTATGAATATTAAGCTGGCTGGCTTGTGTTACCCGGCCAAAACCAGCATAAAACAGGCCACAAACGACAATCATGACCAGCGTAATCGCGCCAAATGCAATATAGAGTCGTGTTCTGATAGATGTGTTGCTGAGCATAATTTCTCCGCGAGTGGAAAAAAATAAATAAATTCCATTAATTAACTGAGACTAATGGCAAAAACATTAATAATCAGGCATGTAAATTTAATGAAAAGCCTGTTAACGCACCCAAAAATGAGTGACGCCAATATAAACGCATTAATGTCCAGTTGATTATTAACGCAGTTGCTGAAATTTCCACTGCGTTACCTTTTTAATTTTAAGCCACTTCAAAAAATCGCAGAGATGCTTATCTATCACTATGCAGCTTCAGCGGAGCGTGAATTAACCCACCGAAATAAAAAAGATTAAAATCAAAGGCTTTTAAAAGAGATGAGAATGAAAATGCTTACAACATTGCGTTGAAGGAATAAAGTGCAACGTTAATTTGACTTAGCGCCATCGCATTATTAACCAATTAAATGTTATCACTCATGTCAAAACCGCCTGTCATCTCCTCATCTTTTTGGTGAAAGGTTATATTTTAATAAAACAGAACATCGCGCGCGGCGTTAAATATTGCCCTGTGCCCCGTGCTCTTAATACAAATCAGCCCTACCTTGTGCTCTCTGAAATCGATTTTAACCTGCACATCGACTGCAACGTCGCCGATGTACAGGCCCGGGCTTAGGGTTGGAGATACAACTCTTCTATGTAGTGCAGGGCTTCGCATAGCGTACTGTCTGTGCCAAATCCCCCCGCCTTGGTAATAACCGGCAGGTCATCAATTTCACTGTTCACGAAGGTGCCGCAGGGGATACAGGGAGCGACTTCGCTCTGAATACGATAACCTTCAGCGCCCAATGCGTTAGCCACCGCAATAGCGATGTCCCCACCGGTGAGAAACAGGCCGCCGGTACGAGCACGATCGAGAATCGCCAACGTGATTTCTCCCAGCCGCTGACTCAGCTTTTCACCTAAGGCTTCTCGACTCAGTTCGTAGTGCGCGGTCAGAGCATCAATCTGATTACGATCGTCAACGCTGCTGCTGGTCTGAAGAACACAGTGCCTGTTCTGCATCAGAATCTCGCACGCCTGGGCCACGATATGTTCGCACTCATCTTTAGGCCCCAGAAGGGTTTGTACCGCTATTCTGACAACGTCAACGCGTCCTGAGCGCTGCGCCTGCTCAACCTGACGTCGGGTCATTTCACTCATTGAGCCTGCCACCACCAATACGGGCAGAGTTTGATGCATAGTCATGTAACTTTCAGCCGGAAGTGCATTCGCCAGCCCCGCCGCACCGACCAATAAAGGGGGCTGGGTCATGGCCAGGGCGGCCTGGGCAATTAGCGTCAGATCGTTATCATTTTCGGCATCCATGACCACGATGCCCCCTCCCTGCCGGGCCAGACTTTCAAGCCGGGCACGTAGCTCACCGCCTCTTACCACGTCCAGCGACATTTCACTCACCGGCAGACGAGTCTGTAAGCCGATAAGCGTACTGATTCGCGACGAAATAATCGGGGTGCGAGGATCGCTGGCAAACTCTGTCTCCAGCAACGGACGCTGGTGCACCAGGCACTCACCCTGGCGCGTGATGCGGCCTGCCGAAGGTATGGCCGCGGCAACGATCGCCAGCGTGGCACCACTTGCCGCCATAGCCGCGGCAATCTCTGCCCCGGGGTTCCCCCGCAAGGTCGAGTCGATTTTTTTATAAATCAGTACGTTATTTTGCGTCGTGCCCAGCCAGGCAGAAAGCGCCTGAGTAACGGCAATGCTCGCCTGCTCTGCGCTAAGCGCCCGGCTATCCGTGTTGATGACGAGTACGTCAGTCCGCCGCGAGGGTTTCTGCTGTGGCGTCAGCATCACTTCGGTGCGTGCGCCCTTTTTGGCCAACTGGACACCGGTATCGTTTGCGCCCGTAAAATCGTCGGCGATGACAAGCATTTTCATCATAACTTCTCCGTGGATGACAGCGATCGCTGCTGATTACTCTTTGCCACCCATGAGGTCAGCATGGGCGTTAAAATTGCGGTAACAATGACCGACGTCGCGACCAGCGGCGTGGCCGACGCAACGACGTCTGCCAGGGCGGGATCGGCGTGAGCAATAGCAACAGGCGTGGCGACAGCATTGCCCGCCGTGCTGGATGCCGCCGCGCCGGCAATTCCGCTGCCACCTAACAAGCGATCGACTTTTATATTAAAGAAGCCGCCGACGAGCGTGGTTAAGCCCCCCAGAACAATGCCAGCCAGCCCGCCTTTGAGCAGCATGGCAAAATCAATGCTGGCACCCAACGCAAAGGCAAAGAAGGGAATCAGTATCGGGCCGCCCTGAGACAAAAAATCGCGCATTTTTGGATCGAGATTACCGAGCAACATGCCCAGCAGCATGGGGACGATCACCACCACCACCGACATGACAGGAATATTTGCCATCCCTGCCGCGCCCAGGGCAATCATGGTGAGTACCGGACCATCGTTAAGGGAGATCACGGGGGTCGCGCCGACTTCATTGTCCTGGCCAAACTCCCCCGCGAGCGCAGCATAAAGGCCGCCATTCGTATTGCTCATGGCCGAAATGACGGCGACCGACGTCAGTCCCCACAGCCCCTCCGCGCCAAAAAAGGTATCCACAGCAAAGCCCACGGCCACAGCAACAAGAAACTTGCTTGCCGTGACGCCACCGCCTATCAACAAGGCTTTGGGTGCCGCTTTGATATATATCCCTGCGCCCATACAAAACAAAAATGCCCCAATCAGAGCAGGTGCACCTTCTTTAAAAAGCGCGGTGGTAAAGCCGCCCACCTGTAAGGCTTCGGGCGCGAGCGTATTCACGATGGCCCCTAAAACCAGCGGGACAACCATCATACCGCCCGGGATTTTTTCAACTGTTGCTTTAATATCCATATTATCACCATTATGATTAATTATAATCACCATGATGATATTAAATCATTAAGAGGAAAATTGCGGCATGAATCGCAGAATAGCGCGCGGTTAGTTGAGCATAATCAATCAATACGGAGGGGAACCACAGGGCCTGCAATACTCACCGGTATTATCTGTTTTGCATGAAGCGCCGCCAGGCAGCAATGACCGCCAGAAAATCCTCCATACCGCAGAAGCACAAGCTTTCTTCGTCGTAATAATTCATGCCCTCTTCCATTTCATCGCCTTCAAAATTCAGCGTATTCGCGCGGACAATCACCTCTTCGTCATCCATCCACAGCGTGTATTCCCGCCCGATACGTTGCCACTGACGTTCACTTCCTTTTAATTTATGGGCTTCCGCTTCTACCTCATCCAGCACGCTGGCATCGTGCTCGACCTCTTCATTAAACCAGTGGCCCAGTGCTTCATGTCCCATCGACATACGAACTTTCACTTTGCCCGTGATGTCACGTAGAAATTCATACTCCATGATCTTATCTCTTTATCAGTCACTCGCGCTGTTATACCGCTATTTTCATTACCATGCACCTGCTTAGCGCACACATCCGGCTTCCTTCAGGACACTTTTCAGGCATAAAAAAAGAGGAACGCCAGAGCGTCCCTCTTAAATGGACCAACGGTCAGCAATCAGACGGCGGTCTGGAAAATCACGCCATCCGCTTTTTCAGTGTACTGGCTCAACTGGTCAAAGTTGAGATAGCGATAGGTATCGCTAGCCGTTTTATCCACCTGCGCCATAAACTGCTGATACTCATCTGGCGTTGGCAGCTTACCTAACAGTGATGAGACCGCCGCCAGCTCCGCAGAAGCCAGGTAGACGTTAGCCCCTGTACCCAAACGGTTCGGGAAGTTACGGGTTGAGGTCGAAACGACCGTTGCGCCATCGGCGACACGTGCCTGGTTACCCATGCACAGTGAACAACCCGGGATCTCGATACGCGCACCGCTCTTACCGAACACGCTGTAGTAGCCTTCTTCCGTCAGCTGTGCCGCATCCATTTTGGTCGGTGGTGCGACCCATAAACGGGTTGGCAGTTGGCCTTTGTGGCTGTCCAGCAACTTACCTGCCGCGCGGAAGTGACCGATGTTGGTCATGCACGAACCGATAAAGACTTCATCAATCTTCTCGCCCTGCACATCTGACAGCAGACGCGCATCGTCGGGATCGTTTGGCGCGCACAGAATCGGCTCTTTGATCTCCGCCAGATCGATGTCAATCACCGCAGCATATTCTGCATCGGCGTCGGCTTCGAGCAGCTGTGGATCCGCCAGCCATTTCTCCATGCCTTCGATACGGCGCTCAAGCGTACGACGATCGCCGTAGCCTTCTGAGATCATCCATTTCAGCAGGACAATGTTAGATGTCAGATACTCTTTGATCGGCGCCTGATCCAGCTTGATGGTACAGCCTGCAGCAGAACGCTCAGCAGAGGCATCGGTCAGTTCGAACGCCTGCTCCACTTTCAGATCGGGCAGACCTTCAATTTCAAGGATGCGACCGGAGAAGATGTTCTTCTTACCTTTCTTCTCAACGGTTAACAGGCCCTGCTTAATCGCATACAGCGGAATGGCGTGAACCAGATCGCGCAGCGTAATGCCGGGCTGCATTTTACCTTTGAAACGTACCAGTACCGATTCCGGCATATCCAGTGGCATAACGCCGGTCGCTGCCGCAAAGGCAACCAGACCCGAACCTGCCGGGAAGGAAATACCGATTGGGAAGCGGGTGTGGGAATCGCCACCGGTGCCGACGGTATCCGGCAGCAGCATACGGTTCAGCCAGGAGTGAATCACGCCATCACCCGGACGCAGGGAAACGCCGCCACGGTTCATGATGAAGTCTGGCAGCGTGTGGTGCGTGTTCACATCGACTGGCTTAGGATAAGCCGCCGTGTGACAGAATGACTGCATCACCAGATCGGCAGAGAAGCCCAGACATGCCAGGTCTTTCAGCTCGTCGCGGGTCATAGGACCGGTGGTATCCTGCGAGCCCACCGAGGTCATTTTCGGTTCGCAATAGGCACCCGGACGGACGCCGTCCACGCCACAGGCGCGGCCAACCATTTTCTGCGCCAGTGAGTAGCCGCGTGAGCTTTCCGCCACGTCTTTCGCGATACGGAACACGGTGCTGACAGGCAGCCCCAGGGATTCACGCGCTTTGCTGGTCAGGCCACGACCGATGATCAGTGGAATACGGCCACCGGCACGCACTTCATCAATCAGCACGTCGGTTTTCAGTTCAAAACTGGCCAGCAGATCGCCGGTTTCGTGATTGCGCACTTCGCCTTTAAACGGATAGATATCAATGACATCACCCATATTCAGGTCGTTCACATCCACTTCGATCGGCAGCGCGCCGGCATCTTCCATGGTGTTGAAGAAGATAGGCGCAATCTTGCCGCCCAGAACAACACCACCGCCTTTCTTATTCGGCACGTTAGGGATGTCATCGCCCATAAACCACAGCACCGAGTTGGTGGCCGATTTACGGGATGAACCTGTGCCCACAACGTCGCCCACATAGGCCAGCGGGAAACCTTTAGCCTGCAGTGCTTCGATCTGTTTGATCGGACCGATGTTGCCTGACTCATCCGGCTCAATGCCTTCACGGGCATTTTTCAGCATCGCCAGGGCATGCAGTGGGATATCCGGACGTGACCAGGCATCCGGTGCCGGAGACAGGTCATCGGTGTTGGTTTCACCCGTGACTTTGAAAACCGTAACGGTAATTTTTTCAGCCAGCTCAGGACGTGACAGATACCATTCGGCATCCGCCCACGACTGCATCACCTGCTTCGCGTGTGGATTGCCTGCTTTGGCTTTTTCTTCAACGTCGTAAAAGCTGTCAAACATCAGCAACGTGTGGGAAAGCGCTTTTGCCGCAATCGGTGCGAGTTTCGCATCATCTAATGCTTCAATCAGAGGATGGATGTTGTAGCCGCCCTGCATGGTACCGAGCAGTTCAACAGCTTTTTCAGGAGATACCAGAGGAGAGGTTGTTTCGCCTTTGGCGACAGCAGCCAGGAAACCTGCTTTAACATACGCCGCTTCATCGACGCCGGGTGGTACGCGGTTGACCAACAAATCGGTCAAAAATTCTTCTTCACCCGCAGGTGGATTTTTTAGCAGTTCAACCAGCGCGGCCATTTGGGAAGCATCTAATGGCTTAGGTACGATCCCTTGGGCAGCACGCTCGGCAACGTGCTTACGGTATTCTTCTAGCACGACGTTCTCCTCGCTCTCATTGTATGGGTTTCCGGTGCACCCTGATGACAACGCATTCCATGAGTAGGGTAAGGTGCCCGGTTCCGCGTGGGGCAGCATAGCAGGATTTAACCGCCTTGTTAATCTGTTTACAAAAAAGCAACATTAGGGTTTTCTGTAGCAGAATGCGCTAACTAATCCGGTGTAAACGGAAAAAAAGCAGGGCGTAAAGCCCCGCCTGCTAACACAGTCATACCCGATTACGTTTAGCGGTCGATCATACCGTATTCTGCATTGGCGTAGCGCTCACCGCGAATGTTTTCCGGGGCAAACACAGTATCCAGCATGTCGATGTCGACCTTTTTCAGCGCAACTGACGCGGCGGCACAGTTTTCTTCCAGATGGTGGACTTTGCTTGCTCCCGGAATAGGCACGATATCCTCACCCTTCGCTAAAACCCACGCCAGTGCCAGTTGAGCCGCAGAAATACCATAACCCCGCGCCATCTCCATCAGTTGATCCACTAACTTTTGGTTATGTTGCTGTGACTGCTGCTGGAAACGCGGCAAGCCACGGCGGAAATCATGCGGATCAAGGTCGGTCACCGCTGCCAGCTTACCGGTCAGAAAACCGCGGCCCAGAGGGCTGTATGGCACGAAACCGACGTTAAGTTCGCGGCAGGTAGCAAGAATGCCCTGCTCGGGATCGCGAGTCCAAAGTGAGTACTCGCTTTGTAAGGCCGAAATCGGATGTACGGCACAGGCACGGCGCAGCGTGGCGGCAGACACTTCCGACAGGCCGAGGTAGCGCACTTTTCCCTCATTAATTAAATCTGCCATCGTGCCCACCACGTCTTCGATCGGCACCGCGGGATCGAAACGATGTTGATAAAGCAGGTCAATATGATCGGTGCCGAGACGCGTCAAAGATCCTTCTACTGCCTCGCGAATATGCTGTGGCTGACTGTTCACACCGGTCATGTTCTCCCAGCCCTGACCGGCACCGCTAATGCTAAAACCAAATTTCGTCGCAACGGTCACGCTATCACGGCGGCCTTTAAGGGCTTTTGCAATCAGCGCTTCGTTTGTGAAGGGCCCGTAGATCTCAGCGGTATCCAGAAAATTAATGCCCAGTTCAAATGCGCGGGAGAGCGTATTTAATGCCTGTGACTCATCCGTGTTGCCATAGGCGAAGGTCATGCCCATGCAGCCCAGCCCGAGTGCCGATACCTGTAAACCCTGATTACCTAATTGACGTTGTTGCATGACATCTTCCTCATTATTGCGATGTTATTGTTATAATCCTCATCAATCGCAACAACAATTGTGCTTAATTTTCTAATTCAGTGAGAAAAATTCATCAATGACGCTATCCCGGGCAACGCTTCAGGAACTGGAAATGTTTTGTGCGATTGCGCACCATCGTAGCTTTCGCAAAGCCGCGCAGGCGCGTAACGTCACGCCCTCGGCACTCAGCCATGCTATGCGCCATTTCGAGCAGCGGCTCGGCGTGAGGCTGCTTAACCGCACCACTCGCAACGTTTCCCTGACCGAAGCGGGCGCGCATTTTCTCCAGCGTATTCAACCCGCGCTGGTCGAACTCTCTCAGGCCGTGGATGAACTTAATGACTGGCGGGCGCGTCCACACGGCAAGCTGAAACTCAATATGCCGCGTTCTGCTGAAACACTGTTCTTTGAAAGCTTGATTCTGCCGTTTATCCAGCGCTATCCGGAAATCACGCTGGAAATTGACAGTAATGATGCGCTGGTCGATATTCTGGAAGCGGGTTTTGATGCAGGCATTCGCTATGGCGATGTGCTGGCACAGGATATGATTGCCCTGCCCTTTGGCCCGGCAATGCGCACTCTGGTTGTCGCAAGCCCGGCCTTAATCGAACGTCATGGCGCACCACAAACGCCGGATGAACTGCTTGCATTTCCCTGCATCGAACGCCGCTTCCCCAGTGGCCGACGCTATCGCTGGGAATTCTGGCACGCGGGGCAAAGGCAGGAGGTCGCGGTCAGTGGCCCGCTGGTGCTGGATAACAACGAGCGGATTTTGCAGGCCGCCCTTTCAGGGGCAGGGATCGCCTTCTTACAGGAAGCCGTGGTCAGCGCCCATCTGCAGCGCGGCGCACTCGTTGAACTGCTCAGTGGCTTTACCCAACATGCAGATGGCTTCTGGCTGTATTATCCTGGCAGGCGTTATGTCTCTGCGCCGTTGCGGCATTTTATTGACTGGCTACGCCTTAATAATAACGAAGCAGGCAATCATAAAAATTGAATAACAACGTGACCTCGCTTTAAAAATTAAAAAGGCGCCAAAAAATAAATATAAAACCTTTTGACCAGGACGCATTAACCTCTGACGATCTTATTAATGGTTCACTAAATAATCCAATAAAATATAAAGAGACACTGAAATATTACATGCGCAGACTGCGGTTGGGTACCTGAATCATTCTGCCTGACGTGAGAACCTGAGGTGGAAAGAGACAGGAACCGCTCACAATAATTTTAACGCGTGCGAGCGGGGGGAAACACTGATACCTCAACACTGCAAGCGCTAACCCCTCGCACGATAAAATCAAGAGAGGTGCCACCATCAAGTCGAAATAAGGCTCGCTTGTTTTCAGCGGGTCAATGCTCTTAGGATTACGTTTATCAAATTGACGTTCATTATGTGAACTTCGCCTCAGAATAATGAGTACTGAACTTTCATTTGTCTTGAATAACGAAACCAGACAGTAAAAAATGCGTTAATGGCGGGATTGACTACGCCATTTTTGCCCGTGTAAACGTGTTAGCGCAGGCACCCTTTCCTTTATTTCTTTCATTATCCGAATGAAACTAAGCCATAAAAAAACGGCCCCATAAGGGGCCGCTATTTCAGTTCTGAAACTTATTTCTTTTTCGCTTTCGCGTTAGGCAGATCGGTGATGCTGCCTTCAAAGATTTCAGCGGCCAGGCCTACTGACTCATGCAGGGTCGGGTGCGCATGGATGGTCAATGCGATGTCTTCTGCATCACAGCCCATTTCAATGGCCAGACCAATTTCGCCCAGCAGCTCACCGCCGTTAGTACCAACGATGGCGCCACCGATAACGCGATGGGTTTCTTTGTCGAAAATCAGTTTGGTGATACCGTCTGCGCAGTCAGAAGCAATAGCACGGCCGGATGCTGCCCACGGGAATGTGGCAGTTTCGTAGCTGATGCCTTTCTCTTTCGCTTCTTTCTCGGTCAGACCTACCCAGGCAACTTCTGGTTCAGTATAGGCAATGGACGGAATCACTTTCGGATCGAAGTAGTGCTTCAGACCTGAAATGACTTCTGCCGCAACGTGGCCTTCATGCACGCCTTTATGCGCCAGCATCGGCTGTCCGACGATATCGCCGATAGCGTAGATGTGCGGCACGTTGGTGCGCATTTGTTTGTCAACGCGGATAAAGCCACGGTCGTCAACCTCAACGCCGGCTTTATCTGCATCCATGCCCTTACCGTTTGGCACGCGACCAATTGCCACCAGAACCGCATCATAACGCTGGGCTTCGCCTGGCGCTTTTTTACCTTCCATTGAAACATAGATACCGTCGTCTTTTGCTTCAACGGCGGTCACCTTAGTTTCCAGCATCAGGTTGAATTTCTTGCTGATACGTTTGGTGAAGACTTTCACCACGTCTTTATCGGCAGCCGGGATAACCTGGTCGAACATTTCAACCACGTCGATCTCTGAACCCAGCGCATGGTAAACCGTCGCCATTTCCAGACCGATAATACCGCCGCCCATGACCAGCAGACGTTTAGGCACTTCTTTCAGTTCCAGCGCATCGGTTGAATCCCACACGCGAGGATCTTCATGAGGAATGAACGGCAGCTCGATTGGGCGTGAGCCCGCAGCGATAATGGCGTTGTCGAAGTTAATGGTGGTTGCACCACCTTCACCTTCAACCACCAGCGTATTCGCACCGGTAAATTTGCCCAGGCCGTTAACAACCTTGACTTTACGACCTTTTGCCATGCCTGACAGACCGCCAGTCAGCTGGTTAATCACCTTCTCTTTCCAGCTGCGGATTTTGTTGATATCCGTTTGCGGCTGACCAAACACAATGCCGTGTTCTTCCAGCGCTTTCGCTTCTTCAATCACTTTGGCAACGTGCAGTAGCGCTTTAGACGGGATACAGCCTACGTTAAGACAGACACCGCCGAGGGTGCTGTAGCGCTCAACCAGTACGGTTTCCAGACCTAAGTCAGCGCAACGAAAAGCTGCAGAGTAACCTGCAGGACCTGCCCCAAGTACCACGACCTGAGTTTTAATCTCTGTACTCATCATGACCTCTTATTGGATTTCCGGCGGGTCAGACGCTGAGCCTATCCCATTAGGCTAGTTAACTGGCCATATTGCGTATGTTGCTACCACCCTACCGTTGACGGGTTTGCGTGGCAGGTACGCAAGCTGACTGCGCCAATTATGCCTAATGGAATAGGCTCATGATGTCCTTATTCCACCGGGACATGTTCACCGCAAGAGTTTACAGAATTGTTAATAAACTGCCAACCGCGGTGCCCTGAATGTTACAAAAAGGCCGGCATTTGCCGGCCTTTTGCGCTTTTTACATAACCAGACGACGAATGTCTGACAGCATATTGCCAATAATGGTAATGAAACGTGCGCCATCTGCACCGTCGATAACGCGGTGATCGAAGGACAGAGAGATTGGCATCATCAGACGTGGTGCAAACTCTTTACCGTTCCACACTGGCTCCATCGCTGACTTTGACACACCAAGGATGGCCACTTCTGGCGCGTTAACAATCGGCGCAAAGTGGGTGGTGCCCAGGCCGCCAAGGCTGGAGATGGTGAAACAGCCGCCCTGCATGTCGCCTGCGGTTAGTTTGCCATCGCGCGCCTTTTTAGAGATCGCCATCAGTTCACGAGACAGTTCTGTAATGCCCTTCTTGTTCACGTCTTTAAAGACCGGAACCACCAGGCCATTTGGCGTATCCACCGCCACACCGATGTTGATGTACTTTTTCAACGTCAGCTTCTGCGCATCTTCAGACAGTGAGCTGTTAAAGCGTGGCATCTGCTCAAGCGCCGCCGCCACCGCTTTCATAATGAAGACTACTGGCGTGTATTTCACGTCCAGCTTACGCTTCTCCGCTTCGGCGTTCTGTTGCTTACGGAAAGCTTCAAGCTCGGTAATATCGGTTTTGTCGAAGTGCGTAACGTGTGGGATCATGACCCAGTTACGGCTCAGGTTCGCACCCGAGATTTTCTGGATACGGCCCAGCTCCACTTCTTCAACTTCACCAAACTTACTGAAGTCAACTTTTGGCCATGGCAGCATGCCCGGCAGGCCGCCACCGCTGGCGGCGGCTGGCGCGGCTTCTGCGCGTTTCACGGCATCTTTAACGTAAGCCTGAACGTCTTCTTTCAGAATACGGCCTTTACGACCTGTGCCTTTAACTTTGGCCAGGTTAACGCCAAATTCACGCGCCAGACGACGAATGACCGGGGTAGCGTGAACGTAAGCGTCGTTCTCTGCGAACTCACCTTTGCTCTCTGTTTTAGCGGCGGCAGGTGCTGCTGCGGCTTTCGCTTCAGATTTGGCAGCAGGCGCCGGTGCGGCTTCCTGTTTCGCAGCCGCAGGGGCAGCCGGAGCAGCACCTTCAACTTCGAAGACCATAATCAGTGAGCCGGTGCTGACTTTATCGCCCGTCGCGACTTTCAGCTCTTTGACGATACCCGCAAACGGTGCTGGCACTTCCATAGAGGCTTTGTCGCCTTCAACAACGATCAGTGACTGCTCGGCTTCCACCTTGTCGCCAACCTTAACGAGGATCTCGGTGACTTCAACTTCGTCTCCCCCGATATCCGGAACGTTAACGTCTTTTGCGCCCGCAGCCGCGGCAGGTGCCGATGCCGCTTCTTCTTTCACGTCTGGCTTCGCATCAGAGGCCGGTGCTGCACCTTCTGCTTCAAAGACCATGATGGCTGAACCGGTGCTGACTTTGTCGCCGGTCGCAATGGTGATCTCTTTGACCACACCCGCGAACGGAGCCGGAACTTCCATTGACGCTTTGTCACCTTCGACGACAATAAGTGACTGCTCGGCTTCGACTTTATCGCCAACCTTAACCAGAATCTCAGTGACTTCAACTTCGTCACCGCCGATATCCGGCACAGCAACTTCTTTGCTGGCAGTGGCCGCAGCAGCGGCTGGCGCAGGCGCCGCGTCCGCTTTCTTCTCTTCGGCGGCGGCAGGGGCTGCTTCCGCAGCGCCTTCAGCATCAAACATCATGATCAGCGAACCGGTTTCCACTTTGTCACCGGTTGCGATTTTGATCTCTTTCACCACGCCAGCCTGCGGCGAGGGAACTTCCATAGAGGCTTTATCGCCTTCCACGGTGATCAGCGACTGCTCGGCTTCCACCTTGTCGCCAACCTTGACCAGAATTTCGGTGACTTCAACTTCGTCTGACCCGATATCTGGTACCTTGATTTCAATAGCCATTACTCTGTTACCTCTTAAGCCAGACGCGGGTTAACTTTATCGGCATCGATCTTGAACTTCACGATCGCATCCGCCACGACTTTCTTATCGATTTCGCCACGTTTAGCCAGTTCACCCAGCGCGGCAACCACAACGTAAGATGCATCCACTTCAAAGTGGTGACGCAGATTTTCACGACTGTCAGAGCGGCCAAAGCCATCCGTACCCAGCACGCGGTAATCGCTTGAAGGCACATAGCTGCGAACCTGCTCAGCGAACAGCTTCATGTAGTCGGTGGAGGCCACGGCTGGCGCTTCGTTCATCACCTGAGCGATGTAAGGCACGCGTGGGGCTTCCGTTGGATGCAGCATGTTCCAGCGCTCACAGTCCTGACCATCGCGGGCCAGCTCGGTGAACGAGGTGACGCTGTAAACGTCTGAACCAATGCCGTAATCGGTCGCCAGAATCTGGGCAGCTTCACGCACGTGACGCAGGATAGAGCCTGAACCCAAGAGCTGAACTTTACCTTTGCTACCCTCAACGGTTTCCAGCTTGTAGATACCTTTACGGATACCTTCCTCGGCACCTTTCGGCATCGCTGGCATGTGGTAGTTTTCGTTCAGCGTGGTGATGTAGTAATAAATATTTTCCTGCGCTTCGCCGTACATGCGAACCAGACCGTCATGCATGATGACTGCCACTTCGTAGGCATACGACGGATCGTAGGAGATACAGTTAGGGATCGTCAGTGACTGAATATGGCTGTGGCCATCTTCATGTTGCAAACCTTCGCCGTTCAGGGTGGTACGGCCTGATGTACCGCCGACCAGGAAGCCACGCGCCTGTTGGTCGCCCGCCAGCCACATCAGATCGCCAATACGCTGGAATCCGAACATCGAATAATAGATGTAGAACGGAATCATCGGCAGGTTGTTGGTGCTGTAAGAGGTTGCCGCCGCCAGCCAGGATGATCCTGCGCCCAGCTCGTTAATCCCTTCCTGCAGAATCTGACCTTTCTCGTCTTCTTTATAGTAAGCCACCTGCTCACGGTCCTGCGGTGTGTACTGCTGACCGTTCGGGCTGTAGATACCAATCTGACGGAACAGGCCTTCCATACCGAAAGTACGGGCTTCATCCGCAAGGATAGGCACCAGGCGATCTTTGATCGATTTGTTCTTCAGCATCACATTCAGTGCACGCACGAACGCGATGGTGGTCGAGATTTCTTTGTTCTGCTCTTCCAGCAGCGCACTGAACTCTTCCAGCGCTGGCATTTCCAGCTTTTCAGTGAACTTCGGCTGACGTGATGGCAGGTAACCGCCTAACTTCTCACGCTGGCCGTGCAGGTAGTTGTACTCTTCAGAGCCTTTATCGAAGGTGATGTAAGGCAGAGATTCGATCTTGTCGTCTTCGACCGGCACGTTGAAGCGATCGCGGATGTAGCGAACGCCATCCATGTTCATCTTCTTCACCTGGTGCGCGATGTTCTTACCTTCGGCGGTGTCGCCCATACCATAACCTTTAATGGTATGCGCCAGGATCAGAACAGGCTTGCCTTTGGTGTCCTGCGCTTTTTTCAGTGCCGCATAGATCTTCTTCGGATCGTGACCACCACGGTTCAGTGCCCAGATTTCATCATCTGACCAGTCTTTCACCAGGGCAGCGGTTTCCGGATATTTGCCGAAGAAGTGCTCACGCACATAGGCACCATCACGTGACTTAAACGTCTGGTAGTCGCCGTCAACGGTTTCGTTCATCAGTTGGATCAGTTTACCGCTGGTGTCATTACGCAGCAGTTCATCCCAACGACCGCCCCAGATAACCTTGATCACTTCCCAGCCAGCACCGGCAAAAATGCCTTCCAGCTCGTTGATGATCTTACCGTTACCGGTGACCGGTCCATCCAGACGCTGCAGGTTACAGTTGATGATGAAAACCAGGTTATCCAGTTTTTCACGGGTGGCGATGGTGATCGCACCTTTGGATTCTGGCTCATCCATCTCGCCGTCGCCCAGGAAAGCGTAAACGGTCTGACCGGAGGTATCTTTCAGACCACGGTGTTCCAGATATTTCAGGAATTTAGCCTGGTAGATGGCATTGAGTGGGCCCAGACCCATGGAGACGGTCGGGAACTGCCAGAATTCCGGCATCAGTTTTGGATGCGGATAAGAGGACAGGCCTTTGCCATCCACTTCCTGACGGAAGTTATTCATCTGCTCTTCAGTCAGACGACCTTCCAGGAAAGCACGGGCATAGATACCCGGAGAAATGTGGCCCTGGAAGTACACCAGATCGCCGCCGTCTTTTTCACTGCGCGCGCGGAAGAAGTGGTTAAAACACACTTCATAGATGGTGGCAGAAGACTGGAAGGAGGACATGTGGCCGCCAAGTTCCAGATCTTTCTTCGATGCGCGCAGCACCGACATGATGGCGTTCCAGCGAATGGCGGAACGGATACGACGTTCAAGTGAGGTGTTGCCCGGATAATCCGGTTCATCTTCAACGGCAATAGAGTTGATGTAGTTACTGATTGCGGCAGCACCGCCAGCAACTTTCACACCGCCTTTGCGGGCTGCACTCAGCACCTGATCAATCAGATACTGTGCACGTTCAACACCTTCTTCACGGATGACCGATTCGATCGCCTGTAGCCAGTCACGAGTTTCAATCGGATCCACGTCATTGTGTAAACGTTCTGACATGGGGGTATTCCTTATCTGTGTCTAATACGTTGAAAAATCGGGAGCCTGTTAACGTCAGGGAGACAGGCTCGTCGCACATGTTCGCACGATCTTTGCCGCACGTTATTCCTTACGTTGCTGTAAACGACGCAGGGAGCGTTCTCGACGGCTCTGCTCCCGACTTCTGTCCAGCAAGATTTCCTCAATGAACGCCAGGTGACGGTGTGAAGCCTCGCGTGCTTGTTCCGGCTCACGAGCCACAATCGCCTCGAAAATTCTGGCGCGGTGACCGCTCACTTTCGCCAGCATTTCCCGGCGCGAGTAGAGCAATTCAAAATTCTGTCGAACGTTCTGTTCCAGCATAGGTCCCATTGATCGTAGCAAATGCAAAAGCACGACATTATGGGCTGCTTCTGTGACAGCGATCTGATACTTCATTACTGCGTCTGCTTCAGCGTCGAGATCGCCGCTGTCCTGCGCCTGCTGAATATGAAGATGGCAGTCGCGAATCCGCTGTAAATCCTCTTCTGTACCGCGCAGCGCGGCATAGTAAGCGGCGATGCCTTCTAACGCGTGGCGCGTTTCCAACAGGTCAAACTGCGATTCCGGATGCTCGGCAAGAAGCCCAACGAGAGGATCGCTCACGCTCTGCCAGAGATGTTTCTGTACAAATGTTCCGCCGCCCTGACGGCGTAGTAACAATCCTTTCGCTTCTAAACGCTGGATTGCCTCACGGAGAGACGGACGTGAAACATCGAATTGTTTGGCGAGTTCGCGCTCGGGGAGCAACTTCTCTCCCGGCTGCAGCGTCCCTTCCATAATCAGGGATTCAAGTTGCTGCTCAATGGCATCGGAGAGTTTGGGTTGACGAATCTTAATGTAAGCCATCTTCCCTTCTTAGTGTGCCTGTCTGATAAAGTAAATTGGTAATACCAATTCAAAAAAGGAGCCCGTAAAGTAACAAAGTATTCACCTTGTGTCTATACGGCATCGGTGACATTAAGGTGACGTAAGGCTGTGCTTTTGCATTAACTGTTGAGTTGAAAAGTGGAAAACAGGGTGTTAACTCAATGTTAAATTTTTTCGGGTTTACCTAAAATTACACAAAGCTCCCAGTTAAACCGATTTAGCTCGCTGCGCTTTCCTTTCGCTGCGTTTAGGTTCGTTTTTTACCCACCTCGTCAACATCCCCCTTTTTCCGCTGCTTCTTTTTCAGCCAACTCGTAACAGGTAAAGCGAAAGCAGGTGCAAAGCCCTGCGCTTATCACTATTCTGGTCGGCAGGTTACAGCTGGCGGCATTACGCAAGTCAGATTCCCTAAAAATATCAGTCTTACGTGTATTTAATTCTTTACAGTCAGAGCATCCTGCGGCGAAGAATAACAACATCATGAGGTGTGTATGGAACAACAGCACGGCGAATCGCTGAAGCGCGGTTTAAAAAACCGCCATATTCAGTTGATTGCCCTGGGTGGTGCAGTGGGAACCGGCCTGTTTCTGGGCAGTGCGTCGGTTATCAAATCCGCTGGCCCGGCCGTTATTTTAGGCTATGCCATTGCCGGATTTATCGCTTTTCTCATCATGCGCCAACTCGGCGAAATGGTCGTCGAGGAGCCGGTCGCCGGCAGCTTCAGCCATTTCGCTTACAAATACTGGGGCAACTTCGCCGGTTTTGCCTCCGGCTGGAACTACTGGGTCCTGTATGTGCTGGTGGCGATGGCCGAGCTGAGCGCGGTGGGCAAGTATATCCAGTTCTGGTGGCCTGATTTTCCTACCTGGGCCTCAGCCGCCATCTTCTTTGTGCTGATCAACGCCGTTAACCTGACCAATGTAAAAGTGTTTGGTGAGATGGAGTTCTGGTTCGCCATTATTAAGGTGATTGCGGTTATTGCCATGATCCTGTTCGGCGGCTGGCTGCTGTTTAGCGGTACCGGCGGTCCACAGGCCACCGTGCGCAACCTGTGGGAGCAAGGCGGCTTTATGCCCAACGGCCTGGGCGGACTGGTGATGGTCATGGCCATTATTATGTTTTCGTTCGGCGGACTGGAGCTGGTAGGGATTACGGCTGCCGAAGCGGACAATCCTGAAACCACGATTCCTAAAGCCACTAATCAGGTGCTGTGGCGTATTCTGATCTTTTATATCGGTTCGCTGGCGGTACTGCTTTCTTTAATGCCGTGGACGCGCGTAACCGCAGAAACCAGCCCGTTTGTGTTTATTTTCCACGAGCTGGGCGATGCGATGGTGGCTAACGCGCTGAACGTCGTCATTCTGACTGCGGCGCTGTCGGTCTATAACAGCTGCGTTTACTGTAACAGCCGTATGCTGTTTGGTCTGGCGCAGCAGGGCAATGCACCTAAAGCGCTGCTGAACGTGGACCGTCGCGGTGTGCCCGTGATGAGTATTCTGGTGTCGGCCGTTGCCACGGCATTGTGTGTACTGCTCAACTTTCTTATGCCGGCTGAAGCGTTTGGCCTGTTGATGTCGCTGGTCGTTTCTGCCCTGGTCATCAACTGGGCGATGATTAGCCTGGCGCACCTGAAATTCCGTAAAAAGAAAAATCAGCAAGGCGTAACCACCCGATTCAAGGCCGTTCTCTACCCGCTGGGTAACTGGATTTGCCTGGTGTTCCTGGCCGGCATTCTGGTTCTGATGGCCATGACGCCGGGGATGGCCATCTCCGTCTGGTTGATTCCTGTCTGGCTGATCGTTCTTGCTATTGGCTATTTCGTCAAAAATAAGACGCAAAAAGCCTGATCCCCCTGCCCACCCGCCGCCATTTTTCAGCGGGTGGGCCGTCACCAGACCCGACGCGGTTCACACTTCTTCTCGCATGGCTGTTTTGTCCATCATCGCAACGATTTATTGCCGCTCATCCTGCTGATTAAACATTAATACTTCTTTTCTGTTTAATTGTTCTGCAGGAAACATTAATGACAGGTAAAACCCTCTCGTTCAGAGAAAAGCTGGGTTACGGCATGGGTGATGCCGGCTGCAACATGATTGGCGGTGCCGTCATGTTATTTCTCAGCTATTTCTATACCGACGTATTTGGCTTAGCCCCGGCGCTGGTCGGTGTGCTGTTACTCTCCGTCCGGATTCTGGATGCCATTACCGATCCGATAATGGGCGCGATTGCCGACAGAACCCAAAGCCGCTGGGGGCGCTTTCGCCCCTGGCTGCTGTGGGTATCGGTGCCCTACGTTATATTCAGTGTGCTGATGTTTACCACGCCTGACTGGAGCTATCACAGCAAAGTTATCTGGGCGTTTGTGACCTATTTTTTCATGTCCCTGACCTACACCGCGATCAATATCCCCTACTGCTCGCTGGGTGGCGTGATCACTAACGATCCTGGCGAGCGTGTATCCTGTCAGTCGTACCGTTTTGTGATGGTGGGGATTGCCACGCTGATTCTCTCGCTGTCTTTACTGCCCATGGCAGAGTGGTTTGGCGGCGACAATAAAGCGCGCGGCTACCAAATGGCGATGGGCGTACTGGCCCTGGTCGGCCTGGCGATGTTCCTGTTCTGTTTCGCAAACGTCCGTGAACGTATTCATCCTGCCGTGCCGACAAATGATGACCTGAAACACGATTTGCGCGATGTCTGGAAGAATGACCAATGGGTGCGCATTCTGCTGCTCACGCTCTGCAACGTGTGTCCGGGGTTTATTCGTATGGCGGCGACCATGTATTACGTGACCTGGGTAATGGGCCAAACGCCGCACTTTGCGACGCTGTTTATCAGCCTTGGCGTGGTGGGCATGATGCTGGGCAGTACGCTGGCCAAAGTGCTGACCGATCGCTGGTGCAAGCTGAAAGTCTTTTTCTGGACCAATATTGTCCTGGCCCTGTTCTCCTGCGGCTTCTACGGGCTTGATCCTCATGCCACCGTAGCAATCGTTATCGCTTACTTCCTGCTGAATATCCTGCATCAAATTCCTTCCCCCCTGCACTGGTCCCTGATGGCAGACGTGGATGACTACGGTGAATGGAAAACTGGCAAGCGCATCACGGGTATCAGCTTTTCAGGCAACCTGTTCTTTCTCAAGGTCGGGTTAGCGGTAGCAGGGGCGATGGTGGGGTTCCTGCTCTCCGCTTACGGTTACGATGCGGGAGCTAAGCAGCAATCCGCCCAGGCGATTAACGGCATCGTGCTGCTGTTTACCGTTATTCCTGGCATCGGCTATTTGATCACCGCGGGCGTAGTACGACTGATGAAAGTGGATCGTACCTTAATGCAAACCATCCAACGCGATCTTGCCCTGCGTCGCATCGCGGCACAGTCGGGCAGCAACCAGCCGCTGAGCGAGATCCAGACAGGAGCACTGAAATGAGTGAACACTGGCCGAACCCCTTTATCGAACGGCGTGCCGATCCTTTTATCCTGCGCCACAGAGAGCACTACTACTTTATTGCCTCTGTGCCGGAATACGATCGTCTGGAAATCCGACGCGCCAGTACGCTAATGGACTTACGCCACGCGGAGCCGGTGGTGATCTGGCACAAGCCCGATATCGGTCCCTTCAGCGAGCTGATTTGGGCGCCGGAG
Source organism: Pantoea sp. EEL5 (assembly GCF_049892805.1). NCBI lineage: Bacteria > Pseudomonadati > Pseudomonadota > Gammaproteobacteria > Enterobacterales > Erwiniaceae > Pantoea > Pantoea sp. EEL5. The sequence continues at coordinate 97,518 of NZ_JBNDNJ010000003.1, forward strand.
CTGCATCACATTGACAGTCAATGGGTCATCTATTTTGCCGCAGCGCCCTCGCGTGACATCAAAGACGGGTTGTTTCAGCACCGCATGTATGCGCTGGTTTGCGAGGGTGAGGATCCGCTCAGCGGCCGCTGGCAGCCTGTACGCCAGGTTTTGAGCCATATCGACAGCTTCTCGCTGGACGCCACTCACTTCGTTCATCAGGGTAAAAACTGGTATTTATGGGCGCAGAAAGATCCCGGCATTCCGGGCAATTCCAACCTCTATCTTGCGGAGCTGCGCAACCCATGGACGCTTAAAGGTAAACCGGTCATGCTGAGCCGTCCGGAATATGAATGGGAGTGCGCAGGCTTTAGTGTTAATGAAGGGGCGGCGGCGATAGTGCATGGCGACCGGCTTTTTATTACCTATTCCGCCAGCGCAACGGATGAGAATTATTGTATGGGCCTGCTGTCGATTCCGCGTGATGCCGATCCGCTTAATGCACTGGCCTGGCAGAAGTCAGCGCGGCCGGTATTCTCAACCAGTTGGGAGAACCGCCAGTACGGCCCTGGGCACAGCTGTTTTACCCAGGATGAAGCGGGGCGGGATCTGCTGGTCTACCATGCGCGCAACTATACGGAAATTGAAGGGGATCCACTGTGGGATGGCAACCGCCACACGCGCCTGAAATATTTTTACTGGCGTGAAGATGGCACACCGGATTTTGGCGTGCCACCTGCGGATTACACCAGCGTCCCGTAAATGGTCAAGAGCGCCACGACCACCACTAATACCAGTGAAATGCGTTTTGCCAGCGCCACCGCAACACGTGGCGTAGCAACCTTATCGGTATGAGGATCGCGGGCCAGCGAAAACTGTGCCAGCGTCGTCAGCACATGGTATTGAGAGCGATGCCTGTCGGTTAATGATGCAAACCAGGCAGGCAACGCTTTTTCACCATGCCCCAGCAGCGCATAGGCAACGCCCGCCAGGCGGACCGGGATCCAGTCAACCAGATGCAAAAGCGTGTCCACGCCTGATTGCGCGCGCGCCATTGGCGTACCGTGTTTTGCCAACCAGCTTTGCCAGGCCCGTAAAAAGGCGTAGCCGACCAGTAAAACTGGCCCCCATGCGCCGCCCACCACAAACCAGAACATTGGCGCCAGATAGAAACGAAAGTTAATCCAGATAAGGGCGTTTTGTAACTCGCGTAAAAATTCGCGTTCGCTGCATTCAACCGGCACGCCGTGGATCAAGGTCAGTTCTGCCGCCATCGCCTGATGCGCGGCCGCCTCATCCCGACTCGCCGCCTGCAGATAGGCATGATAATGCTGACGCACCACACCGGCACCGATGCACAGTAATCCCACCACAATCCAGAACACAAGCTGCGGGATCCCAAACAGAATCCCTTTCAGGCTCCACACCACCAGCGCGGTCAATGCCATCACGACCAACAACATCAACAGAGTACGCATGAGGGAAACCTGCCGACGGCGACGAAAAACAGGTTCAAGCCGATGATCCAGTTGCCAGTGCTCTCCCAGCTTAAACAGCCGCTCCCAACCTAAAACCAGTAACAAGGTAAATAACGTCATAGTTACTCCAGATGAATCACGATTTTTGTTGCGGTAACCGCTGCAGATAATATTGCCAGTTAAACGCCGGTCCGGGATCGGTTTTACGTCCCGGTGCAATGTCGCTGTGTCCGGTAATGCGAGCAGGCGTTATCGGATAGTGCTGTAACAAAATTTGCGTGACCTGATGCAGCGCGTGGTATTGCGCTTCGGTATAGGGCTCAACGTCCGTTCCTTCCAGCTCGATACCGATGGAAAAGTCGTTGCAGTTTTCCCGCCCTTCAAACTGCGATATGCCTGCATGCCAGGCGCGTTGATCAAAAGGAACATATTGCACAATCTCGCCATCACGACGAATTAAGCAGTGGGCTGCAACGCGCAAATGCGCGATATCAGCAAAGTAGGGATGCGCGTCTGAGGGCAGTGTGCCCGTGAACAGTTTATCGATCCACGGCCCGCCATATACGCCAGGCGGCAGGCTGATATTATGAATGACCAGAAGAGAGGGCGCCTCGTTGTGCGGCCGTTCATTACAGTGGGGTGACGGTACCTGGCGCACACCGGTCAGCCATCCATGTTCTAATTTCATACTGATTTCTCATCGCGAAGTCGAATTGAGAATAGCATGAATTCTAAGGCATTATTGCGCCAAAATGCGCCGCGCCCTCCTCACTCTCGCCCGTTTGTTAAGTATACTAAACAAAAATCCCCTCGGGGCTGGCACCGCTTTGTTATCCAGGATATGGTAATCCCACTGTTATCTGTCTTTTGCTGGAGCTGAACGCTATGTCTGTGCGTCGCTATGATCCTGACAGTCGCCGGAGTGCGCTGCTTGAACGTATTGAAAATGATATTCCTGAAACGGTCGCACGCGCATTACAGGAAGATCTTGGCGGTGAGGTAGACAGCGAACGGGATATTACCGCCCAACTGTTGCCCGCCGAAAGTCGCGCCCACGCCCGGGTGATTACCCGCGAAGCCGGTGTTTTTTGTGGTAAACGCTGGGTAGAGGAAGTCTTCAACCAGTTGGGTGCCTATACCGCGCTGACATGGCACGTGGAAGATGGCCAAACGCTTACGCCGGATCAACTGCTGTTTGAAATCGAGGGCCCTGCCCGCCTGTTGCTCACCGCCGAACGCACCGCCCTGAACTTTGTGCAAACGCTGTCTGGCGTTGCCACCGAAGTCAGTCGCTATGTTGCGCTGCTGGAAGGCACACAGACTCAGCTTCTGGATACACGCAAAACCCTACCAGGGCTGCGCACAGCTTTGAAATATGCGGTGCTGTGCGGTGGCGGCAGCAATCACCGTCTGGGTCTGTCAGATGCCTTTTTGATTAAAGAAAATCATATCATTGCCAGTGGTTCGATTCGCCAGGCCGTGGAAAAAGCCTCCTGGCTCTATCCGGATGTACCGGTCGAAGTCGAAGTTGAGTCGTTAAAGGAGCTACAGGACGCGCTTGCGGCGTCGGCCGACATCGTCATGCTGGACAACTTCACGCTGGATGAGATGCGCGAGGCGGTGAAGATAACCGAGGGCCGTGCGCTGCTGGAAGTCTCAGGCAACGTGACCGAAACGACCATCCGGGAGATTGCTCAGACCGGTGTGGACTATGTTTCCGTCGGCGCACTGACTAAACATGTCCATGCCCTGGATCTTTCTATGCGCTTTGACGCTAAATAACAGCTTGTGCCGTGCCGCTTGGCACGGCCTGTTTTGTGCTATTTCTTCCAGCGTAACCGCTGTATTGCTGTAACCCGCTGTATTTACTGCCTGCCCTTTTCCACTCTTTCCTTTTGCTGCTGTTAACGCCATCACAGGCTTTTTAAACTGCGACCTTCTTATTCAGGAGGTAATGCAATGATCTCTCAACGTGGATTCACGCTGGTCGAGTTAATGATTGTGGTCGGCATCGTGGCAATACTCAGCGCTATTGGGTTGCCCGCCTACCAAAATTATCTGCAGCGCGCCGCGCTGACCGACATGCTGCAAACGATGGTGCCGTTTAAAACGGCGGTTGAGCTTTGCGCCATTGAACGCGGCGGCCCGGACGCCTGCCAGGCCGGGCTGCGAGGGATTCCGCAAGGCACAACATCACGGTATGTTTCAGCGGTCACCGTCGTGAACGGCACGATCACCCTGACCGGACAGGAAAGCCTTAACGGGCTAAGCGTTGAAATGCTGCCCGTGTGGGACAGCAATGAAGGCAGCATTCAGTGGCAGCGCACCTGTACCAGCGCTAATACCACGCTACGTGATAATTGTCAGGAGCAGTTCCGCTTTGCCGATCGGGGAGGTGCCTATGCCCACGTCTGATGATGCGATTGCGCTCATCTGCCAGCGCTTTCGGGCGATTGTCCTTGAGCACAGTGCGACACACTTGCGCCTTGCCGTTCCTGAAAGCGTCCCGGCGGGCCTGATGGAGGCATTACAGTTTGCCAGCCAGTGTCAGGCAGAGGTGGAGTGCTGGCCTCGTGCCCGGATAGAACAGTTTGAATCGATGCGTAAACCTTTGGTGGCCAATGAAAAAGCTCCCGGCGAATCGACCATTGATACGGCCAGTCAGCTTTTGCGCCAGGCAACTCTGCGTCGTGCATCGGATATTCATATCGAACCTTATCAGAGCACCCTGCGTATTCGCCTGCGGATTGACGGGGTCCTGCATCCTCTCCCCCTGCAGTTTGATACACAACCGGCTGCGCTGCTGGCACGACTGAAAATTCTGGCCGGTCTGGATATTGCCGAACGGCGCCTGCCTCAGGACGGACAGTTTAGTTGTGACATTGACGGAAAATCGGCCTCTTTTCGGCTCTCTACCCTGCCCGTTCAGGGCGGCGAAAAAGCCGTCGTTCGCCTGCTTCAGAGTGAGGGCGCGGCCTTGTCGCTGGACAAGCTGGGATTACCCACCGCGCAGTTACGCCTTCTGACCGCCGCGCTCAGGCAGCCACAAGGGCTGATTTTGGTAACGGGCCCTACCGGGAGTGGCAAAACCTTCACGCTTTACAGTGGCCTGAGCGCGATCAACCAGCCTGATAAGAATGTCTGCAGCGTGGAAGATCCTGTTGAAATCCCTCTCCCCGGTATCAACCAGACCCAGATTAATCCAAAGTATGGCCTTGATTTTAATCGCGTGTTACGCGCCCTGTTACGTCAGGATCCGGACGTGATGATGGTCGGTGAAATACGTGACGGCGAGACGGCGGAGATTGCCGTTAAGGCAGCTCAGACCGGTCATCTGGTTCTCTCTACCCTGCACACCAACTCGACAGCGGAAACGCTGACGCGCTTGCGTCAAATGGGCATTCCCGGTTATCTGCTGGGTTCCGCACTTCGTCTGATCGTTGCCCAGCGGCTGGTCAGGCGTTTGTGCCCTCACTGCCGTAAGCCAGCACAGGCGGTTGCCCACTTTCCCGCCTCACTTTGGCCCGGAACGTTACAAACCTGGCGGGCGCCGGGCTGCGATCACTGCTTCTCCGGTTATTTTGGTCGGCTGGCCTTGTTTGAATTACTGCCCATAACGGCTAAGTTACAAAACGCCATTGCCGCCGAAATGCCACTTGAGGGCTTGCTGAGTCTGGCAAAACAGCAGGGCATGCGCACCCTGCTGGCATCAGGTCTTGAAGCCGTCAGCCGTGGGGATACCTCCCTGGAAGAAATGCAGCGCGTTGTCGGACTGGATAATGACTAGCCTTTATGTGTATCGCTGGCATGCGGTAGACGGCAGCGGAAGGTTGCAAACGGGCCACCATCTTGCGCCTGACGGCGAGACGTTGTTTTCTGACCTGGCACAGCGTCATTTACTGCCCGTCAGCTGGACGCGGGGAAAGGTGATGCGGCGAAGAGACTGGAAGTGGCAGCACAAAATTGACTTGATTCGCCAGCTCGCCACGCTGCTTAAGGCAGGCCTTCCTCTTTCACAAAGCCTGAGCCTGCTTGCCGAAGGACATTCGCAGACGCCCTGGCGAGCCTTGATGCTGGCTCTACAACATCAGATATTAGCGGGCGAACCTTTTTCCAGCGCCTTACGACAGTGGCCGCAAATATTTCCCCCGCTTTACCCGGCGCTCATGGAGGTGGGTGAGCTGACGGGCCAGCTGGATGTCTGCTGCGAGCAGCTGGCACAGCAGCAAACGCGCCAGCAACATTTGCGGAGCAAGGTGATCAAGGCGCTGCGCTATCCGCTGTTTATTCTGGCCGTCGCACTGACCGTTACCTGCGGCATGCTGCTGTTCGTCTTGCCGGAGTTTGTTTCCGTGTATGCTTCCTTCAATGCTCCCTTGCCTGCGTTCACTGCGGCCGTGATCGGGCTCTCTGAGCGATTACAGGCATGGGGATTCCCGCTAAGTGGATTGATTATTCTGCTGGTCGCAGGGTGGCAACAGTGGCGGCGGCGTTCTGAAAACTGGCAGCGGCGCGAACAGCGCGTTTTGATGCACATTCCGATCGTTGGCGGGCTATGGCAGGGCAATCAGCTGACACAAATCTACAGCGTTCTCCAGTTGACGCAGCAGGCTGGACTCACGCTGCTACAGGGACTTGAGGCAGCGAAAGTCACCCTGTCCTCGCGACTGTGGCAGGACGCCATCAGGCTGCTACAGAACCACATTGCGCAGGGTAATCCCCTGTATCTGGCGCTGAGCAATCATCCCTTATTTAGTCCGCTCTGCAGCCAGTTGATTCAAGTGGGGGAAGAGGCTGGCGCACTGGATGTGATGCTGGCGCGCCTGGCTGAATGGCATGAAGGGCAAACGCTGATGCGGGCTGATAACCTTGCCGCCTCGTTGGAGCCTGTCATGATGGTGGTGATTGGCGGCATCGTTGGCACGCTGGTGATTGCCATGTATTTGCCGGTGTTTGGGCTGGGAGAAGCGATGCAGTAAAGGCGCAGTATAGCCCTTACTGCATACGCAGCAGGCAACCTTAACGATTAAAGGTTCGGTTTTCCTGCTCGGCGACCCGAATAAAGGTGGTGCGCTTGGTTAACTCTTTCAGACGCTCAGCGCCAACATAGGTGCAGGCAGAACGAAGACCACCAAGGATATCGCGGAGGGTTTCCTCTACCGGCCCGCGTAACGGAAGCTTCACCGTTTTGCCTTCGGCCGCGCGGTATTCTGCGACGCTACCGGCATGACGCTTCATGGCCGATTCTGAACTCATGCCGTAGAACAGCATGAAACGCTCACCGTTTTCTTCTGTTATACGACCTTCGCACTCATCATGCGCCGCCAGCATGCCGCCCAACATGACGAAGTCTGCGCCACCACCAAAGGCTTTTGCGATATCGCCGGGTACGCTGCAGCCACCGTCGCTGACGATCTGACCGCTCAGACCGTGCGCTGCATCGGCACATTCAATAACCGCAGAAAGCTGGGGATAGCCGACACCCGTTTTGACTCGCGTGGTGCAAACTGAGCCAGGCCCAATGCCCACTTTGACGATATCCGCCCCAGACAGGATGAGCTCTTCCACCATCTCACCGGTTACCACGTTACCCGCGCAGATTGTCTTGCCGGGAAACGTTTCACGGGCACGCTTCAGGAAATCAACAAAGTGTTCAGAGTAGCCGTTGGCGACGTCGATGCAGATAAATTGCAGCGCATCGGAGATCGCCATGATCGCAATCAGTTTATTGAGATCGGCATCCGAGGTACCGGTTGAAACCATGACATAGTTCAGTACTGAACCCGGCACGCGCTGAACAAAGGCCCGCCACTCTTCCACGCTGTAATGCTTATGGACGGCCGTTAAAAGATGAAAACCCGCCAGCGCCTCAGCCATCATAAAGGTGCCAACGGTATCCATATTGGCGGCGATAACCGGGACGCCGCTCCAGCTCAGACCGGAATGCTTAAAGGTGAAGCGGCGATCCAGCTCAACCTGTGAGCGACTTTTCAGCGTGGAGCGTTTGGGGCGAATCAGTACGTCTTTAAATCCCAGTTTCAAATCTTCTTCAATGCGCATACATCGTGTCCTGGTAAGAGGTTATACACTGCCGTACATGACGCCATCAGGGTTTTCCCTGTCTCATGATACGCGCCATTCCAGCCGCAACAAGACTGCGAATTTCACTTTATTTACGCTACAATCCATTACATTCAGATGCGGATTTTTAGTGTGATCCGGCACGCATTTTTTCCTGTAACGACGCGTTGACCTGCGTGATACTGACCGACTAAGAGAGTTCGAGTGAGAAATCCCCCCTACACCGTGGCGCTGACTGGCGGAATTGGCAGCGGTAAAAGTACGATTGCCGGGTATTTTGCTGCGTCCGGTGTCGATATCATTGATGCGGATGTCATTGCACGCGAAGTCGTTGAACCCGGCACGCCAGCGCTTCAGGCCATTATCGAACGCTATGGCGATGCGATATTAACCGAACAGGGAACGTTGCAACGTTCACGGCTAAGAGAAATCATCTTTGCGACGCCCGATGAGAAAACCTGGTTAAACGCGCTGCTTCACCCGCTTATTAATGCCCGGACGCAACAGCTTAAAGCTCAGGCGGCCTCACCTTATGTTTTGTGGGTCGTGCCCTTGCTGGTCGAAAACCGGCTGCAGCGCCAGGCCGATCGCGTGCTGGTGGTCGACACCGACGAAGAGACGCAGCTCAGACGAACGCTGCAGCGCGATAATGTTTCTCTTGAGCAGGCTAAACGTATTCTTGCAGCACAGGCCACGCGCCAACAGCGCCTTGACTGTGCTGACGATATTATTGATAACAGTGGCGCACCTGAAAAGGCGCTACCCCAGGTTGCCAAACTTCATCAGCTTTATCTAAAGCTTGCGGCAACGAGACAGGATTAACCCATGAGTACAGTCGTTCTGTTTGAACATCCACTGAATGAAAAAATGCGTACCTGGCTGCGCGTGGAATTTTTGATCGACCAGTTGCATGACATTATGCCGCTGGAAAACACCGCCACGGCACTGACTTTTTTCCGCCTGGTTGGCGAATTACTGGATATCTTCGAGCGCGGCGACATGCGCACCGAGTTGCTGAAAGAACTTGAACGCCAGCAAACGAAACTGCGCGCCTGGGCGGATGTCCCCGGTGTCGATATGTCCGTGGTCGATGCATTGCGTGACAAACTCAAAGCGCAGTCTGTTTTGCTTAACAGCGCCCCACGAATGGGCCAGCAGCTGCGGGAAGATCGTCTGATTGCCCTGGTGCGCCAGCGACTCAGCATTCCCGGCGGATGCTGTAGCTTTGATTTACCCGGCCTGCACATCTGGCTGCACCTGCCCCAGACGACGCGCGACGCGCAGGTGACGCGCTGGATGGAAACGCTTATCCCGCTGCACAGTACGCTGGCGATGTTGCTGGATTTGATTCGCCAGTCAGGTACCTACCGTTTACAAACCAGTTTGAATGGGTTTTACCAGGATAATGCTGAAGGCGCTGATTTACTGCGGCTGCAGCTGGAAATGGAGGATGCGCTGTATCCTCAGGTTTCAGGCCATAAAAGCCGTTTTGCGATTCGTTTTATGCCATTGGACAGTGAGCGCGGCGAAGTGCCTGCGCGCCTGAATTTCCAACTGGCCTGTTGTTAGAGGTGAACATGCAGGAAGAGATAATGACGGTGGAATGTCCACAGTGCGGTAAAACGGTGATTTGGGATGAACTCAGTCCGTGGCGGCCATTTTGCAGTAAACGCTGTCAGTTGATCGATCTGGGCGAATGGGCGGCGGAAGAGAAGCGTATTCCCAGCAGTGATGATTTAAACGACAGCGACAACTGGAGTGAGGAAGAGCGCTGAGTGAGACGTGGGGCTTTACTGCCCCACTCTGTTAAAGTTCGCCCGCCACCAGACGTGCGATCAGCTCATGATTCGCCGCCGGAAACTCATCGGCGATCAGCGCCTGTTGATCGACCCAACGCTGTGGTTGCCCTTCTTTGCCCCAGGGTTCTCCTTTCCAGCTTTCCACCAGAAAAAAGTGCAGCGTCACGCGCAGGTCATCGTAAGTGTGATCTTTCGTGCCAATTGCCCGCGCCTGCGTCACTTCAATCCCGGTTTCTTCGGCCAGTTCGCGCACCAGCCCTTCCTCTGCGCTCTCACCGGCTTCAATTTTGCCGCCGGGAAATTCCCATTTATTGGCCATATAGGAAGAGGCCGCACGCTGGGCAAGGAAAATTTGTTTACTGGCATTACGAATGATGCCGACTGCAACCTGCAGGTGCTTCATGAAAATATCCCGAAGAGTGGGTGAATGAGGGCTGATTCTAAAACATGTTAAGCAGGTTGTTAACCGCTCAGGGGGCCGAATGGTCAGCGGAAAAGTAAAAAAAAGGAGCCAGTGGCTCCTTTTCGTTAACCGCTTATCAGGCCAGACGACCGTGACACTGTTTGTATTTTTTACCTGAACCGCACGGACAAGGATCGTTACGCCCCACTTTGCGCTCACCGCCCTGCTGCGCAAGAGATTCCGCTGCCAGAATTTCTTCGCTGGCGTGGCTCAGATGCTGCTGTTGCGCCAGACGCTCGGCCTCTTCACGACGCTGTTGCTCCATCGCTTCAACCTCTTCCGGCATGCGCACCTGGACTTTGCTCAGCGTGCTGATCACTTCGTACTTCAGCGTTTCCAGCATCGCGGCAAACATGGCAAAAGATTCACGCTTATATTCCTGCTTAGGATCTTTTTGCGCATAGCCACGCAGGTGGATGCCCTGACGCAGATAGTCCATTGCGGCCAGGTGCTCTTTCCACAGCGAATCCAGCGTTTGCAGCATGACGCCTTTTTCAAAGTTGCGCATCATTTCTGCGCCGACAATCTCTTCTTTTGCCGCATAACTTTCGGCCGCGTGCGTCATGATACGTTCACGCAGTGTCTCTTCATGCAGATCCGGTTCTTTGTCCAGCCACTCGCTAATCGGCAGATCCAGATCGAAGTCGTTACGCAGGCGCTCTTCAAGGCCCGGTACATCCCACATTTCTTCCAGCGACTGAGGTGGAATGTAGCTGTCGATAATGGATTTATAGACGTCTTCGCGAATGCTGTTGATAGTGTCTGATACATCGGACACATCCAGCAGTTCATTACGCTGGCTGTAGATAGCACGACGCTGATCGTTGGCCACGTCGTCATATTCCAGCAGCTGCTTACGAATATCGAAGTTACGGCTTTCCACTTTACGCTGTGCGTTGGCAATGGCTTTGGTCACCCACGGATGCTCAATGGCCTCGCCAGGTTTCATGCCCAGCTTGCGCATCATGTTTGAAACACGATCCGAAGCAAAGATACGCATCAGCGCATCTTCCATTGACAGGTAGAAGCGTGAAGAACCGGCGTCACCCTGACGGCCTGCACGACCGCGCAGCTGGTTATCGATACGGCGAGATTCATGGCGCTCAGTACCCACGATATGCAGACCGCCAGAGGCCAGCACCGCATCATGACGAATCTGCCAGGCGGCTTTAATCTCGTCGATTTGCGCATCGGTTGGGTTTTCAAGCTCGGCAACGTCCGCATGCCAGCTACCGCCCAGCATGATATCGGTACCACGGCCCGCCATGTTTGTCGCGATGGTAACCGCGCCTGGTTGACCAGCCTGCGCCACGATGTCCGCTTCGCGGGCGTGAAACTTAGCATTCAGTACGTTGTGTTTAATGCCTGCACGTGTCAGCTCGTTCGATACCACTTCTGATTTTTCGATGGAGATCGTACCCACCAGAACCGGCTGCCCGTTAGCCGTACGCTCACGAATATCTTCGATGATGGCGTCAATCTTCTCTTTCTCGGTCATATAAACCAGATCGGCAAGATCTTTACGCACCATCGGACGGTTGGTCGGGACAACAATCGTGTCGAGTTTGTAGATGGAACTGAACTCAAACGCTTCTGTATCAGCCGTACCGGTCATCCCTGCCAGCTTGTCGTAGAGGCGGAAGTAATTCTGGAAGGTGATTGACGCCAGCGTCTGGTTTTCGTTTTGAATTTCAACGCCTTCTTTGGCTTCAACGGCCTGATGCAGACCATCTGACCAACGACGGCCCTGCATCGTACGACCCGTGTGCTCATCAACAATGACAACTTCACCCTCTTTGACGATGTAATCAACGTCACGCGTGAACAGCGCATGGGCGCGAAGCGCAGCGGTAACGTGGTGCATCAGCATGATATTGGTCGGTGAATAAAGCGACTCACCTTCTACCATGATGCCCTGGCTCACCAGCAGTTCTTCAACTTTGACCAGGCCGCGCTCGCTCATATGTGCCTGGCGCGCTTTCTCATCAACCCAGTAGTCACCTTCGCCCTGGAAATTGTCTGAGTCTTCTTTTTCCTGACGAATCAGATGAGGAATGATTTTATTCACTTTGGTGTACAGGTCTGAACTGTCTTCTGCCGGACCCGAGATGATTAATGGCGTACGGGCTTCATCAATCAGGATGGAGTCAACCTCATCCACCAGTGCATAGTGCAGCTTACGCTGTACGCGCTCGTCAGGGCTGAACGCCATGTTGTCACGCAGGTAGTCGAAACCGTATTCGTTGTTGGTACCATAAGTAATGTCTGCGGCATAAGCTTCACGTTTGGCGACGGAAGGCAGGCCTGACATGTTGATCCCGACGCTCAGGCCAAGGAACTCAAACAGGGGGCGGTTATTTTCCGCATCACGCTGGGCCAGATAATCGTTGACGGTAACGACGTGTACGCCTTTTCCGGTTAACGCGTTCAAATAGGCTGGCAGGGTTGCCGTCAGGGTTTTACCTTCACCGGTGCGCATCTCTGCAATACAGCGGTTATTCAGCACCATCCCGCCAATCAGCTGCACGTCGAAGTGGCGCATGCCAAACACACGCTTACTGGCTTCACGTACCGTCGCAAAAGCTTCAGGAATCAGGCTTTCGAGTGATTCCCCTTTTTTCAGGCGCTCACGGAACAGCTCAGTTTTGGCTTTCAGTTCTTCATCAGAGAGCGCTTCGAATTCCGGCTCCATCTTGTTGATGATATCAACGTTTTTACGCATACGGCGCAAAGTACGATCGTTGCTGCTACCAAAAACTTTGGTCAACATTTTGATTAACATAATAAATATATTCTCAATTCAGCCGGGTCACCCGGACTGCGAAATCTAAAATGGGATTTAAAGCACAAAGATTAGCAGAACAATGGCGCGGGTCCGGCACGGATACCGTGCACTTTGCCGTGTCCGTCAGCCTGTGAGGATACCGGAGCAGCAGGAAGAGGTTGCGGGGACAAACCAACAGGGATGCCGGACTGTGCCGCCTGAGACGTTAATAACGCATGAAGGGAATCAATCAACGCCAGCTTTTGTGCGGCCAGCGGATGCACCTGCTCTTCCGCCTGCGCCTGTGGCGTTAACGTGAAAGAGAGATGGCGGATAACCGTGCGAATGGCATGCTGGTGCCAGTAGTCAACCGTAAAACTGGGGCGTCGCGAGGCTTCCTGAAGACGGATCAAATGATCAAAACGGACCGCATTGCCAATGAACAGGCTACTGGCTGAGGCTTCGGATGCCGTATTGAGTTCAGTGGTTTGCGCACACGCCGGCAAGCCAAGACTGGCCGCCACCATTCCCAGGAGGAAATGAGGCCAGAAATAGCGTCTACCTATTTGTCGCCAGCGTAGAAAAATTCCGATCACAATTGTTCCATTGCGCATAACATTTTAATTATTCACTGCTGTTTTCAGCAGCATGCAGCCTGTAAAAGCGCCAGAGATAGTAACACTAATGTGGCGCGGCGACACCTGAGTTTAGTGCGACAGTGGGAGAAATCGCGCGCGATTGTGCAGCAATTCAGCAATTGGTCGTTCTGAACGGAGAATGCTGTCGCAGCAATTCAGCAATTCAGCAATTCAGCAATTCAGCAATTCAGCAATTCAGCAATTCAGCAATTCAGCAATTGGTCGTTCTGAGCGGAGAATGCTGTCGCAGCAAGCAGAAATGAATGGCGAGGCAATAAAAAAACGGCTGGTGCAACTGACCGGAGAGAGTGTCAGCGCAACCAGCCGTTTTTACGTTCTGAGCCGATATCAGGCCAGAACCAGATTAGGTGCTTTAAACGCCAGTGGCAATTCAGCTTCGTCTTCGAAGGTCGCCCATTCCCAGGCTTCCTGCTTCGCCAAAACGGCCTGCAGCAGTTTGTTGTTCAGAGCATGACCCGATTTGTACGCGGTAAACGCGCCAATAACGTTATGGCCACACATAAACAGATCGCCGATGGCATCTAACATTTTGTGACGCACAAACTCGTCTTCAAAACGCAGGCCTTCTTCATTAAGCACGCGGAAATCATCAAGGCCAATCGCACAATCTAAACTACCGCCCAGGCACAGGCCTTTAGACTGCAGATATTCGATTTCACGCATGAAGCCAAAAGTACGTGCACGGCTGATCTGACGAACAAACGCTTCGGCAGAGAATTTCATCTGGTAACGCTGAGAGCTGGAATCGATAGCCGGGTGATTGAAATCAATGGTGAAATCAAGCGAGAAACCGTTGTAGGGTTTGATCTCAGCCCATTTGTCACCGTCTTCAACACGCACGGTCTGCTTAACACGCACGAATTTCTTCGCGCTGTTCAGCTGCTCGATGCCTGCATCCATCAGCAGATAGATGAAAGGCGCTGCACTGCCGTCCATAATTGGGATTTCTGGCGCATCAACTTCGACAATAATGTTGTCAATGCCCAGACCTGCCAGTGCGGCATTTAAGTGTTCAACTGTCGAAATACGCACGCCTTCATCGTTCACCAGGCAGGTGCTCAGCATGGTGTCGCGCACGTATTTTGCATCAGCCGGAAAATCAACCGGTGGATTCAAGTCAGTGCGACGATAGATGACCCCGGTATTAGCCGGCGCAGGGCGCAGGGTCAGGCTGACTTTCTTGCCGGTATGTAAACCGACACCTGTCGCCTGAACAATACGTTTTAATGTCCTTTGTTTGATCATCGTTATTATCTCGCAATATCGCTTTCCGACCGCCAGTATACGTTACCAGCGGGCGAACACTTTAGCACAAAGAGCGGGAAATCCCAATTATAAGGTTATTCCTAGTCGGCCTGCTTGCGCAAAAACGCCGGAATATCAAGGTAATCGGGCTCTTTGTTTGACTGTGCACTCTGATCGTTTACCACTTTCGCAGCAGGTTTTTGCTCCTGCGGCAGCGGGGACATACCATGCTGCTGGTAACGATGATCCATGACAGGCTGGCTGGCTGGTTTGTTCGTTACCAGCGTGATCTCTGGACGCTTATCCATGCCGATACCAGTTGCCACCACGGTGACGCGCAGTTCGTCATTCATCTCTGGATCCAGAGAGGTACCAATTACAACGGTCGCGTTGTCTGAAGCGAAGGCGCGGATAGTGTTACCCACGGTTTCGAACTCATCCAGACGCAGGTCGAAGCCCGCAGTAATGTTGACCAGCACGCCGCGCGCACCAGAGAGGTCGATATCTTCCAGCAGTGGACTGGAGATCGCCATCTCAGCGGCTTCTTCTGCACGGTCTTCACCACAAGCCACGCCTGAACCCATCATCGCGTAACCCATTTCTGACATCACGGTACGTACGTCAGCAAAGTCCACGTTCATCAAGCCAGGACGGGTAATCAGCTCGGCGATCCCCTGTACGGCGCCTTTCAGCACGTCGTTAGCCGCACCAAACGCGTCGAGCAGGGAAATACCACGTCCGAGAACTTTTAACAGCTTGTCGTTTGGGATAGTGATCAGTGAATCCACGTGCTTGGACAGCTCAGCGATCCCCTGCTCAGCAAAGGCCATGCGCTTTTTGCCTTCAAAATTGAAGGGCTTGGTCACGACCGCAACGGTCAAAATACCTAGATCTTTGGCCACTTCAGCCACAACAGGCGCAGCGCCGGTACCGGTACCGCCACCCATACCTGCTGCGATGAACACCATGTCTGCCCCTTCCAGCGCAGAACGCAGTGCTTCGCGATCTTCCTCTGCAGAGTTACGGCCGACTTCCGGGTTCGCACCCGCTCCCAGTCCTTTGGTAATGTTATTACCAATCTGGATGGTCTGGCCGACTGCTGTTTTACGCAACGCCTGCGCGTCGGTATTCACAGCGAAGAATTCCACACCTTCGATACGCTCGCGTACCATGTGCTCTACGGCGTTGCCACCGCCACCGCCGACGCCGATGACTTTAATCACCGCGTCATTGGTTAATTCCATAGGTTCAAACATGATTTCTCTCCGTTATGTGCCTGTCGCCTGGAGATCACTAAAGAAAACAGCATGATCCCCTTTTACAAAAATTAAAACTCTTTTTTTAACCAACTATTAATACGTTTAAACCAGTTACCCACGGAAACGCGCTTTTCAGCCTCTGCGTCACCGTTCATATGTGACTCTTTACCGTAGTGCAACAGCCCGACCGCCGTGGAATAGTAAGACTCCTGGGCGTAGTCCGTCAGGCCAGTAATGTTCAGCGGCTGTCCAATGCGCACCTGCGTATGGAATACGCGCTGTGCGCAGGCTGCCAGACCTTCAATCTGCGCCGCACCGCCGGTTAACACAATCCCGGCTGCCAGATGGTGCTTAACGCCCTGCTGGCGAAGCTGTTCCTGTAACTGCAAAATCTCGTCATTGACCAGATTTAAAAGCTCGGTATAACGTGGCTCAATCACCTCTGCCAGCGTCTGACGTTGCAGGCTTCGTGGCGGACGTCCGCCTACGCTCGGCACTTCAACGTTTTCATCTTTACCTACAATCGATCCTAGCGCACAGCCGTGACGCACTTTAATGGCTTCCGCATCGGTGGGCGGCGTACCAAATGCGTAGGCGATATCGCTGGTTACCACATTCCCCGCATAGGGAATCACCTTAGTATGACGCAATGCACCGCCAGTATAGACGGCGATATCCATTGTGCCGCCACCAATATCCACGACACAAACACCCAGTTCACGTTCGTCTTCGGTCAGGACCGCAAAGCTGGACGCCAGACCGGCAAAAATCAGTTGGTCAACTTTGAGGCCACAACGTTCAACGGCTTTAACAATATTTTTTGCCATGTCGTTGTGACAGGTGATCAAATGCACCTTTGCCTGCATGCGCACACCAGACAGGCCGACCGGATTTTTGATGCCTTCCTGGTAGTCGATAGCATATTCCTGCGGAATAACGTGCAGGATACGATGCTCATCACGAACGCGCACTGACTTCGCAGTATGCACCACGTTCTCGACATCATCCTGAGTCACTTCCTCTTCGGAAATCGGAACCATCCCGATTTCGTTCTGACAGCTGATATGTTTGCCCGATAAAGCAAGGTAAACAGAGGAGATCTGGCAATCCGCCATCAACTCAGCCTGATCGATGGCGCGCTGAACGCATTTCACCACCGACTCAAGATCGTTTACGCCGCCTTTATCCATACCGCGGGACGGACAACTGCCGACCCCAATAATATTGACCATACCATCGGGCAGAATTTCCCCAACCAGGGCGGCGACCTTCGCAGTGCCGATTTCGAGTCCAACTACCAGTTTTCTGTCCGTTGCCTTGATCATTGTTGTTTAGCCTGTGCCTGGTTTTGTTGCTGATTACTGTCCTGTGGATCCATCACTATCGGTGTCCAGCCAACAGAAGCGCCAGAGTCATAGCGTAAATCAACCGAGTTGATGCGCTTGTGTTCATTCTGACCTTGCTGCAGCAGCACCGGATAGAGCTCAATAAAACGATTCAGACGCTTCATGGTATCGGTCCGCCCCAGCTCAATGCGGACATCATCGCTGGTCACTAACTGCCATGAACGTCGCGCCGTCATCGACGCCACCTTCAGGGTAAACTTCATGGCTTTCAGCACGTCATCCATACTGTGATAACCCGCCAGCACCTCTTTTTCACTGCCTTCTGGACCGTATAACATCGGCAGCGTTTCTTTACCCATGTGGTTAGCCGGGACGCTGAATGACACACCGTCGCTGTCCACCATGTGTGAGTCATTCCAGCGCGCTACCGGTGTAAACTCCACCAAATGAATTTTCAATTCGTCTGGCCACTGCTTACGCACGCTAACCTGTTTAATCCATGGCAACCGTTCTATCTGCTGCTGGATCACGTTCACGTCCTGCGACATAAACGTGCCCGGTGAACCCAGTGACAAAATCGCCTGACGAATATCGTCATGGGTTGTGTAGTGCAGTTGCCCTGTGACCACCAGCTTCGACAGGGGTAAACGGGAGGCATCGTTCATCCACTTCAGAACGACCAGGCCACCCGCAATCATTACGCCCATCACCATCAGCAGAAACACGATGCCGAAGAGCCGGGCACCGTTACTGCGACCGGTGCGTGCCCGCTCCTGCGCTTCACGATTACGTACATTCATCGCCGCCTGTGACATATCAGTCGGCCAACTCCAGAATACGTACGACCAGTTGAGAAAATGTCAGCCCGGCCTGCTTTGCCGCCATCGGCACTAAGCTGTGGCTGGTCATGCCCGGTGAGGTGTTCGCTTCCAGCAGTTGGAAGTGTCCTTGATCGTCAGTCATGACATCAACGCGTCCCCAGCCGCTGCATCCGAGTGCACGCCAGGCTGACCACACCAGCTGTTGTAATTCCGCCTCGCGCTCGGCACTCAGCCCGGCTGGACAGAAGTACTGAGTATCGTCAGAAATGTATTTCGCTTCATAGTCATAGAACTCGCTGGCGGTCTTTATTTTTATCGCGGGCAGAATCTGGTCACCCAGAATGCCAACGGTATATTCCTCACCGCTCAGAAAAGCTTCGACCAGCACATTGTCGTCGTGGCGAAACGCCTCTTCCAGCGCAGCTGACAGATCGCTTAACTGGTTTACACGGCTGATGCCGACGCTGGATCCCTCGCTGCTCGGTTTCACGAACAGGGGTAATCCCAATGCGCTAATCGCCGCCTCGGTCGCCGCATCCAGACCGCTCTGCATCTGTTCACGCGTAATCCAGACAAATTTACCCGCCGGCAGTCCCCTGCCCTGCCACAGCAGTTTGGTGCGCAACTTGTCCATGGTGACGGCGGAAGCCATCACACCGCTGCCGGTGTAAGGCAACTGCAGGAATTCCAGCACCGCCTGAAGCGTGCCGTCCTCGCCGCCGCGACCATGCAGGGCGATAAACACCTTTTCAAAACCTTGCGCGGTTAACTCCAGCACTGAAACGTCACGAGTATCAATACCCTGTGCATCGATACCGGCTTCACGCAGGCCCGCCAGCACGGCACCGCCGGACATCAGGGACACGTCGCGCTCGGCTGACGTGCCGCCCATTAAAACGGCAACTTTAGTCATGACGGCCCTCCACTTTGCGTGCTGGCTGCAGTTTGCATTCAGCCAGCTTCCGCGCCACTTTACCGACGTTTCCTGCCCCCTGAACCAGAATCAGATCGTTGCCTGACAGCAAAGGCGCCAGCATTTCAACGAGCGCATCATGTTCCGGCACCAGAATAGGATCGACCTTGCCGCGATGACGAATGGCGCGGCACAGTGCACGGCTGTCTGCGCCTGGGATGGGCGTTTCGCCTGCGGCGTAGACATCCAGCATCAGCAAAACGTCAACCTGAGACAGCACGTTGGCAAAATCATCAAACAGGTCACGCGTGCGGGTATAACGGTGCGGCTGAAACACCATCGCCAGTTTTTTATCCGGCCAGCCCGCTCGCGCGGCTTTAATGGTGGCGTCAACTTCCGTGGGATGATGACCATAATCGTCCACCAGCATGGCGGTGCCAGGCTGCCCATTAACCGGCTCCGTAGGAAACTCACCCAGCTGGTCGAAACGACGACCGGTACCCTGGAAGCTTTCCAGCGCAGCCAGAATCGCGCTGTCTTCAATCCCTTCTTCGCTGGCCACCGCCACGGCGGCGGCGGCGTTTAAAGCATTGTGTCGACCCGGCGCATTCAGAGTGATCTGTAACGGCGCCTTGTCCTGACGAATCAGGCTGAAATGAACCTGCGCGCCGCGTTGTTCAAACGCCTCGATGCGAAAGTCGGCGTCGTCGCTGAAACCATAAGTAGTAATCTGGCGGCCGACACGCGGCAGCAGATCGCGGATCACGGCATCATCAACACACATCACCGCACGACCGTAAAACGGCAAATTGTGCAGGAAATTAATGAACGTCTGCTTCAGGTTTTCAAAATCGCCCTGATAGGTGTCCATATGATCCGCTTCGATATTGGTGACAACGGCGACCATTGGCTGCAAGTGCAGGAATGACGCATCGCTCTCGTCCGCTTCGGCGATCAGGTAGCGGCTACTGCCCAGACGTGCATGCGTGCCTGCGGCTTTTACCAGCCCCCCATTCACAAAGGTGGGGTCCAGACCGCCTTCCGCGTAAATGCTCGAGACCATCGCCGTCGTGGTGGTTTTGCCGTGCGTGCCGGCAATCGCAATACCGTGGCGAAAACGCATCAGCTCTGCCAGCATCTCTGCGCGGCGGATGACCGGGATTCGCTGTTCGCGTGCAGCCACCAGCTCAGGGTTGTCCTGCGCCACCGCACTGGAGACCACGACAACGCTGGCATCCGTTACGTTTTCCGGGCGATGGTTAAAGTAAATGGTCGCGCCCAGATTGATCAGATTCTGTGTCACCGGATTTGGCGCCAGATCAGAACCGCTGATATGGTAACCTTCATTCGCTAACACTTCGGCAATACCGCCCATGCCAGCACCACCGATGCCGACAAAGTGAATGTGCCGGACGCGACGCATCTCGGGCACGATAGAACGCAGTTTCGCCAGTTGTTGTGTATTCATTACGCTTTATTACCTACCTACTCATTCAGTTTGTGCTCAATATGAGCACGGGTCAGCCAGGCTGACCTGATGCGTTAATGTGCGGCGCGAGCCACTTCCTGCGCGACCCGTTCAGTCGCATCGGGTACCGCCACCTCGTGGGCTTTTTCAGCCATCGCGAGTAATGTTGGTCGATCCCAGTGACGCAACGTTTCCGCTACCGCCTCCGCTGTAAACTGCGGCTGCTCAAAAATTTTGGCTGCACCTGCGCCCTCAAGCGGCAAGGCATTCCAGTACTGCTGACGATCTTTATGCTGAAACGGCACGAAGATCGCCGGTAATCCTGCCGCGGCGATCTCACTCACCGTCAGTGCACCTGAGCGACAAATCACGACGTCTGCCCAGGCGTAGGCCGCTGCCATATCATCAATAAACTCGGTCACCTTGTGATGGTCCTGACCCACTTGCTGATAAGCATGTTGAACGTCCTGCAACGCGCCTTTTCCGGTCTGATGCCAGACGGTAATCTGCTCACCCAGTAGAGCCGCAATCTGGGGCACGGTCTGGTTAAGGATACGTGCGCCCTGGCTGCCACCCACCACCAGAATACGGATAGCGCCGCTGCGCCCGGCCAGACGCTGAGCCGGTGAGGGCAGTGCCAGCACGTCTGTACGTACCGGGTTTCCTACCACCTCTGCGTGAGGAAAGGCGCCGGGAAACGCCTGCATAACCTTGGTGGCGATTTTTGCCAGCCACTTGTTTGTCAGCCCGGCGATCCCGTTTTGCTCATGCAGCACCACAGGAACACCGCAGCTCCATGCAGCCAGGCCACCCGGCCCCGAAACATAGCCACCCATGCCCAGCACAACGTCAGGCTTCCAGGCTTTAATAATCTTGCGAGCCTGACGCCAGGCGTTGAAAATACGCACCGGTGCCAACAGCAGGGCTTTGATGCCCTTGCCGCGTAATCCGCTGATACGAATGAAGTCGATGTCGATACCGTGCTTCGGTACCAGATCGGCTTCCATACGATCTGCAGTGCCTAACCAGCGAACTTCCCAGCCCTGCGCTTTCAGATGATGGGCAACAGCCAGCCCCGGGAAAACGTGTCCACCGGTGCCACCTGCCATTACCATCAATCGTTTACCACTCATCGACCACCTCGGGTAAACGCCTGCGCTTTAGCCAGACGCGTTTCATAATCAATACGTAACAAAAATACGATGGCCGTCGACATAATGATCAAACTCGAGCCACCGTAACTAATCAGCGGCAACGTCAGACCTTTGGTCGGTAACATACCAGCCGCAGCGCCCACGTTGACCAGTGCCTGAAAGCTGAACCACACGCCAATTGAACAGGCTAAAAAGCCGGAAAAACGTTGATCAAGTTCAAGCGCGCGCCGGCCAATTGACATCGCACGAAAAGCCACGAAGAATACCATTAACAGCGCTAAAACCACACCGATGTAACCCAGTTCTTCTCCGATAATGGAGAAAATAAAGTCGGTATGGGCTTCGGGCAAATACTCCAGTTTCTGAACCGAATTCCCCAGCCCCTGCCCCCAGAATTCACCGCGGCCAAACGCCATCAGAGACTGCGTCAGCTGGTAGCCGCTGCCGAACGGATCTTCCCACGGATTCCAGAACGAGGTGACACGGCGCATACGGTATGGCTCGGCGATGATCAGCAGCACCACAGCAAAGATGCCGGAGCCGATAATGGCCAGGAACTGCCACAGTTTGGCCCCCGCCAGAAACAGCATCGCCAGCGTAGTGACAAACAGCACGACCACCGTCCCCAGATCGGGCTGGGCCAGCAGCAGTACGGCCAGCACCACCATCACGCCCATTGGCTTACAAAAGCCCCAGAAGTTATTTCGCACCTCTTCTACCTTGCGCACCAGGTAACTGGCGAGATAGCAAAAGAGCGTGAGTTTAGATAACTCGGCGGGCTGAATACGCAGCGGCCCCAAGGCAATCCAGCGTGACGCACCGTTTACCGAACTGCCCACCACCAACACAATCAGCAGCATGGCGACGGAAACCATCAGCATTATGTTGCTGTAGCGCTGCCAGAAATCCATCGGAACGCGCAGCGTGACCAGCGCCATGCCGAATGCCAGCGCAATGTAGAACGCATCACGCTTGGCAAAGTAGAACGGATCGTCATTCAGACGCTGACCTACCGGCATTGATGCCGACGTCACCATCACAAAACCAATCGCGGCTAATCCCAGGGTTAACCACAGCAGCGTACGATCGTAGAGCACCAGTGAGGTATCGTCGCTCTCACGCGACCCCATCACCCAGTTGCTCAGGCGACCTGACAGATAATTCACTATGCCTGCACCAGGAATCCGCATCAGCTTAACTCCCTGGCCAGCTGCGCGAAGACGTCACCGCGCTGTTCAAAATTGCGAAACTGATCGAGGCTGGCACAGGCGGGGGAAAGCAGTACCATATCGTCCGGCTGGACCTGTCTGGCGATCTGCTCCATGGCCTGCTGCAGCGTATCGGTACGCACCGCCACGTCAGGCCGCAGCGCGGCGAGCGCATCGCCATCGCGACCAAAGCAGAACAGCCGGATACGATCGCCTTGCAGATAAGTGGCTAGCGGCGAGAAATCAGCCGATTTACCATCGCCCCCGAGCAGCAGCCAGAGCGTGCCGTTAACCTGTAAGCCTTTCAGTGCCGCTTCCGTGCTGCCAACGTTGGTCGCTTTTGAATCATTGATCCAGCGCACCCCGCGACTCTGATGAACCAGTTGAAAGCGGTGTGGCAGTCCAGAGTACGCTGCCAGCGCAGACAGGCTGGTTGAGCGGGGCAGCCCTACCGCATCTGCCAGCGCTAAAGCCGCCAGCGCATTGGTGTAATTATGTTGGCCTACCAGCGTCATTTCGTCGGTATTCAGGACCTTCTCGCCTTTGGCGCGCAGCCAGATGCTGCCCTGCTGCTTATTAAGGTGATAATCGCCAATATCGATGCCAAAACTCACGCAGCGCGCGTCAGCGCCGCGTACCGGCATCGTCATGCCATCATCCGCGTTCACGACACAGACCTGCGCGTTTTCGTAAATCCGCAGTTTTGCTGCCCGATACTGCTGCATACCTAACGGATAGCGATCCATATGATCTTCAGTCACGTTAAGGATGGTGGCCGCTGCGGCTTTCAGGCTGTGAGTGGTCTCCAACTGAAAGCTCGACAGTTCAAGGACATAGAGCTGCGCAGGCGCTTTCAGCAGGCTGAGGGCGGGTAAGCCAATGTTGCCGCCGACACCGACCTGCCAGCCTGCGGCCTTCGCCATTTCGCCGACTAAGGTGGTGACCGTACTTTTTCCGTTCGAACCGGTAATTGCCACGATGGGTGCCTGTGCTTCACGGCAAAACAGCTCAATATCGCCCACGATTTCGATGCCCGCATCCGCGGCTTCGCACAGCGCCGGATGTGCCAGCGCAATACCGGGGCTGGCAACAATCAGGTCGGCAGCCAACAGCCAGTCGCTGTTGATCCCGCCCACATAGCGCTCCACCTGCTCAGGCAGCTTGTCCAGCCCGGGCGGTGACATACGGGTATCCATCACGCGTGGCGTTACGCCCTGCGCTACAAAGAAATCAACACAGGACAGCCCGGTCAGGCCCAGTCCGATGATGACAACTTTTCTCCCGCGATAGTCAGCCATGATTAACGTACCTTCAGCGTCGCCAGGCCAATCAGCACCAGCATGAGCGAAATAATCCAGAAGCGCACAATCACGCGCGGCTCCGGCCAGCCTTTAAGTTCATAGTGGTGGTGAATCGGCGCCATACGGAAAATGCGTTGCCCGCGGAGCTTGAACGATCCCACTTGCAGGATCACCGACAGGGTTTCAACAACAAACACGCCGCCCATGATCACGAGTAAAAATTCCTGACGCAGCAGCACGGCGATGGTGCCCAGTGCGCCGCCCAGCGCCAGCGATCCGACATCCCCCATAAACACCTGGGCCGGATAGGTGTTGAACCAGAGGAACCCTAAGCCCGCCCCCACGATAGCGGTACAGACGATTACCAGTTCGCCAGCGTGGCGCAGATAAGGAATATGCAGATATTCTGCGAATTTCACGTTACCCGTTGCCCAGGCAACCAGCGCAAAGCCCGCCGCAACAAAGACGGTCGGCATGATCGCCAGGCCGTCCAGACCATCGGTGAGGTTAACGGCATTGCCGGTGCCGACGATGACGAAGTAAGCCAGTACGATGTAAAACAAGCCCAGCTGTGGCATAACATCTTTAAAGAAAGGCACCACCAGCTCGGTCGCCGGGGTATCTTTTCCGGCCAGGTAAAGCGCAAAAGCGACGCCCAGAGAGATCACCGACATCCAGAAATATTTCCAGCGCGCAATCAGCCCTTTCGTGTCTTTACGGACCACTTTGCGGTAATCGTCGACAAAGCCGATCACGCCAAAGCCCACCAGCACCACCAGTACGCACCAGACGTACGGGTTGGAAGGGTAAGCCCACATCAATACTGACAGGGTTATCGACGTCAAAATCATGATGCCGCCCATGGTCGGCGTACCGCGCTTGCTAAAGTGCGACTCCGGACCATCGTTACGCACAACCTGGCCGATTTGCAGTTTTTGCAGCCACGCAATCAGCCGTGGGCCCATCCACAGTGAAATAAACAGTGCGGTCAGCAGGCTGACAATGGCGCGAAACGTCAGA
Organism: Pantoea sp. EEL5; assembly: GCF_049892805.1. Lineage (NCBI taxonomy): Bacteria > Pseudomonadati > Pseudomonadota > Gammaproteobacteria > Enterobacterales > Erwiniaceae > Pantoea > Pantoea sp. EEL5. Next base: position 122,476 of record NZ_JBNDNJ010000003.1, read on the forward strand.
TACGAAAAGACGTTGAAGCCGGAATAAAATGCGACCAGATGCTCGGCCAGCCAAACTAACATGTTCCTTTCTCCTGTAAACTCTGTACTACCTGCTCCATGGCGGCACTACGCGAGCCCTTAATCAATACGGTCATTTCCTGGTGTTCGGACAGCAGCTGGCGTAAACGTTCAGTCAGCGCGGTTTTATCGCTGAAATGTTCGCCAACGCCACTGCTTTCACTCAGGAAGTGGCTGAACTGACCGGTGCTGAGCACCCGATCCAGCCCTGCAGCTTTAGCCGCCAGCCCGACTTCACGATGAAACTTTTCGCTTTCATCACCTAATTCAGCCATATCGCCCACGACCATCACACGGTAGCCCGGCATCTCAGACAGCACCTGTGCCGCCGCAACCATCGATCCTACGTTGGCGTTATAGCTGTCATCCAGAATGAGTTGATGCTCAGAGAGGCGAACAGGGAATAAGCGGCCGGGAACGGACTGAAGACTTTTCAGGCCCGCCTGAACTGCGCTAAGCGGCGCATCGACCGACAGGGCGAGCGCAGCAGCGGCCAGCGCATTGGCGATATTGTGCCGCCCGGGCAACGGCAGAATGATGTCGGCTTCTCCACGGGGCGTGTGCATCACAAAATGGGTCCCATCCTGACGAATGCGGATATCATGCGCACCGAAGTCACAGTCTGCGGCCTGAGGCGAGAAACGCCAGACCGTTTTACCGTGCAGGTTCTCCTGCCAGCGCGGCCAGTCATTGCTTTCAGCATTTAAAATGGCCGTTCCCCTGGCAGGCAGGCCGTAAAAAATTTCACCCTTCGCTTTTGCTACACCTTCCAGCGACCCGAAGCCTTCGAGGTGCGCGGCGGCCAGATTATTGACCAGTGCCGCTTCCGGACGAACCAGGTCAGTGGTGTAAGCGATTTCGCCCTGATGATTGGCGCCAAGCTCAATGACGGCATACTGATGTTCTGGCGTGAGACGCAGCAAGGTCATGGGCACGCCAAAATCGTTATTCAGGTTACCGGCGGTATGCAGCGTTTCGCCGCACTGACGCAAAATGGACGCGGTCATCTCTTTCACTGACGTTTTGCCGGATGAGCCGGTCAGCGCAACAACGCGGGCAGTGGCCTGCTGGCGCACCCATGCTGCCAGCTTACCAAAGGCGATACGCGTATCTTTTACAACCACCTGAGGCACTGAGACAGGTAAATGCTTACTCACCAGCAAGGCTTTGGCACCCTTGGCGATGGCATCTTCTGCAAAGTCGTGGGCATCAAAACGCTCGCCCACGATGGCCACAAACAGGCTGCCTGCGGTGACCTTACGGGTATCCGTCGTGACGTCATTTAAAACCAGGTCATCGCCGTGCAGGGTGCCGCTGGCGATCTCTGCCAATGTGCTTAATGAAACCGGAATCATGCTACGCCTCCTAGCAGTGTGGCGACCGTGGCACGATCGGAGTAATCCAGGCGTTGATTGCCAATAATTTGATAGTCTTCGTGACCTTTTCCAGCCACCAGTACGATATCATCGGGCTGGGCCTGCATAATGGTGCTGGTCACGGCCTGCGCCCGACCGGCGACCACGCGGGCACGGCCAGGGTCAAGCAGCCCACTCAGAATATCCTGTACGATAGCCTGCGGATCTTCGCTTCGTGGGTTATCATCTGTCACCACCACGATGTCGGCAAATTGCTCAGCGATCGCTCCCATTAGTGGGCGCTTACCTTTATCACGATCGCCGCCACATCCAAACAGGCACCATAGTTTACCTTTGCAATGCAGCCGCGCCGCTTCCAGCGCTTTCTCTAATGCATCTGGCGTATGGGCATAATCCACTACCACGGTGGGTTTACCGGTGGCGCTAAAGACCTCCATGCGTCCGTTCACCGGCTGCAGTCTTGCCGCTACGCGCAGCAGATCGTCCAGGGCGTAGCCCAGCGCCAGCAGCGTCGCCAGCGCCAGCAGTAAATTGCTGACGTTGAAGGCGCCCATCAGGCGACTGTTCATTTCGCCCTCTCCCCAGCTGGAGTCAAAACGAATGTGCGCACCATTGTCGTGATAATTCACGTCAGTCGCACGAAGCCAGCGGCCATGACAGCCGGGCTGCAGATTATTTTCCATCGTGACGGCCACAGCGTCTGGCAGGTTTGCCAGCCAGCGGCGACCGACCTCATCGTCAGCATTGATAATGGCCACACCGACCTGATGTTCGGAAAACAGCAGCCATTTAGCGGACTCGTACTGCTGCATGTCACCGTGATAATCAAGATGGTCGCGGCTGAGATTCGTAAAGACGGCAGCGGAAAACGGCAGCGCTGCGACCCGATGCTGTACCAGCCCGTGCGAGGAAATTTCCATTGCCGTCAGCGATGCGCCCTTCCTGACCAGTTCGTCCAGGTTATGTTGCACATCCACCGCTGAACCGGTGGTGTTTTCGGCCGGGACCAGTTGCCCGACCAGACCATTGCCGACTGTCCCCATCACCGCGCTGGTTTCACCCAGCAGGCTGGCCCACTGCGCCAGCAGCTGTGTGGTAGTGGTTTTGCCGTTCGTACCGGTCACGCCAATCAGTTTCTGCTTTTCGCCCGGCTGCTGGTAAAAACGGCCTGCCAGGGCAGAAAGGCGCTGATGCAGTTGCGCCAGATAAATCACCGGCACGCCGTGCATCTCCCGAATTTCACCGTCGCTTGCTTCCCCTTCCGCTTCCGCGATAACGGCCGCCACACCCTGCGCAATTGCCTGAGGAATAAACCGGCGTCCGTCAACCTGATGGCCTGCAATTGCAACAAACAGATCACCTGCAGCCGCTAAGCGACTGTCCAGAGTCATGTCACGCAACGGGCGCGCAGGTGCGTCAGGCACCCACGGTCCGAGTAAGTCGCGCAGGTTACGATCTGTCACTTGATTCCTCACTTCTGTTTGTCACCAACTCGTTTTTGTCATTGGTCGGCAGGGCATCCGGTTCGATGTTCATGGTGCGCAGCACGCCGCCCATGATGGCACCGAACACCGGTGCAGAAACCGCACCACCATAATATTTACCGGCCTGGGGATCGTTAATGACCACCACCAGCGCAAAACGAGGGCGACTGGCAGGCGCAACGCCTGCGGTATACGCAATGTATTTATTCACGTAACGACCATCCGGGCCGACCTTTTTCGCCGTACCGGTTTTGATCGCGACGCGATAGCCTTTAATGGCGGCTTTCACCCCGCCGCCGCCCGGTAGCGCCACGCTTTCCATCATGTGGACCACGGTTTTCACGAGGGCCTCAGGAAACACGCGCTCTCCGCCTACCGGCGGATCAACTTTCGTTATCGACAGCGGACGGGCAATGCCAAAGCTGCCAATGGTTGCGTAGACTCGCGCTAACTGTAACGGGGTTACCATTAGCCCGTAGCCGAAAGAGAAGGTGGCCCTCTCTATGTCAGACCACCGTTGTTTTTTAGGGTATAAGCCACTACTTTCCCCGACCAGCCCCAAATTGGTCGGTTTGCCCAGCCCAAAGCGCGCGTAAGTTTCTACCAGTGCTGAGGAGGGCATCGCTAACGCCAGTCGTGAAACACCGACGTTACTCGATTTCTGTAAAACACCTGTCAAAGTCAGTTCGTTATAGCGCGCGACATCTTTGATTTCATGGCCGTTGACGCGGTAGGGAACGGTATTCAGCACGCTGTTCTCTTTCACCACGCCACGTTGCAGCGCCGTCATCACTACCATCGGCTTCACCGTTGAACCGGGTTCAAAAATGTCGGTGATGGCGCGGTTACGCATCAGGTCTTTGGCCGTGTCGCTCAGATTATTCGGGTTGTATGCCGGACTGTTGGCCATCGCCAGCACTTCACCGGTGTTAACGTCCACCAGCACCGCCGTGCCTGATTCCGCTTTGTTAAACGCCACCGCGTTATTAAGTTCGCGGTAGACCAGCGCCTGCAGGCGTTCGTCGATGCTCAGCGTCAGGTTATGCGCGGCACGGCTGTCTACAGAGGAGATATCTTCGATAACACGGCCATAGCGATCTTTACGTACGGTTCGCTCGCCCGGCTCGCCGGTCAGCCATTTATCGAAGCTCTTTTCGATGCCTTCAATGCCTTCGCCATCAATATTGGTAAAGCCGATGAGGTGTGAGGTGACCTGCCCCGCCGGATAGTAGCGACGGGACTCTTCGCGCAGGTGAATGCCCGGCAGCTTGAGTTTTTTAACATATTCCCCAATGGCGGGATTAACCTGGCGCGCCAGATAAATAAAGCGCCCTTTGGGATTGGCATTTACGCGCGCGGCCAGCTGATCGATCGGGATGGAAAGCGCATCTGACAACGCTTTCCAGCGGCTGTCGAGCGTGACGCCACCGGCATCGTGCAGCTCTTTAGGATCGGCCCAGATCGCATTAACCGGCACGCTGACCGCCAGCGGACGGCCACCGCGATCGCTGATCATCCCGCGCGCGGTCGGCACCGCCTGAACGCGTAAGGAGCGTAAATCGCCCTCTTTAACCAGCTTGTCTGGATTGATTACCTGCAGCCATGCAACCCGGGACAGCAGCCCACCTAACGCCAGCAAAATGCAACCGCATAACAACGCAAAACGCCAGCTTACAAAGCTGGCTTTATCTTCTGGTTTTTTTAACTTCAGCGTTCTTTTTACGCCGTTCATTAGCAGTAACAGATCCTTATTTTTGCACCACGATGTTTTCCTGCGAAGGATCAACGTGCTGCATCTGCAGCTTTTCGGTGGCGATCCGCTCAACGCGGCTGTGATCGCCAAGGGCGTTCTCTTCCAGAATCAAATTGCGCCATTCAATGTCCAGCGCATCGCGCTCCAGCACCAGCTGCTCTCGCTGGGCAGTTAACAGGCGCGTTTTATGCGTAGTGGTGACCACCAACACGGCAGAAACCAGTACAGCAATCAGCAACAGCAGCGGAATTTTGCCTTTGCGCAAAATATCCCCGGCGATAACGCCGGGTAGGCTGTGCCTTTCGTTGCCGATCATGCGTCGGTTCTCTCCGCGATGCGTAAAACGGAACTACGCGCACGGGGGTTCTCTTTCACCTCGGCGTCACCCGGTACCATCTTGCCCAGTAACGTTAACTGACGACCGCCCAGCGCATTGAGCTGCTGTTCGGTCATTGGCAGTCCGCGCGGCACCTGCGGACCCCGGCTTTGATCGCGCATAAAGCGTTTTACTAAACGGTCTTCCAGCGAATGGAAGCTAATAACGGACAAACGCCCTTGTGGAGCCAGGACCTCGACCGCGCCTTTCAGGGCGGTATCGATCTCTTCCAGTTCGCTGTTAATCCAGATCCGAATCGCCTGGAAGCTGCGGGTGGCCGGATGTTTAAACTTGTCTTTAATCGGCGTGGCCGCGGCGATCACCTCTGCCAGCTCTTTCGTGCGCGTCATTGGCTGTTCACGGTTGCGCTCGACGATGGCGCGGGCGATGCGTTTTGCAAAACGCTCTTCCCCATACGTTTTCAGCACAAATGCGATATCGGCTTCTTCCGCCTGCATTAACCATTCGGCGGCAGAGTGGCCCCGCGTTGGATCCATTCGCATATCCAGCGGTCCGTCGCGCATAAAAGAAAAGCCACGTTCAGCATCATCCAGCTGCGGGGACGAAACCCCCAGATCCAGCAAGATGCCGTCGATGCGCCCAACCAGTTCACGCTCTGCCACGTAGTCCGCCAGGGCGGAAAAAGGGCCGTGAACAATGGAAAAGCGCGGATCCTTTATCTCAGCCGCCGCGGCGATAGCTTGCGGGTCACGGTCAATGGCGATGAGCTTTCCGCTGGCGCCAAGCTGCGCCAAAATTAAGCGTGAGTGACCGCCACGACCAAAAGTGCCGTCGATGTAGATTCCGTCTTCCTTGATGTTGAGGCCATTAACCGCCTCATCCAACAGCACGGTGGTGTGTTTGTAATTTTCCTGCATAGCTATAGCGATAAATCCTGCAACCGCTCAGATAAAGGCGCCTGAGCTGACTGTTCTGCGTCAATATCTTCCCTGACTTGTTGATACCAGGTCTGTTCATCCCACAGTTCAAACTTGTTGAACTGCCCAACCAGCATCACTTCTTTGCTTAAATTTGCATGCTGACGAAGCGTATTCGCCACCAGTAAGCGGCCCGCATTGTCCATCTGACATTCACTGGCATGCCCCAACAGCAAGCGCTGCACGCGGCGCTCCAGAGGATTCATGCTGGAAAGACTCGCCAGCTTCTTCTCAATGATTTCCCAGGCGGGCAAGGTGTAGAGCAACAGGCATGGCTGGTGGAGGTCGATGGTACACACCATCTGCCCCTGTGATTCCTCGTTCAGCAAATTGCGATAGCGGGTTGGTACCGCCAGGCGTCCTTTGCTGTCGAGATTGACTAACGTTGCTCCACGGAACATGCCAGTCTCACCCCTCAATTACCCAATAACACCACTTTATCCCACTTTTTACCACAAAACGAGTTTAAGGATCGTAGGAAATCATTGTCAAGCCGGAGCGGCAGGTGAATATGATTATTTACCGAGGCGGGAATTAACGCTGGGAAGGTTTCAAAACGCCAAAAGATGATTAATCAAAATTAAACTAATGAATAACTGAATAAAAAAACCTGCCCCGAAACAGCATGGCTAAAATTAGCGCGCTTATTCCGGCCGAACGGCGGCGCGTCGTTTTGAGACAGGGGACGCATTTTAGGGGATTTCTTAAAGGATGCACAGCGGCACGCGCGCGGACGGGGGTTTTAAACAGCGGCTAAGTTGTAAGTAAACAAGAATGGTCTGTTAAGTTAATTTGTTAGCATAGATGATTAGCGCTGACGCTTTTTTACTTTGTAAGGAAAGAGTTTAAAAACAGCAGGTAATAGTCAGGGGCAGACGCATTGCTGCCCTGATTTTATTTAGAAATTCTGCTTAATTGTCCCCGCCGTAATAAATTACGACGAATTCGGGTTAAACCGGGTTTGGGTTTTCTGGGCTCATCTAAAGAAGCCAACACTAATTCCAGCACCCGTTCGGCGACATCACGATGACGTTGACCCACAGACAGGACCGGACATTCAAGAAAGTCCAGCAGCTCATGATCGCCGAAGGTGGCAATCGCCAGGTCGGCCGGTAAGCGGCCGTTACGTTTCAGCGTAACATCCATAACGCCCTGCAGCAGGCCAAAAGAAGTGGTGAAAAGCGCATCTGGCATTGGATGATTTTCCAGATAGGTTTCGAACAGGGCTGCGGAGGCAGTGCGTTCAAAACTGTTACAGTAAATGTAATCTATCGGGCGCTCATCCTCTTTCCAGGCATCTCTGAAGCCCAGCTCGCGCAGAAAACTGACCGACAATTCAGGTAACGCGCCCATAAACAGCACATTACTGATTTTAAGCTGACGCAATTCAGCAGCCAGCGCAAAGGCATCATCCTGATCGGCACCCACCACGCTGGTAAAGTGTTCGCGATCCAGCGCCCGGTCCAGCGCAATAATCGGCAGCGGGTGATTAATCCAGCGCTGATAAAAAGGGTGCTCGGGCGGAAGCGACGTTGAAACGATAATCGCATCAACCTGGCGTTGCAGCAGATGTTCAATACAGCGCATCTCGTTATCGGGCTGATCTTCAGAACAGGCGATCAACAGCTGGTAGCCGCGCTGGCGGGCCTGGCGTTCAAGGTAGTTAGCAATACGCGTGTAACTGGTATTTTCCAGATCGGGGATGACCAGCCCAATCGAGCGCGTGCGACCGGCGCGCAGACCTGCCGCTACCGCATTGGGATGGTAATTGTGCTCGCGCACCACCGCCATGACTTTCTCAACGGTTTTGTCGCTGACACGATACTGCCGTGCTTTCCCATTAATAACGTAACTGGCCGTGGTGCGCGATACACCCGCCAGACGCGCAATTTCATCCAGTTTCACTGTAACCCCACCATTAAACAGGCTTAAGCTGATCGTTAATCCGCAGATAAGCTATGGACATCCTTTCTAGCACATCTAACAGCAGAAAAGTGCGCGTAGCAACCGCTTTTCCGATGGTTGGCTGTCTTACGCATTAAAAAGAAAAAACCCGGCATTTCGCCGGGTTGCAAATTTCGCTGAGGCTACCAGTGCGTCATTAACGCATAATGCGCTCACCACGAGACACGCCCACAATCCCCGAGCGGGCTACTTCAACAATTTCCGCCACTTCCCGGACGGTGTTCAAAAAGGCATCCAGCTTGTCGCTCGTCCCTGCCAGCTGAACCGTGTAAAGCGAAGGCGTGACGTCAATGATCTGTCCACGGAAAATTTCGGCGCTGCGCTTTACCTCTTCACGGCCATAGCCCGTTGCCTGAATTTTCACCAGCATAATTTCACGTTCAACGTAAGCGCCCTGCCCCAACTCCGTGACGCGCAGTACATCGACCAGCTTGTGCAGTTGCTTCTCGATCTGCTCCAGCACTTTCTGGTCGCCCACGGTCTGAATCGTCATGCGTGACAACGTAGGATCGTCAGTGGGCGCAACGGTGAGACTCTCAATGTTATAGCCGCGTTGTGAAAACAGGCCCACTACGCGAGACAATGCGCCGGATTCGTTTTCCAGCAAAACCGATAAAATGCGACGCATAATTATGTCCTCTCCGTTTTGCTCAACCACATTTCGTCCATACTGCCACCGCGAATCTGCATCGGGTAAACATGCTCGCTGCCGTCAACGTTGACGTCAACAAAGACCAGCCGTCCTGTCGCCAGGGTTTCCAGCGCCATGGCCAGCTTCTCTTCCAGCTCAGCGGGATGATTAATGGCAATACCCACGTGGCCATAGGCTTCTGCCAGACGAACAAAATCAGGCAGCGATTCCATATAGGATTGAGAGTGGCGGCCAGAATAGATCATATCCTGCCACTGCTTCACCATGCCCAGGAAACGGTTATTCAGGTTCAGCACCAACACCGGCAAATCGTACTGCAGTGCGGTAGAGAGCTCCTGGATGTTCATCTGAATACTGCCATCGCCCGTAACGCAGATGACGGTTTCGTCAGGCAGGGCCATTTTCACCCCCAGTGCGGCAGGCAGGCCAAAGCCCATGGTGCCGAGACCACCGGAGTTGATCCAGCGACGGGGTTTATCGAAGGTGTAATAGAGGGCGGCGAACATCTGATGCTGACCCACATCCGAGGTCACATAGGCCTCCCCGTTGGTGAGACGACAAATGGTTTCGATAACCGCCTGCGGTTTGATTTTGTCGCTGGTGCGATCGTATTCGAGGCATTGACGACCACGCCAGGTTTCAATCGACTGCCACCAGTCGCGCAGACTGTCCAGTTGCTGCTTCGCTTCGCTTTGGTCAAGCAGTTCGAGCATTTGCTGTAACGTCTGTTTGGCATCCCCAACGATCGGAATATCGGCCGCCACCGTTTTTGAAATGGAAGTAGGATCGATATCGATGTGCATCACGGTAGCGTTCGGGCAATACTTCGCCAGATTGTTCGTGGTGCGGTCATCAAAACGGACGCCCACCCCGAAGATCAAATCGGCATTGTGCATGGTCATATTTGCTTCGTAGGTGCCATGCATGCCAAGCATGCCTACGCACTGACGATGACTGCCGGGAAACGCGCCCAGCCCCATCAATGACGTGGTAACCGGAATATTCAGGCGCTCGGCCAGCTGCAGCAGTTCGGCTTCGCACGAAGAGGTAATCGCGCCGCCTCCGGCGTAGATCACCGGCTTATGCGCTGCCAGCAACGTGTTTAACGCACGCTTGATCTGGCCCTTATGCCCCTGAATCGTCGGATTATAGGAGCGCATGCTCACTTCCTGCGGATAATGATAAGGCAGCTTATTGGCAGGATTGAGAATATCTTTTGGCAGATCGATAACTACCGGTCCAGGACGCCCCGTGGATGCCAGCCAGAAGGCTTTTTTCAGTACCGTCGGGATCTCTTCGGTATTTTTCACCAGGAAACTGTGTTTCACCACCGGACGGGAAATACCGACCATGTCACATTCCTGGAAGGCGTCGTAGCCGATCAGGGATGAAGGCACCTGACCTGACAGAATAACCAACGGAATAGAATCCATATAGGCCGTCGCAATACCGGTGATCGCATTGGTTGCGCCCGGACCCGACGTTACCAGCACCACGCCCACTTCGCCGGTTGCGCGAGCCAGGCCATCGGCCATATGCACGGCGCCCTGCTCGTGACGAACCAGAACGTGATCAATACCGCCGACGGTCTGCAGCGCATCGTAAATGTCGAGCACTGCGCCACCCGGATAACCGAATACCTGCTTAACGCCCTGATCGATTAACGACCGGACGACCATTTCGGCTCCTGACAACATCTCCATTTTCTGCCTCCCGGCTTGAGGAACTGAATCTACTGACGACTGCTTTCCCGCTAGCCACATGCATCCTGCCCTGCTATTCGCCAATTAAGATCAAAACCTTATGTTTTTGCAAAGACAGCAGAATTCATTTCTGCTGTCCCGATACAGAGAATTCTGCTGGGTTATTTTTCTAAGAGTAGGTCGATTACCATAACCGCAGAAAAACGGGCTGGCAAACGCCAAACGCCTTTTATTAAAGGGCACAGGATACAAAGGCTCTGCTCGCCAACTTTGGCTTACGATTATTAAACTAAATACGTCTGTTAATAGCAGAGGAAAATGCTGGGATTGATATTTTTTCCAGCCGTATCTAAGAAATAAAAAAAACATATGATGCAGGCCTTCAGGCAGCCGTGTTTTGGTCGGGCACTTTTATGGCGTAAGTCTCTTATAAACGCGTCATGCACATTCGATTATGCTGCCTTTAAACAAAACCGCCTGGGTAAAATAATGCCACGACAGTAAATTATCATTATATTTCATTGCATTACTCCATCACCGTAGCCCTTCAGGCCCGGATCGTCGGCACTAAACGCCGCGCGTGCAAAGGGTCTCGTTTAATACTCTGCGCAGGCGTTAAATGTCAGAACATTTTTCTTTACTGTGACAAAAAAATAACCCTTCGCTTATGGTTGACATTGATTGGCGATTCCAGTACCAATAGAGGCAGCAAAAAATTCACGAGGTTTGAAACATGTCACGTTCTTTCCGTCTATCAGGTCTACTACTAAACGCAACTTATCTGCGCGGTAGACTTGTGGGCGAAATCAAACACTGATTCGAACCTGCTAAAAGTTAAAAACCCGCGCCTGTCGCGGGTTTTTTTATGCTCGTTGCAAGGCAAGAAACGCAAAAGGATGAACACGATGAGCCAGCAAGTTATTATTTTCGATACCACTCTGCGTGATGGTGAACAGGCATTACAAGCCAGCCTGAGTGTGAAAGAAAAACTGCAAATTGCGTTAGCGCTGGAACGTATGGGCGTTGATGTTATGGAAGTCGGTTTCCCTGTGTCCTCACCGGGTGATTTTGAATCCGTGCAAACCATTGCACGCACGATTAAAAACAGCCGGGTTTGCGGCCTGGCACGCTGTGTTGAACAAGATATTGATGCCGCCTACGAGTCTTTACGCGTCGCCGAGGCCTTCCGTATCCATACTTTTATTGCCACCTCACCCATGCACATTGCCACCAAGCTGCGCAGCACCCTGCCTGAAGTGATTGAACGTGCGGTGCGCATGGTGAAACGCGCCCGTAACTACACGGACGATGTGGAGTTTTCCTGCGAAGACGGTGGCCGTACACCGATTGACGACCTGTGCCGCATGGTCGAAGCCGCAATTAATGCCGGTGCCACCACCATTAACATTCCGGATACCGTTGGCTACACCTTGCCAAACGAGTACGCCAACATTATCAGCCAGTTAATTCACCGCGTGCCAAACATCGATAAAGCCATCCTGTCTGTTCATACCCATGATGATTTAGGTATGGCGACCGGCAACGCGATTGCTGCCGTGCAGGCTGGCGCGCGTCAGGTGGAGGGTACGCTGAACGGGTTAGGTGAGCGCGCCGGTAACTGCGCACTGGAAGAAGTGATCATGGCGATTAAAACCCGTCAGCAGATCATGAATGTTCACACCAACATTCACCATCAGGAAATTTATCGTACCAGCCAGATGATTAGTCAGATCTGCAACATGCCAATCCCGGCTAATAAAGCGGTGGTCGGTTCTAACGCCTTTGCCCACTCTTCGGGCATTCATCAGGACGGCGTCATTAAAAACCGTGAAAACTATGAAATCCTGACTCCAGAATCCATTGGCCTGCACAAAATTCAGCTTAATCTGACATCCCGTTCTGGCCGCGCAGCGGTAAAACATCGTATGGAAGAGATGGGCTACACAGAAAGCGAATACAATCTGGACTCCCTGTATGACGCTTTCCTGAAACTGGCGGACAAGAAAGGTCAGGTGTTTGATTACGACCTGGAAGCGCTGGCTTTCATTAATAAACAAAACGAAGAGCCTGAATTTTTCCAACTGAATGATTTCAATGTGCAGTCAGGCTCCAGTATCACGGCCACCGCGTCGGTGAATCTGGGCTGCGGCGAACAAACGAAATCAGAAGCGGCGACCGGTAACGGTCCGGTTGATGCGGTTTATCAGGCCATTAACCGAATTACCCAGTTCAACGCAGAGCTGGTTAATTACAAGCTGACGGCAAAAGGCCACGGCGAGAATGCGCTGGGTCAGGTTGATATCGTGGTGGGCTACAACAATCGTAAGTTCCACGGCGTCGGTCTGGCGACGGATATCGTCGAGTCTTCTGCCAAAGCGATGGTGAACGCATTAAACAACATCTGGCGAGCCAAACAGGTCGAGAAAGAGTTACAGCGCAAGTCTAAAGATCAGAAGGAAACGGTGTAATCATGTCAAACTCTTCACATATCGCAGTACTGGCGGGCGACGGAATCGGCCCGGAAGTGATGGCCCAGGCTATCAAAGTATTGGATGCGATTCGTCAGCGTTTTAACCTGCGTATTACCACCAGTGAGTACGACGTCGGTGGTATCGCCATTGACCGTCACGGCGAACCCTTGCCACCGGCTACCGTTGCAGGCTGCGAACAGGCCAACGCAATCCTGTTTGGATCGGTAGGTGGCCCTAAGTGGGAGCACCTGCCCCCGGCCTCTCAACCCGAGCGCGGGGCGCTGTTGCCGCTGCGTAAACACTTTAAGCTGTTCAGCAACCTGCGTCCTGCGGCGCTCTACAGCGGCCTGGAAGCTTTTTGTCCCTTGCGCAGCGATATCGCAGCACGCGGTTTCGATATCCTGTGCGTACGTGAACTGACCGGCGGCATTTATTTTGGTCAGCCGAAAGGACGCGAAGGCAGCGGCCCGCACGAGCGCGCTTTTGATACCGAAGTCTATCATCGTTTTGAAATCGAACGCATTGCGCGTCAGGCTTTCGAGTCCGCCCGCAAGCGCCGTAATAAAGTCACCTCTGTCGATAAAGCTAACGTGCTGCAAACATCCGTTATGTGGCGGGAAATCGTGAACGAGATCGCGAAAGATTATCCCGATGTTCAGCTGAGCCACATGTACATCGACAACGCCACCATGCAGTTGATCAAAGATCCTTCTCAGTTCGACGTGCTGCTGTGCTCTAACCTGTTTGGCGACATTTTGTCAGACGAGTGCGCGATGATCACCGGCTCAATGGGCATGTTGCCGTCCGCCAGCCTGAGCGAAGACGGTTTTGGCCTGTATGAACCGGCTGGCGGCTCGGCGCCGGATATCGCCGGGCAAAATATTGCTAATCCCATTGCCCAGATCCTGTCACTGTCGCTGCTGCTGCGCTACAGCCTGAATGCCGATGACGCCGCCGCCGCTATTGAGCGCGCCATCAGCCGGGCGTTAGCGGAAGGCTATCGCACCAAAGACCTGGCCGGTGACGGCCCTGCGATCAGCACAGATGAGATGGGCAGCATCATTGCCCGCTTTATCGCCGAGGAAAAATAATAAAATGAAAACCTTATACCAGAAGTTATTTGATGCACATGTCGTTCACGAAGCGCCGAATGAAACACCGTTGCTCTATATCGATCGTCATCTGATTCATGAGGTGACTTCGCCACAGGCCTTTGATGGCTTGCGTGCCCACGGTCGTAAAGTTCGTCAGCCTTCAAAGACGTTTGCCACCATGGATCACAACGTGTCCACCCAGACCAAAGATATTAATGCTTCGGGTGAAATGGCGCGTATTCAGATGCAGGAACTGATGAAAAACTGTGCCGAATTCGGCGTGCAGTTGTATGACCTGAATCACCCGTTCCAGGGCATCGTGCATGTGATTGGGCCAGAGCAAGGCATGACGCTGCCCGGCATGACCATTGTCTGCGGCGATTCCCACACGGCGACGCACGGTGCCTTTGGTTCACTGGCCTTTGGTATTGGTACGTCAGAGGTTGAGCATGTTTTTGCCACGCAAACCCTGAAACAGGGCCGTGCCAAAACCATGAAGATTGAAGTGACAGGTACGGTTGCGCCGGGCATTACGGCGAAAGATATCGTACTGGCGATTATTGGTAAAACCGGCAGCGCAGGCGGTACCGGCCACGTTGTTGAATTCTGTGGCTCGGCGATTGAAGCGTTGAGCATGGAAGGCCGCATGACGCTGTGCAACATGGCTATCGAGATGGGCGCAAAAGCCGGTCTGGTCGCCCCGGATGAGACCACCTTCGCTTACCTGAAAGGTCGCCAGTTTTCACCTCAAGGTGAAAAATGGGAGCAGGCCGTTGAGTACTGGGGCACGCTGAAGTCCGACCCAGGCGCTAAGTTTGACCGCGTGGTGACGCTGCATGCGGAAGAGATTGCACCGCAGGTGACCTGGGGAACCAACCCCGGCCAGGTGATCGCGGTGGATGCGCAGATTCCCGATCCGGCTTCGTTTGCCGATCCGGTCGAGCGCGCCTCTGCGGAGAAAGCGCTGGCTTACATGAATCTGCAACCCGGCATCAAACTGACCGATGTCAGCATTGATAAAGTCTTTATTGGCTCCTGCACAAACTCACGCATTGAAGATCTGCGTGCCGCCGCCGCGATTGCCAAAGGGCGTAAGGTCGCGCCTGGCGTTCAGGCACTGGTGGTGCCGGGTTCAGGCCCGGTTAAAGCACAGGCCGAAGCGGAAGGGCTGGATAAGATCTTTATTGAAGCAGGATTTGAGTGGCGCCTGCCCGGCTGCTCAATGTGTCTGGCCATGAACAACGACCGTCTGAACCCCGGCGAGCGCTGTGCCTCAACCAGTAACCGTAACTTTGAAGGCCGCCAGGGCCGTGGCGGACGGACGCATTTGGTTAGCCCGGCAATGGCCGCCGCTGCCGCCGTTAATGGCCATTTCGCCGACATTCGCAGCCTGACATAAGGACACCATCATGGCAGAAAAATTTACCCAACATACTGGTTTGGTGGTTCCACTGGACGCCGCTAACGTCGATACCGATGCCATCATTCCAAAGCAGTTTTTGCAGAAAGTCACCCGCGTAGGCTTTGGCGCCCACCTGTTTAATGACTGGCGTTTCCTGGACGATCACGGCCTTGAACCCAATCCGGATTTCGTGCTCAACTTTCCGGAGTATAAAGGTGCTTCTATCCTGCTGACGCGGGAAAACTTTGGTTGTGGTTCGTCACGTGAGCATGCGCCCTGGGCACTGACCGATTACGGCTTTAAAGTCGTGATTGCGCCCAGCTTTGCCGATATTTTCTATGGCAACAGCTTCAACAACCAGTTGCTGCCGGTTACGCTGAGCGATGAGCAGGTGGAGGAGCTGTTTACGCTGGTGAATGCGCATCCGGGTATCCACTTCGAAGTGGATCTGGAAGCGCAGGTCGTGAAAGCGGGCAACAACACCTACAGCTTTAAGATTGATGACTTTCGTCGTCACTGCATGCTGAACGGGCTGGACAGTATCGGCCTGACGCTGCAGCACGAAAGCGCGATCTCGGCTTACGAAAGTAACCAGCCTGCCTTTATGCGTTAACGCGTAAATAATGTAACCAGCCCGTTCGGCTCTGCCGTTCGGGCTTTTTTTCATCTGGCAAAAACTGCGCTAAAACAATTAATCGCGATTTATTTTATTGCAGAACTCCTGTTATTTATTCAGCAACAACGTTGATATTTTGACTCGCATCATTTTCCTCTCAACTTTCCCTTCTCTTTTTTCACAAGACGTAAATGGCTTGCTGATTTAATTAATATCATTTTCATTTTTATGTTATTTGATCGTTAACTCCATAGAGCTCACCTATAGCTTGTAGAAAAAAAAGCATTATTTCCGCTCATTCTCCCTCGCTATCATCGCCACAGATAAAGATTAACGCAAAACACATCGAGATCGTCTCAGCCTGGCTGTCGGATCTTTTGTGGAGACTCTGTATGCACGCTTATCCTCACCTGTTTACCCCGCTCACAATCAACGGAATGACGTTAAAAAACCGTGTCATCATGCCGCCAATGGGCACCAACCTGGCCAGTCTGAATGGCGAAGTGTCTCAGGAACAGCTTGATTACTATTCACTTCGTGCCAGGGGCGGCACTGGGCTCATTACGATTGAGAATATTTGTGTGGATTTTCCCTTCGCGTCGAACGGCACCACACAACTGCGCATTGATAATGATCAGTATATTCCTGGCTTATACAAACTTACCGAGACGTTGCATAAACATGGAACCTGTGTCGCCATCCAGTTAAACCACGCCGGTGCATCAGCCTATGCCTATCGCCTCAATGGGGAAATGCCCATTTCCGCCTCCGCGGTCCCCTCCAAAAAGAATGGTAATATTCCCCGTCCGATGACGCATGAGGAAATATATCGGGCGGTTGACAAATTTGGCGACGCAGCAGAACGCATCAGACGCGCCAATTTTGACTGCGTAGAGATTCATGCCGGTCACTCTTATTTAATCAGTCAGTTTTTATCTCCACTGTTTAATCAGCGTACTGATGAATTTGGTGGCAATATCGAGAATCGGTCGCGCTTTTTAACCCTGATTGTCGACAAAGTTCGGGCCTGCGTGGGACCGATGTTCCCCATCAGCCTGCGTATCAGCGCGGATGATTTCTTACAAGGCGGAAACACGCTGGAAGATTCGCTACACATTCTTGAACGTTGTCAGGAAAAGGTCGACATCATCAATGTGTCAGCGGCGCAGAATGACAACCTGTATTTACAGATAGACCAAATGTCTCAAGAGGATGGCTGGAAACGCTATCTGTCACGTGCCGTTCGCACCAGATTTAATAAGCCCACCGTTGTCGCAGGCAATATTCGCACCCCGCAACTTGCTGAAGACATTCTTGCTCAGGGTGACGCAGACCTGATCGCCATTGGTCGTGGGTTGATTGCTGAACCGGATTGGGTACAAAAGGTACAGAGTGGGCATGAGGAGACGATGCGTAAGTGTATCTCATGCAATATTGGATGCGCCGACCATCGCATCGCCCGCTCTCTTCCCCTTCGCTGCTCAGTTAACCCCGATATCATCCATGGCGACGCTTATAAGCAGCGCCAGGTCAAGCGACCGACGCGTGTCGTCGTGATCGGGGCTGGCACGGCAGGCATCGAAGCCGCCTGCACCGCCGCAGAGGTAGGGTGCAAGACCTGGCTGTTCGAAGCCAAAAACCATATCGGTGGGCTGGCTGTCGAGATCGCACGATTACCCGAAAAAAAACGTATTGCCGATTTTCCGCAATTCCTGCGCAACCGTATGGCCCGGCTGGAGAATTTGCAACTGCATCTGGGACAACAGGTTCAGCCCGAGCAGCTTGAGGTTCTGCGTCCCGACTTAATTGTTAATGCCACGGGCTCTGTCCCCCTGCTGCCGCCCATTGCGGGATTACATGAGACGATCGACCGCCCCGGCAGCGTCGTGTTCACGATTACGGGCATGATTCAACACCTGGATACATTCAGCGCTCTGCAAGGCAAACGTATCGCCGTGGTCGGCGGCGGTGCCGTTGGACTGGATGTCATCGAGTATTTTGCCACCCGGGGCGCTGAAGCAGTACTGATTGAAATGCAGAATTCACCAGGACGCGACCTCGACATCATCACAAAGAGTGCCATGTTAGCGCTGCTTGAACAGCACCAGGTAGAACAACACATGGACACGCAGCTCATTGAGGTCAAACCCGATCGCTTCCGCGTTAAAAACGCCCACCACACCTTCGACATCGCCTTCGACTACGGCTTTATCTGTCTGGGGATGTGCCCCAACCGCAGCGGTTTCGAGGCCGTTGAGCGCTGGGCCACCGCCAGACATATCAAAATAATGAACATCGGCGACAGCCTGAAAGCCCGGCGAATTATTGATGGTGTACGCGAAGGACGCAACGTACTGGATGCCCTGGAAGAGACTGGCGCACTGGGCAGCCACGAAGCGACAAGCATTCCACTTTTAACTTACTGAGGACACTATCATGGCAGAACGTATTACCGGGCATACCGAGCTGATTGGGCTGATCGCCACCCCCATTCGCCACAGCATGTCGCCAACCATGCACAACGAAGCTTTCGCGCACCTTGGGCTGGACTATGTTTATCTGGCTTTTGAGGTCGGCACTGCGGAACTGGAGAAGGTGGTGCAGGGTTTTCGTGCGCTGAAGCTGCGCGGATGCAATGTTTCCATGCCCAATAAGACGGAGGTTTGCCGCTATCTGGATAAGTTGTCTCCCGCAGCACAGCTTGTGGGCGCGGTGAATACCGTCGTCAATGATAACGGCGTGCTGACCGGGCACATCACGGATGGGACAGGTTATATGCGCGCCCTCGCTGAAGAGGGCATCGATATTCTGGGCAAAAAGATGACGATTCTGGGCGCGGGCGGTGCGGCAACGGCCATTTGCGTTCAGGCCGCCCTGGATGGCGTTAAGGCGATCTCGGTCTTTAACCAACGCGATAAATTCTTTGCAAATGCCCAGGAAACCGTTGCGAAGATTCGCGCCCATACTGACTGTGAGATTCACCTTTTTGACCTCGACGACCACGATCGTTTGCGTGCTGAAATTAACGACAGCGTTATTCTGACCAATGCGACCGGCGTCGGCATGAAACCCTTTGAAGGACAGATGCTGCTTCCCGACGAGAGCTTCCTGCGTCCTGAGCTTATTGTCTCCGATGTGGTCTATATCCCACGTAAAACACATTTGCTTGAGACGGCCGAGAAAAAAGGCTGCCGTATTATTAACGGTCTCGGCATGATGCTGTGGCAAGGCGCAAGCGCGTTCGAAATCTGGACGGGAAAACCGATGCCGGTTGATCACATCAAAAACATCCTTTTTTGAGGATGGCTGAGATGAAAAACAAGTATATTCCCACCGCCGCCGGGCTGTATCTCAATTACCTCATTCATGGCATGGGCGTGCTGGTCATCACTCTCAACATGGCTAACCTGCAGGCACAATGGAATACCGATGCGGCGGGCGTATCGATTGTGATTTCCTCACTGGGCATTGGCAAACTGATTACCATCGTTACGGGTTTTCTGTCGGATCGTTTTGGCCGTAAGCCTTTTGTCTATTTTGGCATCATCAGTTACGTGGCCTTTTTCATCGGTATCCTGTTTACCCGGGATATTTATACGGCCTATTTCTTTGGCGTGCTGGCAGGAATGGCTAACAGTTTCCTTGATTCTGCCACCTATCCGGCGCTGATGGAGGCCTTCCCGGACTACGCCAGCCGCGCTAACGTGCTGATAAAAGCGTTTGTCTCCGCCGGACAATTTTTATTGCCGTTTATCATTAGCCTGCTTATCTGGGCGGATTTGTGGTTTGGTTGGTCATTCGTTCTGGCAGCAGCCTTAATGACGATGAGCGGAATCTACCTGATCAAAATGCCGTTTCCCGATCACCGGGTACAGAAAGTCTCGGAAACATCAGCCAGCGTGACCGCGCCACCGCGTAGTCGTCTGTATCAGCTGGATATGGTTGTGTTCACCTTTTACGGCTATATCAGCATGGCGACGTTTTATCTGGTGAGCCAATGGCTGGCACAGTATGGGCAGTTTGTCGCGGGCATGCCCTACACCGCATCGGTGAAGTTACTCAGTATCTACACGGCAGGATCGCTGACCTGCGTATTCGTCACTGCGGTCATGGTGAAAAAAGTGTTGAGCTCAGCCATCGCGATGGTCATTTACACCTTCCTGTCGGCCCTCTCACTGCTGATCGTCTGCCTCTATCCAACACCACTGATTGTTACCGGTTTTGCGTTCGTATTTGGGTTTGCGGCCGCGGGCGGCGTTATGCAACTGGGTGCAACGATTATGGCGATGAGTTTTCCACAAGCGAAAGGCTTTGCGACAGGCGTGTTTTATACCGCCGGCAGTCTGGCCAGCTTTACCATCCCTTTATTTACAGCGCATCTCTCACGAACCAGTATCGCCAGCATCATGTGGTTTGATCTGATTATTGCGGTGACAGGTTTTATCCTTGCGCTTTATATCGCTTCCCGCCAATTTCAACGTCATTGTGCGGAAACACGCCGTCAGTCCGCTACAGCGGCTAGTTGAACAGTTAAAACAGGAATGACTATGACTCAAACGGTTAGGGTTAAAAACATCGTCTTTCAGGCAGGGCAAACGCGGCTTTGTGTGCCCTTGACAGGCCGCACTCGCGAGGAGCTTCAGGCCAGAGCACAGTTACTGACTTCCGCACAGGCAGACATTATCGAATGGCGCGTCGACCACTTCATCGAGGGTAAAGACGAGAAGCAAGTCTTGCTGGCGCTGGCCGACATTCGTCAGCAACTTGGGGAAACGCCGCTGCTCTTTACCTTCCGCAGTAAAAAAGAAGGTGGCGAAATGGACATCAGTGATGACCAATACTTCGCGCTCAACCGCGCGGCCGCCTTAAGCGGGCTGGCTGATGTGATTGATATTGAGTTGTTTAACGATGAGTCACGCATCCGTTCGCTGGTAAGCGAGGCGCATAACGCAGGTGTTAAGGTCATTATGAGTAATCATGATTTTCACCAAACGCCCGCGAAGGAAGAGATCATTTACCGGTTACGTCGCATGCAGGATTTAGGTGCAGACCTGCCCAAGATTGCCGTAATGCCTCAAACACCTCAGGATGTGCTGACGCTGCTGTCTGCGACCCTGTTAATGAAAGAGCACTACGCAACGCGGCCGCTTATCACGATGTCGATGGGAAAAATGGGCGGAGTCAGTCGGGTCACCGGACGCCTGTTCGGTTCCGCAATGACGTTTGGCACCCTGGGCCAGTCCTCGGCACCAGGGCAAATCGCCGTTACACAACTGCGGGAGATGATGGAGACGCTTTCCTAGCGGCGGACATGCCCAAAGCCGCGCTTTGGGCATGTTTCCTGGCGACATCACTGTGAGTAATAATAAAGTTTTTTAGCCTCAGCGCCGCCGGTGAAAGCATTTTTGTTTTAATTGTCGCCAGACAAATATAACGCGGTGGAAGCGAATTTTTGATCGTCAGGATATGGAGATTGTAGTGCGTGAGCGCCGCAATTCTTGGCATGATGGCAATACCATAGCCGATACTGACCAACCCGGCCATTGCTAAATCCTCTTCCACATAACAGGCAATATCCGGTGACAGCGTTTGCTGGTGAAAGATGTCGTCAATAAACGGACGTAGCCCACTACTTTCTGAAAAATAGACATAGGGATAATGGATGGTTTCCGCTAAATCAACGTCGCTTTCGTGAAGACGCGCTAACGGATGATCTTTCGCTGTCACTACCACTAATTCTTGTTCAATAACCGGGATAAATTCAATATCAGGATCGTCGCCAATCCGCGAACAGATGACCATATCAACCTTATCCGCTTTGAGTGACTGCAACAACGCAACTGACGTCCCCTGTTTAAAAGAGAATGTCACATCATTATGACGAAAGTGTTGGGAGTAATTGTTGATAATTTGCGGAATAACATATTCTCCCATTGTATAGATAAACCCAATTCGGATATTTTCCCGGCACAGAAGGTGATTGTTTTTTAGCCTATCCCTGCCATTTTCCAGTGCCGACAGTGCTGTCTCAACATAGGGTAAAAAACATTTCCCACTTTCACTAATCCTTACATTTCTGCCCTGACGGAAAAAGAGTGAAACGCCTAACTCCTTTT
This sequence comes from Pantoea sp. EEL5, assembly GCF_049892805.1. Taxonomy (NCBI): domain Bacteria; kingdom Pseudomonadati; phylum Pseudomonadota; class Gammaproteobacteria; order Enterobacterales; family Erwiniaceae; genus Pantoea; species Pantoea sp. EEL5. The sequence continues at coordinate 144,481 of NZ_JBNDNJ010000003.1, forward strand.
CTAACTCAGCGATAGCATGGCTAAGAGAGGGCTGGGTGATAAAAAGACTGGATGCCGCTTCCGTGTAATGCTCCGTTTCTGACAGGAGTTTAAAATAATAAAGTTGCTTGAGGTTCATGGCATTTGCCTTTGAATGAAAAGTAAATCTGCTATCGCTACTTTATCACCGTTAAAAGGACTAATTATGTACTCAGGTCAAAATTAATGACGCTTAAAAAATGCTATAAAGAAACAAAAAAATTAGCAATATCAGACTATTTTTCAATGTAAAAAAAACATCAAAAAATAGTTTAAACTTCAGGGATACATCATGGAAAAGTTATACAATGAGGAACACGCTGGCAGGCGCACGCCGAAAAATAAACCCACGAAAGTCAGAATAATCATTCTGCTATTAATATCCGCTGGCACAATGATTAACTATCTTGATCGGACAATTTTAGGCATCGTTGCGCCAAAAATCACCCGCGAACTTGAAATCGATCCCGCTATGATGGGCGTGGCTTTTTCTGCCTTCGCCTGGACGTATACGCTGGCACAAATCCCCGGAGGGATGTTTTTAGATCGCTTTGGTAACAAACTGACCTACGCCCTTTCCGTGCTGTTTTGGTCGATTTTCACTCTACTGCAAACATTTACTCTTGGGCTCAAGTCTTTGATCTTCCTGAGACTGGGGCTGGGATTGAGCGAAGCACCCTGTTTTCCGGTTAACAGTCGCGTAGTGGCAAAATGGTTCCCGCGTCATGAACGTGCCCGCGCCACCGCAACCTATACCGTCGGGGAATATATTGGTCTGGCGGCTTTCTCGCCCTTACTCTATCTCATTCTGGAGTATCACGGCTGGCGCAGCCTTTTTTTTATTACCGGCGGAGCCGGTATTCTGTTCACGTTTATTTGGTGGCGACTTTACCATGAGCCTGAAGCATCCCAAAAAGCCAATCAGGAAGAAATTGATTACATTATCAATAATGAACCCATTGAAACATTAAAAAACACGCCCTTTAATTGGCCCGATGCCAAACGTTTACTCTGCTGCCGGCAAATTATTGGTGCCAGTCTCGGACAATTCGCTGGAAATACTACCCTGGTGTTTTTTCTGACATGGTTTCCCACCTATTTAGCGAAAGAACGGCAACTGGAATGGCTTCAGGTGGGCTTTTTCTCTGTATGGCCATTTATGGCTGCCGCTGTAGGCGTTATCTTTGGCGGGTGGCTCTCAGATAAACTGTTGAATGCAACAGGATCTATTAATCTGAGCCGAAAACTTCCGGTTATTAGCGGCCTGGTGCTTTCCGGCACGATTATTGCGGCTAACTGGATGAGTTCAGACAGCGCCGTTATCATCGTTATGTCCATTGCCTTTTTTGGACAAGGCATGGTCGGTCTGGGCTGGACAATAATCGCAGATATTGCCCCGGCTTCTATGGCAGGACTCACTGGTGGTATATTTAACTTTTGCGCCAATATGGCTTCGATTTTAGCGCCCCTGATTATCGGCATTATCATTTCAATGACAAGCAGCTTTTTTTATGCGCTCGTGTATATCGGCATCACTGCGGTGATTGGCTTAGTCGCCTATATCTTTATCATTGGCGATATTAAGCGGATTGTGCTCTAAAGCACCGTTCCCCCGGCACTGTTCTGCCGGGGGAACGTGCTTATTAAACGTCTTTAACGTTGCGTATCATTCCCAGCGTCAGTAAAGCAATCGCGGCGATCACCCAGTACACGCTGCCGTGACCAAAATGTTCAACCAGTATGCCCTGAAATAACCCCGCCAAAATAATGCCGGTCGAAATGCTGTTGGTAAACAGGGTTGTGGCTGCGCCTGCCCGCCCCGGCATCAGATCCTGAAACCACAACATTCCAATGCCCGCGACAACGCCGATAAACAGAGCGTTGAACACCTGCAGGACCAGCAGCGCCAGGTGACTGTGAAACAGAATCAGGCCGCTGTAAAACACAACGGCGGAGGCCACCGCGCCCACCATCATCTTTCGCTTACCCCAACGTTTGGCATAGAAACCGGCCAGGATCATGACCGGGATTTCCAACCCGGCGGCCGTGCCCATTAAGAGACCGGCAAGCTTTTCGGGCAGGCCCAGATCGTTGCTGATCCACAGCGGCATATCGATAATGTACATGGTGTTACAGGTCCACATCAGCGTTGATGCGGCAAACAAAATGCGCACGTCACGAATCCGCCAGCCGCTCAGGGGGATCCCGCCCGACTGCATCAGGGAAGCCGCACGCGGCACCGAGGGCACGGTAAACCAGATCAGCAGGAAACAGAGAAAAAACAAGCCGGCCGCCACGCTGAACAGCGTAACGAAACCAAAATTCAGCGCCAACGCAAACGACAGCGGTGGCCCAATCACCCACGCCAGCGACACCTGAGCGCGCATAATGGAACTGAACATCACCACTTCGCGCGAGGAACTGTCGGCATATTCTCGCGCCAGCGCAAAGAGCTGCGGCATGGCGACGTTCGCCAGCGACGATAACAGCACGCCCAGCGTTATCAGCGTCAGGTAATGGCGGGTAAACGCGAACAGTATGGCGTTTGCCAGGGCAAGGATACAGCACACTAAGATGATATTCCGCCGATCGCCGACGCTGTCGGAGCGCTTTGCGATCATCATGCTGACCACAATGCCGGCGATGGCATTGATGGTAAAAAACAGCCCGACCCACAGCGGTGGCACCTGCACTTCTCGCGATAAAAACAGGCTCAGCGTCGGCGCCTGCAGCGCACCGGCCACGCCGAGGATAAAGGCGGTCACCATAAAAGCCAAAAAGACCGGATTGAAACGGCGCGAGAACGATAACAAAGATTTCATGCCTTATCCCTGACAGAACAACGGGAGAAACGGGAACAATGGAACCCCGACCCAAACCTGCAACGTAAAAAAAACCAGCAGAATAACCCTGCTGGCGAAATCGTAACACACTACTCAGAAGGGACAGACATCGCTGCCAGTCCATGTCAGAGCACCATTCATTACTGAATGCCTCCCGCTCTTCCAATACAGGAAAGATTGCCTCTAAAATGGGGTAAGAAAAACAGAGCACCTTTATCAGGGAGTTCCTCTTTTATGTCGTCATCACGTCTGAAGCAGCAGTTCATTCGTCTGTGGCAAAATTGCCAGGGACAACCACAGGAAACAACCCTGGGCGAACTGGCTGATTTGCTGCACTGTTCGCGTCGCCATATGCGAAACCTGCTCAACAGAATGCAAGCGGCTGGCTGGCTCACCTGGCAGGCCGAAGCCGGACGGGGCAAACGTTCCCTGATGACCTTCTGCTACACCGGGCTGGCGCTCCAGCAGCAGCGTGCCGAAGATCTTCTGGAGCAGGATCGTATCGATCAGTTAGTCCAGCTGGTGGGGGATAAAGATCAGGTCAGACAGATGATCAGCGCCCACCTGGGGCGGAGCTTCCGCCAGGGCAAACATATTTTGCGCGTCCTCTATTATCGCCCTCTGCTGAATCTGTTACCCGGTTCGCCCCTGCGCCGTTCGGAAACCCATATTGCCCGCCAGATCTTTAGCGGCCTGACGCGCATAAATGAGGAAAAGGGGGAAATCGAGGCCGATATCGCCCATCACTGGCAGCAAACATCCGATCTCCACTGGCGCTTTTTTTTACGTCCTGCCATTCGATTTCATCATGGCCGGGAGCTGGACATGGCCGATGTGATCGCAAGCCTGGAACGCCTGCGTCAGTATCCCCTGTTTTCTCATATCCAACGGCTCGACTCACCGGCCCCCTGGACCCTGGATATCTATCTGGATCAGCCCGACAGCTGGCTGCCCTGGCTGCTGGGCAGCGTCAGCGCCATGATTCTGCCACGGGAATGGCCTGAAATTCGCGATTTTGCCCGTCAACCTGTGGGAACAGGTCCTTATCGGGTCGTCCGTAATCAGCACAGCCAGTTGAAGATAGAAGCGTTTGACGACTACTTTGGCTATCGCGCGCTGATCGATGATGTGTCGGTGTGGGTACTGCCAGAGATCAGTGACGAGCTGGTTTATGCAGGGGTTCGCCTGCAGGGCGAAAAAGCCGATGAGAAACAGGAAGAGAGCCGGCTTGAAGAAGGTTGCTACTATTTACTGTTCGATCAGCGTTCAGAAAAAATGGCCGATCGAGACATTCGACGCTGGCTCAGCGACCTGCTTAACCCGATTGCACTCCTCAATAATGCGGGCAGGGGTTATCAGCGCTACTGGTTCCCGGCTTACGGCCTGCTACCCCGCTGGCACCATCGCCGCGATCTGACCCCAGTGGACAAACCGGCGGGCCTCACGAGCCTGACGTTAACCTGGTATAACCAGCATATTGAGCATGTCAGTATTACGGATGCCTTACGTCCGTTGCTGGCAGAACAGGGCGTTACGTTGAACACCCGGGAAGTCAGTTACGAAAGCTGGCATCAGGGCGAAGGCGAGAGTGATATCTGGCTGGGTAGCGTCAATTTTACCCTGCCCCTCGAATATTCCCTGTTTGCCCTGTTATACGAAACGCCGTTGATGCAGCACTGTCTGCCTGTTAACTGGCAGCAGGATGCCACGCGCTGGCGTGAAAAAACGCTCTCCCTCGCTGAATGGGGTAAATATCTGGTGGAAAATAGCTGGCTTCATCCGCTGTTTCATCACTGGCTGCTGCTGGAGGGCCAGCGCAGTATGCGCGGCGTGCGGATGAATACATTGGGCTGGTTTGATTTTAAATCCGCCTGGTTTGCCCCGCCTACGCTGTGAGCCTTTCCCCTTGCGCATTTAATGACTAGAATGTGGCGTTCTCAACGGGGTGCCCCTTTCCACAGTGTCAGGGCGCTGAGAAATACCCGTCGAACCTGAATCGGTTAATACCGACGTAGGGATTTGAGAGGTTGTTTTGCTCAGATCCTTTGCGACTCAACCCTGCCGCCCTAGGAGCGCAAAGTGTTAAAAAACGTCCTGCCCGTGCTGCTGTTACTTTCTGCCCCGGTCTTTGCGGCCAAACCTGTCCTGACGGTTTACACCTACGACGCCTTTTCCGCTGACTGGGGGCCGGGTCCGGCCGTCAAAAAAGCCTTTGAAGCCCAGTGCGGTTGCGAGCTGAAATTTGTCGCGCTGGAAGACGGTGTTTCGCTGCTGAACCGTGTACGTATGGAAGGCAAGAACACAAAGGCCGATGTGGTACTAGGCCTGGATAACAACCTTCTGCAGGCCGCGCAGCAAACCGGCCTGTTTGCCAAAAGCGACGTGGATACCCGTGAGCTGCAGGTGCCCGGCGGCTGGAAGGACACCACCTTTGTGCCGTTCGATTACGGTTATTTCGCATTCGTGTACAACAAAAACACGCTAAAAAATCCCCCTACAAGCCTGAAAGAACTGGTCGAAAGCCCAGAGAAATGGCGCGTGATTTATGAAGATCCTCGCACCAGCACGCCAGGCCTTGGCCTGCTGCTGTGGATGCAAAAGGTTTACGGGGACAACACGCCTGAGGCCTGGCAAAAGCTGGCGAAGAAAACCGTCACGGTCACCAAAGGCTGGAGTGAAGCCTACGGCCTGTTTCTTAAAGGCGAGAGCGATCTGGTGCTGAGCTATACCACGTCACCGGCTTATCACATCATTGAAGAGAAAAAAGATAACTATGCTGCGGCATCCTTCGCCGAAGGCAACTATCTGCAGGTTGAGGTGGCCGCCCGACTGGCGAACAGCAAGCAGCCCAAACTGGCAGAACAGTTTATGCAATTCATGGTTACGCCAGCCTTTCAGAACACCATCCCTACCGGGAACTGGATGTATCCGGTGATCAAAACTGACCTGCCCGCCGGGTTTGCCTCGCTCAGCGTGCCAAAGACAACATTGCAGTTTTCACCGGAAGAGGTTGCCAGCCACCGTTCGCAATGGGTTAGCCAATGGCAACGCGCCGTCAGCCGTTAATCCCTTTCTGGCTGATTCCGGGTTCGCTCGCCACGCTGCTGCTCTGCAGCGTGGCGCTGCTGGCCTTCACAGCACTGTGGATGGCGGCGCCAGCGACCAACTGGCGGTCTGTCCTGCAGGATACGTATCTGCATCATGTTATTGGCTTTTCGTTTAAGCAGGCGCTGCTTTCCGCCCTGCTCTCCTTGCTGCCGGCCATTCCATTGTCCCGAGCCCTTTATCGGCGGCGCTTTCCCGGACGTCAGGTGTTGCTGCGCCTGTGCGCCATGACGCTGGTTCTGCCCGTGCTGGTGGCCGTATTCGGCCTGCTCACCGTCTATGGTCGGGTGGGCTGGCTGGCACAGCTTTGCGCCTGGCTTGGCGTGGACTATCACTTCTCGCCTTACGGGCTTCAGGGAATTTTACTGGCCCATGTGTTTTTCAACCTGCCGCTGGCCACGCGCCTGATGCTGCAGGCGCTGGAAAGCATTCCTGCCGAACAGCGTCAGCTTGCTGCCCAACTGAACATACGTGGCTGGCATCATTTCCGGCTGCTTGAATGGCCCTGGCTGCGCCGCCAGCTCCTGCCCACCGGGGCATTAATCTTTATGCTCTGTTTTGCCAGTTTTGCCACCGTGCTATCGCTGGGTGGCGGGCCGCAGGCGACCACCATCGAACTGGCCATCTTCCAGGCGTTAAGCTATGACTACGATCCGGGCCGCGCGGCGCTCCTGGCGCTGATTCAGCTCAGCTGCTGCCTGGTGCTGGTGCTCCTCAGCCAGCGCTTCAGCAACGCCATTCCGGCAGGTAGCCCGCAACTGAACGGCTGGCGCGATCCTCAGGATTCCACGCTGGCCCGCGTCAGCGACGCCGCCATCATCTTTTTCGCCCTGCTGCTGCTACTCCCACCGCTGCTGGCGGTGATCGTAAATGGTCTGGATGGCGGGCTTCGGGGCGCGTTACAGCAACCGGCGTTATGGCAGGCAACGTTGACCTCGTTACGTATCGCGCTCGGCGCCGGCGTGCTGTGTCTGGTCCTGACCACCATGCTGTTGTGGAGCAGCCGGGAGCTGCGCCTGCGGCGGCATACACTCGCCGCACAGATCATGGACACCAGCGGCATGCTGATTTTGGCAATGCCCGGTATCGTGCTGGCAACCGGCTTTTTCCTGCTACTGAACGCCACGACCGGCTTGCCGGACTCCGCGGATGGCGTGGTGATCTTTGCCAATGCGTTAATCGCGATTCCCTACGCGTTGAAAGTGCTGGAAAACCCGATGCGGGATATCGCTGAACGTTACGCACACCTGTGCGGGGCACTGGGCATCAGCGGCTGGAACCGCCTGTGGCTGATTGAACTGCGGGCGTTGAAACGTCCGCTGGCGCAGGCGCTGGCGTTTGCCTGCGTGCTGTCGATTGGTGATTTTGGCGTCGTAGCGCTGTTTGGTAATGCCGATTTCCGCACGCTGCCGTTCTACCTTTATCAGCAGATAGGCGCCTATCGCGGTGCCGATGGTGCCGTTACTGCACTGTTATTGCTGCTACTCTGCCTGTCTCTGTTCACCTTGATGGAAAAATTACCGGGCCGCCATGCTGACACTGAATAATCTGACTTACCTGTATCAGCATTTGCCGATGCGTTTTTCCCTTCACGCCGGGCGCGGCGAACGACTGGCGATTCTCGGCCCAAGCGGGGCAGGTAAAAGTACGTTATTAAACCTGATTGCCGGTTTTCTGCCCGTCAGCCAGGGCAGCCTGACGATTAACGGTGTTGACCATACGAATAGCGTGCCCGCCCAGCGCCCGGTATCAATGCTGTTTCAGGAAAATAACCTGTTTCCGCACCTGAGCGTAGAACAGAACCTGGGGCTGGGCTTACATCCCGGTCTGAAGCTGACCTCAGATCAGCGCCAGCAGGTGACGACCATTGCGCAGCAGGTCGGACTCAGTGAGATGCTGTCACGCCTGCCGGGCCAGCTCTCGGGAGGACAACGCCAGCGCGTTGCCCTGGCACGCTGTTTACTGCGCGATCGCCCGGTGCTGCTGCTGGATGAACCTTTTTCGGCGCTCGATCCGGCCCTGCGCGGCGAGATGCTTAATCTGGTACGCACCGTCTGCGAAACCCGTGCGATTACGTTGCTGATGGTGTCGCACAGTCTTGAAGACGCACAGCAGATAGCGCCACGTAGCGTGGTGGTGGTGGATGGACGCGTTTACTGGCAGGGATCGACGGACGCACTGTTGTCAGGGAACATACGGGAAGCCGATGTGCTCGGCATCCCGCGCCGTTAACCGATAAAGACCTGCCACAACAGGTGGCGGAAAATCGGCATCATCGGATGAAACTGGATGCCGACGAACGCCGCAACGGCCACCACAAAACTTAGCGGCGCCAGCCAGCGCAGACGTTCGGGTGGCAAATACGCCGTCGCCCAGTCGCGCGTTTTTCCACTGCGCCACCAGCGCCAGCACAGCCAGCATCCCAGCCATACCAGGATAGCAACGCCTAATAACAGCCAGATGAAATGGCCGCCCTGGGCTTCTTTCGGAACATCAATCGCGACGCCTGCCAGAATACCCGGCAATAAATAGAGCGGTGGCCATAAAATACAGCCGATCAGATTGGGGGGCAGAAATTTGCGTACCGGCAATTCCAGCATGCCCGCCACCAGCGGGATCAGCGGCCGGGTTGGCCCGACAAAGCGCCCGACCAGAATGGTAAACATGCTGTGCTGATACAGCGCGTGTTCGGTCTTATCCAGCAGCCCTTTGTACTTTTGCAGGTATTTCCAGCGATGGAGCGGCCCCTGAAACTTCCAGCCAATGCCATAGGAAACCCAGTCGCCCAGCAGGCAGCCAATGAAGCCCGCGGCCCAGGCGGGATATAAGCCGATCTGTCCACTGCCCACCAGCGCACCCAGGCTCGCCATCATGACGGTGCCAGGGAGTAACAGCCCCACGAACGCCAATGACTCCAGAAACGTCACCAGCGCGACGGCAAACAGCGCCCACTCCAGCGACTGTGTAATCAGGTGTTCAACCCAGGCTTCCATATCAATCCTCAGAAAAAGCAGAAGGCTGGATTGTCCAGAGCAGACATCACAGCGTCAAGGCAAGAATTGTAGGCCAATATTGACAAAACGCACCGGAAGACACTGTATAAATATCCATGTTATACTGGTCAATGAGATGTCCGACTCGCTATCTGCCTGGAGAATACGTGAATAAGCCCCGCGCAGGGTTTCTGCTCAGCCGTCACTGGCGCGACACGCCGCAAGGCACAGAAATTACGCTGTGGCTGGCCACCGACGAGGGTGCTCAGCGCGTTGTGCTGCCTTTGCAGGAATCCGTGACGTTTATTCCCTGTGAATATCAGGCGCAGGTCGACACGCTGTTGCAGGGCGAGCGCCAGCTGCGGATGCAGCCTCTGCAATTAAAAGATTTTCGCCGCCGTCCAGTATTTGGCCTGTACTGCCGGCAGCATCGCCAGTTGCAGTGGGTTGAAAAGAAACTGCGCGAAAGCGGTATCCCCCTGTATGAATCCGACATTCGTCCACCCGAACGCTACCTGATGGAACGGTTTATTACCGCGCCCGTGTGGTTTGATGGTGACATTCAGGGCGACGCATGGGTTAACGCCCGTCTGAAACCCCATCCCGATTACCGGCCCCCGCTGAAGTGGGTCTCGCTGGATATTGAAACGACCCAGCATGGCGAGCTTTACTGTATTGGTCTGGAAGGCTGCGGGCAGCGCCAGGTTTTCATGCTGGGACCGCCTAACGGCGACGCCAGCGAACTGGATTTCGAACTTATCTATCTTGAGAGCCGCCCGCAGTTGCTGGAGGCGCTGAATCGCTGGTTTGCCGATAACGATCCGGATGTGATCATCGGCTGGAACGTGGTGCAGTTTGACCTGCGCGTGCTGCAGAAACACGCCGATCGCTACGGCATTCCGTTACGTCTTGGCCGCCAGCAGGCCGCGCTGGAGTGGCGCGAGCATGGGTTTAAACCCGGCGTGTTTTTTGCCCAGGCGACAGGTCGCCTGATTATTGACGGCATTGATGCCCTGAAATCCGCCTTCTGGGATTTTCCCTCTTTTAGTCTGGAATCTGTTTCGCAACAGCTGCTCGGTGAAGGCAAAGCCATTGATAACCCATGGCAGCGCATGGAAGAGATCAACTGGCGTTTTGCCAACGATAAACCGGCGCTGGCGCGCTACAACCTGAAGGATTGCGAGCTGGTCACGCGCATCTTTCATAAAACCGAGATCATGCCGTTTTTACTGGAGCGCGCTGCCGTTAACGGGCTGGCAGTCGATCGCCACGGTGGCTCCGTCGCGGCATTCGGTCATCTGTACATCCCCCGCATGCACCGGGCCGGTTTTGTCGCCCCGAATCTGGGCGATGTGGCGCCGGAAGCCAGCCCCGGCGGCTACGTGATGGATTCCCGGCCCGGCCTGTATGATTCCGTGTTAGTGCTGGATTATAAGAGCCTGTATCCCTCGATTATCCGCACCTTTCTGATCGATCCCGTCGGGCTCATCGAAGGTCTGGCGCACCCAACGGATGCGGACTCGGTGCCCGGTTTTCGCGAGGCGCGCTTCTCACGTGAGACGCATTGCCTGCCCGCCATCGTAGAGCAGATTTGGCAGGGGCGCGAAACCGCAAAAACACAGGGCAATAAACCCCTGTCGCAGGCCCTGAAAATCATCATGAATGCGTTTTACGGCGTGCTCGGCACCAGCGCCTGCCGCTTTTTTGACCCTCGCCTGGCCTCGTCTATTACGCTGCGCGGTCATGCCATCATGCAGCAAACCCGTGAACTCATTGAAGCCGAAGGCTACGATGTGATTTATGGCGACACCGATTCGACCTTTGTCTGGCTGAAATCCGCCCGGGATGAAGACGAGGCAGAGGCAATTGGCCGGGCACTGGCCGGGAAGGTCAACGGTTGGTGGCGTGAACATCTGCAGCAGCAATACGGCCTGACCAGCGCCCTGGAGCTGGAGTATGAAAATCACTTTTGCCGATTCCTGATGCCGACGATTCGCGGTGCTGAACAGGGCAGTAAAAAACGCTATGCGGGCTTAATTCGGGAAGGCGAAAGTGAGCGTATGGTGTTCAAAGGACTGGAATCGGTACGTACCGACTGGACGCCGCTGGCGCAGCAGTTTCAGCAGGAGCTTTACAGCCGCATATTTCATCGCCAGCCGTGGGAAGACTATGTTCGTAACACGGTGGCCCAGCTGTTGGCAGGTGAGCTGGACGACAGGCTGATTTATAAAAAGCGCCTGCGCCGCCCACTGAACGAGTATGAACGCAATGTGCCGCCCCATGTCCGCGCCGCCCGTCTGGCTGATGAGCAGAATCGTAAGCTGGGCCGTCCGTTGCAATATCAGACCGGGGGCCGCATTAGTTATGTGATTGCCACTGGCGGCCCCGAGCCGGTAGAGGCCCGAACCACGCCGCTGGACTACGATCACTACGTGACTAAACAGCTGCAGCCCGTAGCCGAAGGCATTCTGCCTTTTGTCGATGGCGACTTTGCTACACTCATTACCGGGCAGTTAGGCCTTTTTTGACAGGTGACGAATGCCCTGCCATCCAGTACCATAACGCCCTTCCTCAAAACTCACTGCTCTGACATGACGCACCAGGCCCTTTTGCCTGGATGAAATGCTATTGCCTGAGAATGGGGAACACCTTCAAAAACGTTAAAAATTCGAGCAAAAATTATATGGTTTTTACATTAGGTCAGCGTTGGATTAGTGATACAGAAAGTGAACTGGGATTAGGCACCGTGGTGGCGATTGATACGCGCATGATCACCCTGCTGTTCCCGGCCACAGGGGAAAATCGCCTCTACGCTCGCAGCGACTCGCCGGTCACCCGCGTGATTTTTAATCCGGGTGATACCGTTACCAGCCACGAAGGCTGGCAGATGCAGGTCGATGAAGTACGCAATGACAATGACCTGATAACCTATATCGGCACGCGCCTTGATACCGAAGAAACCCACGTCATGCTGCGTGAAGTGATGCTCGACAGCAAACTGGTGTTCAGCAAACCTCAGGACAGGCTGTTTGCAGGCCAGCTCGACCGTATGGATCGCTTCGCCCTGCGTTTTCGCGCACGTAAATATCAAAGTGAGCAGTATCGCCTACCCGTCAGCGGCCTGCGCGGCATGCGTACCAATCTGATCCCCCACCAGCTGCATATCGCCCACGACGTAGGCCGCCGCCATGCGCCGCGCGTCCTGCTCGCGGATGAGGTCGGCCTGGGGAAAACCATCGAAGCCGGCATGATCATCCAGCAGCAGCTGTTGGCAGGCCGTGCTGAACGCGTACTTATCGTCGTGCCAGAAACCCTGCAACATCAGTGGCTGGTAGAAATGCTGCGCCGCTTCAACCTGCGCTTCGCCCTGTTTGACGACGATCGTTACGCTGAAGCGCAGCACGACAGCGACAATGCCTTTGACACCGAACAGTTGATTATCTGCTCGCTGGACTTTGTGCGTCGCAACAAACAGCGTCTGGATAAGCTGGCGGACGCCGACTGGGATTTAATGGTGGTGGATGAAGCGCACCATTTGGCCTGGTCCGAAGGCGAACCAAGCCGCGAGTATCAGGTGATCGAAAAACTGGCTGAAAAAACGCCGGGCGTCCTGTTACTGACCGCGACGCCAGAACAGCTGGGCATGGAGAGTCATTTTGCGCGCCTGCGCTTGCTTGACCCCGACCGTTTTCATGATTTTGCCGCCTTTGTTGAAGAGCAGCAGCACTTCCGCCCGATTGCCGATGCGGTGACATCGCTGCTGGCCGATCATGCCATCTCACAAAACGAGATGAATATGATCAATGAGCTGGTCGGCGAGCAGGATATTGAACCGCTGCTGCAGGTGGCAAACAGCGATCGTGAAGGCAAACAGGACGCGCGCAGCGAACTCATTTCCATGCTGATGGATCGCCACGGTACCAGCCGCGTGCTGTTCCGTAATACCCGCAACGGGGTGAAAGGCTTCCCGAAACGTGAGTTACACGCTATTCGTCTGCCCCTGCCGGCTCAGTATCAAACGGCCATTAAGGTGTCCGGTATTATGGGCACACGTAAAAGCGCAGAAGCGCGCGCGCGCGATCTGCTCTATCCGGAACAGATTTATCAGGAGTTCGAAGGCGATACCGGCACCTGGTGGAACTTCGATCCGCGCGTTGAATGGCTCATGGGTTACCTGACCAGCAACCGTAAAGAAAAAGTGCTGGTGATCTGTGCTCAGGCCGCTACAGCACTTCAACTGGAGCAGGTGCTGCGTGAACGTGAAGGGATTCGCGCCGCCGTGTTCCATGAAGGGCTGTCGATCATTGAACGCGATCGGGCTGCCGCCTGGTTCGCTTCTGAAGAGAACGGCGCACAAGTCCTGCTGTGCTCCGAAATTGGTTCCGAAGGCCGTAACTTCCAGTTCGCCAGCCGTCTGGTGATGTTCGATCTGCCGTTTAACCCGGATCTGCTGGAACAGCGTATTGGCCGACTGGATCGTATTGGCCAGGCGCACGATATTCAGATTCTGGTCCCCTGGCTGGAGAAAACGGCCCAGGCCGTGCTGCTGCGCTGGTATCACGAAGGGCTGGACGCGTTCGAGCACACCTGCCCGACCGGCAGAGCCATCTACGACAGCGTCAACGCAGAGCTGATTAACTACCTGGCCGCACCGGAAAACAGCGACGGGTTTGATGATTTCATTAGCGAATGCCGTAAGCAGCATGATGCGCTGAAATCCCAACTCGAACAGGGCCGCGACCGCCTGCTGGAGCTAAACTCTAACGGTGGTGAAGCCGCCCAGGCGCTGGCCAATACCATTGCCGAACAGGATAATGATACCGAACTGGTTAACTTTGCTCTTAACCTGTTTGATATCGTCGGCATTAATCAGGAAGACCGCAGTGATAACCTGATCGTGCTGACACCTTCAGATCATATGCTGGTTCCGGACTTTCCTGGCCTGCCGGAAGACGGCTGTACGATCACCTTCAATCGCGATCAGGCCCTGTCGCGTGAAGATACGCAGTTTATTACCTGGGAACATCCGTTAATCCGTAATGGCCTGGATCTGATTCTGTCAGGTGACACCGGCAGTTGTGCGCTGTCGCTGTTAAAGAACAAGGCATTGCCTGTGGGAACACTGCTGGTCGAGATGATCTACGTGGTGGAATCCCAGGCACCGAAACATCTGCAGCTAACCCGCTTCCTGCCCCCTACGCCGGTGCGCCTGCTGCTGGATCGCAACGGGACGAACCTGGCCGGTAAAGTGGAATTCGAAAGCTTCAACCGCCAGTTGAATGCCGTTAACCGCCACACCGGAAGTAAGCTGGTGAATGCCGTACAGCAGGACGTTCACGCGATCCTGACGCTGGCTGAAAAAGAAGTCGTCAGTGAAGCACGTGCCGTTATTGACGCGGCACGGCGCGAGGCGAGCGAAAAGCTGGGGGCCGAGTTATCACGTCTGGAAGCACTGAAAGCCGTTAACCCCAACATCCGTGACGATGAGGTCGAGGCGCTGGAAACGAATCGCCAGCAGGTACTGGAGAGTCTGGATGAAGCGAACTGGCGACTGGATGCACTGCGTCTGATTGTGGTTACGCATCAATAAGTTCAGGGCCGCAAGGCCCTCTTTTTTGGAATAGAGTATGGAACCCTACAATCCGCCGCTTGAGCCCTGGCTGCACATTCTGTATCAGGATGCCCATATCATGGTGGTGAATAAGCCCAGCGGCCTGCTTTCGGTACCCGGTCGGCTTGACGAGCACAAAGACAGCGTGATGACGCGGATCCAACGCGATTATCCTGAGGCGGAATCTGTGCATCGGCTGGACATGGCGACCAGCGGCGTGATTGTGGTCGCCCTGACAAAGGCCGCAGAGCGCGAGCTTAAACGTCAGTTTCGTGAACGCGAGCCTGCAAAGACCTATGTGGCCCGGGTTTGGGGCCATCCGGCGCAGGAGAAGGGCATGGTGGATTTACCGCTGATTTGCGACTGGCCTAATCGCCCGAAGCAGAAAGTGTGTTTCGACACCGGCAAGTCGGCGCAAACCGACTATCAGGTTGTGGAATACGGTGACGATAACAGCGCGCGCGTCGCGCTCAAACCGATTACCGGGCGCTCGCATCAGCTGCGCGTACATATGTTGGCGCTGGGCCATCCGATTCTGGGTGACGGTTTTTACGCACATCCGGAAGCAAAAGCCATGTCAGATCGTCTTCTGCTGCACGCCGAATCGCTGACCATCACGCACCCGGCGTTTGGTAATGCCATGACCTTCAGGCAGCCTGCCGATTTTTAATCTGCCATGATGCTAATGCTTCGCGCGCCCTCGCCATCAGCCGGGCGCGCATCTCACTTATTTAAAGCCTTTTTCTTTGCGAATCAGATCGTAAGCCGACTGAATGTCCTGCGCTTTCTGTTTCGCCATCTCCATCATTTCGGGCGGCAGACCTTTCGCCACCAGCTTATCCGGGTGATGTTCACTCATCAGTTTGCGATAGGCGCGTTTGATGGTGGTGGCATCGTCGGTGGTTTTCACACCCAAAACGTTACAGGCATCGGATAACGTCGGGCCTCGCTGCGCCTGCTGAAAACCGCCCTGCTGTGAATAGCTGCGACCGCCGCCGAACTGCTGTCCCCCCTCCATCATGCGCAGAAACTGGTCGAACTGACTCTGAGAAATCCCCAGTTCTTCACCAATCACATACAGCACCTGACGTTCATTGGGATGCAGCGACCCATCGGCAAACGCGGCCTGGATCTGAATTTCCAGAAACATCCTAATCAGATCAAAACGTCCGAAGCAGGCACTGCGCAATTCACGCAGTTTGGTACGGAGCGGATATTCCCCCTGCTTGCCTTCGCGAAAGGCGCGCTGTGCAGCCATTCGGGCATCGCCATGCAGCTGCATGCGATCCATAAACAGCGATGCAATCTGAATATCCGCTTCGGTTACGCGCCCTTTCGACTTGGTTAAGTGCCCCATGACCTGAAAAGTCGTGCTGAAAAAGAGTGACTGCCGGGTCTGATTATTTGAGAAGTAAGCTTTGCTCTGCGCGCCGCGAACCTTGTCAAATCCATGCCCAATGATCAGACCAATAACAATTCCCCAAAAGCCTGCGCCGGACAGCAATCCAAGCACTAAACCTATTACTTTTCCCCAGTAGCGCATAAACTCCTCAATTCGCCATGCTTACGGCTGAAAATTGCATTATCATACCTGTCATTTATCTCAGCGCCTAACGGCAGCGCGGACAGAAAAGGATTAACACTGGCGCAACGCCAGGCAGTGCGTTAGTCTCTGACCCGATTGTCGGCATGATGCCAGTTTTCATGGAATTCTCGATACCGCGTATGAAAAAACATATACCTACTCTGCTGGCCACCATGATCGGCGCAGCCATTAGCCAGCAAGCCTTCGCCGATGATTTAATGTCGCAGTGTATGTTAGGCGTGCCGAGCTACAATCGCCCCCTGGTTAACGGCGATCCTAATCAGCTGCCCGTTACTATTCACTCGGATTCCCTGAAAGGCAACTATCCTGACGATGCGGTCTTCACAGGCGATGTGGATGTGCAGCAGGGTAACAGCCGCATGCTGGCAGATGAAGTACAGCTTCACCAACGCCAGCCTGAAGGTCAGACCGTTCCCGTTCGTACCGTCGATGCGCTAGGTAATGTGCACTACGATGATAATCAGGTCATCCTGAAAGGTCCGAAAGCCTGGTCAAATCTGAATACCAAAGATACCAACGTCTGGAACGGCGATTATCAGATGGTAGGCCGTCAGGGCCGTGGAACGGGCGATCAGATGAAGCTGCGCGGTGAAAACCGTTACACCATCATGGAAAACGGCACCTTCACTTCCTGTCTGCCCGGCAGCAACAGCTGGAGCGTCGCGGGTTCTGAGATCATTCAGGATCGTCAGGAAGAAGTGGCTGAAATCTGGAATGCGCGCTTTAAACTGGGTTCCGTTCCGGTGTTTTACAGCCCCTATCTGCAATTGCCATTGGGCGATCGTCGCCGTTCCGGTTTTCTGATCCCCAATGCTAAATACGGCAGCAGCAACGGTTTTGAGTTCATTCTGCCCTACTACTGGAACATCGCGCCGCAGGCCGATGCGACCATTACGCCGCATTACATGAGTAATCGCGGGCTGCAATTACAGAATGAGTTCCGTTATCTGACACAGGCTGGCGCAGGCATCGTTGAGTTTGACTATCTGGCCTCAGATAAACAGTATGACAACGACAAAGCTGCACGCGGCATTGCCCAAAATGACAGTTCGGACCGTTGGTTATTTTACTGGCGTCACTCTGGTGTTTACGACCAACACTGGCGTTTCAGTGCTGACTACACCAAAGTCAGCGATCAGTATTATTTTAACGATCTGACCTCGCCTTACTATAGTTCGACAGATGGTTACGCCTCGCAAAAATTCAGCGTGGGCTATGCGGATACCAACTGGGACGCAACGCTGTCGACCAAAGATTTCCAGATTTTTGGCAACACGAGCAACAGCAACGTCTATCGCGCCTTCCCGCAACTGGATCTGAACTGGTACCAGAACGATGTGGGTCCGTTCGACACCCGCATCTATGCGCAGGCCGTCAAGTTTACCAACGTCAACAGCAACTATCCTGAAACCACGCGTTTACATGTTGAGCCCACGATTAATCTGCCGTTGTCCAACGGTTGGGCCAGTCTGGATACCGAAGCGAAGTTTCTGGCGACGCACTATCAGCAGAAAGATGTTGATTACTACAACACGAATTTTGCGCCAACCAGTACAAGCAGTGGCGTGCTGAAAGACTCTGTTAACCGGACTTTGCCACAGTTTAAAGTTGACGGTCGTATGGTGTTTGACCGCGATATGGACTGGGCGCAGGGCTACACGCAGACGCTGGAACCCCGGGTTCAGTACCTGTATATCCCGTATCGTAACCAGAGTGATATCTACCCTTACGACTCCACTCTGCTGCAAACCGACTATACCGGCCTGTTCCGCGATCGTTCATACAGCGGCCTGGATCGCATCGCTTCGGCCAACCAGGTTGCCACCGGTGTCACTACGCGAATTTATGATACCGATTTGGTTGAACGTTTTAACGTTTCTGTAGGTCAAATCTATTCGTTCACGCCTTCTCGTACGGGTGTTAACCAGGTCAATAAAGAAGACGATACCGGTAGTCTTCTGTGGGCGGGTGACAGCTACTGGAAGATAAGTGACCGTTGGGGCGTGCGCGGCGGGCTGCAGTACGATACCCGCCTGAATAACGTGGCACAGGGAAATACCGTGCTGGAATACCGCCGTGATGCTGACCGTATGGTGCAGTTGAGCTACCGTTACAGTAGCCCGGAGTATGTTGCTTCTGCGCTGAACGACAGTTCACTGGTGAATAACCCGATTTATAAAAACGGGATTTCACAGGTCGGTACGACGGCGAGCTGGCCGATTCATGATGCCTGGTCGGTGGTTGGCGCGTATTACTATGATACGCGTAATAATCGTCCTGCATCACAGTTGGTTGGCCTGCAGTACAGCTCTTGTTGCTACGCAATTCGTCTGGGATATGAGCGCAAAATCAACGGTTGGGAAAACAACGACAGTAAGTATGACAACCAAATCTCATTCAACATTGAGTTACGTGGCCTGAGCTCAAATTATGGCCTGGGAACCGGCCAGATGCTGAGTCAGGGTATCATCCCTTATCAGCGTGCATTCTGATGTTGTGATGTTTGACAGGCAATCCCGCAGTGCGGAACCAATAATGGATAAAGTATGAAGAACTGGAGAATGCTGATTCTTGGTGTGGCGCTCAGTGCCAACACCGCGTTCGCAGCACCACAAGTGGTTGATAAAGTTGCAGCTGTAGTGAATAACGGCGTGGTCCTCGAGAGTGACGTGGACAGCATGATGAGCACCGTTAAATCTCAGGCGAAGCAGGCAGGTCAACAGTTGCCTGATGATAAGACGTTGCGCCATCAGATCCTCGAACGTGAGATCATGGACGCGATCATCCTGCAGTTAGGTGATAAAGCCGGTTTACAGATTACCGATCAGCAACTGGATCAGGCTATTCAGAATATCGCCGCGCAAAACCGCATGAGCGTTGATCAGCTGAGAAGCCGCCTGGCTTACGACGGGATGAACTACAACACCTATCGTGCTCAGATCCGTAAAGAGATGCTGATCTCTGAAGTGCGTAATAATGAAGTCCGCCGTCGTGTCACTATCCTGCCGCAGGAAGTCGATACGCTGGCGCAGCAGGTTGGCGCTCAGAATACGCAGGGCACTGAAATGAATATCAGTCATATCCTGCTGCCTCTGCCGGAAAACCCTACGCAGCAGCAGGTTGACGATCAGGAGAAGCTGGCAAAACAGCTGATAACGGAACTGAAAGGTGGCGCAGACTTTGGCAAGCTGGCCGTGACCTACTCCGCCGATTCTCAGGCGCTGAAGGGCGGCAACATGGGCTGGGCAAAAATCGAAGAGCTGCCTACCCTGTTTGCTCAGGCGCTGACCACAGCGAAGAAGGGCGACATTGTTGGCCCTATCCGTTCAGGTGTGGGTTTCCATATCCTGAAGGTGAACGATCTGCGCGGCGAGAGCAAAAACGTCTCTGTTACCGAAGTGCATGCGCGCCACATTCTGCTGAAGCCGTCTCCGATCATGACTGACGATCAGGCTCGCGCTAAGCTGGAACAGATCGCTGCCGACATTCGCAGTGGTAAGACGACCTTTGCCGCGGCCGCCAAACAGTTCTCCGACGATCCGGGTTCGGCTAATCAGGGCGGCGATCTGGGCTGGACCTCACCAGAAGTGTTTGACCCGGCATTCCGCGATGCGCTGCTGCGTCTGAAAAAAGGCGAAACCAGTCAGCCGGTCCACTCCTCTTTTGGCTGGCATCTGATTCAGCTGCTGGATACGCGTCAGGTGGATAAAACCGATGCAGCCCAGAAAGAGCGCGCTTACCGTATGCTGTTTAATCGTAAGTTTGCGGAAGAAGCGCAAACCTGGATGCAGGAACAGCGCGCCGGCGCTTACGTGAAAATCCTGGATAACAATGCGCAGTGATTTTCGTGTGGTGATCACGCCCGGCGAACCCGCCGGGATTGGTCCCGATCTTGCCGTTCAACTGGCTCAGCGAGCCTGGCCTG
Organism: Pantoea sp. EEL5; assembly: GCF_049892805.1. Classification (NCBI taxonomy): domain Bacteria; kingdom Pseudomonadati; phylum Pseudomonadota; class Gammaproteobacteria; order Enterobacterales; family Erwiniaceae; genus Pantoea; species Pantoea sp. EEL5. The sequence goes on from NZ_JBNDNJ010000003.1 coordinate 164,582, forward strand.
TTGAACTGGTTGTGTGTGCTTCTCCCCAGCTGTTGCTGCAACGTGCTGCTCAGCTGGGTTTGCCGTTGACGCTGCGCGTTTACGACGCCGCAGGCGAACCCGAACCGCAACAGGCTGGCACGCTCACCGTTCTCCCCGTTGAAATACCGCAGCCGGTCACGCCCGGCACGCTATGCGTCGCCAACAGCCACTATGTGCTGGAAACCCTGGCACGCGCCTGCGACGGATGTTTATCCGGGGAGTTTTCTGCCTTAATTACTGGCCCCGTTCACAAGGGCGTGATTAACGACGCGGGCATTCCGTTTACCGGGCATACCGAATTTTTTGCCGAGCGCGCGGGCGTGCAGCGCGTGGTGATGATGCTGGCCACCGAGCAACTGCGTGTCGCGCTTGCCACTACGCATCTGCCGTTAAAAGATGTTGCTGGTGCCGTCACCCGCGATTGTCTGCATGAAGTCATCACCATTCTGCATCAGGATCTCAAGCATAAGTTTGCCATTGCTCAGCCGCATATTTTTGTCTGCGGACTGAATCCCCATGCCGGAGAAGGCGGTCACATGGGGCGGGAAGAGATAGACACGATCATCCCGGCACTCAATGCGCTGCGCGAGCAAGGCATTCAACTCACCGGTCCGCTGCCTGCGGATACACTGTTCCAGCCCAAATATCTGCAACATGCCGATGCGGTGCTGGCGATGTATCACGATCAGGGGTTACCGGTGCTTAAATTTCAGGGATTTGGTCGGGCGGTTAATATTACCCTCGGCCTGCCGTTTATCCGTACCTCAGTCGACCACGGCACCGCGCTTGAATTAGCCGGGTTGGGTCAGGCTGACGCGGGCAGCTTTATCACGGCGCTTAACCTCGCCATCACTATGATCAAGAGCAGTAATGAATAATCGCGTCCATCAGGGGCACTACGCCCGTAAACGTTTCGGGCAAAACTTCCTGAACGATCAATATATTATCGACAGCATCGTCTCCGCCATCCATCCACAGCGCGATCAGGCAATAGTGGAAATCGGTCCGGGTTTGGGTGCACTTACTGAACCCGTGGGCGAACGCCTGGACAGTTTAACCGTGGTGGAGTTAGATCGCGATCTGGCTGCACGCCTGCAAACTCATCCGTTTTTAGGGCCCAAGCTGACGATTTTCCAGCAGGACGCCATGACGTTTGACTTCGCTGCGCTGGCCAAAGAGAAAGGCCAGCCGCTGCGGGTCTTCGGTAACCTGCCATATAATATTTCGACCCCGCTGATGTTCCATCTGTTCAGCTATACTGGTTCGATTAAAGATATGCACTTCATGCTGCAGAAAGAGGTGGTTAATCGTCTGGTTGCGGGTCCCGGCAGCAAAGCCTATGGTCGTCTGAGCGTAATGGCTCAGTACTATTGTCAGGTGATTCCGGTGCTGGAAGTGCCGCCGCACTCCTTTACCCCGCCCCCGAAGGTGGACTCGGCGGTTGTGCGGTTAGTCCCTTACATGACACCGCCTCATCCGGTCAAAGACGTGCGTATTCTGAGCCGCATTACCACTGAAGCATTCGGTCAACGCCGCAAAACGCTGCGTAACAGCCTGAGCCATATGGTCGTTGCTGGCGCACTGGATGAGCTGGAAATCGACACCAGCCTGCGTGCCGAAAATGTTTCGGTCGCGCAGTATTGCCAGTTAGCAAACTGGCTGGCAGATCATCTGGATCAACCCCAGGAGTAACCCATGAGTGAACCGGCCCGCGTATCGCTGCACGTACAAAGTCTGTATGTCGCCTCACAGTCCTCACCGGAAGATGAGCGCTATGTCTTTGCTTATACCGTCACGATTCGCAACGTAGGCCGGTCCTCAGTGCAACTGCTCCGACGCTACTGGCTCATCACTAACGGCAACGGCCGTGAGACGGAAGTTCAGGGTGAAGGCGTCATAGGCGAACAGCCGCATATTGCACCGGGAAATGAATATCAGTACACCAGCGGTGCTGTTCTTGAAACCCCGATGGGCACCATGCAAGGTCACTATGTGATGGTCGATGAGCAAGGCGATGAATTCCACGTCGAGATCCCGGTATTCCGCCTCGCGATTCAAACCCACATCCATTGATACTGGCGCCCTTCGCCCGCCTGGCGGGCGACTGTCTGAGTTGGATAATCCTCTATGAATACTTACCTGATTGGCGACGTTCACGGTTGTTATGATGAATTACGTGCTCTGCTGAACCAGGTTAATTACGATCCCAGTCAGGATACCTTATGGCTGACGGGTGACCTGGTGGCGCGAGGGCCCGGCTCGCTGGAGGTTCTGCGCTACGTAAAGTCATTGGGTGACAGCGTCCGTCTGGTGCTGGGTAATCACGATCTGCATTTGCTGGCCGTTTATGCCGGAATCAGTCGTAATAAACCCAAAGATCGCCTGACACCGCTGCTGGAAGCGGAAGATGCCGATGACCTGATTAACTGGCTGCGTCGCCAGCCGTTGCTGCAGGTCGATGAAGAGAAAAAGCTGGTGATGGGCCATGCCGGCATTACGCCTCAGTGGGATCTGGATACAGCACAACAGTGCGCACGCGAAGTGGAAGCCGTGCTGTCCAGCGACAGTTACCCACTGTTTCTTGACGCGATGTACGGCGACATGCCGAATAACTGGAATGAATCCCTGACCGGCCTGGCCCGCCTGCGCTTCTCGACCAACGCACTAACCCGTATGCGTTTCTGCTTTCCTAACGGTCAGCTAGACATGATCTGTAAGGATGCGCCGGAATCCGCCCCGCCGCCGTTAAAACCCTGGTTCATGATTGAAGGCCCGGTCGCACGCGATCACACCATTGTTTTCGGTCACTGGGCGTCGCTGGAAGGGAAAGGCACGCCAGAGGGCATTATTGGTCTGGATACCGGATGCTGCTGGGGCGGGAACCTGACGCTCCTGCACTGGGAAACCCAACGCTACTATGTTCAGCCATCGAACCGTCAGTTGTCCGTACCGGACGATCTTACTCCGCAATCGTCAACCCGCTAACGCGCAGCCATAAAAAAACGCCTTGTCACAACAAGGCGTTATTTACTGCGCGTAAATTAACGGCGGCGTTCGAGGATCTCAAAGCAGTAACTGTGCGAGTTCTGCTCATCGGCATCATGAAACTCACTGAACGTGGAGTGCCACTCATCCGGCTCGTAATCCGGGAACTGCGTATCGCCTTCCACTTCCGCATCAATGTGCGTCAGATAAAGACGGTCGGCGCGCGCCAGCATCTGCTCATAGATGCGGCCGCCGCCAATGACCATGATCTCTTCAGCCTCACCCGCCGCACTGATGGCGTCGGCCAGCGAAGTTACCCAGGTTACGCCTTCGGCACTGCCCGGCTTGCTGCTGACCACAATGTTGAGCCGGCCAGGCAATGGACGACCAATAGATTCAAAGGTCAGTCTGCCCATAATAACTGGCTTTTTCAGTGTGTTGCGCTTAAACCACGCCAGGTCTGCAGGCAGGTCCCACGGCATGGCGTTTTCCATTCCAATAATGCGATCTGCTGCTAATGCCGCGATAAGACTAATCATGTTAAAAGGCTCGCTGAAAAAAACAGGCGCCATGATACGTAAAGGTTAAACCTTCGTCGATAGCAGGAAGGTGCTTATTGCATAAAGCGGCATTGCCACCATGTTTCAGACGTTGTACAGGGTTTTACTCCATAAGAAGGGCAAGTCCACCGCAAAAGTCGCCAGATAATGGCGTCACCTCGCTATAAATCATGATAATAAAAACGGCTCCCTGGGGAGCCGTTGTGTGTCATCAGAAATCGTAGCGGAAACGAACCAGGTTCATATCGCCCTGATTGTCCGTACTGGAAGTGAAGACATGTTCGTAATCCACACGGAAACCGTAGTCCAGGAATAACGTTACGCCCAGGCCATTGTCAATGCGCTGGTAGTTGCGGCCATTCACGTATTCTAAACGGTCGCCCATCACGTAAGGCTGAAAGGCTTTGACACCATATTGCGCCACCGGGATTTTGTATCCGGCGTAATATTCGATGCCCCAGGCATCGTCCGCAAAATAGTTATTCACGTTGCGCTGTTTGGTCGTCAGGAAGTTTTGATACCAGCCACCGCCTGCTGACAGTGTCCAGTTACCCGGCGTCCAGCTCAGTGCCGTGCCAAAAATGTTTTGGTCGTAATCTTTATTGTTGCCCGTGACCGGATCACGCATGCTGGCGCGGGTGTAGTTCCAAGCCGTGCCCCATGCCAGCGTTGGCGTAATGTTGTAATTCACGCCCAGCGAACCGCCGCCCTGACGCTTGTAGCGCAGTCCATTGCCCGGCAAATATTCGTTATCGCTAAACAGGTAAGAGGCATAAAGATCAACTGCACCATAACTGTTTTTGTATTTCAGCTGCTTACGAGAACGGTATGAACCGTCGTAATCACCGTTAATGCCGTTACCCGGTGCCTGGGCCAGCATGTCGTAATCCCAGATATCCGTCTTGGCACCCACAACGTCGTAATAAACGCTGTTCTGCTGACCAAAGGTCAACTGGCCCCAGGTTTTACTTTTCAGGCCGGTATAGAGCTGGCGGCGCGTGGTTTCATGCGCCCCTTCAGCGTAGTGATTATCCCAGTTGAATACGGCCGGAATGTTAACGCCCAGCTCGTAGTAGCTGGTCCAACTGATATCGTCGAACAGGTAGTAATCCGCGCTAAAGCGGAAACGTGAACCACCGTCAAAGCCATTACGCTTATAGGATTTATCATTCACGCCGGTTTGATGGTTAAACTGAGGACGAATACTGCCACCGAATTTAAAATCGAGACGGCTAAGGGGATCGCCTGCTTGTGGGTCTTGTTTGAGAAGAGTGATTTCAGCCTGGCTGGAAAAAGACGCCAGAGCCAGGAGTGCAGCCACTGCACTCAGTGAAAAAGAACGCGCTTTCATTGTTATAACTATCCTGTTTACGCTCTAATAATGAGCGAGCCGGATATTACAGCGGTCAATGTCAGCCTGGTAGTTTTTTGTATTATAGATTTGTGCGAATGAGCAGATTGGGCATTATTGGCTAAAAATTAAATCAAATTTATTTGAGATTGCTGCCGCTTATCCCAGTATGAACGGGTTGATACAGCGCCAGTGGGCCGCATCAGCAGCCTGACTGAGAATGCGTTACATCGCCGGTCTTCCCTTTGGCTGTGAGCCGTATTTAGTTTGCCCCTGGCAGATCGACCAGCACTTTTTCGATTAACGCGACGATGCCTCTAACCCTGGGAGGGATAAAGCGCGCATCCGGGAAAACGGCATACACAAAGCGATCGGGATAGCGATACGCTGGCAACACCCTGATAAGCGAGCCGGATTTCAACGCCTCAGTTGCAAGGGGTAATTGCATACCGCCTACACCGATTCCCGCCTGCAACGCCTGTAATAACCCTTCACTGCTATTGGCCCTGAAGGCTGTCTTTACGGCCAGTTCTACGGTTTCATCGCCCCTGACAAGCCGCAATGGCGCAGACTCGGCAATGCTGCTGAAACGCACGTGCGGTTGGCACATCAATGCATCCAGTGAATTGAGCGGCGGGAAATCCGGTGATGCGAAAAGCGGTGTTTCAATACGCGCGATTTTCCGTGCCGGATACACTTCCGGCGCATCCTGAGTAAGGCGGAACGCCACATCCACGCCTTCTCTGGCCAGGTCGGATATCCTGTCATCAAGCGAGAGCGTCAGATGCAAACCCGGATTCGCTTTTTGCAATCCGAGCAGATGAGGAAGAAACAAACGCCCTAATCCGCCCGGGAGTTGAACGTTTATCTTGCCCTGCCATTGCTGTGCGACAGGGGATAGCTGGTTCTCGACCGCCTGCATTGCCTCAAGTATGGGCTGCATCTTACGCCGGTAATATTCTCCTTGCGCTGTCAGTACCCTCACCCGCGTCGTCCTGTGCAGCAGCACTACGCCGAGTTCAGCCTCAAGCGCGGCGATCTGCTGGCTGACCGCAGACTGTTTGATATTCAACTGGCGTGCTGCCTCAGAAAAAGACCCCGCCTCAGCCACGCGTAAAAACGTTCGAATGGCATTGAGCTTGTTATTCATTTACGCATTTCTCTTATAAGTGACATCAGCTTTCGGGGATACCGGCAAAAAACAATTTATAGCAGGCTGTCTGCAACCAAACTGGAGGACAAAAAATGTCACAGAAGCCTCAATCTAAAGTCGCACTGGTTGCGGGTGCAAGCGGTATCGTCGGCAGCAACCTGGTTAAAACGCTGTTGCAGAATGAATGGCAGGTTATTGGATTGTCTCGCGCAGGAGGCGCTGACCGGGGCACGGTGCCGTTTGTTAACGTCGATCTGCTCAATGAAAAAGACACTGCGCGCGCCCTCAAGCCCCTTCGGCACGTTACCCACATTTTCTACAGCGCCTGGCTTAATGCCGCGAGCTGGCGGGAAATGGTTGAACCCAACGTCACCATGTTACGTAACCTGGTCACTCAGGTTGAGAACGTGGCTCCGCTGGAAACGGTGAGCCTGATGCAGGGCTACAAAATTTACGGCGCTCATCTTGGCCCGTTCAAAACCCCCGCCAGAGAAAGCGATGCCGCTATTCCCGGCGCCGAATTCAATACGGCGCAACAGGACTGGCTGTGCCGCTTTCAGCATCATAAAACCTGGCACTGGCATGCACTTCGTCCTGGCGTTGTCGGCAGCGCGTTAACCGGCAATACCATGAATCTTGCGCTGAGTATCGCGATATACGCTTCACTGTGCAAAGCGCAAAATCTGCCCCTGCGCTTTCCAGGGTCGCAGCGCACCTGGCACAGCATTATCGATCACACCGATGATAGCTTATTGTCTGCCGCCACCTTGTGGGCATCGACCGCATCCTCCGCCAGGAATCAAGCATTTAACATCAATAACGGTGATATCTGGCGATGGTGTGAGCTCTGGCCCCTCATTGCAGGCTGGTTTGAACTGGAGACGGCGCCCCCGGTTGCGTTGTCATTTCAGCAGCTTTTCGGCGATTACCGCAGGACATGGCATGCCCTGGCGGAAAAAAAACAGCTGGTTGAGGCTGACATCATGAGGCTGAGTGACGGTCAGTTCGCCGATTTTGTCTTTAGCTGGGATTACGATATGTTTGGTGATGGCAGCAAACTGAGGCGGGCAGGGTTTACCGAATTTTGCGCCACGGATGAGATGTTTATCCGCCTGTTTACTCAGTTCAGGATGGCGAACATTATTCCCTGAGGCATGCAGCGAGCCATTTTCCCCTGCCGCAGCGCTGGCAGGGGAGCATTGATCAATCGCGCTTCGCAGGCAAAAGCCGCCCACGGGAGCGGAAAAACAGGGCCATCAGGCACCTGGTCGAATCACGCTAAACTGGCTTCACGACGCAGAGGTATGTCAACGCGCCGACAGAACGGATCAATCAGATGATGACCCGGCCGTTATTAACCGAATGGCACCAGCGGTTTTTATAGTCTCCGGACATCGAACCGTAGGAGTAATGAAGAGGAAGCTGCTTTTCTGCTGCTTCCTGATACAAGGCTGTCAGGTTCTTCCACATCAGCATTGTCCCCACCGCGCCAGCATTGCTGTCTATCCGGTAGCCAATATTAATAAAATCAACGAACATCCCGGCACTGCTCGAGACAGAAAGCAGGAGCTGCAGTGCAACAGGTTCATTATGCAGGAACATCATATAGCCTTTGAAACAGGGCTGAAACTCCCGGAAAAACGCTTTATTAATGGCCCTCTCCGCGATGGCCTGATTGCGTCTCGCCTGATAGAGAATCTCAAACACCTCAAAAATATGTTCCCCGTCAAGCTGGCTGACATTGAGAAAACTCCCCCCGTCATTGAGAAACTTTCTGAGCTCTCTCTCCCGTGTCGAGACCGTTTTACGGGAAAAGTCGGCGACAGGGCTCTTGGTAAAAGCGGCATGGCTCTTACTAAACAGGCTATAGGAGGTATTGAGGAAGCGATGACGCTGCAAATGATGTAGCGACTTGCACCGGAAAGGTAAAAGCACCTTTTTCGACGCCTCGTTGCAAAACGGCACATAGACAGAGGTTGAGGGAGCCAGTAGCGCGGGAAGCGAACGCTGCCGATGTCTGCCATCGTTGGCAAGCCAGCCCTTTTCAACGCAGACGCTCCCCATCGTTTTCCCTTTCCTTTGATAAGAATAAAAGTCAAAGGACTGCCCACATCGCATTTTAAAGGCAATAAATTCCGGTGCGGACTCGCAGTTATAACCAAAATGATTACAGGCTCTTTGATAATCCTCAAAAGAGCACTGCCCCCATCTGAAAAACTTGGGAATAAACATGTCAGGCGCTAACTCTTAATCAAGCATGTAAACTTCAGAGAAGCGAATGGGTTCTCTGGATATGTAAACCATGAAAAATACAGGGTATTTTAAAGATAAGCGCTGCGGCTGAACAGGTGATTATCGAGCACTGTAAGCAGTAATGCGGGTTTGTTTAAAATCGGTTGAGCAACGATCAAATAGCGAAAATACAGTAGAACGTTAAGAAACAGATCGTAAATAATTAAAAATATTAATGCATATTTAAACATCAAGGCATCAATATTTAAAAAACCTATTTAATTAAAGTCTGTTTACTCAGAAACGTTCATGAGCCTGAAAAGAATATTAAAAAAATACCGGTTTATTCGAAATGTCGCGCTGACCTGAGAATCGCTGCCCAGAAACAGGGTTCATCCTGTTCTGTTGGGAAAAGACTACTTTCTGACCAACCCCAGACTCACCAACCATTCTAAAGGCGATGCCCTTTTTTACAGGCGGCACTTGCCGCAGGCAGGTACAGCCTCCACGCTGCCTGCTAAGACAGAAACGCACTCAGCGGAGGGTGATCTTTACCCGTGCCTGTAGAACTGCTCAGTTCAGGCCCGATCTCTCAAAAAAAAAGCCCCTGCGAGGAGCGTTAAGCCAGCACACTGGCAAATCGTCCTACCACAGGGGCTATTACAGCCACTCAGCCAGCGCTATTTATGCGCAAGGATCTGCGCATGCATTTCCTGTACTGAAATCACTTTTTCAGTCGGGTCGGCGTTTAGCGCCATGGCCGTTGCAAAACCCCCGTTTAGCGTAGTGTCGTAATGAACTTTGTATTGCAGCGCACTACGACGAATCAGCTTGGAGTCTTCAATAGCCTGGCGGCCTGCCGTGGTATTCACGATGTAGGCATATTCGCCGTTTTTCAGCCGGTCCTGAATATGTGGACGACCTTCGTGAACCTTGTTAACCAGGCGAGGATTAATGCCCGCTTCCCCCAACACCACAGCGGTGCCGTGAGTGGCATCCAGCTCAAAGCCAAACTTCTGCAACTTCGCGGCCAGGTCAACGATACGTTTCTTATCGCCCTCACGGACCGACAGCAGCGCGCGTCCGGTTTTCTTCATGTTGCTTTGCGCACCCAGCATCGCTTTGGCAAAGGCCTCTGCAAAGGTACGGCCCACGCCCATGACTTCACCGGTTGAGCGCATTTCTGGCCCCAGAATGGGGTCAACGCCCTGGAACTTGTTAAACGGCAGCACCACTTCCTTGACAGAGTAGTAAGGCGGAATCACCTCTTCGGTGACGCCCTGCTCTGCCAACGTTTTGCCTGCCATCACGCGTGCGGCGACTTTCGCCAGCGGTACGCCCGTCGCTTTTGACACAAAAGGAACGGTACGCGCAGCACGTGGGTTAACTTCAATCAGGTAGACTTCATTGTCTTTCACCGCGAACTGCACGTTCATTAAGCCGCGAACGTTCAGCTCAAACGCCAGCTTTTCAACCTGCTGACGCATTACGTTTTGAATATCCTGGCTCAGCGTGTAGGCCGGCAGAGAACAGGCCGAGTCACCTGAGTGAACGCCTGCCTGCTCAATGTGCTCCATGATGCCGCCGATCAGTACACGCTCACCATCACAGATGGCATCCACATCGACTTCTACAGCATCGTCAAGGAAGCGATCCAGCAAGACCGGCGCATCGTTAGAAACCGACACCGCCGTCTGGAAATAACGCTTCAGGTCTATTTCGTCGTAGACGATTTCCATCGCACGTCCGCCCAGCACGTACGAGGGACGGACCACCAGCGGATAACCAATCCCGGCAGCTTTTTCTACCGCCTGCTCCAGGGTGGCAACGGTGGCGTTGGCAGGCTGCTTCAGGTTCAGGCGGTCAACGGCCTGCTGGAAGCGTTCGCGGTCTTCTGCCCGATCAATCGCATCCGGGCTGGTCCCGATGACCGGTACGCCAGCGGCTTCCAGTGCGCGAGCCAGTTTCAGCGGCGTCTGACCACCGTACTGCACAATCACCCCTTTCGGTTTTTCGATGCGGACGATTTCCAGCACGTCTTCAAGCGTTACCGGCTCGAAGTAAAGGCGATCAGAGGTGTCATAATCCGTGGAGACGGTTTCCGGGTTACAGTTCACCATGATGGTTTCGAAACCGTCTTCGCGCAGCGCCAGTGCCGCATGAACACAACAGTAGTCAAACTCAATGCCCTGGCCGATACGGTTTGGTCCACCACCCAGTACCATGATCTTGTCACGATCCTGGTTAGGATTCGCTTCGCACTCTTCCTCATAGGTAGAGTACATATAGGCTGTATCGGTCGAGAATTCTGCCGCGCAGGTATCCACCCGCTTGTAAACCGGATGCAGATTGTGATGCTGACGTAGCTTACGAATTTCACCTTCTGCCACGCCCACCAGTGAGGCCAGGCGCGCATCGGCAAAACCTTTGCGCTTCAGCGTGCGAAGGAAATCGGCGTTCAGACCGTTCACGCCTTCGCGCGCTACCTGCTCTTCAAGACGAACCAGCTCTTCAATCTGCACCAGGAACCAGCGGTCAATATTGGTGAGATTGAATACGCCGTCCACCGACATCCCCGCACGGAAGGCATCGGCGATGTACCAGATCCGATCGGAACCGGCATCTTTCAGCTCACGACGGATACGGGTTAAGGCTTCCGCATCGTCAAGGTGAACTTTCGGATCAAAACCATTCGCGCCAACCTCCAGGCCGCGCAGCGCTTTCTGCACCGACTCCTGGAAGGTGCGACCAATCGCCATGACTTCGCCCACTGACTTCATCTGCGTGGTCAGACGGTCATTCGCACCAGCAAACTTTTCAAAGTTGAAGCGAGGAATCTTTGTGACGACGTAATCGATTGAAGGCTCAAACGAAGCCGGCGTCCGTCCACCGGTAATGTCGTTCATCAGCTCATCGAGCGTAAAGCCAACCGCCAGTTTTGCCGCCACTTTCGCGATCGGGAAGCCGGTTGCTTTGGAGGCCAGCGCCGAGGAACGTGACACGCGCGGGTTCATCTCGATCACGATCAGACGACCATTTTTCGGGTTCACCGCAAACTGTACGTTGGAGCCGCCGGTTTCCACACCAATCTCACGCAGCACCGCCAGCGAGGCGTTACGCATAATCTGGTACTCTTTGTCGGTCAGCGTCTGCGCGGGCGCAACCGTGATGGAGTCGCCCGTGTGGATCCCCATGGCATCAAAGTTTTCAATTGAGCAGACAATGATGCAGTTGTCGTTTTTGTCACGCACCACTTCCATCTCATACTCTTTCCAGCCAATCAGCGATTCGTCAATTAACAGCTCGTTGGTTGGGGAAAGGTCGAGGCCGCGTTCACAGATCTCTTCAAACTCTTCGCGGTTATACGCGATGCCGCCGCCGGTGCCGCCCATGGTAAAAGACGGACGGATAATGCAGGGAAAGCCCACATCGGCCGCCACTGCCAGCGCTTCATCCATGGTATGCGCGATACCGGAGCGCGCGGTATCCAGACCGATGCTTTTCATCGCCACGTCAAAACGACGACGGTCTTCTGCTTTATCAATAGCGTCTGCGGTTGCACCAATCATGGTGACGCCGAATTCTTCCAGCACGCCCTGACGCTCAAGCTCCAGCGCACAGTTCAACGCTGTCTGGCCGCCCATGGTGGGCAGCACCGCATCCGGGCGCTCTTTTTCAATGATTTTACGTACCACTTCCCAGTGAATCGGCTCAATGTAGGTTGCATCGGCCATTTCCGGGTCGGTCATAATGGTGGCCGGGTTGGAGTTCACCAGAATGACGCGGTAACCCTCTTCACGCAGGGCTTTACACGCCTGCGCACCGGAATAGTCGAATTCGCAGGCCTGACCGATCACAATCGGACCGGCACCAAGAATCAGGATGGATTTTATGTCTGTACGTTTTGGCATGATTAGCTCCTGATTACTTTGCTTTCGAACGGAATGCGTCAATCAACTCAATAAAGTGGTCAAACAGCGGTGCAGCATCACCCGGTCCCGGGCTGGCTTCCGGATGGCCCTGGAAGCTAAACGCAGGCTTATCGGTGCGATGGATGCCCTGCACCGTCTTATCGAACAGGGAGATATGCGTCACACGCAGGTTCGCAGGCAGATTCGCCTCATCCACCGCGAAGCCGTGGTTCTGCGCCGTGATCATGACGCGGTTGTTGTCCAAATCTTTAACTGGATGGTTGCCGCCGTGGTGGCCCAGCTTCATTTTGACGGTTTTCGCGCCGCTGGCCAGGGCCAGCAGTTGGTGGCCCAGGCAAATACCAAACACCGGGATATCGGTTTTCAGGAAGGCCTGAATCGCCTCAATGGCATAATCGCAGGGCTCAGGATCGCCAGGGCCGTTAGAGAGGAAGATACCGTCCGGATTCATCGCCAGGACCGTTTCTGCTGGCGTTTTGGCCGGCACCACTGTCAGGCGGCAGCCGCGGTCCACCAGCATACGCAGGATGTTGCGTTTCGCGCCGTAATCATAAGCGACGACGTGGTAAGGCAGTGCTTCTGCCTGTTTCTGTTCTGGCAAATCCCCTTCCAGTGTCCAGCTCCCCTGCTGCCAGGCATAGGTTTCAGCCGTCGTCACTTCCTTTGCCAGATCCATGCCTTTCAGGCCAGGGAAAGCCTGCGCTTTTTGTAAGGCCAGAGCCGCATCCAGATTATCGCCTGCAATAATGCAGCCGTTCTGCGCGCCCTTTTCCCGTAACAGTCGCGTCAGCTTGCGCGTATCAATATCGGCAATCGCCACGATGTTATTGCGCTGCAGATAAGCCGATAAGCTTTCTTCGCTACGGTAGTTGCTGGCAATTAGCGGCAGGTCACGAATGACCAGGCCCTGCGCATGGATTTGACTGGATTCTTCATCGGCGGCGTTAGCACCAACATTGCCGATATGGGGATAAGTGAGAGTAACAATCTGGCGGGAATAGGAGGGATCAGTGAGGATTTCTTGATAACCGGTCATTGACGTATTGAAAACGACTTCCCCCACTGCCGACCCTGTAGCCCCGATGGCCCGACCGTGGAATTGGGTTCCGTCTTCCAGAACCAAGAGCGCTGACTTAATCAAAACATCCTCCAGGGAATAAACAGTCACAATATCTGCATATTAATTCAAAATAGTGATCTGAATCAATGCAAAAACTGCCTGAGTGGTCAATTTTTGGCAAATTGCGCGCATTCTAATGATCGTCCTGATACTTGTCCACCCTGAAGCAACATTTTTAACATCTTTTCAGGCTCAGAGCGAAAATGAAGAGGATAAGCGTTAAAAACAGGGGTAAACACAGCCGAATAAACGTTTGCCGATCGCACTCGATGTTTATTCCGGGAAAACCACCTGCTAATTTTGACCAAATGGTCAAAATTAGCAGGTTTACTGAGAAGCGAAAGGAATAAAAACCCAACTTTCATTCATCACAATGAAAAAAAAGGTTAAAGCGACTATTTTTTAGATAAAATTAAGGGCAATTAAAAAATTGCCCTTCTCAATCAATTTATTAGCGATTGAAATCACCACATCACACAGGTAAAACTCATTACAAACTTGATAAATCCAGCACGTCACGCATATCGTAAAGCCCGGTTTTATTCTCACTCAGCCAAATTGCAGCCTTTACGGCGCCATTGGCAAAGGTCATGCGACTGGACGCCTTGTGCGTTATCTCTATGCGTTCCCCTTCGTCGGCAAATAACGCGGTATGCTCTCCGACAATGTCTCCTGCCCGCACAGTGGCAAAACCAATGGTATTCGCTTTGCGCTCACCGGTATGGCCCTCACGGCTGTAAACGGCATGTTCATCCAGTTTCCAGTCCATCGCCTCTGCAATCGCCTCGCCCATCGCCAGCGCCGTGCCGGAGGGCGCATCCACCTTGTGGCGATGATGCGCTTCAATAATTTCAATATCCGCATAATCGCCCATCACTTTGGCGGCTTTCTCCAGCAGCTTCAGGACCAGATTAACGCCTACGCTAAAGTTAGCGGCAAACACAATGCCAATATCCGCCGCCGCGTCGCGAATCGCTGCTTTACCGGCGTCATCAAAGCCTGTCGTACCGATGATCATGGCTTTGCGGTGCTCACGACAGATGGCAAGGTATTCCAGCGTTCCTTCCGGGCGGGTGAAATCAATCACGACGTCAAAATCATCGACGACGGCGCGTAAGTCATCTCTCAGGGTAACGCCAGCGTGGCCGATACCGGCCAGTTCACCTGCGTCACTGCCGATCAACGAGGAGCCCGGTCGGGCTAACGCTGCGCCCAGCTCAACGCCTTCCAGCTGAGCAACCGCCTGAATCAGATTGCGCCCCATGCGCCCCGGCGCGCCCACGATGGCAATGCGGATATTCTTCATATTTATTCATTCCTAAAACAAATCTATGCATGCAAGCGCAATCAGGTTAACCATGAGATAACAACTGCGCCACTCTTTCTCGGGGATAATAAGAATTTTTATGCCAGGTGGGGCGGATTATCAGTAAAAGCAATTTCCGCCGCCGCCGCCCGGTCTGAAAAGCAAAAAGGCCGAACAGAGTCGGCCTTTTCATTGCTTAACGTGTGCGGATTACTGCACGTTGCGGACGTCAACCCGCAACTCTTTGGGCACTTCAAACACAATGTTTTCTTCCCGCCCTTCCAGCACTCTCGCTTCACCACCGCCCAAGGCCTGCAGGCGACTAATCACGTTCTGAACCAGAATATCGGGAGCCGAAGCGCCCGCCGTTACGCCAACACAATCGACAGAAACCACCCACTCAGGCTGAATGTCCGCCGCATCATCAATCAGATACGCCGCTTTGCCCATGCGCTGGGCCAGTTCGGCCAGGCGATTGGAGTTAGAGGAGTTTTTCGATCCGACTACCAGTACCACATCGGCCTGCTCGGCCATCGCCCGCACGGCTTCCTGACGGTTGGTGGTGGCATAACAAATATCATCTTTACGTGGGCCCACGATTTTCGGGAAGCGAGCGCGCAGCGCATCAATCACTTCTGACGTGTCATCCACCGACAACGTCGTCTGGGTCATAAAGGACAGGCGGTTGTCATCTTTAACGTCCAGCTTCCAGACGTCGTCCGGCGACTCCACCAGGTACATCCCACCTTTAGGGTTGTTGTACTGCCCCATGGTGCCTTCCACTTCCGGATGGCCCGCGTGGCCAATCAGCACCGATTCTTCACCCCGACGGCTGGCGCGGGCCACTTCCATATGCACCTTGGTCACCAGCGGGCAGGTGGCATCAAAGACGGTGAGATCACGCCCTTTTGCTTCATTGCGTACCGCCTGCGAGACGCCGTGGGCAGAGAAAATCAGGATAGCGCCATCAGGCACTTCCGCGATCTGCTCAATAAAGATCGCGCCGCGCTGGCGCAGGCTGTCCACCACGTAGCGGTTATGAACCACTTCGTGCCGGACGTACACCGGCGCACCAAACAGCGTTAGTGCGTTTTCAACAATGCTGATGGCGCGATCTACACCTGCACAAAAACCCCGTGGATTAGCCAACAGAATTTGCATTGTTCGCCTCCAGTACCGGATCGATATCCAGCACTTCAATATCAAACTGAACGCGGTGGCCTGCCAGCGGATGGTTGAAATCCACGGTGATTGAATCACCGGAAATTTCCCGAATCACGCCCGGCATTTCACTACCGCCCATTCCGGTAAACAGCATGATGGCGCCAATCTCAGGCTCTCCCGTGTCAATAAAATCACGGCGGGAAAAGTACTGGATAAGATCGGGGCTGACGCTACCAAACGCGTCTTCTGGTGCCAGCGTGAATTGATGTTTTTCACCCGGCGTCAATCCCAACAGTGCCTGCTCCAGCGCGCCGGACAGGCTACCGTCGCCGAGACGAAACAGCGCAGGTTTACCGTTGGCACGAGTGGATTCCGCCACTGAGCCGTCTTCCAGCTTCATGACGAAATGCAACAATACCGCGCTGTCGCCCTTTACAGACTCAGTCATGGTTTACCCTTTTTTAACCTGCTTGCTGGAAGGATTGAAAAAGCCCTCCAGCACCACCAACGCGGCCCCGATACAGATGCCGCAGTCAGCGATATTAAATGTAGCAAAGTGCCAGTTACCGACGTAGAAATCGATAAAATCTACCACAAAGCCATGATACGAACGGTCAAACAGATTGCCCACTGCGCCGCCAATGATTAAGGCATAGGCGATATTGGCGATCTTCTGACTGGCGCTGTTGCGGTACATCATGACCAGTAACGACACCACGATCGCCAGGGCAATGCCGGAAAAGAACCAGCGCTGCCAGCCGCCTTTATCCGCGAGGAAGCTGAACGCCGCGCCATAGTTATGCGCATAGAACAGGTTAAGGAACGGCATCAGCGGCTGCGTTTCATGTAGCATCATGTTGTTCATGACCCACTGCTTGCTGACGAAATCAACAACGATAACAACCAGCACCAGCCACAGCCAGCGCAATCCGGTGGAGAAAACAGGTCTACTCATCAGGCAAACTTACGCTCTTCGCCGTTGCCGGCTACGTTGGTGTAACAGCGACCGCACACCGCAGCGTGCTCCGGATTCTGACCGACGTCAGTCGTGTAGTGCCAGCAGCGCGGGCATTTCTCGCCTTCTGCCTTATGCAGGCCGATTTTCAGCCCTTTTACCAGTTCGCTCTGCTGCGCTTCAGCCTCTGCCTCTGCGTAATCAGCGACCTGAGCACCGGAGGTCAACAGCACAAAACGCAGTTCGTTACCTAACGCCTGCAGTTTCGTCGCCAGGTCCGCATCGGCATACAGAGTAACGGACGCTTCCAGCGCGCCACCGATACGTTTGTCGCTACGCGCCTGCTCGATCACCTTGTTCACTTCACCACGTACTTTCAGCAGTTCTGCCCAGTACGCATCGTTCAGCGCTTCGTTTTCTGGCAGACCAAACAGGCCGGTATACCACTCTTCAGTGAAGACATACTTCGCCCGATCGCCTGGCAGATAGCCCCAGATTTCGTCGGCCGTGAAAGACATGATCGGTGCCATCCAGCGTACCAGCGCTTCAACAATGTGCCACAGCGCTGACTGGCAGCTACGGCGGGCCAGGCTGTCGCCTTTCGCGGTGTACTGACGATCTTTAATGATATCCAGGTAGAAGGAGCCCATCTCGATGGAGCAGAACTGCATCAGGCGCTGAATCACTTCGTGGAAATCGTAGTGCTCGTAAGAGGCGATGATATCCGCCTGCGCCGCCTGCGCACGTCCCACCGCCCAGCGATCGACCACCACCATCTCTTCCGGTTTAACCAGATCGGTGGCCGGGTTAAAGCCGCTCAGGTTGGCTAACAGGAAGCGCGCGGTGTTACGAATACGACGATAGGCATCCGCAGAGCGTTTCAGGATTTCATCGGATACCGCCATCTCACCCGAGTAATCGGTAGAAGCAACCCACAGGCGCAGAATGTCCGCACCCAGCTTGTCCATGACATCCTGGGGTGCAACGGTATTGCCGATGGATTTGGACATCTTGCGGCCCTGACCATCGACGGTAAAACCGTGCGTCAGTACCTGGCGATAAGGCGCTTTGCCTTTCATCGCGGTCGAGATCATCAGCGACGACATAAACCAGCCACGATGCTGATCGGAACCTTCCAGATACATATCCGGTGTATTGCCACCAAATTCCGGGCGGGCATCCACGACCGAATAGCTGGTGGAACCTGAGTCAAACCAGACGTCCAGCGTGTCCGGCACCTTCACGTAGTGGTCAGCATCGTCGCCCATCAGATCGCGCGGATCGAGATCCCACCATGCCTGGATGCCATCCTGCTCAACGCGCTGCGCCACTTTTTCCATCAGCGCCAGGGTATCCGGATGCAGGGCTTCGGTTTCTTTGTGTACGAACAGCGCCATTGGCACGCCCCAGGTACGCTGGCGGGAAATACACCAGTCAGGCCGGTTGGCAACCATGGACTCAATGCGCGCCTGACCCCAGTCCGGGATCCACTGCACGCCTTTGATCTCCTGTAATGACTGAGCACGCAGGCCTTTCTGATCCATGCTGATAAACCACTGCGGCGTGGCACGGAAGATAATCGGGGTTTTATGGCGCCAGCAGTGTGGGTAGCTGTGCAGCAGTTTTTCAACGTGCAGCAATGCGCCTTTCTCTTTCAACAGCTCAACGATCATATCATTGGCTTTAAAGACGTTAACGCCGTCGAGTCCCGGATACGTCCCCGGCAGGTAGGCACCATCAGGGCCGACCGGGTTAGCCGTTTCCAGACCATATTTCTGACCAATCACGTAGTCATCCGGGCCGTGGCCTGGCGCGGTATGAACAGCCCCCGTACCGGCATCCAGCGTGACGTGCTCACCTAATACGACTTTGGACTGGATCTGCTCAAGCAGAGGATGCTGGAACAGCTGCAATTCCAGGGCCGCGCCCTGACATTCGCCCAGCACGGTCCAGTCGCTGACGCCCGCGCGTTTCATGACGCTCTCAACCAGATCTTTTGCCAGGATCAGGCTACGTCCTGCAATCTGCACCAGCTGATAGGTGAACTCGGGATGCAGTGAAATACCGCGGTTAGCCGGAATGGTCCACGGCGTGGTCGTCCAGATCACCAGCGAAACCGGGCCTTCTGAGGCGGTCACACCGAAGGCTGCGCGCGCCCTGTCCGCATCAACGGCATTGAACATCACATCGATGGAGGGGGAGGTTTTGTCGTAGTATTCCACTTCGGCTTCCGCCAGAGCAGAACGGCAATCCATGCACCAGTGCACCGGCTTGGCGCCTTTGTGCAAGTGGCCATTGCCGATGATTTTACCCAGCGCACGAATGATATTGGCTTCGGTGGTGAAGTCCATGGTGAGGTAAGGACGATCCCAGTCGCCCAGCACGCCCAGGCGAATAAAGTCGGCTTTCTGCCCTTCAACCTGTTCGGCGGCATACTGACGGCAGGCAGCGCGGAATTCGGCGGCGCTGACTTTTTCGCCCGGCTTGCCGATCATCTGCTCAACTTTATGCTCGATAGGCAAACCGTGACAGTCCCAGCCTGGCACATACGGCGAGTCGTAACCTGCCATGCCTTTAGACTTCACAATAATGTCTTTCAGAATCTTGTTAACAGAGTGACCAATATGAATGCTGCCGTTCGCATAAGGAGGGCCATCATGCAGGATAAAGGTTTTTTTCCCTTTCTTGGCTTCGCGGATGATGCCGTACAGGTTGTCATCATACCAACGTTGCAGCATTCCCGGTTCGCGCTTGGCCAGATCGCCACGCATGGGGAACCCCGTTTCCGGCAAATTCAGGGTTGATTTATAGTCACTCATCAGATTCTCGATTCCGTTTTTCGCTCAGGTTACAGACCAAAAAATTGTCGGGCCGTTACCGTATCTTTCGCAATTTGCTCTTTCAACGCATCCAGTGAAGCAAAGCGCTGCTCGTTTCGTATTTTCTGCTTCAACACCACATCAATGTGGCGACCATAGAGATCCATATTGATGTCCAACAGGTGAACTTCAAGCTGTTGGCGCAAACCTTTTACCGTCGGGCGGGTGCCGATATTGGCAACGCCAGGCAGGGGTTGTGGCCCCAGCCCATGGACTTCCACCGCATAAACGCCTTTAACCGGCGACACGCAGCGGCGTAAAGGAAGATTAGCCGTAGGGAACCCCAGCGTGCGTCCGAGTGCATCACCGTGCACGACGCGCCCAGAGATACTGAAAGGATGGCCCAGCAGTGACTGCGCCAGCGCTAAGTTGTCCTCGGCCAGTGCCTGACGCACCGCCGTGCTGCTGATGCGCTTACCGCCGTCACAAAAGGTTTCTGTGCTAACCACATCAAAGCCATACTGGGCGCCGGCTTTCTGTAATAACAGGAAATCCCCCTGGCGACCAGCGCCAAAGCGGAAATCATCCCCGACGGCAAGATAGTTCACGCCCAGCTTGTTCACCAGCAGTTCGCTGATAAAACTCTGCGCCGACAACGCGGCAAAGCGATGGTCAAAACGCACGCACAGCACGGAGTCCACGCCGATTTCTGCCAGATATTTTAGCTTCTCTCGCAAGCGAGTGAGCCTGGCGGGTGCGCTTTCGCCCGCAAACAGTTCAAGCGGCTGGGGTTCAAACACCATCACCATCACTGGCAGGTTACGTTTCCGTCCCTCTTCCAGCAACCGCCCCATCAGCGCCTGATGACCGCGGTGCACACCATCGAAATTACCAATGGTCAAAACGCAGCCGTGATGCTGCGCGTTAAGATTATGAATACCGCGGATAAACTTCATGGCTGACTCAAACCGGTGGAAATCGGCGGATTATACCCTCGAAAGCCGCCAAGGTTAACCCGTGAACACGCCTTTCATGCGTTACAGGCCGTATTTACTGCCTTGCAAAGCCGCTGAGAGAATTTTGTTGCGAAATACTGTATTCAGGGAGCGGAAGCTGGTAGAATCTTGCGCCATCAAATACGTAACCGAGTGTCATACAGGTTATCACTTGTAAACGACGCTTATTTGCACAAATCCATTGACAACAGAAGGTCCAAAAGGCATAGTCCTCGGCCTTTGATTTGTCTCTATCGAACATATTTGGGAGTTGGACCTTGGCTAATATCAAATCAGCTAAGAAACGTGCCGTAACATCTGAGAAACGTCGCAAGCATAACGCAAGCCGTCGCTCTATGATGCGTACCTTCGTTAAGAAAGTATACGCGGCGATCGCTTCAGGCGACAAAGCTGCTGCGCAGAACGCATTTAATGAAATGCAACCAATTGTGGACCGTCAGGCTGCTAAAGGTCTGATCCACAAAAACAAAGCTGCACGTTATAAAGCAAACCTGACTGCACAGATCAACAAACTGGCTTAATCGCCATTTGTTCATCGCTTTGTTGAAAGAACCGGCGCTAAGCCGGTTTTTTTATGCCTGCTGTTTAGCGCCGCCAGGCGACTGTCTCTTCCTGACTTTATCTTCCTGACTTTATCTTCCAGCCCTGCCCTGCCAGACAACCCAACGCCTCTGCACTGCTCTCAACCAGCCGAACAATGCTGCCCCAGGTTCAGGCTCGTAGCGCTCCGGACAGCCTCTCTCACGAGCCCTCCGTCGGGTTATCAGGTCCAGGGTGAACAGAAAAGGTCAATCACGGCGTCCTTGCGAGTTCAGACCGGCCGCAGAGTAACGCGATAACAGCCAGTCAACGCGCGATGTCATCGTGGGTCACAGGCCATATTGAGATGTTGAGATGTTGAGATGTTGAGATGTTGAGATGTTGAGATGTTGAGATGTTGAGATGTTGAGACAGGAACCAGCATTGCTGCAACACCGGATGAATGTGTTGCAGCAATGGATTTTTATCGCAGCTTGATTCGCAATAAAGTGTAACCCAGAACGGCGGAAAGCAACGAACCGCTGAGGATACCCAGCTTAGAGAACGTCACTAACTGTTCGTGGGCAGCGTCAAAGGCCAGCGAACTGATAAATATCGACATGGTAAAGCCAATACCGCACAGCACGCCAATCGCCATGATATCGCGAATAGTCGTGCCGCTCGGCAAGGCTGCCAGCCTCAGCTTCACCGCCAGCCAGCAAAACAGCGTAATCCCCAGCGGCTTACCGATTAACAGGCCCAGGATGATGCCCAGCGGCTCTGGCGACAGCACATCGCCAAAGGTGATGCCCGTCAGCGAAATGCCAGCGTTAGCAAAGGCAAACAGCGGCAGAATCAGCCAGTTCACCCACGGCATTAATCCATGTGCCAGATGTTCCGCAGGCGAATGGCCGTCTTTCTCTTCCAGCGGGACAAAGAAGCCCACGATCACGCCCGCCAGCGTAGCATGGACGCCCGATTTCAGCACGGCCGTCCACAGCACTATGCCGACCAGCATATAGATGGCGATATTCCGCACGTTACAGCGGTTCAGCACCGCCAGCACCACGATAGCGCCTGCCGCCACGCTCAGAGACATCAAAGACAGATCGCTGGTGTAAAACAGCGCGATGATCACGATGGCACCCAGGTCATCAATAATCGCCAGCGCCATCAGGAATACCTTCAGGGCGGTCGGCACACGGCAGCCAAGCAGGGCAAGGACTCCGAGCGCAAACGCGATATCCGTCGCGGTGGGGATCGCCCAGCCATTTCGGGCAATCTCATCACCGTGGTTAAACAGCAAAAACACCAGTGCTGGTGCCGCCATTCCCCCTAACGCGGCAATCACCGGAAAGATGGCCCGATCGCGGCTGGCGAGTTCGCCTGAGATCAGCTCGCGCTTCACTTCCAGACCAATCAGCAGGAAGAACAGTGCCATCAGGGCGTCGTTGATCCATAGAAGCAGATTTTTACTGATATCCAGTTCGCCGAAGCGAATCTGTACCGGTGTATCCAGCAAAGCCTGGTAGCACTGGGCGGTGGAAGCGCCATTGGCGAGGATCATAGCGACGACCGCAGCCAGAATGAGCACCATGCCGTTGCTGGCATCGCTCTCAATAAAACTTTTCAGTAAATGCTTAATTCGACGAGGTTTTGACAAAATGCACTCCTCCTGAGCGTAATACAGAATGCTGAGCAGTGTAACGATTCAACGAACCTGATAAAAAGCTTATTTAGTCGCTTTTACATTACGTTAGACTTTTGGCTACAACAGCCCGACAACCCGACGGGAGAACCGGATAGCCGTGAAAGGTGCAGGGCTGGTCTGTGCGAGAAACCGTTTCAGCAGTGCAGGACGCAAAAAAAAGCGGAGAGTTTCCTCTCCGCTTTCATCGGGTCTGACGTCAGTAACGCGATTAACGCGTCAGGTCGTCGAAGAATTTCTTCACGCCGTCGAAGAAGCTTTTGGAGCGCGGACTGTTATGCTCGCCGCTGGGCCCACCAAAGCTCTCTTCCAGCTCACGCAGCAACGCTTTCTGCTTGTCGTTCAGGCTGACTGGCGTTTCCACCACCACACGACACAGCAGATCGCCTACCGCACCGCCGCGCACCGATTTCACACCGCGCCCGCGCATGCGGAACAGCTTGCCGGTCTGGGTTTCTGCCGGGACTTTCAGCTTCACGCGACCGTCCAGCGTCGGCACTTCAATCTCGCCACCCAGGGCGGCCATCGCGAAGTTAATCGGTACTTCGCAGTAGAGGTTGTTCTCTTCACGCTCGAAGATCGGGTGTTTTTTCACCGACACCTGCACGTACAGATCGCCCGCAGGTGCGCCCTGCTCACCGGCTTCACCTTCGCCGCTCAGACGAATACGGTCGCCCGTATCCACACCGGCAGGAATTTTTACCGACAGGGTTTTCGATTTCTCTACGCGACCGTGCCCGTGACAGGCATTGCACGGATCTTTAATCACCGAGCCGCGACCGTGACAGGTCGGACAAGCCTGCTGTACGGTGAAGAAGCCCTGACGCATCTGTACCTGGCCTGCACCATGACAGGTTGAACAGGTTTGCGGTTTGGTGCCCGCTTTGGCACCGCTGCCGTGGCAAACGTCACACTCTTCCAGCGTCGGTATACGGATCTCTTTGGTCACGCCGCGAACCGCTTCTTCCAGCGTCAGCTCCATGTTGTAGCGCAAATCTGCACCACGGGCTGCGCGCTGACGGCGGCCACCACCAAAGATGTCACCGAAAACGTCGCCAAAGATATCGCTGAAATCTGCACCGCCGCCGCCAAAGCCGCCGCCGCCGTATCCGCCACCGCCCATACCACCTTGTTCAAAGGCAGCATGGCCGTACTGATCGTAGGCCGCACGCTTCTGAGGGTCGGTCAGAATCTCGTAGGCTTCTTTCGCTTCTTTAAATTTGGTTTCAGATTCTTTATCACCGGGATTGCGGTCCGGATGATGTTTCATCGCCAGGCGTTTGTAAGCCTTTTTGATTTCACGCTCGTCTGCAGATTTGGCGACGCCTAAAATCTCGTAGTAATCACTCTTCGCCATTTATTTAGCCCTTAACATGATCGCACGGGCGTGGAGAAAACTCCTACGCCCGTGCTGGTTTCAACGGCTGTCAGGGCAACCGTCGCGCCCGGTCAGGGGCAATTATTTCTTATTGTCTTTCACTTCTTCGAATTCAGCATCAACCACGTCGTCATCTTTCTTCGCTGACGCATCGTGGGCATCCGCTGCACCTGCCTGAGACTGCTGTGCCGCTTCCATCAGCTTGCTGGATACTTCCATCAGCGCCTGCATTTTGGCATCGATCTCTGCTTTATCTTCGCCTTTCAGCGCAGTTTCCAGCGCGCTCAGTGCAGCTTCGATAGGCGCTTTATCATCAGCTGACAGCTTGTCGCCCGCTTCATCCAGCTGCTTACGTGTGCTGTGCGCGATCTGGTCGCCCTGGTTACGGGTCTGCACCAGCTCTTCGAACTTACGGTCAGATTCTGCGTTCGCTTCAGCATCACGAACCATCTTCGCAATCTCGTCCTCGTTCAGGCCGGAAGACGCTTTAATGGTGATCTTCTGCTCTTTACCGCTGTTTTTGTCCTTCGCCGACACGTGCAGGATACCGTCCGCATCGATGTCAAAGGTCACTTCAATCTGCGGCATACCGCGTGGCGCAGCCTGAATGCCGTCCAGGTTAAACTGGCCCAAAGACTTGTTGTCGTTGGCACGCTTGCGTTCACCCTGCAGCACGTGAATCGTTACGGCAGACTGGTTGTCTTCTGCCGTCGAGAACACCTGGCTGTGCTTGGTTGGGATGGTGGTGTTCTTGCTGATCAGCGATGTCATCACGCCACCCATGGTTTCGATACCCAGCGACAGCGGGGTCACGTCCAGCAGCAGAACGTCTTTAACATCACCACCTAACACACCGCCCTGTACCGCAGCACCTACGGCAACCGCTTCGTCCGGGTTCACATCTTTACGTGGCTCTTTACCAAAGAACTCGGTCACTTTCGCCTGAACCAGTGGCATACGAGTCTGACCACCTACCAGGATGACATCGTTGATGTCAGAAACTGACAGTCCGGCGTCCTGCAGTGCCACTTTCAGCGGCTCGATAGAGCGAGCAACCAGATCTTCAACCAGTGATTCCAGTTTAGAACGAGTCACTTTAATGTTCAGGTGCTTAGGACCGGTTGCGTCCGCCGTGATGTACGGCAGGTTAACGTCGGTCTGCTGCGCAGAAGACAGCTCGATCTTCGCCTTCTCTGCCGCTTCTTTCAGGCGCTGCATCGCCAGCGGATCGTTGTGCAGATCGATGCCCTGATCTTTCTTAAATTCCGCGACCAGATAGTTGATCAGACGGCTGTCGAAGTCCTCACCACCCAGGTGGGTATCACCGTTGGTTGCCAGCACTTCAAAGGTTTTCTCGCCATCAACTTCATCGATTTCGATGATAGAGATATCGAATGTACCGCCACCCAGGTCATAAACCGCTATCGTGCGGTTGCCCTGGCCTTTATCCAGACCGTAAGCCAGTGCCGCGGCGGTAGGTTCGTTAATGATACGTTTGACTTCCAGACCTGCGATACGGCCGGCATCTTTGGTCGCCTGACGCTGCGCATCGTTGAAGTAGGCTGGAACAGTGATAACCGCTTCAGTCACTGGCTCACCCAAGAAATCTTCAGCCGTTTTCTTCATCTTTTTCAGGACTTCCGCAGAAATCTGCGGCGGTGCCATTTTCTGGCCTTTCACTTCCAGCCATGCGTCGCCGTTATCGGCACCCACAATTTTGTATGGCATGATTTTGATATCACGCTGCACTTCTTCGTCCTGGAAGCGACGGCCGATCAGGCGCTTAATCGCAAACAGGGTATTCTGCGGGTTGGTGACGGCCTGACGTTTAGCCGGTTGTCCGACCAGAGTTTCCCCATCCTGGGTGTAAGCGATGATCGAAGGCGTGGTGCGATCGCCTTCCGCGTTTTCGAGTACGCGCGCTTTGGTGCCGTCCATGACCGCAACACAAGAGTTGGTTGTACCCAGGTCAATACCAATAATCTTACCCATCTAAACATCTCCCACTTAAATTCGTTGCCAGTTTGGGTTGTGAACCTTTTATGTGGGCAGGTTGTTTACATTCAACCCAACCTCACATGCTTTTTTTTACAACGTTCACAACGCTCGATGACAAGTAAATGGGGTCGCTTAGAAGCGCATCAAGGGTTAAATGAAAAAAAATTTTCAGTCCCTGTCAGACCAGGATCAAAGACGGCTATGAATACGCTGACTATTATGCGGCTCGCCGCGCTTATTCTGCATTGAGGCGGGCAGCGCCTTTTACGCTAACAACACCGCTGAGGAACGATGACAACGACAACACTGGCCAATCCTGCCCCCCTGGGGTTGATGGGATTCGGCATGACAACGATTTTACTGAATTTGCACAATACGGGCCTGTTTGCCATGGATGTGACCATTCTGGCGATGGGCATGTTTTATGGTGGGATTGCGCAGGTGCTGGCCGGACTGCTGGCGTTTAAAAAGAATAATACGTTTGGACTGACGGCCTTTACCTCTTACGGCATGTTCTGGCTAAGCTTTGTGGCTATTCAGTTACTGCCTGAAATGGGGCTGGCGAAACCGGCCAATGAGACCTTTTTAGGCGCCTGGCTAGGACTGTGGGGCCTGTTTACCCTGTTTATGTTCTTTGGCACGCTGCGGAGCGCAACGATGCTGCAGTTTGTTTTCGGCTCGCTGGCGTTATTGTTCCTGTTACTGGCGACGGGTCACCTGGCGCATCTTCCCGCGCTGATCCCCTGCGCAGGCTGGGTCGGGTTGGTGTGCGGTGCCAGCGCCTGTTACCTGGCCATAGGTGAAGTGCTAAACGAAACCTTCGGACGGATCGTTCTGCCCATCGGCGCGTAAGCAAATGGTCGAGGCAGCACGCGGAGCCCGGCTCCGCGTGCGTGTTTATGCCTGTTTTATCCCGTCACACAGATTCGGCTCATGGCTGATATCCTGTCTGAGCCAGAGACCGATCAGCAACCCGACCAGCGCAAGCGTCATGACATACCAGCCGGGTGCCATGGTGGAAACGTTCATCAGCAGCGTCACGCAAATCGGCGTCAGGCCACCAAATACCGCATAAGAAAGATTATAAGAGAACGACAAGCCGGTGAAACGCACCTCAGCAGGGAACGCACGTACCATCACAAAGGGCACAATCCCCACGACGCCCACGCTAAAACCCACCAGCCCATAGAGCTGAAACAGGTAATCAGGATACTGAGGCGCGAGGGAATAGAACATCCCGCTACACAATGCCAGCAGCACGCTACCGAGGCTCAACGTCCGACTGGCGCCAAAACGGTCCACCAACAGCCCGGCAACGATGCACCCGATACATAACATGATAATCGCGATGCTGTTGGCCTTTAAGGTGAGCGCCGGGGCCATACCATACTGTTTCTGCAGCCAGACCGGCGCCATTAAAATCACCACCACGATGCAGGCAGACAGCATCCAGGTCAGCAGAATCGAAATCACGACCGATTTTTGGTGTTTAAGGATTACGGTTTTCAGCGGCAGCTCCTGCGCCAGCGTTTTACGCTGCTGCATTTCAATGAAAACCGGCGTTTCATGTAGCCAGCGGCGAAGATACATCGCCCCCAGGCCAAACAATCCGCCCAGGAAAAAAGGAATGCGCCAGCCGCCATCATGAATGGCCTGCTGGGTCATGGTGGTATTAATTAAGGTTGCCACGACCGACCCTAACAGGATGCCGATAGTGAGTCCGGCGGTCAGCGTGCCGCAGGCGATACCAATACGTTTGTAGGGCACGTGCTCCGCCACAAAAACCCATGCGCCCGGGACTTCCCCACCAATCGCCGCGCCCTGTAGCATGCGCATCAGCAGCATTAACAGGGGGGCCGCCAGGCCAATCGCGTCCCAGCCAGGCAGTGCGCCCATAGCCAACGTGGGCAGCGCCATCAACAAAATACTCAGGCTGAACATTTTTTTGCGACCCACTTTATCGCCAAAGTGGGCCATGATGATGCCGCCCAGCGGACGCGCCAGGTAGCCCGCTGCAAAAATGGCGAACGTCTGGAGCTGGCGGAGCCATTCAGGAATATCGCTGGGGAAGAAAATCTCGCCGATCACGGCAGCGAAAAAAACGAAAATAATGAAGTCGTAAAATTCCAGCGCGCCACCCAGCGCCGCGAGTGCCAGCGTTTTGTAATCCTGGGGTTTCAGGCGCGGTGTCTTAAATGTGGTCATAAGCGTCCAGAGAAAGTGAAAACAGTTGTAAAGATTCGCTTACTATACCGTCAATTTATCACCACACCAGCGAGCCTGTAGCTTATTCCTGAAAAGCAAAATATTTAGTTATTTATCTCACGTATCGCGCTTTTGGGGCGAAAAGCTGCTACCACATCCGCGTGCGTCTCCACGTAAGGGCCTTCCAGAAGCTGTAAACAATAAGGTACAGCCGCGAAGATGCCCGGAACGTTTATCTTGCCCTGGTCGTCTTTCAGGCCTTCAAGGGTTTCCCTGATGGACTTCGGCTGGCCGGGCAGATTGAGAATGAGCGACTGTTTACGGATTACCCCTACCTGACGCGACAGAATGGCAGTAGGCACAAACTGCAGGCTGATTTGCCGCATCTGCTCACCAAAGCCCGGCATCTCGCGATCGGCAACGGCCAGCGTGGCATCGGGCGTAACATCACGCCGGGCCGGGCCTGTCCCACCGGTGGTCAATACCAGGTGGCAAAAACGCTCATCGACCAGCTCGCAAATCGTCTGTTCTATCATGGGCTGCTCATCGGGCACCAGGCGCGTTTCCACTTCAAAAGGCGTGCTGATCGCGCTGTTCAGCCAGGCTTCCAGGGCAGGGATCCCCTGATCCTGATAAATCCCGTTCGCGGCGCGATCGGAAACCGAGATCAATCCGATACGTAATGTGTTCATGATGATATTCGCTGTGATTTACCGCAGTGCGGTGCATGGGGAAGGAAGTACTAAGAAGAATAACAAACGGTGGCGGAAAGGGAAAACCGTGGCGACAGCGCCGCCACGGTAAAACGATTACAGCATTTCTGCCAGCATCTTCTCAAGCTTGCCCTGGTCGATGGCAAAATTACGAATGCCTTCGGCCAGCTTGGTCACAGCCATAGGATCCTGATTGTGCTGCCACAGGAACTCGGATTCTGTCATCTTGGCCGGACGCGCTTTAACTTCACCCTTGTAGCTCAGCTTACGCTCCAGTGTGCCTTCACTCTCCGCCAGCTCTTTCAGCAGCGCAGGCGAAATGGTCAGACGGTCACAACCGGCCAGTTCGATGATCTCACCGACGTTACGGAAGCTGGCGCCCATCACAACGGTTTCGTAACCGTGCTGCTTGTAGTAATCGTAGATTTCAGACACGGACACCACGCCAGGATCTTCGTGTGGCGCGTACTCTTTCTTATCCGTGTTAGCTTTGTACCAGTCGAGGATACGGCCAACAAACGGCGAAATCAGGTAAACACCCGCTTCAGCACAGGCACGCGCCTGAGCGAAGGAGAACAGCAGGGTCAGGTTACAGTTGATACCTTCTTTTTCCAGCTGCTCTGCTGCACGAATGCCCTGCCAGGTGGAGGCCAGTTTGATCAGGATACGATCGTTGCTGATACCGGCATCGTTGTACAATTTAATCAGGCTGCGAGCTTTGGCAATGCTGGCTTCGGTGTCATAAGAAAGGCGAGCATCCACTTCGGTGGAGATACGGCCCGGCACCAGCTTAAGAATTTCCAGACCGATGTTAACGGCCAGCTTGTCGGATACCAGCTGCAGCTGTTGTTCTTTATCGCTGCTCTGCTGACGCGCCCAGGCGATCGCTTCATCAATCAGTTTGCGGTATTCAGGGATTTGAGCAGCATTGAGAATCAGAGAAGGGTTGGTCGTTGCGTCCTGAGGCTGATACAGCTTCATCGCTGCGATATCACCAGTGTCGGCCACTACGGTGGTCAGTTGACGCAGGGAGGTCAGTTTGTCCGTCATGTTTTTTCTCTTAGTTAACTGTCAGGGTGATAAAAGGCTGTTGGGATAATATCACGCGGTAACGGTGGTGCAAGGTCAGGGAATGCCGTTTACGATAGCGCGAACAAATAGGAGTGATTTGCCGATCCTTGCGGCTTTTTTGCTACACTCGCAGGCAACAATTACAGGCTAACCCCTTAAAAAAAGGGACTCATTGAGGAAGCGACGATGTTGATGGTGATTTCTCCTGCCAAGACGCTGGATTATGAAAGCCCCCTGACGACGCAGCGTTTTACCCAGCCCGCGCTGTTAGAAAAGTCACAACAGCTGATTGAAATTGCGCGTAAGCTCTCGCCGGCACAGGTCGCTTCACTGATGAGTATTAGCGACAAGCTGGCACACTTAAACGCTGACCGCTTTAACAGCTGGCAGCCGGATTTCAATCTGAAGAATGCCCGTCAGGCTATTCTGGCGTTTAAAGGTGATGTCTATACCGGTTTACAGGCTGAGACGTTTAGCGAGCAAGATTTCGACTTTGCCCAGCAGCATCTGCGTATGCTGTCCGGACTTTACGGCCTGCTGCGGCCGCTGGATTTAATGCAGCCCTATCGGCTGGAGATGGGCATCAAACTGGCTAACCCGGCCGGTCAGGATCTCTACAGCTTCTGGGGCGATCTGTTAACGGAAAAACTGAACGACGCGTTGGCCAGTCAGGGCGATGACGTGCTAATCAATCTGGCTTCCGATGAGTACTTCAAAGCCATCAAACCCAAGAAACTGCAGGCGCGCCTGATTAAACCGGTCTTTCTGGATGAGAAAAATGGCAAATTCAAAGTGATCAGTTTCTATGCGAAAAAAGCGCGGGGACTGATGAGCCGTTACATCATTCAGAATCGCCTGACGAAGCCAGAGCAGCTTACGCGGTTCGACGTGGATGGCTATGCTTTTGCGGCTGAGGAAAGCCGTGAGAATGAGATGGTGTTTAAACGCGCCGAGCAGTAACAACAGCCCGACGCATTAGCCCTGCAAAAGCGATGAGGTGGTCAGCCCACCTCATCCTGACTGACAGAGCATTACTTGAGCAGAAACGCCCGCAGCTGGGCAAAATCTGCGCCCATCTGATGCGACAGCAGGGGCAGATCCGCGCGCTCAGCCAGCTCGGCAGGCAATGCCAGTTTCTGATCCAGAATGCTTTCCACGCTCTCCAGGAACTTAGCCGGATGGGCCGTTCCGAGGAATAAACCAAACTCCCCTTCCTGCAGTTGGTCACGCAACAGACGCCAGGCAATTGCCGCATGCGGCTCAGAGACGTAACCCAGCTTAGCCAGCTCGCGCATCGCTTCACGCGTAACATCGTCCGTTACCGCACCGTAAGCCAGATCGCTCAGACGCCAGGTTTTACGGCGGAACAGCTCTTCCACACGCGGCCAGTTGTTTGGCTGGCTAACGTCCATAGCATTCGACAGCGTCGCCACGGTGGCGTTAGGCTGCCATTCACCCTTGCCCAGGAAACGTGGCACCGTATCGTTGGCGTTGGTCGCGGCGATAAAGCGTTTAATCGGCAGGCCCAGTGATTTCGCCAGCAGGCCGGCCGTTAAATCACCAAAGTTTCCGCTTGGCACGGAGACCACCAGCTGATTACGCTTCTCCTGCGGCAGTTGGGCAACCGCTTCAAAGTAGTAGCAAATCTGCGCCAGCAGGCGGCTGATGTTAATCGAGTTAGCGGAGTTCAGGCCGATCGCCTTTTTCAGCGCCTGATCGTCAAACGCCTGCTTAACCAGCGACTGGCAGGCGTCAAAATCGCCGTCAATCGCAATGGTTTCGATGTTGCCGCCCAGCGTGCAGAACAACTTCTCCTGTAACGGGCTGATTTTCCCCTGCGGATAGAGGATGACAACACGCACATTCTCCATACCGTAAAAAGCGTGAGCCACGGCAGCACCGGTATCGCCGGACGTCGCCGTCAGAATGGTAATTTGCTCATCGGACCCGCTGACGTATGACAGCATCTGCGCCATGAAGCGGCCGCCAAAATCTTTGAACGCCAGCGTCGGGCCGTGGAACAACTCCAGGCAGGCAATGTCGTCGCTGACGGCCTTAACCGGCGCCGGGAAGGTGAACGCGGTTTTCAGGCGTTCAGTCAGGTGCGCTGCCGGGATTTCATCCCCGATATAGGCTGAAAGGATTTTACTGCTACGGGTAACAAAATCCATTTCCAGCATGGCATCGATGTCGGTCAGTTCAAATTCCGGCAGTTCGAGCGGAAAAAACAGCCCTTGCTGTGAACCCAGACCTTGTTTCACCGCCTGGGCGAAGCTGACCTGCTCGTTATGATCCTTAAGGTTGTAGAGTTTCATGCGTTATCCCAGTTTACGTGCGCCAGCCGTATCAAGACGGCAGATATGGACGAAGCCTTCATCGTTCTGCAGATAGTGCTGGCTCAGCCAGTCGGCCATCTGCTGCGCCGTTTCCATCTGGTTGCAAACGGCAAATAGCGTGGGGCCGGAGCCCGATATTCCACAGGCCAGCGCGCCAATATCCTGCGCGGCCTGGCGAGCCTCGGCAAAGCCCGGTAACAGCTGAGTACGATAAGGCTCAGCAATGACATCCTGCATAAGTTTAGCCGCCAGCGCAGGTTGGCGCGTATGACAGGCGTGAACAAAGCCTGCCAGCAGACGACCGTGTTTGATGCAGTCCTGCTTTGCATACTGCGCAGGTAAAATCGCCCGCGCTTCCGCCGTCGAGACTTTAATACCCGGATAGGCCATGACCCACAGCCAGTCGTCAAATCCGGGTACGGCCTGACTGATAATGCCGTTTTCTTCCAGCATCAGCTGAATACCGCCAAGGAAGCAGGGCGCGACATTATCGTAATGTACGCTACCGGAGATGCGCCCTTCCAGTTCTCCCATCAGGGTCAGGAGCTGAGTTTCATCAAGCGGGTTACCACAAAATTCATTCATCGCCATCAGGCCAGCCACCACGGAGCAGGCGCTGGAGCCGAGGCCGGAGCCGATCGGCATATTTTTTTCCAGCGTCATCGCTACAGGTACGGTTTTGCCAATCGCTTCACAGAAACGCTGCCAGCACTGATAGACGATGTTCTCTTTGGGATCGCTGGGCAGCTTACTGACAAAACGTCCCGCATTGCTCAGGCTAAAGCTGTCGGCCGCCTCGACCGACACGCAGTCACCCAGCAATGTACCATCCACTGGCGATACCGCCGCGCCCAGCACGTCAAAACCCACGCTGACGTTACCGATTGAGGCCGGCGCATAAATTTTTACCATCATTACACTCCCAACTTCCATGACAGTGTGCGCAGCAGATCGGCAAACACGCCCGCAGCTGTCACATCGTTTCCTGCACCGTATCCGCGCAATACTAACGGAATCGGCTGATAATAGCGGCTGTAAAAGGCCAGCGCGTTTTCGCCATTTTTGACTTTGAAAAGCGGATCGTTACCGTCAACCGCATCGATCTTCACTTTACATGCCCCGCCCTCTTCGATCACGCCAACCAGACGCAGCACTTTGCCTTCAGCACGTGCCTGTTCCACCCTGGCTGCAATCGCCGCATCGGCTTCGGGTAACTGCGCCATAAACTGGTCGACATCGGCGATGGCATTCAGATGCGCGGGCAGCAGGGGTTCGATTTCAATGTCGCTCATTTCGAGCGAATGCCCCGCTTCACGCGCCAGAATCAGCAGCTTGCGCGCGACATCCGTACCAGAGAGATCGTCACGAGGATCGGGCTCGGTAAAGCCCATCTCGCGTGCCATCCTGGTCGCTTCTGACAGCGATACACCTTCATCCAGCTTGCCAAAAATATAGGATAACGATCCTGATAAAATTCCCGAGAACCTGATCAACTCATCGCCTGCATTGAGCAGATTTTGCAGGTTCTCAATGACGGGTAAACCCGCGCCGACGTTAGTGTCATACAGGAACTTACGACGCGATCCCGCCGCCGCCACACGCATCTTCTGATAGTATTCCCACGACGAGGTGTTGGCCTTTTTATTCGGCGTGACCACGTGAAAACCTTCCGCCAGAAAATCTGCGTACTGGTCGGCAACCGCCTGGCTCGAGGTACAGTCCACAATCACCGGATTCAGTAAATGATACTCTTTAACCAGGCGAATTAAGCGCCCCAGGTTAAACGGCTCTTTGGCCTGCGCCATTTCGCCTTTCCAGTCGCTGAGATCGATACCGTGCACGTTGGTTAACAGCGCCCGGGAATTCGCAATGCCGCAAACGCGGAGATCGATGTGCTTTTGTTTAAGCCACGTCTGCTGGCGATGCAGCTGATCCAGCAGGGCGCCGCCGACTCCGCCGACGCCCACCACAAAAACCTCAATCACCTGGTCGGTGGCAAACAGCATCTGATGCACGACGCGCACGCCCGTGGTGACGTCATCATTATTGACCACGACCGAAATAGAGCGTTCAGACGATCCCTGAGCGATAGCGATAATGTTGATATTGGCGCGCGCCAGGGCAGAGAAGAATTTCGCTGAAATCCCGCGCAGGGTGCGCATGCCATCCCCTACAACCGAGATCACCGCCAGATTTTCGATAACGTCCAGCGCATCCAGCAATCCATCTTTCAGTTCAAGATAGAATTCGTCTTCCAGCACGCGGCGCGCTCGCGCCTGCTCGCTCTGAGGAACACAGAAGCTGATGCTGTATTCAGAAGAAGACTGGGTGATTAACACCACTGAAATCCCGGTGCGTGACATGGTCGCGAACACGCGGGCGGCCATGCCCACCATGCCTTTCATCCCCGGGCCAGACACGTTAAACATCGCCATATTATTCAGGTTGGTGATGCCCTTAACCGGGAATTCATCCTGTTCACCATTGGCGCTGATCAGCGTACCTGGGGCCTGCGGATTGGCCGTGTTTTTAATCAGGCAAGGGATCTGGAACTGGGCGATAGGCGCGATAGTCCGTGGATGCAGGACTTTCGCCCCGAAATAGGAGAGCTCCATCGCCTCCTGGTATGACATGGATTTGAGCAGGCGGGCATCCGGCACCTGACGGGGATCACAGGTATAAACCCCGTCTACGTCGGTCCAGATTTCGCAGCAATCGGCACGCAGACAAGCCGCCAACACGGCAGCAGAGTAGTCGGAACCGTTTCGGCCCAGCACCACCAGCTCGCCCCGCTCATTACCGGCGGTAAAACCGGCCATCAGGATCATATTTTCAGCCGGAATTTTACTGGCTTCGATGCGGCGGGTTGATTCTGCGATATCCACGGTAGACTCGAGATAGTGGCCGATGGCTAACAGCTTCTCGACCGGATCGATAACGCTGACGCCATAACCTCGTGCCTCAAGCAGCTTTTCCATAATCGCAATCGAGAGCTTCTCACCACGACAGATCATCGCGGCGTTGACGCTGTCAGGGCACTGTCCCAACAGGCTGATCCCGTGCAGCACCTGTTTAAGCTGAGCAAACTCGCTGTCTACGCGGCTTTTAAGCCCGTCATAGTCGAAACCGGGTTGCGCCTCGGCCAGCCCCTGCAGCAGCTCCGCAAAGATGCGCGTCGCGTCACTGATATTCGGCAGCGCATCCTGACCGCTAATGGTTTTTTCGATCATCGCGACCAGATGGTTGGTAATCTTAGCGGGCGCAGAAAGCACGGTGGCAACCTGTCCCTGTTGCGCATTACTTTCCAGAATATCGGCCACGCGCAGAAAACGCTCTGCATTAGCAACCGAGGTCCCACCGAATTTCAGCACTCGCATGATGTCAACTCTCCTGATTTTGAGTCAAAAAAAAACCCGCACTCGTGAGGTGCGGGCTTCTTTTCTGTTTTTCCTGGATGCGTCAGCCCGCCCCTTTACCGATCGTAATGGTAATGGTGGTGGTAATAATTGTGGTGTTCAGGCTGTGATTACGCATTCAGATTTATTTTTTCTGTCTGTCATTGATTGTCCGTCTGCGTCAAGAAGTAAAGCAAAGCGCACATTAAGTCAACGGTTTTATCCGTTGCGCAAATACAGACCACAATGTTTAGCATGCTGTTAAACAAAAAAAGCCTGGTGAATCGTTTGTTATACCGCGTTTCGTTAACATCTGTGACTGTATAGTCACGCTTAACCCGAGGATTTATCTGCCAGCTTTTTTTCCACGTCATGCAACAAACGGTGCAACATCGCAC
Organism: Pantoea sp. EEL5; assembly: GCF_049892805.1. Taxonomy (NCBI): domain Bacteria; kingdom Pseudomonadati; phylum Pseudomonadota; class Gammaproteobacteria; order Enterobacterales; family Erwiniaceae; genus Pantoea; species Pantoea sp. EEL5. Next base: position 200,917 of record NZ_JBNDNJ010000003.1, read on the forward strand.
TGTCGCGCTGCTCTAACAGGCCAATACGCTGATTAATCCAGTCGGCCATTTTATTGTCGTCACTCACCTCTAACCGGCTCAGTAACTGTTCAAACCGCTGGCGCAGTGCTTGGAGCTGCTGACCATCGGCCGCCGGGGCGACAGGCGCAGCCACCTGATTGAGCGCCGACAGCTGGTAACAGTAAACCATAACGGCCTGCCCCAGGTTCAGTGAAGGATAATCGTTTGCCATTGGAATGCCGGTGAGCAGGTCAACCTGCTCCAGCTCTTCATTGGTCAGCCCGCTATCTTCACGGCCAAATACCAATGCCATGCTGTTTACCCACTGACGTTTTTCCCGCAGTTGCGCTTCCACCTGCTGCGGCGTTGCATAATAGCGGAACCTGGCCCGACTTCGCGCGGTCGTGGCGACGGAAAAGTCGATGTCTGCCAGCGCTTCGGCCAGCGTATCAAAGGTTTTTATCCTGTCCAGAATATCACCTGCGCCATGAGCTACGCGGCGGGCGGCCGGATCCTGCCATGCATCACTGGCAACAATACGCATTTCATTAAAGCCCATGGTTTTCATGGCACGCGCCGCCGCGCCAATATTTTCTGCCCGGGCAGGTGAGACGAGGATAAGAGGAAAAAGCATGATCATTCCATCAGTAAATGTGCACGCTGCTAGTGTAACACGCACCTGCTTTATTGAGGGATATAGGTGGTCATGTTAAGACTCTGACATACATGTTAAAACACGTTAAAAAAGGCCGGAGCGCGCCTTTTTATCATAAAGTGCACATTATCAAAACCTTCAAAATAAAAGCCTTTCATTTCAGTCCACTGTAATAGTAAGTTTCTAACATCATATTTGGTGATAAGCCGGGCTGGCGGGGACAAAAATGAGACGTAATGTCAGCCAGCACGCTATTTTTTGAGATGTTTTTCACAGAAATGTTAACGTGCTACAATTGCATTTGATATAAGTCAACGAAGCGTTGTTTTTATGCTTACCAGTTGTTGTTATTGCTGTTAGGTTGCTGTTAATACAGTTAGTATGTGTTTCAAATTATTATTCCGCAGGGCATGGAATTTTTACCCCGGCAGGCTGGCGAATACGGTTGTTGACCTTGATAAAAGCTTATCAAAATTTACTTTTGTACAACGGTTCAGCAAAGCTTGCCGTTCTCCGCACTGGAGAGCACCTAACCGCTGTACGCCCTGTTTTCAATTTAGTTGGCAAAATTAGGTAGCTAAACATGCAGACCCCGCACATTCTCATCGTTGAAGACGAACTGGTCACGCGCAATACCCTCAAAAGCATTTTTGAGGCGGAAGGTTATGTCGTGTACGAAGCGACCGATGGTGCAGAGATGCACCAGGTGTTGACCGACAATGATGTCAATCTGGTTATTATGGACATCAATCTGCCGGGTAAAAACGGCCTGTTACTGGCACGTGAACTGCGTGAGCAAGCCAATGTCGCATTGATGTTCCTGACCGGACGCGATAACGAAGTCGATAAAATTCTTGGGCTGGAAATTGGTGCAGACGACTACATTACTAAGCCGTTTAACCCACGCGAATTAACTATTCGTGCACGTAACCTGCTGTTGCGCACCATGAATTTGCCTTTACCCAATGAAGAGCGTCGCCAGGTTGAAAGCTATAAGTTCAACGGCTGGGAGCTGGACATCAACAGCCGCTCACTCATCAATCCCAACGGTGAGCAGTACAAACTGCCGCGCAGTGAGTTCCGTGCCATGCTGCACTTCTGCGAAAACCCCGGCAAGATTCAGACGCGTGCTGATTTGCTGAAGAAAATGACCGGACGCGATCTCAAGCCACACGACCGTACTGTTGACGTGACAATCCGTCGTATCCGTAAACATTTTGAATCCACGCCAGATACCCCTGAAATCATCGCCACCATTCACGGCGAAGGTTATCGTTTCTGTGGTGACCTGCAGGATTAAGCTGGCAATCATTTAACGCCCTTACGGGCGTTTAATGATTGCCTTAGTGCCACGGCATAATCGGTACGGCGCTTAGCGCATTTTTAGGTGAACCATCCACCACTTTATCTGAGTAAGCCAGATAAATTAATGCGTTACGCTTGCTGTCAAAGAAACGCACGACCTGCAGTTTCTTGAAGATCAGCGATGTGCGCTGACGAAACACTACGTCACCCTGTGCTTTGCCTTTGGCAATTTTCTCGCTCAGTTCTACCGGCCCGATTTGCTGACACGAAATGGCCGCGTCTGATGTATCTTCCGCTAATCCCAGCCCGCCCTTGATACCGCCTGTTTTCGCCCGGCTGATGTAGCAGGTGACATTTTTTACGTCGGGATCGTCGAATGCCTCAACCACAATTTTGTGGTCGGGTCCAAACATCTTAAACACAGTGTCGACGGAGCCAATCTCTTCAGCCAGAAGCGGACTGGAAAACAGCAAACCCGCGAAGGTGACGAGCAGGAGACGAGGTATTGTCATTGAGTTACCATTGCAAATGTAATAGATGAGCATGTAATGTACTGTCAATCGATACAATAACCAACGTAAAAAGGGTATAAATTCCCGCGTAGATAGCACAACCATCCCAGTCAAAACCAAACATGTCTTTAAAGCAATAAGTGCTATTATTCGTCGACTTCATTTAGCTGCGCCACCAGAGTATGAGGATGTTTTATGGACCAAGCCGGTATCATTCGCGATTTGCTTGCCTGGCTGGAGAGCCATTTGGATCAACCACTTTCACTGGATAACGTTTCCACTAAAGCCGGTTATTCTAAATGGCATCTACAACGGATGTTTAAAGACGTTACCGGACACGCCATTGGCGCCTATATCCGGGCACGACGTCTTTCCAAAGCCGCGGTGGCACTTCGCCTGACCAGCCGCCCGATTCTCGATATTGCTTTGCAGTATCGGTTTGATTCACAGCAGACCTTTACACGAGCCTTTAAAAAGCAGTTTAATCAAACACCTGCATGGTATCGCCGCTCGTCTGACTGGAATTCATTTGGTATTCGCCCACCCATTCGGTTAGGAAACGATCAGCAGCCGGAATCGCAGTTCGTCACCCTGCCGGAGACCGTTCTGGTGGGACAGACACAGAGCTACACCTGTACCCTGGAACAAATTTCCAGCTACCGCGATGAAATGCGTGTCCATTTCTGGAAACAGTTTCTGTTGGAAACGGATACGGTTCCGCCCGTGCTCTACGGTCTGCACCAGGTCCGTGCCAGTCATGAAAAAGACGATGAGCAGGAGATTCTGTACACCACAGCCGTGCCAACCGACAGCGCGACCAATATGCATTCGGGCCAGAAGGTCATTCTTGAAGCCGGGGATTACGTTCAGTTCAACTACAGCGGTCCGCGCGTTGAACTTCAGGAGTTTATTCTGTTGTTATACGGTACCTGCATGCCGACGCTGGGCCTGACGCGCCGCATGGGGCAGGACATCGAGCGCTTTATTACCCACGGCGGTAAAAAGCGCAGCGAACCGCCTACAGAGATTCGTTGTGAATATCTGATCCCGATTCGCCGTTAATACCTGGTGTGATGCCGCCGTAATGACGGCATCATCGATTAACGCTGAAGCTCGTCCATCGCGGGTTCGTCGAGGTGGGCAATATCACCCGCCGTTTCCACGACCCAACCCTGTGCCAGCCATGCGCTCTGCTGATGATCAACGCGGGAAATCGAACAGTTGCGCAGGCGCAGGCGACGTTCGGCATAGGCCGGTAGTCCCAGAATGGTGCTGACCAGCACGCCCAGCGCCATGCCGTGGCTGACCAGTAGCGGGCGGCTCCCTGCCGGCAGCGCCAGGCAGGCATTAAGTGCCTCCTGCATACGCTGCGCCAGTTCCGTCATGGATTCGCCCTGAGGAATGCGGCCGCCCTCGCTGCCGTTCACCAGCGAAGCACGCCAGCCCTCTTCTTCCGGGCTCAGTTCATCTAGCAATCGTTTTTCCAGTATGCCCATGTTCAGCTCCCGCAGTCGCGGGTCGAAAGTGATATCACAACCACAGGCATCGGCAATGATTTCAGCGGTGCGCCGGGTGCGCCCTAAATCGCTGGAAATAATATGCGTGATACCGGCGCTTTTGATGCGTTCACCGACCTGACGGGCTTGTTGCTCACCTTTTTCCGTCAGCGGACTGTCGGAGTGCCCTTGAATGCGACGTTCTGCATTCCATACCGTTTCACCGTGACGAACAAGATAGACCTGTAGCATGCTTAGTTTCCGTTATACTGCGACCAAAATCGCCTTAATTACCTGAGGGTTCAATTAATTATGTACCATGTTGTCGCAGCTACCATCAATCCAGCGAAGATTCGTGCGATTGCTCAGGCATTCAACGACGTTTTCGGCGAGGGATCCTGCCATATCGAAGGGGTCGAGGTCGAGAGCGGCGTTGCGGCACAGCCTTTAACCAACCTCGAAACGCGAACTGGCGCACGCCAGCGCGTGATGAATGCCCGTCAGGTTCGTCCGGAAGCCGACTTCTGGGTGGCGATTGAAGCCGGAATTGAAGAAGAGTGCGCTTTTGCCTGGATGGTGGTGGAAAACCAGAAACAGCGGGGAGAGTCACGTTCGGCCAGTTTTACCCTGCCGCCGGTGGTGATGGCCGGTTTACGTGAAGGACGCGAACTGGGTGAGGAGATGGCGCGCCTCACCGGCATCGACAATATTAAGCACAAAGGCGGCGCAATCGGCACCCTGACCCAGGGCCTGCTCAGCCGCTCCAGCGTTTACCACCAGGCTCTGATACTGGCGCTCTGCCCGCTAACCCATCCGTTCTATCAGCAGTAATCAGCGACGCGTCAGGTGTGCTTCCAGCCACTGCTTCAGTGCCGGAGGCGCCTCTTTCAGGCTATTTGATCCGCGGGTAATCGTGGCAATGCCCACGCCCAGTTCGTTTTTCAGTTCACGCTGGCTGATGTCGCCATTCAGCAGCGATTCAATGATACGCAAGCGTGTACCAAAGGACTCTCGTTCATCTGGCGTCGTCATCAGCTGTAACAGCGGCAGCGCCTGGTTATCCGCAAAAGCCTGTTGCATCAGCTCAACAAAACGCAGCCAGTGCGCGTCCGTAGCCGGGTCAGTCGTGGATGGCACAGAGGGTTGATTCATGAGAGGCTTCCGTACTCGCTAAAGAGTACGGAAGCTTAACACAGCTAGTAGCGGCGATTCCACTCAGCATCGGACAGGATCTTGTCCGGCTGACCCAGGAAGTAGCGGTAGTACGCATCATAGGCCAGCACATTCTTCACGTAACCCCGGGTTTCCGAAAACGGAATGGTTTCGATAAAGGCGACGGCGTTGAGATTGCCTGCTGTACTGCCTTGCCAGGTCCGTACGCGTCCCGGGCCGGCATTGTAAGCCGCTGAGGCGAATATCCGGTTCTTATCAAACTGCTGATAAACATACTCCAGATATTGCGTCCCGATCTGAATGTTGGTCTGCGGATCGAACAGCTGAGACGCGTTCACATAGCCCGGGATGCTAAACATCTTCACGGTGTGTGTTGCGGTCGTCGGCATAATCTGCATCAGTCCGCTGGCACCCACCGGGGAACGGGCTTTCGGGTTCCATGCACTTTCCTGACGGGAAATCGCCATCGCATAACTCTGCGGAATGGATTTACCCTGGGTGTTCTGCTTATACAGATCCTGCCATGCCAGCGGGAAACGCTCCTTCAGGCTGTCCCACATTTTCGCGGTGATCGTGGCCTGTACGCTCAGATCCCACCAGTCCTGTTCGCTTGCGTAGCGCGCCAGCATCTGCTGCTGGACATGGGTTTTGCTGCCGATCAGGTTGGCCCACTCGCTGCGTGCCAGATTGTCCATGCCCCAGTACATCAGCTCACGCACGCGTGCGAGTTCTGGCCCCTGGGTGGTTGCCGCGTCAGGTTTGGGTGCCGCATCGACCTGAAGAGGATAGTCCACCCCTAAACGTTGTGCGGCAACCATAGGATAAAAACCGCGCTCTTTCATCAGCTTACGCAGAATGTCATCGGCTTCTTCTTTGCGATCTTTTGAATAAAGCAAATCGGCCTGCCAGTACTGCCACTCGTCTTTCTCTTTCGCTTCAACCGGCAGACGCGCAATCCAGGTGTTCAGGCCACGACGATCGTTTTCACTCAGCGCCAGGCGCACCCGCCGTTCTACTAACGCGGTCGATTCGCTGTTCATCACCACCGCATCGCGCCAGCGCGCCTGCTCGGAGGTCAGATCGCTGCCCATCATCCGCCAGACGACAATCTCTTTCAGCGCCTGCTCATCTTCTGGCCCCATTTTTTGCGCGCGCACCAGCTCAGGGATCAGGCTACGGGCTGTTTCCATATCGGCACGGGCAACGCGGGTAAAGGCAAAAATCGTGGCCTGGCGCGTGAAGTCGGTTGCGCCCACGCTGTTGGCAAAGGTCGTGACGGACTGAGGATCTTTCTGCAACGCCAGTAATGCATCCGACATCGTCTTGTAATCGGCAGGCAGCGTTTTGGCCAGATAGCTGACCAGGCTGTCATTGCCCGCTTTCATTGCCAGGCGGATACGTTCAAGAATAGTGATGGGAGAAAGCTGACCGCTGGCCTGCCACACGGAGAAGAGCTTATCGCAGTCATTCGGCAGGGCCGTGCCGCGCAGCCAAATGGCTTTGGCACCGTCAAATGCCGCCTGCTGCTTTCCGGTTGACCATTTGGCATAGTACCAGTTACAACGTGCCTGCACCGGCGTGGGCTCGTCGGGGCTGAAGTTAAGCACGCCTTGCCAGTCCTGACGATGCGCCAGTACGTTAACAAAACGCGTTTTCAGCGAGCGCGCTGGCGGTAAAGTCGGATACTTTTGAATAAAATTTTGTACTGCCAGGCTGGTTTCCTGGTCCAGGTCCTGCGCCAGCAGACGGTATTCTAAATAAGGATAAAGCGGATAATCCTGTAGCGTCGGTAACAGCTGTTCAACTGTTGCCATCTGATTACTGTCCCAGGCCTGCTTAATTTGTTGATATCGTTGCCGTTGTTGATCAAGCGAATCAGCCCATGCGCTGCCGGCCGTGCTGACCAGGCAGATCCCTATCATCCAGTTACGCCACTTCTCCACGTAAATCTCCTCTGTTGCTGGGCGCTGGCTTTGTGCCAGACGTTATTCATGCTAACCAGGGGAAGCCACTCTTGCCATGTTCTTCACAAAATTTACCTTCGCACCGCTTTAACGCACCCTGATGTCACACTGCCTGCGCGACAACTGTGCGTTTTATCATCACATCTTCTTATGGCTGTTCGAATTATCTCATTGATTCATGGCATTAAAATTCTGGCACGTCCTTTGCTCTGTTGAATCCCATCTTGTATACCTGTTGGAATTCACTGCATGGCTTCGACATTCGGTTTGACCCTTAATGACTGGCAGCAACGCGTTCGGCAACACCCGGAGCAGGTTCACACGCTGCTGGCTGAACACCTTTCTGAGCTGGATCCAGACGATAATGCGTGGATCTGTCTTGCCACTCCCGCCCAGTTAGTGGCGCAAACTGAGCCGCTCCTGGCGCGTTACCAGCAGGATCCGGATGCCCTTCCACTGTTCGGTGTTCCCTTTGCCGTGAAAGATAACATTGACGTGGCTGGCTGGCCGACAACGGCAGCCTGCCCTGCATTCCGTTACATCGCCGCCGAGGATGCCTTTGTGGTGGCACAGCTTAAAGCGGCGGGCGCGGTGGTGATGGGGAAAACTAACCTCGACCAGTTTGCTACCGGACTGGTCGGTACACGTTCACCTTACGGCGCGGTATGTAACACCTTTGACCCGGACTTTGTAAGCGGCGGCTCCAGTTCGGGATCGGCCTCGGTACTGGCTCGAGGGCTGGTGGCGTTCTCTTTGGGTACCGATACCGCCGGTTCTGGCCGGGTGCCCGCCGGTTTCAACAATATTGTCGGTCTGAAACCGACCAAGGGCTGGCTGTCTGCGCGCGGTGTCGTTCCTGCCTGCCGCCTGAACGACACAATTTCTGTCTTTGCGCTGACGGTGGACGATGCTTTTCGCGTCGCCAGCCTGGCGGGAGGATACGATGCTCAGGATGCCTACTCGCGCGTTCATCCTCGTACGGCGCCCGCGGGCATGAAATCCCATCCTGATTTCGCAATTCCTGCCGCCCCCGTGTTTTTTGATGATGCAGCTGCCGAAGCGGCCTGGGACGCCGCGCTGACCGCACTGCAGGACAACGGCGCCACGCTGCATCCGATTGATTTCACCCCCTTCACGCAGCTCGCCGAACAGCTCTACTACGGCCCGTGGGTGGCGGAGCGTACCGCTGCCGTAGGCGAGATGCTCAACCACCCGGAGAAGATGGATCCGGTGGTGCACAGCATTATCTCGACGGGGCTGAAATACAGTGCCGTCGAGGCCTTTGAGGCCGAATACCTGCGTGCCCGGCTGGCGCGCCAGATTCAGCAGATTCTGGCGCCGTTTGATGCGCTGGTCGTGCCCACGTCCCCCACGATCTATACCCTGGATGAGATGCAGCAGGAGCCGGTGATTTACAACTCACATTTTGGTACTTACACCAACTTTACCAATCTGGCCGATCTTGCCGCACTGGCGCTGCCCGCCCCTTTCAGAAACGACGATCTGCCCGCGGGCATTACGCTCATCGCCCCCGCCTGGCATGACCGCGCGCTGGCGCAGTTTGGCCTGCGCTGGCAGCAGGCTATGGCCCTGCCGCGCGGCGCCACTGGCAAGGCCCAACCCGCTGAGCCTGCGCCGCTTCCCCCTTCGGACGACCATGTTCGTCTTGCGGTCGTGGGCGCGCACCTGACCGGCATGCCACTTAACTTTCAGCTCACGCAACGCCAGGCCGTCCGGGTAGAAGAGACCCAGACGGCCAGCCAGTATCGCCTGTTTGCCCTGCTGGATGGCCCGGTCAAAAAGCCGGGACTGATGCGGGCGGAACAGGGCGCCGCCATCGCCGTCGAGCTCTGGGATATCCCCCTGGCGCGCTTTGGCGAATTCGTGGCCGAGATCCCACAACCCCTGGGCATTGGCAGCCTCACGCTTGCCGATGGTCGCGTGGTGAAAGGCTTTATTTGTGAAGGTTCCGCGCTGACGCACGCGCTGGAGATTACCGAATTCGGCGGCTGGCGTAACTGGCTCGCTTCTCTGGAGAGTTAATCAATCATGTTCAGCACCGTTCTGATTGCCAATCGTGGCGAAATTGCCTGCCGCGCTATCCGTACCCTGAAACGTTTGGGCATTACCAGCGTCGCGGTCTTTTCCAATGCCGACCGTAACGCGCAACATGTCAAAGATGCCGATATCGCTATTTGTCTGGGCGGTGACAAAGCCAGCGACAGCTATCTGCGCATTGATAAAATTCTGGCGGCCGCGCAGGAAAGCGGCGCCCAGGCTGTCTGGCCGGGCTACGGTTTTCTCTCTGAAAGCCTGCCGTTTGCCGCCGCCTGTGAGGAGGCCGGCATCGTATTTGTTGGACCGACAGCGCAGCAAATTGGTGAGTTCGGTTTAAAGCACCGTGCCCGTGAACTGGCAGCGCACGCCGGTGTTCCCATGACGCCAGGCACGCCGCTGCTCGACTCGCTGGATGACGCCCTGGCCGCCGCGAGCCATATTGGTTATCCGGTGATGTTAAAAAGCACGGCCGGGGGCGGCGGCATCGGCCTGACGCGCTGCGCGGATGCCGAGGCGCTCCGGCATGCCTGGGAGAGCGTGCGCCGGCTTGGCGAACAGTTCTTCAGCGACGCAGGCGTATTTCTTGAACGCTGCATCGATCATGCCCGCCATGTTGAGGTACAGATCTTTGGCGACGGCAAAGGCACCGTGGTCGCTCTGGGCGAGCGCGACTGCTCTCTGCAACGCCGCAACCAGAAAGTGGTAGAAGAAACGCCCGCTCCCTGTTTGCCCGCTGCAACCCGCGATGCGCTGCTCGCCTCGGCAGTCCGGTTGGGCGAGGTGGTCAATTACCGCAGCGCGGGCACCGTCGAATACATTTACGATGCGCAGCAGGACGCCTTCTATTTCCTGGAGGTCAATACCCGCCTGCAGGTTGAACATCCGGTCACCGAATGCGTCACGGGTCTTGACCTGGTCGAGTGCATGTTGCGCGTGGCTGCCGATGAAGCGATCGACTGGCCGCGCCTGCAGCAGGCACCTCAGGGCGCCTCGATCGAAGTCCGGCTCTACGCTGAAGATCCGCTTAAACACTTTCAGCCTTGTCCCGGTGTCTTAACCCATGTGCACTTTCCCGAGGATGTGCGCGTCGATAGTGGAATCAGCACCGGTAGCGACGTATCGAGCTACTACGATCCCATGATCGCCAAACTGATCGTTCATGCTGAAACCCGGGACGCCGCGCTGGCCAAACTGCAACGCGCGCTTAATGCCACTCAACTGCACGGCATCGCCACCAATCTTGATTACCTGCGGCAGGTCATCGCCACCGACGCCTTCCAGAACGGCAACGTCTGGACTGGTTTTCTGGATGATTTCACGCCATCGGCCCCGGTGGTGGAAGTTCTGCAGCCCGGCACCTTTAGCTCCGTGCAGGACGTTCCGGGCCGCCTTGGCTACTGGGATATCGGCGTACCGCCCTCCGGCCCCATGGACGACTATGCTTTCCGGCTGGCTAACCGTATCGTCGGCAATCATGAGGCCGCAGCAGGACTGGAATTTACCTTACAGGGCCCGACGCTGCGTTTTCATTGTGCGACGACAATTGCCCTGACCGGCGCTGACTGCGCCGCCATGCTGGATGGTGAACCCGTTGCAAACTGGCAGCCTGTCACGGTCAATGCGGGACAAACGCTCACGCTGGGCCGCGCGCTGCAAGGCTGTCGCTGTTACCTGGCCATCCGTAATGGTTTTGACGTACCGGAATACCTCGGCAGCCGCTCCACTTTCTCGCTTGGTCAGTTTGGCGGGCACGCGGGGCGGACGCTGCGGGTTGCCGATATGCTGCCGGTTTCCCAGCCGCTGCTGGCCGCCTGCACCACACCGGCCCCGATCAGCGCCCCCCAGGCGCTCAGCCCGGCGCTGATACCGACCTACACGAACGAATGGCACATTGGCGTGCTGTACGGGCCGCACGGCGCACCTGACTTCTTCACCCAGGCCGCCATCGACGACTTTTTTGCCAGCGACTGGCAGGTACACTACAACTCAAACCGCCTTGGCGTACGCCTGGTCGGGCCAAAACCGAGCTGGGCTCGCGCTAACGGCGGTGAGGCCGGTCTGCATCCCTCCAACGTACATGACTGCGAGTATGCTATCGGCGCAGTCAACTTTACCGGTGATTTCCCGGTGATCCTCACCCACGACGGCCCCAGCCTTGGCGGCTTTGTCTGCCCGGTAACGATAGCCAAAGCCGAGCTGTGGAAAGTCGGTCAGGTTAAACCTGGTGACAGCATCCGTTTTCACCCCATCAGCGTAGAGGAAGCGACCGCGCGGGAACAGGCTCAGAAGCAGGTGATTGCCACGCTGCGGCCGCACTCTGCGCCCGCGTTTGCCGTCCCCTCGCTGGCTGAAAACCGCTTTGGTTCCGGCACCCTGCTCGCCGCTGTCGCCGCCACGGAAACCTCCCCCAAGGCGGTCTATCGCCAGGCCGGTGATAAATACATCCTCATCGAATATGGCGACAACGTCCTCGATCTGGCATTGCGTCTGCGTGTGCATTTGTTAATGGAGGCGCTGCGTGCTCAGCCTGTTACCGGGATCGAAGAGCTCTCTCCTGGCGTGCGCTCGCTGCAAATTCGCTACGACAGCCTGGTCCTGAGTCAGTCGCAGTTAATGAACGTGCTGCTGGAACGGGAAGCGATGCTCGGCAATGTCAGTCACCTGAAAGTTCCGTCACGCATCGTCTGGCTGCCGATGGCCTTTGAAGACAGCGCGACGCTCGGTGCGGTGGAACGCTATAAAGAAACCGTGCGTGCCAGCGCGCCCTGGCTGCCAAATAATGTCGATTTTATTCAGCGCATTAACGGATTAACCAGCCGCGACCAGGTCCGCGACACGATCTTTGAGGCCAGCTATCTGATTTTAGGGCTGGGGGATGTGTACCTTGGCGCGCCCTGCGCCGTGCCTGTCGATCCCCGTCACCGCCTGCTGAGTTCCAAATACAGCCCGGCCCGTACCTTTACGGCAGAAGGCACCGTCGGCATCGGCGGGATGTATATGTGCATTTACGGCATGGACTCGCCCGGCGGCTATCAGCTGGTGGGCCGTACCTTACCTATCTGGAACAAGTTCCTCAAAAATGCGCAGTTTACTGCAGGCGAACCCTGGCTGCTGCGCTTCTTCGATCAGGTGCGCTTTTATCCCGTAACGGAAGAGGCGCTGACGCAGTTACGTGACGATTTCCGCGAAGGTCGCGCCACGCTGCGTATTGACGAAACTGAATTTGACTTTGCCGCTCACCAACAATTCCTGGCGGATAACGCTCAGGACATCACGGCGTTTCGCCAGCGTCAGGCAGCGGCTTTCGAGCAGGAAGTCACGCGCTGGTCGCAGGAGGAACAGGAGATCGCCTCTCCTCCAGATAAAGCGCCTCATACCGCCGCTGAAGATGACAGCGCGCACGCGGTGCAGGCAGATATGAACGGCAATATCTGGAAAGTGCTGGTACAGCCCGGGGATGACGTCAGCGCGGGTCAGACGCTGGTGATTGTTGAAGCAATGAAAATGGAGCTGGCGATTGCAGCCCCCTGCGCCGGTCGGGTGAAACGCATCGCCTGTCAGGCAGGGCGCGCCGTCAGCCCTGGCGATACGCTGCTGTGGCTGGAATAAGGAGAGCCGATGACAACCCGTTTACCCCGTAATAAAGCGCGTCCGGAAGCCCTGGCGGAACGTGTTTACCAGACGCTGAAAAACGACATTTTTGAGTTTCGCCTGATGCCCGGTGACCGCTTCAGCGAGAGTGAAATTGCTGAACGTATGGCGGTCAGCCGCACGCCAGTCCGGCAGGCACTGTTCTGGCTGGAGCGTGAAGGCTATGTCGATGTGTGGTTTCGCAGCGGATGGCAGGTCAAAACCTTCGATTTTGCCTATTTCGAAGAGCTGTACGATCTGCGCACGGTACTGGAGTGCGAAGCCGTGAAGCGTCTGTGCGAACTGCCCCCGGCGCAGTGCGCCGCCCGGCTGCGCGAGCTTTATCAGTTCTGGTGTGAGGCCGCCCGGCTGGATGACGGCAAGAAAGTGTCGCAGCACGATGAGGCCTTTCATATGACGCTGGTCGCCGCCGCAGGCAACAGTGAGATCGCGCGTATTCACGCTGAACTGACCGAGAAGATCCGCATTATTCGTCGTCTCGATTTTACCCGCGAAGACAGGATCGCGGCGACGTATCGCGAGCACGCGCAAATTTTACAGGCCATTTTTTTGCAGCAGACCGGCAAAGCCCAGCAGATGCTGAGCGAACACATTGCCGCCAGTAAGGCTGAGGTCAGGAAGATCACGATCCATATGTTACAGCAGGCCAGGCTCCAACCCATCGAATAACGCATCCATCTAACCAGGGGTTTAACATTGATGAAAAGACGTTCATTGCTCAAGGCTTTTGCACTCTCCGCTACCGTTGCAGGTATGGGATTCTCATGGAACGCCCAGGCGGCTGACACCATCAAAGTGGGTATTATGCACTCGCTTTCCGGCACTATGGCGATTTCCGAAACGCCACTGAAAGATGTCGCCCTGATGACCATTGATGAAATCAATGCGAAAGGTGGCGTGCTGGGTAAAAAGCTCGAACCGGTGGTGGTGGATCCCGCCTCAAACTGGCCGCTCTTTGCCGAAAAGGCGCGCCAGCTGCTGACCCAGGACAAAACCGCGGTGGTGTTTGGCTGCTGGACCTCGGTATCACGAAAATCCGTGCTGCCGGTCTTCGAAGAGCTGAACGGCCTGCTCTTCTACCCGGTACAGTATGAAGGTGAAGAGATGTCACCGAACGTCTTCTACACCGGGGCAGCCCCTAACCAGCAGGCTATTCCGGCAGTGGAATACCTGATGAGCCAGGATGGCGGCGGCGCGAAACGCTTCTTCCTGTTGGGAACAGATTATGTGTATCCCCGCACGACCAACAAAATTTTGCGGGCTTTCCTGCACACCAAAGGCGTACAGGATAAAGACATCGAAGAAGTTTATACCCCGTTCGGCTACAGCGATTACCAGACCATCGTGTCCAATATCAAGAAGTTCGCCGCAGGCGGGAAAACCGCGGTGGTCTCCACCATCAACGGAGATTCCAACGTGCCGTTTTACAAAGAGCTGGCGAATCAGGGCATCAAAGCCACCGACATACCGGTGGTGGCGTTCTCAGTGGGCGAAGAAGAGCTCCGTGGAATTGATACCAAACCGCTGGTCGGCCAGCTCGCCGCCTGGAACTACTTCGAATCGCTGGATAACCCGACCAACGCCAAATTTGTCGCCGATTACCGTGCTTATGCCAAAGCCCATAACCTGCCGAATGCCAGCAGCGTTGTGACGAACGATCCGATGGAGGCGACCTACGTAGGGATCCATATGTGGGCGCAGGCCGTCGAAAAAGCGGGCACCACCGACGTGGATAAGGTGCGCGCCGCCATGGCCGGGCAGACCTTTAAAGCGCCGGATGGCTTTACCCTGACGATGGATCAGACTAACCACCATCTGCATAAACCCGTGATGATTGGCGAAGTTGAAGAAAACGGTCAGTTCAACGTGGTCTGGCAAACCGACAAACCGGTACGCGCCCAGCCCTGGAGCCCGTATATCCCCGGTAATGACAAAAAACCCGATCACCCGGTGAAAACGTCTCAGTAAGACAGGTGCCGCCCCTGATCTCTCTGTGGGGCGGCAGTAAGGACTTCCTATGATCGCCTATTTGATGAGGCTCTCCCATGACGCTTCGCCTGTGTTTCTTTAGTTTTTTGCTGCTCCTGCCGCTGTTTGCCAGCGCCGGACCGGCGGCCGACTTCGCCGCGGCGAGCCGCGCTCAGCAGGCGGAATTGCTGCAACAGTGGGCCGCTGCGCCAGATGTCAGCCGGTTGCCGCTGCTTCAGGCGCTGAAAGCCGAAACCGTGGTCACGGATCAGGATCGTCATCCTTTTAGCCAAACCGGTAATGGGCTCCAGCCGCTGGATACGTCATCACAGCCGAAGGGCGCGCTAAAAAAACTGTTTATGAATAACCGGTTGCGCGTGCTGGTCGCCAGTGCGCTCGCCGCACATCAACTGGTGAGCAGCGACGCCAGCGTACGCCTGAGTGCGGCACAGCAGTTACAAAATGACGCCGCCGCCGATCTTCTCCCGCTGATTACGCAACGCCTGAGCCTCGAAAAGGATGCGCGCGTGCATGCCGCGCTGGCGATGGCGGCGGCCAGCCTGCAACTGTCCAGCCCTCAGCCCATGGTTCGGCTGCGGGCGGTGAAACTGCTGGGCGAGTCCGGCGATCCTAACACCCAGGCAAGCCTGCAACGGCTGACCCAGCCCACAGTGGAGCCCGATGAAACCGTACGCGAGGCGGCAACAGAAAGCCTGCAACAGATTAAAAGCCGCCTGATGTGGGGCGATCTGTTGGGCCAGGCGTTTAGCGGCCTGTCGCTGGGTTCGATACTGCTGCTTGCCGCCCTGGGCCTGGCGATTACCTACGGCCTGCTGGGCGTGATCAATATGGCGCACGGGGAAATGTTGATGCTGGGTGCCTACGCGACCTGGATGGTGCAAAACCTGTTTCAGCAGTTCGCGCCGCATTACATCGGCTGGTATCCGCTGCTGGCGCTCCCGGTCGCCTTTGGGTTAACGGCGGTTATCGGTATGGCGCTGGAGCGCACCATTATCCGTCACCTGTATGGCCGTCCACTGGAAACCCTGTTAGCCACCTGGGGCATCAGCCTGATGCTGATTCAGCTGGTGCGGATGCTGTTTGGCGCGCAGAACCTTGAGGTTGCGAACCCCGCCTGGCTGTCCGGCGGATTGCAGGTGCTGCCGAATCTGGTTCTGCCCTGGAACCGTATTGCGGTCATTCTGTTCGTGGTGTTTGTGCTGATCCTGACCTGGCTGCTGCTGAACCGCACGCGGCTGGGGATGAACGTGCGGGCGGTAACGCAAAACCGGGCCATGGCCGACTGCTGCGGCGTGCCAACAGGCCGAGTCGATATGCTGGCTTTTGGCCTGGGCTCCGGCATCGCCGGGCTGGGCGGCGTGGCCCTGTCCCAGTTGGGAAATGTCGGACCGGAACTGGGCCAGGGCTACATTATTGACTCTTTCCTGGTGGTGGTGCTCGGCGGTGTGGGGCAACTGGCCGGCACCGTCGTGGCTGCGCTGGGGCTGGGCATTCTCAATAAAGTGCTGGAGCCGCAAATCGGCGCGGTGCTGGGGAAAATCCTGATTCTGGTCATGATCGTGCTGTTTATTCAAAAACGTCCGCAAGGGTTATTTGCGGTGAAAGGAAGGGTGACTGACTAATGACGCAACCCATCTCCTTACGTCTGGCTCGTCAGGCCCCGCGCCTGACGCTGGGTATTGGCGCACTGGTTACGCTGATGCTGCTGATCATGCCATTTCTGGCGCTGCTGCCGGCCACCCATCCGCTGGCGATATCGACCTATACCTTAACCCTGGTGGGTAAAATTCTGTGCTATGCGGTGGTCGCGGTGGCGCTGGATCTGGTCTGGGGTTATGCCGGTTTACTCTCTCTGGGACACGGCCTGTTTTTTGCGCTGGGCGGCTATGCGATGGGCATGTACCTGATGCGCCAGGCGGCGGGCGACGGCGTACCGGCCTTTATGGCCTTTCTCTCCTGGGATCGGCTGCCGTGGTTTTGGGCGGGCACCCAGCATTTTGCCTGGGCGCTGTGCCTGATTGTGCTGGTTCCCGGCCTGCTGGCGCTGGTCTTTGGTTTTTTCGCCTTCCGCTCGAAAATCAAAGGGGTTTATTTCTCCATCATGACCCAGGCATTGACCTATGCCGGCATGCTGCTGTTTTTCCGCAATGAAACCGGTTTTGGTGGCAACAACGGCTTTACCGGCTTCACCACCCTGCTTGGTTTTAATGTTACCGCCACGGGCACGCGCATCGGCCTGTTTGTCGCGACGGTGATATTGCTGTTAGTCAGTTTAGGCCTGGGTTTTGTCCTGGCACGCAGTAAATTCGGCCGGGTGCTGACTGCGGTTCGCGACGCGGAAAACCGTCTGATGTTCTGCGGTTACGATCCCCGTGGCTTTAAGCTGTTCGTCTGGACGCTGTCCGCCGTGTTATGCGGCATGGCGGGCGCACTTTATGTGCCGCAGGTCGGCATTATTAATCCCGGTGAAATGTCCCCCACCAACTCCATCGAAGCCGCTATCTGGGTCGCACTGGGTGGACGCGGCACCTTAATTGGCCCGCTGCTGGGCGCCGCGATTGTTAACGGTGCGAAGAGCCTGTTTACCGTTGCCTTCCCCGAATACTGGCTGTTCTTTCTGGGGATGATGTTTATTCTGGTCACGCTGTTTCTGCCGCGTGGCGTGATTGGCTTACTGCGCCGGAGAAAAGATGACTGAGCACCCGTATACCCAATCATTTCCCGCCGATCGTCATCGTGTTCAGCGCGATCCGGTGCTGCAACTGGAAGCCGTCACCGTCTCTTTTGATGGCTTTCGCGCCCTGTCCGATCTGTCCTTACAGATAGGCGTGGGCGAACTGCGCTGTGTGATCGGCCCTAACGGCGCTGGAAAAACCACGCTAATGGATGTGATTACCGGCAAAACACGACCGGATAAGGGCCGGGTCATTTACGATCAGGATAATGACCTGACCAGCCACTCCCCCGTTGAGATTGCCCGTCGCGGTATCGGACGCAAATTTCAGAAACCCACGGTGTTTGAAGCGCTGACGGTGTTTGAAAATCTGGAAATTGCCCTGAAAACCACCAAAACCGTTTGGGCCAGCCTGCGCGCACGGCTTAACAGCGAGCAGCGGGATCGGATTGACGAGGTTCTCGTCCTGTTGCGGCTCACCGGTTCGCGTCACCGCCAGGCGGGCCTGTTGTCGCATGGGCAGAAACAGTTTCTTGAGATCGGCATGCTGCTGGTGCAGGAGCCGCACCTGCTTCTGCTGGATGAACCCGCAGCCGGCATGACCGATGCGGAAACCGACTATACCGCCGAGCTGTTCCGTAGCCTGGCAGGGAAACACTCACTCATGGTGGTTGAACACGACATGGGCTTTGTGGAAACCATTGCCGACTACGTCACGGTTTTGCATCAAGGCAAGGTGCTGGCGGAAGGTTCGCTGCGCGAGGTTCAGGCCAACGAGCAGGTCATCGACGTTTATTTGGGGCGCTAAATGTTACAGGTATCTGAACTGCATCAGTATTACGGTGGCAGCCATATTCTACGCGGCCTGTCGTTTGAGGTAAAAACAGGCGAAATCACCTGCCTGCTGGGCCGTAACGGCGTGGGCAAAACCACGCTGCTGAAATGCCTGATGGGATTGATTCCGGCCAAATCGGGTGAGGTACGCTGGCAGGACAAGCCGATCGGGACGCGCAAGCCGCATCAGCGCGTGCAGTCCGGCATCGCTTACGTGCCACAGGGCCGCGAAATTTTCCCCCGTCTCACGGTTGAGGAGAATCTGCTAATGGGCCTGTCCCGCTTCTCCGCCTCACAGGCCAAACAGGTGCCTGATGAGATCTATCAGCTGTTTCCCGTGCTGTTCGACATGAAGTCGCGGCGCGGAGGCGACCTGTCCGGGGGACAACAGCAGCAGTTAGCGATTGGTCGCGCGCTGGCAAGTCGTCCGCAGTTGCTGATCCTCGACGAGCCGACGGAAGGGATCCAGCCGTCGGTGATCAAAGAGATTGGCATGGTGATCCGTCAGTTGGCGCAGCGCGGCGATATGGCGATTCTGCTGGTTGAGCAATTCTATGATTTCGCCGCTGAGTTGGCCGACAGCTATCTGGTGATGTCGCGCGGCGAGATTATCCAGCGCGGTCGCGGCAGTGACATGGAGGCGGAGAATGTGCGCGGTCTGGTCGCCATCTGACATCTCCTCCCCGGCAGGCCAGATCGCCTGGCCTGTCTTCACGTTGTACGTGAAGTGTGTTGAATGTTTCTCCCCCGCCCCGCCCGATACAACCTGCCCGAAAAGGCTTCCCTGACGCACGTTCCACGCGTGTTTACCCCGTTAGCCTGCAATTTCTTTAACAATAACGCTGAAGACATCTTGTAATGATTAACAGTAAAGGAAATAATTCTCATTTGCATTCAATGTAAATAACCTGTTCTTAACACCAATTTTCGCTCCTTTCCTCTGTCGGGAGCGGCGTATCTACCATTTGTAAGGGATAAACAATGAGAATGCCTTTCTGCCGGAAACGGTTAGCGTTGCTGTGTTCCATCGCCATTGCCACACCTGCAGTGACCTTTGCCGCCAACACGCTGGTGGTCACAGCAAAGCCCGAAGAAACGTCGACAACCCCGACAGAAGGCTATACGGCGACCGTCAGTAAAGGCGCAACCAAGACCGATCGTCCGCTGATCACCACCGGGCAGTCAGTCTCGGTGATCACGCGCCAGCAAATGGACGATCAGGGTGCGATGGATGTGAATCAGGCGCTGAATTACACCGCGGGCGCCTTTACGAACTTCGCCGGTGCGGCCACCCGCTACGATACGGTATCGTTGCGCGGTTTCCACGGCGGCGACGTGGATAATATTTTCCTGGACGGCCTGCGGCTGATGAGCGATCCGGGCAGCTACAACGTGCTGCAGGTTGATCCCTGGTTCCTCGAACGCATTGACGTGATCAAAGGCCCCTCTTCTGCCCTGTATGGCCAAACCGTTCCCGGTGGCTTAGTGATGGAGACCTCTAAGCGTCCTCAATACGCGCCTGAAGGACATTTCCGTCTGTCCACCGGCACCCATAACACCAACAGCGCCGCATTTGATTACACCAACGCGATCAACGATCAGTGGGCTTTTCGTCTGACCGGCATCACGCGCAACAGCGATACGCAGTACGATCATACCCGCGAAGAAAAATATGCGATTTCGCCCTCGCTGCTGTGGCAACCGGATGAAGATACGTCACTGCTGTTACGCGCCTATCTGCAGAAGGATCCTTCCGGTGGCTATCACAGCGCCGTGCCGGGTGATGGCAGCATAACCGAGCATAACGGACGTAAGCTCAGCACCGGTTTTTATGACGGCGACAGTACACTGGATCAGTTCAAACGTCGCGAGCAAATTTACAGCGCGGAGTTCGCTCACCGCTTTAATGAAACCTGGGCCTTCCGCTCCAATGCCAGCTATTCCCACTCCAATGTCGATTTGGATCAGGTTTATCAGGCTGGCTGGGATTCTCCGCAGTCTGAACTGCTTAATCGCTACTATTCCGGTTCACGTTCTTCACTGAATGCGTACGCGATCGATAATCAACTGGAAGCCGATTTTGCCACGGGTCCGGTAGATCATAAGGTCGTACTGGGCGCGGAATATCATCAGTACACCAATGATTTGCGTGATGCCAGTGGCTTAGCCAGTCAGCTTAACGCGCTGACAGGCCAGGCCGTGGGGACGAATCCGGCTTACGTATTCCAGAACTCACAGCGCCGTTACTACCAAACCGGTATGTATCTGCAGGATGAGATGAAATGGGACAAGTGGCATCTGGATCTCTCCGGCCGCTACGATCGGATCGTGTCTGAAAACAGACAGTACAGCACCGATACGCAATATCGTCGTCAAGACGATCACGTCAGCGGTCGCGCGGCGCTGCTCTATGCATTCGATAACGGTATCTCTCCGTATGCCAGCTACAGTCAGGCCATTACGCCGCAATCGCTTTCCGGACAGGACGGCAACCTGCTGAAACCGACTACATCTGAGCAGTACGAGGCCGGGATTAAATACCAGCCCGTGGGCACGTCCGATCTCTACTCAGCAGCCGTGTACGACCTGACGCAAAATGATGTGGGTAACCGCGTGGTGGTAGGCTCTTATTACGAACCGGCCGGGAAAGTGCACTCTCAGGGCCTCGAACTGGAAGCCCATAATCAGCTCACTCCGCGCCTGAGCACGCTGGCGAGCTTTACGCTCAACCACGTGCGCTTCAAAGATTCTATCGACGGTAACAACGGTCATACGCCTTACGTGACGCCCAACTCGATGGCTTCTGCGTGGGCGAAATACCAGTTTGATGCCGGGATCAGCGTAGGCGCAGGCGTCCGTTACATTGGTCGGCAGTGGGCAGACAATGAAAACACCACTCGTCTGCCTTCCGCTACGCTGTTTGATGCCTCGGTACGTGCCGATTTAGGCGTCTGGAACAGCAGCCTGAAAGGGGCTTTTGTGCAGGTTAACGCGAATAACCTGACCGATCGCGACTATGTCTCCGCCTGCTATGGCACCGGCTTCTGCTACTGGGGAGCTGAACGCACCATTGTTGCCACCGTCGGCTACGATTTCTGATCCTTCCCACAGGCGGCACCAGGCCGCCTGTCTCACCTCAGGCCGTTACGGTGCTGTGTCGCCGCTGTTTTTCGCGCAGAAACGACCGCACCAGTGCCAGCCATAACAGCCCGCACAGCAGATTAATCAGGCTGAACCAGGCCGTTCCGCCACCGAAGTACGCCGCTTTCACCGCCTCAATGCCCAGCGCAAACACCACCATACTGACCATCCCTAACATCGCCGCGACGCTGCCCTTGCCCGCCCGGCTGGAGAACAATGTCAGTCGGTACAGCCCGGCATTCACCATTCCGGTGCCGAATCCGTAAAGGCTCAGGCCCGCCGTCAGCCATGCCGCGTTGCCTGCATTGATAAAGGTGCCAACAGCGGCCACCGTCAAACCCGCCATAATCGGCCAGGCCCCCAGCCGCAGCGGCTGTTCAACCGGCAGACGGCTGGCAAGCCGCCCCAGCAGCAGATTTCCGGCGATCATCGCCAGAAAGACCGGTAACTGGAGCAGCGCATAATCCATGCGGCTCAGTCCCAGATCGTGAATCAGGATAACGGGAGAAAGCGCTACCCAGGCCAGACAGGGAATCGTCACCAGGCCGATGGCCAGTGAACCGCACATCACCTGGCGATCTTTTAACAAGGCGTAATAGCCGGCAGCCAGGGACTTCAGCGACACGGAGGTGTTTCTGTCGCCCGCCGTTTCCGGCATCGAGAGCCACAGGCCCGTCAATGCCAGAGCAGACAGGGCGGCAAAAAACAGAAACAGCGTGCGCCAGTCCGCAACAGCCAGAAACGCCGTGCCCGCCAGCGGCCCGGCCAGCGGTGCCAGCAGCGCCACGTTAGCCATCAGCGCCATCATCTTTACGCTGAGCGCTTCGTCAAATGCCTCCTGAATGGCGGCATAACCGACTGCACCGATGAAACACAGGCTGATGCCCTGAAGAAAGCGCAGCAGGATAAACTGCCCAATGCTCTGCACCCAGTGGGTTGCGAGGCAGGTCAGCATGAAAAAGGCAACGCCTGCCAGCAGCACCGGACGTCGTCCCAGCTTGTCGGATAGCGGGCCCAACAGCCACTGCAGCAGCATGCCGCCCATCAGGTAAGCGGTCAGTGACGTGGAGACCCACTCCGGACCCACGTGAAATGCCTGCGTGACCAGCAGCATGCCTGGCTGAATCATGTCGTGCGCCAGATAGGTGGCAAACTCAAATAACACCAGCGATAAGGGGAACAGGAAATGTCGACGCGTGAGGCGCGAGACCGGTTGAAAAAGAGCCATCGTGAATAATGTCCAGAAAAACGATAAAAAACGCGGTCGCCTGAGCGACCGCGCTGATGTGAAAGGAGGTCATTATCCCGTTACCGCCATTTGGCGATGGGATTCTCCAGCGTACCGGCAAACTTGAGGTTTTCTGCAGGATCGGACAGGTTAATCATCTGCTGATTGTTCGCCAGTTGCAGGCGATTCAGGCAAGAGCGGGTGAATTCGGGCGCAAACATATCGTAGCGGGCGAACTTACTGGCAAGCTGCGGATGGGCCTGCTGATAGTCCTTGACGCACTGCGCCACCCGCTGCCAGAACTGGGTTTCCGACAAGGTATCAGACTGATGCAAAATCGCGCTGATAAAGCGGAAAATGCAGTCGAAGACATCGGTAAAAATCGACAGCAGCTTCAGATGTTCAGGCACGTCCACCGCCAGCCGCTGCACCTTTTCAGGCAGAACCGCATCCGGATTCATCACCGCAATCTCCTCGCCGATGTCCTTCATGTAGGCGCTGACCGGCACATTGTTTTCCAGCAGCAGAATAAGATTCTCACCGTGAGGCATAAACACCAGATCGTGTTGATAAAAGCAATGCAGCAGCGGGCTGAGATAGCAGTTCAGGTAACGGTCAATCCACTGTTCCGCTGGCAGCCCCGAATCGGCGATCAGCGCCGGTAATAACGGCTGCTGCTGATGATCGACATGCAGAAACGCCGCCATGGTCATTAAACGCTGGCCAGGCTGCAGGTCAGTGACCGGATTATCACGCCACAGGGCCGCAAACATTTTCTTGTAGGCAGAGTCGCCTTTGATCGCGCGTTCGTAATGTCGGTTGTGATAGCCCACTGCGGCCACTTCACGCAGGATGCGGAAATCACAGCGCTGGAGCCAGCTATCGTTTGCCACCAGCGTTTCCAGCCATTCGTTAATCGCGGGCGTGGTCGCCATATAGTAAGGCGAAAGACCGCGCATAAAGCCCATGTTCAGCACCGACAGCGCCGTTTTCACATAGCGTTTCTGCGGCTGGCTGCGGTTAAAGAAGGTGCGAATCGACTGTTGAGCCTGATAGTGGTCCTCACCGATTCCGAGATAAATAATGTCCTGGTTAGCAATATCCGCAGCAAACACCGTCAGCAGTTTATTCTGCCACTGCCAGGGATGGACCGGCATCAGGATATAGTCTTCGGCAACGACGTCTTTGCTCGCCAGCTGAGCGGCGAACTGGTAGAGGGCAGCCTGTCCTAACTCCTCCTGCAACAGCCGCGCATAGCTCAGCTCACTGATGCTGGAGAAGTGAGCATTACGTCGATGCACGGCGACCCAGATCAATCTCACCGGCGTCGCCGCCTCAGGCGCATAAGCGAGATAATCGCGTGCATCAAAACCAATACGGCCGTTATTGGCGACAAAGCAGGGATGCCCTTCCGTCATCGACGACTCCAGGGTCTGGAAGTCCGCCTTCACCAGCGCCTGGCTGTCTGGATTGTTCTTCTGCAGTTTAAACACGCTACTGCACAACGTGCTGCTAATCTCTTCCATATAGGTCGCCAACAGCGCCTGAGGGATGCCGATTTGGGCATTGAACTCTTCAATAAACTGCAGCGCATCCAGCGGTAAACGGTGGCCGTTTTCCTGTTTTTGCAGGGAAGCCACATCGATTTCCCAGTGGTCAAGCGCCAGCCGTTGTGCGGAAAAAACATATTCTGATTCGCCATTCGGCACGGCCAGCTGGTAACGGCCACTGCCGACATCAACAGGGGTGATCAGCTTCTCGTGCGCAAATTCGGCAATGGCTTTGCGAATCAGTAAACGGTTGGCCTGCAGCCAGTCATGTCCGGTGAGGTGTGAACCGTTCAACAGCGGTGTGGTGTTATTCATAAGTGAATCCTGCAGTAGGGCCTGCTGATAATCATCGCGCTGGCAGAAAGCCAACCAGGCCGTTTTATGTCCCATATCAATGGTGTGCTGATAGCGAAAACCCGCACGTTTATTCAGGCGATGAATTTTGTCATTGCGCACGTCCGGCTCGACCACCACGCGGTTAACCTCGGGGCGGCTGAACATGTAGTCCATGACCGTGCTGAACACCTGCCAGCTAAACTGGCTGACCGGTGTCACCGCGGGCGCGATCAGAATATGCATGCCGTAGTCGTCTGGCTGGGCGGGATAATGCCTGCCGACCTCATCCTCACTGGCACGATAACATTCGATAAGAAACGCCGGTTCGCCATCGCAGCAGCCGATTAACGCCGCATGGGGATCTTTTGCCGTCAGCTGTTGATAGAATTCGGCGACCTGCTCTGGCGCGTGATCCTGCATTCCCCAGAAGCGGGCGTAGTCGCGCGTGACCCAGCGGTGAATAAGCCTCACATCAGCGGGCAGCAGGGGACGAAGAGTAAACTGACCCGCTGGACGGGCCGCAGTGAAAAGTGTGGACTGTGACATATTAGTGTTCCGTTTGGGCCGGGAAAGTCTGGAAGGCGATTTGACGCTCAACGGGATAAACTTCCCGCCCGGTGAGTTCACGCAGGAGCACCGAGTTGCGATAGCAGGCCATGCCAAGATCCGGCGTCACAAAACCATGCGTATGCAGCTCCGCGTTCTGGACGAAGACCTGGTTGTGCAGGTCGATACTGTAATTGCGCTGGACGTCGTAACGGCCCTTCTCATCCCAGCGCAGACGCTGGCTGATGCCTTCGATAAACATCGGCGGGCGATACTGATAACCCGTTGCCATGACCAGGCCCTGAGTACGACGCGTGTAAGCACAATCCTGTTCCTGATGATGCAGCGCGAGTTCACATTCACCGCCTGGCAACCAGCGCATACCGGTAAGTTCAGAATGGGTGAACAGGTTAACGTCTAGCGCGCCATCCAGTTGCTTGACGTACATCAGGTCGTAGATGTCGTTGATTAACGTGCTGTTAATGCCTTTGTAGAGATTTTTGTGGCGCGCGTTCAGCGCATCGCGCTTCTCCCCCGGCAGCGCGTGGAAGTAGTCGACCCATTCTGGCGAGGTCATCTCCAGGGTCAGTTTGGTGTATTCCAGCGGATAAAAACGCGGCGCGCGGGTGATCCAGTTCAGCTGATAGCCAAACCGATCGATGTCCGTCAGGAGATCGTAATAGATCTCTGCAGCGCTCTGCCCGCTTCCCAGCACGGTGAGGGTGCTTTTTTTCTGCAATTCCGCTTTGTCTGCCAGATACTGGCTGGAATGGGTGAAACGCGACTGGTGCGGTCGGCTGCACGCCGGCACCCAGGCGGTGGGTCCGGTGCCCAACACCAGCTTACGGGCCAGCCACTCTTGCTGCTGACCCGTGAGCGTATCCACCGAGCGAACGCAGTAACACTGTCGGGCATCGTCGTAGCTTACATAGTCTACGCGCGTGTTCCAGCGTAAATTACTCAGCTGTGAACAGGCCCACTGACAGTACTGGTTGTACTCTTTACGCATCAGGAAGAAGTCTTCGCGAATGTAAAACGAATAAATTTTCCCTTTCTGTTTCATATAATTGAGCAGGCTATAGGGATTGGTGGGATCGGCCAGCGTCACCAGGTCAGCCATAAAGGGCGTTTGCAGATGCGCACTCTCCAGCATCATGCCGGTGTGCCAGTCGAATCCCGAATTTTGATCCAGAAAAATCCCCTTCAGCCCCTCAACCGGTTCGCTCAGGCAGGCCAGGCTGAGATTAAAAGGACCGATACCAATACCGATAAAGTCATACACCTGGTTGTTCATTGCACCGTTCTCACTGGTTAGCCACGGGTAATGTCACGTCACGCGCCTGTTCTCGACCGTAATGGGCAATCAGGGCGATCACATCTTCAATGTCAGCCACCGAGGTGGTGGGATTCAGCAGGGTAAATTTCAGGTACTGCCGCCCCTCCACTTTGGTCCCGGCAATCACCGCATTACCGGATCGGAACAGCGCCTTGCGGATACCGGCGTTGATGGCGTCCAGCTGTGCGGGATTCATGCCAGGGCGTGGCACGAAGCGGAAGATTTGGGTGGTCAGTTCAGGCGCATGCAGAACCTCAATCGCCGGATGGGCGTTCAGCCGCTGATGGGTTGCCTGAGTCAGCGTCAGAATGGTATCTAATGCCTCACCCAGTGCAGACGGCCCCATAATGCGTAAGGTCAGCCACATTTTCAGCGCGTCAAACCGACGCGTGGTCTGAATACTTTTATTGACCAGGTTTGGCGTCCCTTCCTGCTGGGCGCTAAGCGGATTGAGGTAATCAGCATGGTGCGTCACATGGCTAAGGTGCTGTTTCTCGCGCACAAAGAACGCGCCACAGCTTACGGTCTGGAAGAATGACTTGTGGTAATCCACCGTCACCGAGTCGGCTTTTTCAATGCCGTTGAGGCGCTGGCGATGCTGTTCGGAAACCAGGAGGCCGCAGCCGTATGCCGCGTCGACGTGCATCCAGATGCCGTGCTGCTGACAAAGTTTCGCGATGCTTTCCAGCGGATCGATACTGCCGAAATCGGTGGTGCCGCTGGTGGCAACGACGGCGATGGGGATCAGGCCCTGCTCATGACAGCGCTGAATCTCCTGCTCAAGCTGCACGCTGTCCATGCGGTAATGGTCGTCATACGCTACCGGGATGACCGCATCGTAGCCCAGGCCGAGAATGGCCATCGATTTCTGGATGCTGAAGTGGCTCAGTCTGGAGGTCAACACGCGCCATTTTGCCGCATCGGCAGGCAGGCCCTGATGTTTGATCAGGTGGCCCGGATGATGTGCGGCGCACCAGCTGTCGCGCGCCAGCAGCATCGCCATCAGGTTCGACTGCGTCCCGCCGCTGGTAAAGATGCCGTCTGCGCTCGCAGGCAGACCGATGCGGCCCAGCGTCCAGTCAATCACCTTCTGTTCTATCAGCGTTCCGCCCGCACTCTGGTCCCACGTATCCACGGAGCTGTTGACTGCCGCCATGATCTGCTCGGCCAGCAGAGACGGCAGTACAACCGGGCAGTTAAGGTGCGCCACGTATTTGGGATGGTGGAACCAGACGGCATCGCGCAGATAAAGCGTCCGCAGCTCTTCCAGCGCGGCCTCGTTATTTCCCAGCGGCTGGTCAAGATCGACAGCGCTGAAAGCCGGAGCCAGCTCGTGGGGCAGAATACCGCTGAAGGGCTTTTCAACGCGCTGAACGGTGCTGGAGATCAGCGCCAGCGCCTCTTGCGTTTGCTGATGCCACGCAGGGATTTGCGCGTCGTTAAAGATAAAGTCCTGAGCAGTCAGGACCTCATCAGGCAGATGTCGGCGAGGCACCGACAGATTTTGCTTACGTAACACCATATCCTGTTCCTTTGTTAAAGACGTAGGCCGCCCGGCCACCGTGAAAACAGGGCAGCAGCATGCGCCAGACCGCGCGAGTCAGTTCAGATTCAGTAACCTTTAGCCGAGCTGGCTAACCCATGAGATCAAGAAAATTAAGAATTTATGTTTAAAAAAATCATTAAAAACTACATTTTATGTGGTTAATTTGCATTAAATATGCGCTTTTTAACGATAATGACAACATTAATAATAATCATTATCATTCAACTTTTAAAAGGGTAAGCATTCTCATAAAGGTGGCTAATGTCTTTTTATGTGATCTTGATCACATAAAACAGCTTATATTCGGCGCTGGAAGAGGAAGAGATGGCGAAAATCACCTCCATCGGTGCGAAAACAAAAGAAGAAGGGCTCTCAGCCGGGCAAAAAACAGGAGGCGTGACGGCGGGGTTCTGATATGACGCGGCATATCGGTGTGTTTATCCGGTCTGAAGAGGCTGGCTTCAGTAAGAAGCCAGCGCGAACGAAGATACCGACAGGCTTATCCAGCGCGTTTCGCCACAGGGATTATCCGGGGCGCATGACGCTCCCGGAATCCCTGGGGAAAAAGACGATGCGGTAACAACAGCCTGTTTCACCCGGTAAGGTTGCGACCCTGAAGCGTCGCCTTACGGGTTTTACAGCAGACCGGTTTCGACCTGAAAATGGCGCTGCTCGCCGGGCATCAGCACGATTAACGTTCCGGCGCGCGTTGCCGCAGCAAAGCCTTCGGGACGGCAGGTGGCAGGCAGCACATGGGCAGCAACCTGTTGATCCGCGTTATGCAGTATCCAGCGCGTGGCATGTGGGAACTGCGCAGTAGAAAAGCGGGTCATCAGGGCGTAACCGTCCGGAGAATGGAGTTCAAACTGAACGTTCTCACCGTACTGCGCCAGATGATCGGCAAAGAAGACAATCTCTGGATCGTACATCTCGGGTTGATCCAACCGGCGTAAAGCTGCGGGATCGCTGGCAAGGGAAGCGGTAAAAGCGGTCCATTGCGGCGTGGGCCGCACATGTGCCGGTAGGGAGCGGCGCAGCTGAAATGCCTCATCCGGTATCGTCTGCCTGAACTGCCCCTGCGCCACCCACGCGCTGTTGATGTGGCACATGTACTGCAACGGCATCGGCGCGCCAGCCAGGTTGGTGACGCTCATCTCCAGCACCAGTCGTGCCTGACTGGCCCCTAATCTTACCGCCGGAGCCGCCCGATAGTGGTGACCAAACCCCTTGATGTATTCGGTTTCGCCCTCCACCGAAAGTCTGTCGCCCTCCAGCACAATCCATGCTGTATCCATGCGTGCGCAGGCCATTTCGCCGTGCAGCGCGTGCGTGTCTTCCGCTGCAGGGCAGCCATTCGCCAGCAGGCCAGAGTGAAAGGCAAAGCAGCCATAGGTATCGATAATCGAATCACCCGGCAGCGGCTGTTTAAAGCGATGTCCCATGGTTAATGCGCGGCCGTCAAAATTCACGTCCCACACCATCTGGCCCAGAAACGGCAACACAATTACCGTGCCCCGTCGGTTGTGAATGCGAATGGCTTCAATGCCCGCAGGATAACGAAACAGCTCGACGCTGAAGTCCTCGCTCTCCAGCAGCAGGCAAGGCGTGTAGGTGAACTGTTCGCGACAAAGCGGTAAACGGGTTTTCATCGCCCCTCCTCCGCCAGGTTTCCGCTAAGGCGAGGCTGCTTTTTGTGGCGCAGCTCGCCCCAAAAATAGAACCCAACCCATGCGAAACACAGCAGCGATACGCCGAATGCCAGCTGCATCGATCCCAGGTGATCGGAAACAAAGCCCTGCAGCGCGGGCACAAAGGCCGCACCCACAATGGACATCACAATAAATGCTCCCGCGACTTCGGTGTATTTACTGTCAACGGTCGCGAGCGTCCCGGCATAGATCGTCGCCCAGCACGGGCCAAACAGCACGCTGACAAACACCGCGGCGTAGACTGCTGTGAAATTGGGCACCAGCATCACGTAGCCCAGCGTTGCGATGCCAAGGAGTGAAAAGGCGATAAGCACTTTCTCTGGCCGGAAACGCGTCATTAAAATGTTGGCGACAAACTTGCCAATAAAGAAACAGATAAAGCTGTAAATCATAAAGCTGGATGCCTCGCGCTCATTGGCAGCTCCCAACGTAAGCGCCAGACGGATGGTAAAGGACCACACCGCCACCTGCATACCGACGTACAAAAACTGCGCCAGAATACCGCGTTTAAAATGGCGATTTTTAGCCAGATAGCGAAAGGTTTCCCCCAGCGTTGGCAGCGATTTTTCGTTGCTTTGCGGCTTGCAGCGTGGATAGCGGGTGAACATAAACAGCAGCATGACAACCACCAGCACCATCACCAGATATTTATAGGGTTCCAGGGTATGTTCCAGCATGGACAGGCGGAAAGCATGCGCCTGCGCCGCCGTCATGTTTGCCATTTGCGTTTCCAGGCTTTCTCCATCCTGAAACACCAGATATTTTCCCAGCACAATGCCCATCAGCGCCCCCACCGGATAAAACGTCTGACTGATGTTAAGACGCAGCGTGGCATGCTGACGCTGTCCGATCATTGAGCTGTAGGTGTTCGCCGCCGTCTCCAGAAAGCTTAACCCAATGGCAATGGCAAAAATCGCCGCCAGAAACATGGTGTAGGTTGCCATATGCGAGGCGGGATAAAACAGCAGGCAGCCCAGGATGTACAACGCCAGACCGGCTAATATAGCCAGCTTGTAACCGGTTTTACGGATCACCAGCGAGGCAGGAATCGCAATCAGAAAATAGCCGCCGTAAAAGGCGCTCTGCACCAGGGCGCTGGCAAAATCGCTCAGGGCGAAAACGCTTTTAAACTGCGTAATCAGAATGTCATTCAGGCTTGCCGCACAGCCCCACAAGGGGAACAGGCAGGAAAGCAGAATGAACTGGAACAGCGGAGTCTTATTTAGATAACCGTCATTTTGCTGAACAATGTTCTGGTGCATGGCTGTACCTCACTGAAGGTCAAGAAAGCGCTGAAATTCCGCTGTATCAGGATAAGAACGTTGTGTGCCGCGCGCCGTCACGCTACAGGCCGCGTAGGCGGAGGCTTTGGCCATCGCCGCAGGAATATCGCCCGTTTTCACCAGTTCATGAGCGAAGCAGCCGATAAACGCATCACCCGCACCGCTGGTATCCACTGCCTTAACCGGCACAGGCGCAACCTGGTGCTGTGTCTCTCCGGTCATCCACAACGATCCGCGACTGCCCAGCGTAACGATCAGGTTTTTCAGGCCACGTTTCAGCAAGGATGCACCGGCCAGCCTGACGTCATCATCCGTCCCCACCGGCATCCCGGTAAGAATTTCCAGCTCCGTCTCATTGGGCATAAAAAAGTCGCACTGGCAGGCATAGCGGATATCCAGGTCTGCCACGGCGGGCGCAGGGTTGAGGATGACGCGAATATCATGCTGACGGGCAAAATCGATAGCGTAGTAAACCGTTTCCAGCGGAATTTCGAGCTGAAGAATGATCAACCGACAGCGTTTCAACGCATCACCCGCAGCATCAATATCCGCCGGCTTGAGGTGCTGATTCGCGCCTTTGATAATTAAAATGCGGTTTTGCGACTGATCATCAACAAAAATGGGGGCCACGCCGCTGGAAACCCCTTTTTCGGTTGTGACATAACGCGTATCCACGCCCTGCTGTTGCAAATTAGCCAACGTGGTGGGCGCAAACAGGTCATCGCCGACTTTACTGACCAGCATCACCTCGCCACCCAGTTTTGCTGCCGCCACAGCCTGATTGGCCCCTTTTCCCCCACAGCCAATCGCAAAATCGGGTGCCTCAAGCGTCTCTCCAGCTTTAGGAAAGCTGTTGGTATAGGTGATTAAATCCACCATGTTTGAACCAATAACGGCGATATCCATTTTTCCCCCGGTAATGAACAGCTAAAATGTTATAAAAATAACACTATCAATTCAACGGCGTTTAATATGTGATAAATTTCACATTTAACGTGACAAGATTCCGCGATATATCGGATTTCTCGCCCTCAAGATGTTACTATTATAACAAAGCAAGCTATCTGAACGGCGCGTTATTCTTAGCTTTAGTGCAGGTTTGCGGGGTAATAACATTGCGGGTAAGATGAAAAATCTTACCCGGTGAGCACGCAACACCTTATATTTTTTGAAATTTGTCACAGCCTCAATAAAACCACGGCGATTTCAGGTAAATTTAATTGCGCGATAACAATGTGACAGGCACTGACGTATGACGTCTTCTTCAAGGAATACAGGTTCAGAAATGACAATGGAAACCCGCCGCGACGAACGCATTCGCAAACTGGCTCTGGCACTTAAGCGCACCGATAAATTACATCTGAAAGATGCCGCACAGCTGCTGGACGTCTCCGAAATGACCGTGCGTCGGGACTTAAGTGAACCGACATCGAGCGTGGTATTGTTGGGCGGTTATATTGTGAGCGATCCCCGAAACCACGCCGGACACTATTTCATCTCCGATCAACATGGCCAAAATGCGGCCCGCAAGCAGCGGCTCGCTCAGGCAGCAGCCAGCCTGATTAGTGAAAACGACACGGTGTTTTTCGACTGCGGCACCACCCTGCCCTATGTCGTGGATGCGATTCCGGATGAGCTGCCCTTTACCGCCATCTGCTGTGCCATGAATACCTTTCTGGCGCTGAAAGAAAAACCCGCCTGCAACGTGATCCTGAGCGGCGGGGAATTTCATGCAGACAATGCCTTATTCACGCCCGTCGGCGGCCATTCCATTCTGGATGACCTGTGTCCCAGCCTGGCGTTTATCTCTGCGGCTGGCGTAGATCGGGATCAGGGAGCGACCTGCTACAACCTCAACGAGCTGCCGATGAAACACCATGCCATGCTGCGCGCCCGCCAACGTATTTTGGTTGCCGACAGCAGCAAATATGGCAAAGTGCTGCCCGCGCGCATTGGCGAGCTCGCCCGCTTTGATTTACTGGTCAGCGACAGCGCGCCCGAACCCGCCCTGCGTGAGTGGTTAACCCAACAGCACATTCCCGTCCGCCTTCCCTGACGCTTTTCTGTCACGCGGCGGCAACAGGCTGTTGCTAAATTCTCGTCGCGGACAGCAGACGCGCTGCGCTAAGGCGGCCGTTTGCTGCTCCGTCTGACAGCGGACACAAATCAAACAGTTACGCCCGACTGCGCGACTGCGCGGAATTATCCCGGCCCATCGGCTGTGAATAGGCGGCGAAAAAGGCTAAACTTCGACATCATCCAAACGACAAACAGACCCAGAGGCTCAATACAACGTGGCTCAATTCGTCTATAGCATGCATCGCGTCGGCAAAGTAGTTCCGCCCAAGCGACATATTCTCAAGAACATCTCCCTTAGCTTTTTCCCCGGCGCGAAAATTGGCGTACTCGGCCTGAACGGTGCGGGTAAATCTACGCTGCTGCGCATCATGGCCGGTATTGATAAAGATATCGAAGGTGAAGCTCGCCCACAGCCCGGTATTAAAATCGGCTACCTGCCACAGGAACCGCAGCTTAACCTTGAGCACACCGTGCGCGAGTCCGTTGAAGAAGCCCTGTCCGAAGTGGTCGGTGCGCTGAAACGTCTTGATGAGGTTTATGCCTTATACGCTGAAGAAGATGCGGATTTCGATAAGCTGGCTGCCGAGCAGGGACGTCTGGAAGAGATCATTCAGGCACATGATGGCCATAACCTGAACACGCAGCTGGAACGCGCCGCCGATGCCCTGCGCCTGCCGGACTGGGACGCAAAAGTCGCAAACCTGTCTGGTGGTGAACGTCGCCGTGTCGCGCTGTGCCGCCTGCTGTTGGAAAAGCCCGACATGCTGCTGCTGGACGAACCGACGAACCACCTGGATGCCGAATCTGTCGCCTGGCTGGAGCGCTTCCTGCACGACTTCGAAGGGACCGTGGTAGCGATTACGCACGACCGCTACTTCCTGGATAACGTTGCTGGCTGGATTCTGGAACTGGACCGCGGCGAAGGTATTCCGTGGGAAGGTAACTACTCCTCATGGCTGGAGCAGAAAGATGCCCGTCTGGCACAGGAAGCCTCTTCCGAAGCCGCACGTCGTAAATCCATCGAGAAAGAGCTGGAGTGGGTACGTAAAGGGCCAAAAGGCCAGCAGTCTAAAGGCAAAGCCCGTCTGGCTCGCTTTGAAGAACTGAACAACACCGACTACCAGAAACGTAACGAAACCAACGAGCTGTTTATTCCGCCGGGTGCCCGCCTGGGTGACAAAGTGCTGGAAGTCAGCAACCTGCGTAAATCCTACGGTGACCGCGTCCTGATTGACGGCCTGTCGTTCTCCGTACCGAAAGGCGCCATCGTCGGCATCATCGGCCCGAACGGCGCCGGTAAATCAACGCTGTTCCGCATGATGTCCGGTCAGGAACAGCCGGACTCCGGCGAGATTGTGCTGGGTGAAACCGTGAAGCTGGCTTCTGTCGATCAGTTCCGTGACAGCATGGATAATGCCAAAACCGTATGGGAAGAAGTCTCCGGCGGTCAGGACATTATGCGCATCGGCAACACTGAAATGCCAAGCCGTGCCTATGTCGGACGCTTTAACTTTAAAGGCGTGGATCAGGGCAAACGTGTCGGCGAGCTGTCCGGTGGTGAGCGTGGTCGTCTGCATCTGGCAAAACTGCTGCAGGTTGGCGGCAACATGCTGCTGCTCGATGAGCCAACCAACGACCTGGACATTGAAACCCTGCGCGCGCTGGAAAACGCCCTGCTTGAGTTCCCTGGCTGCGCCATGGTGATCTCGCATGACCGTTGGTTCCTTGACCGTATCGCGACCCACATTCTGGATTACCAGGATGAAGGCAAGATCGAGTTCTTCGAAGGTAACTTTACCGAATACGAAGAGTACAAGAAACGCACGCTGGGCGCGGATGCGCTGGAGCCGAAGCGTATTAAGTACAAGCGTATTATTAAGTAACACAGGGGCGGCAGCGATGCCGCCCTTCTCTTTTCTTCAGTGGTAGAATTCGCGAAACACTGGCGACTGCAACGCAAATTCAATGTACTTCATCAGCGCAGGTGAGTTCAGTTTTCGGCTGGGATACACCAGCCACAGTTCATTCCCCTCCATTTCCCATTCCGGCAAGACCTGCACCAGGCGCGCATCATGCATCTCTCCGTCGATTAAAAAGCGCGGCAGAAGCGTAATACCGGCAGTGCCTAACGCCGATTCGCGTGCGTACAGTAAATTGTCGGTGAGGTGTGCAGGCGGGAGCAGCCAACGGTGATACTGATCGTGCCGTTTTAGCACCCACTCGTTCCAGGCCCGGTGCGCAATGCAACGGTGCGCGGCCAACTGCTGAGGATGGGTCACCGGAGGATGCTGATCGAGATAGGCTTGCGCGGCCACCAGCGAGCGCTGGCAGTAGCCAACGCGCCGACCAATCAGAGACGACTCCTGCGGCTGGCCGGTGCGCAAGGCCAGATCAAAACCGTCCTGCACCAGATCGCGGATATCATCCGAAATGGAAATATCCAGCGTCACATCCGGATAGCGCCGTAAAAACGCGGCGTTGCAGCGGGCCAGTAAGGTTGCGCCAATACCCGCCGGGCTGGTAATGCGCAGGCGACCGCTGGGATTTTCCCGCAGACTGGCAATAGCCTGCTCAGCACGTTCGCTGGCCTGCATCATCTCCTGGCAATGCAGCAGGTAGCGTTCGCCCGCAAACGTCAGGTTTAACTGGCGCGTGGTGCGGTTTAACAGGCGAATGCCCAGCCGCTGTTCAAGCTGGCTGATGCGCTGACTGACGCTGGATTTGGGTAAGCCCGCCCGTTCTGCCGCGGCGGTAAAACTGCCACACTCTGCCACTAACGCAAACAGCGCCATATCCTGCCACTGACGAAACGCCATTGTTCACCTCAGACGAACACGCTAATAACGATTGTCCATCTTATCAGTATCGCCTCAGGGTTCTACACTTGAGAAAACACTACAGGAGATAAACCATGTCTGTTCGCGCGATTGCCGTCGATCCCGAAAACCCAAAAAACTTCGTCGAAATTTTTCCAGAAACCCTCACGCCTGGCGAATATGACCTGCGCGTCCAGGTGAAAGCCGCCTCGGTCAACCCGGTGGATACCAAAGTCCACAAAGGGGCGATCAAAAATGGTTTACAGGTGCCGCGTATTCTTGGCTGGGATGCCAGCGGTGTGGTACTGGAAACCGGCAGCAAAGTCAGCGGCTTTAAGCCAGGCGATGAGGTTTACTACGCGGGCGATATTACCCGCCCGGGCAGCAACAGTACGGAGCAGTTGGTCGATTCACGCATCACCGGCCACAAACCGAAAACCCTCGACTGGGCGGCTTCTGCCGCTATTCCCCTGACGGCGCTGACCGCATGGGAAGGCCTGTTTGAACGGCTGGATATGGCCGCCGCACGTGAAGATCAAACACTGCTTGTCGTGGGCGGCGCTGGCGGCGTCGGTTCGCTGGCCATTCCGCTGGCAAAAATGCGCAGCAAAGCCAAAGTGATTGCCACCGCCTCACGGGAAGATTCCGCCCAGTGGTGCCGCGATCGCGGGGCAGACCTTGTCATTAACTACAAAGACATGGTTGGGGAGCTGGAAAAGCACGGTATCAAACAGGTCGATTATATTTTCTGCCTTAACGACACCGACGGCCATTGGGAAACCATGAGCCAGCTCATCGCCCCTCAGGGCCATATCTGCACCATCGTCGAGAATGAACATCCGCTGTCGATGGATCAACTGAAGTTAAAAAGCGCCGCACTGCATTTTGAGTTCATGTATACGCGCAGCATGTACAACACGCCAGACATGGCGCAGCAGGGTGAAATCCTCAATACCGTCGCCAGCCTGCTGGACGAAGGCAAGCTGCAAAGTACACTCAACGAAACGCTTCATGGCCTGAGTGTGGAAACGCTTGAGACCGCTCACCAGCGCGTGCTGGAAGGCCATATGCGCGGCAAGGTTGTCATGGTTTACTGATCACTCGC
Source organism: Pantoea sp. EEL5 (assembly GCF_049892805.1). NCBI lineage: Bacteria > Pseudomonadati > Pseudomonadota > Gammaproteobacteria > Enterobacterales > Erwiniaceae > Pantoea > Pantoea sp. EEL5. The sequence goes on from NZ_JBNDNJ010000003.1 coordinate 237,903, forward strand.
GGGTGCCAGACAATAGGGGCACCCGCGTACGGTTATTTTACGGGGAAGCCGAAGCCTGGCTCAACGTTGCCGTGAAAACCTGAGGATTCCCCTGATCGTCCAGCGCGGTAAAGTTAAGGCTGCCCTCACCTGTGGCTAAAGGCGGCGCATCACCCATGAGGGGATACGCTTTATGGGTGAAAGGTGCCAGCGTTTTATCCCCGTCCAGATAAACGGGATAACGTTTCCCCCCTGCCGTCACCGTCATTTTTCCCGGCGTAAAAAAGTAACGGCTATGATTCATGGCCTGAATAAAAAACTGTCCCTGCTTTTTTCTTACCTGAAAGGTGACCGCGTTTACCCGTGCCGCAAAGGGCGTAATGTCCGTGAACGGCCGGTTAATCACTTTAAGCTGAGTGTTCAGCGCCATGCTGATCTTGTCGTTGCCCGCCCGTAGCGTGCTTTTTTTCACTGCGCTGATCTCGTAAAGATTGAGCCAGTACAGGGATTCCCGATCCTTTGGCAGCTGTGCGGCCAGCTCGGTGCGCAGAACCGCAATCTGCTTTTTTTCATCTTTATTCAGCGTAAAAACGCCGGGAAGCGCAACAAAGGGAAAGGCTTTACTGCCGGGTGATCGTTCCGGTGAACCGCCGTCTATCCAGGTCTGGATCAGTACAGGCGCGTCACCACTGTTGACCAACAGCAACGGAATTTGTACCTCGCCAGGATGAAAGATGAGCCGGCTTTGCTGTGGAATCACTGCGGCATGGGCATGAATCGCGACAGACATAACTAACCAAAAAAACGTTTTCATGTTATTGCAGCCGAATAAGGATGGATGCGGTCGCATCAACACGGCCCGCCGTCACTGTTTGACCGGGAATCTTTGCAAGACGGGCACTGAACGTACGCTGGTACAGCTTTTCGTCACTCTGCTGGCCACCGCTGATGACCTGCGCATCCTCCAGTACCGGCCGCCAGCCCGCATTACTGCTGAAGCTGCTCCAGCTCAAAAAGGAGACAGGCTGACCACTGGACGTCTGTAACTGAATGCCGACGCCTTTTGCCAGTGAAGGATCGCTGTCATAGCGATCGGACACCAGGTAGCGCGAAAGCCCGTCTCCCGTCGTCAAACTCAGTTGCTCGGCCTGCAGCCAAGCCGCGTAACTTGGCTGGAAGCCCAGAGAGAGCTGGCCTGAGTTAATACCCGAGATGTTCTCGGTCCCGTTTGCACAGGCCAGGGTAATGCTGAGCGGCGCTGTCACGGCCTGGCCTTCATTAAGCCCGTTGATGCTGATGCCAGGGAAAATGACGTTTGCGGTATAATTTTCCACCCGGCAGCCCTGGGTCATATTTTGCGTCAGGGTGGCGACCGGCGCGGTATTCATCCCAAAGGCCATGTAACGTCCGGAACCCCAGGTTTCAAAATGGTTCCAGCTGTCCTGACCCGCTTCGGGCACATTCATTCCCGGCCCCATAAACACCACATAGCCATTGGGCTGATTACAACTGTATGCGCCGGTATAATTATCGGCTGCCGCCCAGGGGCAGCCCCATGACGCGTAACCGGGCGTGCGGTTGTTGCTGTCGGTACGAATGAGCTCCGCGCTGATGGGGCTGAAATCGCGCCCCCTGATCTTGATTTTGTTCCCGTCTATCTCATACTGCGTGAGCGGCACTTTTTGCCAGATACGGGTAAAAGGCTTACCACTGCGCACGTGAACCAGCTTTAATGCGGTAAAAGGAAAATAGGTCTGGAAATAGTTGTTCCCCATGTCCCAGGCACCGCCAACGTTGCTGTCACCGTTGGTGGCGAAGACTTCAAACAGTTGGTCTTTATCAGCAAGGTCACACTCGTACAACACGCGATCGGGATTATTGTTAGCCACAGACGGCACCACCCGAAACACCGAACGGGCCAGCACGGTGCCGGCGGGCTGATAGCGAAGATTCATTAACCCGATATTGCCGAAATTCAGGGGCGCACCACAGGCATCACAGCCTTGATCGACCGGCTGTATACGCGTGCAGGTCGCGTGAGCCGGGAGCCACACCGTCCAAAAAAATACTGTTATTACCGCTAAAATGCGCTTCATCATTTATACCTCAGATTCTAAAACGACAGACGGCATCCGCGTAGGTGATCACCGCGTCGGGCTTGGGTTTCGGGATGCGGTAATCAATTAAACAGGTTGACTGTGCGCCCTCTCCCCAGACGGCCTTCAGTTGCCCCTGAGTTTTAGCCACCCGCAACCAGGCATTGCCGCCCTGACCAAATGTCCCCACCCGATTGCCCGACTCGTCCAGCAGATCTGCGCCCATCGGCACCGTGTTATCGCGATTGGTGCGGGTCTTTAACATGAGCGGATAACCGCGTAAGGTTCTGAACGACACCTTCACCATCGCACCGGCATAGGGCGCGACGATTTTCTCGCTGTCCTGTATCTCAACATGGCTATCGCTGCCGCCGGCTCCCAACGAAATCCGGTTGTAGTGATAGGGGTTAAGCGACGGCACCAGGGCATAGCCGAAGCGGTCGATCTCGGTACCCTGGCTGTTGAGAACGTGGGCGTTCCTGGCGCCTTTCGCTTCGACAAGGGCGAAGGTGTCGCCGAGATAATTGCCCAGCGTCACGCCGCCGCTGTGGATCACTGCTGCGCCCATCGCGTTAACGGACATCTGGTTAAACCGCGAAGAGGTCGATGCGGTACCGGTCACGCTGGCTTCTGAAAACTTTTTGCCCAGGCTGCCACTTAACGTCGTATCACGTTGCTGCTGATCGCGATTCACATTCACGCTATAGCTGGTGCCGCTCTCGCCGCTCAGTCCGCTGAGCGACGCGTTGTAGTTACTGCCGTTCTGGCTTCCCCGCGTGCCGCCCAGAGCCAGATAGGGTGAGGTGGCGTCCGAGCCCAACGGCACAGAGAGGCTGACCTGCAACTGGGTATCTTTATAAAAGGTATCGTCTGCATGCTGGGCCATCACCGCCATGCGCGGATCGGTTGAGTAGGCTCTGCGCGAATACTGGCGGGAGAGCGAAATATTCAGCGCGATATTTTTGGGCAGCACCGTGCCATAGCCGACCTGAAACTGCGTCGTCCGGGAGCGTCCATCATAGTAATTTTGCTTCGAGCCAGAGAGATAGACATTGCCCCACTGCCCCAGCGTTTGATTAAGGGTCATTTGCAGGCGGTTACGCTGCATATATTCGCTGTTGATAAGGTTGCGGCCAGGCGTTTCTGCATTATTCAGTGCAATCACGTCGTTAAGGTCCCGGTAACCCTGAGTGGAATACTGGTATCCGGCAAAGGTCAGTGTGGTATTGGTAGGCTGAAAGGTTCGACTGTAACTCAGTGCGTAACGCCATCCCTGGGTCGACTCACCGCCGTTCAGATCGGCTTCAGAATACGCGCTGTTAAATCCCACTGCGCCGATGTCAGAGGCCCAGACGCCGCCGGCCAGCAAAGCATGATAGCGTTGGCCCAGCCGTACGCCGCCATTAAGGGTGATGGCGTTGGTCAGTCCGTGCTTAACGGTTAATTCGGTAAAGGCGTTGTATTTACTGTAATCCCTGACTTTACCGGCAGCAAAGTTGTAGTCCGTCCGGCCAGGACGCAGCGACTGCGGTAACACCGCATAAGGCACGCTAAATCGATGAAGGCTGCCGTCAGACTCCTGAACCTCAACGCTGAGATCGCCGCCATAGCTCACCGGACTCAGGTCATTGATGATATACGGACCCGGCGGCACGGTTGTCTGGTATATCCGCTGCTTGCCCTGCCAGATTGTTACCCGTGCATTACTGTTTGCCACGCCGCGCACCACCGGGGCATAACCCCGAACAGAATCCGGCAGCATACGATCGTCAGAGTCCAGACTGACGCCGTTAAAACTGACAGCAGTAAATAAGTCACCGTTACTGAAAAGTTCCCCTATCCCCGCCTCACTTCGTAAAGTGGGCAGCGCACGTTGCACCCAGGCCCGGGCGCTTTGCCAGCGATTGCCGAACTCGTCATGGGTGAAATTCCCCTGCTGACGGAAACGCCACATCCCGACGTTCATACCACTGTTAATGCCCAGATAGGTGGATTCAAAACGCTGCGCATTTTTATAATCGGAATAAAACTGGTTAAGGTTGTAATTCACGAAAGCCATGGTATCGCCCGCCGTCAGGTTTTCGGGCGCGATATAGCCTACGGGCCGCTGGACCAGCATCGCCTGAGGAATGGTCACATCCACGCGTAAGCTTGCCGTATTCACGTTGACGGTCGCGCCGGGCAAAAATGCCTCAGGCCGTGCGCAGTCTTCCGCCTTCAGGGCTGACAGATAAGGGGTTTTGACGCCAAACGCCCGATAAAACGGCGAGGTAAGACACACGGAGAGCGGCCCCTCGGCGCGCACGATTTGCAGAGCCGTGGATTGCTGGAACTTACCATTGAGGTAAAGATCGACATCGTAACGGCCAGGCTGAAACCAGGCATCCTGTGAATCAACGGGCATCGCAACCTGTCCCGGCATCATTTCACGGATTAAAGCAGGATCAAACGTATAGTCATTTTGCGCATCAGCCGCCTGACTTGCCCAGGCTGCAATCAGGCTTGAAGCGAAGAATAACAATAATGTGGCTTTATTCATTTCTGCTATTTTTCGTTTACGTTGATTTTTTCGTCGGCGCCAAAATCATTAATCAGGACGGCATTAAGCGCATATCCAGAGAGGGGTGAATGGCTTTTCAGCGTAATGCGCTGTTCACTAAAAGGTGCCAGCGTGACGGCATCGTCCCAGGGAAGCGTGTGATTACCTTTTACCAGGACAAACGAGCGAATATTGGCGTAAAAGGGAGACGCATTTTTAAGGAGGATTGTGTGCCCCTGGATACGCCAGGAAAGTGCCTGTCTGACTTTATCCACAGAGAAATCGAGATCCCCGGGACGAACGATGACTTTCACCCTGTTCTTGATAATCAGATAAAGTTTATTTTTATCTTCATCGCCCTTTTTAACAGAGGGGAGCTCCGTGTAGTCCAGATAAAACAGCGACTCTCTGTCCTGCGGCAAATTTTTTTCAGTGACGTTGACTTTCACCGTTTGACCGGCGACCGGTGCTATACGAAAAATTTGCGGCAGCGCCACAAAGGGCGGCGTTGAATTTGCATCAGGATTCACTGCCTGAATTTGAATAAGCGCAGGCTGATCGCCTGCGTTAGTAAACTGGATGGTCTTTTCATTTTTCGAACCATCAATAATTATCCGGGTGCCGTTTAGTACCACACTCGCCTGACACAGAGTGGCTGACAGCATCAGCAACAAAATAACGCTAGATTTAAACACAGGTTTCTCCTGCCCTCTTAAATAAAGAGGGCCTGATAGTTATGGATAGCTGACAGAATATTGGACGCTACTCAAAACTGTACCTGCACCAGCGCTTCCAGAGTCGCTGTAATATTCGACCGAAAAATTTTGTGATGCACTGGTACTTCCGCTCGCCAGCGTCATGCCGCTGACCGTCGCCGCACCGCCAGATAAATCGATCGCTTTATCACTACTATCCAGCAAACGCAGTGCCACGTTTTTCGCTGTTCCGGTATTCAGTAAATCACCAGTCGATGAAATATTGTTGCCGACCAGATTGATATTAATTGCCTGCGTTGATCCTGATGCCGGTGCAACACAACCGGTTAAGTTAATGGTAAAAGGCGTTTTTCCGGCGGTTGATTTTGCCGTACTCAGCGCGGTAGTGGAAACCGTTGGCAGCAGAATAATCGGGCTACCGGTTGCATCATTGACATTAACGTTACAGGTTTGTGCATTGACCTCGCCCTGAAAGCGAATGGTATTTTGTGATGCGGAAAAAGCATTAAAAGAAATAAAACTTGCACCGCATAAGGCAATTGTCATGCCGAGTGATAAAGACCTGGCTTTCATTGGTTCCCTCTTGTGATTCTGATTAATAAACATGCTCATTGGCGGCGAGAATCATAAGGGGCATGGGAGAGAAACTGTGTGTGAAGTGTTCTGACCTTATGTGAAGAAGGCTTTAGAAAACAAAAAATATATTTAAATTCAATATGATAATGTTAACCCTGTGTTGCTAAAGAGAGACATTTCATAAGATAACAACAGGCCAGGCCGTGCGCGCGACGACAGCGAACGCCACATTGACGACATCACTTTTCGCAAAGGTAAAGCGGTACCGGCCCAGAATAGAATACCCACGTCTGCAGGCCTATCCTTTTAATGACAAACGGAAATGTCGCCCCGACGGTAATGAAAAATGCCGGCAGCCACTTTTGTTGCTCCTCTAAAGACATTTGATTATCCGGTGAGGGTTCTATTAATGTTGATCGCGCAAGATACAGATCACCCTCGCGCTGATAAGTAAAACGGATAATTTTACTCAGGCTGATAACCTTATGCGCGCTATCGGTGAGTCGGCCCGTAATCGCAATAATACCCTGACCGTTTCGCATATCGTGAGAGGCGATCACTGAAAATGTCTCACCGCCTCTGATGTAATTAATGTTTGCTATACAATGGACAGAATCCTGTCGAAACATAAATACGACAATGCCTGCTGCTGTCATCACGATTACAGCTAACAGAAAGGTTAACTTCACCACTGACTCCTTATATAATAATACGAAACACAGTCCGGGGAGCCGAAAAGTGAAAGGGTATTTTTACACTGTAAAACTGAAATTCTTTCACCATTGGTGAACGCTGTAATAAAAATTTTTCGTCGCTCCGTACAACCGACTTTAATATCGACAGCGACTCGTGCCACCAGACTGTTATCCGCTTTTTCATTGCCATATATTTCGCATCCATTCATATCAAAGCGTTTAACAAAATCCATTTCCTGGCGGTAAAGTGAAAAGACCATGATGGCAAAACCACAAATCAGTATCGTCAACCCCGTCAGCCCTGTCACAAACAGATGACGGGGGGAAATCGCATAGCGATTTGCGCTTTTTCTGAGTGTTAATATAGCAGATTCAGGATCGCCGATCGGTTTTTTTGATTTTGGTTCAGAATGCGGCATGTCATTAATGAGGTTTTCTGAAATATTCTCATCATCCTGAATAACGGGCTGCGTCGTATTTGGCAAAACCTCATCTTCACTGGCCGAAGGTGAGAGCGGAATGCGCTGTTCTTCTTCCTGGGCACATTTACCAGCCACTGCTTCCTCATCAGAAATACGCTTTTCAGGCGCAGTCGTCGATTCCTCAATGAGGATTGCGTTTGAAAGCATAAAGCCGCGACGCGGAATTGTTCTGATCACGTCCTGGCGGATATCGCATGCCAGCAGCGCTTTTCTGATCAGGGAAATACTTTGATATAAGGCATTGGCACTGACTTCCATACCGAACCGGCGCCAGGCATATTGATAAAATGCTTCATGATCGACAATTTCGCCCTGGCGCGCGATCAGCAATTCAAAACAATAGGAGGCCGATGAGTGCAACTTCACCGTCTGATCATGACTAATAATTTCCCTTTTCCCAGGATAAAAAACCACATCGCTACCAATACCAATCTTTTTCATCTTATTACATCCGGGTATATCATTATTTCTATCTTAAGAACATTCCCTCAATATAAACCAGTTAAAAATATTGAACTTACATTTAACAGCAACACACAGAAGAAATGAAATAATATCAGTTTTTAAATACGTAATAATGTTACCTGAGAATTCAAAATCTCTTTTTTTGTTTTCTAATGTTACGCGCGTTATTTGGCTGCACGTGGTTTTTCACGAGCCATTATTTCTCATGTTCAGGTTAGAGAGGGCGCAAATAATATGAATAAAAAATAGCCATTAAAGGGGCGACGTCTTGTTCCTTCCCCGCCCTGGTATGAAGGTAAAAGCCTTAGAGCGGGCTCTGTTCGCCCAGCATTCCTTTCACAAGTTCAATACAGCGCAGGAAACGCGTATCGTAGTCTTCTTCCTGCACATGAACGAAATCGATGTGGTTTTCACCCAGCATCGAGATCAGCATGCTCTGGAACTCACGGCGATCCACAGAGCTGCCCAGGCTGCGCAATCCGTCCGCCACCCAGGGCACGTTATTCTCCAGCAAAATGACCAGGTCAAAGCGATACTCATCAATCATTGCCTGAACAAAAGGATGCTCGCGTCCCTCATACTTTTTGCAAAAGGCCTGGGTGGTGACAAAGTCGGTATCGATAAACGCCACTTTATTGGCATATTTCACCGCAAAATCGATGTACTGTGCATGGCCCAGCGCGATCTTATCGTAGTCAGAATACTGCAGTGCCATCTCATCGCCGCCCAGATGGGAAAAAACATAGTCACGGCCATATTCCCACGCACTGGACGTATTAAAGATGTTCGCCAGCTTGTTCACCAGCATCGACTTTCCGCTCGACTCACCGCCCAGAATGGCCACGGTGCGTACAAAGAAAGGCTTCACTTCGGTGGGAATATACTCCCAGAAGCGGAAGGGATCCTGACGAATCTGCGCGCCGCTGATATTCATAAACGATCGTTTTGGATCGATCAGTATCGTCTCAATGCCCAGGTGCTGTTGATACATTTCGGCATCGGGTGCTTCACTGGTATAGATGCAGTCTGCGGCAATTCCCTGCTCGTCCAGGAAGGTTTTCACCCCTGCACTCCACACATCCCAGCCGTGTGGATAGGGTTCAATGCCCTCTTCATCGAAGGCATGAATGCGAATATTTTTCTGGTACTTGAAGGTTTGCAGTAACCAACGCAGACGATCGCTAACGGTAGGCTGCTGCGACATGGCGCTGTTTTCAAACAGGCTCAGATCGCGCGGCTCGTCGTAGCCCATAATGATATGCAGCTCATCGACCTGACTACAGGCACGCTGGATCAGATAGATATGGCCGGTATGTAGCGGATAAAACTTACCAAATATCACCCCAATTTTTTTGTCGCGACGTGGAAACTCCAGACCGAGAAAACGGTGCAGGGCTTCCAGCTTTTGTGCACTGGGGCTTTTAATTTTCGCGTTAAGCAGTTGGCTTAAGTACCCTTTGGTCATGCCACTGGCATCGGCCACCTGTTGTAGCGTGTGGCCCTGCTGGCGAATGGCCGTTTTTAAATAATCAAACGCCGACATGTGGTGCCTCCTGCAAAAAATGATCAACGACGTGAGGACAGTTGTCCCTCACCGGCCCTTTTGCGCTACGGCAAAAGGGCATTGGGGAAAGCTTAAAGATCATCGAGAATCGCCAGCGCATCCGCCAACTTTTTCGCGCTGTAGACGCGCATGCCCTCAATCGGCTTTTTCGGCGCGTTACCGGCAGGCACAATCGCCCGTTTGAAGCCATGTTTAGCCGCTTCTGAAATCCGTTCCTGGCCGCTGGGCACCGGGCGAATTTCGCCGGCCAGCCCGACTTCGCCAAAGATAACCAGATCCTGCGGCAAAGGGCGATCGCGCAGGCTGGAAACCATTGACAGCATCAGCGCCAGGTCGGCGCTGGTTTCTGTGACTTTCACGCCGCCCACGACGTTGACGAACACATCCTGATCCGCCATTTGCAATCCACCGTGACGATGCAGTACCGCCAGCAGAATCGCCAGGCGGTTTTGTTCAAGCCCGACGGCAACACGACGGGGATTCCCCATCATCGAATGGTCCACCAGCGCCTGAATCTCGACCAGCAATGGCCGGGTTCCTTCCCACAGCACCATGACCGAACTGCCCGACGTAATCTCTTCACCGCGCGACAGGAAAATGGCGGAAGGATTGCTCACCTCACGCATGCCCTGCTCCGTCATGGCAAAAACCCCCAGTTCATTCACGGCACCAAAACGGTTTTTATGGCTGCGCAAGGTGCGGAAGCGCGAATCGGCATCGCCATCCAGCAGCACCGAACAGTCGATACAGTGCTCAAGGACCTTCGGCCCGGCCAGCGATCCGTCTTTGGTGACATGGCCCACCATGATAATCGCCACGCCGCGGGTTTTGGCAAAGCGCGTCAGATAAGCGGCGGTTTCGCGCACCTGGGCGACGCTGCCGGGTGAAGACTGGATATCGGCCATGTGCATCACCTGGATGGAGTCGATGACCATGATTTGCGGCGCTTCCTGCTCGGCGATCAGGCAGATCTGTTCGATGCTGGTTTCCGACAGCATGTTCAGATTTTCAGTCGGCAAACCCAGCCGATGGGCGCGCATTGCCACCTGCTGTAAAGATTCTTCGCCGGTGACATACAGCGTTTTCATGTTCTGCGCTAAGCGGCACATGACCTGCAGCAACAAAGTGGATTTACCGGCCCCGGGATTACCACCAATCAAAATGGCACTGCCGGGCACCACGCCACCGCCCAGCACACGGTCAAACTCTTTAAAGCTGGTCGAGAAACGGGGCAAGGCTTCCAGGCTGATTTCGGACAGCTTTTGCACCCGACTGGTCCCGGCACTGCCCGCATAACCGCTGAGGCGCTCATTGCGCGCTGCAGCGGGTGAGGCGGCAATCCGTACCTCGGTAATGGTGTTCCAGGCGTGACAGGCGCTGCATTGCCCCTGCCAGCGCGGATAATCTGCGCCACACTCGTTACAAACAAATGCGCGTTTTGCCGCTTTGGCCAAAACAACTCCTCAGTTAACGCTCTTCGTGAATCAGGCTTCCGGTCAGGATGCAAAACACGCCCATTAAATCGGCATGGCGAATGGTGACGGCCGTTTGCTCATTGACCTTCGGTTTGGCGTGGTAAGCAATGCCCAGCGCCGAGGCTTTGATCATAGGCAAATCATTCGCCCCGTCACCCACGGCGACGGTTTGTTCTGGCGCAATCCCGAACCGCTTCGCCAGTTTTTTTAACGTCTCGGCTTTGTACTGGGCATCCACAATCTGGCCCAGCACTTCACCCGTGAGTTTACCGTCGCGGATTTCCAGTTCGTTAGCCGCGATGGCCGACAGATGCAGCTTGTCGCGCAGGAACTCCGCAAAATAGGTAAAGCCGCCAGAGGCGATAGCCACCTGCCAGCCCAGCGCCTGCAATTTTTTGGTCAGCGTGGTTAAGCCTGGCATTAACGGTAGCTCATCGCGCACCTGTTTAAGAATATTGGCGTCGGCATCTTTCAGCTTGCCCACGCGCTGGCGCAGGCTGGCGGTAAAATCCAGCTCGCCGCGCATCGCCCGCTCGGTGACCTCTGCCACCTGCTCGCCGCAGCCCGCCAGTCTGGCTATCTCGTCGATACATTCGATTTGGATCGCGGTGGAGTCCATGTCCATGACCAGCAGGCCCGGCGTTTTCAGATGCGGGATTTTCCCGAGCGGTGCCACATCCAGCGCCAGATCGTGCGCCAGTTTGCTGGCAAACGGCGTCAGGGAACCTGCCAGACGAATCACCTGGTAGTCGTCTACGTTCCAGGCACTGACGATCACCATCGCGGCACCAAGCTGGTGCTGATAATCGGTCAAACGCTGTTTATCCAGGCCGCGACCATAGAGTAACCAGCCGGTTCGACCCGCACGATAGTCCAGCGGCATGACTTCGTCACCGCTGAGTGAAAGGGGCAACCCCGGCCAGAGAGAGACATCAGCAGGCAGATCGCACCAGGTAAGATGATTTGACATCAGGGCTCCTGTAGGAACAACAAAACCACGCAAGAGGCTACCTTGTCTGCGCTGCTTCTGGCAACATAATATCCAGGCTTTCTGTCGTAACGTGATTCGGATAATTAATGGCTAAAACCGCACTGAAATTTCGCTTACATCGCACGGTGATCGTTTTGATTTCGCTGGCGCTGTTAGTGGTGCTTATGCAAGGCGCATCCTGGTTTAGCCTTGGCCATCAGATGGCGCGTTCTGAACAGGCAGAAGAGCTGGCTCAAACGCTGACCCGCCAGGTGGCGTTCAGTCTTAAGCCCCTGATGGATAACAGCGAAGACAACCGCAGTCAGATTGAAGCCATTATTAATCAGATGACCGAAAACAGCCGTATTCTGGATGCGTCCGTCTATGCAGGCGATGGCAGCCTGGTGGCGCACAGCGGCGAAAATATTAACGTGCGCGATCGGCTGGCGCTGGATGGCAAACGCGCGGGAAGCTACTTCAATCACCAAATCGTTCAACCGCTCACCGGCGGCAACGGCCCCGCAGGGTTTCTGCGGGTGACGCTGGATACGCACGTGCTGGTCACCGAATCGCGTCAGGTGGATAACACCACGAATATTCTGCGCCTGATGATGCTGCTGGCGCTGGCGATTGGCATCATCCTCAGCCGTACGTTACTGCGTGACCGCCGCACGCGCTGGCAGCAGTCTCCGTTCCTGCTCACGGCCAGTACGCCTGTGAAAGAGGATGATGATGAGGACGAGAAAAAGGACGATACCGCAGACCCCTCGGTCTGACGCGACGGCCCGGCGCGGTTTACTTTACCGCCTGCCAGACATTGCTCTCATGCCTCACCAACCCACTCGATGAAAAAAGGCCCGTCTTAAGGGCCTTTTCCTTTCCAGATCCGCGTGACGCGCCAGGATCAGCCTTTTAGCAGCGCTTCCAGCTCGGATAACGTATTCACCCGCCAGTCCGGTTTGATCGATTCGGGCAGCGGGCGCGAGCCGTGGTCGATCCAGCAGGTTTTAACGCCCGCATTCATGCCGCCGAGGATGTCTGATTCTGGCGTATCGCCAACCATCAACACGCGATCGCGTTGCGGATGTCCCATCTGTTCGAGCGCATAGTCAAAAATCCTGGCGTCAGGTTTAGGCACGCCCACTTCTTCTGACACCACCAGTGCAGAGAAGTACTCGAGAAAGCCGGTACGCTCCAGACGACGCTGCTGCAGCGCGGTAAAGCCGTTGGTGATGATGCCCATTTTGACGCGGCCGTGCAGCAGCGTCATCAGGCTGACTGCACCCTCGAGCGGCAGACAAATTTCCGCCATGGCTGACAAAAAGCCATCGTTAAGGATCGCCGGTGCCACGCTGAGTTTCTGCCCCCAGCCGACAAAACGGCGGGTCTGGAGCTCCAGTGCAGACAGCTGGCCATTTTGATACTCCACCCAGAGTGGCTTGTTGACCGCCTGGTAATCCGCAAAATCCTGGTCGGTGAACTGCACATCGTATCCGGCAAACAGACGCTGCAGGCCGGCAAACGAGTCAAAGTGAAACAGCGTGTCATCCGCATCAAACAGGATGCAATCCCAGTTATCTAACATCAAAACTCCTCAGAAACGGCTACAGCGTGAGCGCCATGATCAGTGCATCTTCACGGCCGCTGGCGGTGGGATAATAGTGGGGACGGCGGCTGACCTGGTTGAAATCCAGCTGTTCGTACAGCGCGATGGCGGGTGCATTTGACGCACGCACCTCCAGCCACAATGTCATGACATCGCGCGCAATCAGTTGATCGATTAAATGCTGCAGCAGCGCCCGGCCAAGGCCGCGCCGCTGATAAGCCGGGTCGACAGCAATATTAAACAGCGACGCTTCATCCAGAACCACCTGGGTGATCGCGAAGGCGGCCATCTGGTTATCGACATCCAACCGCAGATTCAGAAAACGTTCGCCCTGATTGCTGTTAAAGGTCTCTTCGCGCCAGGGGAATGCATGGCTGCGACATTCAATAGCAAAGGCCTCGGGAATCGCGTCAGGCGTGAGGAAAGAAATGGCTGTCATGTTCACACATCTGTTGCCAGAGCGCGCGCCGGGCGGCACCGCTGCTAAGCAGTTCATTAAAAGAAGCGCTGGTTAAGGCAACGCCATTAAAGGTTTGTTCGCTCTCAACGCCCAATAGCCAGCCCGCGCAGTTGAGCGTTTCCGGCAGCATTTGCAGCTGGTCAGGCGTCACAGTCATCACCTGCGTCGGTTTAAGACTGAGCGTGTGCAGGACATCACGCAGGATGGGTTCCTGCAAACCTGGCGGATTCTCCGCCACAATAATCAGCTGCGTATCCGGCAAAAGCCGTACGGCGATCTCGCCCTGGAGCACGCGCGGGCGGCGCAGTTGATACTGCGTAATCCCCATTTGCTGTAAAAGCCAGTCGCGCCTGGACGTCATGATATACCTGCTTTGCTCGCTGAATGCGACGCTATGCTAGCAAACCCATCGAACATGCGCCAACAAACCACTATAATCTCCGCTCAGATCTTACAGGAGCCCTACATGTCTGCTTTTACCCCGGCCAGCGAAGTCATTCTGCGCCACAGTGATGAATTTACCGCCCGCCACGTTTTATTTGCTGGCGATCTGCAGGATGACCTGCCCGCACAGCTTGAGACCGCCTCTTCACGCGTGCACACTCAGCAATATCATCACTGGCAAAACCTGAGCCGTCGTATGGGGGAACAGGCGCGTTATGGACTGGTCGCTCAGGCAGAGGATGTTCAGGGCTGCGATACGCTGGTTTACTTCTGGACCAAGAACAAACCGGAAGTGCAATTCCAGTTACAAAATCTGCTGTCTCTGCTGCCGGTTGGCTGCGATGTCTTTGTGGTAGGTGAAAACCGCAGCGGCGTGCGCAGTGCGGAAGGGATGCTGGAGCAGTGGGTGCCCCTGGAAAAAATCGACAGTGCACGCCGCTGTGGTCTTTATCATGGTCGTCTGGAGAAGCAGCCTGCCTTTGATGCCTCGGCCTTTGGTAACAGCTACCAGCTGGATGATCTGACCGTTCATACGTTACCCGGCGTATTCAGTCGCGACGGTCTGGATGCGGGCAGCGCATTACTGCTATCCACGTTCACGCCGCACACCAAAGGGAAAGTGTTGGATATCGGCTGCGGCGCAGGCGTGATCGCCGCGTCGTTACCGGCGCATTCACCTAAAGTGCGCCTGTGGCTGTGTGACGTGCATGCCGCCGCCATCGAGGCCAGTAAAGCCACGCTTGCCGCTAACGGCCTGGAAGGCGAAGTCTTTGCCAGTAACGTCTTTTCCGACGTGACCGGGCGCTTTGATATGATTATCTCTAACCCGCCGTTCCATGAAGGCACGCAGACCAGCCTGGATGCCGCCCAAACGCTGATCCGGGGTGCCGTTAAGCACCTGAACAGCGGTGGAGAGCTGCGCATTGTCGCGAACGCCTTCCTTCCTTATCCCCAGGTGCTGGACGAAGCCTTTGGCAATCACGAAGTGCTGGCGCAAACCGGCCGCTTTAAAGTTTATCGTGCGGTTTACGGTCGCGGTGCCAAAGCCCGTTAATACATTTTCTCTGCCTTTTTCGCCGTTTTAGCGCGTCGCCAGGCTGAAAACGTTGCTTTTTGCAGCGATCGTTTCCGTCTGGCGAAATATGTGTTGACGCATTGAGTAAAATCTCTAAAATGCGCCTCCGTGGTTGTAATACGGTAACGTATTGCGGGTATGCGAAGGTGGCGGAATTGGTAGACGCGCTAGCTTCAGGTGTTAGTGTCCTAACGGACGTGAGGGTTCAAGTCCCTCTCTTCGCACCAAAATCACATATTTCATATCGCGAGCACTGCGCGAAGGTGGCGGAATTGGTAGACGCGCTAGCTTCAGGTGTTAGTGTCTTAACGGACGTGAGGGTTCAAGTCCCTCTCTTCGCACCATTGCGGTGATATGAAAAGACAACTCGATGCGAAGGTGGCGGAATTGGTAGACGCGCTAGCTTCAGGTGTTAGTGTCTTAACGGACGTGAGGGTTCAAGTCCCTCTCTTCGCACCAATGTTGTCATTCCCACTCTATTATTCCTGCATTTTCCTTTCCCTTGCGTTACCCGTTTCACTCCCCGGACAGACTACAGCCCGCTGAATTTGAAGCCTGTTGCCGCAATGCCGCCTGCCAGCGCGAGACAGGAAGGCAGCAATACATAGTGCCGCATGCGCTGATTAAACAACATAAGCAGGGTGAGCAATAACGCGATTAACATCACGACGCGCCACTGTTCAAAGGTAGGCTGCCATGCTGTTATTACCGGTATTGCCGCACATGCCAGCATACTTCCCCATGCACTATCCAGTTTGATACCGCGCATTGCTTTCCCCCTGACCACCTGCGAGCCGTTTTAGTTAATCCGATATGATAACCATTCCCATTAGCATATGATAATAATTCTCAACTTTCAGCTTGTTTTTTTACAGGCGGGCGGGAAGATGACAGCTAAACAAGAAAATGTTAAATTGCAACCGATTACACTTTTTATAACAGCAATATAATGCCTGTCGACCGGCTGAAATCCTGCGCCGGTTTTTGCTTTGTTATTTCAGGGCCGTCACGAGTATGAATAATGAAAATAGAATCTTATGATGAATTGAAACACAGCAAATACCGCCTCTCGTTGATGCTCTTTTTGTTTTTAAACGCATCCGTTTCGCTATTTTGTCTGCTCCCTTTGGCCGAAAATAATGAAACACAAATCACCGTGCCGGTGATGATGGTGGCGTTCTTTAGCCTGACCATGCTGAGCACGTGTTTAATAAAAACTAAACTAAAATTACCGCTGTTAAATCCCGTCGCGCTCATCCTGGGCGCGCTATGGGCATGGCATATTCAGTATCGCTATCATTCTGTTTTAATTGACGATGGTGGTTTTTTGATTGTCAGTCTGCTGTGCGTTTTTTTTATCAGCGCCATTGCACTGAGCGATTATTTGGTCGCGTTTTGCCTGCACATTACCCCTTCCATGTTAACAGTGCTCATGCTGGATCACGGGCAACATCTGCCGTTGATTTTATTGACGATTGCCTTACCCTTGATTGGCTTTTCATTGCAACATCTGATGCGACGCCGTTCGGAAGACTTTACGCTGCGCTTAATGTATCAATTGTATGAAGAAAAAGAGTCATTCAGCGACCTCAGTATGCTCGATCCCTTAACAGGCTTATATAACCGACGCGGACTGAAAAATCGCCTTGATAACATTCTGGATAATCATGTCGGCAGTCATTATGTGTTGCTGTTAGATATCGATCACTTTAAGGCTTACAACGATAATTATGGTCATGCGATGGGTGATCAGGCGCTGGCACGCGTTTCGGTTGCCATTCGCGATGCGGTACGCTCACGCGATGTGGTAACACGTTACGGCGGAGAAGAGTTTTTAGTATTAATGACCAACGTCAATGCATCAATCGCTATGAAGCTGGCGGAAAGAATTCGCCAATATGTGGTGAATCTGGAAATTCCCCATTTGTTTAATGAGCGCGTTTCGACGCATGTCACCATTAGTGCAGGTATTGCGCCGATTTACGACAATGAATTTGATCAGGCCGTTGCCAATGCTGATCGCGCATTATACGTCGCAAAAAATCGGGGGCGAAATACGATTCTGGCCTGGGAAGATCTGCCCGGTGTTCCCAGCCCCGCGACGAGTGACGTCATATAAGTGCGTGCCGGATAGCCATGTTATCCGGCGGCACTTAGTGAAAACAGGAAGAGATAAAACCGTGCCAGCCCCTTAGCGCCCTCTCGTTTTGCCTCCGCCCTTCCCCAGCCCTCTCGCCGCTATGCATTCTGTTACCTATTCTTTCTCTCTCTCGTTTACACCGCTGCGGGCTTGTGGCAATTTTTACGCCTTCAATTAGCATGGAGAGAAAAATGAGCCTGGAGTCTGTACGCCAGTTTTTTGCCGAGCGTGCGCCGGAAATCGACATCATTGAGATGCCTTACAGTACGGCAACGGTAGAAATGGCGGCTCGCGTTCACGGTGTGGCGCCGGGACAAATCGCCAAAACCCTTTCCCTCAAGGTCAAGAATGAGGTGATCCTGGTGGTGACCCGTGGCGATGCGCGGCTAGACAACCGCAAACTCAAAGCCGTCCTGGGTGCCAAAGCGCGGATGTTAAGCGTGGACGAAGTGATCAACTGGACCGGGCATCCGGTTGGCGGGGTTTGCCCTTTTGGCCTGGAAAATCCGGTCACGGTATATTGTGATATCTCGTTAAAAAGCTTTGATGAAGTGTTGCCCGCCGCGGGCGCGGTTCACAGTGCCGTACGCATTTCGCCGCAGCAGATGGCTGAACTTACTGCGGCAAAATGGGTAGACGTCTGTGAAACGCGTTAATGTGTCTGCTTTGCCATCGCGCCGGAAATTTTAATTCCGCGCGTTTCGCGGCCAAAGGCGACAAAAACACAAATCAATACGGCCACGGTTCCCGCTACGATGGCCATACCGAGCCCGTAGTTGCCACCGTGCGCTTCAGCAATACGTGACTGCAGCGTCGCGTTGACGGACGCAATGAGATTACCTAACTGATAAACAAAGCCGGGCAATACCGCTCTTGCATTCCCCGGCACCAGTTCGTTCAGGTAAGTCGGTATCACGCCCCATGCGCCCTGCACCATAAACTGCATCAAAAAGGCACCAAGACCAATAGCCCATGAACCGCTGGAAAAGGCCCACAGCGGCAGCACCGGCAGCGTCAGCAATGCGGCGATAATAATGGCTTTCTTGCGGCCAATACGTTCAGACAGCGTGCCGAAGAAGATGCCACCCAGCATAGCGGCAATGTTATAGCTGATGGCAATAATACTCACGGTGTGGGCATCAAACTGGTGCTGCACTTTCAGGAAAGTCGGGTAAAGATCCTGCGTACCATGACTAAAGAAGTTAAAGCAGGCCATTAACAGCACCATGTAGATGCAGATTTTCCAGTGCTGGCGCAGTATCGGCATCAGTGCGCTGCTCTCTTTGCGCTCACGTGCCGCCAGCCACACGGGCGATTCAGGGACGTTGAAATAGATAAAGGGTAACAGCAGAATCGGAACAGCCCCGATGAGGAACATGCCGCGCCAGCCCACCGCATCAAAAAATAAACCAAAGACGATGGATGCAAGCAGGTAACCGCACGGATAGCCGGCCTGGAAAAGTCCCGACATCAGACCGCGGGAGCGATCGGGAATGGTTTCCATTGCCAGCGAAGAGGCTACGCCCCAAATGCCGCCCATGGCTATACCATAGAAAATGCGGAAAGCCAGAAATGCAGCGAAGGTCGGTGACCAGGCAGACAGCAGTTCGAACACGGAGAAAAAGACAATGTTCAGCATTAAGATCGGCTTACGGCCATATTTCTCCGCCATCCGCCCAAACAGTAGCGCGCCAATCGGGCGCACCGCCAGCGTTAGCATAATGGCGACGGACACATCGGTGACAGAATTGTGGAAGTACTGAGCAAGGTTACTCAGTACAAACACCAGAATAAAAAAATCGAATGCGTCCAACGTCCAACTGGCAAAACAGGCGAAAGCAACGTTGCGCTGGGTCGATGTCCAGTCAAGCATACACGTCTCCTCTGTGAGACACTCTGGCGCATCGCCCATAACGTTCCTGGCCGCTGTCGGAGAGTGATGTAATTGTTAATCAAATGTATACATCATGTTCTAGAGGAGAGCGTACCGCGCAATTGTCAGGCAGTGGATCAGGCTGTAAGAAAGCGTGTCTGACGGCAGAGAATCCAGGCGACGAATCGCCTGGGTTTTACTCGGGAAGGTGGTTAAAGGCCTGCTCAATGATTGACAGCAGGAGCGCGTTATCCACACTGTGCAACACATGCACCAGCGCGCCGGCGTCAGGCGGAATACCCACGTCCAGACGCAGTGGTTGCCGATAGCGCCAGGTTTTACCGCGCGTCGCGCCCGGACGAAGCTCAATATCAACACGGTAGTCCGTTCCCCATGCCACGCGCTGATTAAGCAGCCAGGCGACGACCAGCGCATCATGGATCCAGCATCCGGCCAGGCGACGGGTTTGCATTGAGTAGTCGATCCAGGGCTGCAAGGTGTCATGCACAAAGCGCGTCAGCGGATGTTCGCGACAGGTCATGCGCGTCAGATCGTCCTGAGTCAGCAGCGTTTGCGTGGTGACATCCATGGGGAGCAGCGTAATGGCGGCGCCGCTGTGTAATACCTGATGAGCAGCTTCCGGATCGATGCCGAAATTGGTGTCTTTGATGTAATCATCCAGCGCAAAAACGCCGCCCATAATCACTATCTCTGCCACCGATTCCGCCATGTCCGGAAAACGCTGCATGGCCAGCGCCACATTGGTGAGTGGGCCAATCGCAATCAGCGTGATTTCGCCGGGGTTATCGCAGATGAGTTGCCCCATCGCCTGCGCGGCATCCGTTGCATCGGCCTCTAACATGGCAGGCTGAGGAACGCCCTGCCAGAGTGACAGCAGATTGAGCTGTTCAACCCGCTTGTCCAGCACAGCGCGCCAGGGGCCGGGATCTTCACACAATGCCTGACGGGCCCCCTGCACGACAGGCACGGCACAGCCCAGCCGTGTCACCAAATCTTTGGCGACCCGCGCACCGACATCACTCGGCGTATTCCCTGCTACGGTGGTAATTAATTCTAACGACAGCCCTGGTGAGGCTAATGCCAGAGAAAGTGCAAGGCCGTCATCCGTGTTCGCCCCTGCAATACCATTCCCCGGATCACAATCAATAATCAGTCTTTTCATTATTTGGTTTATTTACTCTGGCCTGTGATGGCCGACAGCCACAAGATTCACCAATTTCAAGATGGTGTGGAAACGATTCAATGCGTGCCTCGCCATTCCACTGTTTCAACATATGGATAGCGCAGCGTGCCATCTCTTTTACCGGCTGACGCACGGTCGTTAATGCCGGAACGTGATAGGCAGACTGTTCTGTGCCATTAAAGCAGACCAGCGCGACATCTTTCGGCACGCGAATGCCGTGCTGACTCAAGGCGCGGATACAGCCAATGGCCTGGCCTTCGTTACTGGCAAACAGCGCGCGGGGCAGCTTCTGGCTGGCTATCATGCGCAGCGTTGCCTGATAACCGCCCTCACGGGTATAGGTGGTGGGGAAAATCAGTGATTCATCAATCTGTACATTGTGCGCCTGCATCGCGTCACGCCAGCCCTGAATACGATCCTGGGCATTGAGCATATCCAGCGGTCCGCTAATCATGCCGACCTGCTGATAACCATGGCTCAGCAAATGTGCGCACACCTGAAAGGCGGCTTGTCGCTCATCCACCCGTAACATGCTGACCCCGGGCTGCGCTTCAACCCGATCAAGCATAACCAGCGGTGTCCCGCTGGCTGTGATGATATCAATGAAAGGATGGCGATCCACGCTGTTATAAAACAGGCCGTCGACCTGACGATTCAGTAGCCCCTGAATCAGCTCCAGCTCCCGTTTGCGATCGTCGCCTGCATCACCAAGCAGCATTACATGCCCGTGATTGAGCGACTCCTGCAGCAGCATGTGCGCCATCGACGCGACAAAGGGGTTGCTGATATTCGGCACCACCAGCCCAAAGGTTTTGGTGTGGCCTGACGCCAGGGCGCGGGCGGCGGCATTCGGGCGATAGCCGGTTTGCTCGATGGCGGCAAGCACCCGCTGACGGGTGGCATCCGCGACCGGGCGTGGTCCGTTATTAATGACGTAACTGACCACGGCAACCGAGGTCCCTGCGGCTTTTGCCACGTCGTTGCGCGTGACCGTCGTTTTTACCGGTTTCGCCACTTCGCCCTCCTCATCTAATGCCGCTTGCCATGTAACTTCATCGTATTCAGATGGCGTCCTCTGGCAGATTAAGATCGCGCCCGCGCGTTTCCGGTGCCACAAAGGTAGTCAGGAAACCAATGGAAGCCATCGCAGAGAAATAGATCGCAATGGACCACCAGTGCCCGGTGTACGACAGCATCGCCGCCGCCACCAAAGGTGCAGTGCCACCTGAAATAATCGAGCCCAGCTCTTTGGCCACGGCCATCTTAGTATAACGGTGGTTCACGCCAAACAGTTCCACGCCCCAGGCCGCCTGGACGCCAAAGATGCCCAGAGAAGCCAGCGCCATGCCCACCACGATAACCGGGATAACAATCGCAGGTTCGCGCGTATCCAGCAGCGTAAAGGCTGGCCAGGCATAAATCATCAGCAACAGGCAAAAAACCCGATAAACGACCCGGCGACCGAAGCGGTCTGACAGCCAGCCGGCCAGGGGAATAATCAGGAAGCCAAGCAGCGAGGCAATAAAGACCGCCGTGGTCGGCACGGATTTATCGACCATCAGAACCTTAGCGACATACCCGACGATAAAACCCTGCGCCAGATAAGAGGGACCGTTTTCGCCAATACGTAAGCCGACCATGGTCCAGAAAGCACGGGTACGCTGAAAGAAGGGGCGCGTATCAACCGTCTGATGCTGCGTGGCGATAAGGTTCGCCCGCTCCGCTTCCAGTTGCGCTTTCTTGCGCTCGAACACCGGGGTTTCCCGCAGGTTGCGGCGGATCCAAAGTGCCACAAGGGCAATGACGGCGCTGCTCAGGAAGGGAATACGCCATCCCCATTCCAGCAGGCTTTGTTTATCCATCTGCACCACCAGCAGCCAGACAAGCGATGCCAGCAGCGTGCCGCTGTTAGAGCCGAGGGCGATAACGGAAGACACCAGGCCACGCCGCTTAACCGGCGCATATTCTCCCAGCATCACGGTTCCGCCGGAAAGCTCAGCGCCTGCGCCAAACCCCTGACTGAAACGTAGCAGAACCAGACAGGCAGGCGCCCAGATGCCAATGGAGGCGTAGCTGGGAATCAAGCCGATTAGGGTTGTGGATGCGCCCATCAGAATAATGGTGGTTACCATGACGACTTTGCGACCTTTTCGATCGCCCAGCCAGCCAAAAAATAACGCGCCGATAGGGCGGGCAACAAATCCAACCGACCAGGTTGCAAAGCTGGCAAGCAGCGCCATGGCGGGGGTTTGTTCAGGAAAGAAAACATCACCGAAGATAATGCCGGCGGCGAGGCCATAGAGTGCGAAATCCGCGTACTCCATTGCCGTCCCTAACCAGCATGAAACCGTCGCGCGCCAAAAATCTTTGCGGCCGGCTGGGGTAGTAAACCGCTCATCAGCGGCGGAGGTGGAAGGCTGTGCTGCCTGCTGCGTAACGGAGTGCTGTGCCGTCATAAACGCTGTCCCTTGAAAATATGCAGATCGATAAATGCCATTCCGAGAGACGGTTCCCTGACTACGAGCAGAACGCCCCGGTGGCGACATTCAGTTGGCTAACCATGATGAAAGGAAAGTTAAAGATTCCCTGGTGTTGGAATCCGCAGTATCGCGAGCTTCGCCGCTGTATATTTCAGCGGTCGTATTAATCTGGCGAATGTAACTTGATCCTCGATCGGCCTACCGTGCATCGAGCACCGTGAGCAATCACTGGAAGCTAGTGTATCTACGCGCGTAGATAAATCAATAGCCTTTGAGAAAATTTGTTAGATTTCCTTCACTATCAAGCTTCATTAATATGCCATTTTAAGCGCAAAATCAGGCGGTTAATCCCGACCCGGCGCACAAAAAAACAGCATACACCGGAACCAGAGGCACTTTTCTTTTAACATTAAGCCAAACTGGCTGTCTGACCCTTTCATCGCCTGATGTTGTCGCACATTGGTGTGACTGCCTGATGACAGCACAGGCAGCGATTGCCACATACCGCATCCTCAGATATACCTGACTGGCGCATAAACCGGAGAACGCCGTTAAATCATTATGACCATTATCCTGATGCGACATGGTAAACCTGACCACCCTTTTGCCGGACGTTTAAGCGCACAGGGACTGGCAGACTGGTGTGAAGCCTATGATCTGTCACTGGTGAGCGATGGCCCGCCCGATCGCAGCATCAGCATCGCCAGAAAAGCGGCGGTTGTGGTCTGCAGTCCTCTACCCCGCGCCCACTCTTCGCTGGAGCGCCTCGGACTGCATCCCCATCACGTTGATGCGCTGTTCAGTGAAGTCGGTATTCCTTTGCTCCGGGCTGATCGCATTCAGTTACCCACCTTTGTCTGGCAGGCCATCCTGCGCGCCATGTGGTTTTGTGGCTATGCCGGGGAGACCGAGTCGCTGCAGCATGCGCGCGCCCGCGCCTCGCGTGCCGCCGATCGGCTGATCGCCCTGTCGCAGCAGGGTACGGTTTTGTTGCTGGGGCACGGCATTATGAACAAGATGATTGCCCGTGAATTGCGTAAGCGCGGCTGGCAGGCGGAAAAACACGCCAGCAGCCGCCACTGGAGTTCGGCCATCTACCATCGCCCCTTTATTTAACCAATTTGAAAGTAGCTCAGCGTTTCGTAGCCAGCCCCCACCTCGGTTGTCGCAAGAACGGTTTTCTGTACCAGATCAATGACGCTCAGCGTCCGGTTATCATCATGGGTGATCAATAGCCGTTTCTTGTCCGGACTGAAACAGCCATCCAGCGGCTGGTGAGTCAGCGCTATATGCCCCAAAGGATTCAGTAATTCATCAAAAAGCGTGACGATGGGTTCCTGGTGCCCGATCGCCATCAGATACTCGCCATCCGGACTAAAGCGAACCTTCTGACAGGGCTGTTGATGGCCAGGAAGCGCCAGACGCTGGCGGATTCGATGGCTCTGGCGATCGACGACATAGAGCAGCGGCACATCGGCGGCGCTGGCGATGAGATAGGGATGCCTGGGTGATGCAGTAAGGCCTGAAACCGGGCCGGGCATCAGGATGGTATCAATGACTCGCCCTTCCGCTTCGCACAGGTCGACGACGGTAATGGTGGCATCCTGCTCATTGTCGGTAAAGAGCTTGCGGCCGCTGGGTGAAAGCGTCAGGCGATGGGTATTATCAAGTGGAATGGGAATCGTCTTTTCAACGCGGTGGGTAAGGGGATCGATCACCACCACGACAGTAGGATTTTCACAGCACAGATACACTTTGCCGTCGCGCCCTAACTGACCGCTGTGCGGCGCTTGTGACGGTGAGAGGTCGATATAGTCATTAATCGCCCGCTGTCGTAAATCAATGACCGCCACTTTATGGCCAGGATGAGGCGCATCGCCTTGCATATCGTCACCGTACAGAGGGAGAAAAGCCTTTTCCCAGGGCGCGAGCATCAAAAGCTCGTGCAGTCGCGTTGGGACAACGTCCACGGCCTGGCTGACGTCAAAGGTGTCAGGATCGAGAAACAGCGCCCGTCTGGTTTGCCTGTCAATCGCCAGTAATCCTCGAGATTCAAACGGCATGTCATCTCCTTTTCGTCTGTATAGCTAAAGCGTAGACAATGACTGTCAGGCTGCGCACATCTGTAAATTCATTAATCATGCTGAATATTTCACTTATCTCAATTCCGCACTGATTCTCATACTCGCGCACTGTTTATCGGTTTCACGACAGAAAAACGCCCCCTCTGTCGATATAAAGATATTGCCATAGCGGAATAAAACATTAGCGTAAATAAATATTTATTTTTATTTCAGGCGAAGGCTTATTTCCGTTTTATCCTAAAGTTTCCATCAGGAATAGCGAATTGTTGAATTGTGTTCTATTAAATAAATGAGTCGCGGCCGCTCACGTCACGCATGTGCACAGAAACTGTCGTGGCTCGCCATTGAACCATCACCAGGGAAATACAATAAAAATTGCGCAGCGCAGCATGTCTGCGTTTATGGCGGTTTATATACGGGATGACAGCTTAAGCCCTTATTTTGCCGACTGGCATAAACACTATAATCAAAATAACAGGTGAAACATGAATTCACACCGCCGTTCCTTGCATCATCTCTGGCGTCAATGGGAAAAACTTGCTTTCACCAGCCGCATGCTGTGGACGATTAAACAACACCGGGCCGTAAGCGCGCCTGAATACGATCCTACGCTGGAACAGGACGTGCTGCTGGAATCCGTACCTAAGACCCTGCCTGCCATTGCTAAAAAAGTCTGGCTGTACTGGCCCGGCGACCGGCTACCTGCTTCCGTTGCCCTTAACGCCAGTAAAATTTGCCGTGATAATCCGGATCATGAGATCCACCTGCTTACCCCTCAGACGCTGGGACAGTGGCTGCCGGATGTGCAATTTGTCTCTTCCGATCTGACTCCGCAGCTAAAAAGCGACATCATCCGGCTGGAGCTATTATTACGTTACGGTGGCATCAGCATCGACTGCAACACGTTGCTGTTCGAGGATCTTGCCTGGGTCCATCAGGCCCAAAGCGACCGCCCCATGGATGTGCTGGGATATTATCGTCAGCAAAACACGGTTAACCCACTCAGACCGATGATTGAAACCGGCTTTATCGCGGCGCCTGCTCAAAACCCCTTTATTCGTGAATGGCTGAAACAACTGGCCCCGGTAAAATACGTGGGGAGACAAAACTATCTGCTGGAGTTAATGAAACGCAGTGATTTCCCTGCAGTGCAACAGAATCTCAGCAACCCCGGTAACGAACTCACGGCGCTGGCACATCAGTTGGCTATGGATGAGCATCGTCGGGTTAATACCAGGTTACGTAAAGCGGAAGCCAGCGTCGGCTATTATCAGCAGGTGCATGCTGGCAGCAACGATGCCTGTGTGCGCTCTGTTCTGTTTCAGCAGCGTCCGCTCACGCCGCCGCCGGTCATCCGGCTCAGTGACAGTGCGCGCGCGCACCTCGATTTTAACCTGCGGTTACGCTTTTACAATCGTGCCAGCCTGGTCGGAGAAGCGATGCACGACAGCCCATCCTCTCCCGCCAGACTTTCAGCGCCGCAGGAACAACGCGCGTAATCCGCCCCCTGCCCGGCCGTTTCATTAGAAATCGCCGGGCACTTCGCCCCTGTTTAACGTCGAATTGACTGTACTGTGAGTCTGCAGCCAAATCTGCGCAGAGATGTTGCAGCCTGATGACAGCCACTATAGATTGAGTCAAAAATCCATGGAATGTCCCCCTGTTGATAAGAGACATATTCATACGATAAGAGGATTTGACGTTGTCTGAATTCGTGTCAGTGATACTTTTTCTGACCGCGATTGCTGTTTATTCCTGTAAAGCAGGCCGAAGCAGAATCTGGTTTTCCCTCACCTTGTGCTTGTTAATGCTGTTCGTGCTGCTCAACGCCACGCTGTTCGCCAGTAATTATTTTACCGGCGACGGCATTACTGACGCTGTAGTGTATACCTTAACGAACAGCCTCACCGGTGCCGGCCTGAGTAAATACGTTGTGCCCGCCCTTGGGCTGGTCATCGTGCTGTTTTTACTGTTTTGTGCCCTGTCATGGCTGCTGCGCCGCCGTGAGCGGCCCTTTCATTCAGGCTGGAGCCTGGTGGCTTTTGCCTGTGCCGCAGGCGCGGTACAAACAACGCCAGCCTTTCAGCAAGTGAGTTCTCTCATTACCTCGCACTCACTGCGCGAAAACTCCGACTTTGCCACCGTCTATAAAGTCCCGAAAAAGCGCATTGCGCAGCCCGCACTTAACGTGGTGTATATTTATGCTGAAAGCCTGGAGCGGACCTATTTCGACCCGATTGCCTTCCCTGAGCTGGCTCCCGAACTCAGCCGGGAAAAAGAGCAAAGCATCGACTTCACCCAGACCGAGCAGCTTCCCGGCACGGATTACACCATTGCCGGTATGGTCGCATCGATGTGCGGTATCCCGCTTTTTGCCCCTTTCGACGGAAATGCTTCCGCCTCCCTTTCCAGTTTTTACCCACAGAACGTTTGCCTGGGCGATATTTTAAAAAATTCCGGTTATGAAAACTGGTTTATTCAGGGCGCTGACCTGCGCTTTGCGGGTAAAGATGTCTTTTTACGTTCTCACGGCTTTGACCCTGCGCGCCTGTACGGTTCACAGGAACTCAAAGACAAGGTTAGCGATCCCACCTACCGCAACAACTGGGGTTATTACGACGATACCGTGTTGGACGAGGTGTTTGAAACCTATGAGGCACTTTCGCGCCAGCAGAAACGTTTTGCGCTGTTTGCGCTCACGGTGGATACGCATCATCCTGATGGGTTTATTTCCCGAAGTTGCCAGCGCAAAAGTTACAGCTATGCGGGCAAGCCAAATCAGTCGTTCAGCGCCGTATCCTGCTCGCAGGAGCATATCGCACGCCTGATTGCCCGTATTAAGGCTTCTCCCTGGTTTAAGAATACCGTGATTGTGGTGGCATCCGATCATCTGGCCATGAACAACACGGCGCATCCCTTTCTGATCAAGCGTCCTCGTCACGATCTGTTTATGGTGATCCGTGGCGATCAACCGCAGGCAGAAGTGATAGATATGAAACGCAGTACGCTGGATAACGGCGCGACGTTACTGGATATTCTGGGCGGCGACAATGCGATAGGTTTGGGACGTAGCAGCCTGTCTGCAGTGTCGTTGTCGAGCCAGTTTGAGGATATGAAAACCAAAGTGTTGAGCTGGAAAGCCGATATCATTCAGCTGTGGAACTTTCCCAAAAAGATCGACAGCATCACGCTGGATCAGACGAAAAATACGCTCAGCTTTTCCGGGGCCAGCTTTGCCTTGCCCATTCTGCTGCGGGTGACGGAGAAGCATGTAGAGCCACTGCCTGAGGGGGAATATTCGGCGCCTTTACGTTATCAGCTGGCCGACTTTACCTCGGCGGAAAAGTTTGTCTGGGTCGATCGCTGCTTTAAAATTGCCCGTATCTGGCAACCGGCGCTGGCCCTGTCCAGCGACTGGTGCCTGGCAATGGGCCAGCTCGCGGGCCATCCCTCCGTCATGCGTATGGATAGCCCCCTGTGGAAAGGAAAGGTGCAGTTCCCGGCAGGCCCCCAGAACGATGCAAACTATCAACATGCCGTGGCGCAGCTGCGCATCGACGATAATGCGATTCGTTATGATGCCGACAGCTTTCTGTTCGCGGTTCCCGGCGCACCCGCAAGCGTGAAGCAGTTCAGCGGCCTTTCCCGTACGGAAAACTGGGGCCGCTGGTCAAACGCCAATCTTGCCCCGGAAGTGACCATAGAATTCGTTAACCCTTTGCCCGCCAGATTTGATCTGGTGATTACCGCTCGCGCCTATGGCCCAAATGCGCACCGACCCACAAGGGTGCAGGTAGGCGACACAAAACAGCCCCTGATGCTGGGAGAAGAAGCATCAACCCAGACGCTGCGTTTTGATAACACCCGCGGAAGCCATCGGTTAACGTTTACCCCACCAGAGCCGCAACTCAGCAATCTTAACAACATCGCAGGTCAGGACCCACGCAAACTCGGCATCGGTCTGATTACGTTAAAGGTTGTCCCCGTTCCCTGATGTTTATTCACGATGACGGTTAGCCCCCACCTTTTACACTGCCTGGTAAGCGGGCTGTGTAAAAGAGGCTAACTGACAACGTTTTTTTTGCGGCCCACCCCGCAAAAAGATGAAAACTACGCGTTTAACTAATTGATATAATGGAATTTATTTCGCAATATGTTTTTTATCTTCTGTGACCAGACCGGCTCTCCTGACATGATATTCAAATAACGTGATGAATCGGGAAGGCTCTTGAATGACACTCACCATGATGAATACACACAAAGCGTTTAAACGTTTACAGCGCGCAGGCATCAACGATCGCCAGGCAGAAGCGATGGTGGATATTTTTTCGGCATTAAAGCAGGACAATGCGCTGTCCCGTGCTGATGTCATGCAGGCTTTTCAGCGTCAGAATCAGCATATCTTTTCGCTAAGCACGCAACTGAAGAAAACGGAGTCGTGCCTCAGAACCGATGTGGATGAACTCAAGGCAGACGTCAGAGTACTCAAAACGGACGTTGCCGTGCTCAAGACCGATGTCAGCGTACTCAAGACCGACGTCGCCGAGCTCAAAACGGATGTCAGCGTACTCAAGACCGACGTCGGGAGTTTAAAAAACGATATGCGTTGGGTACAGCGTCTGCTGATGATCATGACCACCACGTTGCTTATGGCGACCATTAAATATGTGCTTGCCTGAGCCGTTACCCGCGCTTCAGGCCTTAACCTCGCAGAGTTTCCAGCTTTTCACGCTGTCGCCCGTCGGCTGTAAAGTTAGCCTCTGCCAGCCAGCGTTCCAGCCCATTTTTAACAGCTGGCCATTCACTGTCGATGATTGAGAACCAGCTTGTATCGCGCGTGCGGCCTTTATAAACGCGGGCCTGACGAAATTCACCTTCAAAGCGAAATCCCAGCCGAAGCGCGGCCCGACGCGAAGGCAGATTACAGCTGTCACATTTCCATTCATAACGCCGGTAGCCCAGTTGCTCAAAGGCATAACGCATCAGAAGAAAATGCGCTTCGGTCGCCATTCTTGTTTGCTTTAGCAATCGGGAAAAGGTGACATATCCCACTTCCATCACCCCATTTTGCGCATCAACACGCATCAGCGATAGCGTTCCGACGGCCTTACCGGTTTCAACATCAATGACGCTGAAATGCAACGGATCCTGACTCGCCTCCATCGTAGCAGCATGGGTGAGCCAGGCGGCTTCATCATTAAACGGCCCATCAGAAAGATAGGTCCAGTCACGGCCATCTTCTGCCAGCGACCAGGCCTGCCAGAGTGCTTCAGCATGCGAAGCCACGCTAAAGGGCTCCAGACGGCAAACCTGACCTTGAAGCACCTCACGCTGAGGTAAGGGACGTGGCTGCCAGTCGGGCATGGATTGCCCTACAGGTTGACCATACTGATTGACGTGTTGCGACATCATGCCTTCTCCATTGCAGTGAATAAAAACACGTTGCCATGTTGCAAACACGTTGAGAAGTCATCACTGATAAAAAAGACAGAAATAGAAAACGGCCGCTTAACGCGGCCGTTGAAAGAAGAGATAACTAACAAAGCGCCGCAGGACTATCCGCGGAAGAAGATATCGCCGGATTTACCCATAACGATCTTACCGGTGTCGTTAGTAATCAGAATGTAATTGGCATTGATATAAGCCCAGTGGGTATCTGGCTGAGGCGCAGGCAAATTACGTTTCTGCCACTCTGTGATGGTGTAAGTCTTGCTGCGGTACTTATCAGGCACGGTATCACCGATTTTATGCTCTTTATAATCAATGATAATGGTGCTGAGATCGTAATTTGGCTTACCTGGATTGCCTGCTGACTGCGAAGGCGTTGTTGGGGTAATACCGTCGTTAGAGTCAGAACTCATCGGCGCCTGCGGCTGGGCAGGTGCTGCAGCACCGGGCTGCGCGTTGTTATCGCCAGGTTGAGCGGTTGGATTGGCCGGTTGAATCTGCGGCGGCGGTGGCACATTGTCGGTGGTTTCACCCGCAGCCTGAGCGGCGGGGATCAGGCTCAGCGAGCCGAACAGTAAACCAGCTGAAATAAAAGCAATTTGAGTCCTGCGCATAATAATTTCCACATTGAATTGATTTTAATAACAGTAGACTACTCTGAAGACAATCTAAACAGGGCTGCGGTTCCGTCACTCATAAAGGTAAGTGTAAGGAATCACGACTCATTCTGGACCCAACCTACACCTTACCTGTCTTTCTCTGCCAGGTTAAGCAACAATGTGATACCAAGATAGTTGCTCCAGTTAAACGCGTTTTGCAGTACCACGATGGCATTGCCTGCCTGCTTGTCAAAACCGATAAAAGCGGAATAACCACCAATATAGCCGACCTGATAGGTAATGTTCCTTCCTGCCAGCCTGTCTGTAACCCAGGCGATATTCTGCGTCTGTGCGCCCTGCTGATACACGCCTTTATTGATCTCAGCAAAGGCACGATTACGCGCCGGATCGCTGCCCGCAGTGAGATGTGCACGCAGATAGACGCTCAGATCCCGTGCGTTGCTGTAAAGACTGCCCGCCGCGACCATATTACGCTGGAAACGCCAGTCCGGGGTGAGATCACCGCGCGGGATAAGCTTTGGCTGATCGCCAGCATGCCCTAACGCCCGTGTGGAAAAACCGCTTAAACGCTCAGGCACAAAGCTGGTGTTGTTCATTCCCAGCGGTCGGAAAATCCGTTGGTGGGCAAGCGTTTCAATATCACTATGGCAGCGTTCACGCAAAATATAGCCCAGCAGCGCATAGCCAAGGTTAGAGTATTGCGCTCCCCGCTGACGCGGCGCAGAAAAATCCGCCAGGTATTCCAGAACGTCATCACTATCCAGGTTGCCATAAAAGTTCTGACCGCTGCGCAGATAGCCCATAAACTGCATAAACATCGGCAAATCCATATCCTGACGCGGCAAACCCGAGGTATGGGTCACTAACTGTAATAGCGTGATTTGACGTGCATCTTGGCTCAATCTGACGTCAGAGGGCAACAAATCGGCCAGCGTGTCACTCCAGTGCAGTTGGCCTTCGTTAACCAACTCAATAATCACCTCTGCGGTTACGCCTTTACTCAGTGAGCCGAGCGCAAATAAGGTTTCAGGCGTAATCGGATAGCGATGTACGTCATCGGTGACACCCGCGCTGTAAAACAAGGTGGGATTAAGATGATGGATAATTGCAATACTGATGCCGGACACCTGTTTACGCTGCATATAATGGCGCACCAGATCGTCCAGGTTGTCATGAAAATCGCTGTGCGTCAGATAAAGCTTGTCGCCTGCTGGCGCAGAGGTCTGCGACAGCGTGCCGCAGGCAGCCAATAACAGCGCGCTTATCATCAGAACTGCACTGCGTCTAAACAGGTGCCCGCATCCGCTCAACAGGCGGTGTAACCTCTGGGGTGAATACTCTTTTCTGGTCACGTCCTCGCGCCCATTTTATTGTTGTTATCAGGCACTGACGAACGTTCATATCAGCATCATGCCGGGGGATTATTCCGCTGTGCCTATATCGACACAGATTAGCCAAATCTTTATGCTTCTGGTCATCGTTTCCTACTGAAGGATGTCACCCCTGGCAGGACACACGTAAGGGAAACGAAGCAGGTTGGCGCCTGATATAGCCACGATCGTGCAGGAAAACGTATTGCAGGCCGCGAAGAGTAACATAGCAGGCCTGGTAATGCCTCTGCTGAGTCCGCTGCCGTTCAGGGCAACCCGACGACACTGCCATCAGCGCAATAAGCGTGTACACTGCGCGTTTTTACACGCAGTAAATTTTCTGCT
Organism: Pantoea sp. EEL5; assembly: GCF_049892805.1. NCBI lineage: Bacteria > Pseudomonadati > Pseudomonadota > Gammaproteobacteria > Enterobacterales > Erwiniaceae > Pantoea > Pantoea sp. EEL5. The sequence goes on from NZ_JBNDNJ010000003.1 coordinate 270,609, forward strand.
GCACCAGACACGTTCGGAGATATCCCATGAAAGAAGGCCCGTTAAGCGAAAAAGAGCTGCAATGGCTCGAAGATATGCTGGAAAAATACGGTAGTGAAGCGTCGATTCTTGATGTTTCAGAACTGGATGGCCTGCTTACTGCCGTGCTTTCAGGTCCGACGACGGTAGAGCCAAGCCGCTGGCTGGTCGCGCTCTGGGGCGGCGAAAAGCATATTCCCAAATGGAGTAATGAGCGCGAAATGACGCGCTTTATGGAACTCAGTTTCCAGCACATGAATGACATTGCTGACCGCCTGTCTGAGTTTCCAGAACAGTTTGAACCCCTGTTTGGCGTGCGCGAAATGGAAGGTCTGGAATTTACCGTCGTTGAAGAGTGGTGCTACGGCTATATGCGCGGCGTGGCCTTAACCGACTGGTCTGCACTCCCTGCTGAACTCCAGGACTCACTGGACGCCATCGCCCTGCACGGCACAGAAGAGAATCTGGAAAAGGTTGATGCGCTCACGCCTGAAGAAATGGAAAGCAGCATTGATGCTATCCGCCCTGCCGCCCTGGCGCTTCATGATTACTGGATCTCACAGCCCGAAGCGATTCCTCAGGTGCAGCAGCCGGTCACTGCGGAAAAACAGCCGGGCCGCAACGATCCCTGCCCCTGCGGCAGCGGAAGAAAATACAAGCAGTGCTGCCTGCATTGATTGAAGAGGGAGCCCGGTCCACTGGCTCCCTTGTTTATTCTGCCACAGTTAACTTCACCACTCACGTCGGAAGAGCCCTATGGCTAACCTGCCGCTTCGCCCTCATTTCTTACAGAATGCTGGATCGCTACGTGCTCATGACCCAGACCAGCGCGTTACTGGCGATAAAACGGACCAGCAGGGCAATGGCAATAAGAAGCCTGTCACGGTGAATCCTGTTTTCCTCAGCCTGCAGAAGGGGTGGCTTTTTTCGCGTTCCCGCAGCGCGAAACAGCCTATTCCCCCTCTTCTTTTTTAATCATATCGATGGCGACCACGTTATGTTTCATCGCCTCATTCAGCACCTGTACCGCCGAGGACGCATCGCGGTTTTTAATCGCCATAAAGACTTTGATGTGCGCCTCAACACTTTCAAGCGTAATGCCCAGTGAGCGATTCAGTTCTTCAAGATAATAGTAATAAATATCTTTGATTGACTTCATCACGTTGTAAAACACGCTGTTATGAGAGGCGCGGATAATCGCCAGATGAAATTCGTAATCCGCTTCCGAATATTTCTTATAATCGCCTTTATTAATAAGCATGTTATTGAGCGCCTGCTCCAGCAGGCCAATATCCTCTTCTGTGGCATGTTCCACTGCCAGCTCAACACATTTAAACTCGACGGTCTGGCGAAAAACCATCATGTCGTTAAAGGCTTCCCGGCTCAGATGCATTAACGGTCTGGCATTGTGATTAAGCATCTGTGGCGAAAAGTCTTCACACACGTAACTGCCGCTGCCCTGACGGGTAATCACGATACCCAGATCGCGCAGGCGCTGCACCGCGCTGCGTATACTGACCCTGCTGACATTAAAAGAGTGCGTCAGCTCCGCTTCAGAAGGTAAACGCGTGCCTGCGGACCAGCTACCGTCCAGTAGCTTCGCCTTAATTTGCTCGAACACTTCGTTAACGACGTTCTGTTTCTGAATGGATTTTATGCTCACAACACCTTCTCATATGATGTCCTACATGACGCCATTCTATCTTATCCTTTCCAGCAAAGTCCTGCGCTAACGCAGTGACAGACAGGGTTCAACCTTGCCTTACTCGCCGCTTCCTGCCCGGATCGAGGGGGCAACAGGATGACAACCATCCGGCACGCCGCCCGAGGCATCGGCCTCTGCGGTAAGATCCCGATCCACCACCTCTGGCATTATCAGTGAAGCCAGCAGGCCGATACAGGAATAGCCGATCAGCATGATCGCAATCGGATACCAGGTGCCCGTGAGCTGGCAGAAAATACCGGCCAGGAGCGGCCCTAAGCCAGTGGCAAACAGCCCACCGATCTCCTTAGAGATGGCCATTTGCGCGAAACGGTTTCTGGAACCAAACATCTCTGCCATGGTGATCCCTTCAATCGCCGCCTGGCCCAACACTGCGATATTGTGAATGACGATCAGGCAAACCATGATGGTACTCACCGCCTGCGCGTTATCGACGATGAGTGAAATCATCGGATAAGCCAGAATAATCGAGCCCAGCGTCAGAATGCGGTAAGGAATACGGCGCCCTATCCGGTCTGAGAGCCAGCCGATAAGAGGAATTGTCATAAATCCTATTACCGAGCTCACCATGATGGCATCGGTGGGAACCGCCTTATTGAACAACAGCGTCTGAACCATATAACCCGCCAGAAAGGTCTGGATGATGCCCGAGTTACCCGCCTGACCAAATCGCAGCCCGGTAGCAATCCAGAAGGCTTTGCCTTTGATTAACTGGAAAACAGACTGTGCCGGCTGATCGTGGGGCTTGACGGTGGCAGATTCGGCAACGTTTTCAAACACCGGACTTTCTTTCAGGTTGAAGCGCAGCCAGATAGCAAATCCCATCACGACGAAACTGGCCAGGAAAGGAATGCGCCATGCCCAGGCAATGACTTCGTCATTGGTGAAGAAAAAGAACATAGCCGCCCAGATGGCGGTTGCACTTAACGTGCCGCAGTTGGTGCCCATGGCAACCAGCGAGGCAATAATGCCCTTTTTCCCTTTGGGTGCATATTCAGCCAGCATAGTGCTGGCACCCGATATTTCTGCACCGGCGCCTAATCCCTGAATAATACGCAGCGCCACCAGCAGCAAGGGCGCTAAAATACCCACCTGCTGGTAAGTGGGTAATACGCCAATTAAGGTGGTACAAACGCCCATTAAGGCGATAGTGATAAACAGGACTTTTTTTCGGCCAACACGGTCGCCCATTTTCCCAAAAAAAACGGCGCCGACGATTCGCGCGATATAACCTGCACCGTAGGTTCCCATTGCCAGAATCAGCGCCATCGCACCCGACTGTTCGGGAAAAAAGACTTCATGAAAAACTAATGCCGCACCAAGAGAATAGAGCTGGAAATCCATAAATTCTAACGTTGTACCCAGCCATCCTGATACGGATGCCCGGACCAGATCAGAGGTATTACGTTCTGTGGTGTTGGTATTTAAATGACTCATGTTTTCACCCTGAGGTCGACGATGCGTTAACAGGCGACTAAATGACAGGCGAGTGCCGCTTACGCGGAGCGTGAGGATCTCTTCACCCGCGACAATCACCGATGTTTTAAGCCAGAGTAATAACTACAGGTTCTGAGATATTTTATGAAAACTGAACTAATACTTTTGAATGTTGTGTTTTATCACTGGCCGCCTTTAATGCCGCTTCAATATCGTGATAGGCATAATTGCCGGAAAGAATCGGACGCGGATCGATAATGCCTTTTTCCAGCCATTTAACCGCCACATCAAATTCATCGATAAAACGGAAGGAGCCTTTCCAGCTAATTTCTTTTACCAGCATCTGCGCTACCGGGAAATTAAGCGGACTTTTTCCCATCCCAATTTGAACCACAACGCCGCCCGGCCGCGTAACCAGAATACTGGATTCAATCGCTGCTTCGGCTCCGCTGGCTTCCAGCGTAACGTCGAAATATCCCCGATTTTCACCGTAGCGGGCAACGGCGGCACGATCGCTCGCATCCACTGCCGCATCAGCCCCCATTTCTACCGCGATGCGGCGGCAGCGCTCGCTCGGATCGAACGCCACGATCTCTGCCGCGCCGGAAGCGCTTGCGGCGGCAATCGCTAAGGCGCCGATGGGGCCCGCGCCCATCACCAGCACCCTTTTCCCGACGATGCTGCCTGCCACGTTGAGCGCATGGATCACGACGGCGGTAGGCTCAGCAACGGCCATGACGCTGGCCGGAACCTGCTCATCATAAGCCACGCACTGCTTCGCAGGCACCACGACATATTGTGCAAATCCACCATTCACGTGCGGAGTGAACTGGGCGCTCCCCATAAAGCGCATGGTGGCGCAGGCATTCTGTTTACCTGCCCGACAATACTCACACTGACCGCATGGCTGTGATGGATTAATCGCGACTTTTTGTCCCGGTTCTAGCCCTGATGCTGCCGGCGCCTGGAAAATCCGCCCCACAAATTCGTGACCTATCACCAGCGGTTGCTTAATCACGGATAATCCGGCACGTCCTTCATGGTAATAATGAATATCCGAGCCGCAGATGCCGCCGCACTCCACTTGAACAACGACATCATCATCCGAATACTTCAGTTCGCGCTGCTCAACCGCGATCTCTTTTTTGCCCTTTGCCACGCAGGCATGCGTCATTATGCTGTGCACATGTTTTTCCTCTTCCGGGTCAATAACGCTTACAGCACGGCCAGCCAGCCGCCATCCACGTAGATAATCTGACCATTGATATAATCTGAGGCAGGCGATGAAAGAAAAACGGCCGTACCGGCCACTTCTTCTGGCCGTCCCCAGCGCTGCGAAGGGTTACTGCTTTTCACCCAGCTGTCGAACCGGGCATCGTCTACCAGCGCACTGTTCATGTCTGTCAGGATATATCCCGGCCCAATCGCATTGGTCTGGATATTAAACTGCGCCCATTCGGCCGCCATTGAGCAGGTCAGCATCTTAATGCCGCCCTTGGCAGCGGTATAAGGTGCAACGGTTGGCCTGGCCGCCTGGCTGGTCAACGAACCGACATTGATGATTTTGCCGCCCCGATCGCGGGCAATCATGCGTTTGGCTGCCGCGCGCGAAACCAGAAAGGCGCTAGTGAGGTTGGTATCAATCACCTTTTGCCAGTTTTCCAGCTCCAGCTCCAGCATGGGTTTGCGGTACTGGATCCCGGCATTATTTATTACGATATCGACTGCGATGCCCTGCTCATCCAGACTGGCGAACACCTGCTCTATCGCGCTTTCACAGGTCACATCAAACACCCGGCCGGAGACGCGATAGCCTTTATTTTTAAGCTGTTCAACGGCCTCGTTCAGCACCGCTTCACGCGTGCCGTTCAAAATAACGTCTGCCCCGGCAGCGGCTAATGCTTCGGCGTAGGCAAACCCCAGGCCGCGGGAGGACCCCGTTATCAAAGCCGTTTTACCAGTCAGATCGAACATTGCAGTCATAATCCACCTTTAAATATGTATGACAACTATCTTATTAAGGTGAATTTGCCGACAGATTAAATCAATACACAAAGCGTATTTATGAGGCACATATCACAAATGCTTAACAGAAAAATACATCAAATCATTGTATTTAATAGACATAAAAACAATGCATTTAGCCTGAGACGTTTCATTAGATCGCCGTCACAAAAATAGCAGTGCAGAATTCAAGCCGGATAAATTTATGATAGAAAGGCAATGTTGTATGACAACATACCATTAAACCCTGCGTAGCAGAGATGAGTACGGTGCGGTTAATGTTCTGAATAATAAGGAGCTAGTGTGAGCAATCTGTTCATCACCAATGTAAAAACAATTTTGACTGCGCCGGGCGGCATCGATCTGGTGGTGGTTAAAATTGAAACTAATGAGCCCGGACTGTACGGTTTGGGTTGCGCCACCTTTACCCAGCGCATTTACGCCGTACAAAGTGCCATTGATGAGTACCTTGCCCCGTTTCTGATTGGCAAAGATCCCGCCAGAATAGAAGATATATGGCAGTCCGCCGCAGTGAGTGGCTACTGGCGCAATGGTCCGGTAATGAATAATGCCCTTTCCGGCATTGATATGGCGCTATGGGATATCAAAGGTAAACAGGCTGGCCTGCCGGTTTATGAACTGCTGGGTGGGAAATGTCGCGACGGTATTGCGCTCTATGTGCACACCGATGGCGCCGATGAAGTTGAAGTGGAAGACAGCGCTCGCGCCAAAATGGAAGAAGGCTACCAGTATATTCGCTGCCAGATGGGCATGTACGGCGGTGCCGGTACTGATGACCTGCGACTGATTGCCAATCGCATGGTGAAAGCGAAAAATATTCAACCCAAGCGCTCGCCTCGCACCAAAGCCCCGGGGATCTATTTTGATCCGGAAGCCTATGCGAAAAGCATTCCGCGTCTGTTTGATCATCTGCGTAATAAACTGGGTTTCAGCATTGAGCTACTCCATGATGCCCATGAACGTATTACGCCGATTAATGCCATTCATATGGCTAAAGCGCTGGAGCCTTATCAGCTTTTCTTCCTTGAAGATCCGGTTGCTCCCGAGAATACGGAGTGGCTGAAAATGTTGCGCCAGCAGTCTTCCACGCCGATCGCAATGGGCGAGCTGTTCGTTAACGTGAATGAGTGGAAGCCGTTGATCGACAATAAGCTGATTGATTATATCCGCTGTCATATCAGCTCGATTGGCGGTATCACACCGGCGAAAAAAATCGCCATCTACAGTGAATTAAACGGTGTTCGCACCGCCTGGCACAGCCCTGGGGATATCTCCCCGATTGGGGTTTGCGCAAACATGCATCTGGATCTGAGCTCGCCTAATTTCGGCATTCAGGAATACACGCCAATGAATGATGCGCTACGTGAAGTCTTCCCGGGCTGTCCTGAAGTGGATCAGGGCTATGCTTACGTCAATGACAAGCCGGGGTTAGGGATTGATATCAACGAAGCGCTGGCGGCGAAATTCCCCTGCGAGGGCGGCAATCCGACCTGGACGATGGCCAGGACTCCGGATGGCACAGTCTGGCGTCCCTGAGTCATCAGGTCTTTTTGCAGAGGCTCAGCAATGGGCCTTTTTGCTTTTCCCTGGCATTGTTGGCCTGGCCGGCCTGGACCACAACAGGCCGTTCAGGTCGGCTTTACTGTGTTCAGGGACAGATAAATAGCCAACAAGAACACGCTTCTCTGCTTTTTTAAGCCTGGTCTGCGCGCTGTTTAAACCTCCCGTCCCCTCGCGAACATTCCCTCTGTTATGGCGATTATTCTTCGGGTTTATTCACGATATTATTGTCCTCATCCATCTGGTAAGGCATATCCGCTTCTATTCCTCCCTTTCCGGTTTTAGCGACCACGTTAGTGTAGCGCTTTCCATCCCAGCAGCGAAAAATCAGAACTGAGTTTTCCCCGGCGGTGAGGGTTGAACCATTGCTTCCTATCAGCTTGCTACGGCATCCGGCGGTGAGAATGCTGTTGATGCCCGCCGTCAGCTTGCTTCGGTCTCCCGCCATGAGGATGCAGTCATTGCCTGCCGTGAGTTTGCTGCGATCGCCAGCGGTGAGGTAGCTGTTGTTGCCTGCCAGAAGCTTGCTGCGATCCCCGGCGGTTTGGGTGCTGTCCGCTCCGGCAATTAGCTTGCCGCGCTCTCCGGCCATTTGCACGCTGTCTGCCCCGGAGATCAATGTGCTGCGATAACCCGCCGTTTGCGAGCTGCCCTTTCCCGCAATCAGCATGCTGCGGTTGCAGGTGATTTGGGTGCTTTCCGGGCCAGCAATCAACGAGCTTCGGTGGCTGGCGATCTGATTACTGCCATATCCCGCCGTCAGACTACTGCGTCTGCCCGAAATCAGGCTGCTTCCGTAACCGGCGGTGAGTACGCTGCGAAGTCCGCTGATCAACGTACTACCATAACCCGCCGTCAGGAAGCTGCGAATACCGCTGGTCAGCGAACTGCCGTAGCCTGCGATCAGGGAGCTGTCGGCACCCGCCGTTGCGGTACTGCCGTAACCTGCCGTTAGCGTACTACTGTGCTCGGCCGTTTGCGTGCTGCCGTAACCGGCTGTCAGCGTACTTTGATAACCCGCCGTCTGGGTACTGCCGTAACCGGCAATCAATGAGCTGTCATAACCGGCCATTGAGGTACTGCCGTATCCGGCAGTCAACGAACTCTGTTCTCTGGCAGTCTGCGAACTCCCGTAACCAGCCATCAACGTACTTTTAAAACTGGCGGTCTGGGTGCTGCCGTAGCCTGCGATCAGGGAACTGTCGGGGCCTGCCGTCGAGGTACTGCCGTAGCCCGTGGTCAGATCGCTGCGCTCCTGCGCCGTCTGGGTGCTGCCGTAACCGGCCGTCAGAATACTGTTATAACCCGCTGTCTGCGTGCTGCCGTAGCCTGCAATCAGAGAGCTGTCGGCACCGGCGGTTGAGGTGCTGCCATAACCTGCGGTGAGATCGCTGCCCTCCTGCGCCGTCTGGGTGCTGCCGTAACCGGCCGTCAGAATACTGTTGTAACCGGCGGTCTGCGTGCTGCCATAGCCCGCGATCAGGGAACTGTCGGCGCCGGCGGTTGAGGTGCTGCCGTAACCGGTCGTCAGCACACTCTGTTCGCGCGCCGTCTGCGTACTGCCGTAGCCCGCCGTCAGGCTACTGTGATAACTGGCGGTCTGGGTGCTGCCGTAACCTGCAATGATTGAGCTGTCCGAGCCTGCCGTGCCGGTGCTGCCGTACCCGGCAGTGAGGTCACTGCCTTCTCTAGCCGTCTGGGTACTGCCGTAGCCTGCCGTTAGCACACTGTTGTAGCTGGCTGTCTGCGTGGTGCCATAGCCTGCGATCAGTGAACTATTTGCCCCGGCTGTAGACGTACTGCCATAGCCGGTGATGAGATCGCTTTCGTTCTGCGCGGTCTGTGTACTGCCGTAACCCGCTGTCAGCGTGCTACCGTAACCCGCTGTCTGGGTACTGCCATAGCCCGCGATCAATGAACTTTCATAGCCTGCCGTAGAGGTACTGCCATAACCTGCAGTAAGATCGCTGCCCTTCTGCGCGGTCTGGGTACTGCCGTAACCGGCTGTCAGCGAGCTGTCTTCGCCCGCCGTCTGGGTACTGCCGTAACCGGCGATCAGGGAGCTGTCGTCACCCGCCGTACCGGTACTGCCGTAACCGGCCGTAAGGTCGCTGCCCTTCTGCGCGGTCTGGGTGCTACCATAACCGGCTGTCTGGGTGCTCTCTTCCCCGGCCGTCTGGGTGCTGCCGTAGCCCGCAATTAATGAACTGTCGGCACCCGCCGTGCCGGTACTGCCATAACCGGCCGTAAGATCGCTGCCCTTCTGCGCGGTCTGGGTACTGCCGTAACCGGCTGTCAGCGAGCTGTCTTCGCCCGCCGTCTGTGTACTGCCGTAACCGGCGATCAGGGAGCTGTCGTCACCCGCCGTACCGGTACTGCCGTAACCGGCCGTAAGGTCGCTGCCCTTCTGCGCGGTCTGGGTGCTGCCATAACCGGCTGTCTGGGTGCTTTCTTCCCCGGCCGTCTGGGTGCTGCCGTAGCCCGCGATTAATGAACTGTCGGCACCCGCCGTGCCGGTACTGCCATAACCCGCGGTAAGATCGCTGCCCTTCTGCGCGGTCTGGGTACTGCCGTAACCGGCTGTCAGCGAGCTGTCTTCTCCCGCCGTCTGGGTACTGCCGTAACCGGCGATCAGGGAGCTGTCGTCACCCGCCGTACCGGTACTGCCGTAACCGGCCGTAAGGTCGCTGCCCTTCTGCGCGGTCTGGGTGCTGCCATAACCGGCTGTCTGGGTGCTTTCTTCCCCGGCCGTCTGGGTGCTGCCGTAGCCCGCGATTAATGAACTGTCGGCACCCGCCGTGCCGGTACTGCCATAACCCGCGGTAAGATCGCTGCCCTTCTGCGCGGTCTGCGTGCTGCCGTAACCGGCTGTCAGCGAGCTGTCTTCGCCCGCCGTCTGGGTACTGCCGTAACCGGCGATCAGGGAGCTGTCGTCACCCGCCGTGCCGGTACTGCCGTAACCGGCGGTGAGATCGCTGCCTTTCATGCCGGTCTGCGTGCTGCCGTAACCCGCCATCTGGCTGCTCTCTTCGCCTGCGGTTTGGGTACTGCCGTAGCCCGCAACTAATGTGCTGTCTGATCCCGCTGTACCAGTGCTACCATAACCAGCAATTAATGTGCTGCTATCACCCGCCGTCTCAGTACTGCCATATCCGGCAATCAGCTGACTCTGATGCGTGCCGCTGAGCGTACTGCCATAGGTTGCGATTTCAATCGTTTGTGTCGGCTGCGTACTGCCTGATTCGATGGTCGCATCAATATCATCTGTTACAGGCAGCGATCGATCGCCTGCCTTTCTCTCTGAAGCGACATCAGGCGCTCCAGGCCCGGCCTGCATTTCCGTACAGGCAACGTAATCAGCCCGATGGTGCAGGATAAATTGCATCGCACTGGTTTTCGTTCCAACGTGAAGAACCTCAGCACGGGGAAATTTAATCCAGCCATGCGTTTCAATAGCGATACACTCATCGGCAGCCACTTCAGCGACAACCCACCTGGCATCAGCGTGCAGGCTCAGCGGTGAATCCGATCCTTTTCCCCAGATTAGCCCCGTTAGTCCGTTCTCAAAGCCTTTAACCGGCTTCCAGTATTTACACTCTACGATACCGCTTAACGGCCAGATGATTCCGCCGTGATCGGCCATATTATTAGCACAGGTACGTAATATTAAAACCTTGTCTTCTTTCATGTCTAAACCTTCATTTCATTAGGGCATGAAAACAGTCTTACTCCTCTGGTTCTAAAAGAACCTAATCCTAATTGTTTAACCATCGCCCAACTCACAAACATTAATGAGATCACGAAATATTAATAAATAATAAATTACCGCCACTTAATTTTCAGAAACCATAAAATTAATAAATAAAACAGAATTAAATATTCACCAATAATCAATTCACCCCAAAATAATAAGAGAAAAAAACACGAACAAGCCAGTTAAACAACTGGCTTTCAATGTGCAGGCAATGAATTATAGTCATCAAATACCACAATAAACCATTTACCTCTGCGGAATAAGAACAGTGTAAACCGCGTTTATTTATCTTTCAGAAAGGATTATTGCCTTGAGAATCTTTCAGGCACCATCCCGTGCAGAGTAACGGGATGGTGTAAGGGATAACGCAACGTTTTGCTGAGCGAGCAGAATTAAAACTCAACGTCTTCCAGACTAAAATATTCGGTCTGATCGTTATAAGAGAAGATCTCTGCATAGCGGCCCCAGTTGATCACGCTGTCCAGCGTCTCTTTGGCGGCGCTGTCAGCCAGTGAGTCTTCCAGCTCCTGCTCGAAACGCATGCGTGGCGCACGATGACCGGGACGTTCATCCAGCACGGTTTTAATCAAGGCGGCCAGCGGCACATAGCGCAGCAGATGATCGGCAAACATGACTTTGCGCTGCTGGGTATCCGATTCGGCAAAAACCCGGGCAGGTGGCGTCAGGAAAATATCCCCTTCCCTGACGTCGGCAAAACCCAGTGACTGTAGCACTTCGGCTATCGGGAACAGCTCATCGACCTCCAGATGCAGCGAACGCGCAACATCCGGCATGTCTGCACGACCGTGATAGGGCGCGGCCGCCAGGGTTTCAATCAGGCCGGCCATCAGGTTAGTTGATACCTGCGGCAGGTGCGTGCCCAGCCTGAGGCTCTTTTTCACATTATCGCTGGTTGGCCTGGCGGTCATCTGCGTGTACACATCATCAACCAGACGACGGAATGCGGGATCAAGGCGATTGCGGGGATGGCCAAAGGGCACTTTGATTTCAGCCACCACGCGTCCAGGATTCGACGACAGCACCAGAATGCGGTCGCACATAAACACGGCCTCTTCGATATTGTGAGTGACAATCAGCACCGACTTCATCGGCATCTGCCCTTCGTTCCACAAATCGAGTAAATCCGTACGCAGCGTTTCGGCGGTTAATACGTCCAGTGCAGAGAAAGGCTCATCCATTAATAAGAGAGTGGGATCAACCACCAGCGCGCGAGCAAAACCGACACGCTGACGCATTCCGCCTGACAGCTCGCGTGGGTAGGCGTTTTCAAAACCGTCCAGGCCGATCAGGTCGATGGCTGCCAGGGCGCGTTTTCTGCGCTCCGCTTTTTCCACGCCCAGCGCCTCCAGGCCAGCTTCCACGTTTTGCAGTACCGTCAGCCAGGGAAACAGCGCAAAGGTCTGGAACACCATCGCCACGCCTTTGGCCGGCCCGTTAAGCGGCTTGCCCAGATACTCAACCGCGCCCGAACCTGGCGTGATCAGGCCAGAAATGATGCGTAACAACGTGGATTTCCCTGAGCCTGAGCGGCCCAGCAGACCGACAATTTCCCCTTCCTGCAGGGTGAGATTAACGTCATCCAGAATCAGTACTTCACCATGCGTTTTATCATAACCGTGCTTAATGTCTTTCACCGTCAGGACCGCTTTGCGCCCTTCTGGTTTCCTGTTCGACACGTCTGGGTTCAGTGTGGGTGGATTATTTAACATCAGGTGTCCCTTAATTGGCACGGAATTTTGATTCGGCGTACACGTACAGCGGTCGCCACAACAGACGGTTGAACAGGGTGACAAACAGCGACATCACCGCGATACCGAGAATGATTTTGGGGAAATCCCCGGCGGCGGTGGTTTGTGCGATGTAGGCACCTAAACCGTGCGCCGTGACCTGCGTATTCCCCCACTGCACAAATTCAGACACGATGCTGGCGTTCCACGCGCCTCCGGAAGCGGTAATCGCGCCCGTAATGTAATAAGGAAAAATGCCGGGCAACATCACCTGGCGCCACCATTGCCAGCCGCGGATATGAAAGTTCGCTGCAGCCTCTTTGTAGTCATTCGGAAACGCAGTAGTCCCTGCCACAACGTTAAACAGAATGTACCACTGGGTGCCAAGCACAATGAGCGGTGACAGCCAGATATCGGGATTAAGATGAAAATGCACAATCATAATCACGAAAACCGGGAACATCAGGTTTGCCGGGAAGGCTGCCAGAAACTGAGCCACGGGCTGAATCTTGCCCGCCAGAGCAGGCCGCAGGCCAATCATTACGCCTAACGGCACCCATATCAGCGACGAAATCAGAATCAGCACCGTCACGCGCAATAAGGTAATCAGCCCCAGCGTGAAAACGTGTTTCACCTCATCCAGCGTCACGCCGATCTGAACGTAAGTAATGACCCTGTACACCACATACAGGGTCAGTAAAATGACGAACGCGCCCCAGACAATGTCACCCAGCCTTGAAGCGCGGCGAGTATTGTTCTCGAAACGCACGGTTGCCGCTGTCGGCCAGCGCCATGAGATACGCGCCAGCGCGGACAGCAGCAGCCGTAATGGCGTGAAGATCTGATGAATCAGACGGGTTCGACGCATCAAATCACGCACCCAGGAGGTTGGCGCATTGCCTGAGCGGGTGTTTTCCATGCGGAACTTATCTGCCCAGGCGACCAGCGGTCTGAACAGCAACTGGTCGTAAGCCAGAATCACAATCACCATGGTGAGTAACACCCAGCCTACCGCGTGGATATCTTTATGCAGAATAGCCTGCGCCAGATAGCCTCCGACACCGGGCAAGGTAAAGGTGTTATTGCCGACCGTGATCGCTTCAGAGGCGACAATAAAGAACCAGCCGCCTGACATCGACATCATCATGTTCCATACCAGCCCCGGCACAGCAAAAGGCGCATCCAGCTTCCAGAAACGTTGCCATCCGGTCAGATGAAATCCGCGCGAGACTTCCACCAAATCGGCTGGCACGGTGCGCAACGACTGATAGAAGCTAAAGGTCATGTTCCACGCCTGGCTGGTGAACAGGGCAAAGATGGCCGCCAGTTCTACGCCCAGCACCTGCCCCGGAAAAAGCGCAATAAAGAAGGTGACGGTAAAGGAGATGTATCCCAGCACCGGCACAGACTGCAGGATATCCAGAATTGGCACCAGCACCTTTTCAGCACGGCGGCTTTTGGCGGCCAGCGTGCCGTAAATCAGGCTGAACACCAGGGAAGCCAGCATTGCCACCAGCATGCGCAGCGTGGTGCGCATGGCATATTCCGGCAGATTAGTGGGATCGAGCGAGATAGCCTGGGTTTTTAAACTGTCTATCGGCATCAACGTTTGATGAAAGCCGACCGCGACCATAGCAATCAGACAAATGATCAAGGGAAAAGCCACGGCATCCCAGACGTTAGGCAATAACCGTCTGTTGGCCGCCAGCATGGTGAATCGGAAGTTCATGAACCCTCTCTTCTTTTCATCACGGGAGCGACTGAATTATTTCAGGTGAGGGATTATCAGGCAGGATTGTTAAACGTATGCTCACCTGATGACCGGGTTTTTATTAATTTTTTGTGAAAGCCCGGTCCCGATTTTGGCGGGCTCATCTGGTGCAGCCATTTTCTTAACACCATCAAACCTGCCATAGCGGAAATGGCACCAGAGACTCACGCCCAAAACGCTGGCAACTGAAGCGTACTAAGACGGCAATAACCCCCGTTGTTTCATCACGGCCCACTCAGTCATTGCCTGCGCGACGAACGACTGCACCTGTTACTTAAAATATAAACCCCATTAATATTTTTTGTACATCTTATCCAGACAGAAGCAGATTGCTGACTCGATTTTTCTGTAAATGCATTTGCGGGACTAATCGGTTATTGAGACTATTCTTAATTTATCAGCTTCCGCTACGCTTTATCCTTTAGGGTTGACAACCCGGCTTTCATGATCAAGGAGTGAGCGAATGGCCTTACCAGAATCGTATTCAAATAACCTTCCGGATTACGGCCTTGGCCAACGGATGGGGATGGTGTCCGCAGATGACATTGATTTCAATGCTCTGGCAAATCGTTTAGATTGCACGCGGGACTTCAGTCAGGTCGGCATTATTTACTCTGATGGTCTTGCACAATGGCTGGTTCGCCCTTCACGTCGTCACGCTCAAGCCAGCAAGAGTAGTGTGAGCCATGTAATCATTACCAAGGTTAATGCCACAAATCCTCAGGTTGCTGCAAAGGCGCTGACGGAAACGCTTAGCAAACCGTCATTGGCTAGCGAGATTACATCGACGATGTTTTCATGTGGTGCTTTAGTGGTGACGGGATTCCTTGCATTTGGTTCTGCTGCAGCCGTGCCATTGACAGCAGGCGCATCGGGTGTTGTCGCGGGTATGATTATCGCAGGCGGATTGGCTACAGGTATGCAATGCGCTATCGGCACTGCACGGTTGTATGCTATCTATGAAGGCAACGAAGATTATGTCGCGTGGCTTGATTCACAATCCTGGTACGTTGCAACAACGACTGCGCTGGATGTGATATCGCTTGCAGGAGCGGGAGCCGGTCTGAAGAGCGCAATTGAAACATACAAGGTAATGAAAGCATCCTCTTCTGCAAAGGCCTTCGAATGGCTTAAAACGTTAAGTCGCGCTGAGAGAAAAAGAATTACAGAAGAAATAATACGCGCTCAAAATCCCGGTATTTCAAACGGGGGTATTAAGGCAGCGATGAAAGCAGGTGTTTACCCTAAACGTTACCCTGCTGAGGCTATACAAAAATCTCTGCAGCGCGAATTAACGTCAGCGCTGGTTAATTCATCGGCGTTTGCTGGTAGTGCGTTGACAGGCACATTAAGAAATCCACAAAACATTGTTCAATCGGGAAAGTATGTTATCGGCGTTATTCAGTCACTTTCCTCTACATAAGTTATAAAAATGAAATACATTAATAAAATAATCAAATTAAGCGAAAAAACAAATAAAAAAATAGAGGTTAGTGGTGTTGATGAACTAGAGCACATTAAAGATGATATGAAAGAAAAAATGGGCATGCCAATTGGATTACATACCTTTGGCGCACCATTAATCATTAGTATGGTGCTTACTGTGATCAGTTTTTCCCTGCCTCAATTTTCATTCTGGTTATTTATCTATGACCTGATGGGATGGGAACAACACGCCGTTTTTATCGGTATTATTGCCGCAGCCTTTATCTATGTACTCGTATTGTTTACGACAATGATGATGGTTTCGCGCGGAATATATTTGGCGCTAAGGGCTTATATTTTCATATTAATTCTGGCATTGATTACCGCTTTATTTTTTCTACTTATCACTATGATTTCATCAATAAGCGGCAACAATAATTACTCTCTTTCTTTTACTGGCGCATTATTAAGCATCGGGTTAAGTTTGATCGCTCTTAAGTGTCTTAATAGCGAGATGTTTTATAAGTCCTGCGCTTTTATTCTTCACAATCGAGCCTGGAGAAAACAGTTGGACTTGCAAAGAAAAACAACTGCTTTCCGATAGTGAAAATTTACCTAATTTAAATATATGGCCCCTTGCATGGGGCCCTGACAGGAAAAAGGACTTTCTTTCAAAAATTAACTTTATAAATAGAAAATTTAACATCATATACCCCTCCCTTTAATGAACTTTCTCTTCCCCTTCGGATAGTACTTATTTAAATTAACAATTAAATAAAACCGTCCTAATACACTACTTTTAAAAAATAAGAATAATGCTGCAAAGTTAGCTATTACACTTACAAAAATCATTAATTCACCCAAAAAAACCAGAGCCATCTCACCAATTCAATTTAAAAATAAAACATTGTTTCAATTTTAATTGAAAAGAGATTTTTTGCCGAATAGGATGCACAAAAATGAATTCATGCTGCTTTAATTCATTACTGAATAAATTTACTTGCACCACTAACGGGAGGTTAACGTGGAAGTCAGACAAAGCATTCATAGCGCCCACGCCAACGCGCTGGATACACAAGGATTACGCGATGAATTCTTGATTGAGAAGATCTTTGTGCCCGATGAGTTCACCATGGTGTACAGCCATATCGACCGTATCATTGTTGGCGGCGTGATGCCGGTCGGCCAGGCTGTCGCGATAGGTAACGATGTGGGTAAGCAACTTGGCGTCAGCTATTTTCTGGAGCGTCGCGAACTCGGCATGATTAATATCGGCGGGCCCGGTCAGGTCACCATTGATGGCGAAGACTATGAGATCGGTCATCGTGAAGCGCTGTATATCGGCAAAGGTGCCCGAGAAGTCCTGTTCAGCAGCCTGGCCCCCCATCGTCCCGCGAAGTTTTATTACAACTGCGCACCGGCGCATAAAACATTGCCCATCCGCAAAGTGACGGCTGGCGATGCCGCTGCCGTCACGCTCGGCGATAACCTCACGAGCAATCGCCGCACGATCAACAAGTATCTGGTTCCTGACGTCCTGGAAACCTGCCAGCTCAGTATGGGGTTAACGCAGCTTGAACCCGGCAACCTCTGGAATACCATGCCGTGTCATACCCATGAACGCCGTATGGAAGTCTATCTCTATTTCGATATGGATGATGATGCCTGCGTTTTTCATATGATGGGTGAGCCCCAGGAAACGCGTCATCTTCTGGTTCACAACGAGCAGGCCGTCATTTCACCGGCCTGGTCGATCCATTCAGGTGTCGGTACGAAAGCCTATACCTTTATCTGGGGAACAGTCGGTGAAAACCAGGTGTTTGATGATATGGACCACGTATCGGTCAAGGATCTGCGCTAATCCTCACCAATGCGCCGCCTGTCAGAAGCAGGTAGCGCGTGAATAAGGAGTCCACATGATACTGAATGCGTTTTCTCTTCAGGACAAAATCGCGGTGGTTTCGGGCTGCAATACCGGCCTGGGTCAGGCTATGGCATTGGGACTGGCTGAAGCCGGTTGCAATATTGTTGGTATTAATCAGGTTGAACCCGACGAAACGATTAAACAGGTGACCGCGCTGGGACGTCGCTTCCTTAGCCTGAAAGCTGATTTGCGTAACATTGACGTTATCCCCTCTCTACTGGACAGCGCCATCGCCTGCTTTGACCGCATTGATATTCTGGTGAATAACGCGGGCATGATTCGCCGTGAGGATGCCATCAACTTCAGCGAACAGGACTGGGATGATGTGATGGATCTGAATATCAAGAGCCTGTTCTTTATGTCGCAGGCCGCCGCCCGACATTTTATTGCCCAAGGGAATGGGGGCAAGATCATCAACATCGCCTCAATGCTCTCTTTTCAGGGCGGGATCCGCGTGCCTTCTTACACCGCGTCTAAAAGTGGCGTAATGGGCATAACCCGCTTGCTGGCCAACGAGTGGGCGAAGCACCGTATTAATGTCAACGCAATTGCCCCGGGCTATATGGTAACCGATAACACGCAGCAACTGCGCGCTGATGCACAGCGAAGTGCCGAAATCCTCGATCGCATTCCCGCCGGTCGCTGGGGAAAACCAGAGGACCTGATGGGGCCGGTGGTATTTCTTGCCTCACGGGCTTCTGACTATATGAATGGCTATACGATTGCCGTCGATGGTGGCTGGCTCGCGCGTTAAGGCTGAGCATTAAGCCTTTACGTCTGCCCGGGCGAGCCTGTCGTTATGCGTGAATAATGATGCCAGGCAGCCCGATTAATCAGGCAGGCAATCGCATCATTAAAGCCGGTTTTACTCTCTTATGAGAAAGAATAATGATTGAGGCCAGAATAGTGACCCTGAACGCCAACCGTATGAGTAAGTCAACATATCTGGTTAATGTAAAACTGGCTTCTTAAGGCCAGCCGATAATGATGACGTCATGGGATTTCATTTCCCAGAGAAACTTATGGATAACCGTTATTCCCGCCTGTCGAGGCGAATAAGGACGTCAAGGTTACAGTGAATAATCACAGAAATATAAAAAACGAGTAAGGATTTATACAGCATTGAGGGAAATATAATGGAATTATTATCAACAGCCCGCCAACTTGATCGGTTACTGAATGGATTTACACAGCTAAAAGACGAAGGGAAATTTAACGAACCCAATATGGATGGCACAGCGGGGGATTACATCTCATTTGCTCACTGGGAATGGCCGCAGGGCGTTGGCCTGTTTGGTCTGGTGAGATTATGGGAGTTGACCCGTCGCGACGATATTTACCAAATCATTGAAAACTGGTTTCAGCAAAATATTCAAAAAGGCCTGCCCCCGTTAAATATTAATACCACCGCCCCCATGCTGCCGTTATCTCTGTTGTGGGCACATAACCGGGCACCACATTATCAAGCGGTGCTGGATAGCTGGGCCGACAGGGTGATGACAGAGCTGCCGCGTACCCCGGAACAAGGCTTCCAGCACGTGGTGTCCGACGGCATTAACCCCATGGAGATATGGGATGACACACTGTTTATGGTGGTGCTGTTTCTCGGCCATTACGGTGTGGCCTCCGGACGACAGGCGCTGGTCGATGAGGCCGTACGCCAGTTTTTACTGCATGCCCGTTATCTTAACGATCCGCAGACCGGTTTATGGTTTCACGGCTGGAGCTTTGCCGAGAAGAGCCATTTTGCTCAGGCCCGCTGGGCGCGGGGAAATGCCTGGATAACCGTCGGCATTATTGAGTTTCTGGAACTGACCCAGCTTCGCGGCGGGGTCCGTGACTATTTACTCGAATGCCTGAAAACGCAAATTAATTCATTAATCACGCTGCAATCTGAGAGCGGTGCATGGCACACGCTGCTCGACCATCCAGACAGCTATGAAGAAATATCGGCTACCGCCGGATTTGGCTATGGCTTATTAAAAGGCGTTCGTCTTGGCTATGGCGATGAACGTTGGTTGCAGGCAGGTTTACAAGCCCTGGGCGCGGTACGGCGAAATATTGACAGCAGCGGCACAGTCCACAACGTCTCTTATGGCACACGCATGGGAAGAACCCTGCAGTTCTATAAAGACATTCCGCTACAGCCAACCGGTTATGGCCAGGCGCTGGCTATTTTATGCCTGACCGAAGGGTTAAGACATTTAAAAAAATAACAGGACGTCGACACCAGGAGAATATCATCATGGACCAGAACCATTATTGTTACTTCCCCCTTAACCAGAATGAAGCCGTTCGCTACTGGCAGTTATCCGCGATTTCTTCACAGCGCTATGATGTGCCCAATGCGCCGATGTCCGGTGAAATGGATCCGTTTTTCTTTCTGAGCCAACATAAAAACTTTATTCCCCATACCTATCCCTGTCGTACGCAGTTTCAGCAACACTATGCCGGAAAAAAGCCCACTCCTTTCGGCGATACTACCCTGAAAAACTGGTGGTTCCCTTTTGGTTCCGATCGGGTCGATTTATCAGGTTTCTGGTTCCGGGCCACGCGCATCGGCGCTCAGGCAGAAACCTACCTTGTTGCGGAACAAGGTGGCCTGTACCGTTTTCGGCTGACCACCTGCGGTGCCGCCTGTATTACGCTGAACGGCGGTGATGTGGCATGGCAGGCAGACTATCAGCGTAATCTGGAAAGCACCGTTGAGTTCGCGCTCATGCTGGATGCCGGAGTGAACGCTATCGCGGTCTGGTTCGATGACCTGGCCGAACGCGATGTGCGCTTCTTTTTTCAACTGGACTATGTTGAAGGTGCGCCGCTGCAGGTGGCACTGGCAACACCGATTGAGGCAGATCGGGTGCGGCAAATGGAAGCCCTGCTCGAAGGCATGGCGTTTGAACAGCCGACCTACACAGGCGGCACCGTTCGCCTGTGCTTCCCAATCCCAGCCCCGGAAACGCTGAACCTGAATATCCGCGTGCAGGGCGACTTTATTTCGCTAGACCAGCCCGTACTGCTCAACGCGGTTTTACATCAAGGCGAAACGGTGGCTGAGATTGCCGAAAGCGACGCGTTGCCGGCTGATTTTCGTCATTTCGTTATCAGCATGGAAAAAAACAACTTTCATATCAGGCGCACCCTGGGCGTGGAGATCTGCCATGCAGAGCAACAGGCGCAGGTGCCGAAAACGGCAGACGCGCGTGCAGACGAAGCGCTGATGCATGTTGCCCTGCACGGCGAATACAGCAGCGTAAAAGCGCTGGCCCGGCTAGCCTGCGGGAGGGATGACACCGAAACCCAGAACATGCTGGAAGGCGTTTTAACACCGGTTGAAGATTGCCATGACTGCGCCGACTTTACGCTTGTACCGCTGCTGTGGTGCCGGATCCAGTGGGCGGATCGCATTGCCGCTCCCGTTCGCGAGAAAATGGATCGGGCGATTTTAGCCTTTCGTTACTGGATGGATGAGCCGGGAAATGACGTGCAGTGGTACTTTTCTGAAAACCACGCGCTGCTGTTTCATACCGCCGCCTACCTGGCGGGAAGCACCTTTCCGGATAAAACCTTTGTGCGATCCGGCCGCCTGGGCTATGAGCAGGCAGAAGCAGGCCGTCAGCGCGTGCTGGCATGGCTGGATCACTTTGAACAATGCGAGATGGCCGA
Source organism: Pantoea sp. EEL5 (assembly GCF_049892805.1). Taxonomy (NCBI): domain Bacteria; kingdom Pseudomonadati; phylum Pseudomonadota; class Gammaproteobacteria; order Enterobacterales; family Erwiniaceae; genus Pantoea; species Pantoea sp. EEL5. Next base: position 291,660 of record NZ_JBNDNJ010000003.1, read on the forward strand.
ATGGAATTCCGCGCCTTACTTCCCTATCGATCTCAAGGGATTAACCGCCCTCGCCGCCCTGGCACCGGATGCCGATATCGTTGCCCGTAGCCAGCGCGCTATCCTTCGCCTGCTGGAACAGATAGCACGCTCTTCCCACCAGGGCATGCTCACCGCATCGCAAGGTCGTTCATACGAGCACACGCTGCGCGCAGGTCGCTCGCTGGAGCTGTCCGCAATTTCGCGCCTGTTGTGGGGCAAAGGCAACGTTGGCTGTCGCTTTCATGCCTTACCGCAGCTGGCACTACTGTTAAAGCAGGGCAAACTGACGCACTCACCTGAACTGGCAAAGGTGGCGGTATGGCGAGGTGACAGCGCGCTGGAATGGTATTTCGCTCAGGGGCTTAACCGCATTGCGCGCCTTTACCACTATAAAACCCGCGACGTGGCAATGGGTTCCCTTGCCGGATACCGCTGGGGCGAATGGGGCTATCAGGAAACCCCGATTCATCTGAGGATCGGCGAGACGCCGGAGGCGCAGATCTGGATCAACCATCCAGGTGAACGCCTGCACAGTGGCTTCGGGCGGCCTTCCTACTGGGGAGGATGTGGCACGCTACCGCGCGTGCAGCAGTATCGCGGCCTGGCGATCGTTCTGTTTCGTGTTCATGAAGGGCAGCCTGATTTTTCTCACGCCTGGCTGCCGCAGCGCTATTTTGATGACGTGCGTTGCTACGATAAACGCATTCTGCTGCGCAGTGGTAAAGGTATGGTACAGATCTCCGGCAACCGCGCGTTCCAGCGGATCGCTCATGGCCCGACACAGCACTGTGAAGTCCGCTTGCCGGGGCAGGAAACCTGCTGGCTGATTCGCCTGAATGACGATCCGCGGCTGGATAACCTGGCGGATTTTGAGGCGCGATTTGCACAGCTCACCGTTGAGCGGCGCGAAGACGGCACCTTTTACGTCAACGATCCGCAATATGGCGAGGTGTTTTTCCAGCCAAACGGCTGTGTTTTCGGGCAGGGGCGGTTACTGGATCCTGACAGCTGGACAATTTCCGGCGACAGCCACGAACTCCCCTTGTAATTCTGCCGTGCCAATCCCTGGCATCAGGTTTTACGGATATCGCCAGCCCGGCTGACGTCGGGCTTTATCCGTGCAGTGATGACGGGCGTTATGCGACGCGTGCAGCATTCAGCAAAATCATCCCGTTACCGCCCTGTCCTGTGCCCGGCAGCGGCCTATCCCTGCAGTTTTTTCAGGCAGCGATCCATCGCGCTGACTACCCAGTCGATATCATGCGTCTGGAAGCACAGCGGCGGCCGAATCTTCAGCACGTTGCCGTAAGGTCCGGCGACAGACGTCAGCACACACTCTTCGCGCAGCGCCTCGACCAAATCGAGCGCCAGCCGTTTGTCAGGCTGCTTCGTCTCTCTGTCCGTGACCAGCTCAAAGCCAATAAACAGGCCAGCGCCGCGCACGTCGCCTACGCAGGCATAGGTATCCTGAAGGGACTGCAGGGCCGCTAACAAAGCTTGCCCGGTTTTCAGGCTGTGCGCCTGAAGCGATTCCTGCTCGATCACATCCATCACCGCGTGCGCCGCCGCCATCGACACCGGATTGCCACCAAAGGTATTAAAATACGGGAGCGAGTCACTGAAGGCCGCCATAACCGGGGCTTTCGCCATCAGACCGGATACGGGAATACCGTTGCCCATCGGTTTACCCGTGGTCACCACGTCGGGCACCACACCGTGGCGCGCAAATCCCCAGAATGATTCCCCTGTACGGGCAAAGCCGGGCTGAACTTCATCGGCAATAAAAATTCCGCCGTTTTGATGGACGACGTCGATAGCCTGCTTTAAAAAGCCCGGCTGGCCGGGCAATACGCCGTCCGAAGAGAAAATGGAGTCCGCCAGAAAGCCCGCAAACTTAATGCCGTGCGCGGCCATATCATCGATCTGTTTCTGAATTTCGTGGGCAAACCAGGCCCCCTGATCGGCGGGCTGAATGCGGTAAAAATCTGGCGATGCCACCAGCCGGGTATGCGATGACAGCGGCTGGCCGCTGCCCAGTGCCGGTGATACGCCGGACGTCAGCGCGCTGGTGCCGTGGTAGGCCTCTTTCGAAACGATAATGCCCGTGCCGCCGCTCCACGCGTGCGCCATACGAATCGCCAGATCGTTTGCCTCGGACCCTGTGCACATGTACATGGCCCGATCGATGGCCGCCGGCATCGTTGCCAAAATGCGTTCGCTGTAGTCCAGAATAGACTCATGCAGATAACGGGTGTGCGTATTCAGCCGCATCATCTGCTGGTGCACGGCTTCCACGACCGCCGGATGACAGTGGCCGATGCTGGCGACGTTGTTATACATATCCAGGTACTGTTTGCCCGCCTTGTCCCAGAGATACTGCCCCTGCCCGCGCACCAGATGCACGGGGTTACGGTAAAACAGCCGATATGACTCGCCCAGCACCTTGCTGCGTTTGTCGGTTAACTGGCGAATCGCCGGGGCCAGCGCTTCCGCATTTTCTGCACGAAAGCTGTTGGTATCCATAATGGTTGAACGTACCGTCATCATCACTCCTCGGATTCAATACTGTCGCTGCCGTACATCAGTGCGCGGCAGCGTCTGTCTGCGTTAGTCGATCTCCGCCGCGACAGAGGTTTGCGCGATCGTGCCGCGCCGGGACTGGGTCGTCAGGAAATAGAGGTAACCCACGACCATAAAGGCCATAAACAGCGCGCCAATCTCCGGGTTAAACCACAGCATCGCCGCCAGGCAGATCAGCGATCCGCACAGGGCAATGGCAGGGATCACCGGATAACCCGGCGCACGGTAACTGCGCTCCAGCGTGGGAGCGGTACGACGCAGCTTAAACAGGCTCAGCATGCTCATGATGTACATCACAATGGCGCCAAACACCGACATCGTGATCATGGCGGCGGTCAGGCTCATGCCCTGAAAGCTGATCCCGTCAGAGAAAATGGCCAGAATGCCCACTACGCCACCGGCCAGAATGGCGCGGTGCGGTGTGTTAAAGCGTGAAAGCTTCGCCAGGGCGGGCGGCAGATACCCTTCACGGGCCAGCGCAAAGAACTGGCGGGAATAGCCCATGATGATGCCATGAAAACTGGCGATCAGGCCGAATAAGCCAATCCACACCAGCATGTGCATCCAGCGCGAGTCATTCCCGACCAGCATTTTCATCGCCTGAGGCAGCGGATCGTTAATGCCCGATAACGTACGCCAGTCGCCTGCTCCACCGGCAAACACCATCACGCCAATCGCCAGCACCACCAGCGTTAAAATACCGCTGATATAGGCGCGGGGAATGGTGCGGCGGGGATCTTTTGCCTCTTCTGCCGCCATCGCGACGCCTTCAATCGCCAGAAAGAACCAGATGGCAAAGGGGATCGCAGCGAACATACCGGAAACGGAAGCCAGCGAGAAGGTTCCCTGGCCCGCCCAGCCGTTCGCGACGAAATTCGCCAGGCTAAAGCCGGGCGCCACAACGCCCATAAACACCAGTAATTCAATCACGGCAAGCAGCGTAACCAGCAGTTCAAAGGTCGCGGCGATGCTCACGCCGATGATATTCAGCCCCATAAACACCAGATAGGCGCACACGGCGATAAGCTTGGGATTAATTTCAGGAAACTGCACGTTGAGATAGGCGCCAATGGCCATCGCGATAGCGGGAGGCGCAAACACAAACTCAATCAGCGTGGCGATTCCGGCAATCAGCCCGCCGGTGTCGCCGAACGCCCGGCGGCTATAGGCGAACGGGCCGCCCGCCTGAGGAATAGCCGTTGTCAGTTCGGTAAAGCTGAAGATAAAACAGGTATACATGACGGCAACAAAAAACGTCGTGACCAGAAAGCCCAGCGTGCCCGCTGCGCCCCAGCCGTAGCTCCAGCCGAAATACTCACCCGATATCACCAGCCCCACGGCAATGCCCCAAAGTCGCAGGGTGCCCAGGGTGGGTTTCAGTTTCTCTTTCATCACTGCGTTCCCCGTCTGTGTTAATTGAAAAATGCTGCACAAAAGCTGTCGGGTAGATGATGGACACAGTGGGAAGGGAAAAACTTGACCGCAGAAAACAGAACGCCGTGATTTAAGGTCAACTTGCCCCTGGCCTGGCTGCCAGGTGCCTGCCAAAGTCAATTTTCCCCTGCTTTCAGGTCAAGCGTGCAGGCAGGGTTCAGCGCCATGCTGGCCCTACACGCAGAAACCCGGGAGCCGGACATGAGCCATAAACAGTACGATACGCTGAGTAACGACACCATCCTTCAGCTTGCCCACCGGGCATTAGTGAACTATCCCGCCTGTGCACAGGCTGAGGTCAGGCTGCTGTGTCGCTCAGAAAACGCGACGTTATCTGTCAGCACGCCGCAGGGCCGCTACGCGCTGCGCATTCACCGGGGCGATTACCACGCGAAGCAGGATATTGAAAGTGAGCTGCTCTGGCTGGACGCGCTTCAGGCGGCGGACATCAGCGTCCCCGCTGCCGTAGAAGATCGTCAGGGTGAACGCATTCAGGTCCTGCCGCTGCCCGATGGCGGCGAACGCTATGCGGTGCTGTTTCACTGGATAGAGGGCGATATGCTGACCGACAGCGTCGATCCGGCTGCGTTTCGTCAGCTCGGTGCCATTACTGCCCGTCTGCACCATCACAGCCGGAAATGGCAGAAGCCGCAGGGGTTTCACCGCATCATCTGGGATCATCATACGATGGTGTCTCCGGCAGGCCACTGGGGCGACTGGCGGGACGTTGCGGGGTTACCCACCGCTGAACACGCGGTGGTAGAAGAAACGCTGGAACACGTGCGCCGCCAGATGCTGGACTTCGGACAGTCACCTGAACGCTATGGGTTGATTCATGCCGACCTGCGCCTGACCAACCTGCTGGTACATAAAGGCGAAACCCGGGTGATCGACTTTGATGACTGCGGCATGGGCTGGTACCTGCACGATCTTGCCGCGGCCATCAGTTTTGTTGAGCATCATCCGAGTGCGCCGCAGTGGGTGGAAAACTGGTTACGCGGTTACGAACAGTTCGCACACATCAGCGATCGGGAACTGGCTATGATCCCCGCCATGCTGATCCAGCGGCGTATCCAGTTGACGGCCTGGGTGGCTTCCCACCGCGAAACCGAGATGGCGCGCAGCCTGGGCGATCGCTGGGCCAGCCACACCGTCCGGCTGTGCCAGCGCTATCTTGAAGGTGCCGCGCTGCCGATTGGCGTTTAACGCACCGCCGCAGTGCCTGATCGCGGTGCAACACGGAAAGCGAATCGGGTAAGCGATTGTTATCGCGTGGTTTCCAGCTGGTACGTTTTTTGCAGAACTCTAAGACGTTCACTTTTTGCGGAAAACAAGATGACCAGCAGAGTTCCAGAGGCCGCGTTAACGGCCATCTCCGGCGCAGGCGGCCATCGCGGTGTGTTGTCTGCCGCCGCAACGGGCTTAGGCGAATTTATCAATGCACAGGGCGGCGATGTCGATCGCATTTTCGGGATCAGCGGGATCGATCCCGATATGCTCGCCTGCCCAACGCTGAGCCTGGACCTGGTCAGCTATTGCCGGGTGCTGGAGGAAGCAGCAAGCCAGGCTGGCGTGGACAACTTTGGTCTGCAATACGGTCATCAGTTCCGACCCCAGTCACTGGGGCTGATCGGCTATATTGGCTTGTGTTCAGCCACGCTGGAACAGGCGCTGCGGAACGTCGTCAATGCCTTTCCCTTTCATCAACACAACACCTGCATCCGGCTGACCGAACGCGGCGACTGCTGGCAACTGGATTATCAGGTTCGCCATGGCGTGATCCTGATGCGCCGCCAGGATGCCGAGTTAACGCTGGGCATGTTCCTCAACCTGATCCGCCATGCCGCAGGTCGGCACTGGGCGCCGCGGGAAGTGCATTTTGAGCATCCGCGCCCTGAGCACTGGCACGAACACTGTAAAGTGTTTGATGCCCCGGTTTACTTCGATCAACCCTTTAACTCGATGATCATCGCGAAAGCGGATCTGAACCGGAAAATGCCGGATCATGATCCGATGCTGCTGCTGGTGATGCAGGATGCCATCCGTCGGCTCAGCCCGCCCGTGGTGCGTCAGGACACCGTTAATCAAACCCGAACGGACATTCATCTGCAACTGCTGAACGGCGAACCTTCACTGGAAATCATCGCGGAAAAACAGGGGTTATCCGCCTGGTCATTGCAACGGCGCTTACGTGATGAGCAAACCAGCTTCTCGGCGCTGGTGGACAGCGTACGCAAAGAAATGGCCACGCATTATCTCAAACAGCATCATCTTTCTGTTTCCGAGATGGCGCTGCTGCTGGGCTACTCTGAAGTCAGCGCTTTTTCACGCGCCTTTCGCCGCTGGTTCGGCTGCAGCCCGCGCGATTGCCGTAAATCACAGGAGGGGCTGTTCTTGTAGCTAATCTATCCAGCCAGAACAGCATTCGTTACGCTGCGTGCTTCAACAACCGGCTGTAGGCTTTAACCCTCTCAGCCAGTAATAAGACAGTGAGCAAATTTACGATCAGAATAAATCAAAACGAGCAGGCAGCGACGTTAAGAATAAAAGCGTCGTCAGGTAATGGCATCAAAAGAAAAGGCTTTAAAAAGATAGCCCTGAAATGCGGCAGCATGGGGTTTAGCAAACTGGAAGTAGGTGTCCTTTTCTACGCCTTCGACAATGATAAACTGGCAGTAGTCTTTAATTTGCGTCAGCGTCTCTTTCCAGAGTGGACGATTATGATGTTCCCAGAAAAAGTGCTTATCGATTTTAACCGCCTCATATAATCCCTCCTGCAAACAGGGAAAATGAGACGATGCACTGCCAAAATCATCCAGCCATAAAGTGTAATTATTATATAACTTTCGCAGTAAGGGATTATTTAGCCCCTCAGCCAGGTTGGGAAAGTCTTCTGAAACCTCGATGCGAAGAAAAGAATGCGCTGTGGCGAGCTCGTAAATATCCCGTTCTTCCAGCAGCGCAAAAGCCATCTCTACATCTACATTGACAGAACACAGCAACTGGTTACGTTCAAAGAAATGTCTTTTTTGGTGAATTAAGCACAACTGCTCTCTCAGGAGCCTTATTTTTTGTTCTTTATTCATTTTACTTATATGTGAAAAAGGCGTCCCTGGTGCGGCAAATCGGGTTAAGACTTCAACGGCAATACGTTCGGATTTCAGGTTTACGATGGGTTCAGCAATGAACCGCCAGGCACGGTTATTATTATCAAGATTCTGGATTTCCATTCCCATGCTCTGATTAACGATGTTGAAGTGGATTGATTATTGATCGCCTTTAGCTATCAATCAAATGAATTTTAACGGATTAAACTATGATTAAACCTATCAAATCCCAAAAATCGATCGTTAAACCCTTGTTATTTAATGATGAATGGCAAACTATAAAACTCCAGTTTTCCATGGACCGCATTTTTTGCCGGTCATCCCTGTTGGGCAATGTGTCCCGATTAATTCCTTTCAGAGTACAGGGGAAATGGGAACAGGGCTGGGTTCAATCGTCCCGGCGGCCTTAAGGCCAGCGTTAAACAGAAGAAATTGACAGACCGATGACAGCCGGATGCCAGCCAAATGAAAAAAGCGGGTTAAAAACCGCTTCCGGGAAATACAGAGGTCAACCCAAATATTGGCGACTTGAAATACCGCGGTCCAGACGATAATGTGTTCCAACTTCACCGTCATGTTATACAGAACGACCATGTCTCTTTCCTTTTTTAAACTTGAACCCCGGCACCTTAAAGAAATATATGAAATACGCTTTTCCGTAACGGAAAACCGGCTTCACGCGCATCAAATTCACTATTTACAGCGTGAGCAAGCGCTGGAGGATATATGTCAGGGCGGCGGCTGGATTTGCCAGGTCGGGGATGATTATGCAGGTTATGGATTGGGGATCTATGCGCCCGAACCGCTAATTGGCGGACTGTTTGTTAAACCTGAATATCAAAAACAGGGCATCGGGACGCACCTGCTGAACGCGATCGTCCAGTGGTTTAGCGATCGGGGCGCAGAGACGATTATGCTGACCACCGATCCCGGCTCGAACGCGGAGGGGTTTTATCAGGCAAATGGCTGGGTCGCAGAAGGCAGTGATGCGTTTGGGCAGCGGGTGATGCGTAAGCGCTTACCGCGTGGCTGATATGACGCAATCCGCCGCCAACGAAATAGCAGCGTTCCCGCCGCGTTGGGGAGAATGCGCACAGGATACACAGGATGCTCTGCTCATCCTGTGCGCGGTCAGCGTTGAAGCCAGAATTAGTGCGACTGTGGTTTAAACAGCTGCTGCACAAACTCCACATACGCAGGTCGCCAGACGTCCATCTCATGTCCCAGCCCCGGATACTGGGTGTAATGGAACTTCACGCCCTGCTTTTCCAGTTCGGTTTTCAGCCCGGCAATGTCTTTGCCTGTCACGATATCTTTATCGCCCACCACCAGCGTAAAGTTTTTCAGCTGTTTATTCACGGTCTGCGGCTGGCTCAGCTGACGCGTCACGAACTCATTAGGCACTGTACTGGTGGTCACGCCGCTAAAACTGGCCAGCCAGGCAAAGTCGCTCAGGTGCGTCATGCCGGACACCAGCGCCTGATAGCCGCCCTGGGATAGCCCGGCTATCGCGCGGTCGGCGGGCTTGGTGCTAACCGTAAAACGTTTCTCAATCAGCGGGATAATATCCTGCATCAGCTCTTTATCTGCTGCGGCGGCATTCAGCGGGTAGAAGTCTTTGCGACGGTCGGCAGGCGGGAAGTTTTCAGGAATAGCCTGCACGATGTCGGTTTCGGTATCGGGCACCACCACCAGCATCGGCTTGATTTTGCCCTCTGCCAGCAGGTTATCCATAATTTGCGGCAGGCGGAGCTGAGAGATGGCCGACAGCCCGGTATCGCCAAAGCCATGGTAGAAGTAGAGCACCGGGAGCGGCTTGCTATCGGCCTTGTAACCCGGCGGTGCCCAGACAAACACCTGACGTTCAGACTTCAGGGCGGTGGAGTGATAGGTCAGGGTCAGTACATCGCCGTGCGGCACGTTGCGCTCATCCAGAATACTGCCCGGCACCAGAATCATACTGGTGTTTACCTGGCGCTGCGGTTTCGGGAAACGGCTGCCGGTATCCGGCGTGCGGAAACCGTCTACGTCAAAATAGTACTCATACAGGTTGGGCTTCAACGGCTCGCTGGTCCATGACCAGATCCCCGTGCTGTCCTTTTTCATGTCATGCGACTGCTGGCTCAGCGGCGTGGCGCCGGTTACGACGGCAACCTGCTTCGCGGCAGGGGCAAAAAGACGAAAGGTAATGGAGTGATCCGGATTCAGCGCCGTAATGTAGCGGCTTACCGGGATGCTCGTGTCTGGCGTTAACGGCAAAGGGGCGGCAATCAGTGCAGGTGCATATCCCGTGAGCAGGCTGCCTGCCAGGAATGAAAAACAGGCTAAAGTTTTTTTCATCGTGGGTTCCGGTTGTATGTATGGCGAGGTAGTTATTGCATCTTTACGTTCAGGAAGAGAGCAAAGGGATACGCAAAAAACGCAGGGTGTGATGCGGTTCAAAAAATTCAGGCCCTCTCTGGCATGAAAAGTCCGTCGCTTTTTCTGCAACAGTCGCGCAACGACTCGCATTTTTTTATCCGCCCGCCTCGCATTCGCGTTATCGTCGCAACATGAACACTTTTCCCCCTTGATAAGGACTGAGTATTGATGCGTAAACTTCCCTTTCTGCTGGTCACGCTGGGCCTTTTGATGTCGGTTACCTCTCAGGCGCAGGCTGAAGGCTGCCTGAAAGGCGCGCTGGTGGGCGGCGTAGCGGGTCATCTTAAACATCATGCGGTTGCCGGTGCCGTGGCGGGTTGCGCAGCAGGCCATTACCTGGCGAAGAAGCATAAAGAAGAAGACAGCAAACAGAGTCACTAAACAATCAGGGCTGCCCGGTGAGAACGTGGCCAGCCCTTTATGCCAGCCGCCGCAGAGTGGTCGCGCTCAACTCAAACGGCGTCGGCGTGCAGACCGCCAGACTCAGGCCGCCCACCTGCAGCGCGCTGACCGACAACGCAGACGGGGCCGTACTGTCAATGCTGGCCATCTGCCAGGCGCTCTCACCGCGCTGCTTGATTATCGCCTCTTTTATCGTCCAGATGCGCCAAAAGACCGCTAACTGCTGCACCCCCGGTTGTGCGGCGATCAGGGCCTGTTCACCCGGACTGAACAGCTTTTCTGCCAGGCGCGGCCAGTTTGGTCGCGGTCGCAGGACTTCAATATCACAGCCCACGTCCCTTTCGTCACTGAACAGCAGGGCAATGTCATCCCCGCTGTGGCTCAGACTAAAGCCGCGTTGCACCTCGGGGGGAAACGCGGGCTTGCCATTTACCCCGTACTGCATCGCGGGCACCGGCGCGATAGCAGCAGAGAGCATGACGCGCCCGGCAAGCCAACTGGCACGCCGCGCGCCCGAAGGTGCCCGATCTTTCAACTCGGGTGCTAACGCGCCAGCACTGAGTCGGGAAATCTTTCCCAGAAAGATCTGATACATATCAGTGCCAGCGTTTGATGATGATGGAGGTGTTAATGCCGCCAAACGCAAAGTTATTGCTCTGCAAAAACTCACAATCGATAGGGCGAGCCTGGCCCATGATGTAGTCCAGTTCGCCGCAGTTGGCGTCCGGTTGCGTCAGATTCAGCGTAGGAGCGAACCAGCCCTCGCGCATCATTTGCAGGCTCATCCAGGCTTCCAGCGCGCCGCAGGCCCCTAATGTGTGGCCGAAATAGCTTTTCAGGGACGAAATGGGCACCTGATTGCCGTAAATCGCCGCCGTCGCCTGACTTTCCGCCAGATCGCCGCGATCGGTGGCGGTGCCGTGCGCCGAAATATAGCCGATGTCCTGCGGGCTTAATCCCGCCATCTTCAATGCCTTCTCCATGCAAATCTGCATCGTTTCCCGCTGCGGCTGAGTGATATGGGCTGCGTCACAGTTGGTGTTGAAGCCGACGATCTCGCCATAGATTGTCGCGCCGCGCGCTTTCGCGTGTTCCAGCTCTTCCAGAATTAGCGTGCCTGCGCCCTCGCCAATCACCAGACCGTCCCGTTTTTCATCAAAGGGCGAAGGCGTGGTGGTCGGCGCATCGTTGCGCTGGCTGGTGGCGAAAAGCGTGTCAAACACCGCCGCTTCCGAGGGACACAGCTCTTCTGCGCCACCGGCCACCATCACCGTCTGATAACCGTGGCGGATCGCCTCCCACGCGTAGCCAATCGCCTGGCTACCCGAGGTACAGGCGCTGGAGGTGGGGATAACCCGACCGCGCAGGCCGAAAAACAGCCCGGTATTCACGGCGGTGGTGTGCGGCATCATCTGTACATAGGTGGTGCCGGTAATATTATTGGTGTGCTTTTCCGTCAGCATGGTCGCGAATTCGCTTACCGGTCCGGTGCTGCCAGTCGAGGAGCCGTAAGCAATGCCGGTTTCACCATTGGTGAGCACAAGATCGCCGATCAATCCCGCGTCCAACAGCGCCAGTTCGCTGGCGCGGGTCGACATTAATGAAACGCGCCCCATGGCGCGAATACGTTTGCGGGTGTAGTGTTCCGGCAAACTGAAATTATCAATCGGGGCACCCAGTAAGGTATGCAGCCCGTCGTAAACCTGCCACTCCGGCATTCTGCGTACGGCATTTTCATACGCCAGCAGCCTGGCTGAAACGTCCTGCCAGTTTTCGCCAAACGCGGTGACGCCGCCCATACCGGTAATGACCACGCGCCGTGTCATAACATGCCTCCGTTGATGGAAATCACCTGGCGCGTCACATAACCTGCGATATCCGACATCAGGTAACGGGCAAGCCCGGCCACTTCCTCGGTTTGTCCCATGCGTTTCATGGGGATCAGGGACATCGCCTCTTTCAGCGCCGTCTCTTCCATCTCGATCATTCCTGTATCGATCAGCCCCGGCGCAATACAGTTAACGGTAATTTTTCGTTTGGCCAGCTCAATCGCCAGCGCTTTGGTGGCGCCAATAATGCCTGCTTTCGCGGCACTGTAGTTCACCTGACCGCGATTGCCCATCAGGCCCGACACCGAGGAAAGCGTAATAATGCGTCCGCCCTGGCGGGCGCTGATCATTGGCATAATGCAGGGCTGAATCACGTTGTAAAAACTGTCCAGATTGGTATGAATCACCTTATCCCAGTCGTCGTCGCTCAACGCAGGAAAGGCCGCATCGCGGGCAATGCCGGCATTGCTGACCACGCCGTACCAGGCTCCGTGTGCGTCGATATCCTGCTCCAGCACCTCGCGGCACTGCTGACGGTTCGCCACATCAAACTGCAGCAGGCGGCCCGTGCCCCCTGCCGCCAGAATGGCATCCAGGGTTTGCTGCGCCCCGGCAGCATCATGGTGATAATGCACGCCAAGGGTGAAGCCGTCTGCCGCCAGCTGGCAGGCGATGGCGCGACCAATGCCTTTGCTGGCACCGGTAACCAATACTGAACGGCTCATGAGGTCGCTCCTTGTTGAAATAATGAATGAAGTTCTTCGGCGGTGGGCTGAAAGGTATTTACCCGGCCGGTTGCCAGCGTAGCGCTCCCCGCCTCGATGGCGCACTCAAAGCTGCCAAAGCGTTCATCCTGCATCAGCAGTTTGACCTTGACGATCAGCGTGGCATCCGCCGGTAGAATCCCTGCGCTACACACTAATTCGCGCGCACCCAGCACCATGCCTAACGAGATACTGGCCTGTCCCTGCTGATGCCGATGCCAGCCCGACCAGACGCCGACCGTCTGCGCCATTAACTCCAGGACATACCAGCCCGGCAGGTTGCCATCGGAATCGAGAAACGGGGCCAGCACGCCCTGCGGCGATACCGTGACGCAGCAGGTCGCGCTGTCGGCCGTCACGTCGCTGACCTTTTCCAGTAACAGCATCGGCGCATCGTGCGGCAGATAGTCCGTGGGGGATAAATAGTGGCTCATAAGATCTTCCCAAGCAGAATACTGGCGTTGTTACCGCCGAAGGCAAACGAGTTTGACAGAATCACCGGGCGCGCCAGCGGCTGAGGCCGGTCAATGATGCCACAGGGCGGCAAATCCGCATCGCGCGGCGACAGGCTAAAATCCTGCGGCGGCAGCGGCAGGTTGCGTTGCAGGATCAGCATGCTGAGCGCCGCTTCGGTAATGCCCGCCGCGCCCAACGTGTGCCCGGTCAGGTGTTTCGTTGAACTGCAGGGCACCTGCTCGCCAAACAGGGCGTTTACCACGCTGGATTCAATCTGATCGTTGAGCGTGGTTGCGGTGCCATGCAGGTTGATATAGCCCACCGCCTCAGGCGCAATACCGGCTTCGTTCAGGGCCTGATGGATGGCGCGAATCGCCCCTTCCCCCTCTGGATGCGGGGCTGAGATATGGTAGGCATCGCTGGATTCGCCCACGCCCAGCAGCGCAATCGGCTGCGGCTCACGGGTTAACAACATCAGCGCGGCACCTTCACCGATGGTAATGCCGCTGCGATCGCGGGCGAACGGCTGACACAGGGTGGGAGAAAGCGACTCCAGGCTGTGAAAGCCGTTGACCGGCATCCGGCTGAGCGTGTCTGCTCCACCAACGATCGCTACATCCGCCAGCCCCGCCTCAATCAGGCGACGTCCGCTTATCATCGCACGGGCGCTGGAGGAGCAGGCGGTGGACAGCGTAAACGCCGGACCGTCAAGTGCCAGCCAGTGGCTGAGAAAGCGCGAGGGATCGCCCAACTCCTGCTGCGGATAGCGCCATGCCGTGCTTGATTGCTGATTCAGCGACAGGCGGACGTGCATATCCCCTTCGTCCAGCCCGGATGTGCTGGTACCCAGCACGATGGCGACACGATCGCGGCCATACTGCGCAATCGCCTGATCCACGTCGGGCTGAATCTGGGCCAGCGCGGCCAGCAGCAGTTGATTATTGCGCGAACGATGCGCGCTGAAGGCGTCAGGGATCGCCGGCAGCGCCCCTTCCACGCCGGCCAGCACGGCGTGCGGATGCGCCTGCAACCAGCCGCTGCGGGCGCGCATACCAGGGGCCACGCCACGCACCAGGTTGAGAGCGACCTCATCGTTATCCTTGCCCAGCGCGTTAATCATGCCAACGGCAGAAACGTAGATCATCTCAGTCATCCAGATATTGAATGGTGATGTGGTATTTAAACGCGTGCTGCTCAATGCTGATGGGTTCGCGCTTACCCTGGCGGTTCAGATAAGTGATTTCCGTCACCAGCTTGCCGCTGGCATTACGCAGCTCGCGCTTATCCCCACGGTCTTTCAGCGTCCAGCCCTCTGGCAACTGGGGCAGCCAGGCGCTGATGGGCCAGTGGCTGAGCATCACGTCGGCCAGCACCTGACTGGCCGGTGGCAGCTGCGGCAGCACAATCGACTGTTCGGTGTGCAATCCCTGGCGATCGTAGGTCACCAGGAACAGACGAATACCCACCGACGACAGCCCTGCCAGAGAGATTTTTTTATCATCTGCGTTGAGCATCACCAGCAGCGACTGGGTCTTGCCGTGAAAACGGCCGGTCAGAAGCTGCTGGGAACGGATTGACGGCGCAATGCCCGGCGCAGGCAGCGTCACGCGTGCGCCCGGTGCCAGCCAGGCCTGCGGACGCTGCTGCGGGCTGTGCGTGGAATGACTGCACCCGGCCAGCATCAGCGTGGCGGCAATAATCAAACAGCCTCCAGTGGACACGCGGCGACCGCGTAGCGGCACCGACCTGGCACGCCATCGCGGCAGGCAATATTTCAGCATGCGTAAAGTCTGGTTGATCATCGTGTTTTTTTCTCTCTTTTCGTCGGCATCGCCAGCGGTGCCAGCAGCCAGGCGGTGAAAATACCGCTGATCAGTACGATACCAAAACTGCTAATGGCCTGGGTGGTGCTGAAAACCAGCATGCCCAGCGTCAGCAGCGTTGTCATCATTGCCAGTGTGATGGCCAGCATGGAGGTGAGCGGCGTACCGCGTGGATTACTGAAAAACAGCGTGTAGTTGATGCCGATACCGAGCACCAGTACCAGCGCCAGCAGGGAAAACAGGTTGACCGCATGGCCGGTAAAGGCCAGCACCGCCAGGCCGCAGCCCAGAGAAAGCACAGATGGCACCAGGCTGCGCGCGCCTTTGCGCCAGCCAAGCCGCATGACGGCACCGCAGGCAATCACGGCCAGAGCAACAAGCAGCAGGCCGGTCAGGATATGGCGATACAAGGCAAACAGCCCGTCAAACGTCGTTTTGCGATCCACCCAGGCGACGCCGGGATAGCCTTTACTTAGCGCATCAAGCGCGGCGCTGTGTGTTACGCCGTCTACCGGCACCAGCACGCCGCTCTCACCGCTCTTCAGCGTCAGCCACAGCAGGCGCCAGCCTTCGCTGGCCGGGCTGGCAAGCCAGGCCGCAACGCTGACCGGCATAGGATTGAGATCCGGCTTCAATGTCGTTACGCCCGCCTCGCTGAGCGCGCGCGTGACGGCAGGCGCGGCATTTTTCAACAGCGCCACATCCTGTGCCTGACGCGCCAGCGAGTTCAGGGGAAGCGTTCGATAACCGCCGATCAGCCCTTGCGCTTTGGCCCGTTCCAGCGCGGGCGTGAAGGCTTCCAGCCGCGTCAGCGTCTGCTGCGCACTGTTGCCGTATACTACAAACCATTTCTGATCGACGCTCTGCCCGGTCAGCGCAGTAATGGCTTTTTCCTGCGCCAGAAGGTGCTGCGGCAGCGCCTGAAGCTGTGAGATATCATCGTCTACGCGCAAGGTGGCGAGGCCCGCCAGCGAGAACAGCGCCAGCGCCACCGGCAGCCCCACCGACAGGGCTTTGTTACGCCGCCATGCGGCAAGCCAGCGCAGCATCAGCACCATGGCGGGGACCGGACGCACAGGCAAGCCGCGGCACAGCCACGGATGCCAGAACACGACCGTCAGGCAGGCGGCGCTCAGGCCCACCGCCGCAAAGAGCGCCATCTGGCGAATGCCCGGAAACGGTGCCAGCATCATGATCAGATAGGCGGCCACCGTGGTCAGCAGGGCCAGCAGCAGCGCATTGCGGACTTTCGCCAGGCTCTGCCAGGGCGAGGTATCGGCGCCATGCACCATGCGCTCGGTGAGGTAATAGAGCGTGTAATCGGCGGAGATGCCGATGATGCTCATGCTCATCACCAGCGTCATCAGGTGCAGCTCGCCAAACACCAGCAACGTCACAACGGTGCCCGCCAGCGCGCCAATGGCAATCGAGAGCAGGCATAACAGGATTGGCCGTACCGAACGGAACACCACCAGAATCAGCAGTAGCACGCCCAGCACGGTTGCCAGCCCCAGCGTGGACACATCATGCTTCGCCTGCTGGCTGGCGTAATCGCTGTAAAACACCGTGCCGCGCGAGAGCAGCCGGACCTGCGGGTACTGCGCCTTGAACGTTTTTTCCAGCGCGCCCAGCGTGGTGACCAGTTTGTGCGTCTGCTGCATATCAAACGAGGATCCAGCCAGTTCGCCGTGCAGCAAATACCAGTAATTCCCCTGGCTGTCCTGCGTCACCAGCCAGCCGTCCATCAGGCGCAGCCGCTGACCGTTTTTCGCCATCGCCAGCTGCGATCCGCGCGTCAGCATCAGCGGATCGTTCTGTAATTCTTTGCCACTGACGCCGGAAAAGGCGGAATAGAGCTGAGAGAGGATCCACTGCGCCTGCGCCTCGCCGCCGTTTTGCAGCCGCTGCCGCGTTTCGCTGTCGATCATGCCGTTACGGTGCTGCCAGAAAAACGTGCCCCACGCCTGCTGGCTGCGGGCATCCATCGGCCCTTTTACCTCGGCCAGCGCCCCGGATCGCTGTAACCGTGTCAGCCAGTCGCGCGCCACCTGGGGATCGGCCTGCTTACCGGGGCTCACCAGCCAGACCAGTTGCCGATCGAGCCGCTGCATAAAGCCGTCGTTCAGGGCGGGGGGAATCGCGCCCAGCGCCTGCTTTGGCAGCATCGCCAGCACGCTGCTGTTCAGCCGGGCCTGCGGCAGCAGCGTAAGCAGCACCAACAGCATGAGCAGGCAGACCAGCCCCCACAGCAGCGCGGGCCGTTTACGGGGCGGCAAAGCGTTGGCGTTCGTCATCAGTCAGTTGTGCTGGCGTCAGTTGATGTTGCGAAAGGGTAATGTCCGTGCGATCGCCCTGCTTATCGTTGAGTTGGATCTGCTCCAGATAGGTTTTGCCCGCCAGATCGATGCTGGAGAAGATCTTATCCAGCGGCGTGGTGATCGGCGTCAGGCGCAGCGTCCAGCGGCCTTCGCCCTTGTCGGCAAAGTCAACGCGAAAATTCTGCTCCAGCACCTTGCGATCCGCCTGAAACAGCGCGCGCAGCAGGTGATTAAACTGGAACATCTGCGGATTGTTTTCGGCAGTGATGGTCTGCGGTGGCTGGCCGTTGATCACCTGCACCATGCGTTTGTCATCCAGCAGGAGCTGCATCGGGAACGGACGGGTTTGATCCCACAGCAGGCCCTTGTCGCGGGCGATCAGCATCGTGCCCTGCGATTTTAGCGGCTGCGGCATATCCTTAATGGTGCGCACCTGATCGAAGTGCGCACGGATCACCGGCTGAGTGGTGAAGCGCTGCTGCAGATCGTCGAGCGTCAGCGCGCTGACAAACGGGCTGATCAACAGCGCCAGGAATAGCAGGCCTCTCATGGCGCCACTCCCATACGTTCAAACAGAATGTCCGGGCAGACAAAGCACATCTCGCGACTTTGCTCTTCCACCGCCACCTGAATGGTATAGCCCGTAGTGGCGCGCTGGCCGCTGTCGGCATCGAAAATTTCATACCCAATGCGCAGACGGTTTTCACACTCTTCAATGCGCGCCCGCACGCGAATGCGTTGCTCAAAGGTGAGCGGATGGCGGTACTTTACCCGCGTATCCACTACCGGCCAGACGTAGCCAGAGGCCTTCATCTGCCGGTAGCCATAGTCAAACTGGTTCAGTAACGCCTCGCGGGCGATTTCGAAATAGCGAAAATAGTTACCGTGCCAGACCACGCCCATCACATCGACATCATGAAAGGGAATGGTCAGGTCTACGTCGACCGTAAAACGGGGATCGTTAAGCACCCTTTACTCCTTGTCTTTGCTATCCGGCAGTTGCCAGAAATCGAAAAAGTTAAACCAGTCGAGCGGCGACTGGAGCGCATAGTGCTCAAGGCGTTCAGCATAGCGATCGATGGTCTGCTGCAGGGCTTTCTGACGCTCGGCACGCGGCAACAGCAGCGGATTGGCGAACGGCTCGCAATGAATGTGCAGTTTTCCCTGCTGGCGCAGCGCGAAGATCAGGTGAACCGGACAGCCCAGGATCGACGCCAGAATAAACGGCCCCTGCGGAAAGGGAGCAGGCTGGCCCATAAAGCGGCTCCAGCAAATACGCCATTCCCCGCCGCGCTGCGGATTAACGGCAATGCGATCGCCCACAATCGCGATCCACTCGCCGCGATCCAGCTTTTCTTTCAGCAACATGGCGGTGTCCGGACCGATATCCGTTACCGGCATCAGGTTTAGCCCGGCCTGCGGAGCCATCTCTTCCATAATCTGCTTAAAGCGCTGGGCGTTATCGCTAAACACCAGAGCATTAATGGTTTTACTGCCGCTGCGCTGCACCAGCGCCCGGCAGGCCTCCACATCGCCCAGGTGCGAGGCCAGCAACAGCCTGCCCTGCGGATGATTGAGGTCAAGCATCGCCTCCGCGCCCGGTGCAAAGACCACGTCGCTGCCGAAATGCAGCTCACCGCGCCAGCTGGCGATTTTGTCCAGCATGACGTTGCCAAAGCGCAGAAAGTGCCGGTAGCTGGTCAGGTTATTCGGCACCGGCTGCTGGCGTATCCGCAGCTGCTCACGCACGCGGGTTATCCAGTTCTGCGAGGCTTTTCGTGCCGTTGCGGCTGTCAGCCAGTACGCGCCGACCACCGGATACAGCAAAAGAGAAAAGGCTTTACGGCCCAGCAGGCGCCACACCAGCAGCATCAGGCGCATGCCCCACAGCCCTTTGACCTCTTTCTGCCGCGCCCAGTGCTGGGGCGAGCGGCGAAACAGTAAAGAAGGGATACGCGGCAACATGCCGAAAAACAGCCGCGTGTGCATCAGGGAGATGCGCACGTTGTCTTTGACCGCGTCGAAATGCGAGAGGCCGTCCTGCGGATAGGTTACCCGGGTCGGCACAAAGTAGCTGTTGTTACCCTGCCAGTAGAGCCGCACCATCACTTCGGTATCAAAATCCATGCGCCTGCCGATGGTGGCACGCTGTGCCAGCTGTAAGGTTGGCGCGATGGGATAGACGCGAAAGCCGCACATGCTGTCTTTCAGCTGCAATGACAGGGTTTCGATCCACACCCAGACGTGGGTGATCCAGCGCCCGTAAAGCCGCGAGCGGGGAATGGAGTCGTCATAAATGGGCTGGCCGGAAATCAGCGCATCGGGATGCTGCTGCGCCAGCGCCAGCAGCGCGGGAATATCTTCTATGGCATGCTGGCCGTCGGCATCGACCTGCACCGCATGGGTAAAACCGGCCTGCGCCGCCACCTGCATACCGCGCAGCACCGCCGCACCTTTTCCGGCGTTTTGCGCCAGCCGCACCAGCGTCAGCGTGCTGTTTTCTGATGCCAGCCGATCCAGTACCGCCTGGGTAGCGGCATCGCTGCCGTCATCAACGACAATGCACGGCAGACCAAACGGCATCAGGCGCGCCAGCACCGCTGCCATCATGGCACCGTGGTTATAACAGGGGATCAGCACGCAGGGGGAAAAGGCTAGCGACATAACCGAATCTTACCGCTGCTGGCGACATGACGTGCCTCACCGTCGTGGCGCTGGTAGCTAAAGCTCAGCATCTGGCGCGCTTCCTGCCAGTTCAGCGTTAACGTAACGGTAGTGTCCGGCAGCAGCGGAGCCTGAAACTTCACGTTCTGAATGCTGTGAAAACGCCAGCCGGGTGCCAGCAGCGTCGTCGCGTACTGCATCACCCAGTCAAGTTGCGCCACGCCGGGCAGCAGCGGTTGAACGGCAAAATGCCCTTTGAACCAGAACAGCGACGGATCAAGGTGTAAAACCATCTCAGCCTGATCGGGCTGCGACTGATGGCGCTCAATTTCATGGGGTTTCATGAAACCACTCCTGTAACTGCGCATAAACACGCTTGTTCATACTGTTAACCGGGATCGCATCGATCACCCGCCAGTAACGCGGCACGGCGACAGGTTCCAGCCACGGCAACAACGCACGTCGCCAGGCCAGCTCTTGCTGTTTACCGCCGTGTTCCTGCCAGCGTTGCCGTGCTGCATCGTCCAACACCAGCAGAACGCCAATGCTCTGTCGGCCGCGACGTAAAACCGGCACCGCCGCCACCTCGCTGATCCCGTCCAGCGCCAGCAGCCGCTGTTCGACTTCGCTTAACGAAATACGCTTCTCTTCAATTTTAACCACTCTGCCCCGACGGCCCACCAGCCGGAACTGGCCGTTTTCTTCGATATGCAGAATATCGTCGAGCAACAAACCCTCTCTGTCGGCGATCAGCGGTGAAAACACACGCAACGTATCGCTTTCCTGATGAAAACGGACGCCGTCAAAGGGTTGCCAGGTGATATCTTCTTCCTGACGATAGCGCCAGGCGAGGATACCGGTTTCCGTGCTGCCATAAATTTCATCTGGCCAGATATGCATCCAGTCCGCCGCCTGAGAAACATCCTGCCAGGGTAACATGCCGCCGGCGGAAAAGACCATCGCGACCGGCGGTGCGGTGAGCTGGCGATCGAGGCGTTTCAGAAACGCCGGGCTGCTGATAAAAACATACTGATAATCGTGGCTTAAGGCGGCGAGCTGTTCGGCATACCAGAGCATCGCCGCATGCAGCGGTAATCCCAGCGCCATCGGCAGAATAATACGAAAGGTCAGACCGTACTGGTGCTGCGGCACAACAGAGGCCACGACCCGACAACCGGCCAGCCGCCCGGCAAAGCGGTCGGCCAGCAGGGCCGCTTCATGATCCAGGGACTGAACGGCCTTCACCACCCGCTTCGGCTGACCGGTGGAGCCGGAGGTAAACAGTTCGATGCTGGCCTCGTCAGGTATGGCCGGAAAAGACGGAGCAAAGGCGGCGAGGGTCATCGCACTGCTGACCACCAGCAGCGGCCCCTGCCAGCTCAGCGTTTTTTCACTCAGCACGCCGTCAAACAGGGCGTGTTGTTCGTTGAGCAAGGAAACACGACAGTGACCGGGGACAACCGGTGTTTTGCCCGCGTGCAGCGTTGCCAGCAGGGCCACGGTAAACAGGTAGCTGTCCTCAAAGCACAAGGCCCAGCGTTGGCCTGCCTGCTGCTGCAGTAAGGCGATTAAGCAGGCCACATCCTGCCGCAGATGTCCCAGCGTCCAAGTGCGGTCGTCCAGCCAGGCCACAGGCACGTCAGCCGGTCGCGGTGCAGTGAGCCACTGGGTCAGTGTAAGCGTCTGCTTCATCATGAATCTCGTTGTTTTATTTTCCGGCGTACCAGCCACTCGCCCGCCATCAGCGTGCCCATCAGCAGATAGGCAATCATTCCATTCCAGGCGGTCCACAGCGCCATATCGCCATACAGCGCGGTAAAGAGCGCCATGCTGCCGTTGAGGATGAAAAAGACGCACCAGATTTGCGTCACCCGGCGGGTATAACGCACGCCCTTTTCAGGCAGATCCGGCTCACTGACTCTGGCCAGCCGTTCGACAATGGGCATGGCTGACCACAGGGAGCCACCAAACACCGCCAGCATGACGCCATTGACCACGACCGGGTAAAAAAGCAGGAGCTGGTGGGTTTTCAGCAGGTAGCTGGCCGCGCACAGGGCAATGCCGGCCACCGCCACCACCTGAGTGATGACACGCATCGGCCCCGTTTTGCGCCGGGTCTGGCGAAGACGGAGTAAAAGAACAAGCGCCATCAGTGGCAACAGCCAGTGCAGGCTGTTATGCGCCAGGCCGACGCTGATCAAAAAGGGCCACGCCACCAGCAGCAAGCCTGTCAGCAACGTAAGAACGGGCCGCGTGCGTTTGCCGGACATCGCGACTTACGCTTCTTTCAGCAGCCGTTCTACCGCATCGACAACGTCCTGCACGGTACGCACGGCTTTGAACTCTTCCGGCTTGATTTTCTTGCCGGTTTTCTTTTGCAGATGCACGATCATGTCGACCGCATCGATGCTGTCCAGCTCCAGATCCTCATACAGCCGCGCCTGTGGGGAGATATCCTGCGGGTCGATCTCAAACAGCTTAACCAACAGCGCGGTGACCTCTTCATAAATAGCGTTTTGTTCTGTCATGACGGACGCTCCTCAGGCACGTTGCGCGTGGATGAACGCTGCCAGCGTGGCAACGGAGAAAAAGTGCTGGCGCATCTCTTCGCTTTCCGACGAGAGAACCACACCGTAGGCATTTTTTACCGCCAGCCCCAGCTCAAGCGCGTCGATGGAGTCCAGTCCTAAGCCGTCGCCAAACAGCGGCGCATCGCTATCAATATCGTCGGCCGACAGTTCGTCGAGATTCAGCGTCGTTATAATGAGATTTTTGATTTCAAGGTAAAGCGCTTGCATCATTAATTCCTGAAAAAGGTGAAGAACCTGGTTGTAATTGAAGCAAAAGATGCCGGTTCAACTGTCTTGCCGCCAGTGCCGGTTCTTGTATGTCTGCATCGTAAAACTGATCGATAGATATCCGCTCCCGCACCTCAACGCTGAACAACGGTTTGGCGGGCGGCACGTTATACCATTTGCTCTGCTTGTCCAGCAGATGCTCGCTACAGTGAATGATCACTACGCGTAAATCACTGCCACAGCGCACAGCAATATTGGCCGCACCGCGTTGTAGCGTCATGGGTTCACCGGGCCGGGTTCGGGTGCCTTCCGGAAAAATCAAAATCGTGTCGCCCTGTGCCAGCCGCTGTCGGCAGGCAGGCAGAAGTGCATCGGCCTGGCTGTTAATCAGATAATCGGCTGCCCGGATAACGCCGCTGACGAACGGGTTTTTCAGGAGCGCCCCCTTTACCAGACAGTCGCTTTCCGGCATCACAGAGGCCAACAGCACATAATCGATGAGCGTCGGATGATTGGCGACCACCAGACAGCCGCGATCCTGACGCAGGTGCTCAAGCCCGCGCATCCGGTAATCCAGTACGCCAACGCCTTTTGCCACCCTTAAGAAGAAGCGGAAACTGGCGGCGATACTGCGCCTGGCGATGCGACGGCGGCGGCCTTTATCCCATACCGCGAGTAACAACAGGTTAAACCACACCATAGATAACAGCAGTCCGCCGATACCGAACAGGGCAAAACAAAAGCCGGTCATCGCGCATCGCCATGCCCGGTTGAGGCGCGAAACTATCCTGCTCATCCGCGGCTCCAGTGCCATTCCACTCTTTCCCCACTTAAGACAAAGGTGGCAGCATCTTGCAGGTAGTGCTGCAAAAACAGTAGGCTTTGCGGCAGCGCGGGCGCTTTCGCGGTGTGCTGCGACCGGGTTTCACACTGCAAGGTATCACCGGCTTCAATCACCAGCGCGACCGCGAACGGCCACATCGGGGTTTCTGATGTGAGATGCGAGTGATAAAACGCCGGCATCGCCCCGTCAAAATCGACCATTAACACGCGCTGATAGCCCGCCTGGAGCAGACACAACACCTCACACAGCCCCTGCTGAAAGGTGTCTTTACCGGCAGAAAGCGACGAGGAGACGATCGGCTTCTTCGCGGCTATCGTCAGGCTGCCAACGGCGGAGTTGTGCACTGACAGGGCAAAATCGGTTGGTGAAAGCGCCTGGTCTGTCGCCAGCGCCTGCAGAATGCGGAAATTGCGTTCCAGCTCCCCGTGACGGCTGGTGTAAAGCACGGCATCGATTTCATGCTGACGCAGCATCGCCAGCCCGCACTCAACGGCCAGCTTACTGCCGGCACTAAGGCGGCGCGCGGTCATCATCGGCAGTTCGGTCAGCTTTGCCTGCGGTGCCGCAGGATCGATGGCGTGCGACAGCCGAGCCCATTCCAGCCACTGTGCCGTTTCGCTTAATCCTGGGGCCCTGGCCTGCCAGTCAACAATGTTTAATGCAAATTTCATCAACGCGCGTCCGCGATATTCAGGTGATACTCAGGGCGCTTATCGCCGTGTTGTTATGGTTTCTTCTGGCACTGCAATAATGTATGCCCAACGCCCGGGCCGTCGTGGCGCTCATCGCTCTGGAACCCTGCCTTGTCCAGATAGTGATAAAACGTCTCTATGCAGTAGAAACGGCTGTTGCCGTTAGCCATACAGGTAAAATAAAGCGAAGACGCATTGAGACTAAATGAGGCCGCTTCAATGTTCTGCGCATCCCAGAACGGTTCCATGATGAACAGCTTCGCGCCGGGTTTTATCACGTCGGCAACAGGGTCCAGCATCGTGACGACTTGTTCAGGCGAAAAGCCGTCCAGAAACTGACTCATCCAACCGACATCGGCTTCTGCGGGTAAAGGCAGGTCGCCAAGCATATCGACTTCATGGCAGGCGATGCGATGAGAAAAGCCTGCATTTTCGATATTTTCCCGCGTCAGCGCAATCCGGGGCGGCAAATCTGACAGGCCACCGCCATTGCGTGGTCATACTGGCAGCAGCGTATGGCACATTTTCCGGTGTGATGGCTGAGAAAACCTGCTAAGTCATAAGCGGTTTATCGGGCCATCACTGGCCCGACTTTAGGCATAATTACAATTTTGTGCCTGCCGAGAGATTGGCCTGAATATCTTTATCCAGGTTTTCCACCCAGCGGTTGTAGGTTTTATGAATCTGCCCGCCCGATGCCAGCAGATTGGTGCTGTGGTCGTAGACGATATCGTAGCCTGTCGACGAGTAGTTGATTCGCACTTCAGCCATGTGATCACGAACCTGCTGACGCGCTTTAATCTCGCCCGGAGCCACCTGCGTCATCATCCACTGACGCTGAACACCGGCTCTTAAAATGGCATTTTTAACCTGATCCTGGGTATAACCCGCCGCGACGATAGTATGAATTTTCTCAACCGGGGCGGTACGCGCACAGCCTGCCAACGCCCCAACGACCGCGAGGGCGGCAAACCATTTCATAGACTTTTTCATTCAACATACCTGTCTGTGTGAAGTAAATAAGGACAACAATAATTAGCGTGAAAATGATTATTGAGATCATCATACAGGGCTTATTTGCGTTAATTTAAACGCGGTGCCTCGTCTGTGATGCCATGATAAACGGCCGCAATGTTGTTATATTTTCTCTTTCAGTTCAACAGAATTTAATTAAAACGATTTATTGGCGGGAAGAGGAAAAACGATAATTACGCGCCGGGCAAAGAGGTTAACCCGAATAGAAAGAACGATGACAGACGGAGAAAACGCCCCCGTCTGGATGAATCATTTTCTTTAAGGGCAATCGATGCGCCGATAATCCTGAACCGGCGTTATCCCCACCCTGCTCTGCCGATTACCGCGTTAAACCCTTTCGTACTGGTATATCTCACGACAGCCCTCTTTAACAGAAGGTAAACCCTGTCTGCGATAACCGTCAGCGTGGGCTGCCATCTGGTACAACCCCGGCTGGCCGCCAGGGTTGGGCTTGTTAGCTTGCCTGTAGCGGCTTGCGCACAAACAGGCCGTAGCTCAGCGCGCCCAGCATCAAGAGCGCTGCACCAAGCAAAAACACGTTGGTGAATTTGCCGGTGGTATCCAGAATAATGCCGGTAACGATCGGTGCCATTGCCGCCCCCAGGAAACCGCCAAAGTTCTGAATAGCGCCCAGCGAGGCCACCTGCGACTTCGGTGCGATGTCACTGGCCAGCGTCCAGAGCGCCCCCTGCGGCATCTGCGAGAAGAAATAACCCAGCGCCAGCAGGCCAATGGCCAGCGGGGTGCTGTTTACAAACGGAATCGGTGCCACGAAGCAGGCCGCCAGGGCCGCACCCGATACGATTGGCACCTTACGCGAGGTGATGGCTCTGACGCCCCGGCGCACCAGGTTGTCTGAAAGCATCCCCCCCACCAGCACGCCAAGAATACCGGCCAGAAACGGAATGGAGGCAATCCAGCCGGTGGCTTTGAGGCTAAAGCCCAGCGATTTTTCCAGATAGCCCGGCAGCCAGGTCAGATAGACCCAGATCGTGAACATAATGGAGAAGTTGCCGATCACCATAAACCAGGTGGTGCTGTGTCGGAACAGCGCACGCCAGCGCACCTCGCCCTTCTCTTGCGGCACTACGACGCTGGGTTGTCCGGCATGCAGCAGCGCATCTTCCCGGGCATTGGGATCGCGATAAAACTTCCACCACGCCAGCAGCAGGGGAAGCCCCATTACGCCGATCGCCACAAACATGCCGCGCCAGCCTAAGGTCAGCAACAGCACGGTCAGAATGGGCGGCGCAATGGCGTTGGCAATTTGCGAACCGGTATTAATAATCGCAGTGGGTAAACCGCGTTCACTGTCGCCAAACCAGCGATGAGTGATTTTAATTCCCGAGGTAAAGAACGGGGATTCGGACACGCCCAGCAGCATACGCAGACCGTAGAAATAGCTGTAGCTGTTGGCAAACGCCGTCAGCACGGTAAAGCCCGACCACAGACCCAGCGCCCAGGAGAACATCTTTTTGGGGCCTAACTTGTCCACCAGCCAGCCTGCGGGCAGGTTAGCCAGCGCATAGGGCCAGAGAAACGCCGACAACAGCAACCCCATTTCGGTTTGCGAAAAGCCAAATTCCGCCGCAATGGTGGTGTTGGCAATACTCAGGTTGGCGCGGTCCAGGTAATTCACTATCGCCGCCAGCAACAGCAGCGTGACAATGCCCCAGCGCAGCTTCCCTTTCAGCGTGCCCTGCCCGCTCAACGTTGTTTCTGACATCGCCGCAGAGGGTTTCATGATGCCTCCCGCCCGGCAAACAGATCGAGATGGATTTTAATCACCGCTTTACGGATAGTCTGCGCCACCGGCGACGCACAGCCAGGGCGATGAATATCGTGAGGGAAAAACAGCGCAAACTGCCCCGGCGTCAGCGCGATGCTGTACTCATCCGTGATGTCCTGATAAAACACCACGTCATTTTCCTCCCGCCGGTCTTCCGCTATCACATGCTGCGGATGGGCACGCGTCACGCCGATGGTTTCGCGTCCGGCCAGCAGGTACTGAATATCGACATAGCGAAAATGGGATTCGGCCCGGCGGGCGCTGGCGGGCTCGGTCTCCATTTCCTGAAGCAGGCAGAACATCTGGTTGTCGGGCAGTAAATCGTATTTCCCCGTTTCCATCTGGCTGAAATCGCTGGCCGCTATCCAGCGAATCGCCTGGTCAACGATGGGATGAAACGCGTGACGCTCACGCGCCCAGTCAAGTTGATCGCATACAATCATGGTGTTTTCCCTTGTGGTAAAACGGTGCAGGAACAGACGGTGTCCGGTTTTTTTATGAAAGACGGTGTTGCCACAGCGCACTGCCATCACGAATCTGGTCAAGCAACACGCCAAGCCCCCAGAACTTCTCCAGCACGTTGTCCCGGTTAACGCGGCAGTGCTCGCTGGCGAAGGTGCCGAGGCGCTGGTGATAAATTTTGGCGTTTTTGGGATAGCCAAGGGTTTCGGTAACGGCGCTCAGCGACAGGAACAGCGACAGCTCATGGGCTTTCTCAGGCTGCTGGGCGCCCTGGTGATAAAGCCAGACGTAGAGGTTCGGATGAAAGTTCGTGAACACGCCGCTGAAGCCGCGCGAGCCCGCCTGGATGGCCGGCCACGCAATGGCCGCATTGGCGTTAATCACCGCTAGCGGCGTGCCTTCCGCCAGCCTGACGCGGCGTTGCACCGTGGGCAGATCGCAGCTCACGTCTTTCAGCACCACAAAGCGGCCGCTGTTGGCACAGAAGCTGAACTCGTCGTCGCTCAGCAGACGACGATACGGCGCCGGGCACTCGTAGAGCCCCAACGGCAGCCCGGCAGGTAGCGCGTCCAGAATGTGATTCAGGTGAGCATAAAAGGTTTCGCTTCCCTGATTGTGCGGATCGAGGTGATTGGTCACCAGCACCAGCGCATCAATGCCCGTTCCGGCCATCGCCTGCAATTCCTGAGTCTGCTCGCTTAACTCATCGCTGATGTGACCAGAGGCAATCACCGGCACCCGGCCCTGCACCTTCTCCACCACAAAACGCGCCAGCGCAACGCGCTCGTCCAGGCTTAGAGACTGCATTTCGCTGGACTGGCACACGGCGAACAGCGCATCCACGCCCTGCGCCAGATACCAGTCGATCAGGCGTGACAGGCCGGGGTAATCGATCTGATTCTCTGCGGTGAATGGGGTCAGCATGACGGGGACAATACCTTCAATCTTTTTCATGGTTTCTCCTGCCAGCGCCAGCGCGCGGCTGTTGCGTTACGTCGGATTATCGTTGGTTAAGTCGGGTGATGACCTGATGCCGCTTGGGCATATTGCTTGCGCCTTCCCGCTCTACGGCCAGGGACGCAAAGGCTGATGCCCATGTGGCGGCCTGCAGTAACGGCTGCCCCTGCGCCAGCGCGGCGGCCAGCGCGCCGTTAAAGGCATCGCCCGCGCCGGTGGTGTCCACGCTGAGCGCAGGAAAGGCGGGAATGACGTGACAATGCGGCGCGTCGAACAGCAGCGCGCCGCGCGCGCCCATGGTGATGATCACTCGCTGCGCCCCCTGCGCCACAATCGCCTGCGCCGCCTTACGCGCACTCGCCATGTCACAGATTTCAATGCCCGAGAGCCGCGAGGCCTCGGTTTCGTTGGGCGTCAGCACATCGATCATCGGCAGAACGTTCACAACCTCAGACGAGAACGGCGCCGGGTTCATGATGATGCGGACGCCCAGTGCGTGTGCCAGCCGAATAGCGCTGCGCGTGGCCTCGACGTTGTTTTCCAGCTGCAGTAACAACACATCCGCATCGGTAAGTTCATGGGTCAGCTCGGCAATTTCGCCATCCGTCAGGGTTTTATTGGCACCGGGGTAGATGGCAATCATGTTCTCGCCGTTTTCCTGCGAGACATAAATGATGGCGCTGCCTGTGGGTTCGGTATCCGTCTGGTATAAACGGAAAGAGTGAATGTCCGATGACGAAAGGTGATCAAACGCAAACTGGCTGAACCGATCGGTTCCGACCTTGGCAACAAAATGGACGCGCGCTCCGGCCCGGCTGGCGGCCATGGCCTGATTGGCCCCCTTGCCGCCGGGCCCGAGTGTGCTGCCTTGCGCCATCAGCGATTCACCACTTTGCGGAAAACGCGCCACCCTGGCGACGATATCAACATTGAATGCGCCAAGGATGCAGACTTTTCCCTGCCTGCTGGTGGTCTTTACGGTGGTTTTACGCGCCTGCAACCGCTTGAGTAAAACATCAAAATGGCCACTTTCGCTGATGAGCTTTTCCTGCAGATTACGGCGTTGCACTATGGCACCGCCGTAGCAGCGCTGAACCAGCCCCTGCTCTGCCAGCGCACGCAGATCGGTGCGAATCGTCTCCCGAGTCACACGCAACTGGCTCGCCAGCCCGTTAACGGTGACGCGTTCATGTTCGTCCAGCCATTGCAAAATTTGATTGCGTCGTTCTTCCAGAAACATCATCCCCCCTCCTGCCTGGCCGTTAAGCGTAAGGGAGCGCACGCAGCGTGAAAGTGATGCAGATCTCAGCACCTGGGGAAAAACGGAAGTAAACGGAAGTGAAGGGTTGTGTCGCTAAAGCGTTATCAAAGCGGGCAGTGTGATGGCTGAAAAGCAGAAAATGTGAGTCGTGAAGGGCGCGAAACAAAGGGTCTGTGGACGGTAAACGCGCGTTGAATGCGGATGATCATCTTCAGGAAAGGCCTGGCTTATCGCGCTGAGCACCTGTCGTGCGTCCCCGCCAGGCACCTGAGCGCGGGCTAACGTTTTCGCTTACGGTATCCCCACGAGGCCAGGACAGCCAGCACGAGAGACAGTACGAACTTCACCACGATGAACGTAAACGAATAGCTGTTCATCGCCTCTTCGCCATCGCCTTCAATAGTGATATGGCTCATGAATAACGTGGTGATCCAGCTATCCGGGATCAGCACAAAAGCCGCCAGCAACACAATAATAAATATCGCAATTTTCATCTCACACCACACCGACTAAAATCTGGAATGCCGCGCACATCAAGGCGGCCATAAGCCATCAGGTCTTTCCCGCCGGGCACTTTTATCTTAGGTATCCGCAGCAAAGCATTTCTGAGGGTTTCAAAATCCGATGAACTGTACAGCGTTACGCAGCCCCACGAAACCCCGGTGCCGTCGCTGTTCAATGGGTGAAGCCGAAAGCTGCCCCGACGTGTGCCATTGACGTAAGCATGATCACTCATGGTTTCTGCGTTATATAAACCAAACCATTCGGAATGATGATTTCTGTACAAATGATACGCATCAATCACTTCTGCACGCAGTTGATTTAGCACGCTTCCTTTCGGGCGGTCGACTATCCAGTATGTGCCCGGCGGGATCGCGGCCTTTTCTCTATCTGAACAGTCTGGGTTATTGAGATAACGGTCAATTCCTGACAAAACATCAAATGAGCCGATGCCGTAACAGTCAAGCTTGACCCTTTTTCCGTCTGGCGAGAGACGAGCATAGTCCATCGTACAGATTTGCATCTCACATCCTTTGCGGGTGGCACAGGGTGAAAATAATACTGAATCCCTGTTCAACATCAAACGACGACCTTTTAAGATTCCTCTTATAAAGTTGCAACCTATTCCTTCACGCTCGTATTTCCATGAACGATTAACATCGCCATCATTTCTGTTTTTTCAGCAGGAATAAACGCTCTGCACCGGCAGCGTAAACGAACAAAAGAGAAAAGCGTCTGAATTAAAAAATATTCATAAAAGCGCGATCTTATTTGCGTTAAAAACGACAGGCTGCCTTATTGACCATCAGGCATCCAACCCGCTGTGGTGATTAACATCACGTCTGAATCAGTCGAAATAAAAACGCACCTCGCCTCTCAACCTGCAAGGGACATGCCCTTATGCACGCCAGCAAGTGGCTTCAGGTATAAAGATTTGGCTGCAACGTCTTAGTGTTAACCTGATTCCAGGCCATCTTGCCGCTATTTAATCTTTTTATCTGTGTGGGTTACGTTGATCACATTATTTACCAAAAGTGATTTTCACGGCATTAAACAATGCGCCTCATCACACCACGCAATTCCGTGTTTATTGCAAAATCGCTTACCTAATAATAACAAGGTGCAATCACGAGATTTACTAACACTCAATTAATTAACCTGCCTCTAATTTAAAAATCATGTCACCTGTTTAGCAAAGTCATAAGGAAAAGGTAACAATGAGGGAGCAATCATGAAAACAATCAAACATTACCGATGGCACATGATATTACTGGTGTGCTTTATTACGATTATTAATTACCTCGATCGCACTGCCTTGGGCGTTGCCGCCCCGACAATTATGAAGGAGCTGGATATTACCAAGGAGCAATATTCCTGGGTCGTCAGCGCCTTTCAGCTGGCTTATACCATCGGCCAGCCCGTGATGGGTTATTTCATTGATACCATTGGCCTGAAGCTGGGCTTTTTTATCTGCGCCATCGTCTGGGGGCTGGCCACCTTAGCGCACTCACTGACGGGTTCCTGGCAGGGCCTGGCGTTTATGCGCGCCATCATGGGCTTTAGTGAAGCCTCGGCGATTCCGGCCGGGGTGAAAACCGCTGCCACCTGGTTTCCGGCGAAGGAGCGCGGCATTGCCACTGGCGTATTTAATATGGGCACCTCTTTTGGTGCCATGCTGGCACCGCCGCTGATCGCCTGGTGCATACTGTTTCACAGCTGGCAGTTTGCATTTCTGGTTGCCGGTGGACTGGCTATTGTGGCGGCCTTTATCTGGCTCATCTTTTATAAAGATCCCAAAGAGGCCAAACGGCTGTCGGCGGACGAGCGCGCCTATATTGAGGGCGGTCAGGAAAAACACCTTCATACCGAGCAGAAAGAGAAGACCTCTAAATTAGCCATCCTCAAACAGCGTAATTTCTGGGGCATTGGCCTCTCACGTTTTCTGGCCGATCCGGCCTGGGGCACCATCAATTTCTGGGTGCCGATCTTCTTTGTGGAAACCCTGCACTTCAGCCTGAAAGAGATTGCGATGTTTGTCTGGCTGCCGTTCCTGATGGCCGATCTGGGCTGCCTGGCCAGCGGCTTTGTGGCGAAGTTCCTGAACGATCGCGGCATCGGCCTGATCAATTCGCGCCGTATTACCTTTACGCTCGGGGCGGTGCTGATGACCACCATCGGCCTGGTCAGCATTGTTCAAAACCCCTATGTCGCCGTGTTGCTGATCAGCATTGGTGGCTTCTCGCACCAGTTGCTTTCTACCGTAGCTGCCACGCTGGGCGCAGACCTGTTCAGGAAGGATGAGGTCGCGACTGCCGTCGGCATGGCTGGCGCCTGTGCCTGGTCCGGTCAGTTGATCTTTAACCTGTTTATCGGCGCGTTTGTCAGCATCATCGGCTTTGGTCCGTTCTTTGTTGCGCTGGCGGTGTTTGACCTTATCGGTGCGGCGGCTCTGTGGATTCTGATCAAAGAACCAAAGGAACCTGGAGAACCGGATGCCGGGTTAGCGGTATCGCAGTAGTGTTGTCGCGGAATGTGTCCCGGGGCACGTGAAGGGACGTGCCTCCTTTTTCAGCTTCAGGCGACCAGTACGACGCGGGAACATTCTCATCGTCGAAAGTGCGGGATTCAGTGCTGAACAGCGTTAATCACGTGGGGTCGAGCATTGCTGTGCACGTCCATCCAATACAAGCCGTTATGTATGTTTTTTAAAATTATGTTAATACATGCTTATGCTTTCTGTTGGGGTTGGATAGATGTGGGATATGTCTTCATTCTTTGCAGCATTACTGGTTTACAGCATAGGGACGGCATCGCCTGGCCCGGGCAATCTTTCCATTGCCAATGCGGCGATGAACTATGGTCGTAAAGCTGGTCTGGTGCTGGCCACCGGTGTGATTTCAGGTTCGATTTGTTGGGGCCTGTTAACCGCCTTTGGCGTGTCCGCGATTTTGGTTTCTTCCCACGGTTTTATCGTCTGGTTAAAACTGCTCGGCGCGGCTTATCTGCTCTGGCTGGCCTCGAAAGCGCTGCGCAGTGCCTTTCGCCCTGGAGAACTTTCGGCACGACCAGCCCAGGCCCACGCGCGTTTACGCGGCTATTATTTGCAGGGTTTGGGATTGCACCTGACCAATCCCAAAGCCGCGTTAACCTGGTTCACCGTGACCAGCGTGGGCCTGACGAACTCTGCGCCACAGTGGCAGAGCTATGTTCTGGTTGCTACCTGCGCACTGACCGGCGTGATGATATTTAGCCTGTATGCGCTGATTTTTGCTTCGCAAATGGCGGAGACGTATCTCAATCGGGCACGGCGCAGTTTCGATCTGATTTGTGCGGGGTTTTATGCGTTGGTGGCGGTGGGGTTTTTGGTGTCGCTGGGTTAAAAAAGCCCCTTTCACAGGCGGTTGTTCGATCTGCCTGGCGCGTCAGCTTCGCAGATAACAACCTGAGGATACGACTTGAAAATGGCATGACGCTGGCTGCACTCATCCTGAACTTCAGAAAAGATGACGATCTCTGATTTAGCACCGCTCGCGGTTCAGCCGTTGGAAAACGCGTTCTGCCAGCAGGTTATCGCAACCATTAACGCGATGCCCGCTAACCGCATAGTTTCATTGCTACCCATGTCTTATGTCCTGACAGCCCTTATCGCGACTGGCTCACCTCATGACCGGCACTGAGCCCGTTCCCAAAGAACGCTCAGCAAGATGCCAGCGCGACGCGGTTTCCACTCGCAATCTGCCATTTCTACTGCGGGCCGGGCCATAAAAAAACCTATAGATAAGAAATAGTAACAGACCCGCGAGAGGGGTTTTTCCTGTAAAAGTTTATGTCGTGATTGCTTACATTTTAATTATCACGGCCGGGATAAAGATTGCCGGGTCTGCGCCGAAAGATCGTCGTCTCCCCTCCCTTCTTCAGGAAAGATTTATGAAAATCTCAACACGGCTCGGCTCGGGTTTTGGTACGTTAATCGTCTTCTTTTCCCTGTGCATAGTGGTTGCCATTCATTCTTTGTATCAGTCCAAAAACGCCCTTGAATCCATCGTTCAGGGAGATATGAAAAAAACGAAACTGATAACAGACCTGACGCTAATCCAGCGCGACATGGCCATTACAGTCAGGAATCTGTCGTTATTTACCGATGAAAAAGGCATTGAGGAGCAATCCGCGCGGCTTGGAAAATTAAAGACCCGCTTTGTCGACAGCAGCACTCAACTGGGGCAGATGATTGACCAGTCTGGCAGCAATGAGGAAAAAAAAGCGTTCGACGCGATTAAAAACAGTGAAAAAGAAGCACTGGAATCATTCAGTAATACGGTTCCACTCGCACTGGGAAAAAACAACGCCGCGACCGTGAAGTTTCTTTTGGATACCGTCAGGCCCGCCCAAAATCCCCTGATTGACGGACTGACGGCTATGGGTCAGGTGCTCACTCAGCGGTCTGATGACGCCGTCAGTGCAAACAGTAAAACGACGGAACAGGCTTACGTCATTTTACTGGTACTGCTCGCTGTCGCGGTCATTTTTGGCCTGTCCACGGGCATCTATCTGATTCGTAAGCTGATGAGTGAACTCGGTGGTGAACCCGCTACCGCACAGCGCCTTGCCTATGCAATTTCTCAGGGAGATTTAACCTCAGCCGTTCAGCTATGCAAAAATGACACCCGGAGCCTGATGGCCTCTTTGTCCAGTATGCAGGCGCGGCTCCGCGGGGTGGTATCCGACATTAAATCTGGCTCCGCTTCCGTTGCACTTTCAGCAAACGAAATCTCACAGGGTAACAACGAACTAGCTTCCCGCACTGAAGAGCAGGCAGCAGCACTCCAGCAGACAGCGGCAAGTATGGAACAGCTGACGGCCACCGTGCAGAGTAACAGCGCCATGGCCAGACAGACGGCCAACGCCGCGAGGGATACGGCTTTACACGTAAAAAATGGTGAAAACGATGTCCGCCGTATGTCTGGCACCATGGGCGAAATTTCACAAAGCGCGTCTAAGGTCAGAGACATTACCTCTGTCATCGAAAGTATTGCATTTCAGACGAATATTCTGGCGCTTAACGCGGCAGTAGAAGCGGCACGCGCGGGTGAAAGCGGGCGTGGATTTGCCGTGGTGGCAGCGGAAGTCAGGACGTTGGCACAGCGAAGCGCCACAGCGGCAAAAGACATTAAATCACTCATTGAGCAGGCGGTGGGTCAGGTGGAATCTGGCGTCACGGTGGCGAATGAAACAGGCCAAAATATTCTTAAAGTGATCGATCTGGTTGACGAACTGGCCACATCAATGGATACCATCGCCCTGTCGTCCGCTGAGCAGATGCAGGGGATCTCTCAGGTGAGCGTGGCGGTAAGCCAGATGGATGGTGTAACGCAGAACAACTCTGCATTGGTTGAAGAGTCGTCAGCCGCCTCACAGTCGCTTTCTGAACAGGCTCAGAGGTTGCGTCTCGCCGTAGAGACATTCAAAGTCTGAATGTAAAAACACTGCCGATGACAGGCGTATTCGCGCTCGGCAGTGATCACTTTTATTCTGCACCCCGCTGACGGCATGGTCAGCGGTAACGGCTCCCTCCCCCGAATGGGCTGACCCGCAGCGCAGTGGCAGTACGATGTTTTGGTGCAACCTGTGCACTGACCGGCGCGATGATATTTAGCCTGTATGCGCTGATTTTGGCCTCGCAAACCGCAGAGAAAGACCTCAATCGGGCACGGCGCAGTTTCGATCTGATCTGTGCGGGGTTTTATGCGTTGGTGGCGGTGGGTTTTTTGGTGTCGCTGTATTAAGTGAAGCCCTGATAAGGGCTGTATTTGCTTCACTGAATGTTCCCACAGATTCAATTTAAGGCAATGGCAATCTTACCTGGCGGCTTCATTTTCACTATCTAAGAATGCCTTTTTTCTTAATTGCATTTCTGATAGCTAATCGATTGATCATTCGCGAATTTGCGAGCATTATCGCAATTATTTTCTTATCACTTTGCGTCATGACATCAGCTAAAAGCCTGCAAAAATTGCTCTCTGAAATCACTGTCTGGCGTAAAGGCGAACAGCGCGCGCCGCATAAACCACTGCTTGTGCTTTATGCACTGTCGCAGTATCGCAATGGGCATGCCCGGTTATTTGACTATGCATCTGAAATTCAGCCTGTCCTTCACGCACTGCTGGAACGCTATGGCCCACAACGTCGTGAATATCGACCTGATATGCCCTTCTGGCGTTTAAAAGGTGACGGGTTTTGGGAATTACTTAACGCTGAACATTGCTCATCAACTGGCAGCAAGCAACCTCCGGCCGGTGAACTCGAAAGGTATGAGGTCGCAGGTGGTTTCGATGTTGCACATTACGAACTCGTCAAAAGAGACAGCAGGTTAATTGATAGCCTGGCATAGCAAATTCTTGAAGCGCATTTTCCCGAAAGCATTCAGGAAGAGCTGGCAGACGAACTGGGTTTTGGCATCAGCGAGATGCGAAAGCAACGCGATCCCCATTTTCGACAGTTGGTGCTACGTGCTTATCACTATCAGTGTGCGATATGTGGATTCAATATGCGCCACGACAACGCTTTGGTGGCGGTGGAAGCCGCGCACATCAAATGGAAACAGTACGGTGGTCCCTGTGACATCACGAATGGTTTGGCACTGTGCGCTATTCATCATAAAGCCTTTGATAAAGGATCGATTGGGCTGGATGAAAATATGCGCGTAGTTGTTTCTAACGGTGTAAACGGCGGTGGCATTGTTGATCGCCTGTTCTGGGACTTTTCGGGCAAGCAGATTACATTGCCGCAGGTCAGTCAGCATTATCCGTCAGACAATTTTGTGGGCTGGCATTCACGAGAGGTTTTTCGAGGATAAGCACTATAATTAATCACTCAAGAACAACTGAAAATATTATTTTTTGGCAAGCCTCTGATTATAAAAGTTAAAATGCTAAAAGTTGTGAACCTATGCTCCCGTTGAGGTCAGGGAAGCGTTACGGTATCCGCAACACTGTCAACACCTTATGACTCGCCGGACTAATACATCAAAGAAAGCGAACTGACTGCCTGTGACATTATGTTTCTACCGAGACGATAGAACGTAGTAACTTCATCAAAACGCATCCTGTTAAAAAGAAACCTGCTAATTTTTCCTGCCAGCCTACACGCAAAGATTTCCCATAGAAAATTTACACTATTTTTTAATATCTCTTTTCCTACACCAAACCAGACAACTCTTTCTTATTAATACAAAAAAAGAGTATTTTTCACCGCCAAGATCAATCCTGGTATCTTATTAATTTTATTTCCAAATAAAAGCTGTAACAGACCCGAACGTCATCATCATGAGCGTGCTGAAGAGTCGATCGTATTTTAACGTAAAGTAACAATTTCTAATGTAAATTATCCCAGTCGCACAAACTGATGAATCATCTAACCATAACAGGCGGAAAGCGGAATGGATTTAAACCAACTCAGGACCTTTGTGACCGTCGCAGAAACAGCAAGCCTTACAAGAGCGGCCAGTCTACTTTTTCTCAGCCAGCCAGCGGTGAGTGCTCACATAAAATCACTTGAAACGGAATTTAATGTTCGACTGTTTAAACGCACCCCTCGTGGTATGGAGCTAACCGCACCCGGTTTAATCATGCGTGATGAAGCTCGCCTCGCGCTTGATGCTGCCAGTAAATTTGTCAGTAAGGCCCGGTCGCTGAATGCTATTGGTACTTGTGCGCTCGGCACTATTTCAGTTCCCGTTATCCTGAACCTGCCGCAGGTTTTGACCCAGTTGCGTCAGCGGCATCATAACGTCAGTCTGACAATTCGTCAGAATATATCCGGCCTTATCATTGATAGCCTGCTCGCCGGTGAACTGGACGCGGGTTTCATCATCGGCAAAGTACATGAAGAGCGATTAGGCACGATTGTGGTTTCTCCTATTACGCTATGTATTGTTGGCCCCCGCGCCTGGAAAATGCAACTGGAGACTGCTGGCTGGGATGAGCTTAGGGCGTTTCCCTGGATTGCCACGCCTGAAAAATGTTCTTTTAGTTCAATAGCTCGGGATTTTCTTCATAAGCATGGCATTGAGGTACGGCCAGCCATTATCGCCGATCAGGAAAAAACGCTAGCGGAACTGGTCGGCATGGAAGTCGGGATCACGCTTATGCGTGAGGATATTGCTCTGGCGCTTCAGGATAGTGGTGAGTTGTATATCTGGCCCGGCGAGAAAACAGTGAGCCAACTGTGTTTTGTCTGGGACCGTGAAAAAGAAACGTCCCCAGTCGTTGCCGCGCTGATCGAGACGGTGAGAGATATTTGGCAGGTGGCATCGTGATGTAGTAAAACTCCCCTCCTCCAGAGAGGGGAGCCTGAACCTCAACGACGGGCGGTAGACGTTTTCAGAATCGTGTTGTTTACGGCCTGACGTGCCATTTTGCGCTGGTTAAGGTTGTTAAGCACCAACGCCGTGGCCGTGATGGCGGCACCGATAATCTGCATGTGCGTCGGTAGCACGCCGTTCAGTGCTGATACAAGAAAGGCGGTGACGGGGACGACATCCATAAAGAGCACGCCATTGGTAGGTGTGATAATCCGGTTACCGATATTCCAGCACAGAACCGCCATAAGACCTGCGACGAGTGCCATGTAAATCAGGTGCGGAATCACGAAGATGATTGCAGAGGCGTCGGGTACAGCAATCTTACCCGTGGCCATCAGCAGCACATCCGTGCCCATGACGCTGGTCATACCCAGCAGCGTCGTTATCGTGGTATAACGCAGCGGACTCCAGCCCGGAAAGTAGCTCCCGCCGAGGGTATACAAGACCCAGCAAAGCGCACCCGCAATCAGCAGCAGATTAGCAGTCAGGCTCATCGGCGAGTTCAGGACTGCTGAGACATTACCGTTAGTGATGACCAGCAACACGCCGCTAAAGGACAGCAGGATAAATCCAAAGGTGCTGGCCCGGGGACGAACCTTTTTCAGTGCCCAGATAGTGAGGAGCCCCAGCATTGGCATCGTCGCCATCATAATAGATGCAGTCAGCGCACCCGTTGGCCCTGCGAGATGCTGGCCCAGGAACACCAGAAAACCGAATCCGGCAAATCCCAGTGTTCCGAAAAGCCAGGCCAGTCCCCATTTTTCGTCCTTCAGCGTAAAAGCTGAATGCCCTTCACGAAATAGCAGCAGTAACGCGAAAGCAATACCTGCAATGCCATAACGGAGCGTAGTGAAATTAAACGGATCGATTCTGGTTAGAGCTTGTGTCATTACAGGAAACATAGCGCCCCATGAAACTGTGGCCAGAAGGCAGCAGAGCAGCCCTTTGATATAGTTATTCATTTATTCACCTTCATCATGTATTAAGAAAAGTTTGGCAGGAGTTGTTTTTTATATTTTCATATTCGCCAGTTATTAACTATTCGCGAGTTTTTATTCAGGTATCAGAAATTCTGATACTGCTCATTTAT
The DNA here is from genome assembly GCF_049892805.1 of Pantoea sp. EEL5. Classification (NCBI taxonomy): domain Bacteria; kingdom Pseudomonadati; phylum Pseudomonadota; class Gammaproteobacteria; order Enterobacterales; family Erwiniaceae; genus Pantoea; species Pantoea sp. EEL5. Next base: position 331,267 of record NZ_JBNDNJ010000003.1, read on the forward strand.
GCCGCATCGAGAATACGTATGATTTCACTAAAACGCACTTTTCCGCTTGGGCTGTAAGGAATTTCGTCAACACAGTGAGCTGAAAAATTAATGGCCCCTGTTTTTCCTGCCTCCTCATTGATTTTTTCAAACAGGCGGATAAACTTTTCTTTGCCATTCTGATCAGTGCTAAAAATACATTTGAGATGATTTACCCCCTCACGTTGGATCGCGATTAAGGCGACATCTTTAATACATGGCAGAGCACGAATTTTTTCCTCAATGCGGTAAACATCATGTTTATTATAAGTTTCACCGTTTCGATTCATCAGAAATAGCCTGCCGCTATCATCCAGATAGCCGTAGTCAGCCATTAAAAAGTAGTGTTCCCCCTCAAGCACGATGAACGGTTTACTTCCGTCGTGGTACTCATCCATAAGCATATAGCTGGAGATAGCCACTCTTCCTGTTTCTCCCGCACTAAGTGGTTTATTGTTTCTATCGAGAATCCTGACCTGGTTACCGTCATAAGGGCGCCCCACGCTCGCAGGACACTCCAGCATGTCGTCAGGATCTGACAGCACATTCACTCCCGTTTCAGTACATCCGTAATACTCACAAAAAATATCACCAAAGGCAGCACGTGCGGCAAGTTTGGTTTTCACCGGAAAATAGCAGCCTCCAACAAGCACCCAGCGCAAATGATGTGGCAAAGCGGTATCTTTACAGATAGTTATCATCCTGGTAACCAGATTAGGTGTCATTACCGTTGCCCGGACGTCCTCTCCTGAGAGTGTTTGTATAAGGGCTCTCTCATCGTCCTGGTCGACCAAATACAGAGGAGCACCAAGCCCCATAAACATACGTGCCCATCCGTTACCAGCTGCGTGATAAAGAGGCAGAATGAGCATGAATCCATCCGAGTCACTGAAGCCAAATCGATCGGTAAACCACGCGAAGCGGCGGGCGTCAAAAGAGCGGTAGCGTAGAGCTATCTTAGGTAGCGCGCTCGTCCCGGAAGTCAGTGCAACTGCCCGGAACGATGACGCATTCGGTACGGAAAGCAGGCTGCTGAGTTCAGGATGATGCAATTCGCCGATACTTTCGATTACGGGATCAATTGGGGAATTAACACCCAGCATGCTGGTTCCAGCAATGTTTAGGTTACTGAGTTCTTCGGGTTCGTAGAGGCTGAACGAAACCAGTAACAAACCGGGGCTAATTTGTTTAATCAGTTTGCGGAGTGTCTCTGTCGGAAGCGAATAATCCAGTCCGTTGGCTGGAATACCCAACGTTGCGAAAGCGGCCAGCCAGCTAATAAGTTCCGCGTTATTTTTCGACAGATAACAAACCGAGCGGAGCTGTTCTGCACTAAAACTGCGCCTAAGAAAAATCACGCGGGATTCGGTCTGTTGTATAATATCATTCCATGTGTAATTATTTTTATTGTCGGCGATACACGTCTTGTTACCGCGCAAGGCGGCAATTTCATTCATTCGGCTAAGTGTAATCATTATAAACACCCGGTAGAAGTAAGGTTTAAAATTCAGGCTGCGATGATAATAAATCCATTTTTGCGATATTTTTCTATTTTACTTTTTATCACTTCGTCGATAACTTCCCCAGGAAAAACAAGTGGAACACCCGGAGGATAAGAGATAATAAACTTGTCTGAAATTTCATTTTCTGAATCAGGTTGAACCATTTTTTCCTGACAGATCTTATCTAGCGCAGAGAGGAGTGCTGAAACTGCTTGCTCATTGATACCGATGTGGAAATTGAAGAGAAGAAAGTTATTAATCACTCTTTTTACGTAAATGTTTTCTTCGCACAGCCGCTGTTTTATCTCTGCGCCGGTTCCAATTGATGACACATCAAGTATTACTTTTGTAGGATCATAATGAACATGCCAGTGTGAATTGAAAATTTGTCGACTGACAGCTTCAGATCCCAGATTTTTTAGGGAGGATATGCCGTTAACAAATCTATCGACCAGACTGCGCGAGTGCATAGCGAGGGCATTGCCGTGTTCGCTCATAATAGCCTGTGCGTTATCAAGTGAGGCGATAATCGGGTAGCTCGGTGAAGTGGTATGAATGCGGTATTTAGCGGTTTCAACTCTTTCCGCGAGATTGTCGGCCCCACGACAATGGATGAGAGATGCCTGGCGAAGACAAAATAGAGATTTGTGCGCGGAGTGGGTACAGATGACCTCAAGATCTGGATACTTCTGGCGTAATGAGTCGATATTCATTGCTGTAAAAGGACGAATATCTTCACTGAAATAATTCAGACTTCCCCAGGCTTCATCAATAAAGAATTTACGCGTAGTAATGCCTGCCGCCAGAAGTCGCGCCAAAACACCAGGAATATCGTAGATTACCCCTTCATACGATTGTGCAGTGAGGATAACCATATCACAGGCTCTACCACTCTCCTGAAGGGTCAGAAGAGTCCGTTCCAGATGTTCGTATGACCACGCGCTCATTTCTTCATATTCAGTACGCAGGTCCGGACAGATATAATGAATTTCGGCACCGATTGATCTGGTGTGGAAATGCACCGACTGGTGGCAATTTTTGTCAACGAGAATTCTTTCTCCTTTTTCATATAGCGCGGAAATCGCTATTTGGTTAGCTGCACTGGTTCCACCCGTGATATAAAATGAATGATCAGCATTATATAGCCCTGCAGTCAGTTTTTGCGACTCTGAGATAATTCCAGACGGAAAAAAGAAACTATCAAAGAGTTCTCCCGTCACTGAACTTTCAATATGCTCAGTTAATTCACTATTCGACCCGTCTATGATGTCACTTTTTCCATAGCTTGATATAGGGAGTGCATGAAAAGAAAAGAATTTTCTCTCTCGAAGATATTTAAGCCTGGTTAATACAGGGGTAGATCCTGTCATATTTATTACTCTGGCGTTCATATTCATTCCCTGTCGTTATGTTATGTTCGCCATAAAATATGCCTCCATATTTTTTAAATGAATATTTGTATTTTTTGATTCAGTTATCAGCATTGGTGATAGTCCTTTATGAAGGAACGGGGCCCCAATGCATTTCATAATACAGCTGTTACTCCTCTGCCAGCCCAGAGGTGTTTGAACGATTCCTGACTGACCTCGGGAAACCACGATTCGCGCCCATCGTGGCCTAGTTCAGGACTCATTTCAGCACCGGCCGCCAAAGGTTTATATGCGCCAGATTGCCATTTTTTCTACTTCAGCCTCGGGATTGGCTACCCGAACGGCTGAAAGAAAACCGGCAAAATCCTGATTGAATAGCGAGTAGTTATTCAGAATACTGACTGTTTTTTCTGTCCGCGAGGCACCCGTGAGGTATCGAACCTGCCAGACGCAGCGATTGCCGATCTTCGTTCCGGTCGGTCTCACCTGAATAATTTGGCCCAGCGCGATTTTATTAAGGATGTCTTCCTTGCGTTTTTGATAGAGAAAATCTGCGTCGTAATAGTAATCCTCCGTGTTCATCCCAAGACGGTTAAGCAGCGGTGTATCAATAGAAATTTTCTTCAACTCGCCCTTAGCAGCAAAGAAATCGTCTCGTTTGAACATCGGCAGAAAGAAATACTTAATCAGCAAAATGATAAGCGCCAGCGGCAAGACAAGTGATAAAAAAATGTGTATCTGGTATTCGGTGCCTTTGCAGTTTGAATAATGGCTCACGCTGCACGTTAGGGTGATGATTAGGGTTTCTGAGCCACTTAAAGCCTGATTATTTCGCTAAATGGAAAATCGACGAAATTGCCCGGCCCTTCGCGAAATCCATGAAAAGGTATAACGGCCTCACACGTTCACGCCCTTACTTCATGGCAGTGCTATTTCACGCGCCAGCGCCGTTTTTTTGACTTGAACGTAGCTTTTTGTTCGCGGGCACGTGCTTTGAGGATAGCGCTCAAATGACCTCCCCCCTGAAAAAAGTACCAGAATAAACTGAAGTCTCCAGTCTTTCTTCCATCTCAAAAAGGGGCACATCGCCATGAAAAAGACCCGTTATACCGAAGAACAGATTGCCTTTGCCCTGAAGCAGGCCGAACCGGCTAAGTCCGTGCCGGATGTCTGCCGCAGGCTGGGTATTTTCGATTCTACCTTTTACGCCTGGCGTAAGAAATTACGGTTGAATCCTTCGACGGCAGTTTGCGGCAGGAATGACTGAACGAGTACGGGTTCATGTCTCTGAAGGATGCGCGGAGCAAAATCAAGGCCTGGCGCGTACACGATCATCCGCGTCCCCCATTCTGCGCTGAGCTGGATGACGCCTTCCGAATTTGCTGAAAAATCTGCCGGTTGTCAGAATATGCAGCCAGAACGAAGCCGGTTATTCCTGATCATGAATAGATCACATACGGAGAACAGGTCACTAAAACAATTCACGCGCTATTTTTTATTAGACTTAATTTAATCTCGGCGACTCTCAGCTCAGAATCTGAAAAGCAGAAGCCCACCCTATCCGTTATTATATTGAACGGCTGCCACATTGACGTTTATTACTGCGGGGTGAGCTTCTTATTTTTACGATTTTTTACGAGGCGTCAGATCACTGTCTGCGCCGGACGTACAGTGTTGAGACTCAATGTCATCCCCTGATTCTGATTCGAACAAAATTCAGGAGGCGATGGACTTTTCCATCACCCTCTGCAATGCATCCAGTACGGCTAATCAATTAATTAGAGCTGAGCAAGTATCGCCTCTACGCTCGCTTTTGCATCACCAAACAGCATGGCGGTGTTTTCTTTGAAGAACAGCGGGTTCTGTACCCCTGCGTAACCCGTATTCATCGAACGTTTGAACACCACCACCTGCTGTGCTTTCCATACCTCCAGTACCGGCATACCCGCGATGGGGCTGCCGGGATCTTCCTGCGCGGCCGGGTTGACGGTGTCGTTGGCGCCGATGACAAGCACCACGTCGGTATCACTGAAGTCGTCATTAATCTCTTCCATCTCCAGCACGATATCGTAGGAGACTTTTGCTTCCGCCAGCAGCACGTTCATATGTCCGGGTAAACGCCCGGCTACTGGATGGATACCGAATCGTACCTGTACGCCTAGCGCAATCAGCCGGCTGGTCAATTCCTGTACCGGATACTGCGCCTGGGCTACCGCCAGGCCGTAGCCGGGAGTAATAATGACTGAACGGGCGTATTTCAGCGCTTCCGCTACCTCCGCAGCGCTGCATTCGCGATGTTCGCCCTGCGGGGCGCTAGCGTCAGATGCCGTACCCTCGCTGCCAAAGCCGCCGGCGATGACGCTGATAAACGCGCGATTCATGGCCTTACACATAATATAAGAAAGGATGGCCCCGGAAGAGCCAACCAGCGCGCCGGTCACGATTAGCAGGTCGTTACTGAGCATAAAACCTGCCGCCGCCGCTGCCCAGCCGGAATAGGAGTTGAGCATTGAGACCACCACCGGCATATCTGCACCGCCGATTGAAGCAACAAGATGCCAGCCAAACGCCAGCGCAATTAGCGTCATCACACTTAATGCCAGACTCTGCCACAACAGGCTATCGCTGCGCACGAATACTATCATTAAGGCCAAAGAAGCCAGCAGAGCCGCAAGGTTCATAACGTGGCGGCCAGGCAACATCAGCGGTTTTGATGCGAAAATTCCGCGTAGTTTACCGAACGCCACCACTGAACCGGTAAAGGTGATGGCTCCGATGAAGATCCCCAGAAAGACCTCTACAAGGTGAATAGCCGTCATGGCCGTATCGTCGAGCGGCGCGTGGCCAAGGTAGCTATTGATCCCAACCAGTACCGCCGCCAGGCCGACAAAGCTGTGCAGAATCGCCACCAGCTCCGGCATTTCGGTCATTTCAACCCGCTGCGCGAGAAAGATACCGATGCCGCCGCCAGCCATCATCGCGACCAGTATCCATGCAAGATTGGCCGCCTGGGGGCCGAGGATGGTCGCCGCCAGCGCAATCGTCATCCCGGCGATGCCGAAAACGATCCCTGCTCGCGACGTTTCGTGCTTCGATAAGCCAGCCAGGCTAAAAATAAACAACAGCGCGGCAATAATGTAAGCCGCAGTAACAAGACCTTCAGACATAACGACTCCTTAGTTTCTGCGGAACATTTTCAGCATGCGGCGGGTGACGTAAAAACCGCCGAAAATATTAATACTGGCGATAAAAACGGCGACGATCGCCAGGGCAAAGATCCAGCCTCCCTGGCTGATTTGCAGGACCGCACCGACAATGATGATCCCTGAAACCGCATTGGTGACCGACATCAACGGCGTGTGCAGGGCGTGATTGACGTTCCACACCACGTAATAGCCCACCACGCAGGAGAGAGCGAAGACGGTAAAATGGGCAAGAAAGTCCGCCGGTGCGCAATGCGCAAGCCAGCCAAAGAGCACAATAACCAGCGCCAGAAAAAGGTATGGACGCCACGGTGAAGCGGGCACGCTTTTCACCTGCTCGGTTGGTACGGGCTTAGGCTGCTGCGGCTGGGCCGAAACCTGAATCGGCGGCGCGGGCCAGGTGATTTCACCCTCGCGAACCACGGTAACGCCACGGATAACGACATCATCAAAATCGATGACGATATTGCCGTCTTTTTCTTTACACAAAAGCTTCAGCAGATTGACCAGATTGGTACCGTAAAGCTGGGATGACTGGGCCGCCAGCCGGGCTGGCAGGTCGGTATAGCCGATGATCTTTACGCCATCATCGCTGGTGATGCATTTGCCCTGAACCGTCAGCTCACAGTTGCCGCCGGTCTGGGCAGCCAGGTCGACGATAACGCTGCCAGGTTTCATGCTGGCGACCATCTCGCGGGTAATGAGCCGCGGCGCAGGCTTCCCGGGAATGAGCGCGGTAGTGATAATAATATCGACCTCTCTGGCCTGAGCGGCGAACAGCGCCATTTCCGCCTCAATAAACTCGGCAGACATCTGGCGGGCATAGCCATCTCCGCTGCCGCTCTGTTCATCAACATTGAGTTCCAGAAACTCCGCGCCCATGCTTTGGATCTGCTCTTTGACTTCCGGGCGGGTGTCGAAGGCGCGCACGATGGCGCCGAGGCTGCTGGCAGCGCCAATTGCCGCCAGCCCGGCAACGCCTGCGCCAATCACCAGCACTTTCGCCGGGGGAACTTTACCGGCCGCGGTGATCTGTCCGGTAAAGAAACGACCAAAATGGTGGGCGGCTTCCACCACCGCCCTGTATCCGGCGATATTAGCCATTGAGCTTAAGGCGTCCAGCGACTGGGCGCGAGAAATGCGCGGCACAGCATCCATTGCCATGACCGTCACGCCGCGGGCGGCGAGTTTCGTCATTAGCTCGGGGTTCTGTGCAGGCCAGATGAAGCTGATTAACGTGCTGCCCGGCTGCAAAAGAGGAATTTCATCCTCAAGAGGCGCATTCACTTTCAGGATAATATCGCTCTGCCAGACCTCATCCTGCGAACACAGCGTTGCACCTGCGGTCTGCCATGCATCATCAGTAATATTTGCCGCTGCACCCGCGCCGTGGGCGATGGAGACCGTAAAGCCCAGCTTCAGCAGCTGTTCAACGGTAGCGGGCGTGGCGGCGACCCGCGTCTCACCCGCCAGCTGTTCCCGGGGAATCGAAATGTTCATATAAAGGTTCTCGTTCAGATAGAGATCGAAAGCGATCGCCTACACATCAAGAGAGGCGATCGGCCTTTGGTAAGCAGGATCGCAATCAGGCGCTAACCGGCTGCTGGCGTATCAGGCCAAGCATGGCGCGGGTTTCATCCGGCGTGGCGATGGTTTTATCCACTTCTGCAGCCAGCCGCTTAACGCGCTCAACGAACCAGGTATTGGACTGCGCCAGTTCACCTTTGCGATAGAGAATGTTGTCTTCCATGCCAACCCGAACGTTGCCCCCCAGCGCCAGCGCGGCGAGAACAACCGGCAGATGACCGCGACCGATGCCCAGAGCCGACCAGGTGAAATTATCGCCCAGATGCTGTTTGCAGGTATCGAGCAAGAACATCAGGTTACGCACTTCCGCCGTCATTCCACCCGGCGCACCGAGGACAAACTGAAAGTGTGGATTCCCCTCGATCAGTCCTTTCTTCATGTAGTACAGGACGTTGTAAATCATCCCGGCGTCGAAGATTTCAAACTCCGGCTTCACCTGGCACTCGTTCATGCTGACGGCGAGTTTCTCCAGAAAGCGCGGGCTATTTTCGAATATGGTTGAGTGGGCCCAGTTCATGGTTCCGGCATCGAAAGAGGCCATTTCGGGCCGCAATAACTGGAATGGCTTCATGCGAATGTCGTCACTTAGTCCAAGTCCGCCGGAGGTCGTCAGATTAATGACGATATCGCAGCGCGCCCTTACCAGGCGCACGGTCTCGGCGAATTGATCGAAATCCATCGACGCCTGACTTTCCTCATCACGCACATGAATGTGGGCAATGGAGGCTCCAGCCTCGCAGCAGCGGACAATTTCATCAGCCTGGTCCTTCGGGGTAAGCGGAATATACGGGGTATCGCTTTTCTGCGGCCAGGCCCCGGTACAGGCGACGGTCAGGATAACGCGGTTTTCTACGGACATAATTAACTCCTTGATCCTTATTCTTTTTCAACCACCATGGCTAATCCCATGCCGCCGCCAATGCACAGCGTAGCGAGACCGTAACGAGCGTGGCGACGCTGCATTTCATGAACCAGCGAGACCAGAATGCGTGCGCCGGAAGCGCCGATCGGGTGACCGAGGGCAATTGCGCCGCCGTTGACGTTGGTTTTTTGTGGGTCCAACCCCAGCCCTTTCATGACGCTCAGGCACTGGGAGGCGAAAGCCTCGTTGGCCTCGATGACGTCGAGGTCACTCACCTGTAAACCCGCGCGGGATAGGGCCCTGCGCGTTGCGGGTACTGGACCGTAGCCCATAATGTTGGGATCGACGCCGCCGCTGCCCCAGGCGCGGATCGTTGCCAGCGGCTGAAGCTGGAGGGCGGCGGCTTTTTCACGGCTCATCAGTACTAGCGCGGCGGCGCCGTCATTAATGCCAGAAGCGTTCCCTGCTGTGACCACACCGTCAGGCCGGAAAGCGGGACGTAGCCGGGCGAGGGTTTCACGCGTGGTGCCGTGGCGGGGGAATTCATCGGCTTTGACGTAACGCTCTTCTTTACGCGTGACGATTTTTATCGGCACAATTTCATTGTCGAAACGACCGTTTTTCTGCGCCCATTCAGTGCGCTGCTGGCTTTCCGCCGCATAGGCGTCCAGCGCTTCCCGGGTGAGCTGGTATTTTTGTGCCAGGTTTTCAGCGGTGATCCCCATATGCTCGCCGGAGAAAGCGTCGGTCAGACCGTCGCTAATCAGGCTGTCAATCAGCGCGCTGTCGCCCATGCGCTTTCCCCAGCGGGCAGCGGCGGATAAGTACATGGCGTTGCTCATGCTTTCCGTCCCGCCGGCCACCACGATGTCCGCATCGCCCAGCGCGATGGCCTGCGCACCGAGAATGGTCGCCTTGAGCCCGGAACCGCATACTTTGCTGACGTTAAAGGCGCTTTTTTCTACCGGGATCCCGGCGGCGATAGCGACCTGACGAGCGACGTTCTGACCCAGCCCGGCCCCCAGTACGTTGCCCATGATGACTTCGTCAACATCGTCCGGTTTGATAGCGGCACGGGCGATAGCGGCGGTGATTGCATATTCACCAAGCTGGATAGCTGAGAGATCCTTGAGCGCGCCGCCAAAGCAGCCGATGGGCGTACGGGCGGCGCTGACAATGACAACATCTTTTGTACTCATGTGGTTGCTCCTCCGATGCAGAGCGGCATTGATATTTAATAATGTAAAAATATCGCTATAAGATTATTATGGCGTAAAAGTGTTATGCGCCCGGAATGAATTAAACTATTATTTCGGGCACAGATTACCTTTCGCTAAATAGCAAATGAGTCAGCTACGTTACTTATTAAAAATTAATTAAGGAGGAATTTTATTAAATGCAACCTCCGTAGCTATAGGTTCTTTCCGGCACATTATTCATATCATCTTCATCAATTTCCGCCACGCAGCGCACCATCGAGCCATCGCCTAAATACCAGCGCAGCGGGAAACAGAAGAAACGAAAACGCTTGCCGGAAACTTTATCCAGATTGCCGCCGAGGTTTTCAACGCCGACAATACCGTGGCCGAGCATCTGCTTATGGCAGGGTTCCCAGGTGCCCCAGCAGCCAATAGCCTCCAGATCGCCGAACTTTTCATCATAGGCGGCCTGGCCGTGAAGTTTGATATACAGCTCTTTATCAAATTCGGCATAGGCTTCTTCACCGAACTGTTGAATATATTCTTCGGTCAGTGGGCGTCCGGATGCGCCGAGTAAATTCATACGTGTGGCACCGTTATTCCCCATCGCAGTATGTAGCGGGTGATCTAATGCCTGCATATCCATGGCGACGCATTTAACTTTATTTTTGACAAACCATTTTCCGGCTTCCACGCCAGTCCCGCAGGAGTAGTGATAATACTCTTTTGAGTCATCAAATTTACGGTGCATCCCGGTATTCAGGCATACCACCATTCCGGCTAACGCTTCCGGTTTGATATTCGCACGGAGACAGGCATCTTCCAGATGATGTGGCTGAATTAATTCCCAGCGTCCGACGTTAATTTCCAGGCATATCGCCTCGCCGGTATAAGCATCGACCGGCATTTCATGCGTATAGCGCGCTCTTTTACCGTCGAACTCTGTTTCCATCACATGACGCGGGGCATCGCAGTGGGTGCCGGTGTGCATGGTGCAGGAAATACGCTGGGTTAACACGCCGCCTTTTGCCATGGTATGCGCGCTGTCGATCAGCGGCTTATCGAAGTAGGGCCAGCGCGGAGTGTCGGCGCTAAATGGATGCGTTAAATCGACAAAAACTTTCTTACCCATAGTGTTACTCCTCAGATTGCTGAGTGACGCGCTGCAGATAGTTCAGGAGGCGCTCACGGCTTTCGTTAATTGATGCGTCGTTCCAGGTCTGAAATCCGCTACCGGATTTGAAGCCCAGCTTGCCTTCGCTCACCAGCTGGCGCAGCAGCGGCGAGGGAGTTGTCGCGTTATTCAGATGCGGGAAAATATATTCATGAATCGCCAGGGTCAGGTCCGTCCCCACCATATCGGCGTTTTCCAGCGGGCCGAGGGTCGGCAGCCGGATACCAAAGCCGTAGCGGATGCCTTCGTCCACGGTGCGCGCGTCAGCGATGCCCTGCTCCACAAGGTAAATCGCTTCGCGCCACAGGGCGTGCTGGAGGCGGTTTACCAGGAAACCTGGCACATCTTTGTTGACCCGTACCGGGCGTTTCCCAACCCAGGCGAGGATGTCGAATGTGCGTTCGAATAGCACATCGTCGGTCCAGCGCGTGCGAATGACCTCCACCAGCGGGATCAGAAAGGCCGGATTCCAGAAATGGGTGCCCAGTACGCGCTGTTTGTGGGTCACATCGCGGGCGATCTCGCTGATGCTGATGACCGACGTATTGGAGGCGAGAATAGTTTCTGGTGGACAAAGCGCGTCCAGCTCGCAAAACAGCCGCTGCTTAAGGGCCAGCTGTTCAGGTACGCATTCAAAGACGATTTGCGCCCCCTTAACGCTCTCCGCCAGCCGGTCGCAAAAAACGACGCGGCTGACAACTTCTTCGATGGTGGCCTCGTCCGCCTGCATACGCTGCAGATTGCTGCGAATGGTGTCCGGTGCGGTCCAGGCACCCGCGTCGATATCATAAATCGTGACTTCCACACCGCGGGCGGCAAAGATCTGCGCGATACCGCTGCCCATCAGGCCGCCGCCGAGAACCGTGATGCGAGTGACCGGATTGTTCATCACCCTCTCCTTAGCCCGCCGTACAGCCGCCATCGATGTAAATGACCTGGCCGGTGATAAAATTTGCGGCAGGTGAGCAGAGGTATACGACAGTGCCGACCATATCTTCCACAACGGCAGCCCGGCCCATCGGGATGCGATCGAGGAAGATCTTTTTCAGCTTTTCGTCTTCCAGTACTTCCTGGGTCAGCGGCGTCCAGAAAATGGTCGGTGCGACGGCGTTAACGTTGATGCTGTATTTCGCCCATTCGGTAGCCAGCTGTTTGGTTAACAGATTGATTGCCCCTTTTGATGTGCCGTAAGCCGCGTAGCCGCCGGGGTGTCCGGCAAAGGCGCGCACCGATGAGGTATTGACGATTTTCCCGAATCCCTGCTGGATAAACAGTTGGCCAAATACTTTGCAGGGAATAAAGGTACCAGTGATGTTGACGTCCATTACTTTGCGGAAATCATTAACGTCAAAGGCCTCCGCTGGATGCCGGATAGCAATGCCGGCAATATTGATCAGAAAGTCGACTTTTCCCCAGACTGCGACCACTTGATCGGCCAGGGCTTTAACCGCCACTTCGTCGGTCATGTCGCCAGCGATAGCGAGGGCCTCGCCGCCCGCTTCCTGCACCTGCTGAACGGTTTTTTCCAGGGTGGCGATGGTACGGCCGGTTACCGCGACTTTAACGCCGTAGTTCGCCAGGCCGCGGGCGACACCTTCACCGAGCGCGCCTGCACCGCCGGTGATAACCGCAACTTTGCCTTCAAGGTTGAACAGCGCTTTGACTTTGTTATCCCATGTTGTGTCCATAATGATCCCTTACAGGTTACGTATTGCTGGCGATGACCAGCATACTGGTCGGATAATTGGTGTGGTTAACCACTTCACGCCCCTCAAACGGCGCGAGGAAAACGGCTTCCCCTTTGCTGACAACACGCGTTTCCTCTTTGGTTCGGATGGTGATGGCTCCCTCCAGCACGACGTAGAGCTTCTCTGTGGGCGAGTCGTCATAGGCCCACTCGGCACCGCCGCCGGGTAAGAAGTGTGAAAGTCCACACCAGAATTGTTTTGCCTCACAGAGCGCAGCGTCGCACAACTTCAGCGCCACCATGGCGTGATGCAGTGGTGGGTTGTAAGGGCTGGCTTCACTAATCGGTATCACTTTCATTGATGGTGTCCTTTTAGGAAAACTGGATTAATGTTTCAGAGATGCGTAGCGGTGCGGCGGTTTGCGCAACCACTTCCTCCACGCTGGTATCCGCAGCGATTTCGCGCAAAACCAGGCCGTTATTGACTTCAATGACCGCTTTTTCCGTCACGATCAGATTGACCTGGCCGACGGCGGTCAGCGGAAGCTGGCAGCGAGGCAAAATTTTTGACTGGCCTCTTTTATCGCAATGTTCCATGGCGATGATGACGCGGCGGGCACCGTTCACCAGGTCCATAGCGCCCCCCATTCCGGGAACCATTTTGCCGGGGATGATCCAGTTGGCGAGATTGCCCTCCTGATCTACCTCCAGCGCCCCCAGAACGGTCACATCGACGTGACCACCGCGTATAATGGCGAACGACAGGGCACTGTCGAAGAACGCAGCACCGGGTACGGCGGTGACCGGTTGACCGCCAGCGTTAGTTAAATCGGCGTCGATACTGTCGCTATCCGGCATGGGGCCGAGCCCCACCAGGCCATTTTCAGACTGGAAGATGACGCCAAGATCGTCGGCGACGTAGTTGGCGACCTGCGTCGGCAGGCCAATCCCCAGATTCACCAGATCCCCTTTGTGAAGCTCTTTTGCAACCCGGCGCGCAATGCGTTCTCTCATGGCGTTTTTATCCATGGTGATCTTCCCCCTTAACCAGGTAGTCGATAAAAATGCCGGGCGTGTTGTAACGGTCGGCGGCGGTACAGTTCATCGGCACAATGGATTCGCACTCGGCGATCACCAGACGTGCGGCGGTGGCCATCACCGGGTTAAAGTTTTTGGTGGTTTTATTGAACATTGCGTTACCGGCCGTATCGGCAACGGAGCAGTGGATCAGGGCTATGTCAGCCTGCAGCGGCCGTTCCAGCAGCCAGGGCAGGCCGTCAATGATGACCTGCTGCTTGCCATCCTCCACCACCGTGCCCAGCCCGGTGCGGGTCAGTACGCCGCCCAATCCGGCTCCGCCTGCGCGAATACGCTCAACCAGCGTGCCCTGGGGGACCAGCTCCGCTTCCAGCTCGCCGCTGGACATCTGGCGTCCGGTTTCCGGGTTCAGGCCAATATGGGAAGCGATGATCTTGCGAACCTGCTTATTGACGATCAGCTTGCCGATCCCCCGATCGATAAACCCGGTGTCATTCGCGATAATCGTTAAATTACCCACGCCTTTTTCCACCAGCGCATCAATAATTTTTTCTGGCGTCCCAACCGCCATAAATCCGCCAATCATGATAGTCATGCCCTCTTCCACCATGTCGGCTGCGCGTTGCGGCGAAATATTTTCTTTTTTTAGCATGGTATGACTTCCTGAATAAGTGACGTTACTGTTTGCAAACCGATAGTTAACGAAAACAGTTTTCCCTGGTGAGGAACTGTAAAATTGTTATCCGGCGACGACGGAATCTGTTTTGCCTTTGCATTTGTCGTTAATCATGAAAATTAATACGGCGGCAATAATATCCAGCACGATAAATGAAATATAAGCTGCGTCGTAATCGCCGGTATATTTCAGGCTAATAGCCGCCACCGCAAAACAACTGACCCGGAATAAACACGCAATGGTTGAAACCAGACGGTTAGCGGCGGAGAAGTCATAGCGGCCATAAACGGTACCGACCATCGATGTACAGAGCTCTTTGATACCGGCGATACTCGCCCCCACCATTAATAGCGTGAAATAGGTAAAGTAATCGCTACCGCGAACCAGCAGGCAGGCGTGAGTGACAGCAAAGAAAAAGGCGTAAGCGATGCTGGCTTTTCGGGTACCGACTTTGACATCCACCCATCCCCAGAAGTAGCTGAACACGGCGCAAATCAACGCGGCGGAGGTAAACATCCAGACGGCGGTTTCTTTCGCATAACCCACTGAAATCAGCCGGGGGATCAGCTGACTGACAACGCCGATATCCACCAACCACAGCAGGCCGAAACCGACGGAAATCAACCACATTTCCCGGTCGCGGAACAGCACGCGGTAGGTAAAGGGGCTTTGGTAATCGGTCTGCGCCGCCAGATTAGCCGCCTGCTGCTCGCGAGAAATCGGCTCGTTATCGGGGTACAAACCCAGCTCTTCCGGCGTATTGCGGATCCAGAATATCGAGATGATACCGAGGGTAATTAACGTTCCTCCGACGACGGCATAAGCACCGGGGACGCCGAAACGATCAAAGAGGAAGAACATGATAGGAATAAGCGTTGCGGTACAGAATGACATCCCCATGGTTGCCCAACCCAGCGCCAGGCCTTTTTTCTTTGGAAACCAGCTATTCAGCAGGGTGGCGGGAACGTTGAAACAGCAGCCGGTGGCCAACAAATTCATCAGCGCCAGACCAATAGCATATTGGGTGTAAGAGGTGACGCGGCCAAACCAGATCATCGTTAATCCCAACGCCAGCAGGCCAAAAATGGCGACGATTTTTGCCCCTCTGCGCTTGATCATTTCGGCGATGACCAGCGCACCGATAACGCCAATCCAGCCCGCGGGCGTTGAGAAAGAGAGAAGCGTGGCGAAATCCCAGCCGTGAAGATCGACAAAGCTCTGGACGATAACGTTCAGGCCGTCTGCGGTCCAGGCGGCGAAGTTGTAATACATCAGCATACTGAAGCCGACCATGCTCCAGCCCCAGCCGCCGAAGTTACTTCGGGTGCTGGAATGGTTTGCCGTTTTGTCGGCAATGTTATTTGTATTTTTCATAATTCTCACCCAGTTAATAAATTTAACCCTCCCCTTAACAACTGGCTCTGAATAATAAGGGGCGATGCGGCGCAAAACATTTGCGAGGGGCAATGTTATTATCGAGAAAACCAACTTACTAAGATCAGATTAACAACAGGTTTTTTGGGTTTGAAGACTATAAATAAAAAGTGCATTTGCAAATATGAAAAGAGGCACCGGCGATTTTTCAGGATTTCTTCTCGCGCATTTTCTGAAAGGTACCGGTGTGTTGTTCAATCAAAAAATGTTTAAAAGAAGATACGCATTCGGTTATTTGGCTGCGGGCCGGATAATAGAGGTTTAATAACCACTTCGATGTTTGCATCTCCTTAAAAAGGCAGGTGAGTTTTTCACTGCGAATATCACGCTGGACAACATACTCCGGCAGGTAGGCAATGCCGGCACCTGAAAGCACCGATTTTCGTAACAGCGTGCTGTCACAAACCTCAAGCGATTTGGGAATTTTGAAAAAGTGACGTTCGTTATTGATCTCGTAAGCCCAGTCGTTGCTGCCGGTCAGCGAGCTGGCGAACAGACAGCGATGATGCACCAGCTCCGACGGATGCTGCGGCGTGCCGTTCATCAGTAAGTATTGCGGTGAGGCGACGGTCACGAACGGCTCGGCGATCAGATTACGCTTCACCAGCGGAAGCTCCTGATCCTGGGGATGGCTAAAGGCGTTGACGGCGCCGATGATGATATCGTGATCTTTCCAGTTCTGAATACCGAAGGCTGAGACATGAACGGCGATATTCACCTGACGGTTACCGGCCAGATAGTTAGCGACGATGGGCATCAGATATTGTTCGGCATAGACCGGCGTACAGCAGATACGAATCGTTCCCCGACGCTGGGTGGAAAAATGCGTTAGCTCATTTTTGAGCTGACTGACTTTCTCACCGATTAAACAGAAATTGCGATACAGATAATCACCGGCATCGGTCAGCGGCATGGCTTTGTTGTTGCGCCGATAAAGCGGGCAGCCAATTTCTTTTTCCAGATCGGACAGCCAGCGCGATCCAGAGGAAATGGAGATTCCCATTCGCTCTGCCGCCGATGAAATGGAACCGGTAGTAACCAGATTCACGAAGAACATCATTCTGGTCATGATATGCGGATCTGAAAGGGTGACATCCTGCGGCAGGACGGGGGCGGACGCCTCGCTACGATAGTCTTCACTGTACATAGTCGGTTTCTCGCTTCAGATTGGCCTGGATTTATCCTGGCAGCTAACCTGATGAGCAAATGGCAAGCATTCACATTTGCCGCGCGCCACGGTTCACAATTTACACAATCTCTCGGTTGGCAACCTGCCGCAGCCCATCAAGATCCAGCACTTCGATATTGCCGTAGTGAAGCGCCACCATCTGGCGCTGCGCGAAATGTCTGAGTGTTTTGGCAACAAAAGGACGTGACAGGCGCAGGCATTCGGCCATGAACTGCATCGTGAAAGGAATGTGGCGTTCGCGACAGGGGCCGCTTTGTCCCTCTTCACAATCCACCAGAAAAGCCGCCACACAGGCTTCCCTGGAGGCCACTTTATGTGTGTAAAGCACCCGATCCAGATCGTGAAGTCGCTCGGTAAGTGAATCAACCACCTGCATTTTGAATTCATCAAACTGGGCCAGCAGCTGCGTGGCGCAGGCGCGCGGAAGAAGCAGTAATTCCACATCGGTCATGGCGATGAAGTTACGATCTAACGGCGTGTGCTTCCAGACGAAGTCAAACAGGATCATGCGGCCGACCGGAACGTGGGTGAGCAGCGTCTGGTTGCCGTTAGCGTGGTGAACATTCGCGAACAGATGGCCTTTTAACGTCCAGGCTATCGCCTCAACGTCGGCGCCCTGATGAAACACGATGCTGCCGGCTTTTTCGCTACGAATACGCGACTGGCGCAGTAAAGCCTGCTGAAGCGCCGGAGGAAAGGCGTTCCAGCCGGGGATCATCATGATGGCTTCTTCGACGAGCATAAACGCTCCTGTCTGAGGGGGAGAGGAACGATTGTCAGCAAACGGAACGGGGTTTTTAAGCCGGGAATAGACAAGATGTGATAGCTATCAAAGAGAGCCGTCAGGAGCAGGAAGCACTTTTTCTTTCTGCTCCTGACGCGCTGAGGTATCACGCCGGGTGATGACGTGAGGGAGTAACCCCGGCTACAGCGGCATCGACATCCCGATATGGAAAAAGGTCATTCCGGCATCGTTTTCGCTATGCAAATTAAACAACAGTCGGCTGGTAACAGTTACGCCGCTAAAGTCATAACTTATCATTGGACCGGCTTTGATGTGCTCGACGCGCTTACCGGTGGAGTAGATCCCCTCCACGGCCTGTACCGTTCTGCCGTTTACCTTGTCGTCAGTCACCTGCTTCGTCCAGTTGCCGATAAGCCCCGCCGTGAGGTTGTTGCTGATGCGATGGGTGGCGGTAACGTCCATGTACCAGGTACTGCCGGAGCGGTAGTCGGTTTCGCTGTTTCTCGTGTTGAAGTCAAAAATATTATTGAGCGTAATGCCCCAGTCATCGGTCAGATAGCTGATGGCGATATTGGGTTCAAACGACCAGTAATCCCAGGCGACATTATCGCCGGAGGTCTCTTTTTGACCGGTTACCGCATTGCGGGTATAGGCCGTTTTGCCATCCGGTAAATAGATGGCTAACCCGGCGCCGATGTGGAAATTGTTATGGAGATCCCAGGAAAGCGCGAGGGGCGTAATGCTGGTTCCCATCAGGCCATTGGTGTGGTCAGTAGTGTGCTGGCCTGTATTTTTCACCTGAATAAATTTATAGGGCTGTACCACCATCGCCGCATAGCGCGCGCCAAAAAGTTCCCAGCCAGGAACCCATGTGGCAGACATTACCAGCCCGACGTTGGAGAGCTTATTTTTCCCTCCGGCGATTTTCGCCGTATCACCGCTGCCGTTTCGCACGACGCCGGTTTCATAGGTGGATGTCATTGACAGATACAGCCCGTCGGGCGGAAGCGCGCCTGTATGGGTACCGGTGGTGGCGCCGGGCTGTAACGGCGTTAATCCTTCGGCAGCAAAGAGTGGGCAAGGAACAACCAGAGAAGCGGTAAGGGCCAGGGTAAGAGGTAGCGTTCTGATTTTCATTTTAATCGTCCATTTTATGACCAGTGCCGGAACGATTAAAAGCAAAAATCACGCGACCTGGAATAGCATAAATAAGAACGTCTTTTCGGAATTTGCAAAAGCAGTTGGAAATGTTAATCCGGGCTGCTTTTCAGCCTTGATGCCGGCAACGCTGCTGCAAAACGTGCAGGGGCCACGACCGTTTTCACCGTGGGATGTGAGAGGATTTTGGGGGCGGGGTTTGGTGACGCGGTGAAAGTACCGAAGGCGGTTTAGGCAAGGGCAACAGAATAGCGGATTGAGGCTGAGGACGGGTAAAATGCGTCGGGTATTTTCCTTCTTTTCGCCATTATCTGAATTTAGATCTGCGACGAAAACTGATGGATTACGTTGAGATTTGCGCGGAATTTCTGCGTACGATTTCGCAGTTTGCTTTTTTCACTCTCGCTGCGTTTTTGCCTGCCTGATTAAATGTTCCGGTCATTTAGCGCGATACGAATGTGGGGCAACACATCCGCATCGCTGATCACAATCACTATTAACAAGGAATAGTCATCATGACTGCTTTCGATTGTATTTCAGGCCACAACGAAGCTAAGAGCCAAACTACACCCAGCGCTATGCGACCGTGGGTTATGTGACCCGCACTCCAGATTACCGCCGCATTCCGGCGATTACCCTGAAAGGCTGTTGGTTGAAAACAGCGGGGTTTCCCATTGGGGTGCAACTGGACGTGAAAGTGACCTGGGGGAGGATCATCATCAGCTTTGAGCCCAGGGATGTGATCAACGGGACGCGGGTGAGAACGATTGAGGAACTGGCGTCATTGCCTGTGCATATGAGAAAGCGGGTGATGAAGGCGATTGGGTTGACTGACTAGTAGGGTTGATGGGCTTGCCCCTGCGGAGGTGGGGGCAAGCTGGGTCTTTAACGTTAAGAGTAAATGCAGAGTTACTATGACCGACGCCGATATAGCGAAAATGGGTAGTGCCCGCGTAAAACGACTTGCGGATGAAGATGGTAAGCCCTGTGCCATTGAGAAAGAGCCGGTAAGTGAGGTGGAATATGCTTTCTATCACAATGCCGCTCCCCTTCTGGCCCAGCTTGGCATTCTGACGCCAGTGGTGAAATCAGCCTGCTACGAACAACGAAACCTCGTACTCGAATATATTCCTGAACTCATCCAGCAAGACGCTGTTACGGGCGATGCGTTCCTTTCCGTTATTGCACGATTACATTCTGTACCGTCTGATCCCTCATGGACGTTCAGCACACATCAGTGGGACGAGGCAGCACTTGAAGGCTGCCTCGATATGCTTCGCCTGCCTGCTCAGGCGGAACGGCAGTTTCGGGCAATGCACAAGCACAGCAATGTTCTTTTTGAACCGCATTGTGTGATCTCCGGTGATACCAATGCAGGTAACTGGGGAAAGAGAGAGAATGGCGAACTGGTGCTGTTCGACTGGGAACGCTTTGGCCTGGGTAACCCAGCGATAGATTTAGCGCCTTTGGTCAAAGGGATGGGCGGAGAAGAAGACTTTCGAGTGTTAGCAAGACGCTATTGTCAGTTGAATAGCAGGTTTAATGCGGATGTGCTGGCGAAAGAGATCGCCCTTGCTAAAGCGTGGATTGTGAATGAGGTGGTGCTGATGTTGAGTAAGCGGGGAAAGCAGGAACTGGCGAAGTATTTAGGATGGTATAGAGAGGTGCTGCCTGAGTGGATTAAAAATATGTGTTTTATCATTAAGCAATGACTTTCTTTTTTGAAATTAAATAAATGAGAGCCCATCCGTCTAATAAATGCAACTCTCAAAAAAAGAATAATCCTTAGCTAAAAATTAGACAATCACTCATTATCAAATCCAAGAGTAAAATGAATAATAATTTTCAAATTAATTTTTAAACATCATATCCTTGATCTCCTCTGGTGTAAATGGTGGATTTTTACGGTGTAGCATTGAATGACAGTTTGGACAAACGGGAATAAGGTCTTTAATGGGATCAGGAGAATGCTTTTTTTTTATTTTAGAAAGCGGTTTGAGATGATGAACATGGATAAATTCTTTAGCAATATCACCATAGATCTTTGACAAATCAATTTGGCATACTTTGCATTGATGACCATGATAAGCAACGGCGGCGCTGCGGGCTTTTGGATCGCGTTCATATCGATTGACCATTACTTGCATTACAGCACCCTCAACATATTGAGATTCATTGGGTACTTCATCTGGAAAGAGAAAATCCTGAACAGGTAAAGCATGATTTTTATCTTGAATGATTTTAAATCCTTGCTTTATCAATAACCTTACGCATTTTGAGTTAATACCACCCGAGAAATCTTGAGGCGTAAAACTCTTGCCGGTCATTAGTGATGCAGCTATTCCAGCAATGGCTTTTGAAGGATAACGACGTCCCTCAAACTCAAGTTCATAAAGTCGTGCTTCTTTGAAGCGATGTAAAAACCCTTCATCATAAGCCTTAATAGCTTTAATGATAAATTCGTATGGTAGATCATCAGGGAATTCGTTCATTTAAAAACATCCTTATAGTCATAGAACAGGCCATCATTTGATGAACGTTAATAATATTGTTCACGATAACATCCTCACCTAATGCTGTTCAGTTAAGTAAGACTGTTTAAAAAGTCTTCATCTACTATTTAATAAAGCAGCCTACTTTAAAATTCATAATTGCAAGAAACCACATGAACTCATAATTTAATCGCGTAAAATACACAAGCCATCCTTTAAGATAAAAAATCAGCATCATGGGAAGAAAAAACATAGCTATAAATACTATAACCGATAATAAAATATAATTTCACACATCTAGAAACACTAAAATCTCCTCTGGCCAACAGGCAAATAAACAAATTTCAATAAGTTATGAGCGCCGTTCTGAAACTGACAGAACGGCAACGGATACAATAATAATAAAAAATATGCCCTACATTTATTCCAGTAAGCGCTGCTCCAAATTGGAATAAATGATCTTGATTTCATTTTTTAAAGCATCACCGACATACAACATTGATGTGTCGTAACGCTTGAAATTCTCATCACGAGATGCACTGAACCAGTTGAATGAACCGACACACAAGAGCTCTTCATCACCAATGACCACTTTACTGTGTATGCGGTCAACAAGTCTGGTTGATATACCGAGCTCTTCTAGCTTTCCAAGAGCTTCATCAAGGCGCTGCCGTTTTTCTATCCGCTGTTCATAACTGGAAGCCTGGGTATTGAAACTCTTGTCCGTCACGACTGTGATATCAATTCCGCGAGAAAGAGCACGTTTCATTGATGCCAGAAATCCGGTTTCTTCCAGCTTATGCCAGATTAACCAAGGAGAGACAATCGTGATGCTCTTCCCGATTGAGTCAAACGTCTGGTTGAGAAAGGCATCATGCTCTTCTGCCCCGTGTAAGGTAGATATCTGTGTTTGAGCAGTGCTCAAATCTGGGCGTTTATTGAACTCAAACTGCAGCGCATTATTTGCTGACGCAAACAGGTATTTCGCCAGTAATCCTCTGGGCGAAGAGCCCGGCTGGATCTCGAAGAGGTCCATATCCCCAAAGACCAGAAAACTGTCCTTAGCCCGAGAAACGGCAACGTTCAGCATGCTGCTGTCACTATCAATAAATCCGCCATCTTCGTGCTTAGAATATACGGGTGAGAAAAGTACGATGGAGCGTTCTGCCCCTTGCAAAGCGTGCACAGTTCCAACCGTCAGGGAATTTTCATAACCACTACAATTAATATCCTGGTCACGTAATGATGACTTTATGGCATTAACCTGTGCAGAAAATGGTGTAACTACGCCCACCACTTTATGTAACGGTTCTCCATAATGCGCCTCGATATCCTCTTTGTGAGCTGCAAGCCAGGCCGCTATCGTTTCAGCCTCAAAGGCGTTATAGCGGCTTCCGCCGTTTGCTTTAACACCTTTGCCATCAATGTGGAGATAGCCCATCGCAGGAAAAATTGTCTCTTTTTCCTCGCCTCGTTTTGGCTGCAACTTACCGTGATAACAAAGAGCGTTACAGTAGCCAATAATATTGTCGAAGCAACGGCGATGCTCATACAGATACATTCCGCGGGCAAAGTCAGGATCGTACTTATAGCGTGAGTTAAACTGAGCCACTTTCATAACACTGCCTGATGCAGCACTTTTTCCTGACTCACCTATTAAGATATAAGCTTCAGTAAGATCCTCTTGCGTACTGCCGTGAAGGATATTCTCCTCCATCATATTGCCTATATCGATACCTGGCAGGCTGTTCCAGATAGGGGCTATTTGTTCTGTATCACCAATTACCAAGGCTTTCTTCGCCAGAGCAAAAGACGCTGCGGCAACCTCAGGAAGTACCTGCCCGGCTTCATCAACAATGAGCAAATCGGCAAAATTGTATAAATAACTATACTCAAATTGGTCTCCACCGATAGGTTCTTTGACGCGCATATGTAAAGGAAGCATAAAGCAGGTCATAACTATGCAAGGGGTGAGCTTCATTCTGCGCTGCCAGCAAGCTTTAATTACCTTCGCCTCTCGAAGATCTTTCTCATTTTGGAGATTATCTATCTTGGCCATATCAATCAGCCAGCGGCCTTCCCAGTAATGGGTTGACAGCAAGAACGCAGGGAAACGGATCCCAGTATCCGCAAGCTCATCCGCTCTGGACAAGGTCACTTCATCTGAATCTGTGTGCCCCAATGAATATGTCAGCTCGCTCCAGCGCTGAGATGCTTCATTTTCGCGTCTGAAGACGTCCAGAGCTAATTCGATTTCTTTTTGGAAACCCGACTGTTCTTTTGACGATTGTGATATTAAACCCTCTATAAATGCGTCAATATCTACTGGCAGCGATCCCTTAAATGCCGTCATTTTTGCGCCAAACGCCTCATCTAAAAAGAGGTTCATTTGATAGTGACGTTTAGTACGAACGACAGGCAGCCAGGAGAAAAGCGCATATATGACAGACTCATTCGCACGATATTGCTGCCACCGCTTTTTACCTTGGTTCAAAAGCGCGACTTCATTCGCGCTGTTAAGCAGTAAGTCATTTTTATCTTGAATGTATTGGCCAAGATCTTCGCTGATGGCATCCCGCTCACGGCGAACCGCATTCAGCCTGTTCCATGCGAGTTCGATTTGCTTAAGCTGAGCAGTCATCTCAGTTAAATGTTTGTGCAAAATATCCACAACCAGCTCTGGCGAGCTACAGTCTTCGTTTGGAAACGCCGCTTTTGCCTTCTCCAGATAGAAAACTCGTGCGTCTTCAACATATTCGAGGGATTCGATACGATTAAAAAAAGCTTCCGTCTGGTATTTTTTTTCTGCGTCGGCTCTTTGAGTTGAAGACGGATAAAACGCGCCAAAGCTGATCACATCGGGCAACCAACGCCCCTCCATTGCCCCGGTACCAGAACCAAAATCCTTACCGAACGCTTCAATGATGTTGGTCACAGCCTGGTTATTGGTTGACGTAGCAATGACTACAGGCGGTTCACTCTTATTAAGCGCAGCCCT
Organism: Pantoea sp. EEL5; assembly: GCF_049892805.1. Classification (NCBI taxonomy): domain Bacteria; kingdom Pseudomonadati; phylum Pseudomonadota; class Gammaproteobacteria; order Enterobacterales; family Erwiniaceae; genus Pantoea; species Pantoea sp. EEL5. The sequence goes on from NZ_JBNDNJ010000003.1 coordinate 355,599, forward strand.
GGCCCATTCGGTAGCAATAATGGAAAGCATCAGCGTAGTCTTACCGGTTCCGGGAGGGCCGTTCACAGCGAGCATATCACCTGGTTGCTGAGTCAGATAATGGCTAAGAGCATCACGTTGTGCCACCGCCAGCGGAAATGTATCTCCGGAATGCCCAAGTCGTTCACAGAACATGGCGTTGTCAGGCAGAAGTGATTCTAAGGGAGGCATGTCATGAGACGCAAAGCGCGATAGCAACGGCACTTCTTTTTTGCTCACCAGCAGATGATCGTACATAGGCAGTATATGTATGCTTGCCCCACCAACTCGTTTGGCTTTGATTACATAACCATATTCTGCAAGTTCATATTGCTCGTGGGATTCAATCCATTCTTTAGCGACGTTTTTAAGAAGATCTTCTGACTCTTTAAGATATGTTTCCCAGCGTTTTTTGTATCTTTCATATCGTTTTTCACGCTGCTCATCCGTTTCCACGTGGCGCTCATGCTCATCATCCACACCAAATGAAGTTGAGTCATGTGTCGTTCTGTATTTGTCATAATGAGTTATCTCACCAATCGAAAAAATGCCTTTGGGAAGTGGCTCAAGCAAGTCTCGCGGTATAGTCGTAGGCGCGTTGGGAAACAAAAAACCTTCGCGGTTCATAAGAGCGGATGTTACCAATGGCGTGACGAACACTGGTGCGCCTGCAGTCCGCTTTTTGCCATGCTTCAAAAGACGGATGTAGACACGAGGCCGTAAAAGCACCTCTACAATTTTAATATTTTCACCTTCACTTTTAAAAAATGAGCGGACTATCTCGTCTTTAAGCCTCCCTGAGGCTATGTCCGTCCATTTTGTGAATGAACCTACATCTTTACTCGAAAACGCCCCTTTACCCGACTCTGCATCAGCCAGTGAGTTACGCCAGTATGAAGTGAATCCCTTAGTGTTACTGTCCATCCGCATCCCGCAACTTAAGTCAAATTATTGATTTGAAAGATATAAACCCAGCTTATAATTAAGTATTGTCCACGATACGGGAGAGAGTGCAATGGTTTGCTTGCCTTAAAGAGCTACTGAATGTAATAAGCGTAATTATTGCATCCTAAATGCAAAAACTTATTTAAAGTTCTGGTGGTTTCAGTTCCACGTGCGAGGTTATAAAATTTATAATTAATAAAAACAGTATTTAATTCAAATTCTTAACATATTTAGCTGCAGAACCTCATTCTGAAGCAAGAACGGTGCAAACAGTCTTTCACTGACCTGCCCCCAGTATTTGATACAACCTTCAGTTAGTAATGCCGGTTGGTTTTTCTTCATGTTTCCCGTTTCGCCAGCATGCTGCAAATTCACACGGCGTCTGGTAATT
>NZ_JBNDNJ010000004.1:0-349588 GCF_049892805.1 Pantoea sp. EEL5
GAATACTGATGATCTGTTCGTCGGAAAATCGCTTCTTCATGGGGATGTCCTCATGTGGCTTATGAAGACATTACTAACATCGCGGTGTATTAATCAATGGGGAGCAGGTCATGGATCCATACTTGTGGCCGTAGTAGTACCTCAACGGTCTTAACCTGCTCGTCTTCGCCCTCGAAGAACGATTGCACGATCTCTTCACCCAACCTTCCTTGTTCAACGTTCATCCATTGCGTGAATGAATCTTCATCTTTGCGCTCAAATGCCCCTTTTCCAGACTCAGCATCAGCTAAGGTATTACGCCAGTATGAAGTGAATCCTTGAGTATTGCTGTCCATTCCCCATCCCGTGACTTAAATTAACCTATTGATTTCGTTGATATAAAATCCTCATGGTTAAACATTGTCCACGATGCGAGGACGAGCGCAAGAATTTGTTGTATATGAAGGTGATGGATTAATCTGAGTAATGATCAATTCAGGGTGACGACTTTTGTTATTCAATCCATTACGTCATTTCCTTCTGTTAAACAGCTGCTAGTAGTGCCCGATTCCCAATGTTCTAAAGAAATCAAACGGAAACTCTGGGAACTGAAATCTGCTTTAGTTTAAGGCTAATTACCTGAATTTCGCGTATCATAACGGAGTTTTTAAACCCTGACCGTGGAGCCATTATGACCGCCAAAGAATATCTGGGTGACATCATTGGTGGCAGCCTGATGTTGCGTGAGAGCAGAGTCATCGCGGAGCTGCTGATATCCTCACCAAATGATGATCAATGGCATAATGCTATTGTAAATGACAATGTGCTGCAGAAGACCTCAGTGCACAGTGTTAAACGCATGGCTTCAACCCTGCGTAAAAGAATTCAACCGATGGGTGAGGCATTCTGGACTGAGCTACTAAAGGCCCCTGATGATGCAGCCAGACAAATGTTGCTAATGGCGACAATGTGCCAATCCCCAGTGCTGACCGATTTCATGGCAACGACACTGTCTGATGCCCGACAGATGTTTCGTGAATCATTGCGCAGCGAAGACTGGCAGGAATTTATTCTATCCCGCCAGCGTGCCATTGTCGGCTTGGATCAATATTCCGAAAGCTCAATCCAGAAAATGGGCAACAATGTATTTAAAATCCTCGCAGATAGCGGGTATCTGGAATCAGGCCGCAGTAAAAAGCTGAAAAATGTCTTCCTACTACCCCAGATAAGAGAGTGGGCAAACAGTCTCGACTGCCAAAAAGTCTACGATGTGATGGAGTCAGTCAGATGAGAGCGAAACTGGACAGTAAGCCGCAATTGTCAGCTCGTCTGGAACAAATCGAAGACCGGCTTAAAAGTGAAGGCTTCCTGAAGAACCAAGAGCTCGGTGGTGAGATCGGTTTTTATATCTTTGATTACCCACCTCAATTTGAACTTACCGTACGGGAATATCTGAGATTGACTCTGCCTCGCCTGGCCCGGCAGGGGCTGAATTTCGCTCATCTCAATCTGTTCGAAGAGGTACTGGCAATTTTGCAAGAGCGTAAATTGTTAGATAAAGCTTTTGATCTGGAACGCAAAAAAGGTACCGATGAGCTAGCCAAAGCACTTAAAGGACCTCTTGAACAAGGTCGAATTGCTAAGCATCTGATAGATAAAGTGCTTCCGGCCTCGCCTCAATTTGTATTGTTATCAGGTCTTGGCCAATGCTGGCCATTACTACGTGGTCATAGTTTGCTTAATGCATTACATGCCCATATGGGGGCGATACCATTGGTATTGTTTTATCCGGGCAGTTACAACGGCCTCGAACTTTATCCTTTTGATCTGGACAGCGCAGAAGTGGCAACAGCCAACTACTACCGAGCTTTCCAACTGGTGCCTCACGCATCTAAGTACTGAAATTTAAACTGCTGCCGAAGCTTGTTTTTTGAGAGAATTCAAACCACTAACTTGGCCGCGAAAGAGTCATCACGTTATAGCGAGCAGAAGCGTCTCGCTGAATGATAGAGACGGAATTTTTAATGCAGATAAGAGAGCTGTTTACCAAACAACTGGATCGCCCAATCAATGGTGTGGTGAAAGCCGAGCAGCTGGATGAGCAAATCATCTGGACTGAGCTTGACGAGTATGTGGTGACCCGTGAACTTGACCGCCACCTTCGTCACTTTTTTGAGACCTACCTGCCTGGTGTCAGCCATCCAGATGATCCTAGTGTGGCGGGTAAAATTGGGATTTGGGTATCGGGTTATTTCGGTTCCGGTAAATCTCACTTTATAAAGATCCTCTCTTACCTGCTCGGTAACAAGAAAGCTGTTAACAATGGCCAAACAAAAGCTGCCATCGAGTTTTTCAAAGAGAAAATCAGCGATCCCCTTCTTTACGGTGATATCCACGCTGCAGTTAACCGCAATACTGAAGTAATTCTCTTTAATATCGACAGCCGCGCAGATACTGAAGACAAAGAAGATGCCATTCTCAAAGTTTTCTTGCGCGTCTTCAATGAGCGCCTGGGATATTGCGCTGACCATCCTCATATCGCACACCTGGAACGTGAGTTAGATTCCCGTGGCCAATACGAGCCATTCAAAGCAAAATTTGCTGAACTCACGGGCTCAAGCTGGGAAGAACAGCGTGATGCCTATGGTTTCTGTCGTGATGAAATGGCAAAAGCCTGGGCCTATGCTACCGGCCAGTCAGATGCCTCATCGGTGCAGAGTATGGAAAATCTCGAATCCATGTTTACTCTCGACATTGCCAACTTCTGTAAATGGGTGCGGGAGTATCTCGATCGTAGCGATCCATCTGGTGACAGTAAACGCATGGTCTTTCTGGTAGATGAGGTCGGACAGTTTATCGGCAACAACACCCAGATGATGCTCAAACTGCAGACGATAACAGAAAATATCGGTACCGCTTGTGGAGGCAGAGCTTGGGTAATCGTCACTTCACAAGAAGATATCGATGCCGTACTAGGAGATCTTAGCGCTAAAAAAGGCCAGGACTTCTCCAAGATCCAAGGGCGTTTTCACACAAGGATTTCCCTCTCCTCGTCCAATACCAATGAGGTAATACAGAAACGTCTGCTCGAAAAAAGTGAAGACGCTAAAAACTGCCTGGCAGAATTGTTCAGTCAAAAAGGCGACATTCTTCGCAACCAGTTGACCTTTGATACCAGCACTACAGCTGAGCTTGCTAACTACAGTGATAATGTTGAGTTTGTTGATCACTACCCTTTCATTCCCTATCAGTATCTGCTGGTACAAAAGGTCTTCGAAGCAATCCGCAAAGTGGGGGCTACCGGTAAACATCTCTCCCGTGGTGAACGTTCTCTGCTGGATGCATTCCAGAATGCCGCACGCCAGCAGATGAACAAAGATATCGGTGTATTGGTGCCTTTCCATGCCTTTTATCCGGCAATCGAATCTTTCCTCGATACCAACGTTAAACGCATCTTCGAACAAGCGGCTGAGAAAGCAAGCCTCGATCCTTACGACATTAATATTCTTAAATCGCTGTTTTTAATCCGCTATGTCGATCTGGTCAAATCCACCATTGATAATCTGGTCACACTCTCTATTGAAGAAATAGATACCGATAAAGTGGCACTGAAAAGCCGAATCGAAGCCAGTCTACAGCGTCTTGAAAACCAGCTATTGATTGTCAGAAATGGCGATGAATACGTATTCCTGACTAACGAAGAAAAAGAAGTCGAGCAGGAGATCAAACACACTCAGGTTGAAGCAACTGAAGAGAACCGGCAACTGGCCCGGTTGGTGTTTGAAGAGGTAATGGGCAATCGCCGTCAGTATCGCTATCCGGTAAACAAGCAGGATTACCCTCTGACTCGCTTTTGTAACGGCCACTCTATAGACGGCAGCCAACAAACAGATCTGGTGCTCAAAGTCATTTCCCCACTGGATGCCAATTTTGACAGTTATAACGAACAATCCTACAAGGCACTGAGCCAAGAAGGGAATGGTTGTATTCTGGTACGCCTGTCGAGTGAGAAGCGGATCTGGGCTGAATTTGATACTTGGTTGAAAACCGAGAAATTCCTGGCAGGGATACGAGGTAAACGACCTGAGCAAGAGAAATTGCTGGCAGAAAAAGCACTCGAAAACACCCAGCGTCGCAGCCGTCTGAAATTACTATTCGATGATCTGGTGAAACAAGCACAGATATTCGCACTCGGTAATGAGCTGCAAAGTAAATCGGCTAGTGTCAGCAATATGCTTGATGAAGCTTGTGCCTACGTAATCGAAAACTCATTCCAAAAGCTCTCTTTACTACAAAGCTGTGGTAACAACCCGGTGCAAGAGCTGAAGTCGGTGATCATGGCCGATGACATGGCACAGCTAAATGTAAATCTCGGTGAACAAGACCCCAATGCTGCTGCAAAAAAGGAGATTGAACTCTTTTTAAATGTCGCAGATGAAAAAAATCAGCCGGTCTACCTTAAAGAATTGTTAGAGCGATTCAGTGCTCGTCCCTTCGGCTGGAACCGTGACGAAGTAATGCTACAGGTGACTCATCTGGTCTTGCTTGGTAAGGCTGCGCTATCTACGCCGAATGGTGATTTGCCCCTCAAACGCAGCTACGAACATTTTACCTCGGTACGTAGCCACAGCACACTGCGTATTCGTCGAGTACGTCAGCATACAGAACAGCAAGTAGCTAAAGCGGCTAAACTGGCGAAAGATATTTTTAATAAACCCTTCGAGAGCAGCGAAAAAGAGCTGGCGAATAAGCTTCTTGACGTACTAGGCGAGTGGCAGCGATTAATTAAAGAATTTGATTTTAAAGCTAAAGATGGGAATTGCCCTGGCAAAAGCACCCTGCTTACCGGCAGTCGATTGATCGCCAGCCTGCTTGAGCTGGGCAACAACAGTTATGCCCTAATCGATGGACTCTGCCAGCAGAGCAACGAATGGCAGGATTTTGCCGAAGATTTTGAAGAAGTCGAGGAGTTTTTCACTCGTCAGTTTGATATCTGGCAACAGTTGCGTCGAGCCCTCAACGATCAATTCAAATCCAATCGCCATGCACTGGAGCAAAACCCAGAAGCGGCTAAAGCATTATCTGCACTGCAGGCTATCTACGATGATAAATCCCCGTATAGCAAACTGCGCCAGGTGGGATCGTTAATTGATCAACTCATCGCCATTAACCTGCAACTGGTAGAACAGAAACGTGCCGCGGCTTTGGAAGCGATCAATGCAACCCAGCAAGGTGTTGCACCGCTGGTTACTGACTTACCAGCTGAGTTACAAAACCAGGCAATGCGTCCCTTTAATCTGTTAAAAGAACGGGTCAGTAACAGCTTATCCTTACATGAGATTGTTAGCCTGCAACAAGAGGCTGATGATGAAGAAGATAAGGTCTTAGAACTGATCAACCGCTACAGCGCCGAACTTCAAGCTCGTCTGGAAGCGGAGCAAGCCGCAGCACGGAAAAAAGCGGCTGAACCGCCTAATAGCGATGCGGGTACTTTGCGAGAACCGGATCCATCAGGCTCGCCAACTACTATTGCGAATAACTCTGCTGCGACAGTGGTTAGCCACAAACCAATACCTAAACCTATCGAACTGGTTTCACCCGCAGAATTACTCTGTGCCAGCCATATCTTTATAGAAACGGAGCAGGATATCGACACCTATCTCGCGACACTTCGCAGCCGTTTACAACAGGCAATAGGTCAGGGTAAAAGAGTGCGGATCAAATAGTGTTGCCCCCAAAAGCAAGGATGTAAAACGCTCGGCCCCTTTTCTCATCAAAAGGGGCGTAAAGAGTGCTTCGAACACAACCATACGGGAAGAGATAAAACATGTACCAAACCGGTGGCACCATCGAAACGCTGCTGAACAAAGTTGAACAGCATGAATATATTTTGCCTGCAATCCAGAGAGAATTTGTCTGGCGGCCAGATCAAATCTGCCAGCTGTTTGACTCTCTACTACAAGGCTACCCGTTTGGTACCTTCCTGTTTTGGAAAATTAAAACTGAGAATCTGCGTCAGTATCAATTTTATGATTTTATGCGTGACTACCACCAGCGTGATCAAGTCCACTGTAAAAAACTAGATATCATCGGTGAAAATGATCGCATCGCGGTTCTAGATGGCCAGCAGCGAATGACGGCACTAAACATCGGGTTACGCGGTTCCTATAGTTGGAAAACTCAGGGTAAATGGTGGTCCAGTGCAGACGCCTTTATCGAACGTCGCCTCTATCTCAATCTTTTTGAATGCACAGACCCTGACAGCGGAACTCGTTATGAGTTCGAGTTCTTGAATGAGGATGAGGCAAGCCACAACGATGAACAACACCATTGGTTTTTAGTCTCCCGTATTCTCGGTATGAATGCCTATGACGTAATGATGTCAGTCATGGAAATGAAAATGCCAGATGAACGCAAACCAGCAGCAGGTAAAGTGATTTCCCGTTTTCATGACATCATTCACAATAAACCTTTGATCAGTTACTACCTGGAAGAAGGTCAGGAGCTATCCAAGGTTCTCAATATCTTTATCCGTATGAATAGTGGCGGAACAACACTCTCCTATTCAGATCTACTGCTCTCCATCGCCGTAACGCAATGGAGCACGCTGGATGCGCGTGATGAGATTCACAAGCTAGTAGATGAAATGAACCAAATAGGTAATGGTTTTTCCTTTAGCAAGGACCTGGTGCTCAAAGCAGGTCTGATGCTGAGTGATATCGGCAGCGTTGGGTTTAAAGTCGAGAACTTTAGCAAAGAGAACATGCGCAAGCTGGAAGATAATTGGGAATGCATCCGTAAAGCTTTACTTCTTGCAGTCAATTTACTCAGCAGTTTCGGCTTCAACAGTTACAATCTGGGAGCAGACAGTGCCCTACTCCCCATAGCCTATTACCTCTACCATCGAGATCTGGATAACCGCTACCTATCCCGTAGCGAGTATGCTGCTGATAGGCAGGGGATCAGAGGTTGGCTAATTCGCTCTATCCTTAAACAATCCGGTATTTGGGGAAGTGGTCTTGATACGCTTCTGGCTAGCTTGCGAAGCAAGATCAAGGAACATGGTCAGCAAGAGTTTCCTTTGATAGAAATATCGATTGCAATGACAGAACGTGGCAAGAGCTTACGCTTTGATGAAGAAGAGCTACAGTCGTTGGTTGAACTCGACTATGGTAACCGTCGAACTTTTGCCTTGCTATCTCTGCTCTTTCCGGGACATGACTTCTCCCATCACTTCCATGTTGATCACATATTCCCTAGAGCCCGCTTTACCAAAAGCCAACTGAAAAAGATAGGGATGACCGATGAAACACAGATTGAAGAGTGGATGATCATGGCTAACCGGCTACCTAACCTACAGTTGTTAGAAGGGGGCCAGAACAATGAAAAACGTGAGAAGTTACCGCATGAATGGTACGAAGTGATGTGGCCGGAGCCAGCTGCCCGTGCCAATCATCTTCACTTACAGGCAATCGACTCACTTCCAGAGACTTTGGCTGGATTTGAGGCGTTCTATCATAAGCGTCGTGAAATATTATTGGCGCGTTTACGTCACCTTCTTAGTGAACCTCTTACGGCATAATTTCTTTTTCAGGTGAGTTACAACTCATCCAGCATTGTATTCTGAATGGTGGGATACCGCCCGGATAAACCAATTTGTGAGCCTTAATGAACACTGCCAATTTAAAAAAAATAGCCCCTCGGGCTCGTACAGCATTTATCACAGCGATCAAAGCACGCGCTGCTGAATTTGGAATCACTGCCAAGGGCCATATTGAGCCGGTAATTAGCGGTGAAGTTTTGCAAGTTGCTGGATTTACCCATCCAGCCAGTTGTGCCTCTGCCCTTAAGCGCCTGCAACAACAGCTTGCAAACGATAGTTATGAGACTTTAATAGAGCATGTCGCATACACTTGGTTTAACCGCTTCTGTGCCATCCGCTTTATGGAGCTGAAAAGCGAAGAGGGATATTTAGAACACGGTGTACGTCTGCTATCACACCCTTCTCAGCCACAGGGTTTTGAAGTGTTGGATCGCGCCCCTGAGGTGATCGATTCCCTGATAACAGAAGGTGTGGCTTTGGATAAGCCCGCTCTGTTGGACTTGTTACTGGCAGGTAATGAGCAGGAGACTCTCTTCCGTGAGCTACTTCTCGGCCAATGTCACCGACTGCATCAGGCAATGCCATTTTTGTTTGAAGCCATTGATGATGAAACAGAACTCCTGTTGCCTACAGGCCTTACCCGCACTGATGCCTTCTGGCGCGAACTGGTAGATGAGATCCCAGAACTTGACTGGCAGCAAGTAGAGGTTATCGGCTGGCTTTACCAATTTTACATTAGTGAGAAAAAAGAGCAGGTCATTGGTAAGGTGGTCAAATCCGCAGATATTCCTGCCGCTACTCAGCTGTTCACGCCTAACTGGATAGTACAATATCTGGTGCAAAACTCGGTGGGACGTTACTGGCTGCAAACCTATCCTGAGTCCACACTCAAAAGCACGATGCCCTACTATATCGACCAAGGCGAGCAGGCTTCCGAGGTAGTGGCACAACTGGCTGAACTTACAACCGCCAGCATCGAACCTGAATCAATACGCGTACTCGATCCAGCCTGTGGGTCCGGCCATATTCTGGTGGAAGCCTATAATGTGCTCTATCGAATTTATGAAGAACGCGGTTATCGGAGCCGCGAGATCCCAGTGCTAATACTTAAGAATAACCTCTTTGGACTCGATATCGACGACCGCGCTGCACAGCTGGCGGGTTTTGCTTTGCTAATGCGTGCCCGTCAGGATGATCGTCGTCTGTTTTCTCGTAACAATGGTTGTGATATAGACCTGAATATTTACGCCCTACAGGAAAGTCGACACCTCAACATTCAGCAACTTTGGCAAGCACTTAATCTCAATGCTGATGCGCAGCATGGCCAGACTCAAGATCTACTTACAGTAGCCCAAGCTACAGATGCCCCCCGTCTGACGCTTCTAAAAGACCTGCATCAGCGTTTTCTTAATGCCAAAACACTGGGTTCCTTAATTAGTATATCTACTGAACAAGCCTCAGCTATTGAGGAGCTCTATTCCACGATTCAGGAACTCAGCAAAAATGGCGATAATATGCAACGACCTGAATCTAAAAAACTATTACCGCTGCTAGCACAAGCTCGCCTACTAGCTAAACGCTATGATGCGGTGATCGCAAATCCACCGTACATGGGCAGTAAGGGGATGAATGCGGATCTGAAAGAGTTCGCTAAGAAGCAGTTCCCTAATAGCAAGTCAGACCTGTTTGCCATTTTTATCGAACGAAATCTGGATTTAACCAAAGAGTCAGGTGTGGTAGCGATGATCACCATGCAAAGCTGGATGTTCCTTTCTTCATACGAGTCATTGCGTACCCGAATTTTGAATCAACACACTATCCTGAGTATGACCCATCTTGGGGCAAGAGGATTTGATAGTATTGGTGGAGAAGTCGTCTCAACTACTGCATTCGTATTAGGAAATTTTCACCTTTCAAGCTATCAGGGCACTTATCTCCGTTTAGTGGATGGAAACTCTGAAGCAGAAAAAGCAGCCATGTTTAAAGCAGCGATTGCTTAAAGAAATAGGGCTTAAGCAGATAATGTCAAACTCTAACCTCCACAAATTGACTCGCGCCGAGTTAGCCGACATCTATGAAAAATTGGTGCTCTATTACGAGCAGCACCAGGGGCTAACATCTGAACTGTTATCAACCCAGGTTAAAGGATATCGCAAGTTAAAGAGTGGACTTAGTCTACAAATCCAGCCTTTCTCGACTGAAAAAGAGCTGGCGACATCAACCCTACCTACTGCAGATAACAAGCAAAATCTGATCTGGTTCCATAACGCGAAGAGTAACATTTTAAAGAGTATTTTTTACCATCTGCGAAATGCAGCTGCTCATGCCGATATTGAACGAGTTGCAGGAAATCCAATCTGGTAGCACATTGAACATCGTTATAAAGGCCAGCTAAAACTCTTCTGTCAAATGAAAAAAGACTGACTTCTGGCGCTTTGTTGATACAGCTAAAAATCTGAAAAAAAAAGCAGTAGCAAAACGAAAATAGGGAAAGGAGACACGATATGGGTTTTACATTAGAAGATTTAGGGCTCGCTTATCGTAAGGCTAAAGTAGACCTCTATTACTCGACAACTCCGTCGCTATTTGCCATTGCTGACTACGAGGATAAGCTGCAGATTAACCTCACCGATTTGCAAGAACGAATCAATGGAGAAGCTCAAGATTGGATACACACCCCAGATTTTCTAGGGGGTTGGTCTCTGGTCCCAAAAGCCATTAAAACGGAGAAAACAGATGACAGCACAGGACTAATTTTCGCATCACCTGATGATGAATGGCAGAAGATAATAGAAGCTGGAAAAGAAGTCACAGCAGAATTTCGTTTGATGGCCTGCTGCAGTTTGGACTTCCATGTCCTTTCAGCTCTTTGGATGCTCAAGGTGGGTTCGCTTTTTGATAAAAAACTCAGTAGCAATGTCTATGGCAGCCGATTACGCCGTAATCGCCATGATCAAATTAACGAACTAGCACTGGGATCATTTACCCCTTACCTCAAACCTTTTCGCGACTGGCGTGATGGCGGCATTAACGCTATGCGTTCAGCACTGCAAGATAAAAAAGAGGTCTTAGCTCTTACAGCTGATGTGAGCAGTTTTTTCCATGAACTAAATCCTGGTTTTATGCAAGATCCGGCCTTTATAAAACTGATCGGCGTCGAATTGGATCAGAGTCAGACGAGACTGCACCAATTGTTTATTACTGCACTGGAAACCTGGGCAAAACTAACACCACTCGGAAAAGGCTTACCCGTTGGTTTGCCAGCCTCTGCTGTTGTTGCCAATGCAGCACTCTTTAAGCTCGATCAGTTTATCGAACAGCAGGTTGTTCCACTCTACTATGGTCGCTATGTGGATGACATCCTGTTAGTGATGGAAAATACCAGTAAGATAAAAAATACGTATCAGTTCTGGGATTGGATCTTCAATCGGGATGGGGGCAAAGAGTTATTTAAGTGGGAACATAAGGATAACCCAAAAGAACAGGCTATCCTTTTCAAGCCTGATTACCTTGAAACATGTTCCAGCCGTATCGTGTTTACAAACAACAAAAATAAATTATTCGTTCTGTCTGGCGCGGCTGGTATTGCTTTGGTCAATGCTATCTCTGAGCAGATTAATCAACGTGCAAGCGAATGGCGCTCTTTACCAAACCTTCCTGATTCAGCTGAATCAGTGGCAACCGATCTGCTTAAAGCAACCAGTCATATTGGTGAACAAGCCGATAATCTGCGTAAAACTGATGCTTTAACCCTGCATCGCGCTAGCTTCGCTCTCAATCTGCGTGACTATGAAGCTTATGAACGCGACCTTCTGCCTGATGCTTGGAAAGAATACCGCCATGCTTTTTTCGATGCGGTAACAGGTCATTTGCTTACGCCAATAAAGTTTTTCGAACTGGCTCAATACCTACCACGTATCATTCGAATGGCAGTCGCTTGTGAAGATTTTAGCTATCTTGATAAAATGATTAAGGCTCTTAATAAGCTAACGGAAAAGGTCAAAGATCATTGCACTATATCGATTAAGGCTCTGCAGTCTTCCTTGCAATATCAACAACATGATTGGTGGAACACACTTTACGATGCTGTTGCTGAAAGCATTATTTCGTCTTTTCCACACAAGCTATGTGGTGAAGGAAAGGTTGCCTGGGAGGAATTCCGTAATACCTTACAGTTTAAAAAGCACTTAGAGTCTAGTCTGTTTAAACTTCTCGGCCGCAATGTCTTACAGGGAGCTCATGCTCGGCTATTCAGTTACGATCTAGCGCATATTCCACTTCGCTTCATCGGCCTGCCCAAAGAGATGGTGAGCCAGCGAGGCATCATTGCACGCAATAAATTAATCACCTCAGATGCACATGAGTTACTTCCTTGCAATATAACGGAAGGTATCCGTATACTCGTGGATTGGCTCAAATTTAAAAGAGGGATCCCGGCAGGTCTAATTTTCGCTACTCGCCCTTTTAGCCTCAATGAGTTGTATTTGATAGCACCAGATCCGTTTAATTCACTTCACTGCGCTAAGCTGAGCCAGGTGATGCAGGCTTTACGTGGTTTTGAGCTGACCAAGCACAAAATGCCGCATTGGAATAACGGTAAGAAAATACTTCAGATCCCTGATGGCGAACCTAAGTCCAAGCATACAATCGCGGTATCTAGCTGGGAAACTAGTGGGCCGAGTTTTGTCGCAGCGGTGATGAACAAACCCGATCCTGATAGTCGTCGCCGTTATCAGCGACTCAGTCGTCTAATCAATGAACTGATCTCCAGACCTGATAATAGTGGATATCTCATTTTACCGGAGCTGGCTTTACCACCGCAGTGGTTTATCCGCATAGCCCACAAACTTAAGGGGCGTGGTATTTCATTTATCAGTGGTGTGGAATATCTGCATGCTCCGAAAAAGCGCGTACGAAATCAGGTTTGGGCCTCGCTGAGTCATGATGGTCTGGGCTTCCCATCTCTGATGCTCTACCGACAAGATAAGCAGCGACCTGCATTACATGAAGAACAGGAACTCTTCCGCCTTGCAGGTCTTGAATTAAGCCCTGCCACACAATGGACACAACCCCCGATTGTGCAACATGGCGATTTTCGTTTTGCATTGATGATCTGCAGCGAATTGACCAATATTCGTTATCGGGCAGATCTGCGCGGTAAAATCGATGCGTTATTTGTACCAGAATGGAACCCTGATACCGACACGTTTAATGCATTGGTAGAATCCGCTGCACTTGATATCCATGCCTACATCATCCAGTGTAATAATCGCCTTTATGGGGATAGCCGTATTCGTGCACCATACAAAGAACGCTACCAACGCGACTTAATGCGCGTGAAAGGTGGTAATCACGATTACTGTATCACCGGTGAAATTGACATAACCGCATTGCGCCGGTTCCAGTCCAGCCACCGTTCACCAGGAAAACCCTTTAAGCCTGTTCCGGATGGATTTGCTCAGGATATGGCATATAGCAGAAAAGAATTACCGAAAGGAGACTCATAATGAGCCAGCAAGAAAATAACAATATGGATAAATACTTTTATCGTGCGTCAGCTGCGGATTTTAATAAGATTCCAGGAAGCCCAATTTCTTATTGGCTGAGCAGTCGTTCACTTGATATTTTTGGTAATAATCCTGAAATTGGTACATGTGCGGATGCCAGAGTAGGGTTACAGACAAGTAATAATGATCTTTTTTTAAGATATTGGTATGAAGTTAAAGTTAGCGATATTTCATTCAACTCAGCTAATAGGATTGAAGCCCAAGATTCCGGTTTAAAGTGGTTCCCATGCAACAAAGGTGGAGAATTTAGAAAATGGTACGGTAATCACTTCTACGTTGTTAACTGGGAGAATGATGGTGAGGCTATCAGAAATTACAGAGATTCTGATGGGCGCGTGCTTTCAAGACCTCAAAATATGGATTATTACTTTAAAGAGGCTATCAGCTGGAGTGATGTGTCTAGTTCAGTCAATGCATTTCGATATTTCCCTCAAGGATTTATAAATGATGCTACAGGACATTCTGCATTCGGTGGAGACTATCACTGGAAAATGGGATTGATAGCTTACTGTAATAACAAGTATGTTAACGAAATGGCTGCGATTCTTAACCCAACAATCCATTTTCATATAGGGTATTTTAACAAACTCCCATATGCAAAAAAAGCTTGGGGTGTTGATGTCATACCAAATGTTGAAGAGTTAATATCTATTGCTCGCATCGATTGGAACAATAATGAAATTTCTTGGGGCTTTTCCCGTTCGGCACTCCTTAGTGTGGATTCTGACCAAAAATATCTTAAAAATTCACTAGAAAATCTCCGCTCCCAATGGTTTGAATCCACCCAGAAAATGCAGCGTCTCGAAGAGGAAAATAACCAGCTCTTTATCGATGCTTATGGATTGCAGAATGAGCTGATGCCGGACGTACCACTTAGTGAAATAACTCTCGCCTGTAACCCACATTATCGTTATGGCGGAATTTTGACCGATGAAGAGCGGGAAGCCAAACTGCAATCGGATACCGTCGCAGAGCTGATTTCCTATACCATTGGCTGCATGATGGGCCGTTATTCCCTTGATCGTGAAGGGTTAATTTATGCTCATGCCGGTAACGAAGGTTTCAAAACGCTAGTAGAGGAAGGTGCTTATAACCGTTTCCCTGCCGACGGCGATGGTATACTGCCGCTGACCTCTCAAGCCTGGTTTGAAGATGATATTGCTGCTCGGGTTGAAGAATTTGTTCGCACAGTTTGGGGGACTGAACATCTGGAAGAAAACCTTCGTTTTATTGCAGATAGCCTATGCCTTGCCGCAATCAAACCGGTGAAAAAAGGTGGTGAAACTTCCCGTGAGACTATTCGCCGCTATCTATCGACCCAATTCTTTAAAGATCACTTGAAGACCTACAAAAAACGCCCGATCTACTGGCTATTCAGTTCAGGTAAAGAGAAAGCCTTTGAATGTCTGGTCTACTTGCATCGCTATAATGAAACCACCCTCCCGCGCATGCGTACCGAGTATGTCACGCCTCTGCTCGGCCAAATGGACAGCCGTATTGAGCGCCTGCGCCTGCAGCAGAATGAAGCAGAAACAGCCGAAGCCAAACGCATCGGTAAAGAGATCGATAGCCTGACCAAACAGCTTACCGAGCTGCGTTCTTTTGACGACCAACTCAAACACTATGCTGATATGAAGATCCAGCTCGATCTCGACGATGGTGTTAAGGTCAACTACGGCAAGTTCGGTACTTTATTAGCTGAAGTGAAAGCTATCACTGGCGATAAAGCCGAGTAAGTTCAAAAAGATAAAGCGGGGACATTTATGTCTCCGCTTTATCACTTTGTTCTCACTATCCACTTGTACAAATTAGTTAGATTAGCTATCGAATCTTTAGCATGTGGGATTCAGTCACTAATCAACGTTCAGAGTTGGTATAATCATCTTCAACATTACACACTACCGCCGATTCACAGCCATGGTGCTGATGGCTTAATTATTCCGAGACGTACTGATGGATATCACTCAGCTTCAAACCGGGCTAAACAACAAATTCACCGCAGATCGGATTGTTTTCTGGCACGATCCAGAACAGAGCTTTACTGCACAGCTTACAGAGCTCGCCATACTGTGGAACGGGTTGCCAGTAACAGTGCTCAATATGGCAGAGCAGTCACAGCTTCAAACTCGCAAACGCATTGAAATCGATGAACCCATGCAGGGATTCCTTCTCTACTGGCCCAGTTCAGAACCATCACCAGCTAAAGACTGGTTGCTCGATATACGTCGTTATAGCACCACTTTTTATGCTGATGCAGCCTCAATTCTGCTTAATGACCTCGGTCTCGCCAATATGGCGCTCCGCGACCACATCGCGTCACGTAAAAGCTTTTTCGCCAACAAAGAGCGTACTGCAGCCTTTAAACGTCGCCTGGACGGCCGTGGCGGTATAGAAGATCCGCTATCACTTGATATGAAGATGATAAGTGTCGTGCTGGCCTGTCATGCTCAGATTGCCGAAATAATGAAAAGCATTGGCGATCGGTTACTTGAGAATGCTGAAACCGCTCTTGTTCCGCTAGAACAGCATGGATTACTGCCTGCATTTTGGCATTTAATGAACCGTGAATATGGATACCATATAGCTGAAGGGACAGAACCATCACTACGCGAACTGATTCGTAAGTTACTGGTGAGCGAATGCTACGAACAGCTTGATTCCAAAGAACGTCCTGTCTGGCTACAGTCACAACTATTAGCCACGCCTACCGGGCGCGCGAATGCCATGGCTCTGCTATCTGGCTGGCGTGATTCTAATCAGTACAGTAGCCATTTTGCCGAAATCTCTGCACAGGTAGCAGAGCAGCTCGAACTTGCTTCACGCCTGACAACGCAAGATATCTGGCTCTGGGGAGAGGTCGAAGGTTTTGAAGCGGTCGAGCAAGGTTTGATCCGTGAGCTGATATCTGGATTAAACAACGGCGATCTGAGCCTGAATAGAGTAGAGTTTACCCAACTGATATCTCGCCGTCGACATGGGTTCTGGGCCAGAACTGTACCTAAATATGCTTATATTTATCACGCGCTGCAACAAGCCGAATTGCTGCTGGAACTACGTCGTTCCAAACCAGATGGTTTTCATTACTCCTCGGCGCAAGAAATGTATCTGGCCTATGAAGCTGAATTGTTCCAGTTTGATGCAGCCTATCGCCTGTTTAATGAAGCACTATTGCACCTACAGGGACAATCGGTCGAAGTGCTGGCTGTACTGGCCAGTAAAATCGAAGATCTGTATGTAAACTGGTATCTCTATCAGCTTGGGCTAACATGGGATGGTTTGTTAGCTAAAGAGCAGCTACTTGATAACTGGCAGTTGGGTCTCCCTTCGCAGCATCGCTTCTATGATACTGTCATCAAACAACGCTTTACCCAGAGCGGGGTCAAGCGCCAGTTTGTGATTATCAGTGATGCCTTACGCTATGAAGTGGCTCATGAGCTCCAGGGACAGATAAATGAAGCCAAACGCTTCTCTGCACAGCTCAAGAGCCAACTTGGGGTACTACCTAGCTATACGCAACTTGGCATGGCCGCCCTACTCCCCCATGAGCAACTTGACTATGCCGCTACCAGCTCAACAGTATTAGTTGATGGACAGAGCAGCTCGGGTTTAGAAAATCGCAGCACTATTCTCAGTAAGGTGGGTGGTATAGCGATTTCGGCCAAAAGTCTGCTGAGCTGGACCCGGGCAGAAGCTAACGAGGCGGTTGGTGACGCAAAGGTAATCTACGTCTATCACGATGTCATCGATGCTCAGAGTGAATCTCAGAAAAGTGAGCTCAAGACATTCATTCATGCCCGCCAGGCTATAGACGAACTGAATGGACTCATCAACAAAATTATCAATGGGTTTGGCGTTACTCGCGTAGTTATCACAGCCGATCATGGATTCTTATTCCAACAGGCCTCAGTTGAAAACGGGGTAAAATCGCCTCTGAAACACGAACCATCTGGAACTCTGGAAGCTTCAAAACGCTATCTCCTTGCTCGCAATTTACCAACAAACGAAGATGTCTGGCATGGGCAATTACGTAATATTGTTGGTGGTAACTCTGATGTGGAATTCTGGCTTCCGAAAGGAGTAAGCCGTTTCCATTTTGTTGGTGGAGCCCGCTTCGTCCATGGTGGTGCAATGTTGCAAGAGGTCTGTGTTCCAATACTTGAAGTACAAGAGCTGCGTGGCAAGAAACAAGCTCTACATGAAAAAACCAAAGTCGACATAGTTCCGGCATACCAACCCATTAAGCTGGTAAATGTGATCGATAAAATCCGCTTCCTGCAGACCGATGCCGTCGATGAACGTCATAAATCAAGAATGGTTCGTTTCTCGGTGGTAGATAGTTCAGAACAAACCGTGTCAGCTATTGAGAAGCTACTCTTTGAAGCGACTTCAAGTAATCTCGATCAGCGCCAGCAAGACGTGCGTTTAAAACTGACCGGTGCTCAATTTGACCGCAAGGCGCAGTATCAATTGCTGCTCGTTGATGATGAGGATGGTATTGAAATGGCACGCTATCCAGTCACTATTGATTTGGCAATCCAGGATGAATTCGGTTTTTAATGGCTCGCAAAATAGCGATCCTGCGGATGTGATAAGTAAATTCTAATGTTGGGTGCCAGCTAATCAGTACCCGGGAGCAATACCAGATGCCACATGATGAGATAAATCCTACTGAAGGTGAGTTTGTAGGAAAGGAAACCGCACAAGAGCCAGCGGTGAATGTCACACATATCACGAACAATGTAGTAATCCAGCAGATGGACGTTTACACGGAGAAGCTTGCCCAGCCGAGCGGAACTACTGTTGATGAGGCTTCTATGCTCAGCATTGACGATGAGTTATCTCAGCATGCCAGC
Organism: Pantoea sp. EEL5; assembly: GCF_049892805.1. Lineage (NCBI taxonomy): Bacteria > Pseudomonadati > Pseudomonadota > Gammaproteobacteria > Enterobacterales > Erwiniaceae > Pantoea > Pantoea sp. EEL5. The sequence continues at coordinate 18,003 of NZ_JBNDNJ010000004.1, forward strand.
ATGGATCTTGATGCCCGTCTGAATCGTTACTTTAAGGGTAAAGTTGTCCGTAAGGATTTGACCAAACAGCTAAAAGAAGGGGCTAATGTCCCTGTCTATGTACTGGAATATCTGCTCGGTATGTACTGTGCTTCAGACGATGATGAAGTGGTACGCGAAGGTCTGGAAAACGTCAAAAAAATCCTCGCTGAGAACTATGTTCGCCCGGATGAGGCTGAGAAAGTAAAATCTCTGATTCGTGAGCGTGGTAGCTTTAAAGTGATCGATAAGATCGGAGTAAAGCTCAACCAGAAGAAAGATGTATACGAGGCTCAGCTTTCGAACCTAGGTATCAAAGATGCCGTGATCCCCGCCAACATTGTTAAAGCTAACGAGAAGCTGCTCACCGGGGGGATCTGGTGTATCGTTACTCTTAACTATTTTTATGAAGAAGGGCAAAGAATTTCGCCCTTCTCAATTTTCAACCTTAAGCCTATCCAGATGCCCTCCATGGATATGGAAGAGCTTTTTGCCGCCCGGGCTAATTTCTCAACAGACCAATGGCTGGATACCCTGATCCGCTCTATAGGCATGGAGCCAACCAATCTGAAGCAACGGGTGAAATGGCACCTGTTGACGCGGATGATCCCCTTTGTTGAGAACAACTATAACGTCTGCGAACTCGGCCCACGTGGTACCGGTAAAAGCCACGTCTATAAAGAGTGCTCGCCTAATTCATTACTAGTCTCAGGTGGCCAGACGACAGTCGCCAATCTGTTTTACAACATGAGTTCCCGGCAGGTTGGGCTGGTAGGCATGTGGGATGTGGTAGCTTTTGACGAAGTGGCTGGTATTACCTTCAAGGATAAAGATGGTGTCCAGATCATGAAGGATTACATGGCATCGGGATCTTTTTCCCGTGGCCGTGATTCTATCGAAGCCAAAGCATCCATGGTATTTGTCGGCAACATAAACCAAAGCGTAGAAACGTTAGTCAAAACCAGTCACTTGCTGGCACCTTTCCCGGAAGCGATGATCGATACAGCCTTCTTTGACCGTTTCCATGCCTATATCCCAGGCTGGGATATTCCTAAGATGCGGCCTGAATTTTTTACCAATAACTACGGTCTGATCACCGACTATCTGGCCGAATATATGCGAGAAATGCGCAAGCGTAGCTTCTCTGATGCTATCGACCGCTTCTTTAAACTCGGGAACAACCTCAACCAACGTGATGTAATCGCAGTACGCCGCACAGTCTCAGGTTTGCTCAAATTATTGTATCCTCATGGTGTGTTTGGTAAAGAGGAGGTACGTCCTTGTCTCACCTACGCATTAGAGTTACGTCGTAGAATCAAAGAGCAATTGAAAAAACTAGGCGGCATGGAGTTTTTCGATGTGCATTTCAGTTATCTCGACAACGAAACTCTTGAAGAGTTTTTCGTCAATGTACCTGAGCAAGGCGGGAGCCAGTTGATCCCCGAAGGTCTGAGTAAACCGGGAGTTGTGCACATGGTTACCAAGGGTGTCACAGGCCAACTGGGCCTGTATCGCTTCGAGACTCAGATGACCCCCGGTAATGGTAAACACACGACATCTGGCCTAGGCTCCAATACACCAGCAAAAGAAGCAATCCGTATAGGTTTTGATTATTTCAAAGGCAACCTAAATCGCATCAGTGCTACCGCCAAATTTTCCGAGCATGAATACCATCTACATGCCGTTGAGTTACATAACTCAGGCCCTAGTACCAAAACCAGCCTTGCCGCCTTGGTAGCCTTCTGTTCCATTTTGATGGGCAAGCCATTGCAAGAACAGATGGTCGTACTCGGAGATATGACACTTGGTGGTGTGGTGAATCCGGTCGATGATCTGGCTGGTAGTTTGCAACTGGCAATGGATAGTGGGGGCAAACGTGTGCTGCTGCCGATGGCATCAGCTTCTGATATCCCAACTGTGCCTGCTGAAATTTTCTCCAAATTCCAAATCAGTTTCTATGCAGATCCGGTGGATGCTGTGTATAAAGCATTAGGTGTTCAATAACGTCTAACTCATCATCAGAAACAAATAATGGGCAAAATGCCCATTACTTGTTTGAAAAATAGGTAGTTAAGATAGAACTACTTGATTCTCAATGGCGTTACTTTTTTTATTTTTTCGCAAAATCAAACGGACTTATCCCCTTCACCCGATTAGCATCCAGATAATCCGCCCACCACTGCAACATCAGTCTGCGTTCATCCAAGTGCTCGGCCTTATGGATATAAGCTGCACGTACTGAGTTACGCTCCTGGTGACTCATCTGCCGCTCTACCACCGCATCTCTCGACCACAGCCCCGACTCAATCAACGAACTACACGCCATCGTTCTGAAACCATGCCCACAGACTTCCGTTTTGGTGTCATAGCCCATAACTCGCAAAGCCTTGTTCACCGTGTTCTCACTCATGGGTTTACGGGGATCGTGATCGCCTACGAAAATCAGCTCTCGATTCCCATTCATGCTTTTAATCTTTTCCAGAATAGTTAAGGCTTGCCGCGACAAAGGAACAAGATGAGGAGTCCGCATCTTTGAACCACGTTGAGAATGCTTAACACCTTCCAGCGGTTCACGCTCACCCGGAATCGTCCACGTGGCCGTATCAAAATCCACTTCAGACCAGCGAGCAAAACGCAGCTCGCTTGAACGGATGAAAACTAACAACGTGAGTTCGACAGCCAGCCAGGTTAACGGCCTGCCAGAATAGTGATCGATGCGGTGAAGCAATTCAGGAATGCGATTAAGCTCCAGAGCCGCACGATGCTGTCTTTTCGCCGTAGCAACTGCACCAGCAATCTCCTGCGCGGGGTTCTAGTCGATTAAACCGCTCTGCACAGCAAAGCGCATAATCGCGGTAGTACGCTGCTGTAAACGGGCGGCGACTTCAAGTCGCCGGATGACTCGACGGCTTTGATGGGTACAAGAAGATCCCGAGTTTTAAGCTCCGTAATGTTCCGCTTACCAATGGCAGCAAAGAGATTATCTTCAAGGCTTTTCAATGCACGAGCGCTATGCGATGCCGACCATTTCTTATTACTGGCATGCCAGTCTCTGGCGACTACTTCAAACGTTATCTCCTCTTGCTCCAGCTCTACCTTAACGGCTTTCTTGTTCTCACTGGGATCGACGCCATTAGCTAATAGTCTACGGGCTTCATCCCGGTGTGCCCTGGCATCTGCCAGCGAAACTTCAGGATATTTCCACAACGCCAGATCTTCTCTATACCACCGAAGCGATAACGAAGCCGTCAGTACTAGGAGCCATGAGGGTGAACCAGCAAAACCATGCCTTCACCGTCAGTCAGCTTAAAGGCTTTGTCTTCAGGCTCAGCCTAACGAACCTTCACATCACATAGAGCCATGATGAGTATCCTTTCAAGGTTTCGTGTGGGTAGAAACATTATCGAACCGGGATATACCCGCAGTTGTGCCCGCATCAGTAAGTTGATGTAGATTGAATAAGGTTGGTTTAGGGTGAGAAAAAAACGAGAAAAACCTTGCGGATACTGGATTCCAGACACAAAAAAAGCCGCCCTCAGGCAGCTTCTTAGTCCAACAACTCACTTCACTTGGTGCCGAAGGCCGGACTCGAACCGGCACATCTTTCGATGGTTGATTTTGAATCAACTGCGTCTACCGATTTCGCCACTTCGGCACTGAAGAGGATGCGGAAAACGTTGGGGATTATACCGTTACGTGCCCAGCAAGCAACCCAATTCCGCTGTGATGTGCGCTAAGCGGCGAAAAAACACACGGAAGCCAGTAAACCCGCGCTTTCCAACTGCCAGAATCCTCCCAAACCGCCTTCCACTTATGTTTCCGTCGGAACTTTCTCATCCGCACCGCCTCTTAACAGCACGAAGCATAAAACCCAACCGAGGTCGAAATGAAAAAGCGCCATATCGCCTGCGCCCTGGCAGCCCTGCTGCTGGCGGGCAATGCGTCAGCCGCAAGCTGGCAGGATCAACTGAGCAGTGCCGCCAACCAGCTGAGCCAGCAAAACAACGGTGCAGCAGGTCAGCAGAACGGCGGGCTGTCGATGTCCTCCATTACCAGCCTGCTGAACAGCAACGACAAAGCCATGAGCGCCAACAGCATGACCAATGCCGCCGGCGTGATGCAGTATTGCGTGGAGCACAACGTGGTGAAAAACAACGTGCAGTCGGTAAAAGACCAGGTGCTGAGCAAGCTGGGCCTGAATACCACGGCGGCGCAGGAGCAGAAACCGGATTACACCCAGGGCGTGGCCGGGCTGCTGAACACCGGCAATGGCCAGCAACTGAACCTGCAAAGCCTCAGCAACTCGCCGATGGGCGAGAAGCTCAAAACCAAAGCCTGTGACGTGGTGCTGAAACAGGGTAAAAACTTTATTTCCTGACAGCCGCCTGCCAGCCCCGCGCTGGCAGGTTTATCGCCCCTTCTTACTCGCTTTTTTACCGCCAGTCAGTCCCCCGCCCGCTGTCTGCATCACCTTGTATCGCAACACGTTAAGTCATAAGTTTTCCTTCCTAATGCGTTGGGCGCTATAGTGATGTTTTGGATTTGAACAGGACAGCACGCATGAAAGGTATCAACATCGCAATTTACTTCGATCCAGACCTGATCACAGCCTGCGTAAATGCGTCAGAAGGGAGCTATGTAAACAAAAAGTTCGAGTACGACGATGGGGTGATCGAAGAGATCTACCAGTGGCTCGAAGAGTACGATCCCAACCGCACGCATATCTGTCTGATTGAAAACGAAAGCGCCGAGCTGCTGGCCGACGAGCTGGTGGATAACGGTTATCACGTCCATCAGGTGACCATCCACCAGCTGCTGACCTGGTTCGCCGCCGAACCGCCCAAGTCCCCCGATGGCACGCCGATGCGCCTGATGCTGCGCTATATGGCAGAAGAGCATCCGCGCGAATATGAATCCCGCACGCCGCAGACCGAAGCGTTGATGGAGATGTTCGACGAGCTGGACGCGCTGGAGATGGTGGAAGATAACGAAGACGAAGATAACCTGCCCGCCGACCTGCTGCGCAGCATGAAGAAGCACAAAATCAGCGCCAGCGATGCGGCACAGCGCCTGATCCCCGACGTAAACGAACGTATACGCGAGCACCTGATGCAGTACCCGGAGCTGATGACGCCGGAGATCCTGCAAGACTTCTTCCCGGAGCTGCTGGAAGCGCTGGAACGGCCCAAACACTAAGCAGGATAAGGCATGCTGGAGTTAATCAAAGCAATTGGGTTGGGGCTGGTGGTGATACTGCCGCTCGCCAACCCGCTCACCACCGTGGCGCTGTTTTTGGGCCTGGCCGGTGAGATGAATTTTCAGGAGCGCAACCGCCAGGCGCTGCAGGCGAGCATCTATGTGTTCGCCATCATGATGGTGGCCTGGTACGCAGGCAGCGCGGTGCTGCACACGTTCGGCATCTCCATTCCGGGGCTGCGCATCGCGGGCGGGCTGATCGTGGCGTTTATTGGTTTTCGGATGCTGTTTCCGGCGAAGCCGGTGGGCCATTCGGTTGAAGCTAAGCACAAGCACGATGAGCTGGAAACCGCGCAGGAACCGGTGAACATCGCCTTTGTGCCGCTGGCGATGCCGAGCACGGCCGGGCCAGGGACGATCGCGATGATCATCTCCTCGGCCTCTACCGTGCGCAGCGGGGTGGATTTCCCTGCCTGGGTACTGAACGTCGCGCCGGTGCTGACGTTCCTGGTGGTGAGCGTGATTTTATGGATTTCCCTGCGCAGTTCAGGGGCGATCATGCGCCTGGTGGGCAAAGGCGGCATCGAGGCGATCTCCCGCCTGATGGGCTTTTTGCTGGTCTGCATGGGCGTCCAGTTCATTATTAACGGCGTGCTGGAAGTCATTCATAACTTCCACTGACGGCCTGAGCCGCCCGCATCATGGCGGCCTGTCACCTAAGACAAATCGGCTAAGACAAATCGGCTAAGACGAAACTGGCATAGCTCAGAACAAACCGGCATTTTGACCTGCTCTGGCGCGGGTTACAGTAGGGTTATCAATCATTAAGGATAACCGCTATGCGCAAACCGCTGCTCCTGCTTACCGCCCTTGCTCTCTCCTCTGCCGCCCACGCGGCAACGCCGAAAGATACATTTGTGGTCGCCGTGCCGCTGGACGGCATTATCAGTTTCGATCCGGCGGAAAGCTTTGAAACCGTCAGCAACAGCAGCCTGCGTAATATCTATCAGACGTTACTGGAGCCAGACCATCAGGATCCGCAGAAGCTGGCCCCGCTGGCGGCCCTGCGCTGGCAGGCGGGCAAAACCCCGCACAGCCTGGTGTTTGACCTGAATCCGCAGGCGCGTTTTGCCAGCGGCAATCCGTTAACGGCGCAGGATGTGGTGTTCTCCTTTACCCGCGCGGTGAAGCTGAACAAAGCGCCCTCGTTTATCCTCGGGGAATTTGGCTGGACGCCGGAGAACATCGATCAGCAGTTCACCGTGATCAACGATCATCAGCTTGAGCTGCGCTGGCCGGCAGAGATCGGGCAGGATCTGGCCCTGCGCCTGTTGACCGCGCCGGTCTCCTCCATCGTTGACAGCAAGCTGGCGCAGTCGCATGCCGCCAATAACGACTTCGGCAATGGCTGGCTGAAAACCCACTCGGCGGGCAGCGCGGCCTACGCAATCAAGCAGTTCGTGCCCCTGCAGGCGCTGGTGCTGGAGGCCAATCCCAACAGCACGCAGAAAGCGCACCTGAAACGGGTGTTGCTGAAAGGCGTGGCCGATCCGGGCACCCGTCGGCTGCTGATCCAGCAGGGCGATGTGGATGCGGCGTACCAGCTGGGGCCGGATCAGCTGGCCTCGCTGAAAAGCGATCCCAACGTGCACATTGCCGCCTTTCCCTCCAGCCTGATCTACTATCTCGGCTTTAACACCAAAAGTACGCAGCAGCCTGCGCTGGGCAACCCGGCCTTATGGCAGGCCGCGCGCTGGCTGGTGGACTACGACAGCCTGGCGAATCAGCTGCTGAAGGGGCAATATCGCGTACACCAGAGCTTCCTGCCCCAGGGCTTTGACGGCGCGCTGGAGACCAAACCGTTCCACTACGATGTCGAGAAGGCCAAAGCGATATTAGCCAAAGGCGGCATTAAGCCCGGCGCGCATATCGCGCTGTCGGTGGTGAATCAGCCGCCTTATATCGATATTGCCCAGGCGCTGCAGTCGAGCTTTGCGAAGGCGGATGTAAATCTGGATATCCAGCCGGTGGCGGAATCCGAGCTGTGGAGCAAGATGCGTAGCCGCAACTTCGAATCCATCTTTACCTACTGGGGCGCGGACTACATCGATCCCAATACCAACGCCAGCACCTTCGCCTATAACGTGCCGAACGGCAGCAAAACCCTGGCCTGGCGCGTAGGCTGGGATATTCCGGAACTGAGCGCCCTGACGCGCAAAGCCGCCGGAGAAAGCGATGCTGAGAAGCGCCGGGCCGATTACGTCTCGCTGCAACAGCAGCTTCAGCAGAACTCGCCTTACGTGGTGATGCTGCAGGGCGAGGTGCAGGTGGCGCTGCGCAAGAACGTGACGCACGCACAACAGGGGATTGGCGTCACGCTGCTGAATTTTGAAGAGGTGGAGAAGTAAATTTCAGGGCGGCAGCACTTAATCTTTACTCACGTCTGCCGCCCCGCTGGCTATGCTTAACGCATGACTGACTGTTTATGAGTGCCGCGCTATGACCGCTCCCCTGCTTATCGCCCAAACCCCTGACGTTCAACTGCACCTGCTGCCACAGATGGCAAACCGCCACGGCCTGATCACCGGCGCCACCGGCACAGGAAAAACCGTGACGCTGCAAAAGCTGGCGGAATCCTTCTCTGCCATCGGCGTGCCGGTGTTTATGGCGGATGTGAAAGGCGATTTAACCGGCGTGGCGATGGCAGGCCAGAGCAGCGAAAAGCTGCAGGCGCGGCTGGCCAACATCGGTGTGACCGACTGGCAGCCAACCAGCAGCCCGGTGGTGCTGTGGGATATTTTCGGTGAAAAAGGCCATCCGGTGCGCGCGACGGTGTCGGATCTGGGGCCGCTGATGCTGGCGCGGCTGCTGAATCTGAACGAGGTGCAGAGCGGCGTGCTGCAGATCATCTTCCGCATTGCCGACGATCAGGGCCTGCTGCTGCTGGATTTTAAAGATCTGCGCGCCATGACACAGTACATCGGCGATAACGCGAAAAGCTTTCAGACGCAGTACGGCAACATTAACAGCGCCTCAGTGGGCGCGATCCAGCGCGGGCTGCTGGCGCTGGAGGAGCAAGGCGCAGAGCACTTCTTTGGCGAGCCGATGCTGGAGATTAGCGACTGGATGCGCGTTGACAGCAACGGCAAAGGCGTTATTAACATCCTGTCGGCCGAGAAGCTGTATCAGATGCCCAAACTTTACGCGACCAGCCTGCTGTGGATGCTGTCAGAGCTGTATGAGCACCTGCCGGAAGCGGGCGATCTGGATAAACCGAAGCTGGTGTTCTTCTTTGATGAGGCGCACCTGCTGTTTAACGAGGCGCCGCCGGTGCTGCTGGAGAAGATTGAGCAGGTAATCCGCCTGATCCGCTCCAAAGGCGTGGGGATCTGGTTCGTGACGCAGAATCCGGCGGACATTCCCGACAGCGTGCTGGGCCAGCTAGGCAACCGGGTGCAACATGCGCTGCGCGCCTTTACCCCGCGCGATCAAAAAGCGGTGAAAACCGCCGCCGAAACCCTGCGCGCCAATCCGGCGTTTACGACCGTGGAGGCGATACAGGCGCTGGGCACCGGCGAAGCTCTGATCTCCTTTCTGGATGCCAAAGGCAGCCCGTCGGTAGTGGAGCGGGCGATGGTGATTGCACCCGGCTCGCGCATGGGGCCGGTGAACAAGGACGAGCGCAACGGGCTGATCAACCATTCTCCGCTGTCGGGCAAGTACGACACAGAAGTTGATCGGGAATCGGCTTACGAACGTCTGCAACAGGGCGTGCAGGCCGCCAGTGACAAGGCCAATGCGCCCGAAGCCAAAGGCAATGCGGTGGCAGTGGATGACGGCATTCTGGGGGGATTAAAAGACATTCTGTTTGGCAGCACCGGTCCGCGCGGCGGCAAGCGGGATGGCGTGGTGCAAACCATGGCAAAAAGCGCGGGGCGTCAGATTACTAACCAGATCGTTCGCGGCGTGCTGGGCAGCCTGTTTGGCGGACGTCGTCGGTAAAATACGGTGGCAGCCGGGCTGCCACCTCAACGCTACTTGTGTTTCCAGCTGGTGGACACCGGATTGGTGACGGTGTTCTTTTCCTGGGTGTAAGTGCCGTTCTGCTGGGCAATCGCCTCGCCGGTATCAACAATCGCGTTCTGAATAAACACGTTCTGCTTGTCGCCGCGCACAAAGGTCAGCTGATGGAAGGCGGTTTTGTTGCCCCAGTCGGTGGAAGGCAGCGAGATAAAGCGCACCGTGAAGGTCTCATCATCAAACTTACCCTGCATCACGTAAACGCCGTAGTGGTTTTCGCCCTGCGAGATGATTTTATAGGTGCCGTTGTCGTAGTAATAAATTTCGGCATCGGGGAAGGGTTTTTTGTCGTACATTTTGCGGTAATGCAGCACCTGCTTAATGGTGGGCTGCCCGAAGCTGACGGTCAGGTTTTTACCATCCTGCGAGGTTGTCAGCCCTTCCGCCTGCGCGGATACGCCACTCATTAACATCAACAGACTTGCGGTTGCCGTTGCGATTGCTTTCACGTGAATTCTCCTGGTCTGGTTCCATGGATAGGGTGCGTCAACAAATTGAGATACCGCACAGTGCATTGCGGTTGAGCCCAGAGTAAATTGAACAATTAATGCAAATAAGCCACTCAAGAACATCCACTTTCTTAACAAATTTTCCACGGCATGCGCCAGTCGTGCGCTAAATCTGAGTGACAAGCGCCGGATAAAGCGTGCTATGGGTGCGCTGCTGCGAGGATAACCAATAGCAATTTTGCAGGGCGTTAACGATCAGAAATGTCGCATACTTTCACCATGTCTGACATGCATCCCCGTGGCTATCGCCATCATGAAACGGTAATGGCCAGGCTATCCACTGTCACGCTCGCTTTTTCCCCCTGCGCTCCGCATTGATAATGAGCTTAACGATATACGCTGAACTGACATTTCTATGACAGTTCTGCGCTTTTACGTACAGAAATCAGGTTGGGGTGATGTTCTCGCTGCCCGCTCAGAGGCATAAATTATGCGAATTCGCGTTGAAAGGGTCAAAACGAAGATTGATTGTACAACTTCAAAAAAGGGACTATATTCCCATCATTGAACCAAAATTGGGAATTTAGTCCCGGATGATAGGTTGATGGCAAAACGAGATTTGCACAATGTGTTGTTTCCCAGGCAACGCAAAATCCTCATGCACTTTGGTGAGGATTTGCTATTGGCGATGAAACGCCGTGGCTTCACCAAAAAATTGCTATGCGAGCGAACCGGTTTTGATCATAAGACGATAAACAAGGCCTTCGCAGGCGATCCGGGCGTTGCCATTGGCACCTATTTAAAAATCATGGCTGTGCTGGGAATGGAAAACAATTTTGCAGAAATGGCGGCTCACGATGAGGTCGGTATCAAGCTGCAAAACATTAAACTGCTGGAAGGTTCAAAATGAGTCGTGAAAGCATTGAGGTCTATGCAAACTGGCAACCCATAGAGAAACCTTTATTGCTGGGCCACCTTTCTTACAGTGATTCCAGTCGTGGCGGTGTATTCAGCTTTTCATATGACAACGCATTTTTAACCTCTCCCCACCGTTTGCAAATCGATCCTATGCTGACGCTTCACTCAGGGGAACTCTACAACGACGAAGCAAATAAAAACTTCCGCGCTTTTCTCGATTCGTCACCCGATCGCTGGGGGCGTATTTTGATGCAGCGTCGCGCAGCGATTGAAGCGCGTAAGGGCATGCGGGCGAATAGTCGACTGACTGAGCTGGATTATCTTCTGGGCGTACATGATGCTTATCGAATGGGCGGTATTCGATTCAGGAAATCAGGATGCGATGATTTTCTGGATAACAACAGTGATTTTGCCGCCCCGCCAATCGCGGCGCTGCGAGAATTAGAGCATGCCGCCCTACAAATTGAAAAAGATGAAAATATTGATAGTGATGAATATTACGCCTGGTTGAAAATGCTGATTTCACCGGGGTCATCATTAGGCGGAGCAAGGCCAAAAGCCTGTGTGACCGATGAGAATAACCAGCTGTGGATCGCCAAGTTTCCCAATACCACAGACACCTGTGACATCGGTGCATGGGAGATGGTGTGCCATCAGTTGGCCATCGCGGCTGGCGTTAATATGTCTCCTGCCGAAATCAGGCGGTTTTCATCAACACACCATACCTTTTTAACTCGCCGCTTCGATCGCGAGGGTGAAAAGCGGATTCATTTTTCATCGGCAATGACACAGCTTCACTACTATGATGGTGAGCAGTCGCAGGGGGCCAGTTATTTAGAAATCGCCGAATTTCTCTCCACCCAGGGCGCGCAAACAAAAGCCGATTTAGCCCAGCTATGGCGCAGAATCGTGTTGAATATTGCCGTATCGAATACTGACGACCATCTGCGCAATCACGGTTTTTTGCTCACACGGCAGGGTTGGACGTTATCACCGGCTTATGACGTAAACCCGATTGTCGGCAAGCAAGGGCTTCATCTCAATATTAATGATTCAGACAACGCGCTCGATTACCGACTCGCTTTTGAGGTAAAAGATTTCTTCAGGCTGTCACAGAGTGACGCAACGAAAATCTATGATGAGGTGCTGAGCGCGGTGAAGTCGTGGCGACATGTTGCTAAGGGCTTAGGCATTGGCCGGGCCGAGCAAGCCCTACAGGAATCGGCATTCAACGCCTGACATCATAATGGGAATTTATTCCCATTAGGTAGCGATAAATGGGATTATAGTCCTTTTTTTGTCGGCAATGTACCTTACTTCCCAGAGTCAGTGCGCTGCTGGAGACCTGATTCGTTTCGGCTGCCCGCCGCCGGTTAACCCGTGATTTAACCCTGATCCGTTTCGTGCATTGAATCCTGTTTCTAATGCCGGGCACCTGATTCACGAAAGCCGTTATCCTGGGGATAAATTTTGGTGTGATTCATCTCACTACTCATCTACTTTGTCGCAAATTTACTGCGTTAAACAAGCCCCATTCTGATCGGGGTAACACGGGCGCAAACCGGCATTTTATACTTAATCATCAGGCAAGCTGCTAAGATCAGGACATGGATAAACAACGTGAACTAAAACGGACCAAACGTCTGGCGCTGTCGCTGCTGCTGCTGGCTGCCGCGACCTTTGTGGTTACCCTGTTTCTGCTGCCCAGCTTTTACGTCAGCGGCATCAAAGCCATCGCCGAAGCCGCAATGGTCGGCGCGCTGGCTGACTGGTTTGCGGTGGTGGCGCTGTTTCGCCGCGTACCGGTGCCGTTTATTGCCCGTCATACGGCGATCATCCCGCGCAATAAAGATCGCATTGGGGAGAATCTGGGCCGCTTTGTGCAGGAAAAGTTTCTGGATACCGATTCGCTGCTGAATCTGATCCGCCGTCACGATCCCTCGCAGATGCTGGCCACCTGGCTGAGCGCGCCCGGCAATGCCGATCGGATCGGTCGCCACCTGCTGCAGGTCATGCGCGGCTTTCTCGATCTGACCGATGACGCGCGCATCCAGCACTTCATGCGCCGCGCGGTGCATAAGGCGATCGACAAGGTGGATCTCAGCCAGAGCGGCGCGCTGATGCTGGAAAGCCTGACCAAAAATAACCGGCATCAGGAACTGCTGGATGCGGCGGTCGAGCAGTTGCTGCGGCTGCTGCATAAGCCCAGCACCCGGGAATTTATCGCCAGCCAGCTGGTGCGCTGGCTGAAGCGCGAGCACCCCATCAAGGCCAAAATGTTGCCGACAGAATGGCTGGGAGAGCACAGCGCAGAGCTGGTGGCCAACGCGGTGGATTCCCTGCTGGATGACGTGGCGCTGGATCAGGGCCACGAGCTGCGGCTGGGCTTTAATCGCGCGGTGGATCGCCTGATCGAAAAGCTGAAAAACGATCCCGAGATGGCCGAGCGCGCCGAGGTGATCAAAGGCTGGCTGAAAGACGATCCCACGCTGAACCGCTATATTGGCGAGCTGTGGGGCGATCTGCGCGACTGGCTGAAAACGGATCTCAACAGCGAGGCGTCAAAAGTGCAGGACAAGGTCCGTCAGGCGGCGCTGTGGCTGGGCGAAACCCTGGCCGCCGATGAAGGGCTGCGCAGCTCAATGAATCAGCATCTGGAAGACGCTGCCCGCAGCGTCGCGCCAGAATTCGCGGCGTTCCTGACGCGCCATATCAGCGACACGGTGAAAAGCTGGGATGCGCGCGATATGTCGCAGCAGATCGAGCTGAATATCGGTAAGGACCTGCAGTTTATCCGCATCAACGGCACGCTGGTGGGCGGCACCATCGGGCTGATTCTCTACCTGCTGTCGCAGATTCCGGCGGTGCTGCCGGTGGTGAAAGGCTGGCTGGCCTGACGTAACCGTTCTGCTTTTTCGAACCCTGTGATTAAAGGGAGGTGAATATCACCTCCCTCAGGTGCGGCCTGAACGTGATTTACCTGAAGGAGTTCACGATAATTTCAAGCAGTTGCAGTAGTGCAACCATGAGCTTAAGAAATACGCGAGCGATTTCTATCCATCTCATACGCTGGCTCCTGTGGTCAGGAGCACTTACAGCCTGCGACCCTTTCCGCTGCCTGTAACAGGCTGATTAGGTTGATAATGCATGATGTGCACCGCACGTAACCGTGCTGACGTAAACAAAAAACCTCGCCTCACCCGCGGGGTTTTTTGTTGCCTGTGGCTGACGTTAAACGGCGGCTAGGCCTTATCCAGCGCCGCCTGCGCCACGGCCATAAAGTGTTTAACCCTTTCCCGATCCACATCGTTCCACCAGACGCCGTCCACCTTGAGCGCGCTGGCGACAATCACGCCCTGGGTGCGGCCCAGGATCTGGCAGACATTGGCAGGCGTGACGCCCGACCCCACCAGCAGCGGTAAGCCGGTGGCGGCGCGGATCTCGTCGATTTCGTCCAGGGTGGCGCTGTCGCCGGTGCGCTGTCCGGTGGCGATCACGGCGTCCGCGTCAAAGAAGTCCACATCGCGCGTCAGTTCCTGAATGGAGCGGTCGGCCACTATCGCATGGCTGCCGTGTTTAACATGGCTGTCGGCAAACACCCGAATATGTTCGGCACGCAGCTGGCTGCGGTAGCGCAACGCTTTGGCGGCGGCCCCTTCGATAAAGCCTTCATTAGCGATGTAAGCATTCGCCCACTGGTTGACGCGGATAAAATCCGCCCCGCCCGCCAGCGCGGTGGCGAAGGCCGGCAGCGCCGCGTTCGCCAGCACGTTAATGCCCAGCGGCACGCCAAACCGTTCGCGCACTTTTTCCGTGATAACCGCCATCAGGGCTGAGGTTTCCGGGCCAATATCCTCGGGTTTTGAAAACGGAATATCGCCGTGGTTTTCAACAATCAGGCCATGAACGCCGCCGCAAATATAATTTTCCGCATCGCGCAGTGCACGCTCTGTTATCGCCCTGACTGATTTCCCCCGGTATTTAGGCGAGCCGGGAAACGGGTCACAGTGAATCACGCCAATGACCGCTTTGGGGCGGGAAAATATCGCTTGTATTGCATCATTTTTTTCTGCTGATATAGCAACCATCTTGTCTTTATCCTGTTCAGGGAAACACTATGCGTGTTTATGTGGCCGGAAATATCACTGTCGATGAAACCTGGAGCATTGCCGATATTCCGCTAAAAGGCGCATCGGTTCATGGAAATAAAGTTTCGCAGGATATCGGCGGTAAAGGCGCGAATCAGGCGATTCTGTTATCCCGCTGCGGCATAGAAACCCATTTAATTGCCGCAACGGGCAAAGACAGCAATGGAATAACTCTTCGCCAGCAGCTCACTCAGGAGCCGCTTTATTTTATGCCCGCTGAACCGGTTCATCCCTTTAGCGATACCTCGCTTATTCTCAACAGCGCCGACGGCGACAACGCCATTATTACCAGCACCGGGGCAGCCGATGCGTTGAGCATTGATATCATCAGTGCACATCTGGCCGCGGCACGCGCTGGCGATGTCCTGGTGCAGCAGGGCAACTTCTCGCCGGAGAAAACCCATGCGCTGTTCCAGCTGGCGAAGTCGCGTGGCCTGATCACCGTCTTTAACCCTTCGCCGGTCCATGCCGGGTTCAGTGCCTGCTGGCCGTTGGTGGATATTGCCGTAGTGAATCAGCACGAAGCCCGGCAGTTGCATCCTGAAGCGGTTAAAACGTTAGTGGTTACTCACGGTAGCGCGGGTGCCTGGCTGATTCAGGGCGACCGCCGCGAGTTTTGCCCTGCCACGCCCGTCGAGGCGCTGGATACCACCGGCGCGGGCGATACCTTTCTTGCCGTCATGCTGGCGTCGGCACTCAGGCGCCAGGTTCAGATTGATAAGTTAGCACTCACTCACGCCAGTCAGGCCGCCGCCATCACGGTGAGCCGTCGCGGCACGCTGAGTGCCTTCCCCTCCGTCAACGAACTCGCCGCACTGTTGAGTGCAGGCGGCGAGTCAGGCGTTACTTAAACATCGCGCGGTAGCTGTCCACGTTGGCTTTGGTGACGACCGTCGCCGGTACCAGAATGGTTTTCGACACGGTTTTGCCGGACGTCACCGCGTTCAGGGCTCTGACCGCCTCTTCACCCATTTTTTTCGGGTCCTGCTGCAGAACGGCAGTGACATAACCGTTATCGATACCGGTGATCGCCTTTGACGTCAGATCCCAGCCGAACACCTTGATGTCTTTCTGCCGCCCCTGGTTCTCTACGGCCGCAATCGCGCCCAGTAACGCCGGTTCACCAGTGGCATAGATGGCCGTCAGGTCCGGGTTGCCGGTGATCAGGTTCTCTGCTGCCGTCATCGCGGTGTCCTGCACGTTCTGGCCATCCACCACGTCCGCGACGGTAATGCCAGGATTGCTCTTAATGGTGTCTTCAAAGCCTTTCTGACGCTGGTTCTGCACGGCTGAGTTCAGCGCGCCCACAATGCCCAACCGCGCTTTGCCGCCCATATTTTTCGCCACGTAATCGACAAAATATTTGCCGATAATCTTACCGCCTTCCAGGTTATCCACGCCCACCTGCGCCGCCTGTGGGCCCGCCGGTAATACCGCATCAATCGCAATCACCGGTATTTTAGCGGCGGCCGCTTCTTTAATCGCAGGCATAATGCCGTTGACGTCAATCGCGTCCACCATAATGCCCTTCACGCCCTGCTGAATATAATTTTCGATCGCGTCGTTTTGCGATACGGGATTATCGTTGGCGTTGAAGATCACTAAATTTTTACCGCTGGCTTTCGCTGCCTCCTGTGCACCCTGATTCATCTGATTAAAGAACAGGGCCTGCTGGTTGATCTGTACCAGCGCATAAGTCGGTGCTGCATGAGCCAAAGTAAAAAACGAACCCGCTGCCAGTAAGCCCGTTGCCAGCGCAACAGAACGCAGTTTTCTGGTGTTAAATGCCATCATCTTAAAATTCCTCGTCGGGAATGTGCGATAACCAGTCGATCTCCGCATCGAAATGCAGAGGGATTATTGTTGGCGGGCAAATATCGTGTGAATGGCTTATTCAGCCTGAACCTGAATAACCGCGTTTCTGCTCACTGTCCATTATGGTGAACACCTGAAACGGGCTAAGCCGGTGTGGGAGTGACTCCCGGGTAATGCGGTAAACTGTCTCTACCATTCTCTTCCGCTCAGATTTTGTCAAGCGATTATTTTATCGCCAGGGGCGGCGCAAAAATACTGTATCCGGCGCGCGTAACTGTGTTACAGATAGCCGATTCTGGGCAAGATGGCTGTGGATATGATTAAAAAACGGGTGCTGTTATCCGACGTAGCGACGCTGGCCGGGCTGTCAAAAGCGACCGTATCCCGCTATATGAATCAAAGCATTATGCTGCCGCAGGACACCATTGACCGCATTGAAGCCGCCATTCGCCAGCTGGATTATCGCGGCAACAGCCTGGCGCGCCGCCTGAGCAAAGGCGGCAGTGAAACCTTAGGGCTGGTCCTGCCCGATATTACTAACCCTTTCTTCGCCGAACTGGCGGACGCGGCGGAAGAAGCCGCTTCGGCCTGTGGCTACAGCCTTGTGCTCTGCATCACCCGCAACCATCCCGGCAAAGAAAGCCAGTTTATCCGCTGGCTGGATACCTGCCAGGTGGATGGTCTGCTGTTTACCACCAACCACCCGGATAACGGGCTGCTGCGTAAGGAAATTAACCGTCACCAGCGTATTGTGCTGCTGGATGAAGATATTCCCGGCAGCAGAGTGCCAAAGGTGTTCGCCGATAACGTGCAGGGCGGGCGCATTGCTACCGAAAAGCTGATCGCCGCCGGTCATCGTCACATCGCGTTTGTTGGCGGGCCGGATGAACTGATGAGCGTGCGCGAACGCTATCAGGGCTTCTGCACCGCCATGGCGCAGGCGGGCCTGACCGTGCCGCCCGAATGGGTGATGTACGGCGAATACCAGCGTGAGTTTGGCGAACAGGCGCTTCAACACCTGTTCAGCCGGCCGCACCGCCCAACCGCCGTGTTTGCCGCCAGTGACTATCTGGTGCTGGGCTTGCTGGATGGCCTGCGCGCACGCGGGTTACAGGCTCCCGAGGCGCTGTCTCTGGTGGGATTTGACGACGCCACCTATGCCGATTTTACCCAACCCCGCATTTCCACCATCCGCCAGCCCGCCCGGGAACTGGGCCGCACGGCGGTTCACATTATGCTGCGCATCCTGAATGACGAGCCCGATATTCCTCCCGAAACCCGCCTTGCGGTGGAATGGGTGGCGCGCGATTCGATACGAATGTGTTAACAGCGTCCCAAAATGGCGCAAAAGCGCACAACTTTAGCGCAAATAACGCGCTTTTTAATTTCTGCGCGTTATAGTTAGTAAACCGGTTTACCAAAAGTTAACATTTAAACGTTTTTAAAAACAACGTGTTAAACCGGATGTGTAATGCCTGTGTTGCAGGCTGGCACGGATGCTGCAATGACGTATCTGGCAAGCAAATATCGTTACAGCGGTTGTTCAGAGATTATGTATGAAGGCTTTATCTGGCAGGTAAACCGGTTTACAAGGGCGTAAACCGTGCACGATAAAGTTTTTTATCTCTGTTCAGCTTTTCCCGTTAGTGGTGATGGGAGTTATCGAATGCAGCAATCACAAACTGCCCCGGCACGGGTAGAGATGGTGAATATAACCAAAACCTACGGCGCGATACGTTCCCTGCGCGGCGTGAACTTACAGCTGGCGCCCGGCGAAGTGCTGGGGCTGGTGGGCGATAACGGCGCAGGCAAGTCCACGCTGACCAAAGTGCTGTCTGGCGCGGTGGTGCCCACCAGCGGCACGATCCGCATTGACGGTGAAGAGCAGCAGTTCAGCAATCCGGCGGATTCTCGCCGCTGCCATATCGAAATGGTTTACCAGGACCTGTCGCTGTGCGACACCGTGGATGTGGCGGGCAACCTGTTTATGGGACGCGAGCCGATGAAATCGATCCTCGGCATTCCGTTTCTTGATGAAGAGAAAATGCACGCTGATGCGCGCGAGATGCTGAAAGGCCTGGGCATTTCCATTCCTGATACGCGTTTGCTGGTGCGCAATCTGTCCGGCGGACAGCGTCAGGCGATTGCCATTGCGCGCGCGGCCGCCTTCGATCCCAAAGTGCTGATCATGGATGAGCCCACCGCCGCGCTGGCCGTGGCTGAGGTGGAAGCGGTGCTGGAGCTGATTCGTCGGGTATCGGCGCGCGGCGTCAGCGTGATCCTGATTACCCATCGCCTGCAGGATCTGTTCCTGGTCTGCGATCGCATCATGGTGATGTACGAAGGCACCAACGTGGCAGACCGCCGGGTGGCGGACACCGATCTGGGCGAAATTGTGAATTTGATCGTGGGCGAAAAATTTGTCGCCCGCTCTGCGGCGACGCACTGAGCGAGGTAACAGGATGACTATTATGAATCTGAGCGGTTCCCGTATGGCCCAACACTCGTTGCCGCGTCGCCTGCTGCACAATCACTCTGGCGTGGTCAGCATCGCGCTGTTCTTTGTGTTCTGTTGCGTGGTGTTTTCGTTGATCACCGGCAACTTTCTCAGCAGTGCTAACTGGCTCAATATCATTCGCCAGAGCGCGCCTCTGCTGATCGTCGCTACGGCTATGACCCTGGTGATCACCACGGGCGGGATCGATCTTTCGGTGGGATCGACGCTGGCGCTGGTCGGTGCGCTGTCGGCTATTGCGCTGAACAACTGGGGGCTGCCCTGGCCGGTGGTGTTGCTGGGCGGCCTGCTGCTGGGCGCGCTGGTGGGCGCTATCAACGGCTTCTTTATCGCCTATGAGGGCATTCCGGCCTTTATCGTCACGCTTGCCACCTTAGCCGTGGTGCGCGGGGTCGCGCTGCTGATTACCCAGGGTTATTCCATTCCCATTCCTGCCGACAGCCTGTTTGCCTTTATGGGGCGCGCGAAAGTGCTGGGCGTGCCGATGCCGGCGCTGATCGGCATTGTGGTGCTGATTGTCGGCCATATCGTGCTTAATCATATGCGTTTTGGTCGCTATGTCACCGCGATTGGCGCGAATGCCGAAGGCGCGCGCCGCAGCGGGATTAACACCAAAGCCGTGACCATGAAGGTCTATATCATCAGCGGCATGGCTGCCGCGCTGGCGGGCATGATTATCACCGCCCGTCTTGGCAGCGGCTCCTCTAACCAGGGCGAAGGCTTTGAGTTACAGGTGATTGCGGCGGTGGTGCTGGGCAGTACCAGCCTGTTTGGCGGCTTCGGCACCATCATCGGCACATTGCTGGGCGCGCTGTCGATTGCCATTATTCAGAACGGCCTGATTTTGTCGCACATCTCTCCTTTTTACACGCAGATCGCGACAGGTACGATTATTTTGCTGGCGATCTGGCTGAATACCCGCATTCTCAACCCGACCCGCGCGGCGGCAAAAGGATAGCCAATGAAACACTCTATTTTTCGGCATCCGGATCCCCTACCGCTCGGCATCAACAGCGGCTATGTCATGACGGTGCTGGGGCCGCTGCCGGTCAGTGAGATGGGCGTGACGCTGATGCATGAACACATTCTGCTGGATGCGTCCGGCAAGTGGGTGCCGCCCTGCTGCTGTGGCGATCGCCATTTAGCGGAAATGCCGGTGAGTATGGAAAACCTGGGCGAACTATCGCTTAACCCGTTAATCAGCCGCGATAATTGCCAGCTGTTCGATGTGGATCTGGCGGTTGAGGAGCTGATGAAGTTCCGTGCTCTCGGCGGTGACACGGTTGTCGATCCTACCAATATCGGCATCGGTCGGGATCCCAAAGCATTGCAGCGCATCGCCCGCCTGACCGGGCTGAACATCATCATGAGCACCGGCCTGTACCTGGAGCCTTCGCATCCGGAATGGGTGAAAACGATTAGCGTCGAGGCGTTAGCTGACAAGCTGATTTACGACCTTGGCGGCCGGGAAGAAAAACCCGAAGTACTCGCCGGGTTGATCGGTGAGATCGGCGTGTCCAGCCGCTTTACCGCCAGCGAGGAAAAATCCCTGCGGGCGGCGGGCCGGGCCAGTGCAGCAACCCGGGTGCCGATTGAGGTGCATCTGCCCGGCTGGGAGCGGCTGGGGCACAAGGTGCTGGATATTCTTGAACACGAAGGGGCCGATCTGCGCCACGTGGTGCTGTGCCACATGAATCCCAGCTTTGCCGACAAGCGCTATCAGCGTGAGCTGGCCCAGCGCGGTGCGTTTCTGGAATACGACATGATCGGCATGAGCTATTACTACGCCGACGAGTCCGCGCAGTCACCGTCCGACGAAGAGAACGCTCGCGCCATCCGCGAACTGATCGATGACGGCTTTATTGAGCAGATTTTGCTGTCCCAGGACGTGTTCCTGAAAACCATGCTGACCCGCTACGGCGGCCACGGCTATGGCTACATCCTTAAACATTTTGTTCCGCGCCTGAAACGCCACGGCGTCAGCGGCGAACAACTTGAAACCTTACTGATTGCTAACCCACAGCGCGTTTTTGGTGGGTAAGGGAGAACCGTAATGCAGAAGAAAATTTTACTGGTCGGGGAATCCTGGACCAGCACGTCCGTTCACGTTAAAGGCTTCGATCAGTTTGCCACCGCCACCTGGCACAATGGTGCAACCGACTTTATGGCGGCGCTGGCCGACAGCGACTATGCCATCACCTATATGCCCGCGCACGCGGCGGCGACCGAATTTCCGCTGACGCTGGCCGGGCTGCAAGCGTGGGACGCGATCATTCTGTCGGATATCGGCGCGAACACGTTGCTGCTGCATCCGGATACCTGGCTGAAGAGCCAGCGCACGGCGAACCGTCTGACGCTGATCCACGACTATGTGGCGGCGGGCGGTGCCTTGATGATGATCGGCGGCTACTTCAGTTTTCAGGGCATCAACGGCGGCGCGCGCTATCGCAACACGGCGGTCGAGAAAGTGCTGCCGGTACGCTGCCTGGCCTGGGACGACCGCATCGAAACGCCCGAAGGTTCTTATCCGAGCGTCACCGAATCCCACACGCTGTTTACCGACATGCCCGACGAATGGCCGTGGTTACTGGGCTATAACGAAGTGGAAATGCACCCTGAAGGCAAACTGCTGGCAACCATTGCCGGCACCGCGCATCCGTTGCTGGCGGTGCGCGAATATCAGCAGGGCCGCTCGCTGGTGTGGACCAGCGATATGTCTGCCCACTGGTTGCCGCAGGAATTTGCCCAGTGGCAGGGTTATCGCCAGCTGTGGATCAACTGTCTTGACTGGTTAACGGTTCGTCACTGATGGCCCTCACCCGCACGGCGGATCTGGCGTTACAGCTGATCCGCTTTGATACCCTCAATCCACCGGGTAACGAAGCCGCCTGCATGATGTTTTTTGCCGGCTGGCTGGAGGAAAACGGCTTCGAGGTCACGCTGTCATCCTTCGGCGAGGGACGCCATAACCTGATAGCCCGCCTGCGCGGCGAGCAGGCCGGACCTGCGCTGGCCTTTACCGGCCATCTGGATACGGTGCCGCTCGGTAACGCCGACTGGCAACACGATCCCTTTGGCGATATCGTGGACGATCGGCTCTATGGCCGGGGATCGAGCGATATGAAAGCGGCCGTTGCCGCCTTTGCCGTGGCCTGCGTTACGCACCAGCAGGCCATTCGCCAGGGGCCGGGCGTGGTGCTGCTGATTACCGGCGGTGAGGAAACCGGCTGCGACGGCGCGCGGGCGCTGATCGATACCGCTGATCTGCCCGAGGTGGGCGCGCTGATCGTTGGCGAACCCACCGCGAACTATCCGGTTATCGGCCACAAAGGCGCACTGTGGCTGCGCTGTGAAACACGCGGTAAAACCGCGCACGGCGCGATGCCGGAGCTGGGCATCAATGCGATCTACCTGGCCGCCGATGCGCTGGGTAAAATTCAGCATTTCTCCCCCGGCGCGCCGCATCCGTTGATGAAACAGCCCACGATCAACGTCGGGCGCATCACAGGCGGCCTGAACATTAACTCCGTGCCTGACCGCACGCAGTTTGACGTGGATATTCGTAGCGCGCCCAATCTTCAGCACGCCACCATCCGTCAGCAGCTCAGCACCTTACTGGGCGAAAGTGTGACGATATCTACGCTGGTGGACCTGCCCGCGGTACTCAGTGAAGGCGATCACGCATGGATTCAGGCGGTTTATCAACGATGCCAGCCATTGCATGATGCGCCCCTGGTGCCGCGCATTGTGCCCTACTTTACCGATGCTTCACTGCTGTTGCCCGCGCTGGGCAATCCGCCCTGCATAATTCTGGGCCCTGGCGAGCCGTCGATGGCGCATCAGACCGACGAATATTGCCTGCTGAGCAGGTTAGCGGAAGCCGAGGCGCTGTATGGCGCGTTGATTTGTGACGGGGTGCGATGATCTACGATCGGATGCTCTTCTGAAAGGATGGTATGCTCATTGCGCCGCTGCGGCAGAGGTAAGCGCATCGGCGTGGCCTCGCACTGCCGCCCATCCTGATATCAGATAAAAGGCGCCATTATGAACGGACCCGCTCCCACCGATCCCCATCCTCTGGCTGGCTTTCCGCAGGTATGTTTTATCAAGAACACCGTCCGCAATCCCAATATTATCGTGGGTGATTACACCTATTATGATGACCCGCTGGACGCGGAAAACTTCGAGCGTAACGTGCTTTACCATTATCCCTTCATCGGCGATAAGCTGATTATTGGCAAGTTTTGCGCCATTGCCAAAGGTGCGCAATTCATAATGAACGGCGCCAATCACAAAATGTCCGGCATCTCGACCTACCCGTTTCAAATCTTTGGCAATGGCTGGGAAAAGGTGATGCCGGGCGAAGGCGATCTGCCCTACAAGGGCGACACGGTGATCGGCAACGATGTGTGGATAGGCTATGAGGCGCTAATCATGCCCGGCGTTCACGTCGGCAACGGCGCGATTATCGCTTCACGTTCCGTCGTCACCTCGGACGTGCCAGCCTACACGGTCGTCGGCGGTAATCCCGCGAAGCCCGTCCGTGCCCGCTTTGCCCCAGAGGTCGTGGCCCAACTGGAGTCGCTGGCGTGGTGGGACCAATCACCGGCATGGATTACTGCGCACCTTGGGCAGATTGTGTCGGGAGACGTGGAGGCGCTGCTGGCGTGCCAAAAGTAGCCTCGGGAATCAGTCCGTTGTGCTGCGGTGCAGACCAAATGTCTGATTAATGGCATCAACAAAACTGCGAATTTTCACCGTCTGACGTCGACCTGCGGGGATTAACATATTCATTGGCCGCGCAGGTCCATCGTATTCCGGCAAAATCTGTATAAGCCGGCCTTTTTCGATCTCTTCATTCAGCACATCGGCCGGGCCGAGCGTCACACCATGTCCTTCCAGTGCTGCGTGCAACAGCGCCTTCCAGTCATTAGAACGGAAGCGGCCCTGTGGTTTTACTTCCTCAACCCTGCCAGCGCGTTGAAAATGCCAACGACAAGGCATGGACGGTGACCAGATGCCATACACCAAACACACGTGATCCATCAGGTCTGCGGGCGTTGCGGGCATGCCCATTCGTGCCAGATAGGTGGGCGAAGCGCAGGCAATCAACCGATAAGGCTTAAGCGGATACGCAACTAATGAACTGTCCGTTAATTCACCAATACGAATCACTACTTCGTACCCTTCTTCAAACGGCTCAACTAAGCGGTCGCTAAGTTCCAGGTCAACCTGAATTTCCGTATAGCGTGCCAGATAACGGGTAATAAAAGGTGCCAGAGTGAACGCACCGAAGGTCAGGGGCGCGCTCACCTTTAGTATGCCTGAAGGTGTGCTTTTCATCTCCATGGCAATCGCGTCGGCCTCTTCCGCCTCTGCCAGAACAACCTTGCAGCGTTCGTAATAATTACGGCCAACATCCGTCAGACTTTGCCGCCGCGTCGTGCGGTTCAGCAGCACCGTGCCCAGTCGCGTTTCCAGGCTGGCGATATGTTTTGCCACCATTTGAGGTGAGAGTCGAAGCTGCTCGGCTGCCGCAGCAAAGGAGCCAACCTCTGCGGCTTTGACAAAAACATTCATGCTGGTAAGCCTGTCCATCATTCCCTCCTTTTTGTTGTTTATCTTGCTCTTAACTGCGTATTTATCAACCAAATATTTTTAATTAACGTGATTGTTATCGACAATACTGGAGGACGACATAATGAAAATCGGCATTATTGGTGCAGGGTTTGTTGGACGAGCGGTCGCCAGACTGGCAACCCAGGCGGGCCATCAGGTAATGTTAAGTAACTCTCGCGGACCGCAGACGTTATTTAGCCTGAAACCTATGATTGGCTGCGAAGCTGGCACCGTAGAGGAAGCGGCGGACTTTAGCGACATGGTGGTGATTGCCGTGCCACTTAACGCTGTGGCACAGCTTCCATCATCACGACTAAAAAATAAGCTAATAATTGATGCGGTAAACTACTATCCCGAGCGCGATGGACAGATTGCAGAACTGGATAACGGTACGCTAACCACTAGCGAAAGACTGGCCCAGCAGTTCCCTGACGCGATCGTCGTAAAAGCGTTTAATGCCATTCAGATGACCGACCTGGAGGTTCAGGGGCTGCCTGCAGGCGATTCGAACCGACGTGCACTGCCGTTGGCAGGGGATGATGAGCAGGCTAAAAAGCGTGTCGCTACATTATACGACACGTTTGGCTTCGATCCGGTCGATGTGGGGCCGTTAGCTGAAGGCTGGCGTTTCGAACGCGGGACGCCAGTATATTGCGTACGCATGACACGCGCTCAACTGAAGGCCGCGCTGGCAGGCACTTCCCGTCGCTAAAACAGGTTGAGGGCGACAGGGCACCGCACCTTATGTCTGTGACAGACATCCTTAGCCTGAAATAACGTTTTATTGTCTGCCCGCCCATAAAAAAAGGCCGCATCGCGCGGCCTTTCTGACTGTCAGCGTTTATCGCCGTTTTATCAGCATAAACAGACTGATGGCAAAGAAGGCAAAGCTGGGCAGTATTGCGCCGAAAATCGGCGGCAGACCATAAACCAGGCTGAGCGGGCCAAAAATCTGATCCAGTACGTAGAACAGGAAGCCGAAGCTGATCCCGGTGACCACGCGCACGCCCATGGATACGCTACGCAGCGGACCAAAGATAAACGACAGCGCCATCAGCATCATGACCGCTACGGACAGCGGCTGGAAGATTTTGCTCCACATGTTCAGCCGGTAACGGCCAGACTCCTGACCACTCTGCTTCAGGTATTTGCTGTAATCGTAGAGGCCGGTAATCGACAACGCATCCGGATCCAGCGCCACAACGCCCAGTTTGTCTGGGGTCAGGCTGGTTTTCCACTCGCCAGTCAGGCTTTGTGAGCCGGTGATTTGTTTCGGATCGGTCAGATTCGATTCGTCCACCTGAGACAGCACCCACAACTTCTTGTCTTTATTCCATTTCGCCGTTGCAGCATAGCGGACGCTCTGTAAACGGCGATCGTCAGTGAAGTTGTAAATGCTGACGCCGTCAATTTCATCGTCGCCTTTAACACGTTCAATGTAGATGAAATTGTTGCCGTCTTTGGCCCACAAACCGCTCTGCGTCGACACCAGCGCGCCACCATAGAGCTGCTGCGCACGGAAGTTACGCGCCATCTGCTCGCCCTGAGGGGCGACAAACTCGCCGATAGCCATGGTCAGCAGCACCAGCGGAATCGCCGTTTTCATCACCGACAGGGCCACCTGCATGCGGGTAAAGCCCGCCGCCTGCATGACCACCAGTTCACTACGCTGCGCCAGCGTTCCCAGCCCCAGCAATGCACCTAACAGGGCCGCCATTGGGAAGAAGATTTCGATGTCTTTTGGCACACTCAGCAAGGTGTAATAACCTGCATCCAGCGCGCTGTAGGCACCCTGTCCGGTTTTACGCAGCTGATCGACGAACTTGATAATGCCGGACAGCGAGACCAGCATAAACAGCGTCATCAGGATGGTATTAAATATCGTTTTACCGATATAACGATCGAGAACGCGAAACATCAGACCGATCCTCCGCGTGTAAAGCGCGCACGAATTCGACGCATCGGCACGGTATCCCACAGGTTAAGCACGATCGCTAACGCCAGATAACTAATATTCACCACCCACATCCAGATAGCCGGATCGAGGCGGCCTTTCGCCCCGCTTGAGCGCAGCGAACTCTGCAGCAGGAAGAAAATCAGGTACAGCAGCATCGCGGGCAGCATCGAGAGCACGCGTCCCTGACGCGGGTTGACCACGCTGAGCGGCACCACCATCAAGGCCATGACCAGCACGGCAAAGACCAGCGTAATACGCCAGTGAAGCTCAGCCCTGAATTCAGGCGTTTTGTTCGATAACAGCGTAGCAAACGTGGCCTGGTCTACATCGTTAGGATCCAGCGTAGCCTGCTTATAACCTACGTAAGCCTGGTAGTTAGTGAAGTCGGTGATGCGGAAATCACGCAGCAACGCCGTTCCCTCAAATCGGGTCCCTTTATCCAGGGTCACAATCTGTGAGCCGTCTTTCTTCTGTTCCATGTGCCCGCTGTCGGCCAGCACCACGGAAGGCCGCGCATTCCCTTTTGGCCGCAGCTGGGCCAGGAAGACGTGACCAAACTGATTGCCTTTGACGTTCTCAAGGAACAGCACGGCGCTACCGTCGCTGGAGGTCTGGAACTGTCCCGCAGCAAGAGCAGCCGCACTGGGGTTCGCTTTGGCGTTTTGGGTAACCTGTTCCTGATAGCGCGACGACCAGGGACCAAGCCAGATGACGTTAACCGCCGCCACCACCGAGGTGAACAGCATCAGCACCATCGCCGCTTTGACCAGCACCGCTTTACTCAGGCCGCAGGCATGCATAACGGTAATTTCACTTTCCGTATACAGCCGCCCGAGCGTCATTAAAATCGCCAGAAACAGGCTTAGGGGCAAAATAAGTTGTGCCATTTCAGGCACGCCGAGTCCTAACAGCGTCAGAACAAGGTTTGTCGGCACTTCGCCATCCACCGCAGCCCCTAAAATCCTCACCAACTTCTGACAGAAGAAGATCAACAGCAGGATAAACAGGATAGCCAGCTGGCTTTTGAGCGTTTCCCGAACCAGATATCTAATAATGATCACGCTTAATACGCCTGTGAAAACTTGTCTTTTTGCAGGAAAATCGCTAATTTCAACGCTTATTAGCCATTTTTCTTCATAAATGGCCGTCGTCGACGCTAGAAATGTATGGTAATCGCGTTTGGGTGATGAAAAAACAACATCTTGTCACCCTGATCCATTATGACCTCCAGCAGCATGTGTCTTAATGCTTCGCTTAATAAATGGGTCACGAATGCGCTACATTCTAGCGGCAGCAGCGGCCGTTGTCTTTAAGATTCAGGAGAGTGCATGGAGTTCAGTGTAAAAAGCGGTAGTCCGGAAAAACAGCGCAGTGCATGCATTGTAGTTGGTGTTTTCGAACCGCGTCGTCTGTCACCGATTGCCGAGCAACTGGATAAGATCAGCGACGGCTATATCAGCGCCCTGCTGCGCCGCGGTGAACTGGAAGGCAAAGTGGGCCAGACGCTGCTGCTGCATCATGTGCCGAATATCCTGTCAGAGCGTATTCTGCTGATTGGCTGCGGTAAAGAGCGTGAGCTGGACGAGCGCCAGTACAAGCAGGTGATCCAAAAAACCATCAACACGCTGAATGACACCGGCTCGATGGAGGCCGTGTGCTTCCTGACCGAGCTGCACGTCAAAGGGCGTAATACCTACTGGAAAGTGCGTCAGGCCGTCGAAACCTCGAAAGAGGCGCTGTATAACTTCGACCAGTTGAAGAGCAACAAAGCGGAGCCACGTCGTCCCCTGCGTAAGCTGGTGTTTAACGTGCCGACGCGCCGTGAGCTTACCAGCGGTGAGCGCGCCATTCAGCACGGGCTGGCGGTGGCCGCCGGTGTGAAAGCGGCAAAAGATCTGGGCAACATGCCGCCTAACATTTGTAATCCTGCGTACCTGGCATCTCAGGCGCGCCAGCTGGCGGATGCCTACAGCAAAAACATCACGACCCGCGTGATTGGCGAGCAGCAGATGAAAGAGCTGGGCATGAACGCCTACCTCGCGGTGGGCGCGGGATCGCATAATGAATCCCTGATGTCGGTCATTGAGTACAAAGGCAACCCGGATACCGACGCGCGCCCGATTGTGCTGGTTGGCAAAGGGCTGACGTTTGACTCCGGCGGTATCTCCATCAAGCCTGCGGACAGCATGGATGAGATGAAGTACGACATGTGCGGCGCGGCCTCGGTTTATGGCGTGATGCGCATGGTCGCCGAACTGAATCTGCCGCTGAACGTGGTGGGCGTGCTGGTCGGCTGCGAGAACATGCCGGACGGCAAATCCATGCGTCCGGGCGACGTGCTGACCACCATGTCCGGTCAGACGGTTGAAGTGTTAAATACCGATGCTGAAGGCCGCCTGGTGCTGTGTGATGCGCTGACCTACGTGGAGCGGTTCGATCCGGAAGTGGTGATTGACGTTGCCACACTGACCGGCGCCTGCGTCATTGCCCTGGGTCATCACGTCAGCGGACTCTTGTCGAACCACAATCCGCTGGCGCACGAACTCATTGGTGCCTCGGAGCAGTCTGGCGACCGCGCCTGGCGTTTACCGATGGCCGATGAGTATCAGGAACAGCTGGAATCCAATTTCGCCGATATGGCGAACATTGGCGGCCGTCCGGGTGGGGCGATTACCGCCGCTTGCTTCCTGGCCCGTTTTGCGCGCAAATATAACTGGGCGCATCTGGACATCGCCGGTACCGCCTGGCGTTCAGGCAAGGCCAAAGGCGCCACCGGTCGTCCGGTGCCGATGCTGTCGCAGTTCCTGTTGAATCGTGCTGGCCTGAACGGCGACGATTGATCGTACGGACCACCGAACCCATCGGGGCGGAGCTTACTCCGCCCTTCTTTTCTTTAAACAGGCAATTCGATGAAAAACGCAACCTTCTACGTGTTGGAAACCGATGCATCCAGCGATGGCTTAAGCGCCGTTGAAGCGCTGGTGTGCGATCTGGCGGAAACACGCTGGCGGGCCGGTAAGCGGGTGCTCATCGCCTGTGAAGATGAGCAGCAAGCCATTCGGCTTGATGAGGCGCTGTGGCAGCGCCCCGCCAACGCCTTTGTGCCGCACAATCTCGCCGGGGAAGGTCCGCGCTACGGCGCACCGGTTGAGCTGGCATGGCCGCAGCGTCGGGGCAATTCGCCACGCGACCTGCTGATCAGCCTGCTGCCGCAGTTCGCAGATTTTGCTACTGCTTTCCATGAAGTGATAGACTTCGTTCCTTACGAAGACGCTCTCAAACAGCTGGCGCGCGATCGCTACAAAGCGTATCGCAGCGTTGGCTTCCAATTGAATACGGCAACGCCGCCACAGCCGCAAACGACATAGCAGAAATGGATAAGACATATAACCCGCAAGATATCGAGCAGCCGCTTTACGAGCATTGGGAAAAGCAGGGCTACTTCAAACCGAATGGCGACACCAGCCAGGAAAGCTTTTGCATCATGATCCCGCCGCCGAACGTCACCGGTAGCTTGCACATGGGTCACGCCTTCCAGCAAACCATCATGGACACCATGATCCGCTACCAGCGCATGCAGGGCAAAAATACCCTGTGGCAGGCCGGTACCGATCACGCAGGCATCGCCACCCAGATGGTGGTTGAGCGCAAGATCGCCGCAGAAGAAGGCAAAACCCGTCAGGATTACGGTCGCGATGCGTTCATCGACAAAATCTGGCAGTGGAAAGCTGAATCGGGCGGCACCATTACCCGCCAGATGCGCCGCCTGGGCAACTCGGTTGACTGGGAGCGCGAGCGTTTCACCATGGACGATGGCCTGTCTAATGCGGTGAAAGAAGTGTTTGTGCGCCTGTACAAAGAAAACCTGATCTACCGTGGCAAGCGCCTGGTGAACTGGGATCCGAAGCTGCGTACGGCAATCTCTGACCTGGAAGTGGAAAACCGCGAGAGCAAAGGCTCGATGTGGCACATCCGTTATCCGCTGGCCGATGGCGCGAAAACTGCCGACGGTAAAGATTATCTGGTCGTCGCGACCACCCGTCCGGAAACCCTGTTGGGTGATACCGGCGTGGCGGTAAACCCGGAAGATCCGCGTTACAAAGATCTGATCGGTAAATTTATCATGCTGCCGCTGGTTAACCGCCTGATTCCTGTGGTGGGCGATGAGCACGCCGACATGGAAAAAGGCACCGGCTGCGTGAAAATCACCCCGGCGCATGACTTTAACGACTACGAAGTGGGCCGTCGTCATAAGCTGCCGATGATCAACATCCTGACCTTCGACGGCGATATCCGTGAAAGCGCCCAGGTTTATGACACCAACGGCGAAGCCAGCACCGCTTACAGCGACGCGATTCCTGCTGCTTTCCAGAAGATGGAGCGTTTTGCCGCCCGTAAGGCCATCGTGGCTGCGGTAGACGCGCTGGGCCTGCTGGAAGAGATCAAACCGCATGATCTCACCGTGCCTTACGGCGACCGTGGCGGCGTGGTCATTGAGCCGATGCTGACCGATCAGTGGTACGTGCGTACGGCACCGCTGGCAAAAGTCGCGGTTGAAGCGGTTGAGAATGGCGATATTCAGTTTGTACCGAAGCAGTACGAGAACATGTACTTCTCCTGGATGCGTGATATTCAGGACTGGTGTATTTCCCGTCAGCTGTGGTGGGGCCACCGTATTCCGGCCTGGTATGACAACGACGGCAACGTTTATGTGGGTCGTACCGAAGACGAGGTTCGCGCCGAGAACAACCTGGCCGCCGATGTGGCGCTGCGCCAGGACGATGACGTGCTGGACACCTGGTTCTCATCAGGCCTGTGGACCTTCTCGACGCTGGGCTGGCCGGAAAATACCGAAGCCCTGCGCACCTTCCACCCCACCAGCGTGCTGGTGAGTGGCTTCGACATCATCTTCTTCTGGATTGCCCGCATGATCATGCTGACCATGCACTTCATCAAAGATGAAAACGGCAAGCCGCAGGTGCCGTTTAAAACCGTCTACATGACCGGTTTGATCCGCGACGAAGAAGGCCAGAAGATGTCGAAATCCAAGGGTAACGTGATTGACCCGCTGGATATGGTTGACGGCATTTCGCTGGAAGATCTGCTGGAAAAACGCACCGGCAACATGATGCAGCCGCAGTTGGCGGAAAAAATCCGCAAGCGTACCGAGAAGCAGTTTCCGAACGGCATTGAGCCATCAGGTACCGATGCCCTGCGCTTTACGCTGGCGGCGCTGGCCTCAACCGGCCGTGATATCAACTGGGACATGAAACGCCTGGAAGGTTATCGCAACTTCTGTAACAAGCTGTGGAACGCCAGCCGCTTTGTGCTGATGAACACCGAAGACCAGGACTGCGGTCAGAACGGCGGCGAGATGACGCTGTCGCTGGCGGATCGCTGGATTCTGACCGAGTTCAACCACACGGTAAAAGCCTACCGTGAGGCGCTGGACAGCTATCGTTTCGATATCGCTGCCAACATCCTGTATGACTTCACCTGGAACCAGTTCTGCGACTGGTACCTGGAGCTGACTAAGCCGGTGATGAACAGCGGCAGTGAATCCGAGCTGCGCGGCACGCGCCATACGCTGGTTCACATACTGGAAGCGCTGCTGCGCCTGGCGCACCCGATCATTCCGTTTATCACGGAAACCATCTGGCAGCGCGTGAAAGGCCTGAAAAACATCAGCGACGACACCATCATGCTGCAGCCGTTCCCGCAGTTTGATGCGGCGAAAGAAGATGCCGAAGCCAAAGCCGACATCGAGTGGATGAAGCAGGCGATCATCGCGGTCCGTAATATCCGTGCGGAGATGAACATCGCGCCCAGCAAGCTGCTGGATGTGCTGCTGCGTGACTGCTCTCCGGCGGCCCAGCGCCGCGTTGAGGCCAACCGTAACTTCCTGTCACGCCTGGCGCGACTGGAAAGCCTGACCATTCTGCCTGCGGGCGAGAAAGGCCCGGTGTCGGTGACCAAAATCGTGGAAGGCGCCGAGCTGCTGATCCCGATGGCGGATCTGGTGGATAAAACCGCCGAGCTGGAGCGCCTGGCCAAAGAGCTGCTGAAGCTGGATGTGGAAATCGAGAAGATCCAGACCAAGCTGGCTAACGAAGGCTTTGTGTCCCGTGCCCCGGAAGCGGTCGTTGCCAAAGAGCGCGAGCGCGTCGCCGAGATGGAACAGTCAAAAGCAAAACTGATTGAACAGCAGGCCGTCATCGCCGCGCTGTAATCGTACAGCTTCGTGTTTGCTACAGCCCACGCTTTGGCGTGGGCTTTTTTATGGCTTCACATTGACCTCATCGGGCAGGAGCGTTTTCAGTACCGCCGCCGTCGTCACCTTATCGCCCTTAATCAAGAGACAGTTCTGGCTCATGCCAACCAGGTCCGTTTTGGCTTTCTCATCAGCCTGCCACAGTAAGGCATTCCTTTTCAGCGCCCTTTGCCTGAGCGCCTTTAAGCGTGCCGGGCAGATCAGGTGGGTTTCGCCGTTGGTAAATGCCTCGATGCCTGTAATCAAACGTGCATCGCCCATCGCTTTACTGGGCCCCCAGACCGACGCGGGAAAGTAATAGGCCGGGAAGTCTTTCGAGGGCACGGAAAACACCTTTTCGTGCCAGGACGCCATGCCGACGATTTCAATCGCACGCTGATTAATCTGCACCAGCTGAACAGAAAACAGCGTAAACACGCCGATGACCAGACCAGGTGAAAACGCCAAAATGGGTTTGAAGCCATGATGCGCTTTTATTTTATTGGTCAAGAGTGAGAACAGCGCCGGCATAAAGAGCAGCAGATATAAACCGGTAATAATAAAATACTGCGGCAGGGTATTTTTCGCTGAGAAATAAATATCGCCCTGCAGTAAAAACAACAGCGGTAGAAAAGAGACCAGGGATACAAACACGGCGTAAATAACGTAACGAAGATTGATGACAACCACGTTCAAGCTTATTTCCGCCAGACAAAATTTTCTTTTAAGGCGGGTGCTTAAGTCGTTATTCGCCGACCGCATGCGCTTCAGCCTGGCAAGCAACTGGCGGTGATGTTGCTGCCGAAGCCGATTAACTCGGTGATTAACCAAACTGTGTACGCCTGTGGCCACGGCACCTGCCGCGGATAATATCAGCCAGGCATCTGAACTTTCTCCAAAATAGATCGCTGTAAAGGCTGTAAGAAAGGCGCTAAAGGCGGTTATTGCGCAGCAGCCTTCGTTATAGCGCCGCGTCGGGCGAGCTTTTTTGCCCTTTTGCAAGGCGGATAATGAACAGAGCCCGGAGGGAATAAGTAACGTGACCGAAAATACGCTGAAAAACAGTATCGAGGTGATAAGGACAGCAATAACGCCAGCCACATTATTTATTATCAGCGGAAAAACATCCGGCCTGCCAATCCATTGAAAATATGCCCAGACGTTGATAAAGCCGACAATAATAAAGAAAGGGAAAAGGTCTTTAATGGTTTTAAAACTGAAACGGGAAAACACGTTATACGCCTCCATGCACGGTGAACAATATTGCTTTTACCCGACGATAATGCTATTTCTGACGCATGTCTAACCTGATTCCGTCACGCTGCCCCGTTATGATCCCTGATACTCAGCCGCAACCCTTGCTGCGTCCTATCGTCGCCGACGACAATCCTCATATCGCCCGGGTGATCCGCGACGTTTCTGCGGAATTTGGCCTGACGGCGGACAAAGGCTATACCGTGGCCGATCCCAATCTGGACCAGCTTTATGAACTTTACAGCGCCGGGCACAGCGCCTACTGGATTGTGGAACATCAGGGAAAAGTGATGGGCGGCGGCGGCATTGCCCCCCTAGCCTGCAGCGCGCCGGATATCTGTGAGCTGCAAAAGATGTATTTCCTGCCGGGCATCCGTGGCCTCGGCGTGGCGCGTGAACTGGCGCTGCTTGCCATGGAACACGCACGCCAGCGCGGCTTTCGTCGCTGCTATCTGGAAACCACCGGCAGCTTAACCCGCGCCATTAAGCTCTATGAATCGCTGGGTTTTGCCCGCATCGACCATGCGCTGGGCTGTACCGGACATGGTGACTGCGAGTTCAGGATGCTGAAAACGCTGTAATGCGCTTAAAACGCCGGAACACCGCTGTGAAAGCGCAGCTCCGTGTCCGGTTCACTGATTAGCCTGGCCTCCGCTTCCCCAATCGCCCGCACGCGCGCCGAAATGTCTTTCGGTGAGATCTGCGCGGCCAGCGCCAGGTAATCCTGGTAATGCCGGGCTTCTGAACGCAGTAGCGAGATATAAAACTTCTCTAATTCGCTATCCAGATAAGGCGCCAGGCTGGCAAAGCGTTCGCAGGAACGCGCCTCAATATAGGCACCGCAAATCAGCTTATCCACCAGCGTATCGGGTTCGTGGGTGGTCACTTCACGCAGCAGGCCTTTGGCGTAACGGCTTGAGGTGATTTTCTGATAGACCAGCCCGCGCGCCTGCATAATTTCCCACACCTGATAAAAGTGATGCAGCTCTTCTTTGATCAGCAGCACCATTTTCTCAACCAGATCGTCCGCCCAGGGAAGCTCGTTACGCACAATAATGGCTTTGGTCAGATTTTTATGGGCGTTGATAAAATCGCTGTCGCCGTCCTCGCGGAAGATAAAATTCTCGTAAGGCTTCAGCCACGCCAGAATCCGGTCACCGCTGGGTTTGTCGGCAACGTATTTGCGGATCAGCCACACGGCGGTCTGGGCCGCTTTCAGTTCGCATACCAGATGGTCGGTGAGCAGCAGGGTCAGGTTTTCCGGTTTACGCGCCTCAAGGATCCAGGCCTGAGGCGTGCGGCAGAGCAAAAATTGATGTATCGGTTCAAGTAAAGGTGCGTAATTCATGGATGTCAGACAGGGCCGGAGAACAGGAAAGGCGGAGCAGGCTCCGCCGGTGTTGATTAGTGGCGAATGCCGTTGTCGTCTTCGTCGATAGCCTCGCCGTCGTCTTCGTCGTCATCCTGGGCGTTCGGGTCTTCGAAGTAGGTACCCCAGCCGTCATAGTCGACGTTGTATTTAGCTACCAGGTTCACCAGCTGCTCCACCTGGGCATCAATCAGCTCCGCTTTCAGCGCGCCTTCACTGAGGATGTCCACACACATCACGGTAGTGCCGTCTTCCAGCTCCAGCTCTTCTGGCTCGGTGACTTCATAGCCCAGTTTAAAGGCGTCCACCGCCGCTTTTTCCAGCGAGTCGAAGTTGTTACAGGAGAGATGGTGCTCAATGGTATAGAGCGCATCGGGATCGCTGCCATCCTCTAACAGTTCTTCGATGATCAGCCGCGTCTCTTCACGCTGCTCTTCCAACAATGCTTCAAATGCCATGGCGATATCCTCTCTGAGTTCGGCAATAAGTGATTATTTTCCCATACTGCCTGTCGCGCCACTATACAAAACAGAAAAGATTATTCTCGTCAGGGTTGAAAATGCATATTCATACGGTTAAATTGAATTTTAATTCATTATAAACCCCATACCGGAGTGCTGTATGAGTCAGTTGTATCAACGTCATTTCCTCAGGCTGCTGGATTTT
This sequence comes from Pantoea sp. EEL5, assembly GCF_049892805.1. Lineage (NCBI taxonomy): Bacteria > Pseudomonadati > Pseudomonadota > Gammaproteobacteria > Enterobacterales > Erwiniaceae > Pantoea > Pantoea sp. EEL5. Next base: position 54,257 of record NZ_JBNDNJ010000004.1, read on the forward strand.
ACCCCGGCTGAGATTGACTACTTGCTTACCCTGTCCGCCGAATTAAAACGCGCAAAAAAAACCGCCAGTGAAACCCAGTACCTGAAAGGCAAAAACATCGCGCTCATCTTCGAAAAAGACTCGACCCGTACCCGATGCTCTTTCGAAGTTGCCGCTTACGATCAGGGGGCAAACGTCACTTACCTCGGCCCAAGCGGCAGCCAGATCGGCCATAAAGAGTCGATGAAAGACACCGCGCGCGTGTTAGGCCGCATGTATGACGGTATTCAGTATCGGGGTTACGGTCAGGCACTGGTCGAAACCCTGGCGGAACATGCTGGCGTGCCGGTGTGGAACGGCCTGACCACCGAGTTCCACCCAACGCAGCTGCTGGCCGATCTGCTGACCATGCAGGAGCATCTGCCAGGCAAGCCGCTCAGTGAGATGACCCTGGTGTACGTGGGCGATGCTCGCAACAATATGGGTAACAGCATGCTGGAAGCGGCGGCACAGGTTGGCTTAGATCTGCGTATGGTCGCACCGCAAAGCTGCTGGCCGGAAGCCGACCTGGTGGCCCAGTGCCGTCAGGTTGCCGAACAGACCGGCGGCAAAATCACCCTGACGGCAGATATTGCCGAGGGTGTGAAAGGCGCCGATTTCATCTATACCGACGTCTGGGTTTCCATGGGTGAAGCCAAAGCAGTGTGGGAAGAACGTATTGCCCTGCTGCGCGACTATCAGGTCAATCACGCGATGCTCGCGCTGACCGGCAATCCGCAGGTGAAATTCCTGCACTGCTTACCGGCCTTCCATGACGATCAGACCACGCTGGGCCGTCAGATGGCGGAACAGTACGGCCTGCAGGATGGCATGGAGGTCAGCAATGACGTCTTTGAGTCGGCGCACAGCATCGTATTCGATCAGGCGGAAAACCGGATGCACACCATTAAAGCGGTGATGGTGGCCACGCTGGGACAGCGCTAATCGGGCTGCCGCAAACGTTTACCTGTGGCGCGATTTTTCCTTGATGCGCATGCCTGATGGCGTATAATGCGCCACAATTTGCCGGAGGAAACATGCAACAGCATCGTGCACAATGTGACGCGCTACCTCGCCTCAACGCAGGCGGCACCGCTGTTTCTTTCCGTCATCGAACCGATCTTAAAAAAGCCCCTTTCTAAGGGGCTTTTTTTTGTCCGCAATCCGGCCGCGCCGCAGAGGAGAGAGCTATGGCTAACCCGCTATATCGCAAGCACATCATTTCAATTAACGATCTCAGCCGCGACGAGCTGGAGCTGGTCCTGCACACCGCTGCGCAGCTTAAAGCACATCCCCAGCCGGAACTGCTGAAACATAATGTGATCGCCAGTTGCTTCTTTGAGGCCTCGACCCGCACCCGGCTGTCGTTTGAAACCGCCATCCATCGCCTGGGCGCCTCTGCGGTGGGCTTCGCCGATGGCAGCAATACGTCACTGGGTAAAAAAGGGGAAACCCTGGCCGATACCATTTCGGTTATCAGCACCTACGTGGATGCCATCGTGATGCGTCATCCGCAGGAGGGCGCCGCGCGGCTGGCCACTGAGTTTTCCAACGGCATCCCGATTCTGAATGCCGGAGACGGCGCAAATCAGCACCCAACGCAAACGCTGCTGGACCTGTTCACCATTCGTGAAACCCAGGGGCGCCTCAGCAACCTGAACGTGGCGATGGTGGGTGACCTGAAATATGGGCGCACCGTGCACTCTCTGACCCAGGCGCTGGCGAAGTTTGACGGCAACCGCTTCTTCTTTATCGCCCCGGATGCGCTGGCGATGCCGGCATATATTACCGATATGCTGGACGAGCAGAATATCACCTGGTCACGTCACGACAGCTTTGAAGAGGTGATGCCGGATCTGGATATTCTCTACATGACCCGGGTGCAAAAAGAGCGACTTGACCCTTCAGAATATGCCAACGTCAAAGCGCAGTTTATTTTACGCGCCGCAGACCTGAACGGTGCGCGCGACAACATGAAGGTGCTGCACCCGCTGCCGCGCATCGATGAAATCACCACCGACGTGGACAGCACGCCGTACGCCTGGTACTTCCAGCAGGCCGGTAACGGCATCTACGCACGCCAGGCTTTACTGGCACTGGTTTTAAACAGCGACACCGCCCTGTAAGGAGTGACAGTATGAGCCAGGATAACAAACTGCAGGTCGAAGCCATCAAAAACGGCACGGTTATCGATCATATCCCTGCGCAGGTAGGCTTTAAGCTCCTGTCGCTGTTTCGCCTGACCGAAACCGACCAGCGCATCACCATCGGCCTGAATCTGCCGTCGGGGGAAATGGGCCGCAAAGATTTGATTAAGATCGAGAACACCTATCTCACGGAAGATCAGATCAATCAGCTGGCGTTTTATGCGCCGCACGCTACCGTCAACCGCATTGATGACTATGAAGTGGTGGCCAAGATCGCCCCTGCGCTACCGGATCGCATCGATCGGGTGCTGACCTGCCCGAACAGCAACTGCATCAGCCGCAGCGAACCGGTGTTCTCCAGCTTCGCCGTGAAGCACCGCGCCGATGAGGTACACCTCAAGTGTAAATACTGTGAGAAAGAGTTCGCCCGTCATGTGGTATTGGGTCACTTTTAATCGGCCCTGCCGCGCTTATAATGAACCGCGTTTTATGGCGGGCAGCGCCTTTGCTGCCCCGGCCTTACTCTAAGGAGAAATGATGTCTCGTGAAATCAGTACGGAAAAAGCCCCAGCGGCTATCGGCCCCTACGTGCAGGGCGTTGATCTCGGCAGCATGATCATCACCTCGGGTCAGATTCCGGTGAACCCGGCCACGGGCGACGTTGCTGAAGACGTATCGGCACAGGCGCGCCAGTCGCTGGAAAACGTGAAGGCGATCGTCGAAGCGGCGGGCCTGAAGGTTGCCGATATCGTGAAAACCACGGTATTCGTGAAAGATTTGAATGACTTTGCGACCGTAAACGCCACCTACGAAGCCTTCTTTACCGAGCACAATGCGCCCTTCCCGGCGCGCTCCTGCGTGGAAGTGGCCCGTCTGCCCAAAGATGTGAAGATTGAGATTGAAGCGATCGCGCTGCGTCGCTGATAAAAAAGCGTGCGCACTGCGTGCGCACGCGGCTTTCAGTCTGGCGTAACTGACCGCCGACCTTTCGTTATATTTTCAAACCGTCCGCTTAAAAACGCTGCCAGTTATCCTGCCCACTTGTCGCCAGTGCCAGCACCGGTTTAGGTGCCCTGACGGCTGCAGGGTTGCGCTGTGGCGTCTCCCCTGAGGCCGACGGACCGGCAAGCGTAAACTTCCGCACCAGCGCAGCAAGCGTATCGGCCTGTTCCTGTAGAGAGAGCGACGCGGCTGAGGCTTCTTCGACCAGGGCCGCATTCTGCTGAGTCACATCGTCCATCTGATTGACCGCCTGATGGACCTGCGAAATTCCCTGACTCTGCTCGGTGGCCGCCGCAGCGATTTCGTTAACCAGATCGGTGACCTGACTGACCGCACCGCGCATCGTCTCCATATTGTGGTTCACGTTATCCGCCTGGGAGGTTCCCGATTCGATCAACGCGTTCGACGACTGAATCAGCCCTTTGATTTCACGGGCAGCGGTGGTGGAACGCTGCGACAGGTTGCGCACTTCGCCTGCTACGACGGCAAAGCCGCGCCCATGTTCGCCGGCACGTGCCGCTTCAACCGCCGCATTGAGCGCCAGAATGTTGGTCTGAAACGCAATGCCTTCAATCAGGGTGATGATGTCGCCCACCTTGCCCGAACTGTCGCGAATCGAGGCCATGGTATTCAGCATGGTATTGAGTGCCGCAGAACTGGTGTCAGAGAGATTGCGCGTGTTTTCTGCAAGGTGACTTGCCTGGCGCGTGTTGTCTGCGGTCTGCCTGACGGTTTCGCTGATTTGGGTCATGCTGGCCGCGGTTTGCTCCAGCGAGGCCGCCTGCTCTTCCGTGCGGGCCGACAAATCTTCATTGCCTGCCGCAATCTGTGCCGATGCACTGCTGACCGACTGTGAGGCGCTGCTGACCGCGTGCAGGGCAGAAGAGATGCTTTCCATCAGGCGATTATACGACCGCGCCATGATGCCGACTTCATCGCGGCGACTGTCATCCGCCTTTAGGGAGAGATCAAGACGGGTGCTGGCGCGCTCCATCACATCACCGATGGCCTTCAGGCTGCGGCGGACGCGCAGGATGGTGAAGATCGTCAGCATGCCCAGCCCGATAATCGTCAGGGCAATACCAGCGGCCATGCCCCATTTGGTCTGCAGGTAGATATGTTGGTTTTGCAGGCGCAACGCTTCGCCAATTTTGCTGTTAAAGTCAAACTGATTGCGATAACTGCTTTTGAGTTGGGTGATGGCGCCGCCGATGCCTTCATCATCACTTAACAGCGCCAGGCTGAGTGCGTTCTGATGCGATCGGGAGGCGTTAAGAAACGCCGGAAGGTTTTGTTTTACCGCCGCGATCAGCTGGAGTGACTTATCCGTCATCGCCCGATCCTCGTCATTAGTAATATCATTATCGACATAATATTTTGTTAATGTCGAAATATCCTCAATGCGTTTTTGGATCACAGCTTCAAGGCTGGCCAGTTTACCGTTCTCGTCTTCGGTCTGATGACGATATAACGCCACGGAGAGGCGATTACTTTCGTCCACCAACCGGTTCAGCACCTTGAGCGAATCAATCGTGTTGACCTGCACATATTCAAATCGCGCCTGAAAACCCGCGAGAAGTGAAATAGTTACGATCCCTAGAATAATTAACGAACCTGCTAAAAGCGAAAAAGCCAGAGAGAGTCTTTGCGTCATATTCATTAAACCGAGCTCCTTTCTTTCCTCCGAGCTAATTCCCGAAGGAAGCCAGAAATTAATCGGCAATATTAAATAAATATTTATTTCAAAATTTTTAACGTTGAATTCGATTTCAAGTTTAAATTAATTATGCATCGTAAAAAATTATCGTGAATAAAATAAAATAAAATAACAAACAAAAACAATCACCAAACAAACTATATTATTTTGAATATACTGTATCGGTAATTAAAGGATTGTGACAGAGGGAGAGACGTTGATTTCGAGGCAGGAAGGAAAAGCCAAACGGCGGGGCCAGCGCGCCCCGCCGTGGTGACATCAAGGGCGGGAGGACGGCCGCCACAGCCAGAGCACGGCAATCGCCAGTGCAAACAGTGCGCCGAAGCCCATGCCGGTCGCCACCGCGGGCGCGCCAGCCCGTATGGCTAAGGTATACAGCCCAAGCATCACCAGCATGGCGGTGTTTTCAACGAGGTTCTGTACCGCGATGGCATTACCGGATCCCACGCTCTGTTTGCCCCGCTCCTGCAGCAGCGCGTTAAGCGGAACCACGAAGAAACCGCCGAGTACGCCAATCACTAACAGCAGCAGGTAAGCATTCAGCAGCGTATGTTGCAGCGAGAAAATCACCACCACGATCCCAATCAGCACACCGGCAGGCATACAGCGGCGCACGGTCTCCAGCGTAACCAGCCTTGCCGCCAGCGCCGCGCCCACGACGATACCGACCGCCACCATGGCATTCAGCGTGGTCGGGGTTTTGTTATCCTGGATCCCCAACGCCACCGGCACCCATAATACCAGCAGAAAACGCAGCGTGACGCCTGCGCCCCAGAACATGCTGGTCCCGAGCAGGGAGAAACGCGTTTCAGCGTTGTTCCACAGTACGCGCGTTGCGGCAATAAAGCTGCGCAGCATGGCCGCGAAGTTCCAGCTCTGGCCGGGACGCGCGGCGTGCAGTTTAGGGATAAACAGGTTCGCCGTTACCGCCACGGCATAGGTCAAGGCACAGACCGCCAGCGCGGCAACCAGGTTCCAGTCAGCCAGGATGCCGCCCGCCACCGAGCCCAGTAAGATCGCCGCAATGGTGGAAGCTTCCATCAGCCCGTTGGCTTTGACCAGCTTCTCGTCATGGGCGATTTCCACAAGAATGCCGTATTTGGCGGGCGAATACGCCGCCGCGCCGATCCCCACCAGGGTGTAACCCAGGAAGGGATTGAAGCCAAAGCAGATGATCATCGCACCCAGTAGCTTCAGGCTGTTGGCGAACATCATGACCCGCCCTTTGGCAAAGCTATCCGCCATCTGCCCCACAAACGGGGCCAGCAGGATATAGGTTGCCACAAACAGCATCTGCAGGATCGGCTGGCTCCAGTCGGGATAGAACTGGTTTTTTAATAATGCCAGGGTGGCAAACAGCAGGGCATTATCGCCGAACGCGGAGAAAAACTGCGCCACCATTACCGCTATCATGCCGCGCGACAATAACGGCGCATCACGTTCTACGATCATGCCTGTTCCTCTTCCGCCATGTTTTTCAGCGTGACATAGTCAGGTTTACCACTGCCCAGGAGGGGCAACGTTTTTACCACGCGAATGTCGCGAGGTACGGCCAGCTCGGCAGCCCCCAGCTCACGCGCGGCTTTTTGCAGGCTCTCGCGTGCCAGTTCGCTGTCGGTAGTAAACAGCACCAATGCTTCACCCCGATTACCGTCAGGGCGCAGCGAGGCCGCATGCTGTTTATCCGAAGAGGCCTTCAGGGCAATCTGCTCGACCACCTCCAGTGACACCATCTCACCGGCTATTTTGGCAAAGCGTTTGGCTCGCCCCTGAATCTGGCAGAAGCCGCCCTCATCAAAGCTGACGATATCGCCGGTATCGTACCAGCCCGCTTCACTCTGGCCTTCGCCGTTATCAGCTGCCGGGGTTTCCAGCACGCCGGGGTTCTCGACCCGCAGATAGCCCTTCATGATGTTAGGGCCACGCAGCTGTAGCTGCCCGCCGTTTTCGATGCCCGGCACCGACATCAGGCGAGAATCCATTCCCGGCAGGATACGGCCCACGGTATGCGCTTTCGCGGCCATCGGCACGTTGATCGCCACCACCGGCGCGCATTCGGTGACGCCATAGCCTTCCAGAATACGAATGCCGTACTTGTCCATATACAGCTGGCGCGTGGTTTCCTGCAACTTCTCTGCCCCGGCCACCACGTAGCGCAGTCGCGCAAAGTCATAGGGCTGGGCAAAGCGGGCATAGTTACCCAGGAAGGTGGAGGTCCCAAACAGAACGGTGCAGTTACGGTCGTAAACCAGCTCCGGCACGATCCGGTAGTGCCGCGGGCTGGGATAGAGAAAGACCTGCGCTCCGGTCATCAGCGGTGTAAACAGCCCCACGGTCAGGCCAAAAGCATGAAACAGCGGCAGGGCCGACATAAAACGGTCGCGCGGCGTAAAGTCTGCCACAGTACGGATCTGTTCAACGTTGGCCAGCAGGCTTTTGTGCGAGTGCACCACGCCTTTGGGATGGCCTTCCGATCCCGACGTAAACAGCACCATCGCCGCCTCTTCCGGCTGCTGCGCCACCTGGGCCTGGCGCGGCGCGATCAGATGCGCCAGTATCCAGAGCTTGTCTTTGAGCGTGACGGTATCCTTCAGATCTTCCAGGTAGATCCACTGTACCTCTGTCAGGCCCTGCGGCAGGTGCCACAGGTTGCCCTTGTCCAGAAACTGGCGGGACGTAAACACGGTTTTCACTTTTGATGCGGTCAGCGCCGCGCGCATGCCGCTTACGCCAGCGGTATAGTTCAGCATCGCAGGCACGCGCCCACGCAGGGAAGCGCCCAGGATAGCCGCCGCGGTGACCGTGGCGTTAGGCAGCAGCAGCCCTACGTACTCGTTGGGCTGACTGTAACGCTCCAGAATCCGTCCGACGCCCAACGCTTTTTTCAGTAAACCGGTATAGCTGTCCGGTTTGAAATTCACGTCTTCAATGCAGCGTTTAAACGCGCCGTAGCGCTGGCGGGCATTGAGAAATGCCTCAAACAGGGTTTCCCGTGGGCGCACGGCCATGCGTGCTTCCATCATAATGTGATGCAGGTGTTCACCGGCCAGCACGCGACGATCACGGGCGCGTTTCGCTTCAGGCATCGGAATATGGGTGCCGGGTAAAACGCTGAGTGTGATGCGCGGAAACAAACGACGCTTAAAGACGCCCGCCAGGCGACCAAACGGCGTAAACTCCGCGCCTTCAATGCGCATCGGCACCACGGTGGCACCAGATTTTGCCGCGACAAATCCGGCCCCGCTGTAAATTTTCATCAGCGATCCGGTGACGGTAATCCGGCCTTCCGGGAAAATGACCACCGGACGCCCGCTGTCGATCAGCCGCACCAGCTGCTTCAGCCCCAAAGGTTTAGTGGGATCGAGCGGAACAAAATCCACGTACGGCTTGATGAGACGTAAAAACCAGTGCTCGCTGATCGATGAGTAAATCGCAAAAACCGGTTTGATGGGCAGAAACAGCGCCAGCAGCGCCCCATCCAGAAACGAGGTGTGATTCGGGGTAATCAGCACCTTCTGCTTATGCAGTTCAGCGAGATCGCCCCGGAGTTCAACCCGCCACAGCAGGCGGAATACCAGGCGGAAAAAGGTGAATAACATGCCGGCTCCTTAGCATCTTAAAAATAGCCACTCACGATGCAGGATTTAGCCGTAATCGACAACTGATTATTGGCAGATTTCAGCGCTATGCCGCCTTCATGGTGCGGTATGCCAGCCGCCGCCCAGCGCCGCGATCAGCGCCACGCTACTGACCCACTGTGTGCTTTTCAGCGTCAGTAAACTTTGTTGCGCGCTCAGGCTGCTGTTTTCGGTTGTCGCCACATCCAGATAGTCAATCATCCCGGCCTCATACTGATTGCGTGTGACCTGCGCCGAAGTCTGCGCGGCGGCGGTGGCGCGCTGCTGTGCGGCGATTTCGCCCTGCAGCGTGTTCAGTTCCACCAGGCGGTCTTCGACATCCTGCATCGCCGTCAGCACCGTCTGTCGATAGTTCGCCACGCTGGCATCGTAGGCAGCGCGGGCCTGATCCACACTGGCCGAGGTGGCGCCAAAGTCCAGCAGCGAGCCGCTCAGCTCGGGTCCCAGCGACCAGACGCGGTTAGGTAACGCGAACAGGTTATGCAGCGCAGAGGCGCTCACGCCGCCGCTGGCGCTGAGGGTGAGATCGGGATAGTACCCGGCGGTGGCAACCCCGATCGCCGCGTTGGCTGCCGCCATTTTACGCTCGGCCATGGCGATATCGGGACGGCGCTGCAGCAGTTCGGCCGGTAAGCCGCCGGGGATCGCCGGTAAGGTTGCCGTCAGGGTTGCGGCAGGCAGGCTGAAATCCGCAGGCGCTTTGCCCACCAGCAGGGCGATCGCATGTTCCATCTGGGCACGCTGCCACTGATAATCCTGGGCCGAGGCGCTGGCGCTCTCCAGCTGTTGCTGCGCCTGAGCCACCGTGGCGCGGGATTCCGTTCCCGCCTGATACTGGTTCTGTATCACGCTCAGATAACGCTGATAGGCGGCGATGCTCTGCTGATACAAACCAATTTTTTCGTCCATGATGCGCAACTGGAAGTAGTCTTCCGCCAGCTCGGTCTGGGCGCTCAGGGTGATATTGGCGAGTTCCGCTGCGCTGGCCTGCGCGCTGGCCTGATCCTCTTCCCGTGTCCGACGCAGTTTGCCCCATAAATCCAGCTCCCAACTGGCATTCAGCGCCGCCTGATGGCTGCTGCTGGTGGTGCGCGTGCTGTCAGTGTGGCTGCCGCTCCGCGTCGTACTGGCGTCATAATCCAGGGTGGGAAACAGCGCCGCCCGGGACTGCGCCACCAGCGCCTGCGCCTGGCGGTACTGCGCCGCGTATTCAGCCACATTCTGGTTAGAGAGGCTGACCTGACTGAGCAGGCTGTTTAGCGTGGCATCCTGGTACACCGACCACCATTCGCCCTTGTGCCGATCGTCCTGGGGCGCTGCCTGCTGCCAGCCTCTGGCCTCTTTGTAGTGAACCGGCATCGCCATCAAAGGGCGTTGGTAATCGGGGCCAACAGTACAGCCGCTCAACAGCAGCACCAGCACGGCCGGAAGACGTGATTTCATGATTCAGGTTCCCGCATGGCGCAGACGACGCCATTGACGTTGGGTGGCACGGCTCAGGCGATCGAGCCACAGATAAATAACCGGTGTGGTAAACAGCGTCAGCAGCTGGCTCAGCGCTAACCCCCCGGCGATGGCAATGCCGAGCGGGCTGCGTAAGTCGGCATCACCGCCGCTGCCCAACGCCAGCGGCAGCGCCCCGAAGAACGCGGCCAGCGTGGTCATCATAATGGGGCGAAAACGCATCAGGCAGGCCTGGGTAATCGCCTGCTGCGGTGACAGGCCAAGCCGCCGCTCGGCATCAATGGCAAAGTCGATCATCATAATCGCGTTCTTTTTTACGATACCGATCAACAGGATAATGCCGATCAGCGCGATCACCGTGAGCTGCGTATTAGTCAGTAACAGCAGCAGCAGCGCGCCCACGCCCGCCGAGGGCAATGTCGACAGAATCGTCAGCGGATGAATATAGCTCTCATACAGCACGCCAAGAACGATATAGACCGCCACCAGCGCCGCCACAATCAGCCACGGCATCGTGGCGGTCAGTTGATTAAATTCGGCCGCTGTGCCGGCATAGCCCGCCTGAATGGTTGAGGGCAAGCCAATCTGGGCCATCGCCTGTTTGATCAGCGCCTCCGCCTGCTCCAGCGAGACGCCGTCATTCAGGTTAAAGGCCACGGTGCTGGTAGCTGACTGCCCCTGATGCGTCACCGTCAGCGGGGCATTGCCGCCCGTGAAGCTGACAAAGGCCGACAGCGGAATGCGGTCGCCGCTGTCGTTAATGACGTACAGCTGCTGCAATATCGCCGGATCGCGGGTATCGCTGTCCTGCAGCGACATCACCACGTGATACTGATTGAGCGTATGGTACAGCGTGGCAATCTGGCGCTGGCTGAACGCGTTATCCAGCATCGTGTCCAGCATCTTCACATTCACCCCCAGCCGGGTGGCCTGGTCGCGGTCGATCGTCAGCATCACTTCCTGACCGCCGGTTTGCGCATCGGAATCAACGCTGTTGAGCTGCGGAATCGCCGCCAGTGCCGCCTGGACTTTAGGCGTCCACTCGCGCAGCAGGGCCAGATCGTCCGCCTGCAGGCTGTACTGATAGGTGGCATTGGCACTGCGCCCGCCGATGTGCAGATCCTGCGCCGCCATCAGAAACAGCTGCGCGCCGGGGATCTTACTGGTTTTCTGGCTTAAGCGGTTAGCCACCTGGCTGGCCGTGGCATCACGCTTGTCAAAAGCTTTAAGCCGGACAAAAAAGTCGGCGTTATTGCGCGAGCCAAACATCCCGCTGCCCATGGATGACATCACGCTTTCAACGGCAGGATCGGACCGAATGATGTTGGTGAACTGCAGCATCTTCGGCTTCATCGCCTGAAACGAAATATTCTGATCCGCCCGTAAGGCACCCATCAGCAGGCCCGTATCCTGTTCGGGGAAAAAGCCTTTCTGCACCACCGTATAGAGAAACAGGTTAAGCAGCACGGTGAGCAGCAGGCTAAGCAGGGTCAGTTTCTGATGGCGCATGACCCAGTTGAGACCGCGCGAGTAGGCCGCAAGCGCGTGGTTTAACTGATTTTCAATCCACTGATAGAGCGGATGCGGGCGCTTGCTCACGTTGGGTTTCGGTTTCAGCAGCCGCGCGCAGAGCATCGGCGTCAGGCTCAGCGAGACAAACATCGAAATCACCAGTGAAACGGTTAGCGTGATCGCAAACTCGCGAAACAGCCGCCCCAGCAGGCTGCCCATCAGCAGGATGGGAATAAACACGGCAATCAGTGAGACCGTCATCGACAGCACGGTAAAGCTGACCTCCCGCGCACCGCGGATGGCCGCACGCAGCGGGCGCTGGCCGGCTTCAATATGGCGGGTGATATTTTCCAGCACCACGATGGCGTCATCGACCACGAATCCCGTGGCGATGATCAGCGCCATCAGCGACAGGTTATCCAGGCTGTAACCCAGCAGGTACATCACCGCACAGGTTCCGATCAGCGAGACCGGTAGCGCCAGGGCCGGAATAATCACCGCCTGCAGGTTGCGTAAAAAGACAAACACCACCGCAATCACCAGCAGCACCGCAATCAGCAGCGTTTCTTCGGTATCGTATAGCGAGGCGCGCACGCCGGGCGAACGGTCCACCACCACCTTAAGCTGAGTATCGGCAGGCAGATCTTTTTCCAGGGCAGGCAGGCGGGCTTTGATGGCATCGATCGTGTCCAGCATGTTGGCGCCCGCCTGGCGCTTGATGCCCACCATGACCGCCGGTTGGGCATTGAGGAAGCCGGCCTGATAGCGATCCTCCACTGAATCGTACACGCTGGCGACGTCGCCCAGGCGCACGACATTGCCGTCTTTGTTGCTGATAATCAGGTTGCGATAGCTGGCGGCTTTGTCCAGTTGGCCATTGCCGTCCACCATCCACGACTGGCTGCTGCCCTGCAGCGAGCCTTTAGGCAGCGTGGTGGTGCTGTTGGCCACCGCGCTGCGCACCGTATCCAGCGAAATACCCGCATGGATGAGCTTAAGCGGCTGCAGATCGATGCGGACCGCAGGCAGCGCGCTTCCCATTAATGACACGTCGCCCACGCCCTTGATCTGCCCCATCGCCTGTTCGATTTTACTTTCGGCCAGATCGTAGAGCTCACCCGGCGAGCGGGTGGCGGAGGTCAGCGCCAGCATGACAATCGGTGCATCCGAGGGGTTGGCTTTGTGGTAGGTCGGCAGCGATGCCATCGCGCTTGGCAGCAGGCTGCGTGCCGCGTTGATCGCCGCCTGCACGTCGCGTGCCGCGCCGTTGATATCCCGGTTAAGTTCGAATTGTAAAATGATGGTGCTGGAGCCCTGCGAGCTGTTTGAGGTCATCTCGGTGATACCGGCAATCTGCCCCAGCGAGCGTTCCAGCGGCGTGGCAACCGTTGCCGCCATGGTTTCCGGGCTGGCACCGGCCAGGCTGGCATTAACCATAATAGTCGGGAAATCCACCTGCGGCAGCGGGGCCACCGGCAACAGGCGGTAGCCCAGCACGCCAAGCAGCAGAATCGCCATCGTCAGCAGCAGCGTGGCGACCGGGCGGAAGATAAACAGCCGGGTCAGGTTCATTGCCCGCTCCGCGCCTGTTGCTGACGGCGTTTCACCCAGGCATTGCCGCGCTGGGCAATCCCATCAAACCACAGATAGATCACCGGCGTGGAGAACAGCGTCAGTACCTGGCTGACGATCAATCCGCCGACAATCACCAGCCCCAGCGGCTGCCGCAACTCGGCACCCGATCCGGACGCGAGCATCAGCGGCAGTGCGCCCAGCAGCGCCGCCATGGTGGTCATCAGTATCGGGCGGAAACGCAGCAGACAGGCCTGATGAATGGCTTCCCGGGGGGAGAGATGCTGCTTGTTTTCGGCCTCCAGCGCAAAATCGATCATCATGATGGCGTTCTTCTTCACGATGCCGATGAGCAGAATCACCCCGATCAGCGCAATCAGGCTGAACGCCGTATTCGCCAGCAACAGGGTTAACAGCGCCCCGACCGCCGCGGAGGGCAGTGTCGAGAGGATCGTCACCGGATGGATAAAGCTTTCATACAGAATGCCCAATACCACATACATCGTCAGCAGGGCCGCCAGTATCAGCCACAGCGTGTTACCTGTGGCGCTCTGAAACGCCGAGGTTTCTCCCTGATAGCGCAGCGTAATCGCCGAGGGCAGCTGCAGCTGCGCAGTCACTTTGGTAATGGCGTTCTGCGCATCTTCCAGCGAATAGCCGTCATTGAGATTGAAGGAGATCATCACCGCCGGAAACTGATTCAGCCGCATGTGCATCAGCGACCCGGTCCGCTGGTGGATCGTGGCGATGGCGGTCAGCCTGACCATGCCGCTGCTGGTGGTTGTGGCCGTGCTGGTGGCGGTTGAGGCTGATGAGGTATCCGGGCTGCTGCTGGCAGAGGTGCTGTCTGATGCGGTGCTGGACGTGCTGGCAGAGGGTTTCAGATACACATCGTCGAAAGCGGCCGGGCTTTGCTGGTATTGCGGAGCGACTTCCAGCACCACGCGATACTGATTCGACTGGGTAAAGATCGTCGAGACCAGCCGCTGTCCAAACGCGCTGTAGAGCGCGGTATCAACGTCCGCTGCGGTCACGCCCAACCGCGCGGCTTTGTCCCGGTTCAGCTCGACATAAGCCACCTGGCCCTGATCCTGTAGGTTACTTACCACGCCGTTGAACTCTGGCCGTTTCTGCAAGGCCGCCACCAGTTTCGGCGACCAGGTCACCAGGTCTTCGCTGTTGGCATCGTCAAGGGTGAACTGATACTGGCTCGGCGTGACCTGATCGTTAACCGTCAGATCCTGTGCCGGTTGCAGATAGAGCTGAATGCCGACCACGCGCGTTGCCGCCTGCTGCAGCTGTTTGATGATTGCACCGGCTTTGTCGTCGCGTTGACCAAAGGGCTTCAGGTTGATCTGCAACCGACCGCTGTTCAGGCTGGTGTTGTTGCCGTCAATACCGATGGTCGAAGAGACGCTCTCAACCGCCGGATTCTGCATGATCACCGCAGACAGCGCCTGCTGGCGCTTCGCCATCTCGGTAAAAGAGACGTCCTGCGTGGCCACGGTCACGCCCTGAATCAACCCGGTATCCTGAGTTGGGAAGAAGCCTTTGGGGACAAGGATATACAGCAGCGCGGTGAGAGCAAAGGTTGCCAGCGCCGCCAGCAGCGTCAGTTTCTGATGATCCAGCACCCGGGTCAGCAGGCGATCGTATCCGCGAATCAGCCAATCAAAAACCTCGCCGCCTTTGCGCGCGAAACGGGACTGCTTCTCGGGCGGAACAAAGTGCAGCAGGTAAGCACATAGCATCGGCGTTAAGGTCAGCGAGACCAGCATTGAAACCAGAATGGATACCGCCAGCGTGATGGCAAACTCGCGAAACAGGCGCCCCACCACATCGCCCATAAACAACAGCGGAATCAGCACCGCAATCAGGGAAAAGGTCAGAGAGATGATGGTAAAGCCAATCTGCTGCGATCCCTTTAACGCCGCCTCCAGCGGTGGCTCCCCTGCTTCCAGCCGCCGGGAAATATTCTCGACCACCACGATCGCGTCGTCGATCACAAAACCGGTGGCAATCGTCAGCGCCATCAACGACAGGTTATTGAGGCTGAAGCCGGCGAGATACATCACGCCAAAGGTTCCCACCAGCGAAAGCGGTACCGCCACGCTGGGGATCAGCGTGGCCGCCACGTTACGCAGGAACAGAAAGGTCACCATCACCACCAGCGCAATGGAAAGCATCAGCTCAAACTGGACATCGCTGATGGAGGCGCGAATGGTTTGGGTACGATCGGACAGGATGGTCATTTTCACGCCGTCGGGCAGCGCGGCCTGCAGCGTGGGCAACTGCGCCTTGATGCTGTCCACCACCTGGATGACATTCGCCCCCGGCTGGCGCTGCACGCCGATCACGATGGCCGGGTGGTTGTTGGCCCAGGCAGACTGAAAGCTGTTCTCCGGTCCCTGCTCAATATGGGCGATGTCCTTCAGCCTCAGGGCGGCGCCGTTCTGGTAGGTCAGAATCAGGTTGCCGTATTCGGCGGCGGTGCGCAGCTGGTCGTTGGCGTCAATGGTGACGGAGTGATAGCGGCCGTCAAATCCGCCCTTGGAGCCTTTGACGTTGCTGTTGCCGATAAGCGTATTCACGTCTTCCAGCGTCAGGCCATGGGCCGCCAGCGCCTGAGGGTTCATCTGCACGCGAATTGCCGGTTGGTGACCGCCCGCGAGCGTTACCATGCCCACGCCGGAAATTTGCGAGAGCTTGAGCGCAACGCGGGTATTCACCAGGTCCTGAACCTGCGTCAGCGGCAGAGTATCCGAGCTGGCAGCTAAGGTGATGACCGCACTGTCGGCCGGATTGACCTTTTTATAGGTGGGCGGCGTGGGCAGATCGGTCGGCAGCAAATTATTGGCGGCGTTGATGGCGGCCTGCACCTCCTGCTCGGCCACATCCAGCGACAGATCCAGGCTGAACGTCAGGGTGATGATCGACGATCCGCCTGAGCTGGTCGAGCTCATCTGGCTCAGGCCTGACATCTGTCCCAGCTGGCGCTCCAGCGGTGAAGTGATCGTCGATGCCATTACGTCCGGGCTGGCACCGGGATAGAGCGTTGTCACCTGAATAGTTGGGTAATCGACCTGCGGCAGCGCCGACGTTGAAAGAAACCGGTAAGCAAACAGGCCAGCGATCAGCACGCCCGCCATCAGCAGGATGGTGGCGACCGGACGCAGAATAAAGAGGCGTGACGGGTTCATTGTGCCTCAGCCGGTGGGGTCGGTTGGGTGCTGTCCGCGACCGAAACTTTACTGCCGTTGGTCAGGCGATCGATCCCTTCCGTGACCAGACGGTCGCCAGGCTTCACGCCCTGCAGAATAGCCTGCCACGTCTCACCGTAAGCCGGACCTGCCGTAACCGGCTGGCGCGTCACGGTGTTGTCTTTATTGATGATAAAAACAAAGCTGCCGTCGCTGCTCAACTGTAACGCCTGCGCCGGAATAATGGTGGCGCCTTTCAGCACGCTGGTTTGCAGGCGTAGGTTCACAAACTGGTTGGCGTACAGCGCCTCGTCGTCGTTAGCGAACATGGCTTTCAGCGTAATGGTGCCGGTCGCCGTGTCGATCTCGTTGCTGATAAATTTCACCTGCCCCTGACTCAGGGCATGCTGGTTATCCTGATCGAAGGCGGTGGCGGGCAGTGTCCGATCGTGATGAAGGGCTTTTACCAGCGTCGGGATATGACTTTGGGGCACGCTAAAAGTAACGGCGGCAGGCTGCATCTGGGTAATGGTCACCAGCCCGGTCGTGGAGGCACTCTGAATCATATTGCCCGGATCGACCTGACGCAGCCCTACCCGACCACTGACGGGTGCGGTGATGCGCGCATAGCCAATATTCAGCCTGGCGCTGGCAATCTGGGCCTGATCGGCAGCCACTGCGCCGCGATACTGTCCCACGGTCGCGATTTGCGTATCTAAATCCTGGCGGGACAGCGAGTCCTGGGCCGCCAGTTTACGGTAGCGTGCCAGCGTCAGTTCGGCACTTTTCAGCAACGCCATATTTTCGCTGAGCTCCCCCTGATACTGATTCAGCGTGGCCTCGTAGCTGCGGGGATCGATCTGCGCCAGCAGCTGGCCCGCTTCAACCTTCTGCCCTTCGGTGAAGTAAACCTTCTCCAGTTGACCGTCTACCCGGCTGGTGACCGTTACGCTGGCATTGGGGATCACCGTACCCAGCGAGTAGAGATAGACCGGCACATCGGCGGTGCTGGCGGTGCCGCTGTGAACCAGCGTCGTGCCGCCTTTCAGCATACCAGGGCCGCCATGGCGTCCGGCATGACCGCGCGCGGGCAGGGTGCCGCCTGCGCCTTTATGGCCCATCAGTCGCCATGCCACGGCGGCAACGATTAACAGCGCAATGAGCAGAAGCAGCCATTTCAGCCAGCGGGAACCACGGGTACGGGGAGCGTGAGTAGTCATCGAACTCTTCAGGTAAACAGGGATAAAAGAAATCCTCCGGATGGGAGGCATCGTCGAAACGGCATCTGCAAAGATTATCGGCTACTTGTGTTACGACTTTCCATCGCCAAACCGTAAGGGTTGCGTTAAGAAACCTTACCAGTCCCCTGCCCACGGGGTGGACCCGCACGAATAACAGGGGCTGGCGGCCGGAATAGTGGGCAAAAAAAACCCACGCATCTGCGTGGGTTGGTGTAATAACGATTGGCCTTGCCGGAGCAGTGCCCGTTTTCACACCCATCAATACCTCTGGGATGTCCATACTCTCACCCTGCAGGAGTCAGTGACAGGTGAAAAAGGAAAATGAATTCGGCGAAATGAAACGAGGTGTAAAAACATCCACACCTCACTTACAGTTTGATTTGGTTAGGATTTATCTGAACCGCTATCCACAGGCTTGCTGTAGATGGCATCCGGGGCAATATTCATGTGCTTGAGCACCGGCCCCATGATGTTACCGAACACCGGCGCGGCTACGGAGCCACCGAAGTGATCGCCCGCGGTAGGATGGTTAATCATTACCACCAGCGCCACCTCAGGATGGCTGGCCGGGGCAATACCTGCGGTGTAGTTCACATAACCGCCATCATACTTCCCGCTGCTGCCCATCTTTTCAGCCGTACCGGTTTTGGTGGCCAGTCGATAGCCCGGTACCGCCGCTTTCAGTCCGGTACCGCCCGGCAGGACGTCACTTTCCAGCATGTGCACCACTTCCTTGACCGTTTCCGGATTAGCGACCTGCTTGCCCAGCACCGGCGGCGTCACTTTGGTGATCGACAGCGGACGATAAACGCCATAGGAACCCAGCGTGGCGTATTCACGGGCAATTTGCAGCGGCGTGACGCGCAAACCGTAGCCGAAGGAAAAGGTCGCGCGTTCGATATCGGCCCAGCGCGTGCGGTGCAGCGGGAAATACCCTACGCTTTCGCCGGTCAGCCCCAGCCCGGTGGGTTTACCCAGGCCAAATGCATAGTAGGTGTTCACCAGGGCTTCCGCCGGCATCGCCAGGGCGATATGAGAAACGCCGATGTCGCTCGATTTTTGCAAAATGCCGGTCATGGTCAGGCGCGGCCAGTGACCGACGTCGCGGATCAGGTGGCCGTTAACCCGGTAAGGCGTGGTATCCAGCACGGAATCCGGCCGGACGAGGTGACGTTCCAGCCCTTCCATCACCACAAGGGGTTTTACCGTTGAACCCGGCTCGTAGCTGTCATTAATGGCGGTATTGCGCATCTGCGCTGGGGTTGCCCCCTGATAGTTGTTGGGGTTGAACGAGGGATAAGAGGCCATCGCCAGAATCTCGCCCGTATCAATTTTAACCAGCACCGCCGCGCCCGAATCCGCCTTGTTTAGCAGCACGCCATCGCGCAGCTTACTGTAGAGCGTGTACTGGCTGAATTTATCAATGCTGAGCTGCACCGTCGGCGGCTGAGTGGGCGGCTGGTAGCTAATCATCGCGATAATATTCCCCGCCGCATCCTGCCGGTAGACTTCTTTACCCGGCTGGCCCTGCAGGACTTTATCAAAGCCCTTTTCCAGTCCGTTGAGGCCGGTGTTATCGGCCCCCACAATACCAATCAGCGGCGCGGAGGCTTCGCTCATCGGATAAAAGCGACTGTCGTCGTAGACTTCACTGATGCCTTTAAGCTTCAGATCTTTAATATCTTTGGCGATCCCCAGTTCGACTTTGCGCCCGAGATAGAGAAAACGACGTTTGGGGTTAGCGGTGATCTGCGCCGCGACCTCTTCTGGTCGCATACTTAATGCCGCCGCCAGATAGGCCCACTTGGCGCTGGTAAAATCAGGGTTGCTCTCCAGCACGCGCTGCGGATCGGCGATGACATCCCGCGACGGTACGCTGAGCGCCAGAGCTTCGCCGTTGCGATCCAGTAAGGTGCCACGGCTGGTCGGAAGCGTAACGGTACGCAGCGAGCGCTGATCGGCCTCGTGTTCCAGCATGGGCTGATTAAGAAACTGCAAATCGGCGACGCGCACCAGCAGAACAGCCATGCAGGTAAATACGCCCAGGCAGATCAGGCGAAAACGGAAAGGGTTAAACGGGGCTTTTATCTGGTCTTTACCCAGTAATTTTTTAATCCGGGGCATGGCAATCCGCTGCGCTTAAAAAAAAGAGGTCAATCCCGCAGTTATAATCAAAGCACGGGTAAAAACACAGGAAAACTGTGTATCAGTTCGTTATCGTTCAGTTTATTTCGGGCAAAAAAAACCTGCGTATCTACGCAGGTCGGTGTAATCAAGAAAAAATCAGTTGATGTTCACCCATCAATACCTCTGGGATCCTGAATGTAGCAAGCGAAACGGCTTTTTCGCCACGACTGAAACGCAACAGATGCCTGCAAAATGTAACCAGCCGTGTGAACCTTAGGCTTTTGTGCAAACGGCATGTTTTTTAATGTCAACCAGGCAACTCATGGCGTTGGGTCCCTGCGTCAGGGATGACGTGCCGATATCCAGGGTTAACACATTGGGGTTGCCCGCCCGGTCAAACGGCTGCCACGCTTTGCCAAAACCGGGATCAAACCAGGCGCCGGTGGAAATGATCACCACGCCCTGCTTCAGCCCCTCAGTCAGACGCACGCCGGCCAGTATTCTGCCGCGCGCATTGCTGACCTCTATTTCGTCACCGTCTCCGATATCCCGCACCGCCGCATCCTGCGGATGCATATACAGGGTTTCATGCCCGGCGGTTTTGTTACTCTGAACGGTAGCCGTCGCATCTAACTGGCTGTGTAACCGGTCCGATGGCTGAATGGAGATCATGTGTAGCGGATAATCACGGCTGGCTGCCGCGCCCAGCCATTCCTGAGGCTCACGCCATTCCGGATGCCCGGCCATATCCTCCAGGTGGTAGTCAGCGATGGTCTGGCAGAACAGCTCAATCTTACCGCTGGCAGTCTGTATCGGGTTGGCCTCGGGATCGGCGCGGAAGTCTTCCATAAAGATATAAGGCTTACCGCCTTCGGGGATCTCCACAAAGCCACGCTGCCAGAACTCACCGAACTCAGGGAAAGGAATGCCACGACGGCCGTGCGCCACCGCACATTGCTGGTAGAGATGTTCTATCCACTGCATCTCGTTGCGCCCTTCGGTGAAGGTATCGCGATAGCCTAAGCGCTCGGCGAGATCGGCAAAAATATCAAAATCGTTCCGTGCCTGATGTTGCGGCTTAATCGCCTGGTGCATTGCCAGTACAAACCGGTCACGTGATGAACCGCCGATGTCATTACGCTCCAGCGTGGTGGTGGCGGGCAGCACGATATCGGCCATCTGCGCCGCAGGTGTCCAGACGATATCCTGGACCACTACGGTATCCGGCTTCTGCCAGCCTTCCACCAGCCGGTTAAGCTGCTGATGATGGTGAAACGGATTGCCGCCCGCCCAGTGCACCATATGAATGTCCGGATAGTGCAGAGTTTCGCCCTGGAAACCATAAGGCTGGCCGGGATTGAGCAGCATGTCACTGATGCGGGCAACCGGAATGGACAGGCCTGAAGGGTTCGGTCCGGTGCTCATCATCGGCGCGGGGCCTTCCTGACGCGGATTGCCCACGCTGTTCATCGAGCCGTGTCCAAACGAGAAGCCCGCGCCCGGCAAGCCCGGCTGCCCGAGCATGGAAGAGAGCGCGATCATCATCCAGTAAGGCTGTTCGCCACGGTGGGCGCGCTGAACCGAATAGGAGCAGGTGATAAAACTGCGTTTGCCGATCAGCTGTCGGGCCAGATGTACAATGCGATCCGCCGGGATATCGGTGATCTTGCTGGCCCAGCCGGGCGTTTTGGCGATGCCGTCGCTTTCACCCAGCAGATAGGCACGTAGCTGTGGCCAACCGGTGCAGTGACGGGCCAGAAACGCCTCGTCTGTCGCACCACGCTGACAAATTTCGTAACCGAGTGCCAGCATCAGCGCCACGTCGGTATTCGGCCGGATCGGGATCCACTCCGCGTTAACAAACTCTGGGCAGTCATCGCGCATCGGGCTGATGTTAATCACCGGCGTGCCTTTTGCCGCCAGCTGCTCCAGCGCCGGTTTCAGGCTGTGCTGGCCTGCGCCGCCGGATGCCACCTGGGCATTTTTTAACGCCAGCCCACCGAAGGCGACAAACACCTCCGCATGTTCCACCACCTGCGGCCAGTCGGTGACGCGCCCGGTCAGCGGCATGTAGGTGCCCATCACGTAAGGCAGGAAAAACTGCGCGGCGCCCCAGCTGTAGTTGCCTTGCTGATCGACGCCCCCGCCGCCCTGGAAATAGAAGCGGCGCACCAGGGTACGCGCATGATTGACGCGCCCTGCCGATGACCAGCCGTAAGAGCCATTAAAAATGCCGGATGCACCGTAGCGTTCGCGAATACGGCGATTTTCCTCTGCCACCAGATCCAGCGCCGTCTCCCAGTCAACGGCAACAAAATCTTCGCGTCCGCGCAGCGTGCGGTCACTGTTTTCGCGCGATTTCAGCCATGAGCGGCGCACCATGGGCTGGCGAATACGTTTGTCTGAGTAAACCAGTTCCGGGATGGTGTTGAGCATCGGCGAGGGATCGGCGTCGGCAAAAAAAGGTTCGCAGCCGATAAGACGATCGTTTTCGCTTACCGCGGTAAAGGCGCCCCAGTGCGCCAGATGTGGCACTTTAGTTTTCATGGTCATCGCTATGGCAGGTGTTGGGATCAGCAGCATAGCATGGGCCGCAACCTGAACAGAAGGCATCACCAACCGTCTGATTTTACCCTGTTTGCGACAGCGCTGGCATTCTGTTGTCTTGATGTGCGCCCGCTTTTCCGTAACACTGGTGCGATGTGTAAACGTTTCCCCAAAATCAGGTAATCGCATGGCCACCATTAAGGATGTTGCCCGGTTGGCGGGAGTTTCCGTCGCCACGGTTTCCCGCGTCATCAACAATTCGCCTAAAGCCAGTGACAGTTCACGTCAGGCGGTCAGCCAGGCGATGGAGTCGCTGCAGTATCATCCAAACGCCAATGCACGGGCGCTGGCGCAGCAGTCCACTGAAACGCTGGGGCTGGTGGTCGGGGATGTTTCCGACCCGTTTTTTGGCGCGATGGTGAAAGCCGTTGATGAAGTAGCGGGCCAGACAGGCAACTTTCTGCTGATTGGTAACGGTTACCATAATGAGCAAAAAGAGCGGCAGGCTATTGAGCAGCTGATGCGCCATCGCTGCGCGGCGCTGGTGGTGCACGCCAAGAAAATCCCCGACAGCGAGCTGGAAGTGTTGATGAAGCAGATGCCGGGCATGGTCTTACTGAACCGTCTGCTGAAGGGTTTTGAAAAGCGCTGCATCGCGCTGGACGACCGCTACGGCGCCTGGCTGGCGACGCGCCATCTGATTCAACTGGGCCATCAGAATATTGCGTTTATCTGCTCCACTCACACGATTTCCGATGCGGAGGATCGCCTGCAGGGTTATTACGACGCGCTGCAGGAGCACGGCCTGCCCTGCAACGATCGGCTGGTCGCCTGGGGCGAGCCGGACGAAGTCGGCGGCGAGCAGGCGATGACGGAGTTGCTGGGGCGCGGTAAAAACTTCAGCGCCGTGGCCTGCTACAACGACTCCATGGCCGCCGGTGCCCTGGCGGTGCTGAGCGACAACGGCGTGCAGGTGCCGGAAGAGATGTCACTCATCGGCTTCGATGACGTGCTGGTTTCCCGCTACGTTCGGCCTCGCTTAACCACGGTGCGTTACCCGATTGTCACCATGGCGCAGCAGGCCGCTGAACTGGCTCTGGCGCTGGCACATCAACAGCCGCTGCCGGAAGTGACCAATATGTTCAGTCCCACGCTGGTCCGCCGTCATTCAGTCGGCGGCCCGGCGACCTCATCCTGAGTTGATCCTTGTCTTGCCGCGACGCTCAGCGCGGCATAATCTCCTCCTGGAAACCCATCCGCCGAATCAGCTTCAGGCCATTGTTCCGTATCTCTTTTCCATCCCTCATCTTCTGCGGAATAAGCCGGTGGCATTCGTGTTGCAGGAAGGCGGCAAGGTAAGTCATCCCCGGGAGCTTACTGCAGTAAGTGACCACTATGTTCAGTCCCACGCTGGTCCGCCGTCATTCAGTCGGCGGCCCGGCGACCTCATCCTGAGTTCATCTTTACCTTGCCGCGACGCTCAGCGCGGCATAACCTCATCCTGGAAACCCATCCGCCAAATCATCCCCAAACCATTGTTCAAAATGTCTTTTCCATTCCTAACCTTCAAGGGAATAAGCCGGTGGCATTCGTGTTGCGGGAAGGCGGCAAGGTGAGTCATCCCCGGGAGCTTACTGCAGTAAGTGACCAATATGTTCAGTCCCACGCTGGTCCGCCGTCATTCAGTCGGCGGACCAGCGACCTCATCCTGAGTTCATCTTTACCTTGCCGCGACGCTCAGCGCGGCATAACCGCCCCCTGGAAACCCATCCGCCAAATCATCCCCAAGCCATTGTTCCGTATGTCTTTTCCATCACTCATCTTCTGCGGAATAAGCCGGTGGCATTCGTGTTGCAGGAAGGCGGCAAGGTGAGTCATCCCCGGGAGCTTACTGCAGTAAGTGACCGGGGTGATGAGCCGCGGCCAACGCACCTGCGGCGCGAAGGACGCCAGCTTATTGGCTGGGGTGATGAGCCGCGGCCAAGGACACCTGCGGCGCGAAGGACACCCGCTTATTCATTTGAAGGCGCGGAGGAGGGCCTCAAGAGGCCTGACAAGGGCGATGACGGTTTCGTCCTGCACCTGTGCCGCCGCATCCAGCTTCGCATGCATCTGCGCCATTTCGCTGGCCCCAAACGCCTGGTTACGGACATAGGCATTCACCATGTTGATGCCCATGACGCTCAGCTCATCCACCTGTTTCGCGCTGCTTTCCAGCGCCTTAAGTGGCGCGCTGCCGTTGAGTAATGGCGCAACCTGAGCAGCGTTATCGTGCCAGCGTTGGAGTTGAGAGCGAATAGCTGCGGCAGCCGCCACGTTGCTTCTGTCTTCAACCAGCGCGACCACCTGCTTATCCAGTGTTCTGACGGCGTCGCTTTCTGCCGGTAAAACATCGGCCAGCCGGTTCAGCGGCTCAAAGTAGTTGTAATGCCCGGCCTGAAACTTGAGATGCTGTCGAGTGTAATACTGGGCCGGTTCCAGCGCCTGAGCCAGCACGCGCAGCGGCTGAATATCCGTGCTGTTTGCAAGCCGCGTCATCTGTCGGTCTGCCTGATAATGCTGCTGCAGCCCCACCGATACGGTCGTCCAGCGGTCCATTGCCGCCAGCCGCTGGTACATGCTGTCGGGATCGGTGACATCCTGGGCTGACCATAACCGCTCCGCCACCACAAACGCACGCGGCCAGAGTTTGGTATCAATAATCGCGCTGTTGACGTTTTCGGCCCACAGCGCGGCCTCACCGCCCAGCAGGTTTTGCTGCATCTGGCGCGCATCCGGCAGCACAGGCTGAATCCCCCTGGGCACCGCGTCGAGCCGCTGCCCTTCGGCCGCGTAACGGACGTTACCCACCAGCATGTATCCGCTCAGTTGATTGTTCGCCAGGGTGACGACCGGTTTGAACGGTCCCATCCAGGTATCCACCGTGAACGTCAGCCGGTTCGCCGAAAGCCAGTCGATGGCGTTCACCAGACGACGCGATTTTCCGGCAAAGTCGATAAAACCGCGCCAGCCGTCGCGGCCTTTAATCAGGGTGAAACTCCCCGTTACCGGGCTGCCTTTTAACCGTGGCATGGTAAAGGACCAGCTCTGAGCCTGTTCGCCCGACTGCACCACATCCTGGCCGTTAAGGCCCTGAGGATAGATTTCGTTGCGATAGTGATAGCTGGCCGGCTGAGGCTGATCGAGATAAAAACCCGTGGACAGAATGCCGCGATAGCCGTTTTTCGCTACCGTGCCCAGTGCATCCTGTCCCTGCCAGGACTGAATCAGAATGCTGTGCGGCAGATCGGGATGGGCAATTTCATCCCAGCCCACCATGCGCCGCTGGTGTTTTTCGAGGATTTTCTCAACGCGCTGATTGAACCAGGCCTGCAGCGCATGGGGATCGGCTAATCCACGATCGCGCATAAACTGCTGAACAGCGGCGGATGCCTGCCACTGGCTGGGATCCACCTCATCGCCACCGATATGCAGGTAGGGATCGGGGAAGATCGCTGCCATCTCCCCCACCAGCGCGTCAATAACCTGATAAACCTGTTCGTTGCTGGGATCCAGCAAGGGTTTGAAAACGCCCCACCCGCGCTCCATCTGATACGGCCCCGGCGCGCTGATCAGTTCCGGCATCGCCACCGCCAGCGCGGAGGCATGGCCGGGTATATCCAGCTCCGGCACCACGCGCACGCCACGCTCAGCCGCATACTGCACCACCTCACGCATCTCCGCCTGAGTATAGAAAAGCCCGTCGCTGGCTTTCTGCTGCAGTTGCGGATAGCGGAGGGAGGCAAAGCGCCAGCCCTGATCGTCGGTGAGATGCCAGTGCAGCACGTTCATTCGCGCCGCCGCGATCCCATCGATCTGGCGTTTCAGCGTTCTGACCGGCATAAAGTGGCGGGCGCTGTCGATAAGGATGCCGCGCCAGGCAAAGCGCGGTTTATCGTGAATCGTTATCCAGGGAATGCGGGTGCCTTCGGCACTGTTTTCTATCAGCTGCAGTAACGTTTCCATGCCGCGCATCGCGCCAAAGCGGCTGTTGGCTTTCAGCAGCACGCCGTCGCGGTTGACGTCCAGTTGGTAACTTTCATCGCTGTCAGGCTGAGGGACAGGGTTGACCGCCTGCGCGATGGCAATACGAATTGTGGGATGCTCAACCGGCTGATCGGCGGGTAACAGCGGCCAGCCGGTTTGGCGAGCGATGCGCGACAGCCAGCGTGTTTCGGCGCCGGGCAGCGTGTCCCCGACAATCTGTAGCGTCAGCTGTGGGGTGAGCGTCAGCCAGCCTGCGTGGGCAGGTTGCTCAACCTGCTGTGGCCACGGCATGAGCGGCAGCGTATCGGCGGCGGCGGAAAAGGTCAGCGCACAACAACAGATCAGCACATTTCGACGTAACGGCATTGGCACGGCTCCCTGCGGGTCAATGGCTAAAAAGAACGATAAACAGAGTTAAGTCATTTTGCTCCGCTAAGCAAATTCGCCCGCCGGAAAAGGCGATCTCGGGTCTGTTTTTTTTCAGTGTCGATTTTATCTTCTTGTTCAAGGCTTCTTTGCTTCAGGTCAAAAACAAGCCGATTAATTCACTGCAATTACTACATGTTGAGTCTAAAATCCAAAAACACACCCATATGTAGTTAACGGAGAAAAAATGGCAACGGTGGTGGTGAAGCGCGACGGATGCCGCGTAGGCTTTGATTCACAGCGTATCGCCGCAGCAGTGAAGGCTGCGGCACGGGCGGCAAACGTGGAAGATGCACGGTGGTGCGACACGGTGGCCGATCGGGTCAGCACTCAACTGGCCCATCGTCAGGAAGTGGATATCGGTGACATCCAGTATGCGGTGGAAGAAACGCTCATGGCCGGGCCTTACCCGCAGCTGGCACGCACCTATATTGAGTATCGTCACGATAGCGACGTGGAGCGCGAGCGCCGCAGCCATCTGCATCACGCCATTCGTGGTCTGGTGGATCAGACCAACGCCGCCCTGCTGCATGAAAATGCCAATAAAGACAGCAAAGTGATCCCCACCCAGCGCGATCTGCTGGCCGGGATCGTCGCGAAGCACTATGCGCAGCAGCAGATCCTCCCCCGGGACGTCGTTCAGGCGCATGAACGCGGCGAGATCCACTATCACGATCTCGATTATTCCCCCTTCTTCCCCATGTTCAACTGCATGCTGATCGACCTGAAAGGGATGCTGACCAACGGCTTCAAGATGGGTAATGCCGAGATCGAGCCGCCAAAATCCATCGCCACCGCAACGGCCGTCACGGCGCAGATCATTGCGCAGGTCGCCAGCCATATTTACGGTGGAACCACGCTGAACCGCATTGATGAAGTGCTGGCACCCTATGTGGAAAAGAGCTTCGCAAAACACCTTGCCGTGGCGCAGGACTGGCACATTCCTCAGGCGGACGCCTATGCTCGCGAACGTACCGAAAAAGAGTGCTATGACGCCTTCCAGTCGCTGGAATACGAGGTAAATACGTTACACACGGCAAACGGGCAAACCCCGTTCGTGACCTTTGGTTTTGGCCTGGGCACGAGTTGGGCGGCACGGCTGGTTCAGACCTCCATTTTGCGTAACCGCCTGGCGGGGCTGGGTAAAAATCACAAAACCGCCGTGTTCCCAAAGCTGGTCTTTACGATTCGGGAAGGCGTGAACCGCCGTGCGGGAGAGGTTAACTACGACATTAAGCAACTGGCGCTGACCTGTGCCAGTAAGCGGATGTATCCCGACATTCTGAATTATGATCAGGTGGTCCAGGTCACTGGCTCCTTTAAAACTCCCATGGGCTGCCGCAGTTTTCTGGGCGTTTACGAGGAAAACGGTGAGCAGATTCATGAAGGCCGGAATAATATCGGCGTCATCAGCCTTAATTTACCGCGCATTGCGCTGGAAGCAGACGGAGACGAAACCCGTTTCTGGACCTTGCTGGATGCGCGGCTGGCGCTGGCGAAGCGGGCGCTCATGACGCGCGTTGCCCGACTCGAAAAAACCAAAGCCCGCGTTGCGCCTATCCTGTACATGGAAGGCGCCTGCGGCGTGCGGCTTAATGCCGATGATGAGATTGGCCCCATTTTCCGCAATGGCCGCGCCTCGCTGTCACTGGGCTATATCGGTCTGCATGAAACCCTGAATGCCCTGAGTGGCGCGCAACACCATCCTTTCGATGATGCGGCGCTGCGCGCTAAAGGCGTTGCCATCGTGGCCCATATGCGTGCGGCTACCGATGCCTGGAAAGACGAAACCGGCTACGGCTTTAGTCTCTACAGCACGCCCAGTGAGAACCTGTGCGACCGCTTCTGTCGTCTGGATGCCGCGCAGTTTGGCGTGGTAAAGGGGGTAACCGATAAAGGCTACTACACCAACAGCTTCCATCTGGACGTTGAGAAGAAGGTGAATCCCTACGATAAGATCGATTTTGAAGCGCCCTATCCGTCGTTGGCTAACGGCGGGTTTATCTGTTACGGCGAATATCCCAACGTGCAGCACAACCTCAAGGCGCTGGAAGACGTGTGGGATTACAGCTATGACCGCGTGCCCTACTACGGCACCAACACGCCGATTGACGAGTGCTACGAATGCGGGTTCAACGGGGAATTCACCTGCACCAGTCGCGGCTTTACCTGCCCCAACTGCGGCAATCACGATCCTGCCCGGGTTTCGGTTACGCGCCGCGTATGTGGCTATCTCGGCAGCCCGGATGCGCGTCCGTTTAACGCCGGTAAACAGCAGGAAGTGCAGCGTCGGGTGAAGCACCTGGATAGCGGACAGCTGGGATGATGCGCATCCATCGTTACTACGATGTGGATATCGTGAACGGGCCCGGCACGCGCTGTACGCTGTTTGTCTCAGGCTGCGAGCACCAGTGTCGCGGCTGTTACAACCAGAGCACCTGGCGGCTGGATTCCGGCGTGCCGTTTACGCTGGAAATGGAGGAGCAGCTGTTAGCGGATTTACAGGATACGCGTATCCCGCGTCAGGGTTTATCGCTGAGCGGCGGCGATCCGCTGCATCCTCATAACGTGCCGCATGTTCGTCGGTTAGTGAAACGGGTAAAACAGACGTGCGCAGGCAAAGATATCTGGTTGTGGACCGGCTATGACATGCAGGCACTCAGCCCAGCACAGCGCGCGATCCTGCCCTGGATAGACGTGGTGATTGACGGGCGGTTTGAAGAGGCAGAACGCGATGCCACGCTCCTGTGGCGCGGCAGCCGAAATCAGAAAATCTGGTATCTACGCTGAAACACGGGGGATCGCGCCGGACTCGATCAGCGTGAACCCCGTATTTTCTTCGGCAAACGCCTGGTGATGCAGGCAGCGAGCTACGTCCTGAGCCGACACGGCACGCCAGTTGCCTGGCAACCAGGCGAACAGCGGAGCCATCAGGCTTTCTCCCCGACGTTTATCTTTTCGTTCACCCAGCAACAGCGAAGGCCGGACAACCGTCAGGCTCGGCCACGCCTGATGGCGCAGCGTATTTTCCATCTCACCTTTCACGCGATTGTATAAAAAGGGGGAGTGACGGTTAGCACCGTGCGCACTGACCACCAGCATCTTTCTGGCCCCCAGACGTAACGCGTTCAGGGCGGTGTCCACCACCAGCGTGTAATCCACGTGAATAAAGGCCGCTTTACTGCCCGCCTGCTTACGCGTGGTGCCAAGACAGCAAAATACCGTCGTCAGCGGTGCCTCCAGCGGGCGCAGGACATCCGTGAGATCGGCTTCAACAGGGTTGACGACCTTGTTCATTGCGGGAAGCGCACGACGGCTGGGCGCAATAATTTCATCCACGCGCGGATCGTCGATCAGTAAACGCAGCAGACAGGATCCCACTAAGCCGGTTGCGCCCGTCAGTAATACACGATTCATCTCAGAATATTCCCTGTTTCGCTGCCAGCCGTGCAAAATCTGGCCAATGTGAGCCGCCTGGCTTGCGTTCTCAGAATCGACAACCAGGCTTAACAGGTCATCAGGATAGCGCAGTATGCGCCTGACATGCCTAAAGGAGAGTATAGATGAGCACCAGAATTGCGGTTCTGATCACCGATGAATTTGAAGACTCTGAGTTTACCTCGCCAGCCGAAGTCTACAAACGTGCGGGCTATGAGGTGGTTACCATTGAGGAGCAGGCAGGTAAAACCGTGAAGGGCAAACAGGGCTATGCTGAAGTCACCATCGATCGCAGCATCGACGACGTTAGCCCGGCGGAATTTGACGCACTGCTGCTACCGGGTGGACACTCGCCGGATGCGCTGCGCGGTGACGACCGCTTTGTTGCTTTTACCAAAGACTTTGTGGCCGGCGGCAAACCCATCTTTGCTATCTGCCACGGTCCACAACTGCTGATCAGCGCCAACGGCGTTCGCGGTCGTAAAATGACCAGCGTGAAGGCCATTGCGATCGACCTGATCAATGCGGGTGCCGACTTCCGTGATGAGGAAGTGGTGGTTGACGGTGACAAGCTGGTCACCAGCCGTACGCCGGCGGATCTGCCTGCCTTTAACCGTGAGTCCCTGCGTATTCTGCAGGCACTGTAACGGCCCACGCCCTTTTCCGCCAGGAAGGGGGCGCTTTATTTACGCCTCGCGTTGCCAGACAATTTTTTTGCCGAAACCCAGCGCATTGTCGGTCATTTTCAGCTCATCAAGCGTAATTTCCCACAGGGGTGCAGAAACCTTGCGCGAAACCGGGAAGCGACGTTGGTATGCGGTGCGCGCCTCAGACGCGTCTTCTTCGCTGAGCGGCCGGATATGACCCCGATACTGCACGCCTTTTATCAGCAGTACCGTCTTCGGCTGTCCATTGATTGTCCCCGCCACGCGGTTATTTTTCATTGCTAACAGGCCATGACGCGTATCCGACTCCGTCATGAGCCAGAAAGCCATGCGTAATTCATCAAACACGTAGTAGCAGTTTGCACACCACAGATCATCGTCAGCACAGCAGCACAGGGACAGCACATGCTGCTTTTTCAGGTAGCGAACAAGATGGGCAAGGTCAGACACAATCAACTCCGGGTAAGGGCGACGGATAGCACGGCGCAAAGAAGCGCGCTACACTGCCGGGCGGGCATTTCTGGAACACATTATGAGTCAGCACTGGCAACTTTACCTGATACAAACGGCCGCAGGCATGCTGTATACCGGCATCACAACCGACGTTGCGCGCCGCCTTGGACAACATGCCTGTGGGCGCGGGGCCCGTGCCCTGCGCGGTAAGGGCCCGTTGGCGCTGGTCTATACCTGCGCGGCGGGCGACCGGTCGCAGGCTTCCGCGCTGGAGTACCAGGTTAAGCAACTGACCCGTCAACGAAAACTACAGTTGGTTGCCGAGCAACCCGTAAGCCTTGCCGCCTGGCTCACGGCAGTGGATTAAAAGGCGCGGAATACTCAATGCGCCCTTCGGCCCCGTCAAACGCGTTGTCTGCCAGAGGGTACACCAGGAAAGAGGCTTCGCTATCCGGCCAGCGGCAGTGCAATCCATGCCGTGCTGCGGGCTCGAAACCCAGGTGGCTATACAATGCGGGATCGCCCCTTACCACAACGGCGCTGTAGCCAAACTCATTCAGCGTATCCAGACCTTCGTAGACCAACTGTTTCGCTATGCCCTGACCACGCAGGCTTTCATCCACGGCCAGCGGAGCCAGTCCGACCCAGTTGCGATCTTCCCCCTGTAGGGTAACCGGGCTGAAGGCGGCATAGCCCAGCACCTGCCCTTCATCGTCTGTGGCGACGACGCCCAGCGTTAGCAGCCCGTCTTCACGCAGGGCCTGAGTCAGCTCGGCTTCGGCTGAGGTGGGAAAACAGCGTCGCAGTAATGCATCGATACCGGCGGCATCCACGCCAATTTCTGTGCGTATTAACATGAGACACCCGCGCGTGCCTGTGCGGCTTTCGCGTCCTGTTGCATTGTTGTCTCCACGATTGCGGCCATCTGTTGAATGGCGGTACGTAACCCCTTGGGCATGGTGTTGAGTTCAATTGCATCCATTACGTTCTTAACCTCCAGTCCCAGTTCCGTATCCCCTTCGATCAGCAGTCGGCGCTGAAAGAAAAGCATATCAGGATCCGCTTTGCGTGCTGCTACCAGCAACAAATCATTGGCGTTGCCCCGGAACCAGACATCTGCTTCGGCATGCTGCAACACCCTCAGTTGGCCGCCTTCCAGCGTGGTGATCCACGTGAGATTAATATCGCTAATCTCAATCCCCAAAAAGCGTCCCTGAAGAAAGTCTAACTCACCTTCGGCTAAAACATGACGAAATTGCCAGTTTAAGAGTTGTTGCAAGAGCTGCTTCTTCAATATGAAGGGAGCAAGTGTTGCAGGTAAGCTAAGGATTTTAGGGCCGTTTTTGACTAAACTGGCAGATAACCGCTGGAACACGTTTTGCACTCCTGTCACAAAAATTTTAGCTATATTGCCATAGAGTGCCATTCCCGCCTCCTTTGAGATCAATAAAACCTATCGTAAGCGGGTTAAAAAAAAGCCAGGCTATCTCATCAATGACCGTTTCACTGCCCTAAATCAACATTTGCCCAAAGCGCCATGACTAGACTCGTGCCCCATCTGCATCACGAGAGGATTGAGTATGGAGCTGCTGTGTCCGGCCGGAAACCTGCCTGCGATACGAAGTGCGGTCGAAAATGGTGCCGATGCGGTTTATGTCGGACTGAAAGATGACACCAACGCGCGTCACTTTGCAGGATTGAATTTTACAGATAAGAAACTGCACGAAGCGGCGTACTACCTTCATCAGCATCGCCGTAAGCTGCACGTGGCGATCAATACCTTTGCACATCCTGACGGCATGCAGCGCTGGCAGCGGGCTATCGATGTGGCGGCAGACAGCGGTGCTGATGCGCTGATCCTGGCGGATATTGCAACGCTGGAATATGCCACCGCGCGCTATCCTCACATCGAACGTCATCTGTCAGTGCAGGCTTCCGCCACCAACCTTGAGGCCATTCGTTTTTATCATCGCCATTTCAATTTGCACCGAGTGGTACTGCCGCGCGTACTGTCGATTCATCAGGTAAAACAGCTGGCGCGCAGTACACCTGTTCCGCTGGAGGTCTTTGCCTTTGGCAGCCTGTGCATCATGGCCGAGGGCCGCTGCTACCTCTCTTCCTGGCTAACCGGTGAATCGCCAAACAGTAAAGGCGCCTGCTCCCCCGCGAAGTTTGTTCGCTGGCAACAAACACCGGCCGGCATGGAAGTGCGCCTTAATGACGTGCTGATCGATCGCTATCGCGCAGAGGAAAGCGCCGGCTATCCCACGCTGTGCAAAGGCCGTTATCAGGTTGACGACCAGCGCTATCACGTGCTGGAAGAGCCCACCAGCCTGAATACGCTTGAACTGTTGCCAGAGCTGATGCGGGCAGGCATTGCCTCCGTAAAAATCGAAGGCCGTCAGCGCAGCCCTGCCTACGTATCCGATGTCGCCCGCGTCTGGCGTCAGGCTATCGATCGCTGTCAAGCTCAGCCGGATAACTTTGAAGTGGCACAACAGTGGACGAAAACGCTGGGGGCCCTGTCAGAAGGCACGCAGACCACCTTAGGCGCCTATCATCGTGACTGGCAGTGAGGAAAAACCATGAAATACTCTCTCGGCCCCGTGCTCTGGTACTGGCCCACCGCCACGCTGGAACATTTTTATCACCTCACTGCTGACAGCAGCGCTGACATTGTTTGTCTTGGGGAAGCCGTCTGCAGCAAGCGACGCGCCACGCCTTTTGCCGCCTGGATGGATTTAGCACGAATGCTGTCAGCCCGTGGGAAGCAGGTGGTCATTAGCACGCTGGCTTTGCTGCAATCCCCTTCTGAGCTCAAAGAGCTACAGCGCTATGTAGAGAACGGCGAGTTTATTATTGAGGCCAACGACCTGGGCACCGTGAATATGGCGGCAGAGCGCAAGCTGCCCTTCGTTGCGGGGCCCACGCTCAATGTTTATAACGCCGATACGCTGCAGCTTTTAGTCAAAGAGGGCATGACGCGCTGGTGCTTGCCCGTTGAAATGCCGCGCGACTGGCTAGTGGAGCTGCTCCAGCAGTGTGAGACAAGGGGCATCCGCCAGCAGTTCGAGGTGGAGGTGCTGGGTTATGGTCATTTGCCGCTGGCCCTGTCAGCCCGCTGCTTTACAGCACGTTCGGAGAATCGCGCCAAAGATGCCTGCGAAACCTGCTGTATTCATTATCCCCATGGACGCCGGGTCCTCTCACAGGAATCGCAACAGGTTTTCGTCCTGAACGGTATCCAGACTCTGAGCGGTTACTGCTATAACCTGGGGAACGATCTGGTTGGTATGCACAACTATGTAGATATCGTGCGGTTGTCACCTCAGGATGAGGAAACCTTAAGCCTTATTGACCGTTTCCGCGCAAATGAAGAGGGGCAGGCCCCCCTGGATCTGGCGAAAAATCGGGACTGTAATGGCTACTGGCGCAAGCTGCCGGGCATGGTTTTGCAGGCTGGCGACTGAAAGGCACATACAGGCAACATACGGCGAGTGTAAAAAGTTTTAATATGGCGGATGTTACGCAATACTTGATGGCGCAGGGTATGACACCTGCGCTATACACTCTGGAGTACTCATGTCTGAGAAAAAAAGCGTTCGCCTCTCCGTACTCGATCTTGCCCCTGTTCCTCAGGGTGCCACGCCTCGTGATGCGTTTCACCATTCACTCGCGCTGGCGCGTCAGGCTGAAGCCCTGGGATTCGAACGTTACTGGCTGGCTGAACACCATAATATGACCGGCATTGCCAGTGCCGCCACGTCTGTGCTGATTGGCTATCTGGCCGCGAACACCACAACGCTGCGTCTGGGTTCGGGCGGCATTATGTTGCCGAATCACGCGCCGCTGGTGATTGCAGAACAGTTCGGCACTCTGGCCTCGCTTTATCCCGACCGTATCGATCTGGGATTAGGCCGCGCCCCCGGCTCGGATCAGCGCACCATGCTGGCCCTGCGCCGCAACCTGTCGGGCATTCAGGCCGATACCTTCCCGGACGATGTCGCTGAGTTGATCGACTGGTTTGATGCGGAAGCCGGCGCGCAGCCACCTGTTCAGCCGGTGCCCGGTTTAGGCCTGAAAATTCCGGTGTGGTTGCTGGGTTCCAGCCTTTACAGCGCACAGCTGTCGGCCAAAATGGGACTGCCGTTTGCCTTCGCCTCGCACTTTGCGCCGGACCAGCTGTTCCAGGCTCTGCATGTCTATCGCGAGAACTTTACGCCTTCAGGCCGTCTCGCCGAGCCATACGCTACGGTGTGCATTAACGTGGTTGCCGCTGACAGCGAAAGCGACGCGCGTTTCCTGTTCACTTCAATGCAGCAGCAGTTTATTAATCTGCGCCGCGGCAAGCCGGGCCCGCTGCCTGCCCCGGTCCAGAACATGGACAGCCTGTGGTCGCCTTCAGAACAGTATGGCGTTCAGCAGGCGCTGAGCATGTCGCTGGTAGGGGATGTCGAGAAAGTGCGTCACGGACTGGCTTCACTGCTGCGTGAAACCCAGGCGGATGAGATAATGGTTAACGGTCAGATTTACGATACGCAAGCCCGTCTGCACTCGTTTAAGCTGGCGATGGACGCTGCACGCAGCCTGTAAATCAGCAGCAGCCCTTCTGGGATAAGCCAGAAGCAGGACAAAAAAAGGGAAGCCCGCAGGCTTCCCTTTTTATTACGACGATTTAGCTCGCTTACGCGTCACGACGACGTGGTGCAGCCGCACCGTCTTCACGACGTGGACCACGACCGCCTTCGCGGTTGAAGCTGCGTCCGCCTTCACGACCACCTTCACGGCGCTCAGAAGAGAAACGACGCGGGCCCTGACCTTCAGGACGTGCACCGCCGCCACGACGTTCACCAGCACCGGCGCCAGGACGACGCTCGCCACGGCCACCTTCGTGCGGCTGAGCATCACCCAGCAGCTGCATATTCATTGGCTTGTTCAGAATACGCGTACGGGTAAAGTGCTGCAGCACATCACCTGGCATGCCTTTCGGCAGCTCGATGGTGGAGTGCGTACCAAACAGTTTGATGTTACCGATGTAACGGCTGCTGATATCGCCTTCGTTGGCAATTGCGCCCACGATATGACGCACTTCAACACCGTCGTCACGGCCCACTTCAATGCGGTACAGTTGCATATCGCCAACGTCACGACGTTCGCGACGTGGACGGTCGCCATCACGGCTTTCGCGTGGACCACGTGCATCACGGCTCTCACGACGATCGTCACGCTCACGGAATTCACGACGCGCTGGACGTGGTGCATCAGCAGGAACGATCAGCGGACGCTCACCCTGTGCCATTTTCAGCAGCGCAGCAGCCAGCGTTTCGATATCCAGCTCTTCTTCAGGCTGCATCTTCGCCAGCAGCGCACGGTACTGTTCCAGATCGCTGCTTTCCAGCTGCTGCTGAACTTTTGCCGCGAACTTAGCCAGACGACGCTGACCCAGCAGTTCTGCATTTGGCAGCTCAACTTCTGGAATGGTCAGTTTCATGGTGCGTTCGATGTTACGCAGCAGACGACGCTCGCGGTTCTCTACGAACAGCAGTGCGCGACCAGCACGACCAGCACGACCGGTACGGCCAATACGGTGAACGTAAGATTCTGCGTCCATCGGAATATCGTAGTTAACAACCAGGCTGATACGCTCAACGTCCAGGCCACGGGCCGCAACGTCGGTAGCAATCAGGATATCCAGACGACCATCTTTCAGGCGCTCCAGCGTCTGCTCACGCAGTGCCTGGTTCATATCGCCGTTCAGTGCCGCACTGTTGTAACCGCTGCGCTCCAGCGCTTCAGCCACTTCCAGCGTTGCGTTTTTAGTCCGCACGAAAATGATCGCAGCATCGAAGTCTTCTGCTTCAAGGAAGCGAACCAGCGCGTCAGTTTTACGGCCGTAAGCCGTCCAGTAACTCTGGCTGATGTCTGGGCGCGTAGTCATGCTTGACTGAATGCGCACTTCCTGCGGATCTTTCATAAAACGCTTGGTAATACGACGAATCGCTTCTGGCATGGTGGCAGAGAACAGTGCGGTCTGATGACCTTCTGGGATCTGCGCCATGATGGTTTCAACGTCTTCGATGAAGCCCATGCGTAACATTTCATCGGCTTCGTCCAGCACCAGACCACGCAGGTTAGACAGATCTAACGTGCCACGTTTCAGGTGATCCAGCAGACGGCCTGGAGTACCTACGACAACCTGTGGTCCCTGGCGCAGGGCGCGCAGCTGCACGTCATAACGCTGGCCGCCGTAAAGGGCAACCACGTTCAGACCGCGCATATGTTTAGAGAATTCGGTAACAGCTTCAGCTACCTGCACCGCCAGTTCGCGGGTCGGTGCCAGCACCAAAATTTGCGGTGCTTTAACAGTTGGATCGATGTTGTGTAACAGCGGCAGCGAGAACGCTGCAGTTTTACCACTCCCGGTCTGCGCCATACCTAATACGTCACGGCCCGCCAGCAGGTGAGGAATACACTCAGCCTGGATTGGGGATGGCTTGACATAGCCCATGCCGTTCAGTGATTCAAGGAGTTCGGCGTTCAGGCCAAGTTCTGCAAAAGTGGTTTGAATATCAGTCATGTAGTACACGTGCCTCGTTGATTGCGGCGGCCAGTCTACATAACTCGTCGTGAAAACTTTCAGTCATTTTCATCAAAAAGTGTGAACCGGCTCAAATTAGAAGTTTTGACGAACAGAAAAGCCCTCATCCCTGAAGATGATGACTTGACAGGTTTTACAGGCAAAAAAGTTCGTCAGCTATTGCTGGTCAGATTCTGATAAATCGTCTTGTGCCTGGCCGAGTTGCGCCAGTTCCAACAATGCGTATCGGTGTTCAACAAAGTTATTCACGTTGTTGGCAACCGCCAGTTTGAACAACGCTTCTGCGTTGTCCTTCTCCCCCAGACTTAGGTAATACTTACCTAAATAGAAGTTGGTTTCACTGAGATGTTCAGCGAGCGAGGTGTTATCCGTTGCGTCCGCCTTGAGACGTTCCATCAGTGTTGCTTCGCTGATGTCGCCCAGGTAGAACTCGACAATATTCCATCCCCATTGGTCCTTGACCGCTTTGTCGTAACGCTGCTTAAGCGCCACTTTTGCTTTGTCGGCATCCATCCTGCTTTCAACCAGGTAGAGCCACAAGCTGCGGAAAGGATCGTTAGGATCGTCTTGATAAAACGCCAGCAGATCATCTTGCGCTAACTTGTATCGACCGCCGTAATAGAGGGCGATACCACGATTTAAATGCGCATAGTTGTAAGTTGGATCAAGCTCAAGTACAGAATCAAACGCTTCATAGGCGGCATCAAAGTTGCCCGCCTGCGTTAAGTATATACCAAGATAGTTAAACACTTCTGGCATATCTGGTCTTATAGACAGCGCTTGCGAAAAATCGTTCCGCGCTAATGCCCTCAGACCCAAACTATCATACAACACTCCGCGCTCATATAACAGCTGTGCGCGTTCATCATCGGTAAGGGCTCGACTGGCAAGAATTTGTTCCATGCGAGCCAGAATCACTTCCTGTTGCAGTGTGGGCTGTAAAGGTACTGCAAGAACTTCGTTCTTACGCCAATTGGAGTTGCTGCATCCTGCCAGCGTCAAAGCTGTCGCAACAAAACACCAGCGCAAAAAAGGCTTCATTTCCCACTCCCGAATACAAACATTGGGACAACCATCCTGTTATCCGCCTGCTGTGCACAAGGATTCCCGCCCTCGCGATGACACAAAAGCCTCTCCCTGCCAGGCAAGGAGAGGCAAATCAGGAAAGACTTATTCAGCGTCAGGTGCGCTCTCAGCTGCAACAGCTTCAGGCTTGGTTTCTGTCGCTTCTTTGATGCTCAGACGTACGCGGCCCTGGCGATCGACTTCCATCACCTTCACCGGGACTTCCTGACCCATCTGCAGATAGTCAGTCACTTTCTCAACGCGCTTATCGGCGATTTGAGAAATATGCACCAGACCTTCTTTACCACCGCCGATAGCGACGAAGGCACCAAAGTCTACGATACGTGTGACTTTACCGCTGTAGATACGGCCCACTTCGATTTCTGCGGTGATCTCTTCGATACGACGAATCGCTTCTTTCGCTTTCAGACCATCGGTTGCTGCGATTTTCACGGTACCGTCATCTTCGATTTCGATGGTTGTACCGGTTTCTTCGGTCAGCGCACGGATCACAGAACCGCCTTTACCAATCACATCTTTGATCTTGTCTGAATTGATCTTGATGGTGTAAATGCGCGGTGCGAACTCAGAGATTTCCTGACGCGGCGTGCTGATAGCCTGTTCCATTACGCCCAGAATGTGCAGACGCGCACCTTTGGCCTGGTTCAGCGCAACCTGCATGATCTCGCGGGTGATGCCTTCGATTTTAATGTCCATCTGCAGCGCAGTGATACCTTCACGGCTACCGGCGACTTTAAAGTCCATATCGCCCAGATGATCTTCATCACCCAGGATGTCGGACAGGACAACAAACTTGTCGTCTTCTTTCACCAGGCCCATTGCGATACCCGCAACAGAGGCCTTGATTGGCACACCGGCATCCATCAGTGCCAGAGAGGCACCACAGACCGAGGCCATAGAAGAGGAACCATTAGATTCGGTGATTTCAGAAACCACACGCACGGTATACGGGAAATCTTCAGCTTTAGGCATAACGGCCAGCACGCCGCGCTTCGCCAGACGACCGTGACCGATTTCACGACGCTTAGGCGAGCCCACCATACCAGTCTCACCAACGGAGTACGGAGGGAAGTTATAGTGGAACAGGAAGCTGTCGGTGCGTTCGCCCATCAGCTCATCCAGGTTCTGCGCATCGCGGGTGGTGCCCAGCGTCGCGGTCACCAGCGCCTGTGTTTCACCACGGGTGAACAGTGCGGAACCGTGTGTACGTGGCAGAACGCCCGTGCGCACGTCCAGACCACGGATCATGTCTTTTTCACGGCCATCAATACGTGGCTCGCCGTTCAGGATGCGGGTACGAACCACATTCTTTTCCAGGCTGTGAACGATATCGCCGATTTCGGCCGCATCGAGTGATTCATCTTCTGCCAGAAGCGCAGCAATGGTTTCGTCTTTAATGACGCCAACCTGGGTGTAACGCTCTTGCTTATCGGTAATGCGGTATGCATCGCTGATACGGGTTTCGGCCAGCGCCGCAACGCGTGAAATCAGTGCAGTATTTGCCTGCTCTGGCTGCCAGTCCCAACGCGGTTTGCCCGCTTCGGCAACCAGTGAGTTGATGTTTTCAATCACGATCTGCTGCTGATCGTGGCCAAACACCACCGCACCCAGCATCTGCTCTTCAGACAGGATTTCCGCTTCAGATTCCACCATCAGAACGGCGTTCTGTGTACCGGCAACCACCAGGTCCAGACGGGATGTTTTCAGCTCATCAGCCGTTGGGTTCAGTACATACTGGTCATTGATATAACCTACGCGTGCCGCACCGATAGGGCCGTTGAAAGGCAGACCTGACAGCGCCAGGGCTGCAGAAGCACCGATCATGGCAACGATGTCCGGGTGAACCTGTGGGTTAACTGAAACAACGGTCGCAATAACCTGCACTTCGTTGACGAAACCTTCCGGGAACAGCGGACGCACCGGACGGTCAATCAGACGTGAAATCAGGGTTTCGCCTTCGCTTGGGCGACCTTCACGACGGAAGAAGCTACCTGGGATACGACCAGCAGCGTAAGTACGCTCCTGATAGTTAACGGTCAGTGGGAAAAAGTCCTGACCTGGCTTGGTTTTTTTCTGACCAACAACGGTGACAAATACTGCGGTATCGTCCATGCTCACCATCACGGCGGCGGTCGCCTGGCGAGCCATCATGCCGGTTTCCAGCGTGACGGTATGTTGACCATATTGGAATTTGCGTACGATCGGATTAAGCAAAATCAAAGTCCTTAACATCGGGGCAGTGCTATATTGAGCCTGCCATTGATTACCGATCCTCGTTGCATCCTCGCGACTAATGACAACCCTTAACCGCCCCTGCGGTAAAAGCCTCTCATTAGCCGCGCGAACCTCTGCAAACAAAGATCACACCCAACAACAATACATGAGTTTGCTCAGGATTGCTGCGCATTGCTCGAAAAAAGGGGCCATAAAGGCCCCCTTTTCATGAAACTCGCACAAATCAGATCGCCAGTCGGGTTTTAGCGCACTTAAGTGGCATCCCTGACGACCCGATTTTAAGACTTAGCGACGCAGACCGAGACTTTCGATCAGGCTGCTGTAGCGTGCAACGTCTTTACGCTTCAGGTAGTCCAGCAGCTTACGACGCTGAGATACCATGCGCAGCAGACCGCGGCGGCTGTGGTGGTCTTTCTTGTGCTCAGAGAAGTGGCCCTGCAGATGGCTGATCTGCGCGGTCAACAGTGCAACCTGAACTTCGGTTGAACCGCTGTCGTTAGCACCACGACCATATTTAGCAACGATCTCTGCTTTAGCTTCTACGCTTAGAGACATAATAAACTCCAGTTAAATGAATGTATGGGCGCCGATCTCT
Organism: Pantoea sp. EEL5; assembly: GCF_049892805.1. Lineage (NCBI taxonomy): Bacteria > Pseudomonadati > Pseudomonadota > Gammaproteobacteria > Enterobacterales > Erwiniaceae > Pantoea > Pantoea sp. EEL5. The sequence goes on from NZ_JBNDNJ010000004.1 coordinate 95,964, forward strand.
AATTCAGCATCCCGCTTTAAAGCCGCGCCATTCTACTCTTCGCCAGAGGGCAACGCAAATGCCCAACGCGGAAAGCGCACAACTTAATTCTGATACTCCACCACTAAACGGCGGGGAGCAATTCGGCCATCCTCGGCAATTTCAGCCATGCCGATAAATTTGCCCTCTTCACCTTCGGTGACGCGTACTAAGCCCTGGGCTGGCGCCTGACTGGCGTGAACCGGCTGACCCTGCTTAAAGTACGCGGCGACATCGGATGAAACGTTAACCGCCGGATAATCGGACGCCGGGCTGTCCATTGGCAGAAGCAGCGGATCAAGGTGCTGCGCCAGATCTTCACCTGCCTCACTGGCGCGATGCTGCAGTGCCTGGAGCTGCTCCAGTGTGACCATCTTCTCAAACGGATAACGGGCAACCTGTACCCGGCGCAGCATGATGACGTGCGCACCGCAGCCAAGCTTCTCGCCCAGATCGTCAATAATGGTGCGAATGTAGGTGCCTTTGGAACAGTGGACGTCCAGCTCCAGCTCATTGCCCTGCCAGCGAATAAACTGCAGCGCATAAACGGTAATCGGGCGGGGTTCACGTTCGATGGTGATGCCTTCACGTGCATACTCATACAGTTTTCTGCCCTGATGTTTCAGTGCAGAAAACATGGAAGGCACCTGCATGATATCGCCACGAAAACTGTCCAGCGCCGTGTCGAGTTCTGACTGAGTGAAGGTCACAGGACGGGTCTGCACCAGATTGCCGTCCGCATCAGAGGTATCGGTGCGTTCACCCAGGCGGGCAATCACACGATAGCGCTTATCGGAGTCCAGCAGATACTGAGAAAACTTGGTGGCTTCACCCAGGCAAATCGGCAACATGCCGGTGGCCAGAGGATCGAGCGCGCCGGTATGTCCTGCACGGTTAGCGTTGAAAATACGCTTGACCTTTTGCAGGACATCGTTGGATGACATCCCTTGTGGTTTATCCAGCAATAAGACGCCATGGACGTCGCGACCGCGACGACGAGGACGACTCATTACGCCTCCTCGTCATCGTCCGTGGCTTCAGGACCACGACGCTCAACGTCTTTTTTCACCACGTTGGTGACGAGGTTAGACATGCGCATCCCTTCGATCAACGAGTTGTCGTAGAAGAAGGTCAGTTCCGGCACGATACGCAGGCGCATGGCTTTACCCAGCAGCGTGCGAATATAACCCGAGGCTTCTTTTAACGCTTTCAGGCCATTTTGTACGGCTTCTTCATCTTTATCATTGAGGAAGGTAACAAACACTTTGGCGTAAGCGAGGTCACGGGATACCTCAACGCCAGAAACGGTCACCATCATGCCCAGGCGCGGATCTTTAATTTCACGCTGCAGGATCATGGCTATCTCTTTTTGCAGCTCCTGCGAAACACGCTGCGGACGGCCAAATTCTTTCGCCATTTTTATTTCTCCCAAATAATTCGGGAGGCCAGCGGCCTCCCAAATTGCATCATTAACGCTAAGACTTAAGCGATAGTGCGTTTAACTTCAATCACTTCGAAGACTTCGATCATATCGCCGACACGAACGTCATTATAGTTCTTCACGCCGATACCGCACTCCATGCCGTTACGCACTTCGTTCACGTCATCTTTAAAGCGACGCAGTGATTCCAGTTCGCCTTCGTAGATCACCACGTTATCGCGCAGTACGCGGATTGGGTTGTGACGTTTGATATTGCCTTCCGTCACCATACAACCTGCCACTGCACCAAATTTCGGTGATTTGAACACGTCACGCACTTCAGCCAGACCGATAATCTGCTGTTTGTACTCTGGAGCCAGCATACCGCTCATCGCGGCTTTCACTTCGTCAATCAGGTTATAGATGACGGAGTAGTAACGCAGATCCAGGCTTTCAGCATCGATCACGCGGCGCGCGGACGCGTCAGCACGAACGTTGAAGCCCAGCAGGATAGCGTTGGATGCCGCTGCCAGCGTGGCGTCGGTTTCGGTGATCCCACCTACGCCTGAACCGACAATCTTCACCTTCACTTCGTCGGTGGAGAGTTTCAGCAAGGAGTCGGAGATCGCTTCCACAGAACCCTGTACGTCGGCTTTGAGCACGATGTTCAGTTCGGACACTTCGCCTTCGGTCATGTTCGCAAACATGTTTTCCAGCTTAGATTTCTGCTGACGCGCCAGTTTCACTTCGCGGAATTTGCCCTGACGATACAGTGCCACTTCACGCGCTTTCTTCTCGTCACGAACCACGGTCGCTTCATCACCCGCTGCCGGTACACCGGACAGGCCGAGGATCTCAACCGGGATTGAAGGACCCGCTTCCATCACTTCGCGGCCCAGCTCGTCACGCATCGCACGGACACGGCCGTATTCGAAGCCGCACAGGACGATGTCGCCCTTGTTCAGCGTACCTTCGCGTACCAGCACGGTGGCAACCGGACCACGACCTTTGTCGAGGAACGATTCAATCACCACGCCGCTCGCCATACCTTCACGGATAGCGGTCAGCTCAAGGACTTCAGCCTGCAGCAGGATAGCATTTAACAGGTCATCGATACCGGTACCCGCTTTCGCAGAGACGTTAACGAACATGTTTTCGCCGCCCCACTCTTCGGGGATGATCCCGTACTGCGTCAGCTCGTTTTTAACACGATCCGGATCGGCTTCTGGCTTATCGCACTTGTTCACCGCAACCACTACCGGCACTTTCGCCGCTTTGGCGTGCTGGATAGCTTCAACGGTCTGTGGCATCACGCCATCATCCGCCGCGACGACCAGGATAACGATATCCGTTGCCTGCGCACCACGTGCACGCATCGCGGTAAACGCGGCGTGGCCCGGGGTATCCAGGAAGGTTACCATGCCGTTTTCAGTTTCGACGTGATACGCACCGATGTGCTGCGTAATACCGCCCGCTTCGCCAGAGGCGATTTTGGTCGAGCGGATATAGTCCAGCAGGGAGGTTTTACCGTGGTCAACGTGGCCCATGATGGTCACGACCGGCGCACGGGATTCCTGTGCGGCATCGGTATCACGATCGTCCATTACCGCTTCTTCCAGCTCGTTCTCACGACGAAGGGTCACTTTGTGGCCCATTTCTTCGGCAACCAGCTGTGCGGTTTCCTGGTCGATGACCTGATTGATGGTCGCCATGGCGCCCATTTTCATCATCGCTTTAATGACCAGTGAACCTTTGACGGCCATTTTGTTAGCCAGTTCGGCAACGGTAATGGTTTCGCCAATGATGACATCACGGTTAACCGCCTGCGCTGGCTTGTTAAAGCCCTGCTGCAGTGCGCTTGGTTTGCGATGCTTACCGCCTTTACCGCCACGAACCTGCGCACGCGCTTCTTCGCGGTCAGTTTTGGCTTCTGAATGCTTGTTGCCTTTTTTCACCGGACGCGCAGCTTTCGCACTGCGGGTACGGGCACGGCCTGCTTCAACCTGACGATCGTTCTCGTCTTCGGCCTGGCGGGCATGCGTAGAGGTGGTGACGTGATAGTCGCCCTTATCCTCTTCTTCAGGCTTTTCCCATTCAGCCGCTTTTTCTACGGCTAAACGGCGGGCTTCTTCCGCAGCGAGGCGGGCAGCCTCTTCCAGCTTACGGCGCGCTTCTTCTTCCGCTTTACGCTTCAGTTCGGCGGCTTCCGCTTCACGACGTGCTTTATCGGACTGCGCGGCCTTGGTCACTTCGTCGGTAGGTTGATTAGTCACTTTCTCATTTTCCGCTGCTGCACGCTTGGCCTTTTCAGCGGCTTCGCGCCTGGCTTTCTCTTCGGCTTCACGTTGCGCTTTCTGTTCCGCTTCACGACGCGCTTGTTCAGCGGCCTCGCGTTGCGCCTGCTCTTCCGCTTCACGCTGTGCCTCAGCTTCCGCTTCTGCCTGAGCTTGCTCAGACTCTGCATCACCTTTCACGTACGTACGCTTTTTGCGGACTTCGATTTGCACCGACTTACTTTTACCCCCGGTGCCAGGAATATTCAAGGTGCTACGCGTTTTGCGCTGCAATGTCAGTTTGCCTGAACCGGCCTGACCATGCTTCAGGTGAGACAGTAAGGTTTCTTTCTCGTGCTGGGTCACCGCATCATTTTCAGACTTTGGGATCCCCGCATCAGCAAACTGCTGTACCAGGCGATCGACCGAAGTCTGAATTTCTGCTGCCAGCGATTTTACGGTTACATCTGTCATGCTGTTCCTTCCTGTTATTACGCGTCATCGCCGAACCAGCAGATATTGCGTGCGGCCATAATTAGCGCGCCAGCTTGCTCATCAGTCAGCCCTTCAATATCCGTCAGGTCGTCAACACCTTGCTCGGCGAGATCTTCCAGCGTGCAAACGCCTTTCGATGCCAGACGGAAAGCCAGTGCACGATCCAGACCTTCGAGATTCAGGAGGTCTTCTGCAGGTTCCTGATTACCCAGGCTCTCTTCTTTTGCCAGTGCCAGGGTGGTTAACGCATTTTTTGCTCGTTCACGCAGGGCTTCAATGGTCTCTTCGTCGAGGCCGTCAATTTCCAACAGCTCGTTGATTGGCACATAGGCCATTTCTTCCAACGTTGAGAAGCCCTCTTCCACCAGAATGGTGGCGAACTCTTCGTCGATGTCGAGATGTTTAGTGAACATATCGATCGCCGCATGTGCTTCAGCCTGATGCTTGGCCTGCAGATCATCGACGGTCATCACGTTCAGCTCCCAGCCACTCAGCTGTGAAGCCAGACGCACGTTTTGGCCATTACGGCCGATCGCCTGGGCCAGATTGCCAGCCTCAACAGCGATATCCATCGTGTGGTTATCTTCATCAACCACGATTGACGCCACATCGGCCGGAGCCATGGCGTTAATCACAAACTGTGCCGGGTTGTCGTCCCACAGCACGATATCGATTCGCTCGCCGCCCAGCTCACTAGACACTGCCTGAACACGCGCACCGCGCATACCCACACAGGCACCAACGGGATCGATACGTTTGTCATTGGTTTTTACTGCAATTTTGGCACGCGAACCCGGATCGCGGGCAGCGGCTTTAATTTCAAGGACTTCTTCGCCAATTTCTGGCACCTCAATGCGGAACAGTTCGATCAGCATTTCAGGTTTAGAACGCGTCACAAACAGCTGCGCGCCGCGTGCTTCAGGACGCACGGCATACAAAACGCCGCGGATACGATCGCCCGGGCGGAAGTTTTCACGTGGCAGCATGTCTTCACGCAGGATCACGGCTTCAGCATTGTTGCCCAGGTCCAGCGAGATGTTGTCGCGGTTAACTTTTTTCACCACACCGGTGATGATTTCGCCTTCCTGCTCGCGGAACTGATCCACCACCATCGCACGTTCGGCTTCGCGCACTTTTTGTACGATAACCTGTTTTGCCGTCTGCGTCGTGATACGGTCAAACGTAACAGATTCAATCTGGTCTTCTACGTATTCGCCCAGATTGAGAGACTCGTCTTCGTAGCGCGCCGCATCCAGCGTAATTTCGCGCGTAGGCTGCGTAACCTGCTCTACGATTTCCCAACGACGGAACGTGTCGAAATCGCCGCTCTTGCGGTCGATGCTGACGCGTACGTCAATTTCCTGCTCGTACTTTTTCTTGGTCGCAGTCGCCAGCGCGCTCTCCAGCGCTTCGAAGATTTTCTCACGCGGCAGGGCTTTTTCGTTAGAAACGGCTTCTACAACAGCTAAGATCTCTTTGTTCATCCTGGTTAGCCTCAATCCGGACTTTTAAAAGTGGGGGACCAGGTTCGCTTTCTGAATATTACTCAGCGCGAACACCTCGTCGTTACCCTCAACGTTTACCGTTATCATCTCGCCCTCAACAGACTTGATGATTCCCTGCCATTTACGGCGGTTTTGAACGGCCATACGCAGCACCAGGCTCACCTCATCGCCGGTAAAGCGTGCATAATGTTCTGCAGTGAACAGAGGACGATCGAGCCCCGGTGAGGACACTTCAAGGTGGTAAGGTACCGTGATGGGATCTTCCACATCCATCACCGCACTCACCTGGTGGCTGACGTCCGCGCAATCGTCAACATTGATGCCATCTTCACTATCAATATAGATGCGCAGGGTTGATGTGCGACCACGAACGAATTCAATTCCGACCAGTTCGTAGCCGAGCGCTTCTACCGGAGCAGATACCAACTCTGTCAATTTTTGCTCTAATGTGGACAAGCCCACCCCCAAGACATAAAAAAAGGGCCTATAGCCCAGTATTACGATTCGCTAATAACAAAAAACCCCGAATATTCGGGGCTTTTTATCACTGGACCCTGTATGCCGCACTGCGGCCCGGACGCCCATCCAAAAGAATTTTTTTCAAAATTCGCTGCTTATGCGCCCGTCGATGCACACAGTATATTTGAAAAAGAACTCTAAGGGAAAGTGGTTGCGGGGGCCGGATTTGAACCGACGACCTTCGGGTTATGAGCCCGACGAGCTACCAGGCTGCTCCACCCCGCGTCCGAAAACGTGGCGAATATTACGCCGAACATGCATAAAATGCAAGTAATACTAAGATTTGGTACCGAGGACGGGACTTGAACCCGTAAGCCCTTTCGAGCACTACCACCTCAAGGTAGCGTGTCTACCAATTTCACCACCTCGGTACTGCACTGACTGCGACGCTGTTCTGCCGCTTTTTCCTGACGCTATATTGCTGCTATTAGTGCGGGATATCATTGCCCGGCGTAGCCGGTTTAGCTGGCTGAGTCTGCTGTTGAGACTGAGCTGGCGCAGTGAGGTTTTCCCACTCGCTTCCTTTGGAGGTCTTGTTACTGTTCAGGTTACCCAGAATCAGGCTGATCACGAAAAACAGCGTAGCCAACACTGCGGTCATGCGAGTCATAAAGTTACCCGACCCGTTCGAACCAAACAGCGTGCCAGACGCGCCTGCACCAAATGATGCTCCCATATCAGCGCCTTTGCCTTGCTGCAGCATAATAAGACCCACAAGGCCAATCGCTACAATAAGGAAAACAACTAACAGAGCTTCGTACATAATCAACCTGTTTCCTTGCGCGTAATCCGCACAGTTAAAGCTTCAACCAATATGACGGGGAGTATGTTCATCACCCATCAGAAGCGGGTGTGAATACTAACCAATGGCGCATACCTCTGCAAGTGCAATTTAGCTGTCGCAGGCTGATTGCAGAAAAAAGCGCCAGTGCGATGATTTTACAGGCAGGAACAGAACGCTGTCCCGGCCTGTCACCTGCGTCAGACCGCTTTCACCGCATCCGCAATCTGGTTAGCCAGCGCCGTCACCTGGGCTGCATCCTCGCCTTCTACCATCACGCGGATTAACGGCTCCGTACCGGATTTACGCAGCAACACGCGCCCACGGCCGGCCAGGGTTTTCTCCACGTCCTGCGCCACGGTTTTCACCGTTTCGCTTTCCAGAGGATCGTGTTCACCCGTAAAGCGCACGTTGACCAGCACCTGAGGCAGCATCTTCATCCCAGTGCACAGGTCATGCAGGCTCATGTGATTGCGCACCATCGCAGTAAGCACTTGCAAACTTGCTACGATCCCATCACCGGTAGCGATTTTATCCAGCAGAATCACGTGGCCTGAGTTTTCAGCGCCGAGCCGCCAGCCTTTTTCCTGTAATTTTTCGAGCACATAGCGGTCACCCACTTTGGCCCGCACAAAAGGAATGCCTAACTGCTTCAGCGCCAGCTCCAGCCCCATATTACTCATCAGCGTGCCGACAACGCCGCCGCGCAGTTGCCCCTGACGCAGGCCTTCTCGGGCAATGATATACAGAATCTGATCGCCATCGACCTTCTCGCCCAAGTGGTCCACCATCATGATGCGATCGCCATCGCCATCATAGGCCAGCCCGATGTCCGCCTTCTCGGCCAGAACGCGCTGCTGCAGCATTTTCAGATCGGTCGCACCACACTCTTTGTTGATGTTCATGCCATCAGGCTGTACACCAACGGCAATCACCGTTGCGCCCAGCTCACGCAGGACATTCGGCGCGATGTGGTAGGTGGCACCATTAGCACAGTCCACCACAATTTTCAGGCCACTCAGACTCAGCTCACTGGGAAAGGTGCCCTTACAAAACTCAATATAACGTCCGGCGGCATCCACAATTCGGCTGGCGCGACCCAGCAGGGATGATTCCACACAGGTCAGCGGCTTTTCCATTTCCAGTTCAATCGCTTCTTCTACATCATCAGGTAGCTTGGTGCCTTCGGCTGAGAAGAACTTAATACCGTTGTCGTCAAACGGGTTATGAGAGGCGGAAATAACAATACCGGCCTCAGCGCGAAACGTGCGGGTCAGATAGGCAATGGCAGGCGTCGGCATTGGACCGGTAAACGCCGCTGACAGCCCTGCGGCGGCCAGTCCTGCCTCCAGTGCAGATTCCAGCATATAGCCCGAAATGCGAGTGTCTTTGCCGATAATGATTTTTTTTGAACCGTGGCGCGCCAGCACTTTACCCGCAGCCCAGCCGAGTTTTAAAACAAAATCCGGGGTAATCGGAGACTCTCCCACTTTGCCGCGAATACCATCTGTACCAAAATATTTACGATTACTCATGCTCTATCATCCTTTAGCTCTTTGTGTCGCCTCGACCACCCGCATCGCCTCGACCGTTTCTTTTACATCATGAACGCGAATAATGTGTGCTCCCTGCATGGCGGCGATCACCGCGCAGGCCAGGCTGCCGGTCAGACGCTGGCCAGGCCCGACATTCAGCAACTGACCAATCATTGATTTTCGTGACATGCCAACCAGCAGGGGCAGACCAAAATGGTGAAATTCGCCGAGTCGAGCCAACAGTTCATAATTGTGGCTGAGATTCTTACCGAAACCGAAGCCCGGGTCGAGCAGCAGATTCTCTTTTTTTATTCCGGCCGCCTCGCAGCGGGTCAGTTGCTCAACGAAGTAAGCATCCACTTCGCTGAAGATATCTTGATAGGCCGGTGCCTGCTGCATGGTGCGCGGCTCGCCCTTCATATGCATCAGGCATACCGGCAGGCCAGTCGCGGCGGCGGCGGCCAGCGCTCCTGGTTCAGACAGAGAGCGCACGTCATTGATGATGTGCGCCCCCACGCTCGCCGCTTCCCTGATGACCTCAGCCTTAGAGGTATCCACGGAGATCCAGACTTCAAAGCGCTGAGCGATTGCTGCCACCACGGGGATGACCCGCTCAAGTTCTTCCTCAACGCTGACCTCATCCGCGCCGGGACGCGTAGACTCGCCGCCCACGTCGATGATGGTTGCGCCGGCATTCACCATTTCATTGGTATGCGTGAGTGCATCCACCAACGCATTGTGTTTACCACCATCCGAAAAAGAGTCCGGCGTGACGTTAAGAATGCCCATCACATGTGGAAACGACAAATCAAGATGGGAATCACGGGCGAACAATTTCATGGTGATGTACTCCTTATAGCGCAATGTATAGATGTAAAAAACCCCGGACCAGCCGGGGTTTTATTAAAAGACGTGAAGTCTTATTTGTCGAACTGTTCTGACATGGTGTTGCCTGGATTTGGCGTACGCGGCTCATCGACCGGACGCGGTGCCTTTGGCGTGCCATTATTATCAGAATTGCTGCTGGTGCCGGGATCTTCCCAGCCCGCAGGCGGACGCACTTCACGGCGGGCCATCAGGTCGTCAATCTGCGGTGCATCAATGGTTTCATACTTCATCAGCGCATCTTTCATCGCATGAAGGATGTCCATGTTTTCACCCAGAATCTGACGCGCACGCTGGTAGTTCGTATCAATCAGGTGTTTAACTTCCTGATCGATAATACGCGCGGTTTCATCTGACATATGCTTGGCTTTCGCCACAGAACGGCCGAGGAACACTTCACCGTCTTCTTCTGCGTACAGTAACGGACCGAGTTTTTCAGAGAAGCCCCACTGGGTCACCATGTTACGTGCCAGGTTGGTCGCCACTTTGATGTCGTTTGATGCGCCGGTTGAGACATGCTCAACACCGTAGATGATTTCTTCTGCCAGACGACCACCGTACAGGGTCGAAATCTGGCTTTCCAGTTTCTGACGGCTGGCGCTAATCGCATCGCCTTCAGGCAGGAAGAAGGTCACACCTAATGCACGACCACGCGGGATAATGGTGACTTTATGCACCGGATCGTGTTCCGGCACCAGGCGACCAATAATGGCGTGACCGGCTTCGTGATAAGCCGTGGACTCTTTCTGCGCTTCCGTCATCACCATGGAGCGGCGCTCTGCACCCATCATGATCTTGTCTTTGGCTTTTTCGAATTCCACCATCGATACAACGCGCTTGTTGCTGCGGGCAGCAAACAGCGCGGCTTCGTTTACCAGGTTAGCCAGATCGGCACCTGAGAAGCCCGGCGTACCGCGCGCGATGATCGCCGCGTCAATATCCGTTGCTAATGGCACGCGGCGCATGTGCACTTTCAGGATCTGCTCACGGCCACGCACGTCTGGCAAGCCAACAACAACCTGACGGTCAAAGCGGCCCGGACGCAGCAACGCGGGGTCAAGCACGTCTGGACGGTTGGTTGCGGCAATCACGATGATACCTTCGTTGCCTTCAAAACCGTCCATCTCAACCAGCATCTGGTTCAGGGTTTGTTCACGTTCATCGTGACCGCCACCTAAACCGGCACCACGCTGACGACCGACCGCATCGATTTCATCGATAAAGATAATGCACGGTGCCGCCTTCTTGGCCTGTTCAAACATATCGCGCACACGAGATGCACCGACACCGACGAACATTTCAACAAAGTCAGAGCCCGAAATGGTAAAGAAAGGCACTTTCGCTTCGCCGGCAATCGCTTTTGCCAGCAAGGTTTTACCGGTACCCGGCGGGCCAACCATCAGCACGCCTTTCGGAATTTTACCTCCGAGTTTCTGGAAGCGGCTCGGCTCACGCAGGTATTCAACCAGCTCACCGACTTCCTCTTTCGCTTCGTCGCAGCCTGCAACGTCAGCAAAAGTGGTTTTAATCTGATCTTCCGTCAACATACGGGCTTTGCTTTTACCAAAGGACATCGCGCCTTTGCCACCGCCGCCCTGCATTTGACGCATGAAGAAAATCCACACACCAATCAGCAGTAACATTGGGAACCATGAAATGAAGATAGATGCCAGCAGGCTCGGCTCTTCAGGTGGTTCACCAACCACTTTGACGTTCTTGGTCAACAGGTTATCGAGTAACTTGGGGTCATTGACAGGAATGTAAGTGGTGTATTTATTGCTGTCTTTTTTGATAACGTTAATTTCACGCCCGTTAATACGTGCCTCGCGGACCTGATCCTGGTTCACTTCCGACAGGAAGGTTGAATAATCAACCCTACGGCCATTCGACTCGCTGGGCCCAAAGCTCTGGAAGACCGACATCAGCACGACCGCGATGACTAGCCAGAGAATCAGGTTTTTCGCCATGTCACTCAAGGGATTAACCTCATATTACAACGGTGTTAACAGATAGCGTAGGGTACTATAGATCCTTCGTACATGGAATCGCAGCAGGAATGCCGGGTTATCCATCACGTCGGTTACAGTTTGCGCCCAGTCGCCACAATATAAACTTCACGTGAACGTGAACGTGAAGCGTCAGGCTTACGTATTTTCACTTTCGTAAACAGGGAGCGAATTTCCCGCAGGTATTCATCAAAGCCATCTCCCTGGAACACTTTCACAACAAAACTGCCGCCTGGAGCCAAAATATCACGGCACATATCCAACGCCAGCTCAACCAAATACATCGACCGGGGAATATCTACGGCAGGTGTACCACTCATATTCGGTGCCATATCCGACATGACGACCTGGACCTTCTGCTCGCCCACACGTTCAAGTAACGCTTTGATCACCGATTCTTCACGAAAATCACCTTGAAGGAAATCGACACCAACAATAGGATCCATCGGCAGAATATCACAAGCGATAACGCGACCTTTGGACCCAATTTGCTGTACCACATATTGCGACCAGCCACCGGGTGCAGCACCCAGATCTACCACGGTCATCCCGGGTTTGAAAAGCTTGTCACCCTGTTGGATTTCATCAAGTTTAAACCAGGCGCGCGAACGCAACCCTTTTTTCTGTGCCTGGAGCACGTATTTATCGCTAAAGTGTTCCTGTAGCCAGCGGCTGGAGCTGGCTGAACGCTTTTTACCGGTCATAAAATTTCCAACTAAATCGTCATCGTAGCGATAAATCTGCACGCGATAGGCTGCGTCGATTTGGCGATATACCCGAGATGGCGGTAGAATGAACCGTTTTCAATCCCCGAGTAAGTAAATAATACGATGAATCTAAGTACCAAACAAAAACAGCACCTCAAAGGCCTCGCCCATCCGCTCAAGCCAGTCGTCATGCTCGGAGGCAATGGCCTGACCGAAGGTGTACTGGCTGAGATTGAACACGCGCTGGAACATCACGAATTGATCAAGGTGAAAATTGCCTCTGAAGAACGTGAAACCAGGCAGCTGATCGTTGAAGCTATCGTACGTGAAACCCGTGCCAGCAACGTTCAGGTCATTGGCAAAACGCTGGTGCTGTATCGCCCCGCTAAAGAGAGCAAAATTTCTCTGCCACGCTAGGTGGGCAAAGAAAGTGCCATGCTCTTACATGGGATAAAAGGCCGCAGCGCGGCCTTTTTCCTTTCTTTACACTGTACGGCAATGCTTTTCAGACAATTGCACTCTGTCAGATGTACTCCACCTTCAGGATTTCGTACTCGACATCGCCGCCTGGCGTTTTGATAATCGCCACGTCATCAGCTTCTTTCCCCACCAGGCCACGGGCCATCGGCGAGTTAACAGAAATCAAATTCTGCTTAAAGTCTGCCTCATCATCACCCACGATGCGATAGGTAAACTCTTCATCCGTGTCCACGTTCAACACGGTTACCGTTGCGCCAAAAATCACGCGGCCGGTTTTCGGCATCTGTGTGACGTCAATGACCTGCGCATTAGAGAGTTTGGCTTCAATCTCCTGAATGCGTCCCTCACAGAACCCCTGTTCTTCACGCGCGGCGTGGTATTCGGCGTTCTCTTTCAAATCGCCGTGCTCGCGGGCCTCCGCGATGGAGGCAATAATGCGCGGGCGCTTCACCGTTTTCAGCTCATGCAGCTCTTCGCGCAGCCTTTCAGCGCCTCTTAACGTCATCGGAATCTGGTTCATTTTAGCTCCTCGTCATCATTCCTGTTTCACGGTGCATCCTGACCGGTGACTGCAGAAAAAAGCGTTCTGCGGCGCAAGACCTCGTTTTGCAAATAAAAGAAGACTGACCCGGAAAGTGTTCCAGGCCAGAAAAGGTTTTGCAATTTGATACGTATTTTAACCCAGAGTTCCCTGCGGGTCATCGTTTACTTTCCACCGTCCAGGGACGTAGTATTGTCGCCTTCACCTGTCAGTTGCCGCGAGATTATGCGATTTTCACGACTTGTTACCGGATTAACCTGTGCTTTTATGCTGCAGGCACAAGCAGCGCCAGTTGATGAATACATGCAATATCTGCCAGATGGTGCCAATCTGGCTTTGCTGGTGCAAAAAGTGGGCGCATCCACGCCAATTATCGATTACCACGGGAAACAGATGGCACTTCCCGCCAGTACCATGAAAGTGATCACCGCCCTGGCGGCATTGCTGGAACTGGGCGGTGATTACCGTTTTCAAACCACCTTTGAAACCAAAGGCGCGCTGGTCGATGGCACGCTTAATGGTGATTTAGTAGCCCGGTTTGCTGGCGATCCCACGTTGGGTCGTCAGGATCTGCGGAATATGGTCGCGGCGTTAAAAAAACAAGGCATCACACACATCAAAGGTAATCTGGTCATCGATACCTCGGTGTTTGCCAGCCATGATGCGGCGCCTGGCTGGCCGTGGAATGACATGACCCAGTGCTTTAGCGCACCGCCGGCGGCGGCTATTGTGGATAAAAACTGCTTCTCGGTTTCACTCTACAGTGCCGACAAACCGGGCGAAAATGCCTTTATCCGCATTGCGTCCTACTACCCGGCTCACATGTTAAGCCAGGTGCGGACGATTGGGCGCAACAGCGGTGACGGACAATACTGCGAGCTGGACGTGGTGCCTGGCGAGCTGAACCGCTACACCTTAACCGGCTGTATGCGTCAGCGTAGCGATCCGCTTCCTTTAGCCTTTGCGGTTCAGGATGGCGCGGCCTGGGCAGGCGAAATCCTGAAAGCAGAACTGCGTTCCGCCGGTATTGATTACAGCGGCCATCTGCTACGTCAGACGCAGGTGACCGAGCCGGGCACCGTGCTGGCATCAACGCAGTCAGCGCCGCTGCATACGCTGCTGCATATGATGCTGAAGAAGTCCGACAATATGATTGCCGACACGGTGTTCCGCACCATTGGCCATCATTACTTCAACGTACCGGGCACCTTCCGCGCAGGATCAGATGCGGTTCGTCGCATCCTGCGTGAAAAAGCCAATATTGATTTGGGTAACAGCATCCAGGTGGATGGTTCGGGCCTGTCACGTCACGATCTGATCTCCCCCGCCACCATGATGCAGGTGCTGCAATATATTGCGCAGAACGACAGCAAACTGGATTATATTTCGATGCTACCGCTGGCCGGACACGATGGCACGCTGCAGTACCGTGGCGGACTGCACGAAGCCGGTCTGGATGGCAAGGTCTCGGCTAAAACCGGCTCACTGCAAGGCGTATATAACCTTGCAGGCTTTATCACCACCTCCAGCGGGGCACGCGTGGCGTTTGTGCAGTTCCTTTCTGGCTATGCGGTTCCGCCGCAGGATCAGCGCACACGCCGTATTCCGCTGGTGCGCTTTGAAAGCCGGCTCTATCGCGATATCAATAAGAATTACTGATTTATGTTAGGAAACGCAGCGGGCGACCACCTGCTGCGTTTTTTTTATCATTGCCAAAAAGTCAGGGATAACGCCTCGGCTTCAGGCGCGCAACAACCTGTTCAGGATACCTTCGCCTGCGCGCCAGGCCGCATCACTCCCTGCCGCATGGCTTTTTTTATGCCCGGGTCTTACAGAATCGGTACCTGTTTAGCGGGTTATCTGCGCCCCGCCTCACGCTGGCACCCTGGGTAATCGCATAAATTTTCTTAACCGAATCCACCCGGGTTCAGGGACGGTAACGGGGATCGCAGGCAGAGGCTGCACCGCCCTGTCGCCCGGCCCAGTAAACGCCCTTCTTTTACCCTTGAGATGCAATGCTGATGTAAAACTGGACAGCCGCAGGCGGTTATCACTACGCTAATTCTTTCGCCTCTGCGTTACGTCACGTGATATCGCAGCGGAAGACGATGGCGCAACCCTGGGAGCCTGACAATGGCAACGATCTGGAAACGCGTAGTTTGTCTGGATGCGCTCAATGCGCAGAGCACTCATACGCTGGTGGCGCATGTGGGCATCATTTTCACCGCAGTGGGTGATGACTATCTTGAAGCCACCATGCCAGTAGACAGCCGCACGCAGCAGCCCTTTGGCCTGCTGCACGGCGGCGCCTCAGTGGTGTTAGCCGAAACGCTGGGTTCTGTGGCGGGTTATCTGGCATCAGAGGATGGCAGCCGCGTGGTGGGCATCGAAGTGAATGCCAGCCATCATCGGGCCGTTTCAGGTGGTCAGGTGCGCGGTATCTGTCGTCCGCTGCATGTGGGGAAGCGGAATCAGACGTGGCAGATTGAGATTCGTCACGAGCAGGATAAATTATGCTGTAGCGCACGGCTTACCGTTGCGGTGCTGGCGCAGCCCTGAAAGAAATCTGCCCCCGTTCCGGTGGAAAGGGGGCAGTCATAAGCGGTCTAGCGCTGGTAGATGATTTCGACGCCTTCGTCGTCATCTTCATCCCAGTCGTCATCCCACTCTTCATCTTCTTCAACCGCCGCGGTTTCAATGGCTTCTTTGTGGTAATCGTCCCACATGAACTCCACTTTCTCCGGCTGTTTTTCTTCAACGTCAGCTTCTTTCGGATTGGCGTTGATAAAGCTCATCACGTCCCAGCACAGGTCCGTAACGCCCTGACGGCTGGCGGCAGAGATAAGATAGTATTTATCTTCCCAACCCAGCGCCTCGGCAATGGCTTTTGCACGCGCCTGAGCTTCTTCTTCATCAATCAGATCGACTTTGTTGAATACCAGCCAGCGCGGCTTGTTAAACAGCTTATCGCTGTATTTCTCCAGCTCACCCAAAATAATACGGGCGTTCTCAACCGGATCGCTCTCGTCAATGGGCGCAATGTCGATCAGGTGCAGCAGCACGCGGCAGCGTTCCAGGTGCTTCAGGAAGCGAATACCTAAACCTGCGCCCTCGGCTGCGCCTTCAATCAGGCCGGGGATGTCGGCCACCACAAAGCTCTGCTCGCTATCCATACGCACCACGCCCAGGCTTGGCACCAGCGTAGTAAAGGGATAGTCCGCCACTTTTGGTTTAGCAGCAGAAACCGCACGGATAAAGGTCGATTTCCCGGCGTTAGGTAAACCCAGCATGCCTACGTCAGCCAACAGCATCAGCTCCAGCTGCAGGTCGCGTTTCTCACCGGGCGTACCCATGGTTTTTTGACGCGGACTGCGGTTTACCGACGATTTAAAGCGGGTATTTCCCAGACCGTGCCAGCCGCCTTTTGCCACCATCAGGGTCTGCTGGTGACGCGTCATATCGCCCAGCGTTTCGCCTGTTCCCTGGTCGATAACACGGGTTCCTACCGGCACTTTAACGGTGATATCTTTACCACGCTTACCGGTACAGTCGCGACTCTGACCATTCTGTCCCCGCTCGGCGCGGAACGACTTTTCGAAACGATAATCGATCAGGGTGTTAAGGTTTTCGTCAGCCACTAAGAATACGTCGCCGCCGTCACCGCCATCACCGCCGTCCGGGCCGCCTTTCGGGATATATTTTTCACGGCGGAAACTGACACAACCATTACCGCCATCACCTGCGACGACCAAAATTGTCGCTTCATCTACAAACTTCATTTTCTTTCTCCGTCACACAATCGTCTGCAATACGCTGCAGACGGGTCCGCCAGGGTCTTCTGCGCGACCAGCGGCGGATAAATCAAAACTGGCTGACGCCAGCGTGTACATAAAGTGTACAGCAAACATTCAGGCGATGTCGCCTGTCGGGCAAGGGGTCGCAGAATGTAAAAAGCCCCGCAACAGTTGCGGGGCCTTCAATTCGTGCGTTCAGACGTTAACCGTCTGCGTCACGACAACCTTACTCAGCAACGATGCTGATGTATTTACGGTTGTTCGGACCTTTAACTTCGAATTTTACTTTGCCGTCTGCAGTAGCAAACAGGGTGTGGTCACGACCACAACCAACGTTGCTACCTGCGTGGAATTTGGTGCCACGCTGACGAACGATGATGCTACCTGCCAGAACAGATTCGCCACCGAAACGTTTTACGCCCAGACGTTTTGCATTGGAGTCACGACCATTTCGAGTCGAACCACCAGCCTTTTTATGTGCCATTTGTCAGATCTCCTCTTACGCCGTGATACCAGTGATTTTCACATCAGTGAACCACTGGCGATGGCCAGCTTGCTTACGGTAGTGCTTACGACGACGAAACTTAACGATCTTAATTTTCTCGCCACGACCATGAGCAACAACTTCTGCCTTGATCACACCGCCTGAAACCAGTGGCGCGCCGATTTTCACGTCTTCGCCATTTGCAATCATCAGAACCTGGTCAAACTCGATGGTTTCACCGGTTGCGATGTCCAGCTTTTCCAGGCGAACGGTCTGACCTTCGCTTACTCGGTGTTGTTTACCACCACTTTGGAAAACCGCGTACATATAAAACTCCGCTTCTGCGCTTGCCTTTCAGTTCATCAGGCGGCGCGCTAAATATTCACAATAGGGCGCGAATTCTACGCAAAACTCAAACAGAAGACAAGAGCACTTTGCACACTCTTGCAGAAAAAAAACACAGGCTCAATGCAAACGTTTCTCAACCTGAAAATTCAAGTACAATCAGTAACAGATTACTGAACGCTGGCTGGGTAAAACCGCTTACCATGGCAAAGAAACGAGTCATAGCTGAAAAGACGAATGAACTTAGAACAGATTAACGAATTAACCGCACAGGACATGGCTGCCGTTAACCAGACCATACTCGACCAGCTGAATTCAGATGTCTCGCTCATCAACCAGCTGGGTTATTACATCATCAGTGGCGGCGGTAAACGCATTCGCCCCATGATTGCCGTGCTGTCGGCGCGCGCCATGGGTTATCAGGGCGATCTCCACGTCACCAACGCGGCGCTGATCGAATTTATCCACACCGCCACGCTATTGCATGACGATGTCGTGGATGAATCCGATATGCGCCGTGGCAAGGCCACCGCGAACGCTGCATTTGGTAATGCAGCCAGCGTGCTGGTCGGTGATTTTATTTATACTCGCGCCTTCCAGATGATGACCAGCATGGGATCGCTACGTATCCTGGCGCTGATGTCTGAAGCGGTGAACGTTATCGCGGAAGGGGAAGTGCTTCAGCTGATGAACGTCAACGATCCTGACATCACAGAAGAGAGCTATATGCGGGTGATCTACAGCAAAACAGCTCGCTTATTCGAAGCCGCCTCTCAGGCCTCGGCGATTTTAGCGGAGGCAACGCCAGCGCAGGAAAAAGCCCTACAGGATTATGGGCGCTATCTGGGAACCGCTTTCCAGTTAATTGACGATTTACTTGACTACAGTGCCGATGGGGAAACCCTGGGTAAAAATACCGGTGACGACCTCAGCGAAGGTAAACCCACCCTGCCACTGCTTCATGCCATGAACCATGGTTCGCCTGAGCAGGCGAAGATGATCCGCGATGCCATCGAACAGGGCAACGGTCGCCATTTACTGGCGCCCGTTCTGGAAGCGATGAACCAGTGTGGCTCACTGGAATGGACGCGTCAGCGTGCGGAGCAAGAGGCCGATAAAGCCATTGCAGCCTTGCAGATTCTGCCAGAAACCCCGTGGCGCTCCGCCCTGGAAGCGCTGGCGCATATGTCAGTCCAACGCGATTTCTGATTTTTGTTCCTGACGGAGCCACCACGGCTCCGTGACCTTCTCCCACTCCTCCTCCTTCTTTCACGCGTTACACTCCTTTTGAGTCAGGCCGCTCAGTTCTGTCTGCTTACCTAAATATTACTGGAATCTTATGGAAATTTTCTGATATAAAATTCGACAACTTTCCAGATAGGATGTAGACAAGTCAGCATCACTCGCGCGTTACGCACTGACAAGGACAAGGAGAAAAGGTTATGCAGAGCAGGACAGAGGACTGGCATCCCGCCGATATCATTGCCGCACTACGTAAACGTGGCACCACGCTGGCGGCGCTTTCACGTCAGTCGGGATTAAGTTCATCAACCCTGGCCAACGCGCTCTCGCGCCCCTGGCCCAAAGGCGAATGGCTGATTGCCGATGCGATCAATGTTCATCCGTCAGAGATATGGCCAAGTCGTTATTACGATCCCGAAACCCATTGTCTCCTGGATCGCAAAAAGCGTGTGCGACCGACTCACAACGAGACCAAAAGCTAGCGTAACGCGATCGGTAGCCGAAAAAAAACCAGCCTTGTGATAAGGCTGGTTTCATTAGCATGACGCCGCGAGATTATTCGCCGCTGATGCGCTCAATATTCGCCCCCATCGCTTTGAGCTTATCTTCGATATGCTCGTAGCCACGGTCAATATGGTAAATACGATCGACCAGCGTTGTTCCTTCCGCAATACAGCCTGCCAAGACCAGACTGGCCGAGGCACGAAGATCCGTTGCCATCACCTGCGCACCTGACAAGGTTTCTACACCGTGACAGATTGCAGTATTACTCTCAATTTCTGCATGCGCGCCCATACGAATCAGCTCAGGGATATGCATAAAGCGGTTTTCGAAGATGGTTTCGGTAATCAAACCCGTTCCTTCTGCCACCAGATTCAGCAAGGTAAACTGTGCCTGCATATCGGTCGGGAATCCCGGATGCGGAGCCGTACGCACGTTAACCGCTTTAGGTCGCTTGCCGTGCATATCCAGGCTGATCCAGTCTTCACCGGTTTCGATGTCTGCCCCTGCATCGCGCAGCTTCGCCAGCACCGCATCCAGCGTATCGGGCTGTGCATTGCGGCAGATGACTTTACCGCCGGAGATGGCTGCCGCAACCAGGAAGGTGCCGGTTTCAATGCGATCGGGCAGTACACGGTAAACGCCGCCGCCCAGACGCTCGACGCCTTCGATAGTAATTTTATCGGTACCGGCACCGCTGATTTTGGCGCCCAGCGTGTTGAGGAAGTTTGCGGTATCAACGATTTCAGGTTCACGCGCCGCATTCTCAATCACGGTAGTGCCGGTTGCCAGCGTCGCTGCGCTCATGATGGTGACGGTCGCGCCCACGCTGACTTTGTCCATCACGATCAGCGCGCCCTTCAGGCGTCCGTTAACGGATGCTTTGACATAACCTTCTTCCAGCTTGATCTCTGCACCTAACTGCTCAAGGCCCGTAATATGCAGGTCAACCGGACGCGCACCGATGGCGCAGCCGCCCGGCAGTGACACTTCGCCCTGGCCAAAACGCGCCACCAGCGGACCCAGCGCCCAAATTGAGGCACGCATGGTTTTCACCAGTTCGTAAGGCGCACAAAAAACGTCTACACCGCTGGCATCAACGTGTACAGAACCGTTGCGCTCAACCTTTGCACCCAGTTGCGTCAACAGCTTCATGGTGGTGTCGATGTCACGCAGCTTTGGCACATTCGTGATCTCTACCGGCTCTTCAGCCAGCAAAGCAGCAAACAGAATGGGTAGCGCGGCGTTTTTCGCGCCGGAAATGGTGACTTCACCACTTAAGCGGGTGGGGCCTTGCACACGAAATTTATCCATTAACACGGTTCTCAATTAACTGGCTATAAAACGGTCACGCTCAGGCGAGCAGCCCCGGAGGGAATCAAAAACCGTTGAGTTTACGGTCACGCGCCCACTCTGCAGGCGTGTAAGTTTTGATGGAGACGGCATGAATACGGTTGTCCGCAATAAATTCCATCAGCGGCGCATAGACAGCCTGCTGCTTCTTCACGCGGCTTAACTCACCAAACAGCTCACCCACGGCGATAACCTGGAAATGGCTGCCATCATTGCTCATGACATGAACTTCATCTAAGGGCAGCGCTGCCATCAGCACGGCCTGAATCTCACTGTTTTCCATTGCTCTTAACTTCACTTAATAATAATAAGGCTGACATAGTAGAGGAAAGTGCCTGATTCTTAAATACGCAAAAGCCCCTGTACGGGACCGGGGCTTTGACGAGAAAGGCCAGTTCAGGCGCTTTAATCCGCAGAAACAATAATTTGTTGCAGGTTGTAAAGGGTGATCAACGACTGCAATTTGTCGCCGATTCCCACAAAGCGCAGCGAGCCTCCCTGCTGCGAGGTAATCTCCCGCAGGTGAACCAGCAGCGCAAGTCCCGATGAATCCACCCTTTGCAGGGCGGAAACATCGATCAGTTCGACCGCGTTAACCAGCGCTTCACGCTGCTCCCACAGACTCAGCAGCGTGTCACGATCCAGCTCGCCTTCCAGCCGCAGCGTGTTTGCTTCGCGTGACCAGTGCAGTGATGCCTGCATTATTTGTTTTGATCCAGGGTGATAGGCTGTTTCGCTGAGGCTTCCAGCTGAGCGGTCAGCGCATCGATCCCCTTGGTACGCAGCAGATCGCCCCACTCATTCTGTTTGGTGGTGATCATGCTCACGCCTTCCGCGATCATATCGAAAGCCTGCCAGTTGCCGGTCTGGCTGTTCTTACGCCACTGGAAGTCGAGGCGTACAGGCGGACGGCCCTGAGGATCGATAATGGTCACGCGGATAGCCACAATATTGGTGTTGCCAATCGGCTTCTCAGGTTCAATCTGATAAGTCTGACCGTGATACAGGGCCAGCGCCTGGCCATAAGCCTGAGCCAGATAGTCGCCAAACGCTTTGAAGTAAGCTTCACGCTGTGCAGGTGTGGCATCGCGGTAGAAACGGCCCAGCACTAATGCACCGGCATATTTGATTTGCACGTAAGGCAGGAGCTCCTGACGAACGATCTCACGCAGATAGTTTGGATCCTGCTTAATTTTCGGCTGTTCGTTCTTGAGACGGGTGAACGTTTTGTTAGCCGCTTCGTTCATCAGTTTATAAGGATTGCTTTGATCGGCCGCGGTGGCTGCCAGTGGCGTGACCACCAGCATGGCGATCATCAGAAAACGTTTAAACATCATGTTATCCCTCTATTTAAGGTTGAGCCGCTGCTGCCGGTGCGGCCATCTCGCCGCCCTGCGCGTCCTTACTGTCACTGGTTTGCTTATTGCCTTTATTGTCGCCGCTTTTATACAGGAACTGGCCAATCAAATCTTCCAGCACCATCGCCGACTTGGTATCGCGAATCGTCCCGCCGTCATTCAGCATTGACGATCCTAGCTCAGGATCGTCAAAGCCGATATTTAACGACAGAAACTGCTCGCCCAGTAATCCCTGAGTGCGGATCGCCAGCGAACTGGTATCCGGAATCTGATTGGCATATTTATCACTGATATCCATTGTGACGCGCGGCAGTAACGTTTTAGGTTCAAGAGAAATGTCCGTTACGCGACCAATCACCACGCCGCCAATTTTCACTGGCGAACTGGCTTTCAGGCCGCCGATGTTATCGAAGGTGGCATACAGTTTCCAGGTGGGCTCCGTACCTAAAGATTTGAGATCTGCCACGCGCAGGCAGAGAAACAACACGGCAATCATTGCCATGATCATAAACACGCCAACCCAAATTTCGCTTTTTTTGCTTTGCATCGCATCAATTCCCAAACATCAGTGCTGTCAGCACAAAATCTAAACCGAGCACCGCCAGTGATGCATGCACCACGGTGCGCGTCGTGGCGCGGCTAATCCCTTCAGAGGTCGGGATGGCATCGTAACCGTTGAACAATGCAATCCAGGTGACAGTGACGGCAAACACAGCGCTTTTAATAATGCAGTTGACCACATCGCTACGAAAATCGACGGCGTTTTGCATCGCCGACCAGAAGAAGCCAGGGTCAATCCCTTTCCAGCTCACGCCTACCAGCGCTCCGCCCGTAATCCCTACAGCAGTAAAGATTAACGCCAGCAGCGGCATGCTGATAAAACCCGCCCAAAAGCGCGGCGAAACGACACGGCGCAGGGGATCGACCGCCATCATCTCCATACTGGAGAGTTGCTCCGTGGCTTTCATCAGCCCGATTTCTGCCGTTAAGGCCGATCCTGCGCGCCCTGCAAACAGCAGCGCCGTCACAACCGGACCCAGTTCACGCAGCAGCGACAGCGCCACCAGCATGCCCAGACTGGTTTCAGCGCCATAGGTGGTTAACACCAGATAGCCCTGGAGGCCCAGCACCATGCCAATAAACAGACCGGAGACGACAATGATGACCAGAGACAGTACGCCGATGCTGTAAAGCTGTTTGATCAGCAGCGGAAAGTGTTTACGGAACGCGGGCTTACCGACCAGCGCATGAAAAAGCATTAAACCGGCACGCCCAAAGCTGGCGCAGGTTCCTATTCCCCGGCGTCCTAATGACGCCAGTGCTTTCAACAACATCAGCTTAGATTCTCCCTGAGCCGGTTAAGTCGGCCAAATAGTCGCCCGCCGGAAAACGAAACGGCACTGGCCCATCCGCAATGCCGTCAATAAACTGGCGCACACGGGGATCGTTGTTAGCACGCAGGTCTGGCGTCGTGCCGTGCGCAATAATTTTTTGTCCTGCCACAATGTAGGCGTAATCAGCAATACTCAACACTTCGGGCACGTCGTGGGAAACCACGATGCAGGTCAGGCCCAGCGCATGATTCAGTTCATCAATAAGCTTAACCAGCACGCCCATGGTAATGGGATCCTGCCCTACAAAGGGTTCATCGAACATAATGAGTTCAGGCTCAAGCGCAATCGCGCGCGCCAGCGCAACCCTGCGGGCCATCCCACCTGACAGCTCCGCAGGCTTCAGCTGCGCAGCACCGCGTAAACCCACGGCTTCCAGCTTCATCAATACGGTACTGTGTAAAATCGGCGCGGGCAGCCGGGTATGTTCACGCAGCGGCCAGGCCACATTTTCGTATACCGTTAAGTCGGTAAACAGCGCGCCTGACTGAAACAACATGCTCATCTTTTTACGCGCTTCATACAACTTTGTGCGCGACAATGTCGGAATGTTCTCATCCCGAAACCAGATCTCACCGCTGTCAGGTTGCAGTTGCCCGCCAATTAAGCGTAGCAGCGTTGTTTTCCCGATCCCCGACGGCCCCATAATCGCCGTCACTTTACCTTTTGGCACCGTCAGCGAAATATCGTCGAAAATTTTGCGATCGCCACGTGAAAAACTCACGCCACGAACCTCAACCAGGTTCGTTTTTTGTTGGATCATTATCACCTCTATTACGGATCGGGCGTCAACATAGGGTACGATGGTAGCCTGTTAAGGCTAAACGCACGATAGCTTTACAGAAACTTAATACAAAGATTTGGCGAAAACGGTCATAAAATTTACTTTTGCCGCTCAGAAGGTCAAAATCAGCGCCTGTTTTGTCACAAAGAACCTGAAGGCGAGCCGACAGGGGTTTTAAGCAAGGATTTTTCATGTTCGTCGCTACCGCACTGCTGATTATCGGACTGCTTTTACTGGCTTATGGTGCCGATCGTCTGGTGTTTAGTGCTGCAATACTTTGTCGATCCTTTGGCATCCCGCCCCTGATAATCGGCATGACCGTCGTCAGTATCGGCACCTCGCTCCCGGAGATCATTCTCTCTTTCTCGGCAGCGCAGTACGGACAGATGGATCTGGCGGTGGGCACCGCGCTTGGCTCAAACATCACCAACATTCTTTTGATTCTCGGTGGCGCGGCCTTGCTGCATCCCCTGAGCATCCATTCCAATTTAATACGCCGTGAACTGCCGCTGATGGTGCTGGTCTCACTTCTTAGCGGCATCATGTTATTTGATAACTATCTTAGTCGCCTGGATGGCCTTGCACTGATTGCTATCGCCGCGATTTATCTGATAGTGACCATCCGCATCGCGCGCAAAGCAGAGAAGGACAATAACGATACGTTAACGCGCGAACAATTAGCCGAACTGCCGCGTGAAGAGAGCGGAAATACCGTCGCCTTTCTCTGGCTGGCCGTCGCACTGATTATCCTGCCCATGTCGACGCACATGGTGATCGATAACGCGACCGTATTTGCGGATTACTTTGGCGTCAGCGAGTTGGTCATGGGGCTGACGCTCATCGCGGTCGGCACCAGTCTGCCAGAGCTGGCAACCGTCATCGCGGGCGCGCTGAAAGGTGAAGATGATATCGCTATAGGCAATCTGATTGGTGCCAATATTTATAATCTGGCTATCGTTCTGGGTCTGCCGGCCCTGATTCATCCCGGCAGCGTAGACTATCACGCATTTGCGCGCGATTACTGGATAATGCTTGGTGTCAGCGTGCTGTTCGCCATGCTTTGTCTGCTGCGTCGTCGCCGGGTTGGCCGTACGGCGGGCTCGCTTTTACTCTGTGGTTTCTTCGTCTGGGTAACGCTGCTGTGGCTACAGCCGGCGTTTATGGACGGCTAACAAGGACAGATTCGCCATGTCATATCAGCAACCAACGGTAAATTTTGATTTTCAGAAAGCCGGTAAAACGGTATTACGCATCGAGCGCGAAGGCCTGGAGCAGCTTGATCAATATATTAATGAGGCTTTCGCCGACGCCTGCGCACTGATTTATGCCTGTCAGGGAAAAGTTGTGGTCATGGGGATGGGCAAGTCGGGCCATATCGGGAAAAAAATGGCGGCCACCTTTGCCAGCACCGGCACGCCGGCGTTCTTTGTGCATCCCGCTGAAGCCAGCCATGGCGATCTTGGCATGGTAGGTAAAGACGATGTCGTCATCGCGATATCTAACAGTGGCGAATCCAGTGAGATTTTGGCGCTGATACCGGTAATGAAACGCCAAAAGATTCCGTTGATCTGTATGACAAGCCGTCCTGAAAGCGCCATGGCCCGCGCCGCAGATATCCACCTGTGCGTGAAAGTCCCACAGGAGGCCTGTCCGCTCGGCCTGGCCCCCACCACCAGCACAACCGCAACGCTGGTCATGGGCGATGCGCTGGCCGTTTCCCTGCTGGAAGCCCGCGGCTTTACGCCAGAAGACTTTGCATTGTCCCATCCGGGCGGTGCGCTGGGCCGGAAGCTGCTGCTACACGTCAGCGACATTATGCACAGCGGGGATGAACTCCCGCACGTCACTCGCGATGCTTCCCTGCGTGATGCCCTGCTGGAAATCACCCGTAAAAATCTCGGCCTGACGGTTATCGTGGACGATCTGATGAAGATCGAGGGCATCTTTACCGATGGTGACCTGCGCCGCATCTTTGATATGGGCATTGATTTTCAACACGCCACTATCGCTGAAGTCATGACCCGGGGTGGCATTCGCGTGCGGCCTAACGTGCTGGCGGTGGATGCGCTGAATTTGATGCAAACCAAAAACATTACTTCCCTGCTGGTGGCCGATGACGACCGTCTGTTGGGTGTGGTACATATGCATGACATGCTGCGCGCTGGCGTAGTGTAAACAGGAAGACATAATGCAGTCGGAAAATGCCACTTTAGAAACGTGCTACGGCCCGGTCAGTTCAGATGTCATGACGCGCGCCAGTAAAATTCGCCTGCTGATCTGCGACGTTGACGGTGTGATGTCGGATGGTCTGATTTATATGGGGAACAGCGGCGAAGAGCTGAAAACCTTTAACGTGCGCGATGGCTATGGCGTTCGCTGCCTGCTGACCTCTGACGTCGAAGTGGCTATTATTACCGGCCGCACGGCCAAATTACTGGAAGACCGCTGTAAAACGCTCGGGATTCGCCACCTTTATCAGGGGCAATCAGATAAGCTTTTGGCCTATGGTGAACTTCTGGATACACTGTCGCTCTCTGACGATCAGGTCGCCTATATTGGCGACGACCTGATTGACTGGCCAGTGATGGCGAAAGTCGGGCTAAGCGTGGCTGTCGCCGATGCCCATCCATTGCTATTGACGCGCGCGAACTACGTTACCCGTATTGCCGGTGGGCGCGGTGCGGTGCGGGAGCTGTGCGATCTCATCTTAATGGCGCAAAATAAATTCGAGGATGCCAAAGGGCAATCAGTATGAGTAAAAGCAGGCGTTGGATAACGTTGGGTCTGGCCTTGATTGCGCTGGTGCTTATTGGCTGGAATTTCACTAACCGGGATGGCGACAACAGCGCGCCGGTAGCGAATAATAATCAAACGCCAACCTACACCAGTGCTAACTCCCATACCGTAGTCTACAACCCGCAAGGTGGACTGGCTTACAAGCTGGTATCGGATAAAGTCACCTATTTCGAAGACAGCGGAATAAGCTGGTTTGATAATCCGGTGATGACCACCTATGACGAAAATAAAATGCCGACCTGGACGATACGCGCAGATAAAGCAAAGCTTACCAAAGACAGGATGCTGTATCTTTATGGCCATGTTGAGCTGAATGCTCTGGCTCAGGACTCCCAGCTTGAGCGTATTAAAACGGATAACGCTCAGGTCAATCTTGTCACTCAGGACGTCGCCTCTGACGACCAGGTGACGTTATATGGCCGCAGTTTTAACTCCACCGGTATGAAAATGCGCGGTAATTTACGGACAAAGAACGCCGAGTTAATCGAAAAGGTCAAAACTTCTTATGAAATTCAAAATGAACAAAAACAACATTAAGTTTTTACTGGCCAGCCTGCTGCTTGCAGCCAGCCTGCCTGCTCTGGCGCTGACCGGTGACTCGGACAAACCCGTGAATATTGACTCTGAGAATCAGTCTCTGGATCTGCAAGGCAATGTCGCGACCTTCACCGGTAACGTTATTGTCACCCAGGGATCGATCAAAATCACCGCGGATAAAGTGGTGGTCACGCGTCCGGGCGGCGACAGCAAAAAGACCATCGTTGATGCTTACGGTAATCCTGCCACCTTTTACCAGATGCAGGACAACGGCAAACCGGTTCAGGGCCATGCGTCCAAACTGCATTATGAGCTTGCCAATGACTTTGTTGAGCTGACCGGCAACGCCTACATTGAGCAACTGGACAGCAACATCAAAGGCGACCGCATCACCTATCTGGTAAAAGAGCAAAAAATGCAGGCTTACAGCCAGGGCCAGAGCAAGCGCGTAACGACCGTGCTGGTGCCGTCGCAGTTGCAGGATAAGCCCGCGTCAACCAACAGCGAAAAAAAGAGTAACTGATCACTATGGCCACATTAATCGCAGAAAACCTGGCAAAGGCTTATAAAGGCCGCCGCGTGGTTGAAGACGTCAGCCTGCAGGTAAAGTCCGGTGAAATCGTCGGGCTGCTGGGTCCAAACGGTGCGGGTAAAACGACCACCTTTTACATGGTGGTGGGCATTGTTCCGCGCGATGCGGGACGCATCATTATTGATGACGAAGATATCAGCATCCTGCCGCTTCATGCGCGTGCGCGCCGCGGCATTGGCTATCTGCCGCAGGAAGCCTCAATCTTTCGTCGCCTGAGCGTTTACGACAACCTGATGGCGGTCCTGCAAATTCGTGATGACTTAACCGAAGAGCAGCGACAGGATCGGGCTAACGAACTGATGGAAGAGTTTCATATTGCTCATCTGCGCGACAATATGGGGCAATCGCTGTCGGGCGGTGAGCGCCGTCGCGTAGAAATTGCGCGTGCGCTGGCAGCGAATCCGAAATTTATCCTGCTGGATGAACCCTTTGCCGGGGTCGACCCGATTTCCGTTATCGACATCAAAAAAATCATTGAACACCTGCGTGACAGTGGCCTTGGTGTTCTCATCACCGACCACAACGTGCGTGAAACGCTGGCGGTCTGTGAACGCGCCTATATCGTCAGTCAGGGAAACCTGATTGCGCACGGTACGCCGAATGAAGTCCTTGCAGATGAGCAAGTTAAACGGGTTTATTTGGGTGAAGAGTTCAGACTCTGATAAGGTGTCGTTAATACTGATGTTTACCCGGGAATATCCATCCTGTCTATGAAGCAAGGTTTGCAACTCAGGCTCAGCCAACAACTGGCGATGACCCCACAACTGCAGCAGGCGATACGTCTGCTGCAGCTCTCTACGCTCGAACTCCAGCAAGAGTTACAGCTGGCGCTGGAAAGCAATCCCCTGCTTGAGCAAACCGATCTGCACGATGAAATAGACGCGAAAGAGTATCAGGAAGGCGAAGCGGGACTGGATACCCGAGAAGCGCTGGAACAAAAGGATATGCCTGAAGAGCTGCCGCTTGACGCCACGTGGGACGAGATTTACACCGCAGGCACGCCTTCAGGAACCGGTACCGATTATCAGGATGAC
Organism: Pantoea sp. EEL5; assembly: GCF_049892805.1. Lineage (NCBI taxonomy): Bacteria > Pseudomonadati > Pseudomonadota > Gammaproteobacteria > Enterobacterales > Erwiniaceae > Pantoea > Pantoea sp. EEL5. The sequence continues at coordinate 125,340 of NZ_JBNDNJ010000004.1, forward strand.
GAGCTGCCGATTTATCAGGGCGAAACCACACAGTCACTGCAGGACTATCTTATGTGGCAGGTCGAGTTAACGCCCTTCAGCGATAACGACCGTGCCATTGCGACCTCTATCGTCGATGCCATTGATGACACCGGTTATCTTACCGTTTCACTTGAAGAGATTCTCGACAGTATCGGTAACGACGAGCTGGAAATCGACGAAGTCGAAGCCGTGTTAAAGCGCGTTCAGCGTTTCGATCCTGTCGGCGTCGGCGCGCGTGATTTGCGCGACTGCCTGCTGGTGCAGCTGTCGCAGTATGCGCCTGAAACGCCGATGCTGGCGGAAGCAAAATTGATCGTCAGCAGCCATCTTGATTTGCTGGCGAACCACGATTTCCGCAGCCTGATGCGCGTAACGCGTCTGAAAGAAGACGTACTGAAAGAGGCGATGCTGCTGATTCAGTCGCTCGATCCGCGCCCGGGTCAGTCGATTAACACCGGTGAACCCGAATACGTGATTCCCGATGTGCTGGTACGTAAAGTGACGACGCGCTGGACGGTCGAACTGAATACCGACAGCCTGCCCAGGTTGAAGATAAACCAGCAATATGCCGCCATGGGCGGAGCCGGACGCAACGACAGCGACAGTCAGTTTATCCGCAGTAATTTGCAGGAAGCCCGCTGGCTGATTAAAAGCCTTGAAAGCCGTAACGAGACATTGTTAAAAGTCTCCCGCTGTATTGTGGAACAGCAGCAGGCCTTTTTTGACCAGGGTGAAGAGTTTATGCGTCCTATGGTGCTGGCCGATATTGCCCAGGCGGTGGACATGCATGAATCGACGATTTCCCGCGTGACCACGCAAAAATACCTTCACAGCCCGCGTGGCATTTTTGAACTGAAGTATTTTTTCTCCAGTCATGTTAATACTGAAGGTGGCGGAGAAGCGTCATCTACCGCTATTCGTGCGCTGGTGAAAAAATTAATCTCGGCGGAAAACCCCGCCAAGCCCTTGAGTGACAGTAAACTGACCTCCATGTTATCTGATCAAGGGATAATAGTGGCACGTCGAACCGTCGCTAAGTACCGCGAGTCTTTGTCCATACCGCCTTCAAATCAGCGTAAACAGCTGGTTTGACAGAAATGAGAAGGAAGACCTATGCAGCTGAACCTTACCGGGCAAAATGTTGAAATCACCGAACCCCTGCGTGAGTTCGTGACAACGAAATTTGCCAAACTGGAACATTACTTTGATCATATCAATCAGGTGTATGTTGTCCTGAAAGTTGAGAAGGTGACGCAGATTGCTGATGCAACCCTGCACGTCAACGGTGGCGAGCTGCACGCCACATCTGAAGCGGAAGATATGTATGCGGCAATTGACGGATTGATTGACAAGTTGACCCGTCAACTGACCAAATATAAAGACAAGCTAAAAAAACACTAACCTTCACGCTGGCAGGCGCGCCCGGCGCGCAAAGCTGAAAGGATGGGGCGGATTAACCGCCCCGTTTTGTCATCTGTGCCAGCGCCATTATTCCGCGACGTGATTTTTACGTACCGGGTTGATGGCTATGTGAACTCGCAAGTGAAACGACAATGAACAATGATTTAACACTGGAACTGAGCACGGTGCTTTCGCCAGACTGCACCCGCAGTAGCGTACACTGCCAAAGCAAAAAACGGGCGCTGGAGATTATCAGCGAACTGGCCGCTAAGCAGCTCAACCTGCCGCATCAAACGCTGTTTGAGGCGATCCTAACCCGTGAGCGCATGGGGAGCACCGGTATCGGTAACGGTATCGCGATCCCTCACGGCAAGCTGGAGGAAGATACTTTACGGGCCGTAGGCGTCTTTATCAGCCTGGAGCAACCCATCGCTTTTGATGCCGTGGATAACCAGCCTGTCGATCTGCTTTTTGCGCTACTGGTGCCGGCTGACCAGTGTAAAACCCATTTACATACGCTGTCGTTAGTGGCAAAACGACTGGCGGATAAAACGGTTTGCCGCCGCCTGCGTGCCGCGCAGAGCGATGAAGAACTGTATGCGATTATTACCGAAGCACAAACAGAGCAATAAAGCGCGTGATTTACCGGCGTAAGCCGGCTTTAAAACGGGAGAGAAGGTCATGGTGCTGATGATCGTCAGCGGTCGGTCAGGCTCGGGAAAGTCAGTGGCGCTTCGCGCGCTGGAAGACATGGGTTTTTACTGCGTTGATAACCTGCCAGTGGTGCTGTTGCCTCAACTGGCTGAATCACTGGTCGAGCGCAATATCTCTGCGGCCGTGAGTATTGACGTACGCAATATGCCCGAATCTCCTGAGATTTTTGAGACGGCGCTCAGCAGTTTGCCTTCAGCATTCTCACCGCAGTTGCTGTTTCTTGATGCCGATCGCAACACGTTGATCCGCCGTTACAGTGATACGCGCCGTCTGCATCCGTTATCCAGCAAGAATCTGTCGCTGGAAAGCGCGATTGACGAAGAGAGCGACCTGCTTGAGCCGCTGCGTTCCCGTGCCGATCTGATTATTGATACTTCAGAGATGTCGGTACACGAACTGGCGGAGATGTTGCGTACCCGCTTGCTGGGTAAACGTGAGCGTGAGCTGACAATGGTGTTCGAATCGTTTGGCTTCAAGCACGGCATTCCCATTGATGCAGATTACGTTTTCGACGTGCGCTTTTTGCCTAACCCGCACTGGGATCCCAAATTACGTCCCATGACCGGTCTGGACAGGCCCGTGGCCGCGTTCCTCGATCGCCATACTGAAGTCCATAACTTCATATATCAGACGCGTAGCTATCTGGAACTCTGGTTGCCGATGCTGGAAACCAACAACCGTAGCTATCTTACCGTGGCGATTGGCTGTACTGGCGGCAAACATCGCTCCGTGTATATTGCCGAACAGCTGGCTGACTATTTCCGCTCCCGGGGTAAAAATGTACAGTCTCGTCATCGCACGCTGGAAAAACGTAAATCATGACCGTTAAGCAAACCGTGGAAATCAGAAATAAGCTCGGCATGCATGCACGTCCTGCTATGAAGCTGTTTGAACTGGTGCAGAGTTTCGATGCCGAAGTGCTGTTACGTAACGAGAGCGGAACAGAGGCCGAAGCCAGCAGCGTTATCGCGTTGCTGATGCTGGATTCGGCCAAAGGCGGTCATATTGAGATCGAAGCCAGCGGTCCACAGGAAACGGAAGCCCTGGGCGCCGTCATTGAGCTGTTTGAAGCCGGATTCGACGAAGACTAACGTCAGTTCAGGTGATTGCGCTGCAGGAAGCCTTCGCCACCCAGCTGACGCATCTGGCGCAGGATCCACTGCTGGCGTTGACGGACATAGCCTGAAGGTGCATCTGCGCGAAAGCGCAGCGGATTAGGCAAGACAGCAGCCAGCAGCGCCGCTTCGGACAGGGTTAATCGGCTGGCAGGTTTATGAAAGAAGCGGCGTGAAGCCGCCTCTACTCCGAACGTGCCTTTGCCAAACTCCGCGATATTCAGATAAACCGTCAGGATCCTCCGTTTGGTCCATACGGTTTCCAGCCCGACGGTTAATCCCGCCTCCAGTCCTTTACGCACCCAACTCCGGCCATCCCATAAAAACAGATTTTTTGCCGTTTGCTGTGACAGCGTGGATGCTCCGCGCATCCGGCTGTCACTGTCGTCCAGTACGGACCGGATTGCTGCCACGTCAAACCCCCAATGGTCGGGGAAGTGTTGATCTTCAGAAGCGATGACGGCCAGTTTCATCCAGGGTGAAATTTCATCTGCTCCTACCCAGTCCGAATGAGAGACGTAGCCAAAATCGCCCCTGAACCAGGCACCTACCTGACGTTCTGCCATCACGGCTGAAAAGGGGACAGGAATGAACGAAAAGAGCAGAATGCCCGCCAGCCACAGCCCCAGCCAAATAAACACAATGCGCATCACTACAGGCTTCACGCGCCGCCACAGGTTCCCTTTATGCTTACTCATGCGCTCGTCTCAACATTTTTATGCGTTAATTAATTTCAGGCGTGACCACTGCCCGGCGTACACTTTTTTACTGACAAATGCGCTGCTACGTTGTGCAACGTTTATAACAAAACAATGAAAATGCATTCTGAATGCAACAATAGTTTGAATGAGTTCAATTACTTCCACGCGTAAGGAATCGGTTCCATCTTTTTTGTAATGCGCTCACCGTTCTAAAAAGATGATACCATTTTGTGACAATCCCATACCTCAATGTTTCACAAAACTTATATATAATTCTGCGGACTGTAAAAAGCCCTCACGGCACCTGCTGATAAAATGTTCACTCAGTGACCTTGCTAAGGGATTTATTTGTCACACAGCGTTATTTTAACTCTATGTTTTTGCCGAATTATAAAAGGCTTTCTATCGGCAAAACCTTTTGATGATGAGATAAGATCCGGTGACCCGAAACGTTTTGGGTCCGATCGACCTGTTTTCTTCATTATTCTTTATTATCATAAGTTTATATCTATTTTACTCGCAAGCTACGGCAAAAAATTTTGGTTACCGCGCGCAACACAGGTTTTGTTAACAAATTTGGCTTAAGCCCGTACAAAAAACAGTAGGTTTGATTAAAAAACAACCAATACGACGGTAAAATTGATTCATTGCTTGACTATGTTGTCGAATTAATGTTTCCTGTATTTAAACGCGGTTCAACATCACAAATTTTAATGAATCTTGTCACAAAGTAATTTGAATTTGCTAAGGTGTTGCAAGTGTTAACCAATACCCCGCTGTTGCATGAATAACATTAAGCATAGCAGCAGCGTCTTTTTCCCTGGTGTTGGCGCAGTATTAGCGCACCCCGGCTTCGGCTGGGGTCATTTTTTTGTATCAACGCTGTTTTTCAGCAACCCACTCGCGCAGTACCTGCACATCGTGTTGCCATTCACGCTTCAGTTCTTCGACCCATTCGCCCACGTTGTCCCACCATGCCGGTAGTTCAGGGCTTTGAATCTGCTTTGCCACCTGCTGAAGATGCTGTAACCCAACCGAGCCTGCTGCACCCTTGATTTTATGCCCTTCCTCAGCAATGCCTTTTTGGTCACGCGCCATCATGTTGGAATCCAGCACCTCAAGATAACCCGGCATCATCTGTTCAAACATAGTCAGGCTTTGCGTAATCAGCTTCGGCCCCACCAGATCCAGATATTGTTCGAGCATAGGAACATCCAGTATTGCATCGGTTTTACTGTTATTCACGAACCTGGCCGGCTGCGCATCGCTCTCAGACTGATAGTCCCAAAACTTTTTAATGATGGCCGTTAACGCGGGCACGGCAAGGGGCTTACTGAGCACGTCGTCCATGCCAGCGTCGAAGTACTCTTTTTTGTCTTTCAGCACGTTGGCCGTTAACGCCACCAACGGCGGCAGGTTTGCGTCTGGATGTTGCTGACGGATGGCGCGTGACACATCCATCCCGGTCATGTCCGGCAGCTGGATATCTAACAGCACCAGATCAAACTCAAGCGGATCAAACATCTCCAGTGCCGCCTTGCCAGTCATCGCCACTTCTACGCTGCATCCGAGTTTTTCCAGTACCGAGCGTGCAACAACGACATTCAGCTCAATATCTTCCACCAGCAGGACGTGCAAAGCCGGGAGCGGAAGCGGGTCGTCCACGCCTTCATCTTCCACTTCTTCTGCAATGCGTGGCGCTTTTATCACAACGGTAAAGCAGGAGCCCTGCCCCGGTGCGCTGTTTACGCTGATATCCCCGCCCATGGCCTGTGCCAGGCGGCGTGACACTGCCAGACCAATACCGGTTCCGGTCGCCGGCTTCCCGCCGTGTTGATCGGTAACCTGATAATACATCGCAAAAATTTTATCCTGCTCTTCCTGCCGAATCCCCTGCCCTGAGTCCTGAACCTCAAAGCGCAGCGTTTCATCCTGCTCGTACGCGACGCGTACGACGATCTCTCCCTGCTGGGTGAATTTCACCGCGTTACCAATCAGATTCCACAGAATCTGCCGCAGGCGCGTGCCATCAGTCGAGATCTTATGCGGCAGCGGGAGTTGTGGCGCCATGACAAACTTCAACCCTTTAGGCTGAGCCAGCAGGCCTGAGAGGTTTTCCAGATCGGCCAGGAAACTGGTGAAGTCGACCGGCTGGTTATCCAGCTGAACCTTGCGGCGTTCGATCTTATCGACTTCAATGACGTCATTGAAAATGTTGCCCAACGTAATCGCGGAAACGTGGATCGTTTTCAGGTACTTAAGCTGCTCCTGGTTCAGATCGGTATCCAGCAAGATGCGACTGAGCCCGACAATGCCGTTAAGCGGCGTACGAAGCTCGTGGCTGATCGTTGAGATAAAGGTGGTCTTCTCGCGGCTGGCACTCTCCAGCGCGTCCTGATAGCGTTTACGCTCGGTAATATCGCGTCCGAAGCCCATCAGCCCACTGCGCTTACCCACGCGGTCATAATAGGGCACTTTGCGGATCTCAAAACAGGCTTTACGGCCATCGGGATACTGCAGCCACTGCTCATAGGTCAGCGAGACGTTATGCCGGAAGACTTTTTCGTCGGTCTCCAGCACCTTGGTGGCCGTATCGTTGTCATAGATGTCGCGAGGCGTCAGACCAATAAGCTGTTTTTCGCTTTTGCCGGTTAACAGCTCCATGGCCCGGTTACAGCCCGAAAACTGTTTATCGATATTGCGGTAAAAGACCAGATCCGGTGAGGCATCCAGGAACGAACGCAGAAAGGAAGACTGTTGCTCCAGCTCAATTTGCGCCTGCTCGCGGCGCGCCACCTCTTCACGCAGCTTCGCCATCACCTGCTCACGTGCTTCCTCAGCTTTTTTACGATCGGCGATTTCATTATTAAGCTGTGAGATGGTCTCTTTCATCTGTTGATTTAGTTCGAGATCGCGCGTGCGCATCTCTTCCAGCTTATCCACCAGCCTTGCCAGACGCTGACGAGACTCTTCCAGCTGGTCAACCACCACAGAAAGGAAGTAGACCGCCCAGGGCGTGATTAAGAGGCCAAAAAAGACCGAACGCACCATATCGATACTTTCGACGTGGCCACGCAGTACCATGGTGACCGCCATCTGCACAATCATCGCCAGCACGACCAGCGCGGAGGCCAGCAGCAGCGAGAAACGTACCAGGCCAAGCTTGACCATTAAATCAACATAATATTGCGCCAGCAGGCGAATCTGTTTCATAAACACTCCCTGGATGAGAACAGCCACATGATAGCGTATTTATTTCACTGTCGTCGCAGTGCATAAGGTAAGATCGCCGCGCGGATGCACTTATATGGTGCAAAACACGGTCTCTTCGCCGACGTTCAGCTCCTTAATGCTAAAACCCTTGACTAATTGTGCTAACTCAATGAATCTGTAAGGCCGCCTTTTTGCAAGGCGGGCTATTCCTGCCTCTGCTTTTTCGCCAAATAACCTCCTGTTATCGCGACGCCATGCTTTTCATGCATACTCATTCATATAAATTGCAGTTTTAAGCAACCTGACGTGATTAATTTTGCTAATCATGATGCCCTTATTCATTCAAATTTGGTGCTATAAGAAAAACAGATACATCCTGTGCTTACACTGCCTGCAGCAGCATTTGATGCTGTTTAGTCCCTTATCGCCAGCATACTTCAGTGATTTCACGCCTTCTGCACAGTGATACAGTTCACATTTCATCCCCTATACCTGAATGGCAAACTGACACATTTTAGACATAAAAAAATAATAAATTCATTTAGTTAAGGATACAAAGACGGGATTAAACTGTGTCAGTATCACTATTTGACCTCGATTCGCTTTCCCGATAAGTTGGAATTCCGCTGAAAGCTTTCATGATGGATACGTGTCACGGCATATCTATGCAACATGACGCCCACATGGTTTGAGTCATCTCCTTTCGAGAACGGAAAAATCAAGCGCAACGCCTCAAGGGACCTTTCTCCTGGCGATGAAAAGTGCGTAAAACCCAATCGCGCAGGCTGTCAGGCGCGGAAATGAAAGAATTTGCGCTGGGAAGTGTGCAGTTGAACTCAGTGCCTGAAACAATGCAGGTAATGTCTAAAGCAGTTTTAAGGAGACCCTCAATGTCCAGTAAAAAACCTGATTCCTATGGCTTATATGACCCAGCAGCAGGAAGTGACAGCTGTGGTGTAGGTTTCATTACCCGTAAGGACGGCGAGCAGACTCATGAAATTCTGCGCATGGCGCACAGCGCACTCTGTACGGTTCCGCACCGTGGCGGTATGTCCGCCGAAGGCGTGGGCGATGGCGCCGGGGTTAACGTCGATCTTTCCCTGCATTTTTTCCGTAAAATTACCGGTCAGGCGCTTGAGGCCGGACGCTTTGGTGTAGGTAACTTCTTCGTGCCGAAAGACACGGAACTGCGCGCCAATGCCGAACGTTTAGTCGAAGAGACGCTAAATCGCTTTAATCTGCCGGTTATCCTGAAGCGTGAAATGCCGCTGGATAACAGCGTCACGCGCCCGGCTGCCATGCAGTTTCAGCTTCCCATTGTGCAGTGGATTTTTGCCGCACCTCAGGACATCAGCAATCAGATCGATTTCGAAAAACTGATTTATCGCGCCCTGCTGACGATCGAGGCACAAGCCTTTACCCAAACCGAATTTGGCGGGTTATATCCACTGTCATTGTCGTCGCGCACCCAGGTCTTTAAAGCGCGCCTGAATTCAAATGAAGTGATCCCTTACTTCAAAGATCTGACCGATCCCGATCATCACGTACGCGGACTGTTTTTCCATACTCGCTTCTCAACGAATACCGATCCGCACACCACCATGGCACAGCCTTTCCGGTTGATGGCCCACAACGGTGAGCTGAATACCGATCGTAAAAACCGCATCGCCGAATCTGCGTTGGCTTCCGCCCGTGGCAAAACCATTGTGCGTCCGAAAGGCCAGTCAGACAGTTCGCGACTGGATCAGAGCATTCACAGCCGCCTGATGGAAGACGATCTGGACCTGATCACCGCGGTGGTGTCGATGATGCCGCCTGCCTGGGAAAACGATACCGCGCTCTCCCCTGCCGTGCGTGACATGCTGGAATACTTTTCGCTTTATGAAGAGAAAAACGATGGCCCGGCCGCCTTAATTTTTGGTAACGGCGAGGTAATCGGTGCGCGTCTTGATCGCCTGGGGCTGCGCCCGCTGCGTTCAATCGAAACGGCGGAATACATCGGTGCCATGTCCGAAGCGGGACAAATTGCCTTTCCCCCTGAAAGCGTGCTGCGCCGTGGCCGTATTGAAGCCGGCGGCATGCTGTATTTTGACCATCGCGAAAAGCGCAGTTACACCACGCACCAGGCGCTGGAGAAGCTGGCTGCTGAAAAAGACTATGCGGCATTGCTCGGCAAGTCGCGTGTCGATTTACGAGAGCTGCCGGTTATTCCTGCTGAACAACAGGGTTCTCCCCTGCGCTATCGCGGCGATCTGAAAACCTATCAGCGCTTCGTGGCGTACTACTATAACCAGGAAAGCTTTAAGTTCATGATGGATCCGATGCTGAACACCGGCGCCGAGAAAATCTCTGCGATGGGTTACGGCAATGCGATTAACGGCCTCTCCGATCATGAAGGCGGCATGGCGCACTACTTCTCGCAGCGCTTTGCTCAGGTGACCAATCCACCACTGGACTCCATTCGCGAAGCGGATGGCATGACGCTGCGCGTGGCGCTGGGCGCTAAACCGCATCTGGGCCGCAGTAAAGGTCGGCAGATCATTGTGCCAACCCCGATTCTGACCCATCTGGACATGCTGCAGCTGCGCGAGCAGAACGTGGCCCCTTACGCTCGCTTCGAAATGCTTTACGAGCCGGTCACCGGCAAAGATCTGCTGAGCCGCACAGCGAACGCCAGCGCGCTGGAAAAAGCGATTGACGATCTGGCACAGCAGGTGGTGGATTTTGCCCGCTCAGAGGGCGGCATTGCCGTACTGACCGATCGCCATATCTCTTCTACCCAGGCCGCATTGCCCATGCTGCTGGTCATTTCTGCCGTTAACCAGCGTCTGGTACAGGAAGGTTTACGCCTGGATGTGTCGCTGGTGGTGGAGAGCGGACAGATCATCTCTTCTCACCATATTGCGGCTACGCTGGGCTTTGGCGCGTCAGCCGTTTATCCGCTCGGCGTGCAAATGCGTGCTGAGGAAAAATTTGGTGAAGGCGAAGAAGGCAACAAAGCCTTTAAACGCTACGCTAAAGCGGCCGAAAAAGCCCTGATGAAAACCATGGGTAAAGTGGGGCTGTGTACCGTTGAGAGCTACAGCAGCGGCGAGTTCTTCGAGCCTAACTTCCTGAATACCGATGACCCGGTACTGAGAAAGTATTTTCCAAACATCAAAACGCCTGTGGGCGGCGCGGGCTTCGCAACCATCGCTCAGATGGCGGTGGACTGGCATCAGAGCGCACTGAAAATTCAGGGCGAGTCCGAAGTGCCGCTGTTAGGCCTGTTTAAAGAACGTGCAGAGGGCGCAGGCCACTCTTACGGCACCATTGCCGTACGCACCTTTATTGATATGACGGAAGAGCCGATTCGCTTCGCGGACAAAGCGCGTGAAGAGGATAACTTTATTCGTCTGATGACGCTGGCCCGTCTGGACAATGCCTTTGGCATCAAGCCTGAGACGTTTAAAGACAGCAGCTTTGAGCGCATCCCGGATGAGGTGATGAATGATTTTGCCATTACGGCCGATTATCGTCAGTTCTCCAGCCTGATGTACGAAGAGCGCAAACGCCGCCCAGCCGCGCTGCGCGATATTCTGGCCTTCCCGGCAGATCTTACCCACATCGACAGTGAGGCCGAATTCCGGCGTAAGCTGGGTCGCTACTCGCTGACTAACAATGGTTTTGCCACCCGCGGCCTGGTCTGTGACGCCATTGAGGGCAGCCAGAATGCCTTTATGCTGCGTCTGACCGATGCCATTGCCGGACTGAAACCAGAAAGTGAACGCCTGCTCAACCTGTCACGTGCGCTGAAAGCCCGTTTTAACGACGAGATTGAAACCGCAGAAGTGGTTGCTGGCGGCCTGAAAGTCACCGCCAGCGGCAAAGCGGCGGACTACCTGTCACGCATTTTCACGGCGCTGCCGTCGCTGCCGTTGAGCGATATTCAGCCCGCGAGCGAAATTACCCGCACTTTCGCGTCTGGCGCGATGAGTCACGGTGCGCTGGTCGCACCGGCGCATGAAGCCGTTGCGCATGGCACCAACATGGTCGGAGGCATGAGTAACTGTGGAGAAGGCGGTGAGCACTACTCCCGTCACGGCACCATTCGCGCTTCACGTATCAAACAGCTGGCGTCAGGCCGCTTTGGCGTCTGGGCGGCCTACCTGGCCGATCCGATGCTGGAAGAGCTTGAGATCAAAATCGGCCAGGGCGCCAAGCCCGGTGAAGGCGGTCAGCTTCCGGCGGCAAAAGTTACCGTAGAGATCGCCGCCGCACGCGGCGGCACGCCAGGCGTTGAGCTGGTTTCTCCGCCGCCGCACCACGATACCTACTCTATCGAAGATCTGGCGCAGCTGATTCACGACTGTAAAGCGGCCCGCGTGCGCGTCATTGTGAAGCTGGTGTCATCTGAAGGTATTGGCACCATCGCCGTGGGCGTGGCGAAAGCCGGTGCTGACGTGATTAACGTTGCCGGTAACACGGGTGGTACAGGCGCCGCCTCGGTGACCAGCCTGAAATATACCGGTCGCGTTGCCGAAATCGGTATCGCCGAAGTTCACCAGGCCCTGTGTGCAAACGGCCTGCGCGACAAAGTTCTGCTGCGTTGCTCAGGCGCACAGCAAACCGGCAGCGACGTGGTGAAATCCGCACTGCTGGGCGGCGACAGCTTTGAGTTTGGTACCACCGCGCTGATGATGCTGAAGTGCGTGATGGCGAAGAACTGTAACGTTAAATGCCCGGCGGGATTAACCACTAACGCCGAAGCCTTTGATGGCGATCCGCGCCAGCTGGCACAGTACTTCCTGAACGTGGCGCATGAAGTGCGTGAGATTCTGGCGCGTATGGGCCTGCGTTCCCTGCGTGAAGCCCGTGGCCGCGCCGATCTGCTTCATCTGATGGATCACCCGTTGGAAGTCGGTAAGCTGGACCTGCGTGCCATGCTGACCGTGGTGCCCGAGCTGAAGATTGCTAAGCCAGTTTATCTGGAGAAAGATTTTGAACTGGATGACCGCTGGGTTGAAGAACTGAGCCAGCAACTGGTCGATCAGGGTAAAACCTCTCTGCAACTGGGTAAGGATGTTGTACTCAACAACCGCAATAAAAGCGTGGGCGGCCAGTTAGCTATCGATATTGAGCGCATGCTGAATCACACCCTGACGGCTGCACAGATTCAGGCAATGCCGGCCGTGCTACGTGACGATCGCGGTCGTCGCTATCTGGCACCTGCCACCGTAGAAATCACCACGACCGGCTCTGCCGGTCAGTCCTTCGGGGCCTTCTGCAATGACGGCATGCTGATGAAACATCGTGGGACCTGCAACGATGGCGTCGGCAAAGGTCAGTGCGGCGGCGAACTGGTCGTGCTCTCACCGGGTGGCGGCGCGCAGGACAGCGATGGCAACGTTCTGATCGGTAACTTCGCTCTGTTTGGCGCCACCGGCGGCCGTCTGTTCGTTCAGGGCCAGGCCGGCGATCGCTTCGCGGTGCGTAACTCCGGTGCCACTGCGGTGGTGGAAGGCGTCGGTGACTTTTGCTGCGAATACATGACCAACGGCGCAGTGTTAAACCTGGGCACCTTTGGTAAAGGCTTCGGTAACGGCATGAGCGGCGGCTTTGCTTATCAGTACGATCCCTATGGTTCACTGGCGAGCCATGCGGCGGGCGACTCCGTTCTGTTTGGCTCAATCGCTGACCCGGATGAGCTGGCACAGATTCATAAGCAGGCGGTTCTCACCATGCTGAACTGGCACCTGGAGGCCACGCAGTCTCCGCGTGCCGCCTGGCTGCTGGAGCACTGGGAAACCGAATGTCAGCACTTTGTCTACGTTATGCCGCGTTCCCTGCTGCTTTACCAGGATGGCGGTGAAATTCTGAAGGCCAAGTCCCGCAAGGATCTGCTGGAAGAGCTGTCAACGGCGCTGGCAGGCCATCAGGTTGCCAAGTTTAAAGCCGCCTGGCGCGAAGGCAAGACCATTGCCGACGGCGCGGTTCCGGCTTATGGCGCGACAGATACGCAGGAAATGTTTGTTTTACTGAATAACTATACCGTATTGAGCTTTGCCCAGCAGTTGGCACTCAGCAAGCTGCCTAAAGGCACGCCGGTTGAAGACGCCGCCGTGGAGAAAGCCGTGCGGAATCTGCTGATGACCGAAGACTTTTCACTGGTGAGTAAGCTGCAACGCCATGCGCGAGCAGCGATTGAAAGCTATAGCGACAGCGAGTTGGCGAGCCTGATCGGTTCAAAACGCATGTCCGATTACAAAGCGGCACTGACGCAACGTAATATCCGCTCAATGGACAGCCTGGCCACTTACGGCTGGATCATGTATCAGGATGCCTGCAACCGTGACATTCTCGGTCGCCTGCCTGATTTTGAAGAGTTGTTTGCGCGTGCGGCGTTACCTGAAATTGCAGCGGCCGTGGGTAAACTGGCCTGACAGCAGGCTCAGTGAACAGAACTGTGTTTAATGATGATGACCCTGATTTGTTCGACGTGCCGGGCGCAGCGGCATCCTTATCCTCTCAGCAGCAGGCCGTTGCTGAGAGCACAGGAACCGCCCGCCATCGGCACAGCGAAGCATGACGGTTAAGAGCGGGATTGAGTAAAGGTATCCATGAAAATTCCATATATTCCTGAAGATGCACCTTTCAATGGTGATCAGAAATACTGGCTGGCGGGCTTCCTGGCTGGCCTGCACTCCCGTTTGTTGGTGCTGGAAGACAAACAGCAGCCGGCTGCGGGCAGCAGCGCTGCCGCGACCACCCAACTGCACATCCTTTATGGTTCTCAGACCGGTAATGCTGAGGCGCTGGCCCAGTCAGCGGCGAAGTCAGCCCGTGCCAAAGGTCTGGTGCCGGTCGTTCAGGCATTAGGCGATGTGGATCTCGACGTGTTCGCCACCATGCGACACGTGCTGATTGTCACTTCGACCTATGGTGAAGGTGAAATGCCCGACAACGCCCAGCTGTTTTGGGACGCGATTTCCGCCAGCACCGCGCCACGCCTGGAGCAGATGCACTTCGCCGTGCTGGCCATTGGCGATACCGGCTATGACGGATTCTGTCAGGCAGGTAAGTTCCTGGATATGCGCCTGGAACAGCTTGGGGCAAAGCGCGTTGTTGACCGCATTGACTGCGATATCGATTACGAAGAGCCGTCAAATGAGTGGATTAACAGCACGATGCCCCAGTTTGCCAGCAGCGCAGGCAGCAGCGGCACGGTGCTGGAGAGCGCCCCGGAAGCGCCGGTTATTCCTGGCAGCAACAAATCGAATCCGTATGCGGCAGCCCTGATCACCAATAAACGCCTGTCGAGTGAGCAATCGGCAAAAGATATTCGCCACGTCGAGTTTGATCTCACCGACAGCGGCCTGAAGTATGAAGCCGGTGACGCACTTGGCGTGATTCCGGTCAACGAGCCGTCGCTGGTCAGCCTGCTGCTTACCCAGTTGAACGCCGATTACCAGACGCCGGTGCCGGGATTCGACAGGAGCCTGGGCGACCTGCTGACCTACCAGTTTGAAATTTCAGAGCCTTCACGCAAGCTGATCGAGTGGGTGGGCCAAAACACCACCAACCAGGAGCTGCGTCACGTGCTTCAGCACGACGACAAAGACGCGCTCGGTGTCTGGCTATGGGGCAAAGATACGCTGGATCTGCTCCAGCTCGAACTGACGCGTAGCCTGAGCGTACCCGAGTTCGTCGCCCTGCTGCGCCCGTTGCAGCATCGCGCCTACTCCATCTCGTCCAGCTCAAAAGCGCATCCGAATCAGGTTCACCTGACCATCGCCTCAGTGCGCTATCACAGCGGTGGCCGCAACCGCAGCGGCGTGTGCTCTACCTATCTGGCTGAGCGTGTACGCCGTGGTGAAAAGCCCGCGATCTTCATCTCACCCAACAAAGCCTTTCGCGTTCCGGCTAACGGCAACGCCCCGCTGATTATGGTCGGCCCCGGCACCGGTATCGCCCCGTTCCGCGCCTTTTTGCAGGAGCGTCAGGTAACAGGTGCTCAGGGTAAAAACTGGTTGTTCTTTGGCGATCAGCATCAGGAACACGACTTCATTTATCGCGAAGAACTGACGGCCTGGCAGGAAAGCGGGCTGCTCACGCGTCTCGATCTGGCGTTCTCACGCGATCAGGACAAGAAAATCTACGTGCAAAACCGGATGCTGGAACAGGGTGCAGAGCTCTATGCCTGGCTGCAGGAAGGCGGTCACTTTTACGTGTGTGGCGATGCATCACGCATGGCGAAAGACGTGGATAGCGCGCTGTATGAAATCGTACGTCAGTTTGGCGGGCTCTCCAGTGAACGGGCCGCTGACTACATCGATCAGCTGAAGAAAGAGAAACGCTACCTGCGCGACGTTTACTGATCGCTGCGGCAGAAAGCAAAAATCCGGGCAACCTGTGTTCCCGGATTTTTTTATGCCTGTTACCGGCTGGCAGACAGGCAAAAAAATACCCGTCAGGTGACGGGTATTCTGTGTTATTTCACCACGCGCAGTGCGGGACGGCCACCACGTGGCGGGGGATCGTCATCCGGTGAATTATCGTCATCGCTGGCATCATCAGGGCGGTCGCCGTCAATCACTGACATGACCGTCTCTTCCTGATTCTCAGCAAATTCCTGTGTGCCGCCTTCATAGGCCGGTTCAGGTTCAAACATCGTGCCTGCGCCGTTTTCACGCGCATAGATGGCGAGTATGGCCGCCATTGGGACATTCACCTGACGTGGAACGCCACCAAAACGTGCGTTAAACGAGACTTCGTCATTGCCCAGATCAAGGTTACCCACGGCACGCGGCGCAATGTTCAGTACGATCTGACCATCGCGGGCATATTCGAGTGGAACCTGAACGCCAGGCAGGTTGATGTCGACGACCAGATGCGGTGTGAGCTGGTTATCCAGTAACCAGTCATAAAAAGCACGCAGCAAATAAGGTCGGCGGGCTGTGAGTTGTGACATTTCCATACGTTAGCCCCGGGCTTGCAGGCGCATTTCACGTTCAGCTTCAGTCAGTGAAGCAAGGAAGGAGTCACGCTCAAATACGCGGTTCATGTAGCCTTTCAGCTCTTTAGAGCCCGACCCGAGCAGATCGATACCCATTGACGGTAAACGCCACAACAGCGGAGCCAGATAGCAGTCTACCAGGCTGAACTCGTCGCTCATAAAGAATGGCGTACGCCCAAACAGAGGAGCAATAGCCAGCAGCTCTTCACGCAGCTGCTTACGCGCCGCTTCAGCTTCCTGACCGCTACTGTTCTCAACCTTTCTCATCAGGCTGTACCAGTCTTGCTCAATACGGTGCATCATTAAACGGCTTTCGCCACGTGCAACCGGATAGACAGGCATCAATGGTGGGTGGGGAAAACGCTCATCCAGATATTCCATGATGATGCGTGATTCGTACAGCGTCAGTTCGCGATCTACCAGCGTCGGCACAGTGCGGTACGGATTGAGGTCAATCAGATCCTGCGGCAGGTTATCCATTTCGACCTGCTCGATCTCTACGCTGACACCTTTCTCGGCAAGCACGATACGTACCTGATGGCTAAAAATGTCAGTAGGACCAGAAAACAGCGTCATTACCGAACGTTTGTTGGCAGCGACAGCCATGAAAACCTCCCAGTTTGTTCACAAAAAGTTACTGCGAATGGCCAACCACACGGCGACTCACCTGCTCATAGAACTCGCTCGCAATCCGCGCTAACCACCCCCGACTAATGCGAGGCGCATAACGCGCCAGCTTGCGGGCGCAAAGTGACACAGAGTTTACCAGATTTTAGGCAGCTTGTGGGTGGGGGAATGCATTTTTGCGGGTAAAATGCGAACAGTATTGTGGTTTTATACGACAGGATGACCTGAGAATAAAAATAAAAAACCCGCCGGAGCGGGTTTTTTGTGCCAACTGTGTCTGCCGAAGCAGCAACAATTAACGCTTGGAGAACTGAGGACGACGACGTGCTTTACGCAGGCCGACTTTCTTACGTTCAACCTGACGAGCATCACGGGTAACGAAGCCTGCTTTACGCAGTTCGCCACGCAGTGACTCATCATACTCCATCAGAGCGCGGGTGATACCATGACGGATCGCGCCTGCCTGACCAGAGATACCACCACCTTTAACGGTGATGTACAGGTCCAGTTTACCAACCATATCAACCAGTTCCAGAGGCTGACGCACGACCATGCGTGCAGTCTCGCGACCGAAATACTGCTCCAGAGAGCGTTGGTTGATTACGATGTTACCGCTACCCGGCTTGATGAAGACGCGTGCGGATGAGCTTTTGCGGCGACCAGTGCCGTAGTTTTGAGTTTCAGCCATTGCCTTTAATCCCGATTAAATGTCAAGAACTTGCGGTTGCTGTGCCGCATGGTTGTGCTCGTTACCTGCGTAAACTTTCAGTTTACGGTACATAGCACGACCCAGCGGGCCCTTCGGCAGCATGCCTTTAACCGCGATCTCAATCACGCGCTCAGGACGGCGAGCAATCATCTCTTCAAAGGTCGCCTGTTTGATACCACCGATATGACCAGTGTGGTGATAGTAAATCTTGTCAGAACGCTTGTTGCCGGTTACAGCAACTTTCTCAGCGTTCAGAACGATGATGTAATCACCAGTATCAACGTGCGGAGTGTATTCCGCTTTATGCTTACCACGCAGACGGCGCGCCAGTTCAGTCGCCAGGCGACCCAAGGTTTTGCCAGTTGCGTCAACAACATACCAGTCACGTTGGACGGTTTCTGGTTTAGCTGTAAAAGTTTTCATCGAAAAGCTTACCCAAATTAAGTTACACGTTGGTGAAATCCCAAACGCTTAAGTAAACGAATGAGGCTCACACGACCATTTTGACCAGCAAGCCACCCCTTCGGATAGCGTTACCGGAACGCAGAGGATTTGGGAAAAAAATCCTGTGCTGTAACGTGGGGTCGCAAGATTATAGAGAAGTCGATTACAAAAATCGAACCCTATTTTCATTTATTACCTGGAATCTCAGGGTAAATGCGCCAGCCGCAGGTACTCTTCGCTCTGCATTTCCTGCAAACGGGACAGACAGCGCTGATATTCAAATTTCAGGCGCGTGCCCTGATAAATTTCGAACAAGGAGGTTTCTGCAGCGACAACCAGTTTGACATGGCGCTCGTAAAACTCATCCACCAACGCCAGAAAACGCCGCGCCTGATCTTCCGTCTTGTAGATCATGACCGGTACATCAAACAGCAGGACGCTGTGAAAGCGGCGTGACAGCTCAATATAATCATGCTGGCTGCGCCCTTCTCCACACAGGGTTTTAAAATCAATCGCAATCACCCCTTCTGCCACGCCCAGGGTCGGCATTTTACGGTGATTGATCTCCAGCACCGGTGCGCTGTCGCGTTTTTCGCCTGACAATGCCTGGAACATGCGGTCCATCTCGGCGTAGGTTTCCGGCCCCAGAGGAAACGTCCACAAATGCGCGGACGTCAGCGTACGCAGACGGTAATCAATGCCCGCATCGACATTCATTACCTCACAATGCTGCTTAATCTGCTCGATGGCGGGCAGAAAACGGGCACGCTGCAGGCCGTTTTTATACAAGTTATCAGGCGGAATATTCGAGGTCGCAACCAGGCTGATGCCGCGCGCAAACAGGGCTTCCATCAGCGTTCCCAGCAGCATGGCATCCGTGATGTCAGACACAAAAAACTCATCAAAACAGAGAATATCGGTTTCTGCTTTAAAGCGGTCGGCGATGATCAGTAACGGATCGCTGTGCCCCTGCAGTTCGGTCAGCTCTTCATGCACGCGCAGCATGAAACGGTGAAAGTGTAAGCGCAGTTTGCGGTCGCCAGGAATAGACTGAAAAAACAGATCCATTACCCAGGTTTTCCCCCGGCCAACACCGCCCCACATATACAAGCCACGGACGGGCGCTTTGGGCTGCGACTTTTCTTTTCCCATCAGCTTCGACAGACGACCTAACAGCCCCTGCGAGGGAAGTTCGGTGGTGTGCTGACGCGCGATCAGCCCTTGCTGGATAGCATCTAAGCGGGTAATCGCTTCACGCTGTACGTCGTCGGGCTTGAAATCGCCCTGTGATAGCGCTTGCTCATAGCGGGCAAGCGGAGATGAGGTTTGCATGGTTCGCTCAGTGTCCCTGAATTTTGTCTTATTCAAACGTCGTTTGTCGAAAAAAAGGCCGCTCTACACTAAGGCATGGCGCTCCAGAGTTCCACATCCATAAGATTAACGGGTATAGTGACTATTATTAAGTGGTGCAACGCCCTACGGAACAACGGAAATAACACGGGAGTCATTATGACCTGGGAATACGGGCTAATTGGTTTAGTGGTAGGTATTATTGTCGGCGCAGTCGCAATGCGTTTTGGCAACCGGAAGCTGCGTGAGCAGCGCAGCATGCAGTACGAACTGGATAAGACGAAAGCCGAGCTGGCAGATTATCGCGAAGAGCTGACCAACCACTTTGCGCAGAGCGCAGAGCTGCTGGATAACATGGCGCGTGATTACCGTCAGCTCTATCAGCACATGGCGAAAGGGTCCAACGACCTACTGCCGAACATGCCCGGGGACAAAAACCCCTTTGCATGGCAACTGACCGAAGCCGAAGCGGATAACGATCAGGCACCGGTGCAAATGCCGCGTGACTACTCTGAAGGCGCCTCTGGCTTACTGCGTGGTGAACGCGCCGTCCGCGACTAAGCATGATCGGGCACAGTGACGCTGTGCCCGCTGTTTTTGCGAACCCCGGCCGCAAACGGCTGTCTCATTGATTTACTCCCCCCATTTTTGCAGCGAGAGCGTTGTAGCAATGAAAAAACAAGCACGACTGTTAAGCGCATTAGCCTTGAGTATTGGAATGAGTCTTGCCGCTGCGCCCGGCGCGATGGCGACGCTGCCTGCACAGATTCAGAGCCAGCCGCTTCCCAGCCTGGCACCGATGCTGGAAAAAGTGTTACCTGCTGTGGTCAGCGTGCACGTTGAAGGCACCCAGTCTGATGCCCAGGCCCAGACACAGGATATTCCCGAGCCGCTTAAGCGTTTCTTTGGCCAGTTGCCCGGTGGCGCCCTAAGCCAGCCTCAACCCTTTGAGGGGCTGGGGTCCGGTGTCATCATTGATGCCGCCAAAGGCTATGTTCTGACTAATAACCACGTGGTCAACGGCGCGGATAAGATCAACGTCCAGCTCGGCGATGGCAGCGAATATGATGCCAAACTGATTGGTCACGATGAGCAGACCGACATCGCCCTTATCCAGATTCAGGGCGCGAAAAACCTGACGCAGATAAAAGTCGCCGATTCGGATCAGCTGAAAGTCGGTGATTTTGCCGTGGCCATCGGCAATCCTTTTGGCCTTGGTCAGACAGCGACCTCCGGAATTATTTCGGCACTGGGCCGCAGCGGCCTGAATCTCGAAGGGCTGGAAAACTTTATCCAGACCGATGCCGCCATTAACCGCGGTAACTCGGGCGGCGCGCTGGTTAATCTGAACGGCGAGCTGATCGGCATTAATACCGCCATTCTGGCCTCCAGTGGCGGCAATATCGGCATTGGCTTTGCGATTCCGAGCGATATGGCCATGAACCTGGCCGAGCAGTTGATTAAGTACGGCGAAGTCAAACGGGGTCAGTTGGGTATCAAAGGTACCGAGATGACCGCGGACATCGCAAAAGCGTTTAACGTTGACGCACAGCGCGGCGCGTTCGTTTCTGAAGTGCTGCCCCAGTCTGCGGCGCAAAAAGCCGGTATTAAATCGGGCGATATCATTGTTTCGGTCAACGATAAACCGATTACCAGCTTCGCAGAACTGCGGGTGAAGATCGGCACGACGGCACCGGGTGAGAAAGTGAAGCTTGGCCTGCTACGTGAAGGTAAACCGGTGAGTGTTGATGTCACCCTTGAGCAAAGCGCCCAGACGACGGCAAGCGCACAGCTGCTTTCTCCAGCCCTGCAGGGCGCGACTCTGAGCGATGGTCAGACCAAAACCGGTGATAAAGGCGTGAAGATTGATGCCATCGAAAAAGGCACTCCGGCTGAACAGGTCGGCCTGCAAAAAGATGACGTGATCATTGGCGTCAACCGCACGCGAATTCAGAATATTGCCGAAATGCGCAAGGTGCTGGAAGCCAAACCGCCGGTGATGGCGCTGAATGTGGTTCGTGGTGAGGAAAGTATCTATCTGTTATTGAGATAAACCCCGCACGATGGCGGACACAAGCACGTGTGTGTCCGCCGCTCTCATGTTATTCTCCCCAACGTTCTCCCCTGACGTGATTTAACACCATGTTTCTTAAACTCTTGCGTTCAGTGGTGTTGGGACTGATTGTTGCGGGCATCTTGCTCGCAGCGCTGCCCGCACTGCGTTTGGGCGGTGCTGCCCTGTATAGTCAAAATGACAGTAACGATGAAACGCCCTTTGGCTTTAATCAAGGGGTGAGGCGTGCCGTGCCTGCCGTTGTGAATGTTTACAACCGCAGCGCGCATGGGAACAACAACCGCGGTATTACCACGCTGGGCTCTGGCGTGATTATGAATAACCGGGGTTATATCCTGACCAACAAGCACGTTATCAATAATGCCGATCAGATCATCGTCGCTCTACAGGATGGCCGTTTTTTTGAAGCCACGCTGGTGGGTTCAGATGCCATGACCGATTTGGCCGTGCTAAAAATTACCGCGTCAAACCTGCCGGTTATCCCGATTAATCCCAAACGCGTCGCACACATTGGCGATGTGGTGATGGCCATCGGCAACCCCTATAACCTGGGACAAACGGTCACACAGGGCATCATCAGCGCCACGGGCCGCGTCGGACTCAGCTCGTCAGGCCGCCAGAACTTCCTGCAAACGGATGCATCAATCAATCAGGGGAACTCCGGTGGCGCACTGATTAACTCGCTGGGCGAACTCATGGGCATCAATACCCTGACGTTCGATAAAAGCAGCGATGGCGAAACGCCCGAAGGCATTGGTTTTGCTATCCCCACCGCGCTGGCAACCAAGATAATGGATAAGCTCATCCGTGATGGTCGGGTCATTCGCGGCTATATCGGCATTACCGCCCGCGAAGTGCCGCCGCTTCACGGCCAGGGCAACAGTCTCGATCGGGTTCAGGGCATTATCGTCAGCGTGGTGACGCCGGGCGGCCCGGCTGAGAAAGCCGGCATCCAGGCCAATGATGTGCTGCTGAGCGTAGACGGTAAACCGGCGCTCTCCGCACAGGAAACCATGGACCAGGTTGCGGAAATTCGGCCCGGCTCGGTGGTGAATGTGCAGGTGCTGCGTAATGACAAGAAGCTGACCTTCCCGGTGACGATTCAGGAGTTTCCGGACAGCAGTCAGTAGCGGTGAACGCAAACAAGGCCCACTGGAGGCCTTGTTTATCAGCTTAAACGGCGCTGCGCCATTCTGTCAGCACGGCGTTAAGCGTCAGCAGCGGTCTACCGGAAACGCAATCACCTCCGACAGCGACTCTGCTTTCAGCGCCAGCATAATCAACCTGTCCACGCCCAGTGCAACGCCCGAACAGGCCGGCATGCCGTGCTCCAGCGCGGCCAGCAGGTAGTGATCAATCGGATGTTGCGGCAACCCTCGCGCTGCACGCCGACGATTATCCTGCTCAAAGCGTTGGCGCTGTTCACGGCTGTCGGTGAGTTCGCGGAAGCCATTCGCCAGCTCAATGCCCTTGTAATACACCTCAAACCGCTCTGCCACCCGATGATCTTCCGTGCTGATCTCCGCTAATGCCGCTTGGCTGGCCGGAAAGTGGTAGATAAAACACGGCTTGTCCTGACCAATCTTCGGTTCCACGCCCAGCATAAACAGCAGCATCAGCAAGGTATCGCGATCCTCTTCCCGACTGGCCAGCTCGCCCTCACCCAGCTTTTCCGCCGCCTCACGCAGCTGCGCTTTGTCGGCAGAAAGCGGGTCCAGCTCAAGGTGACGAATAAAGGCCTGCTGATAAGAGAGCGACTCCGCGCTGTCGCACTCCAGCACCTGCTGCAGCAAATCGTCGACCTCATTCATCAGGCGGTACATATCGTAATGGGGGCGATACCACTCCAGCATGGTGAATTCAGGGTTGTGGTAGCGCCCGGCCTCTTCGTTGCGAAAGCTGCGGCCCATTTGATAGATAGGGCCACTTCCGGCCGCCAGCAGGCGTTTCATGTGGTATTCCGGGCTGGTCATCAGCCAGAGATCGCGGCCTTCAGACAGGCCAGGGCCGACAAAGCGCGTCTGGAATGGCACCAGATGAATGTCTGTAATCGTGGCCTGACTCATCGCGGGCGTGTCGACTTCCAGTACGCCACGATCGGCGAAGAAACGACGCACTTCAGCAATAATGGCTGCGCGTTTAATTAAACTGGCAATCGAAGCGCCAGGTTGCCAGCTTGTCGTTTCACTCATGGTGACGGCTCCTGATACAAATAAGGGAGGGAAGTCTACTCGTAATGTCAGTGGCAAACAATCGTGGCGCAAGCCTGTCCAATAAACTGACCGGCTTCTATAATTAACAGGTTAAATAACAAAGGAATCTTTTTATGTCTCCATGGAAAACATTGGTCGCCAGCCTGAGTGCCTTCCTGTCCGTCGCCTGCACGACCACACCGCCAAAAAACGTTACCGTCGTTGAAAACTTCGACAGTCAGCGTTACCTCGGTCAGTGGTACGAGATAGCCCGGCTGGATCATGGCTTTGAACGCGGCCTCGAACAGGTTACGGCAAATTACAGCCCACGTGAGGATGGCGGCCTGAAAGTCGTTAATCGCGGCTATAACGTTAAAAAGCAGCGCTGGCAGGAGAGCGTGGGTAAAGCCTACTTCACCGGCGATAAACAGCGTGCGGCACTCAAGGTCTCGTTCTTTGGGCCCTTCTATGGTGGCTATAACGTGATAGCGCTGGATCCTGACTACCGTTACGCACTGGTATGCGGGCCTAACCGCCACTATCTGTGGATACTGTCACGGACGCCGCAGTTGGATGAAGGTGTGAAACACAAGCTGGTGCAGCAGGCACGCCAGGCCGGTTTCCCGGTAGATGAGCTGATTTGGGTGAAACAGGGCTAGAGAAAGGCCGGTACGAAAAACGTTCGTACCGGTTTTACCGTTACTGCGCGCTACGCTGGATTGCATGGCCGCCCGCTTCAACGTCTTCGCCGACGCCGCGCGTGGTGTTGCAGCCAGAAAGCAGTGCAGAGAACATCATCACAGAGAAAATCGCAACAATACTTTTCTTCAACATATCCATATCCTTTTTGGTTGCATTATAGGTACAGCTTTTAAAGCATAGACTGATTATGCAACGTCGCGAGCCTGAGCCGCCGAAAAAAGGAAGGCAGGAATAACTTATTTAGCCGCGCGCGAGATTGCGCCGCCCAGGTGAGATACGTCTTCGCCAAAACCGTGGAAGGTGTTACAGCCGCTTAGTCCAGAAGCCACCAGCAACGCCAAGGCGATAAGTTTTGCTCGTTTTTTCATGGTGAACTCACTCAAAAAAAGGCGCATCACAGGATGCGCCTTTCAGGGTTATTTTACGCGTGACACGTATTCGCCAGAGCGGGTATCAACCTTCACCACCTCGCCAATCTGCACGAACAATGGCACTTTAATGACTGCACCCGTAGACAGCGTTGCTGGCTTACCGCCCGTACCGGCAGTATCACCTTTCAGGCCTGGGTCAGTTTCAATGACTTCCGCTTCAACAAAGTTTGGTGGCTGAACCGCAATCGGTTTATCGTTCCACAAGGTTACGATACACTCCGCGTTGTCCTGCAACCACTTCTGCACTTCATCCAGCACTTTTGCTTCAACCTGGTATTGCTCAAAAGATTCCGGGTGCATGAAGTAGTAGAAATCGCCGTCGTTGTAAGAGTACTGCAGCGTCATATCCTTCACGTCTGCGCCTTCGGCAGAATCAGTTGATTTGAAGGTTTTCTCAACGCGTGAACCGGTCAGCAGACGACGCATTTTTACACGTGCAAACGCCTGACCTTTACCCGGCTTAACGAACTCGCTTGATTCGATGGCATAAGGTTCGCCTTCGAACATGATTTTAAGACCGGGACGGAAATCGTTGCTAAGATAAGTCGCCATAAAGGCCCTCTGTAGATATTAACTGGTAATAGCCAAAAAAATGGCACACATTGTAACCCTAAATTCCCCTTCCAGAGAAGATTGGTTGCAGCAACTTGCTGATGTTGTCACTGATCCTCATGAATTACTGCAACTTTTAGCGCTCGACCATCATCCGGATCTGGCTGCTGGCGGCGACGCACGCCGACTTTTTGCCCTGCGCGTGCCGCGCGCCTTTATCCGGCGAATGAAAAAAGGCGATGCGCAGGATCCCCTTCTACTCCAGGTCCTGACCAGCCGTCAGGAGTTTGTCGACGCGCCTGGTTATAGCACCGATCCGCTGGACGAACAAAATAGCGTCGTGCCGGGATTACTGCATAAATATAAAAACCGTGCATTGCTGCTGGTCAAAGGCGGCTGCGCGGTGAACTGCCGCTACTGCTTCCGCCGTCATTTTCCCTATCAGGATAATCAGGGCAACAAGCGTAACTGGCAGGCCGCGCTGGATTATATTGCCGCCCATCCTGAACTGGATGAGATCATCTTTTCGGGTGGCGATCCGTTAATGGCAAAAGATCATGAGCTGGCCTGGCTCATTGACGCGCTGGGCGCTATCCCGCATCTGAAACGGCTACGTATTCACAGTCGACTGCCGGTCGTGATTCCGGATCGCATTACCGAGGCGCTGTGTCAGACGCTGGCGGAAACGCGGCTTCAGGTCTTGATGGTCACCCACATCAACCACGCCCGTGAGATTGATGAGGCGCTTTGTGATGCCATGCTGCGCCTGAAACGTGCTGACGTGACGCTGCTTAATCAGAGCGTACTGCTGCGCGGCGTGAATGATGATGCACAAACCCTGGCGGCGCTGAGCAATGCGCTGTTTGATGCCGGCATTCTGCCCTACTACCTGCATGTGCTGGACAAAGTGCAGGGCGCAGCGCATTTCTTCGTTTCTGATGAAGAAGCCCGGGCGTTGATGCGTAGCCTGCTGCCGCGGGTGTCCGGTTATCTGGTGCCGAAGCTGGCACGTGAGATCGGCGGGGAACCCAGTAAAACCCCGCTGGATCTGCAACTTCGGCAGGAATAAATCACGGGCGGCACACAGCCCGGTAGCCGCAAGCCTCATTTCCGCCGAGCAGCGGGCTGCCAACCCGTTGCACTGGCGGCTAAAAGCCATTGATAAACGCTAAAAAAACGACCGGCACATTGGCCGGTCGTCTCAAAAAATGTTGCCTGTTCAGCGCAGGATCAGTTAGGGCATTTATAGACCTGGCCGGTCATCTTGCTGTCGAGTGGTGCAAAGGCTGAAAGCAGGTTTTGTGTAGGACTGGTTGCGCCATAAATGACGTTTCCGCCCATTTCGGCAGCACGGTTCCGCAGGTCGTTAGCTGCACCGCGCAGCGCGCTGGTTTCGCCACCGGCTCCGCTTAACCAGTTACTTTGCGAGCCGGTCAGGCTGCCCAGAAGCTGACATTGTTTGCCAGGCTGCTGATCGGTAAAGGTGACGCGCTGTCCAGCAGAAGTCAGGTCGGTTGAGCTGCTGCAGCCTGCAAGCAATAACGCACCAGCCGTAAGACCGAGCAAGAGGTTAATACGCATTATAATCCCCATTTATTATCATCAGTGTCGGATGGCAGCGTAGCAGAAAAACACGCATTTTTTCTGAACATTCATTGCCCTAATCCGTGCCAACGTAACCGTTGCGCCCCTACTTATACCCTTTCCTCTGCAAAAGAAAAACCCCCGACCGTTTCCGATCGGGGGTTCTTATGACGCAAGCGTCAGGGGCGATTACATCATGCCGCCCATACCGCCCATGCCACCCATACCGCCAGCGCCTGCACCTAAGTCTGGCGCATCGCCTTTCGGCAGGTCAGTGACCATACATTCGGTGGTGATCATCAGGCCAGCAACCGATGCCGCGTACTGCAGAGCAGAACGGGTCACTTTGGTTGGGTCCAGAATACCGAAGTCGATCATGTTGCCGTATTCTTCAGTCTGCGCGTTGTAACCGTAGTTACCGTCGCCTGCTTTCACGTTGTTCGCCACAACAGAAGGCTCTTCGCCGGCGTTAGAAACGATCTGACGCAGTGGAGATTCCATTGCGCGCAGCGCAACTTTGATACCCACGTTCTGGTCTTCGTTCTGACCACGCAGTTCGGTCAGCTGTGCTGCAACGCGAACCAGCGCCACACCACCACCTGCAACCACGCCTTCTTCAACCGCAGCACGGGTTGCGTGCAGGGCATCTTCAACGCGTGCTTTTTTCTCTTTCATTTCAACTTCAGTTGCTGCGCCCACTTTCAGAACGGCAACGCCGCCTGCCAGTTTCGCTACGCGCTCCTGCAGTTTTTCTTTGTCGTAGTCAGAGGTGGCTTCTTCAATCTGCTGACGAATCTGAGTGACACGACCCTGAATAGTGGTTTCTTCACCCACGCCATCGATGATGGTGGTGGTGTCTTTGTTGATCACGACACGCTTCGCCTGGCCCAGATCTTCCAGTGCTGCTTTTTCCAGCTCCATACCGATCTCTTCAGAGATCACGGTACCGCCGGTCAGGATAGCGATATCCTGCAGCATGGCTTTACGGCGGTCGCCGAAGCCCGGTGCTTTAACCGCAGCCACTTTCACGATGCCGCGCATGGTGTTCACCACCAGCGTCGCCAGCGCTTCGCCTTCTACGTCTTCCGCGATGATCAGCAGTGGTTTGCCTGCTTTCGCAACGGCTTCCAGCACTGGCAGCATTTCACGGATGTTAGAAATCTTCTTGTCAGCCAGCAGGATGAACGGGGTTTCCAGCTCAACGGCACCTGTTTCTGGCTTGTTGATGAAGTACGGAGACAGGTAGCCACGGTCGAACTGCATACCTTCAACCACGTCCAGCTCGTCCTGCAGGCCGGTGCCTTCTTCAACGGTGATGACGCCTTCTTTGCCCACTTTTTCCATCGCCTGAGCGATCAGGGTACCGACGGTTTCATCAGAGTTAGCAGAGATAGTCCCTACCTGAGCGATAGCTTTAGAATCTGAGCAAGGAACAGACAGTTTTTTCAGCTCTTCAACCGCAGCGATGACCGCCTGGTCGATACCGCGCTTCAGATCCATCGGGTTCATGCCCGCTGCAACGGCTTTCAGGCCTTCGGTGATGATGGACTGCGCCAGCACGGTTGCCGTGGTGGTACCGTCGCCTGCCGCGTCGTTCGCTTTAGAGGCAACTTCTTTCACCATCTGTGCGCCCATGTTTTCGAACTTGTCTTCCAGCTCGATTTCACGCGCAACAGAAACACCATCTTTAGTGATGGTCGGTGCACCAAAAGATTTATCCAGAACCACGTTACGGCCTTTCGGGCCCAGGGTAACTTTTACTGCATCTGCCAGTACGTTCACGCCACGCAACATTTTTACGCGTGCGTCATTACCGAATTTTACGTCTTTAGCTGCCATTTCAAATTTCCCTTAAATTCGTTTCGTTCAGTGAATTACGCGTAAAACTTACGCTTCAACAATCGCCAGAATGTCGCTTTCAGAGATGATCAGGACTTCTTCGTTGTCGATTTTTTCAGTTTTGGCACCGTAGCCTTCGCTGAAGATCACGACGTCACCAACTTGTACGTCCAGCGGCTTCACTTCGCCACTCTCAAGGATACGGCCTTTGCCCACAGCCAGGACTTCACCACGCGTGGATTTGCCTGCTGCAGAACCGGTCAGCACAATGCCACCCGCTGACTTAGCTTCAACTTCTTTACGCTTCACGATGACACGATCGTGTAATGGACGAATTTTCATTTGATAGCTCTCCTTTGAGAAGTCCAATCATTCATTTTTGGGTTGAATACCGGGCTGTGTGGCTTCCGGCCTCGTGACCAGAGAGATAGGGCCGCGACCTGACACTTTCAAGGGGGCAACCCACAAATTTTTTTAGTCTGATGATGCAACTGATGACTTTTTAGACAAACCGCGCGGACGGGTCAGAATACAAACAAAAAGCGCGACCTGATGTCGCGCTAAGAGGATGAGATTAACGATCTTTTGGATCGTCATGATGTTCAAGGCGATCGCTGTCTTTGCGTTCGAACTCGCCATCCATTGTATAACCGCTGTCCGGGCCTGCACCCGGCCCCCGCCAGACGCGCAGATGCGGCATCAGTTTTAAGGTCAGGTGTTTTTGCACTGGTGGCAGTAAGAGCAGCAGGCCCAGCATGTCGGTAAAGAAACCCGGCAGCAGCAGCAGGAAACCGGCAATGATCAGCGAAACGCTTTTCACCATTTCCTGCGCCGGACTTTCGTTACGAGCCAGCTTCTCCTGCATCAGCATAAAGTTTTTCATGCCCTGATTTTTAACCAAAGACACGCCGATGCAGGAGGTGAAAACCACCAGCAGCATGGTGAGCAGCACGCCAAGGACGTGTGCAACCTGAATGAAAAGCGAGATCTCAATCCAGGCCAGTACGAAAAAGATCACTAACGGTAACCAGCGCACCGGATTCTCCTGTGAGTCAGGCTGCCCGGCTGATGACCCGGCAGCGTAAAAATGATGATAACAAGATACAGAGATGGTCATTCAGGCCGCCCATTTCAACCGTGCCAGGCAAATTTTTGCTGCAGGGTTAAATTTGTGAGCAATTTCACATATTGTTAACGTCATAAGGCCAGTAAGGTGATCTCTGTTCGCGCTTTAGGGCTGGGTCAGAATAGGATCGTGCTCACCCGCCTGAATACGGATAAAATAGCGGTTCTGGCGCTTCCCCACAAAACAAACACATCATCTGCGATGGTTAGCAGTGACAACAAGAAGGTTATCATGGCGAACAACATTCGTATCGAAGAAGACCTGTTAGGCATGCGCGAAGTTCCGGCGGATGCTTATTATGGCGTTCATACTTTGCGTGCGATTGAAAACTTTTACATCAGCAACAGCAAAATCAGTGATATTCCTGAGTTTGTGCGCGGCATGGTGATGGTAAAAAAAGCGGCGGCGATGGCCAATAAAGAGCTGCAAACGTTGCCGCGTGACATCGCCAATACCATTATTCAGGCCTGCGATGAAGTGCTGAACAAAGGTCGCTGCATGGATCAGTTCCCGGTCGATGTGTATCAAGGCGGCGCGGGCACCTCGGTCAACATGAATACCAATGAGGTGCTGGCCAATATTGGTCTGGAGCTGATGGGACATCAGAAAGGCGAATACCAGTATCTGAATCCCAACGACCACGTGAATAAATGCCAGTCCACCAACGATGCTTACCCGACCGGCTTTCGCATCGCCGTTTACAGCTCGCTGTTGAAACTGCTCGACGGCATCAGCCAGTTAGCCGAAGGTTTCCAGCGTAAAGCTGACGAATTCCAGACGATTTTAAAAATGGGCCGTACTCAGCTGCAGGATGCGGTGCCGATGACGCTGGGTCAGGAATTCCATGCGTTTAGCGTGCTGCTCAATGAAGAGACGAAAAGCATTTTGCGCACTGGCGAACTGCTGCTGGAAGTTAACCTGGGCGCGACCGCTATTGGTACTCGCCTGAATACGCCGGATGGCTACCAACACTTAGCCGTTCAGAAACTGGCAGAAGTCAGTAACCTGGCGGTGGTGCCAGCCGAAGATCTGATCGAGGCCACCTCCGACTGCGGCGCCTATGTTATGGTGCACTCTTCGCTGAAGCGTCTGGCCGTGAAGCTTTCTAAAATTTGTAACGACCTTCGCCTGCTCTCGTCGGGTCCGCGTGCCGGCCTGAACGAAATTAACCTGCCAGAATTGCAGGCCGGCTCCTCAATCATGCCTGCCAAAGTGAATCCGGTAGTGCCTGAGGTGGTAAACCAGGTGTGCTTCAAAGTGATTGGCAACGATACCACGGTCACCATGGCGTCCGAGGCCGGGCAGCTGCAGCTTAACGTTATGGAACCGGTGATTGGCCAGGCGCTGTTTGAGTCGGTCAGCATCCTGACTAACGCTTGCTACAACCTGCTGGAAAAATGCGTTAACGGCATCACAGCCAACAAAGCGGTCTGTGAAGCTTATGTGTTTAACTCCATTGGCATCGTCACTTACCTGAACCCCTACATTGGGCACCATAATGGCGATATCGTCGGTAAAATTTGTGCCGAAACCGGTAAAAGCGTTCGCGAAGTGGTGCTTGAGCGCGGCCTGCTCACCGAAAGCGAGCTGGACGATATTTTCTCTGTGCAAAATCTGATGTATCCGGTTTATAAAGCCAAACGTTACACCGACGAAAACGAACAGTAAGGCTTAATTGTACTTACTGATGTAAAAGGCACATCGTAATCAAAACGATGTGCCTTTTTGTTTGTTAAAAGGATGAGTTTGCTTACCGGCTAATCCTGTTTGAGGAAGTGACAGATGTTCCTGATTGAGCTGTTTATCGTGTTGATGGCGATCTGGCTGGGCGCACGCCTGGGCGGCATCGGCATAGGTTTCGCAGGCGGCACAGGCGTCCTGATCCTGACGCTGGGCTTTGGCATGAAGCCCGGTGCGATCCCTTTTGATGTGATCGAAATCATCATGGCCGTGATCGCCGCGATTGCCGCCATGCAGGTGGCGGGCGGCATGGATTATCTGGTCAGCCTTGCCGAACGTTTGCTGCGTCGTCATCCACGTTATGTCACTTTCCTTGCGCCGCTGGTGACCTACATGATGACCCTGCTGGCGGGTACCGGCCACACCGCCTTCTCCACCTTGCCGGTCATTGCTGAAGTGGCGAAAGAGCAAGGCGTCCGGCCTTCCCGCCCGTTATCGATTGCGGTTGTCGCCTCTCAGGTCGCCATTACCGCCTCTCCCATTTCGGCAGCGGTGGTGTTCTTTGCCACGCTGCTGGAACCGCGCGGGGTGAGCTATATCATGCTGCTGGCGATTGCCATTCCGGCCACCATGGTGGGGCTGTTTCTTGCCGCCCTGGTGACCAATTTTCTGGGTAAAGAGCTAAAAGATGATGAGGTTTATCAGGCAAGGCTGGCGAAAGGTGAAGTGACGCTACGCGGCGAGACGGTTTATCAGACTCAACCCGGCGCTAAAAAATCGGTACTGCTGTTCCTGGCCGGTATTGCCGCCGTGGTGATTTACGCCACCGCCACCAGCGAAAGCGTCAACCTGATCGCTAACCCACCGCTGCCGCGCAATGAGGCGATCGTCGTGTTTATGCTCACTATTGCCACGCTGATCAGTCTGACCTGCAAAATTGATACCGGTGCTATCCTCAGCGCCAGCACATTCAAGTCTGGCATGAGCGCCTGCATCTGTGTGATGGGCGTGGCCTGGCTGGGCGACACCTTTGTAAAAGCCCATCTGGCTGATATCCAGATGCTGGCGGGCGATACCTTAAAAACCTATCCGTGGATGCTGGCGCTGGTGCTGTTCTTCTCTTCCATGCTGCTTTATTCCCAGGCCGCCACCGCCAAAGCCCTGCTGCCTGCCGCGTTAGCGCTTGGCGTAACGCCACTGACAGCCATCGCTTCATTTGCCGCCGTGTCTGCGCTGTTTGTGTTACCGACCTATCCCACCCTGTTAGCCGCCGTGGAGATGGACGATACGGGTTCGACCCGAATCGGTAAGTTTGTCTTCAACCATGCCTTTATTATTCCTGGCGTCCTTGCTATCACCTTGTCTGTCATGTTCGGCTTTATTTTTGGTGGGCTGTTACTGTAACTCCAGCCGGGCAGGGAACGTGCTACTATCGGCGTTATTTTCAACAGGATCGTTACGATGAACGCCGTTATCATCCTCTGTACTGCGCCAGACCAGGCCTGTGCGCAACAGCTTGCCGCACAGGCGCTGCAGGCCAGGCTGGCCGCCTGCGTCACCCTCTTGCCGGGTGTAACGTCATATTATGTCTGGCAGGGCCAACTGGCGCAGTCCAGCGAAGTTCAGATGTTACTCAAATGCGACACAGCCCATCAGCAGGCCTTGATCGAACTGCTTAAGCTCGCGCATCCTTACGATGTACCAGAACTGCTGGTACTTCCGGTTCAACATGGAGACAGTGAATACTTGTCATGGCTGCACGCATCTCTCGCTTAATCACACTGGTACTGGCGCTGTTTATCTGCCTGCAGGCGCAGGCTGCCTTATTTTCCCCCAAAACCACCAGCCGCTTTTTGCCCGTTGATCAGGCTTTTGCCTTTGATTTCGATCAGCAAGGCTCGCAGCTTAACCTGCACTGGAAAGTCAAAGAGGGCTATTACCTTTACCGCCAACAGATTAAGGTCGTGCCCCATGATGCACGTATTGCGCCGTTAGCCCTGCCTGCGGGCCAGCCGCATGAAGATGAATTTTTTGGTAAAAGCGAGATTTACCCGCAGGATCTCAACGTGCCCATCATGCTGCAGCAGGCCGCGAAAGGAGCGACCCTTAGCGTAAGTTATCAAGGCTGTGCCGCCGCCGGCTTCTGTTATCCACCGGAAACCCGCAGCATCCCCCTTTCCCCGGTAGCCGCCACAATGTCCCCGCCAGCCGTTGCGCCTGCCAGCGCCAACCCTCTGCCCTTTTCGCCGTTGTGGGCGCTGCTGATTGGCATCGGCGTGGCCTTCACGCCATGTGTATTGCCGATGTATCCGCTGATCTCTGGCATTATCCTTGGCGGTAAGCGTAACTATTCACTGGGCAGGCTGTTTGCGCTGGCCATGGTCTATGTGCAGGGAATGGCGCTCACTTATACCTTACTGGGCGTGATTGTGGCGGCGGCGGGCCTGCGCTTTCAGGCGGCGTTGCAGCATCCTTATGTGCTTATTGGCTTATCGGCGCTGTTTACCCTGTTAGCCCTGTCGATGTTTGGCCTGTTTTCGCTACAGCTTCCCGCCAGCGTGCAAACGCGTCTGGCACTGTGGAGCAATCGTCAGCAAGGCGGCTCACTGCCGGGCGTTTTCCTGATGGGCGCGCTGGCAGGCCTAATCTGCTCGCCCTGCACCACTGCGCCACTCAGCGCGATTCTGCTTTATATCGCGCAGAGCGGAAACCTGCTGGCCGGTGCCGGTACGCTGTGGCTGTATGCCGTCGGGATGGGATTGCCGTTGATTGCCGTTACCCTGTTTGGCAACCGCTTTCTCCCTAAAAGCGGTCCCTGGATGCAGACCGTCAAAGAAGGGTTTGGTTTTGTTATTCTCGCGCTGCCGGTCTTCCTGCTGGAGCGGATACTGGGCGATCTGTGGGGCATGCGTTTATGGAGCCTTTTGGCCGTGGCATTCTTTGCCTGGGCATTCAGCGCGAGCTTACGCGCCAGCGGCGGCAAATGGCGCGTGATGCAAATTATGATGCTGGTCGCCGCCCTGATCAGTGCCCGCCCGTTGCAGGACTGGGCCTTTGGCAGCGGCGCGCCGCAGCAAAACATCGCGCACCTTCCCTTTCAGCCTGTTCAAACCCTTGAACAGGTAGACCAGGCCCTGCAGCAGGCTCAGGGCCGTATCACCATGGTGGATCTCTATGCGGACTGGTGCGTGGCCTGTAAAGAGTTTGAAAAATATACTTTTAGCGACAGCGCGGTACGTGACAGCCTGAACAATGTGCAGCTGTTGCAGGCTAACGTCACGGCGAACACGGCCACCGATAATGCGCTGTTGCAGCATTTGCACGTGCTCGGGTTACCCACGATTTTGTTCTTTGATGCGACAGGAAAAGAGATCCCGGAATCGCGTATTACCGGCTTCCTGAAGGCGAATGATTTTCGCGCGCATTTGCAGAAATTGCATGAGTAAACAACACTGGAACCAGGACACAGTCTGCTGAACAAAACAGGCTTGCACACCAGAGGAGAACGATTTGCAACGTGAACAGATACTTGACCATGCGTTAAACGTACTGGAACAAAACGGTCTGGCGGCGACCTCATCGCTGGCAATCCTGGCCGATGATATGCAGCTCAGCCTGACACAGCTTGAACAGTTTTGGCCCGATCGTGACGCGCTGCTCTACGATGCGCTGCAGTTTCACGCCCAGCAGATTGAACAATGGCGCCATGACATTCTGCAGAACGACGCTCTGCGTCCTGATCAGAAGCTGATGGCACGCTATGAAGGATTAAACGAACAGGTCAATAAGGGCCGCTTTCCCGGTTGCCTGTTTATCGCCGCCTGCAGTTTTTATCCCCAGCCCGATCATCCCATCCATCAGTTGGCAGAAAAGCAGAAGCGCGCCTCATGGCAATTTACGCATACCATCTTAACCTCGCTTGGTCTGGATAACCCCAGTATGGTTGCCGATCAAATGGAACTGATACTGGAAGGCTGCCTGAGCAAACTGCTGGTTAAACGCAACGTGCAGGACGTTGATGTGGCGAAACGCCTGGCGGAAGACGTATTGAGTATCGCCCTCTGCCGTAAAAACGGCGCACTGGCCTGAGTTTCATCGTCTTTGACTGAAATTCAGGCAATCAGTCACGTTTTGCGTGGTTTTTTTATCAAAGCCGTTGACGGCCTGCGGCCTTTACGGTTTAATGCGCCCCGTTGCCCGAATAGCTCAGTCGGTAGAGCAGGGGATTGAAAATCCCCGTGTCCCTGGTTCGATTCCGGGTTCGGGCACCATATTATTGTCTTGGGATAGCTTAGTCAGTCCGGAGACATAAAAATCAGTACGTTAAATAAACCCGATGATATCACTGAATATCAACGGGTTTTTTTATATCTGGATTTTGGGGCATAACTGCAAGCTCGTGGGTTCGATAAACGCTGGCCCCCCCATCAATACGCCATCCGCACTGCCACGCTGCTCAATGAACCTGACAAGCTGCAGCAACATCATTCAACGAACAGCGCTATGCTCTGGCAATCCATGCAAGCACGACACGCGTCGCCAGTAGGGTTATATTTCGGCGTGACAATCCCGGCAGCTGATTTTGCAGATGTGGGGGCGAAATGGCGATCGGTAAAGGCCCGCAAACAGTTTTATGCGGTTTAGCGAGGCGTGACGCTGATATCGGATCCGCCCTGCAAAACCCCATGAGGGAATAATGTGATCGCGGCCTGTCCGTTGATTGGCAGACAGGAATCCGTCACGGCGTGCTGCGAGTCGCTGATTTCAAGATCTGTTTTTTCTGGCAGGAAAGGATATTCATCGCTGTTTAGATAAATTTGTGCACAACCGACACGTCTTAAAGCGTAGTGTCAATCACCTGAGAACAAAACCTGACATTTCTTTCAATGTGTACCCGACGCATTACTGAAGATGGACGGGCGTACAGGGTATTTAATTCCCTGCCGTATACATTTAATGCAGTCAGACCGAAACTGGCTACCGCTTATTATAACTGGATTAAACTCGGGGTCAGGATTAGACGTTAGGATATAATGATAAGGTTAAATCTGATTGAGGCGGCGCGGTGCCAGAGTGCTAACGGCGAAATCCGTTCTACATCAATTATTCATAAAAAACGAAAGTCAGTCGTAAAGCATTGGCAATAAAAATTTAAAAAAGAGGGTGACATATAATCTCACCCTCTTTAACTTCCAGTTTTACATATACCAATTACTTACAACGTTGTTTTTATCAAACCAAACGGATAAATAATCACTATGTTGCTCAGTATTGCCAGTCAGTTTGCCGGATGCTTTTGTCATTGACTCAGAGGCACCTTGCGCACTCGAAGCCATGCCAACGGCGCTTGAGAGGGCACTCACGCCCGGAATATATCCTAAGACGCTTGACGCAGTACTTAAGTTTCCACCCTTTCTATAACGCCAGTTGACCGAACCATCTGAGGATGAACTTTGATCGTCAGGTACGCCATAAAGCGCCTTGACTTCAGCCTGTGTGGTTTTGTTGGCTATGATATGGGATGAAACATAAGTGCGGCTAAATTTATCCTCCCCACCCGATGTGCTACATCCTGTTAATACGAACATTATTGTGAAAAGAACCATGATGCTTTTCATTTTTTTCTCCATGAGTTGTGAACGACTGACCGCTTTATGGAATCGATAAAAAAAGTGAGTTAGCTTTTATTAATATTGAATGTCTTGAGTTTGAATAAACACCCGATTGCCCCTTTTAAAGGCTTCGCGTCAACAGGTATAGACGTGAGAAAATCACCGGCAGTACTTACAGAACATCCCGCGGTATCCATTGCTGAATCATCAAAACCCCATTTTAATCCACCTGACCACATACAGACCTCTTGTTTACCATTACTCCAGGCAGTACAGGGAATACCTTTATATTGCTTTTCTCCCGTTATTTTCCAACCGACAGACTGGGCATTCTGATGATTTTGAATGCGAC
Organism: Pantoea sp. EEL5; assembly: GCF_049892805.1. Taxonomy (NCBI): domain Bacteria; kingdom Pseudomonadati; phylum Pseudomonadota; class Gammaproteobacteria; order Enterobacterales; family Erwiniaceae; genus Pantoea; species Pantoea sp. EEL5. Next base: position 162,774 of record NZ_JBNDNJ010000004.1, read on the forward strand.
TGTCGCTGTCGATAGCCTGATACATTCCTTCCTCTGCAGCATCTTTAACTTCGTTTTGGTCTGTGTGTTCTTCGAGTTTAATCATACAGGCATGTTGAGCATCCTCACCCTCAGCGCCCATCGTCCAGCTGACTTCCTTAGCAACCTGATGATGTCCATCAATAGATATCTCTACCTCTCCCTTACCCAGCCTGGCCTCATCTTGTGCTGAAAGCGCTTTGAAAGGCATACCGGAACCCTTGCAGGCATCAAGTTTCACTTGATAATTCTTGCGCGCAAGGTTTTCACCATTTGGCAACCACTCCCATTCAAGTACCACATACATTGTCGGGAGCGCCAGGGCACTACCCTCTGAATGAGAGGCTTTGTCACTGTTTTCTTTATAGTCGTCTTGATTATCTGTGGCAGATAATATTCCAGCAGACTGGGCATAAGCACCACCGCCAGAAAAAAAACAAAAAATAAAAGCGATAAGCGCTGAAAAGAGCGCCGCTATGCTTCTGTTAAAAACAGCGTTGCGTGTCTTTTTTACGAAGCATAATGGAATGTTTTTTTTGTTTTTTTTCATTTTTACCTTCAAGTAATTTTTACTATAAAGCTTCAATGAAAGTTAATATCAAATAAATCTGGCATGACAGATTTATTTGATATCAATATTATGACCAGCTAGCTTTAAAGCGTTGATTTTGATACCGGTGTGTTGGGAATCAACTTCGCACCTTCAGGTCTTTTCGGACAAACGCCAGAAGAATAACCTCTGGTTATTAGGCCATTTTCAACACGAAAACGCTGAAAGCAGGTGGCATATTGAGGAATAGAATGCCATATGGTTGAGTCGCTGCCATTTATTTGCCACCTGTACTGGTAAGCCAGTATGCTGCAACCCTTACTCAGGGTTCCGCTTTTTTTTGGTGGCCTCCATGACATAACAAGGTCATCTGCCGATTCCCCAACCTGTGATGCAGCGATATTCGAACTTGTCTGGTATCGTTGATTCATCATTAAATTACTCAGGGGCAATCCTGCACATCTATTTAGAGATTTTAGGGTTAACAACGCAGAAAGTCTTTTCATTTCCCTCTCCAGACAGAAGTGAAAGCTGTCAGGTGTGTCAGTGTAAAACTTTATTAAATGTTGCTAAATTGTAACCTTTCTATGCTTTTTTTACGGTTAATGCAAGCGCAAAACTTACAAAAAATTACATAGGCTGCTATTAATTCAAATTGGAATGATTGCCGATATCGTTACCCATTGTTTTTTTGATATTTTTTATTTAATAATATTTTAATGAATCGTTTGATACTTTTGCATCTCTTTCCAATTCGGCAAAACGCGTTTCATGCATTCGATTCAGAATTATTGATTTATATTCTGACTGTTCATTATTACAGAAAGAATCCGGACCTGACGTCTTTATCCCTGCGTGAAGCGGTGGGTGGGGATATCGAGGCGTAGTGCGAGACTGGAAACAGAATGGCCGCGATCAACGACCTGTTTCACTGCTTCGATTTTAAACGCTTCGGGATAACGCTTACCGCTCATGGACACCTCTCATTAAGTCATTTCAACTGACGCTGAGAGGGCGGTTAAACCCGTGGCGATTGACTGAAAATGGTTATCGATCCTTTAAAAGACATCAGGCCACACACTATCGCGGCTATTTTGGAATTCGTCTACAGTTCAGCTTACGACATCTGGAAAGAACGCGAGTCTGAAGCCACTTATTATGATGTTCTTGATGACGTTTTTTCTCTTATTGAAGAGGGGATAAATCACTCTTGTGTATCATAATCCATCAATCTCATGGGGTCGTTGCCCGATGCTGGCATTGATCAAAGCGATAAAACCCACCCAGCGTGCTCTTATTCCGCGTTTCAACTGGACGTGACGACCTGCCAGACGGGTTGTTATATCGCTCAAGGACACTGACTGAATTTGGGAAAATCACAGAGCGTTGGCTGACGGCATTCAACAGCCCGCGCTCTTATGCATGCCTTAACAAACTGACGCTGGAAAAACAGCGCCTGATGCTGACGATCCGGAAATCGCAAAACCAGGTAAAGTTAAAACAACAACATGCCCCGCCCTGCACCAGAAGGCTGGTAGTGAATAATGAAAACAGGCGACAGTTTGAATCTTAAAAAAAACGCAATCTGTAGAGCATATACAGCACCAGATAGGCCGCTCTGGCATTGACGTTCATGACATGATACTTCACTTTCTCGCTTCTGTTTAACAGCCCCAGGACATTCTCAGGATAACGCTTCTCTTTAATACGCTTGATGCTGTTACGCACCTCATTAATATTCAGCGTGGTGTAGTACATCGCGGTCACGATCTGCATATCCAGCGTCAGCTTACGTTTGGTTATTCCAGTAGAAAAGCGAGCCATATCGCCGTTTTTATACTTAACCAGCAGCCTTTGATATAAGTCGTTGAGGTAATGTTTACGATCCAGCAGCTCTTCATACAGTACGCGTTTCTTTGAAAGCGAGTTCTCTACATCATCATAGTGATAGGAGGCACTGTCGAAAACAAACAGGTTATCGATGTAGTAGAAATAGTTAAGATTAAACAGGAGATCTTCACTCATCGAAATGCCTTTAGTGAAGCGAATACTAAAATCATCGATAATTTTTTTTCTGTAACACTTGTTATGAAGATAACCAATATTATCGCTGAGCTCTATCTCGCCCAGGACGGCCGGAATCTCGGGTTGGGTAAAATAACCGTAAGTAGAAAGGTCGCCCACGCGATCGCACTTGAGGTTCCCTACCATCAGATCAACAGGTTGTGGAATGCCTGAGTAAAGGTGCTGACGAAATACAGCAAGGAAATCACTGTCAACCCAGTCGTCGGAATCGATAAAGATAACATAGTCACCCGATGCCGCTTCCAGTCCAGTATTGCGGGCGACGCTAACCCCGGCATTATCCTGAGTAATGACTTTAAAATTATTGTACTGTTTGAACTCCTCAAGGATCGCAGCGCAGTTATCTTTACTGCCATCATTGACCAGAATGATTTCATAATTTTTAAATGTCTGGAGAAGAAGGCTTTGCAGCGTACGCATCACCGTTTTCTCGGCATTATAAACCGGTATTATTATACTGAATAAATATTTATCATTCATTTTAAAACCTCGTAACCAGCATACGTCATGGCACTATCGGACAGAGGAAAACTGGCGCTGTTTAGTCGCCTTCATTCCTTATCTCCCTGGAGAAAATGAGCTTTTTAATTATTTATAAATCCACGATCACAGTATAAAAGCGCTAAATTAAACTGACTATAAACAGGTATAATTCCGGCAACGAAGATCAGTAATTAACCTTAATCAAATACTGTAGATAAAATAATGAATAAAATAATAAAGGCATACGTACGCCTCCCGCAGGTTTGCAGGATTATAAAAATAATATTTATCTGAAGCCTACAGATAATCGACGAGGAAATTAAATCTCAATGAATGTATTTCAATATGATGAAAGGTATTATTTCTCAAAAATAATAATACCTTTCATAAAAGCTTAACTTAACGGCCAGAAAACAGGGTACGGTTAATCAGGAACCATAATTTACCCGGCTGGATGAATATTTTATGAATATTCATCATCGGCTGACCACGGAAAAAATAATTAAGAACGGTGAAAGCCATAAACTCGGTAATGACAACGCTTATCGCCGCTCCGGTGATGCCAAACAGCGGCACCAACGTTACCGTCGTTGCCAGACACACGGCCAACACACAAAACGTTTTTTTGATCAGATAACGATAACCGTTGTACTTGATGATGAATCTGTCCATTACGCTGCTCAGCACACCGAACATGGCACCAACGCTTAGCAGCACCATGGGCGCAATTGCTTCGGTGTAGGCCGCCCCATAGAAATGCGCAATAAACCACGGGCCGACAAGGATGATGCCAAGGATCACACCAAGTGAGACGGCAATGACCAGCAACTGCAGTTTTTGGGCCCGCACCACGGCCACGTCAGGATCGCGTTCGGCAAACAGAGCCGGATAGAAAGAAGCCAGCAGCGCATTAGGCAAAAACACCCACGCCACTGACAACGTCATCGCGACCGAAAAAATACCCGCCTCTTTCAGGCCTAAAAACCATGAGACGCTGAGCTGATTCAGTCGGGTGTAAATGGTAATCGCGATAACCGACATCACCAGCGAACGCCCGGCCTGAAGGATATAGCGGCTGTAACGGCGAATATGGCTCAGCCTGGGAAGCGGCGGTCGTACCTGAGAATGCCTGTGATACCAGCCAAACACGCAAATTTTAATGACGAAAGGAATAAAAGTCGCCAGTACAATCGGAATCGCCAGCAACTCAGGTTCGAGCTGGTAGTACGAAATTCCATAGCGAATGCCCAGACTGATGAGCAGACCGGTCAGATTCGCCATGACATTCAGCCTGGCATTCAACACCGCTTCGTTATAGATGTTAATCAGGTCGATAGCAGAAAACAGGCAGGCCAGCGCGGCGGCGCAGATAAAGACAAAAGCCTGAGCACTCATCTCCTCACGCATCACGATGATGCCAATCACAGACAACACGCAGTAGATGGCAAAGACCAGCATGACGGCGGGCACCATAAGCCGGATGCCAGAGCGGTGGTTCTGCGCAATGCGTTTGAGCAGAATGACGTCGCAGCCCATCATGGCAACCGACTGGATAAACTGGAATATCAGCATCGAAATCGCGATGACGCCGAACGTCACAGGCCCCACGTATTTCGCCACAAAAGAGGTGACGAACATCAGCCCAAAGACGGCAACCAGCTTCTCAATAATCATCCACAGGGAGTTTTGTAGCTTCTGTTTCACGACCGTGCCCTCAGCACATTCTGTGCGAAGTGACGCAGCCCCGATACCAGCCGCGGAGACAGAAAGAAAAAGGTGAAGTACAGGCTCCATGCATCCGGAATGACACCGGCGGCGCAATAAGCACGGTAATTTTTACGGTAGAGATCGATATATTGCTTAACAAACGCAGCGTTGAACTCCCTACTGTGCAGTGCTTTGTAAATGTGCGAAGCGGTCACCTTCAGGAACAAAAAGTAGTAAAAGCGTTCATGGGGGCGCAGCAGCAGCATTTTAATTCCGGCAAACGCCCTGACATAGGTGAAGTGTTTTTCTTTAAGATCCGAACGCGTGGCAGAGTTTCTTGATTCGACATAGTGATAAACCACACGACGGCTAAACACGACCTGCCCGTGGCGCGCAGCAGACAAATAACTGATGACAAACAACAGATCTTCAAAGTTAAAGATATCTTCACGGAAGCGCAACTGCTGCTGCTGCACGATGTCTCGGCGAAAAAACTTGTCGCAAAGACCGTGCCTGGGCGTGTGATACAGCAGTTCACTTATCGCCTTATCCGCACTCATACAGCGCTGTGTGTCGTTTTCTGTTACCTCTGACAGAGGTTCCCCATCATGAGAAAACGTACGCGATTCGCCTACGGCCAAAATTGCATCGTCCTTCATGAGCATCAGCCAGGTATCAAGTACACGTGGGGGCAGGAAATCGTCAACATCAACGAAAGAAATAAAGGTACCCTTTGCGGCGTCCAGCCCACAGTTACGCGCTGAAGAAACCCCGCCATTAGGCTTATCGATGATCAACACACCAGGATAATTCTGGTATTCATTCAACAGTTCAAGTGAATTATCGCTGGATCCATCATTCACCAGAATCAGTTCACAGCGCTCAGCCTGTGGCTGCTTAAGAATACTCTTAACGCAGCGCGCAATAAATTCGGCGCCATTGTAAACGGGCACAATAAATGACACTAAAGGGCCCTGCTGATTATTAATCATATAACCTCTGGTGTGACAAATTTATTAAAATGAAATGCAGAGAGATGGCCAGTTAGTCCCAACTATATTTTATTTGAACAATTTTTGGCTACTCTAAATCAGTCGTATGTAGGCACATCGTCAATTTTTGTATCAAAATGTTTTAAAGAACTCCAGTGATAAAAAAAACCCAAAAAAACAAAACAATAACAGATAAATTAGGAGTATTCTGTAATTTATAAAGGACCTGGAATACCGTCTGAAATGCACAAAGAATGGTATATTCCACTTTACATAAATGCGGATCGTTTTCGCAATAAGCCGGCTCTACAAACCGCCCCACAATGCGAAATCAGGACTCTCTTAATCGTAGTCTTACTGGGAGGAAGTGGGGATTCTGTCTCAGGAATAAGAATATCCTTATAATAGCCATCAAAATGCTAAAGGCGGCATAACTAAAAAACCAGCAAAGTCCACAACTAAATAAATATATAAAGCAGAAGACGCCATCGTGTTTAATTAACGTTTAACTTCATGCATCGATGTATTGAAGATATATCGCCACGCTAAATATTCACGTGGCTGATATATCGAATACTCTTTTTTGCTTAAACAACCTGTTTTTTTAAACATCACATTTTGGCCGGTAGCCGTCATGCTCACACGGGCCTATGAGCACGCACTATGTATTGTACCTAAATCGAAACAGGCTGAGGGCCAATCAACTGCCGCGTGATTAAGGCTGTTGTCAGCGGGCACAGTGGTTTTCAGGATCGGGGCAACTGACAACGCCCTGGCGTCGGACCATCAGTACCATTGCGCCCATCACGCCAACAGCAACAGAGGCGAGTTCCGGGCGCTGATTCGTCGCACGGCAAACGCCCTAACCTGTATGCTGATGTTTGGCGCATCCCTGGCAGCCCCCACAACCCACTGAGGTTGCCACGCTGGAAAAAGGCGTCACCTTCACGCGCGTGCTGAATCGCCGCAGCAGAACAAACACCACAGCGTTGACCATTACGACACCGATCAGGCAAAGCGCACTCACGCCAGGGTGGCTGCGGAAGCTGACGCTCTGATAAAACAGCGTGGAGACGGAATAGGCGACGTTTAAACCCCAAAAGAATGAAAACAGCATCCAGTTTCTTCCAGCCTCGCGGGCAATCGCCCCCATAACCGAGACGCAGGGCACGTAAAGCAGCACAAAAATTAAGTAGCTGTAAGCGGCAAAGCCGTTGCCAAACTTCGCACTCATCACGCCCATCTGCCTGGCATTTATTTCACTGTCTCCTTTGCTGGCCTCGATAGGATTTGCCAGCGCGCTCAGGCGAAACGCCGCTTGCAGACTGTTGCCGGTTTCTGTGAGTGCGTCGCCCAGCTCACCTAACAGATCAAAGTGCTGCGGATCAAAGGCACCGCTTTGCACATCTTCTCCGACATAGAGGCTGTTCAGCGTTCCAACCACCACTTCCTTTGCCATAATGCCGGTGACCAGGCCCACAGTGGCCTGCCAGTTATCCGGAGTGATCCCGATTGGCCGCAGTGCCGGCGTGACGACTTTGCTGGCTGAGGCCAGGGCGGACTGGTTGATATTGTCCACCGTCGATCCGTTAAACGAAAAGCTGCTGAGCAGACCGATAACCATGCTCACTAAAATGATGACCCGCCCGGCACGGATGATAAACATTTTCAGGCGCTGCCAGGTCTGGATCAGCAGGCTCTTGAGATGGGGACGATGATAGACGGGCAGCTCCATCACAAACGGAGATGCTTCTCCACGCAGCAGCGTATGTTTCAGGATCAACCCGGTGATAATCGCCACAGCAATGCCCAGCACGTAAAGGGAAAAGACCAGGCTGGCGCTGTAAGCCCCAAAAAACGTGGCGGCAAATACAGCAAAAATGGCCAGACGAGCGCCGCAGGACATAAAGGGCGCAATCAGCACCGTAAGTAAGCGCTCACGGGGTGTGTCGAGCGTGCGGGCGCCCATAACGGATGGCACATTGCAGCCAAAGCCGACGATTAAGGGAACAAAGGATTTACCGGGCAGGCCCAGCGACTGCATCAGGCGATCGATAACAAATGCCGCACGCGCCATGTAACCGGAATCTTCCAGAAAAGAGAGAAACAGATACATTAGGCCAATCTGCGGCAGAATCGGTAGCACGGTATTGATTCCGGCACCGATTCCCTGTGCCAGAAACACCCTCACCCAGTCGGGAAAGTGAAAGTGAAAACCCAGCCATTGCGTGCCATGAATAAACAGCGCCACCGAACCGCTATCGAATAGTGGCTGGAGGGCGGCACCAATATTGATCGACAGAACAAACATCAGGTACATCACACCCAGAAAAACTGGAATACCTGCCCACCGGTTGAGCACGATGCTGTCCAGTCCTTCAGTCAGCGTGCCCGGCGCCGACTGCTGAATATTACTGACGGCGGCACAGAGCGTCGCAATGGCCTGATAACGGCTGTCGGCGATCACCATCGCCGGATCGCCGCCAGCCGCCTCAACAATCTCGGGCAAATGCGCTACGGCCGCAGGACAAACCTCACGGCTGTGAACATCGCCTTCCAGTAGCTGTAACGCCAGCCAGCGCTGTTTTTGCGCGCTGATATCGCCGGGCATCATAGCGCGGAGCCGGGAAATCGCTGCTTCGATCCCGGACGGGTACACCACCGGCGGCGGCGCGATCTCTTTTTGCCAGCTATCAATGGCGTCTTTCAGCTTAGCGATGCCGTCAGCACGGGTAGAAGTCAGGGTGACAACCGGACAGCCCAGACGGGCTGAGAGTGCAGCGATATCAATGCGAATGTTATGGCTGGCCGCAATGTCCTGCATAGTCAGCGCCACAATGCAGGGAACCCCCAGTTCCAGTAACTGAAACGTCAGGAAAAGATGGCTCTCCAGGTTTGAACTGTCGATCACGTTCACAATCAGGTCGGCGTGATCGTCAAACAGGTATCGGCAGGCGATGCTTTCATCAACAGAGCCGTCCGCCGAACAGGTGGTGAGCGAGCGGGTGCCTGGCAAATCCACCAGTCGCACATCCGTTGTGGCGGTAAAAAACTGCCCTTCTTTACGTTCGACAGTGACGCCAGCCCAGTTGCCTACGCGCTGACGTGCGCCAGTAAGCTGGTTAAACAGCGTGGTTTTGCCGGTATTTGGGTTGCCAATCAGGCCTAGAGTCAATGTTTTCATCAGCGTATTTCTTCCAGCATGACGGACGCCAGGTCCTGCTGCCTGACCGCAAGGCTCACGCGACGCGTGCGGACCTGCACGGGATCGCCCAGCGGTGCGATCCGAACGACCTCAATCAGCGTGCCGGGTAACATGCCCATAGTTAATAATTTTTGCCGCCAGGCGGGATGAATAGAATGTTGGTATCCCCTGATGCGATAGGTTGTACCTGGTGTAATTTGCATGGCCTTATCCGTTCCGGTAACAGCAGAAAGGGATTATACAAATGATAACTATTCTTGTTTATTGATCTGGATGGGCAGAACCCCAGGAAAGCAGAAATGAATGGGGTGGTGGCGATCGGGATAAGCGGGCCTGTTCAACAACGGGCCGTGGCCAGCGCAAGGCCGTGCGCTGGCCGGGTTTGCTACATGGCCGCCTGCCTGTCTGACTTAAATAAAATTAAACCTTGCTTAATATGTTCAACCTCTATAGTGTAGCGACATCGGTTTGGAACACAGACCTTATGAAAGCAGTTTTAGTAAAGCAGTCCTCAGTTCAAGCGTCATTCCCAGATGCCCTTCTTCATGAGCCTCCTCCTAAGTGCCCAATAAGTAAAATCTGCAAAACAGGCCATCTTCGTCACCTTGCGTGGCTCAAAATGAAAAGGACACATCTATGTCAACTAAAATGACTGGTTTAGTAAAATGGTTTAACGCTGATAAAGGCTTCGGCTTTATTTCTCCTCAGGACGGCAGCAAAGATGTATTCGTACATTTCTCTGCTATTCAGAGCAGCGATTTCAAAACATTAGATGAAGGCCAGAAAGTGGAGTTCTCAATCGAGAACGGCCCTAAAGGTCCTTCAGCTGGCAATGTTGTTGCTCTGTAACAGCTGATGCCCTCACGACCGCTTACGATCGCGATGATGGCAACAGCCTGAGCAGTTAAGTCGTTGTGAAAAGAACCCGCCTTGTGCGGGTTTTTTTATGCCTGTCATAAACTGCATTCGCCCTTGCGGCAGCCTTCCAGAATTTTTTTCGCCCTCCATTGCGCCATTGCGCCTGACATCCGCTAACTTCTGCATCGCTTGCACGAATAACGCCAGTGGGAGAAAAGCGCCGGGCATCAGGTTTTCATTATTATTTCAAAGCGTTATTATATTCGCGTGAAAATACAGGCATCGGGTGTGCAAAATAACGACGCATGGGCGCAAACCGTGGACCTTTTTATTATTGTCAGATCACAATAATGTATCTGATGGTACATTTTAGCCGCGCTGCCTTTTATCATTGAGACGATGTTCCCCAAGGGCTCGCTAACATCTTCTCTCTTCAGAAAAGCCGCTTTTATTTCTTAGTTATTGTCATAGATCACATTATTTAGCGCGTCACTATTAAGCTAATCATTTTAATACCGATAAACCTGTATCACCTTTTACCGGGATTACTGCAATGCTTAAAAACCTTAAAATCACGACGGGTATTGTTGCCGTGTTATTTCTTTTTAGTGCGCTATTGACCATTACGGGCTTTCTTTTTTATTCCTCTGTCAGTCAGGCCGGGCGAAATTTCTCTCGTACTGAACAACTTACGCTGCAGCAACAGCAGTTGAGCGACAGTGTACAAACGCTGATTAAAACCCGCGTGACGATCAGCCGCGTGGCGATCCGCTTCCTTAAAAACCAGAAAGATCCGGCGTCACTGGCGTCTATTGCCAAACTGCTGGAGGTGGCAAAACAATCCGCCGATAAAGCTGATGAGTATTTCCAGGCTTATAAGACCGCACCCGCATTACCGGGTCAGCATGCTGAGGTGACAAAAAATGTCGAGGCGGCTTACAACAAGATGCACGAAACAATGCTCGCCTCAGTAGACTTCCTGAAAAATAATAACTATCAGGGTTACGGGAATCTTGATGCGCAGGAAGCTCAGGATAATCTGGATAAGGCTTATCAGACATGGCGCAGTGCGAACTACCAGTTAATGAAGCAGATCGCCGCTGAAAACGATAGCAACTATAGTAATATGCTGTGGACGTTGCTGATTATCGCGATCATTGCCCTTGTCACCGTTGCCACTGTTTGGGCCGGTCTGAGAACCCTGCTGCTGAAACCGCTGAGCATGGCGACGGATTACATGCGTGCTATCTCTGCCGGTGATCTGACTCAGGAGATCGCCAGTGAGAGTCAAAATGAAACCGGCAGACTGCTTCGCCAGCTCGAAGAGATGCGCAGTGCGCTGGTTGTCACCATCCGCTCTGTGGATGATGCCACGCAGTCAATTTTTACCGGCGCGGCAGAAGTTTCTGCCGGCAGTACCGATCTCTCCTCGCGCACCGAACAACAGGCCGCAGCCCTTGAGGAAACCGCAGCCAGCATGGAGCAGCTCACCTCAACGGTAAAACTGAACGCGGAAAATGCTCAGCAGGCAACCACCATGGCGAAAGATGCCTCCGTGATGGCCTCGCAGGGTGGGCAAATCGTCGCGAAGGTGATCGCCAACATTGAACAGATAAGTGAAAGCTCAAAACAGATCGCCAGCATTATTGGCATTATTGACAGCATCGCCTTCCAGACCAATATCCTGGCGCTTAACGCCGCAGTGGAAGCCGCGCGTGCGGGCGAGCAGGGACGTGGTTTTGCTGTGGTGGCCGGTGAAGTGCGGTCTCTGGCCGGTCGCAGCGCCAGCGCGGCCCAGGAAATCCGCACGTTGATTGACCAGTCCACCCAGCGCGTAAACAGTGGTTCGACGCACGCCTCAGAAGCAGGCGATGTGATGGGCAGCATTGTGAATTCCGTTAACAGCGTGACGCAGTTGATGGCAGAGATTGCCTCCGCCTCGGCCGAGCAGACGCGCGGCATTGAGCAGGTGAGTAAAGCGGTATCTGAAATGGATGGCGTCACGCAGCAAAACGCCGCGCTGGTTGAAGAGTCGGCCAGTGCCGCTGCATCGCTGGAGGATCAGGCAACGCAGTTACGCCAGTCGGTAGCGGTGTTTAACACAGGCAGAACCCCGGCCGCAGGTCAGAATGTGCTACGTAAACCATCGCTGAAGAAGCCTTTAGCGGAGAGCACTAGCGCTGGCCTGTCAGCGGAAAACTGGCAGTCCTTCTGATTGCATTGCTGCGGGGCAAGTGCCTGCCCCGCAGCATCGCGTTTTAGTGACCAGAAACGTCAATGACCTTCGTATCCTTGCCCCAACCAGATAAAAATGCTGACGAGACCAGCGCCGGATGCACGCCTGTTACCACCACATCGACTAACGCTGATGCAACAAAAGGATCGTCATCCAGCATAGTCCTGACGGCATGCTCATCGGGTGCCGCCGCTAATACCAGTCCGCCGCGCTGATGCTCCAAGGGGCCGGCAAATATCACCTTGCCTGCTTTGATATTGTCAGCCAGCCATGCTTTATGACCTGGATTGTATTTTTCTCGTTCCGCTTCAGAACGACGATAAATGAGCGTGATAACGTAAAGCATGAGCTATCCTCCGATTTATTACAGATTTAGGGACTGAATAAGCGTCGCGGCAGCATGGCGAGCGTTATCCATTTCGCGCAGCAGAATTGCTTCGCCTTTTGACGCCCCTTCTGCACGAACAAAATGAATGTTCTTGATGCCTAGAAATCCAAAAAAGGCAGAGAGATAGCGCTCCTGAAAATCCATATCTTCAAACTGACCACCGTGGTAAAAGCCGCCTCGTGCTGAAGCAATAATCACGGTTCGCCCACCGGATAATCCTACCGGACCGTTCTCGGTGTATTTGAAGGTCTTGCCTGCCTGAGCGAGCCGATCCAGCCAGGCTTTAAGCTGAGTTGGCACCGAGAAGTTATACATAGGTGCACCTACCAGGATGACGTCACTGGCAAGGAATTCCGCCACCAGGCTTTCAGATAATCGATGCTGCTGGATAACGCGCTCATCGAACACGTCTCCGTCCAGCGATCTGAATCCTGCTGCAATGGGTCCTGTAAGGTGGCTGATCTCATCCGCTACCACGTCGCGGTAAACCACGTGAGTATCCGGGTATTTTTCAGTCAGTCTGCTAGCGATATCTGCCGTCAATTGACGAGTAACGGATTGCGCTTGAAGAATACTGGCGTCGATATGAAGTAATCGGATCATGTCATTCCCCTGGTAAAGTTAACGCTACGGAGTGGTAAGGGTCCTGGCGGCGCGATCTATCAAAGCCGCAACCTGTTCAGGATGTGAAACAAGAGACATATGACTGGAGGCGATGCGCTCAATGCTGGCTCCGATGGAGGCAGCAATGCGCGTCTGGACGGCAGGCGGTAGCGCCTTGTCATCTGTGGTCAGCAAATACCATGAGGGTTTGCTTTTCCATGCGGCCCGTTTCACCTTGTCATCAAACGCCCGCGCCGCTATGGGCTGCTGGACCGCAGTCAGTTCACGCACCAGTGCTTCAGGCACGTCACCGGCCATGATCTCAGCGAAATGGTCTGCACTATCGAGCCAGATCAGTCCATGACTGTCAGCCAACATCCCTGTCATCGGGGCATGAAGTCGCTGCAACAGATCGGCGGCAGATTCACCGCTGTCAGGCACCAGCGCAGAGAGAAACACCATCCCTTTGACCTTTGGATCATTTGCCGCGTCGGCAACCACCACCCCGCCCCAGGAATGCCCCACCAGCAGCACCGGCCCCTGTTGACGCGCAATGACATGCTCAGTGGCATTGACATCATCCTGCAGCGAGGTCAGCGGATTCTGTACGGCAGTAACGTGATAGCCTTTATGCTGAAGCTGGGTAATCACGGCTTTCCAGCTTGAGCCATCGGTAAAAGCGCCGTGAACTAACACAATGTTTTTGATGGCTGCTGCCTCCGCCATGATTTGCGTGCTGAGTAACGTCAGGCCCAGCAGAACGGCGAGTTTTAAACGTATCGCTTTTCCTGTTTTTCCCCACATCCGTCTTTCCACCCATTAGCCGTTATCATGCAGACCATCGTAACCCTGTAAAAAACACCTTGTAAGATGGCGAACTGGACAATTAACATGCAAAACTCGCCATTAAGAGGAAAACGCATATGCGCATTGCGATTGTGGCGCTGGAAGGCAGCCTGTCTTCAGCGATTAACGGGTTTTGTGACACCTTATGGATTGCTCGCCAGGTTATTGCTTCCCGCCCCGACTATGCTGAACGCGTTGCCAGCACGCTGTTAGAAACGCAAATTGTCAGCGCAGATGGTCAACCGGTTCGGGATGCGCAAGGCCGATGGCTTCATGTCGATGGGGATTTTGCCCAGGCCGCTCAGGCCGACATCGTACTGGTAGGTGGAATGGCGCTCGGCAGCGACAGGTTTCCGCTTCATGCCGGTGCGGTCACGCATGCGGCGCAGTGGATAAAAAAAATGCATCAGCAGGGCGCAACGGTAGGTGCCGCCTGCGCTGGGGGTTTAGTGCTGGGCGAGGCGGGATTGCTCGATCGCCGACGTTGTACCACCACCTGGTGGCTTTTTCCTACACTGCGGGAGCGTTACCCTCACGCCCGTCCTGTCTGGGGAAAAACGCTGGAACAGCAGGACAACATTATTACCACAGGCGGCCCGCTTTCCTGGACCGCCCTCACGTTGCACCTGCTCCAGACGATGCTGGGGGCTGACATTACCAGACAGATTGCCGATATGACGGTGGCTGATGCCCAACCCTTGTCGCAACGTCTCTACGCACCGCCCGGCTTTATCAATACCCAGCACCCCTTGCTCATGCGGGCTGAAGAGATTATTCGTTATCAAAACCCCGGCATTACGGCAGAACAGTTGGCATCCGCCCTGCATACCAGCGAACGCACGCTTCACCGCAAAATGAAATCGCTGACCGGGGAAAGCCCCAAGACCTTCATCACCCGGGTAAGAATTGAAGGTGCCTGTATTCAGTTGGAAAACCCCGCCGTGAGCATTCGCAAAGTAGCGGCCGACTGCGGTTATTCGGATGAGACGAGTTTTCGTAAAGCATTTAGCCAGATGATGGAGATGACGCCGCTGCGTTATCGCCAGTGGATAGCTGCACGCGCGTCATCTGAGATCCGGTGATGAGCGGAGCGCGTGCAGCGCCGCCCAACTGGCCTCTTTAATGCTGCCGTCTTTACCAAACAGCAGCGGCCCGGTCGCCAGCGCGTCCCCCGCCTTCGGTGTCGCAGCCGTGCGGTGCGGCGTATCCCAAACGCCCCACGTTAAAATGGCGGCAACGCCCGCCTCCAGAACCAGTGAAAGATAGCGTTTATACAGCGCGGCAACCGCCATCGGCCGGCTCTCCATCGGCACGCTGCTGTCATCCACGTCCAGTTCGGTGATGTACACCTTCAGGCCAAGCGATTTCACGTCGCGAATAAATGCCGCCAGCCCCGGCCCAAAGGCGGGATGAGGCCCGGCTTTGAGATGAGACTGGATGCCGAGCGCGCCAATCGGAATATGTCTGGACTGCAAGTCGCGCAGCATCGCCAGTACCGCCGCCCGTTTCCTTTGCCCACTCACATCGTCACTTTCCAGCCCGTAATCGTTGTAACAGATGACCGCATGGGGATCGGCCTGGTGCAGCGCCTCGCAGGCAATATCCATATAACGCGTACCAAGCCGCTGATACCAGAAACTGTTGCGCCATCCACCAGGTTGTCCGTCGGCGAGATTGATGATTTCGTTAGCCACGTCCCAACTGTGAATCTGCCCGCGGTAGCGGCCCGCAACGGTCGCTATATGCTGCCTCAAAACCTTCTCCAGCTCAGCCTCATCAGCAATAGCCTGTACCCAGTCCGGCAGGGCGCGGTGCCAGCAAAACGTATGCCCGCGAAGCCTTATCCCCTGCTCGCGGGCAAAGGCGGCGATCGCATCGGGCCCGGCGAAATCGTAGCGATCGCGCGCGGGATGGACGGCCATCCATTTCAGCGCATTTTCCGGCACGATAATGCTCGCCTGACTCGCCACAAACTGCCGATAGTGCGCATCGGATTGCAGACTGTCGGGCCTGACGGCAAAGCCAAACAGCCGATGACTTTGCGCCGCAACAATTTTAAGGGCGGGAAAAGGTGGGATGGATGCCAGAACCGGCAACGGCAGCGCGCCCGCCAGCATCAGCGCCGCGCTGCTTTTCAGAAACCGGCGTCGGCATGGCGAGGTTGAGGTAAAGACGGTATCGGTAAGACGTAGCGCCACGATGCCTCCGGATTCCAGTGGGCAATATTCCGGCCACGTTGGCCCGGCCCCCTGCTTTTTTATAGCGCCAAACGACCTCGCCGTCTGCCGCGATTCTTTGCATTCTGGTTAAGATGGGTTTCAGACTGTAAAAAATGCAAGGTCAGGTTCCGTGCCGGGAAAAGATGGCCTTATCAGCTGGCATCGGCGGCGCCTGATGGCGGGCAAAACAGATGAAAAGACGTTCCCTTTCGTCTGCCCTATACGGGCTAAATTCATCTCACCCTTCTCATCCGTCTCGGCACATTGCATTCGCCTGGCGCACGGGTTGATAAGCCGAATTAAATAACGAGGATTTTCCTTTGCTAAGCTGAAAGATATACCTTATTCGTTTAACCAAGGAGAATGCTATGACGCAGCTTAAAACCCGCCAGCTCGGCAACAGTGGTATCAACGTGCCGCTTCTGACTTTTGGCGGCAATGTGTTTGGCTGGACGGTAGACGAGAAAACCTCGTTTTCCCTACTTGATGCGCTGGTTGAAAAAGGTCTGTTCTTTATTGATACCGCAGACGTCTATTCCCGCTGGGCACCAGGCAATCAGGGTGGCGAGTCAGAAACCATCATCGGCAAATGGCTGAAGAATAGCGGCAAACGCGACAAGATCGTGCTGGCGACAAAAGTCGGTATAGAGATGTCGCCAGAGAAAAAAGGGCTGAAACCCGCCTATATTCGCCAGGCCGTGGAGGATTCCCTGCGCCGCCTGCAAACGGATGTTATCGACCTCTATCAGGCACATCGGGACGACGAATCCACGCCGCTGGCCGATACGCTGGGCACTTTCGACGCACTGGTGAAAGAAGGAAAAGTGCGGGCGCTGGGTGCATCCAATTACAGCGCGCAGCGGTTGCAGGCGGCGCTGGATATCAGCAAGCAGCAGGGGCTGGCGCGCTATGAAACCCTGCAGCCGGAATACAACCTTTACGACCGTGAAGGTTATGAAAGTGAACTGGAGCAGGTCGCACGCGACAACCACCTTGGCGTGATCAATTACTATGCGCTGGCCAGCGGCTTTCTGAGCGGTAAATACAAGAAACCTCAGGATGCCGCGAAAAGTCAGCGCGGCCAGGGCATTGTGGATAAATACCTGAATGAACGCGGCTTGCGGATTGTTGAGGCGCTCGAAGACGTCGCCGCCTCGCATGATGCTTCGGCTACTCAGGTTGCACTGGCCTGGCTGATTGCCCGTCCGGGTATTACGGCACCGATCGTCAGCGCCACCTCCCTGCAACAGCTTGATGAACTGGTAAAGGCAACGGAATTGGCCTTAAGTAAGCAGGAGATTGAAGAACTCTCCCGCGCCAGCAAAGCCTGAGGCGAAAGGGATGCTCCGGCATCCCTTTTTTTTACGCTGCCTCGCAATAAATGCCTTTTCTGTTAAAAACATATTCGTTCAGAGAGACCTGTCACACTTGCGTTAATTACTTATTATCTTGACGTTATATACGCACGGATTTGCAAAAATTGACATTTAGTCAGCATTATTCTCTGCCCTGTCAATTACTGTCATTCACACAAGAATAATGATTATGAATATGCAAAAAGCAGTGCAGTTTATGCCTCGCCTGGCCGCGGGCACCCTGATGTTTACGATGCTAAGCGCCTCCGCGCTGGCCGCCGATGCCTTCAGCTACGATTCACCTTATCTGTTTGGTGACTGGAACGGTTCGCGAACACAGCTGGAACAAGACGGCATTAAATTAGACGTTAATTACACCATGGAAAGCGCCGCTAATCTGGGCGGCGGCGCCGATACCCATACCTCGATGCGTTACAGCGATCAGTGGGCTTTCGGGGCCAATTTTGATCTGCAAAAACTCCTCGACTGGCAGGATACTCAGTTCCAGGTGACCATCACCGATCGTAATGGTCGCAACATCTCCGATCAGGTTGCCGACCGTCGCACCGGGATGCTCTCTTCGACACAGGAAGTCTACGGCCGCGGCCAGACCTGGCGACTGACGCAGTTCTGGTTAAGCAAAGGCCTGTTCGATAACACAGTGAATGTTAAAGCCGGCCGCGTCACCGTCGGAGAAGACTTCGATAATTTCGACAGCAAGTTTCAGAACCTGGCATTCGGCAGCGGTCAGGCCGGTAACTGGCGCGGCGATCGCTGGTTCAACTGGCCGGTATCCCAGTGGGGCGGACGGGTGAAGGTTAACTTTACCCCTGGGGTCTTTTTCCAGGTTGGTTTCTATAATCAGAACCGCGCGAACTACGACCGGGGCGACGGCTTCCGTCTTGATACCAGCAATTCTGAAGGCAATCTGGTGCCGGTCGAACTGGGCTGGAAACCGACTTTCGGACCGGAGAAGCTGCCGGGTAATTATCGCATCGGCTACTACTACTCGTCGGCAAATGGCGATAACTACGGCAGCTGGCGTGATGGCGCCTATCAGAGCAAAGACCATGCCTACGGCGGCTATGTGCTGTTACAGCAGCAGCTTACGGCACAAGGCGGTGATGCCAGCCGTGGCCTGGGCGTCAGCCTTCAGGCGGTCATGAACGATCATAAAACCTCTAAAACAGATAACTACCAGTCCATCAGCTTCACCTGGAAAGGGCCGTTTGATGCCCGTCCGCAGGATGAGATTGGTGTGGGGGCCGCGCGTATTCACGTTAACAGCGCCTATACCCGCTCGCTGCGTGAGCAGAACGATGCCAGCGGCCAGACTGACTTTACGAGTCCAACCTACCTGCCCATCCAGGAGGGGTCGGAATACAATTATGAGATTTACTACAACGCCCAGTTGACCAGGTGGCTGCAGTTGCGTCCTAACCTGCAATACGTTGTTGCGCCGGGCGCCCTCAGTGAGGTGAAAGATGCCTTTGTGGGTGGAATCAGCGCTAACGTGAACTTCTGATTCCGCCTTCATGCCAGCCGGGCAGGTGACCGCATCCGGCTGGCTGGTTTTATCGTGCACGTGGCAGCGCCCCGGCGTGCCGCGCTGGCTCACCTGGCCCCGTGCGAGTGATCTCCCCTTCCTCTGCCAGCAATATGCGCAATATTTTGCAAATCATGCCTCATGTGATGCGATATAACCGTATCACACGCGTTCAGACTGTCAGGAAAAAAATGAAAACCTACGTCAGCAAAGCTTTCTCAGCCGAAAAGGCCTGGGGCGCCCTCGACATTGCTAATTTTGAAGGCACAACCGTGCGCCTTCACTGGACAGACAGGCCTTACAAATGGCATATCAATGATGGCCAGGAAGTGTTTGCCGTTATGGATGGTTGCGTTGACATGCATTACAAGGAAGCGGGAGAAACGAAGACAATTCGTCTCGAAACGGGCGATATTTTCTATGCCAGTATCGGTACCGAGCATGTCGCCCATCCCCAGGGTGAAGCGCGAGTGCTGGTGATCGAAAAAGAAGGTTCAGTCTAATTCTGCTAGATTGCCCTTCTGCCCGTCGGGCTGAGGGCAATCCACCACACCTTCTACTAGGACCGTCGCCATGAATGCGTTAATCAGTCTTGAGGATCTGGGGCCACGCATCTGCATTATGGGGCCGTCTAACAGCGGAAAATCAACGCTTGCGACCGCGATCTCACATCACACCGCCCTGCCTGCCATTCATCTTGACCAACTTTATCACCTGCCCAATACCCACTGGCAGCCAAGAGAGAAGGCTGAGTTTTTGCATTTACATCATCAGGCTATTCACCGGGATTGTTGGGTAATGGACGGCAACTACACAGCCTGTCTTAACGAACGACTGGCGCGAGCAACCGGCTATATTCTGCTTGATGTCCCAATGCCCGCCAGCTTGCTGCGTTACGTCAGACGTTGTTACGCCAGTGCCAACCGGCCGGGCGCACTTGAGGGCAGTGTGGATAAGGTGAACTGGGCGATGATAAAGCACATCGCGTTGATAACGCCGGGAAACCGCAGGCGCTATAAAACGCGCTACCCGCACATCGATCTGCCCAAATGCTTTTTGCAGGGCACAAAGGCGATTGATGAGGCTTACAGGCGCTGGAATTTGGCTGTGTAATCCGCGTATTCTTGTTCGGGATCGGTCGTGTCTGGCCCGGTTGTATGGTGGGAGGCGTTGCGCCTTACCGCGTCCGGTTCAGCCAACCTGGCCTCTGCCGGTGAAGCGCGATGTCCGGTCGTTTTTATTCTGATGACAATGCCCTTTCGCGACGCTAACAGGCAGGGAGACAGTGAAATGGAAATAATACTGGCAGAAGACAGCCACGTTCCGGCAATACAACAGATTTACGCCCATCACGTATTACAGGGCACGGGCAGTTTTGAAATCGTCCCGCCCGACGAGGCAGAGATAGCCAGCCGGCTGGAGAAACTTCGCGCCGCCGGGCTGCCCTGGTTCGTCGCCCTCAGTGAAGGACAGGTTTGTGGCTACTGTTATCTGGGCTTTTACCGGCCCCGTTATGCCTATCGTTTCACCCTGGAGGATTCCCTGTATATTGCGCCCGCGTTCCAGGGAAAGGGCATTGGCAAACGCCTGCTGGCCCATGCTATTCACTGGGCTGAGTCCCGCGGCTTTCGCCAGATGGTGGGAAACGTAGGTGACAGTGCCAATGTGGCCTCTATCGCCCTGCACCGTGCCGCCGGTTTTACCGTGACCGGCACATTAACGTCGGTGGGGTTCAAGCATGGCCGCTGGCTGGATACGGTGCTGATGCAGCGCACTCTCGGTGACGGAGACAGCACGCTCCCTGAAAACTAAGCCTGGCTCGGCAGGCCGGGCGTTTTCAGGCGGTGAAGCCCAGCTCTTCTGAAATGGCCTGCGCCGTGGCAACCACCTTCGCCATCAGATGCTTCGCGCCAATCTGCTGCAGCTTGGCCGTCGGCAGGGATACCGAAACCGCATAAGGGACACGCTGCTGAATATCGAACACCGGTGCCGCAATGCAGGTGACGCCCAGTTCATTTTCTTCGCGATCCATCGCGGTGCGCTGCTGAAGAATATCGTTGAGTTCCTGCTGCATCTCGGGCAGCGTGGTAATGGTATTTTTCGTCAGTTGCTCAATGCTGTCCTGATGGTTTTGCCAGTATTGCAGCAGGTACTCTTCGCTGCCCCAGGCCAGAAAAATTTTGCCCATGGCTGAACAGTAGAGCGGCATATGCTGACCGATGTAGGCGCGGGTGCGCATCATGCCCGTAGTCGGTTCTAACTTGTTGATCAAGACAACGTGATCGTCTTCGCGGCTGGAGAAGTTCACGGTTTCACCCACGTCCAGGTTGAGTTTTTCCAGATGTGGCCCTGCAACGTGAATAATATTGAGCGACGACAGCGCCTTCTGACCGACTGAAATAAACTTGGTGGTTAAGCGGTAACTCCCGGGCGAAGGTGCCTGGGTCACGTAACCGCTGCTGTGCAGCCCCTGCAACAGGCGATGTACGGTGCTTTTGTTCATTCCAGACAGTTCAGCAAGATGGGCTAGCGGGCAACCGTTAGGATAATTACTTAACAATTCTATTAACTGCAGGCCACGAAACAGGCTTTGTGTCCCTAAGGGTTTATCGCTCTTCGTTTCCTTTGCTTTATCCACTTTCACCGCCATCCACCGACCCTCTCCATTTCTCACTTCCTGAACGCGCTAACGCATGATGTTAACTCAAGGCTTACCGACAGGGAATCTTTAGCTTTTTAGTGTGGTCGGGCGCACGCTTCTCGTCGTGACAGAAGTGCGCTGTTCATCACAAATTCAAAACAATATTTTAACTTACTGTTTCTTATAGATAAATATCCACCCTCCTTCTTTGCTTTTCCCCGGCGTCAGGAATACTATTTTTTGGAATAGTATTTCACATATTGAAATTAGCAACGAGCGGTCGCCGCTCTTGCTGCCGATACTCACCAGGCGTCACGGGAGGCAGAAATGCAACCTCATCCGGATAAACCGGTTCTTACACTCAGCCATATCACCAAACGCTTTGGCGGTAACCCCGCGGTTAATGATGTGAGTCTGGACGTCTTCCCCGGCGAGGTGGTGGCGCTACTGGGGGAAAACGGCGCAGGTAAATCCACCCTGATCAAAGTGCTGGCTGGCGTGTATACCAGCGATGAGGGCCAGATTACCTTTCAGGGAAACGTCACGGCATCCGCCGCCGCGTTGAAAACGGCAACCAGCCAGCCCATCGCGTTTATTCACCAGGACCTGGGGCTGATTGAGTGGATGACCGTGGCGGAAAATATGGCACTGGTGATGGGATTCAACCGCCGCTTTGGCCTGGTCAACTGGCGGGCGGTGCGTGAGCGGGCGCGTTCGGCGCTGGAGGAAGTCGGTATTCAGCTGGACCCCGATGCCCGCGTGTTTGAACTGTCGCGGACAGAGAAATCGCTGCTGGCCATCGCCCGTGCCGTCGCGGTCAACGCCGAAGTGCTGGTGCTGGATGAGCCCACCGCCTCGCTGCCCGCCAACGACGTGCGCCACCTGTTTGGCGTGATTGAACGCCTGAAAAGCCGCAACGTCGGCATGATTTACGTGACACATCGCCTGGATGAGGTGATCGAAATTGCCGACCGTATTTGCGTGATGCGTGACGGTAAACGCGTTGCGGAAGGCGTTACGGCAGATTACAAGCTTCACGATCTGGTGGAAATGATTGTGGGCGAGGCGCTGGAGAGTAACCAGCGACTTGCGCTGCCCGAGGCGCGGCCGCCGGTGCTGTCGCTGAATCAGCTGTGCATTGACGAAGTCGGGCCGGTTTCTTTTAGCCTGCAGCCAGGCGAGATGCTGGCGCTGGCAGGACTGCGCGGAGCCGGTCAGGAAGAAATAGGCCGAATGCTGTTTGGCCTGAAGCAGGCCACCAGCGGACAGGTTATTTTTCGCGACAACCCCTGCCACCCACGCTCTCCCCGTGAGGCGATGGCAGCGGGCATCTCACTGGTTGCAGGCGACCGCACGGGCGAAAGTCTGGTGATGTCGATGAGCGTGCGTGAAAACCTGTTTATTAATCCCTGCGCCAGCGGTCATCGGCTGATATCGCACTATGGTCGCCGCGCCGAGGTAGGCGCCAGCTGGTGGAAAGTCCAGCTGTTCGACGTGCGTCCCAAAGACGTCAACCTGGATATCAGCGCCCTGTCCGGCGGCAACCAGCAGAAAGTGGTCATGGCCCGCTGGATGCACCTCAACGCGCCGCTACTGATTCTTGAAGATCCTACCGCTGGCGTGGATGTCGGCGCACGCGAAGAGATTTATCACCTGCTCAATAAAGCCCTCGCCGAAGGCGTGGCGGTGCTGGTGATTTCCAATGACCTTGAAGAAATTGCTCATATCTGCAACCGCGCGCTGGTGTTTAACCGGGGCCAGGTGGTGGGTGAGCTGAGAAATGAACAGGTTACGTTTGCAGGTTTACTGGAGCTGGCCTCGGCCAGTTCTGCTGCTCCATTAGCTACCGTCTGAACAGGCAGTCAGGAGAAACGAAATGTCTAAAACCTCGGTGAAGTCCACCGCGCTCGAACAACGGGTCAGCCTTGCTCAGCATGGCTTTGCGCCGTGGTCGATGCAGATCCTCACCCGCTACGGGCTACTGCTGTTATGTGTGCTGTTAGCGTTACTGTTTTCAGTTCTGTCCCCCACCTTCGCTTCGATGTTGACCGTACAGGCGATTCTGTCCAGTAAGGCAAAAATTGCGCTGCTGGCGCTGGCGGCCACCTTGCCAATGATCGTTGGCAAAATCGACCTCAATGTCGGTTTTGGCATCGTGCTGTGGCACATCCTGGCCATTACGCTGCAGGTGGAATATGGCTTTTCCTGGCAGATGGCGGTGCTGACGGTGCTGGTGTTGTCGGCCCTGTATGGCCTGCTTAACGGCATCCTGGTCGCGCTGGCAGACATTGACAGCTTCGTCGCCACGCTGGGCTCCGGGACGGTGCTGTATGCCATTGCGCTGTGGCACTCCGGCGGCCGACAAATTGTGGGCGATTTACCGGATGCGTTCAGCGCGCTGCACAGCACGGAAATCCTTGGCATTCCGATTGGCGCATTCTATGTGCTGGGCCTGGCGCTGGCGTTATGGCTGGTCACCGAGCATACGCCGCTGGGAAGATGCATGTATGCCGTGGGCGGTAATCCCGTCGCGGCACGCCTCAACGGCATCGCCGTTAATAAGTACGTCATTGGATCCTTTATCGCCTCCAGCGTCATTACCGGCTTCAGCGGCGTGCTGATTGCCGCAGAACAGGGCGTCGGCCAGGCCAGCGTCGGGATGGATTACCTGCTGCCTGCCTTAGTGGGCGCCTTTCTGGGCAGCACCACCATTCGTCCGGGACGGGTTAACGTTTGGGGCACCGTAGTGGGCATCGCCATTCTGGCTATTGGTATCGCCGGTATTCAGCAGTTTGGTGGCGCCTTCTGGGTTGAACCCTTATTTAACGGTGCCACGCTGTTGCTGTCGATTACGCTTGCCGGCTACGCCCAGCGTCGCCGTATGTTGAACCAAAAAGCTGTCGTGCGCAGTCAGAGCACGCCAGCAACAACACCTGACCCACAGCAAAAAACCATCACACCAGGGAACTCATTATGAAAAATCCGGTATTTGGTCTTTCTCTCGTTGCCATGCTGGTCGCCTCTCTGCCCGCTCATGCAGACAGCTACCTGGAACAGGCCACCGCGGCCGTCGCCAAAGCCACGTCCAGCGCCACCACCTGGGATGGCCCTACCACGGGGCCGAAACTCCAGGCGAACAAGAAACTGATTTTTATCGCCTCAGATATGAAAAATGGCGGCGTACAGGGGGTTCAGCAGGGGCTGAGCGAGGCGGCGAAAGTGGCGGGCTGGAAGCTGGATACGCTGGACGGAGCGGGCTCGGTGAAAGATCAGCTTGCCGCGCTGAATCAGGCTATTGCCCAGCGCCCTGACGGCATCATTATTGGCGGCTGGAACCCCAACGTCGCCAAAATGCCGCTCAAAAAAGCGGTCCAGCAAAAGATAGTGCTGATGGCCTGGCATGCGGAGCCACAGCCAGGCCCGATTAAGCAGTACGGCGTTACGGATAACATTACTTCTGACTCAAATGAGGTTGCCCGCCTGGCGGCACAGTACGCGGTGGTGAAATCAGGCGGTAAAGCTCAGGTCATCATCTTTACCGACTCGCTGTACAAAATCGCGCTGGATAAAGCCAATGCGATGAAACAGGAAATTGAAAAATGCAGCGAGTGTAAGGTCATCGACTTTATTGATACGCCACTGGCCGATACCTCTAACCGTATGCCGTCACTCACCTTCAGCTTGTTACAGAAGTACGGCGACCGCTGGCAGTACTCGCTGGCGATTAACGATCTCTATTTTGACTTCATGGCACCGGCGCTGAAAACCGCAGGCAAGGGGGGCAAAAACGCGCCATACAATATCTCTGCGGGCGACGGGTCTGTCTCGGCCTTCCAGCGTATTCGCAATGGTGAAAGCCAGTCGGCAACCGTGGCAGAACCGTTAAAACTGCACGGCTGGCAGTTGCTGGATGAGTTCAACCGCGCCTTCGCTGGCCAGCCGCCTTCCGGCTATGTCACGCCTGCGCACTTAATTACTCAGGAAAATATTAGCCGGGATGGCGGACCGCAAAATAACTACGACCCCGAAAACGGTTATCAGCAGCACTATAAAACCATTTGGGGCGTGAAGTAACGGAGGCCAGCAGCATGCAGGTAGAAAAACTGTGTTCCCCTGCCATCTGGGCCGAAGGCCCGGTATGGCTGCCGCAGCACGATGCGGTGGTATTCAGCGATGTCAAAGGCAACCGCATGTACTGCTGGCAGCGCAACGGTGAGCTCAGCATCTGGCGTCATCACGCTAACTATGCCAACGGTAATGCCCGGGATGGGCAGGGACGCGTAGTTAGCTGCGAACACGGCCGCCGGGCTATCAGCCGGACCGAACTGGATGGCACGGTCAACGTGTTGATCGACAAAGTAGAGGGCAAGCGCTTTAACTCGCCCAACGATCTGGCGATCCGCGCCGATGGCACCATCTGGTTTACCGATCCGCCTTACGGGATCGTTAACGATCACGAAGGCTATCTGGCCCCGAGTCAGGTGATTGGCTGCTATCTCTACTGCTTCGATCCCGCCTCCGGGCAGCTCAGTATTGCGGCCAGCGATCTGCAACGGCCTAACGGGCTGGCGTTTTCGCCCGACGAGAGCCTGCTGTATGTTGCCGATATGTCGGTGGTGGACTTTCCAACTCTGGGGCGCCACCAGCTCCGGGTCTATCAGGTTAAAGGACGCGAGCTGTCGCCCGGCCAGTTTTTTGCCGATGTCACGCCGGGCTTCCCGGACGGATTCTGTGTCGATTCTCACGGCGACATTTACTGTAGCTGCGCAGACGGCGTGATTATTTTTAACCCTGACGGAGAGCGCAAAGGCAAAATTCCGATCCCTGAAACGGTATCCAACTGCACATTGGGTGGGCCGGATAATAATGAACTCTATATCACCGCAAACACGTCGCTCTACCGGGTAAGGCTGCCCTAAGCCGTCTGCTCAGGCAGGGATGCCGCACGCGTCAATCAGGTCAGCCTCTGTTGGGCTGACCGGCCCGTCTGTGGGCAAAATCTGGCGAATAAGCCAGAGATCACAAAAGCCGACAATAAATATAAGATACTGATTTTTATTGATTAATTTTTCGGTCATTTCTTTGACTGGCCCGGCTTTTCCCCATAGCATTTAGTTGAAATGACATTCCACATTATGAAATAAAGCGGTAACGCTGGGAGTATCAGTCGTATGAGAATCAGCTATCAGCAGTTGTATGAGGAGTTTCTCCGCGTACTTACAGGTCGTAACGTGCCTCAGGATAAAGCCGAAGCCTGCGCGCGCATGTTTACCGAAACCAGTCTCAACGGCGTGTATTCCCACGGCGTAAACCGCTTCCCGCGGTTTATTCAGCAGCTGGATGCTGGCCATATCGTGCCCGAGGCGGAACCACAAAAAGTCCTGTCGCTGGGCGCGATCGAGCAGTGGGATGCGCAGCGCGCCATCGGCAACATCACCGCGCACGGGATGATGGATCGTGCTATGGCCCTGGCATCGGATCACGGTATTGGGCTGGTAGCACTGCGTAATGCCAATCACTGGATGCGCGGCGGCAGTTATGGCTGGCAGGCAGCCGAAAAGGGCTTTGTGGGCATTTGCTGGACGAACTCCATTGCCGTGATGCCGCCCTGGGGCGCGAAAAGCGGCGCTATCGGCACCAACCCGCTGATCATCGCCGTGCCAGGCGAGCCAATCACCATGGTGGATATGTCGATGTCGATGTTCTCCTACGGCATGCTGGAAGTGAACCGTCTGGCCGGTAAGAGCCTGCCGGTCGATGGCGGATTTGATGATGAAGGCAATTACACGCGCGATCCGGCCACTCTTGAGCAGAACCGTCGCATCTTACCCATGGGTTACTGGAAAGGCTCCGCGCTATCGGTGGTACTGGACATGCTGGCCACCCTGCTCTCCAACGGTGCCTCCGTCACCGAAGTGACACACGACAACGGCGATGAATTCGGCATCTCGCAGGTCTTTATCGCGATTGATGTTGACCGCCTTATCGACGGTGAAACCCGCCAGCACAAGCTCGACCGCATCCGGGCATCAATTATCAACGCTGAACGGGCCGACAGCGCGCAGGCCATTCGCCTGCCCGGCGATAAGTTTCCTCCGCTGCGAGCTGAAAATCAGCGACTTGGCATTCCGGTAGATGAGCGCGTCTGGGCGCGTATCCAGGCGCTGTGAGGAGGGAATCATGATCACCGGACACATCGCGAATACCGACCCGCGTCACTATCCTCCGGCGATCGCCAAAGCGATCGCCTGCCTGACCCGCTACGACCTGCTCACCCTGGCGGCGGGACGTTATCAGGACAGTGAAACCGGCTGGGTTATGCAGGTACTGGATCTGCACACCGTTCCGGCCGAGGAGAACTACCCGGAAGCACACCGCCTGCACATTGATGTGCAGTACCTGGTTACGGGCGAAGAAGTCATCGGCGTCGCAACGCAGCCTGTGGATTTCGCGGTGCATCAGCCTTACGACCCGGAGCGCGACATTATTTTTTACCAGCACGTGCCGCATGAGACCCAGGTGCGCATGCTGCCGGGCACCTTTGCCGTGTTTTTTCCGCAGGATATCCATCGCCCAAATTGCGCGGTGGGCACGCCAGGACCGATTCGCAAAGTGGTGGTCAAGATCCCCACCTGCGATCTGGCGTAAGCAAGGAGAAAGGCCATGAGTCTGACATCAACTGCCGTTAACCGTGAAAAGATCCCTGCCCTGCGCTGGTTACGGATCATTCCGCCTGTCCTGATCACCTGCATCATTTCCTATATGGATCGGGTTAATATTGCCTTTGCCATGCCGGGCGGAATGGACGCCGAACTGGGCATCAGCGCCTCAATGGCCGGTCTGGCGGGCGGTATTTTCTTCATTGGTTACCTGTTTTTGCAGGTGCCAGGCGGCAAGCTGGCCGTCTACGGTAACGGCAAACGCTTTATTGGCTGGTCGCTGCTGGCCTGGGCAGTCATTTCGATACTGACCGGCATGGCAACCAGTCAGTACCAGCTGCTGGCACTGCGCTTTGCGTTAGGGATCGCCGAAGGCGGCATGCTGCCGGTGGTGCTGACGATGATCGGCAACTGGTTCCCGGATGCCGAGCGCGGCCGCGCCAATGCGATTGTGATCATGTTTGTCCCGATCGCCGGGATCATTACCGCGCCGCTCTCCGGCTGGATCATTACCGGCTGGGACTGGCGCATGCTGTTTTACGTGGAAGGCGCGTTATCGCTGGTCGTCATGGCCCTGTGGCATTTCACCATCAGCAACCGGCCGCAGGAGGCGAAGTGGATTTCTCCGGCTGAAAAGCAGTATCTGATTACGACCCTGCACAACGAGCAACTGATGATCAAAGGGCAGAATGTGCGCAACGCTTCTCTGCTTAAGGTCATGCACGAGCCCGTGATGTGGCGGCTGATTCTGGTCAATTTCTTTTATCAGACCGGCATTTACGGCTACACCCTGTGGTTGCCCACCATTCTTAAAGAGCTGACCCACGGCAATGTCGAGCAGGTTGGTATGCTGGCCATACTGCCCTACGTCGGGGCGATCTTCGGCATGTTTCTGTTTTCTGTTCTTTCGGATGCAACCGGGCGGCGCAAGCTGTTTGTGGCGCTGCCACTGGCAGGTTTTGCGCTATGCATGGCGCTGTCGGTGTTGCTAAAAGCGCATATCTGGTGGTCCTACGCGGCGCTGGTGGGCTGTGGCGTGTTTATTCAGTCTGCAGCGGGCGTGTTCTGGAGTATTCCGCCGCGCCTGTTCAATGCCGAGGTCGCGGGCGGGGCACGCGGCCTGATCAACGCACTGGGCAACCTTGGCGGCTTCTGTGGGCCTTACATGGTCGGCGTGCTGATGGCGTTCTACAGCAAAGATGCCGGGGTTTACAGCCTTGCCATTTCGCTGGCGCTGGCTGCGCTGCTGGCAATGACCCTGCCTGCCCGCTGTGATTCTGCGAAACGGGAGGCGTTATGAAACGCTGGCTGGGACTGGACTGCGGCGGCACCTTTATTAAAGCCGGACTCTACGACAGGCAGGGCCGCGAGCTGGCCGTTGCGCGGCAAAACCTGCCGGTACAGGTACCAGAGCCGGGTTATGCCGAACGCGATATGACGCTGCTCTGGCAGCAGGCGGCAGCGGTCATTCGCGAAGTATTGACCCGCAGCGGTCAGGATGCCGCCGACGTCGCTGGATTAGGCATCTCTGCTCAGGGTAAAGGGCTGTTTCTGCTGGATAAAGATCGCAATCCGCTGGGAAATGGCATCTTATCCTCCGATCGTCGCGCCCTGAGCCTGGTGCAACAGTGGCAGCGGGAAGGCATGCCGCAAAAACTCTATCCTCTCACCCGACAGACGCTCTGGACCGGCCATCCGGTGTCGCTCCTGCGCTGGCTAAAGCAGCATCAGCCGCAGCGCTACGCCGCAATCGGGAGCGTACTGATGGCCCACGACTACCTGCGTTTCTGTCTGACCGGCGAGCTGGCCTGTGAAGAAACTAACATCTCTGAATCCAATCTGTACGACATGCAGGCGGCAGACTGGTCGCCCGCGCTGGCTGAGATGCTGGATATCAGCGAGATCGTGCCGGCGTTGCCCCCGATTGTGGCATCAACGCAGATTGCCGGCTATGTAACCGCGCAGGCTGCCGCCGCATGCGGTTTGCTGCCCGGCACGCCTGTGGTCGGGGGCCTGTTTGACGTGATGTCCACCGCGCTGTGTGCGGGACTGAATGACGCAACGCGCCTGAACGCGGTGATGGGCACCTGGTCGGTGACCAGCGGCATTACCGACTGCATTAGCGATGAAGCAGACTATCCCTACGTTTACGGTCGCTATGCCATTGAAGGCCAGTATCTTATCCACGAAGCCAGCCCGACATCGGCGGCAAACCTGGAGTGGTTCTGTGAACAGTGGGGCATCCGCGACTACCAACAATTAAATCAGTGGGTCGAGGAGCTGGAACCTGCCAGCAGCGCGCTGCTGTTTCTGCCTTTTCTGTACGGCACCAACGCCGGGGCCGACCTGCACGGCAGTTTCTTTGGTCTGCAGGCGGGCCACACGCGTGCCCACCTGGTGCAGGCCATCTACGAAGGCGTGGTGTTCTCCCACCTGACGCATCTCAACCGCATTCTGCAACGCTTTCCTCAGGTCACTGCCCTGCGTCTGAGCGGCGGCCCTACGCGCTCCGCGCCCTGGATGCAGATGTTTGCCGATGCCAGCGGCCTGCGCGTTGAAGTGCCGCAGATCAGCGAAAGCGGCTGTCTGGGCGCGGCGCTGGTGGCGTTGACCGGCACCGGTGCTTACACCTCGCTGCAGCAGGCCCAGCAGGCCCTGGCGCCGGATATCGTCACCTGGCTACCGGACAGCACACGGCATGCCCGTTATCAGCAGAAGTATCAGCGTTATCAGCATCTGATCCGCGTCCTGAGTGACGCACAAGGAGCCCCCTTATGAGCCTGCCTTTACTCCAGCTGGCGCTGGATCATACCGCGCTGGATGCGGCGCTGGAGACCGCACAGCAGCTGCATCAGCATGTCGATATCATCGAAGCCGGTACGTTGCTGTGCCTGAGCTGCGGAGTCGAAGCCGTGCGCCGTCTGCGCCAGCAGCATCCGCAAAAGACCCTGGTGGCCGACTATAAAGTGGCGGATGCCGGCGGCACGCTGGCAGACATGGCCTTCACGGCGGGCGCAAGCTGGATGACGGTCATCTGTGCCGCACCGTTGGCGACGTTTGCCAGCGCGCTGGACGTGGCGCAGCAGCACCAGGGCGATATTCAAATCGAACTGTTTGGTCACTGGACGCTGGACGATGCCCGCCGCTGGCGGCAACTGGGGCTGAAACAGGCCATTTACCATCGGGGGCGGGATGCCCAGGCCAGCGGGCAGCAATGGAATCAGCATGACCTGGATACCATGAAAGCCCTGTCGGATTTGGGTTTTGCGCTCTCCATCACGGGCGGCATTACGCCTCAGGATCTTGCGCAATTTAAAGACGTTGACGTGAAAGCGTTTATCGCCGGGCGCGCCCTCAGCGATCCCACCAGCGGCATTCAACGCGCAGCGGAATTCCATCAGGCCATTGCCAGCATTTGGGGAACAGTATGAAACGCCAGCATCCGTTAGGTATTTACGAGAAAGCACTGCCCGCTAACCTCACCTGGCCTGAACGACTGGCGCTGGCAAAAGCCTGTGGCTTTGATTTTGTGGAAATGTCGGTAGACGAAACCGACGTGCGGCTGGAGCGCCTGACCTGGAGCAAAGAGCAGCGCCTGTCGCTGGTCAACGCCATGATTGAAACCGGCGTGACCATTCCCTCCATGTGCCTGTCGGCGCATCGCCGCTTTCCGTTTGGCAGTCACGATCCGGCGATCCGCCAGCGGGCAGACGATCTGATCGATCGCGCCATCCAACTGGCAAAGGACGTGGGGATCCGCACGATTCAGCTTGCCGGTTACGACGTCTATTACGAACCTCACGATGATGGCACCGTAGCGCGCTTTGCCGAAGGCTTGTCACGTGCGGTGCAACGCGCCGCCGCGGCGCAGGTGATGCTGGCGGTTGAGATCATGGATACCGAGTTTATGAACGCTATCAGCAAGTGGAAAGTCTGGGAGCAGCAGCAGGCTTCTCCATGGTTTTCCGTTTATCCGGACGTGGGCAATCTCAGCGCCTGGGGCAATGATGTCACCGCCGAACTGACCCTGGGTATTGATCGCATCGCCGCGATTCATTTAAAGGATACCCAACCCGTGACCGCAAGCTCGCCGGGCCAGTTTCGGGACGTCCCCTTTGGTCAGGGCTGCGTGGACTTTGTCGGCGTATTCCGCACGCTTAAGGCGCTGAACTATCGCGGATCGTTCCTGATTGAAATGTGGACGGAAAAAGCCGAGGAGCCGGTTGCCGAGATCGTGCAGGCCCGGCGCTGGATTGAACAGAAAATGCAGGAAGGAGGTTTAGTATGAGCATAGCCGCCATGAAAGAGCAGGTGCTGGCCGCCAACCTGGCGCTGCCGCGCCATCAGCTGGTGACCTTTACCTGGGGCAACGTCAGCGCTGTCGATCGCGCGCAGGGGCTGATGGCCATCAAACCCTCCGGCGTGGCGTACGACGGCATGACGGTGGACGACATCGTGGTCGTGGAACTGGAAAGCGGACGGGTGGTGGAAGGCAGTAAAAAACCCTCGTCGGATACCGCGACGCACCTGGCGCTCTACCGCGCCTTTGCGGATATTGGCGGCATTGTGCATACCCATTCGCGCCACGCCACCATCTGGGCGCAGGCCGGTCAGGATCTGCCCGCCTGGGGCACAACCCATGCCGACTACTTTTACGGGGCCATACCCTGCACCCGGCTGATGACGGAGGCCGAAATAGCCCACGACTATGAACACAATACCGGCGAAGTGATTATTGAAACCTTTCGCACGCGCGGCATCAGCCCGACCGCTATTCCTGCCGTGCTGGTTAACGCGCACGGGCCCTTTGCCTGGGGAAAAGACGCCGATAATGCGGTCCACAATGCGGTGGTGCTGGAAGAGATCGCCTATATGGGCATTTTCTCCCGCCAGCTGACGCCCGGTATTACCCACATGCAACAGCCCTTACTGGACAAGCACTTTCTCAGAAAGCATGGAGCAAATGCCTATTACGGGCAGTAATCCACAGTGGTTATCTTACTCAGCAGGAGCGGTTAACTATGAACAGGTCGTTTCGTCTGACGTCCCCTGCCGACCGGCATTATGGTCCGGCGCTTTGGGCAGGGTTTTGGGGCGGCAACGTTGCCAGCTTCGTAAAATGGGGAACGGAGAATCCGTTTCCGCCCAGAACGCCTGACAGGGCGATTCCCCCTGCTGAGATGCTGCAGGATATGGGGATCAACGTCAGCAACCTGGTCTATCATTATTCCGGTCACGTGGTGAACTGGGGCGTTGCCGGGGTTCACCACCTGTTCTCAATCGTCTTCGCCCTGCTCTACTGCGCCCTGGCCGAGATCCTCCCGGTCGTTACGCTGGGCCAGGGCGTAGCGTTTGCCCTGCTCATTACCCTGGGCTTTCACGGCGTGATCTTGCCGATGAACGGCTGGGCACCGCCCTTGTGGCACCTGCCGTTAGCGGAAATCGCCTCGGAGACGTTGGGGCATATTCTGTGGATGTGGACGATTGAGATCTTCCGGCGCGCCATGGGCGGGAGCGTCTTTCCGCGCGCGTCCGCGTAGTGCCTGTATCCCCTCAAGTCATCATATTTGTTTAAGAACCCTCTGAAATCCCAACGGCGCACTTCTGTTCCTGTGCGCCTAACTCCGTCGAT
The DNA here is from genome assembly GCF_049892805.1 of Pantoea sp. EEL5. Lineage (NCBI taxonomy): Bacteria > Pseudomonadati > Pseudomonadota > Gammaproteobacteria > Enterobacterales > Erwiniaceae > Pantoea > Pantoea sp. EEL5. Next base: position 196,797 of record NZ_JBNDNJ010000004.1, read on the forward strand.
CGTCGCCATTTTTTCTGCAAAATTAGGCTATCAGGCAAAATCCTTTTTTCCTGGCCGCTAAATGGCGGTTGATAATCGTTAAGGCATTTTTACAATACGGCCTACGCTTAACCCTAACCGGCTCGTTCAGGCGAACGCCGTGATTGAGTAAACTGACAGGCCTGTAACGCTCATGAAAATCGTCTCAATCCAGTATCTGCGCGGCCTGGCTGCGCTACTTGTGGTGCTGGCGCACAACTCATCGCTGTTAGAAAGTCACTGGACCCGGCACATCCCCGGCGCGCTGGGCGTGGACGTATTCTTTATTATCAGCGGCTTCATCATGACTTTTATTACGCATCAGTTTAACGAAGCGCCGACGTCGTTCATGGTGAAACGCTTTTTCCGCATCTGGCCGGTCTTCTTTGTGGTTTGGCTGCTTTCGTTCGTGGTGGTTTATCACGACCGTTCGCTTCAGGATATGTCCTGTGCGCTCTACTTCTGCCTGCAGGATTACAGCAGCCCCGGGCCGACCTTTGGATTCAGCGCATTAGGTCCGCCGTGGACGCTTTCCTATGAGATCCTGTTCTACGCCGTATTCACCGTGGCGATGTGCATAAACTATCGCTACCGTAGCTTCCTGTGTGCACTGATTTTCCTCGCCTCCAGCGTGGGCTTTCAGCTGTATTACAACGGCAGTTTTACCTTTTCCTCTCAGGTTTCGCCTGATATGGCGGTGACGCACTGGTGGCAGGCGTGGATCAAACTTATCAGCAATACCATCTGCATGGAGTTTATCTTAGGGATGATGCTGGCTGAATTAATCGTCAGACAAAAGCTCCCTGAGCTGAATCCTCAGATGCGCAGAATACTGCAGGTGGGGCTGGTACTGGCGTTTGCGACAGCGCTGATGATTGGGCCGCAGCCGTTTGGCCTGCATGGCGGTTTCTGGCTGGCGGCGGCCATTATGAGCATCACGGTGATGCTGGGTTACCGCACGGAAAGTGGTCATAACCGCACGCTGATCTTCTTTGGCGATATCTCGTATTCGCTCTATCTCATCCACTATCCGATGATGATATTGCTGATGAACAGCCTGGCGGATAAAGCCTGGACGGACAATCTGATGATTTTCATCCTCTCCATTAGCATCAGTGTGGCGCTGGCCTCCGTGATGTTTTTCTGGATTGAAAAACCCGCCATTAAGGCAGGCAAACGCGTTGCCCGCTGGTTATCAACGCCGTTGACGCTGCACAGAAGTTCGTAACCTTTTAAAAGCAGCGGCCGCCCGGGCCACTGCTTCGCCACGATCAGAAGCTCTTCCAGTTATCTTCCTGCGCACCTGCACCTGCCGCCGCAAGCTGTGGACGCTTCAGCACGGGCGCGGCCGTCACGGCGGCTAAAGGCGGCTTAGCGGCGACAACCTGAGCTGAACGGATGGTAAAGGCGGCCACCAGCTGTTGCAGCGTGGTGGACTGCTCCGTTAACGAACGCGCAGCGGCAGAAGCCTGCTCCACCAGTGCGGCGTTTTGTTGGGTTACGCTGTCCATCTGATTGACCGCTTCATGTACCTGACCAATGCCCTGCGACTGTTCGCTTGCCGCCACCGCAATCTCATCGACCAGATCGTTTACCTGACGCACGGCATCGTTCATCCGGCCCATATTTTGTCCGACTTCTTCAGCCTGAGCGGCACCGGTTTCAACGTAGCGCATGGAGGACTCGATCAGTGCTTTGATCTCACGGGCAGAAGAAGAAGAGCGCTGTGCCAGATTACGCACCTCTCCGGCGACCACGGCAAAACCGCGTCCCTGCTCACCGGCACGGGCGGCTTCAACGGCCGCATTCAGCGCCAGGATATTGGTCTGGAAGGCAACGCCTTCAATCAATGCAATAATGTCGTTGATTTTCGCTGAACTGCTTTTGATATCGGACATGGTGCTCAGCATGGTTTTGACTTTGCCCGAGCTGTCTTCCGAGATTTCACGCGCATTTTTGGACAGCTGGCTGGCGAGGCGGGTATTTTCAGCCGTCTGACGCACGGTTTCGCTCAGTTCAGACATACTGGCCGCCGTTTCCTCCAGCGACGCTGCCTGCTCTTCGGTACGCGCCGAGAGATCGTCGTTGCCGGCTGAAATCTCGGATGAGGCAGAGCCGACAGAGTGGGATGCCTGTTCAACGGACGACAACGACTGCGCCACATTGCTGACCAGATGATTATAAGCGCTGGCCGTTAAGCCAATTTCGTCGCGACGCGACTCATCTGCGCGCAGCGTCAGATCGAGGCGTTCGCTGGCGCTTTCCATGGTGGCACGAATCGCGTTGAGCTGACGACGGATGCTGAAGATGGTTTTCACCGAAAACGCGCCAAGCAGCAGGATAATTAGCAGCGAACCGCCGGACATGCCCCACAAGGTTTGTTGATAAACCTGATTGTTTTGCTGGCTGTAGGTTTTGCCAATGTCCACATTCAGCTGCAGCTGTCGCTTTAACCCCGCTATCAGATCGCGAACAGACTGACCCACACCACTGTCTCCCTGGATCGCGCCCAACGCGATAGCATCATTTTGTGCCCGTGACCCGGCAAAAAAGGTCGGCAGCCTGGCTTCCGCTTCTTTTATCTCCGCAAAGGCTTTTTCGCTCAGGGCCTTGTCTTCAGCACTGGAAAGGTCGTGATCAAAGTAATACTGGTTTTGCTTTTTCAGATCCGCAATCACGCCAGCGATAGCTTTCTCAAACTGGGCCTGCTTGCGTTGATCGGTCGCACTTTGATGGCGATAAAGCAGCAGTGTCAGGGCATTGCTGCTATCGACAAGCTTATTAAGATCGGTAATAGAAGGAATTGTATTTCTCTGCACGTAATCGAAGCGTGATTGAAATCCTGTTACCACCGTGATCGCCACCATAGCCAGAACAGCCAGTGAGGCGGCAAGGAGGGAGAAGGTCAGGAAAAGTCGCTGTGTAATGGTCATTTTTTGTTCCGCCTGGTCGTTAAAACGAAAATGCTTTGTGCATTAAATGTACGTACATAAAGACTATCGGCATGTACCTGACAAAACTGAGCGTATTCGTTTAGGTATTGTTTACATTATGTAACGGCACAGCGTGTTTAGCGGCGACAGGAGGAAAAAGTGAGATTGAGTTAGGCTTGCCCGGCGTCACACCGGGCAAGAATGAAGACTTAAAACAGTACCGAATAGTTCAGCCCAAAGGTGCGACCCCGGCCTTTGTACTGATACAGCGACGGCGAGCCATAGGTCGGGCTGTAGAACAGCGGCGCACGCTGTCCCCACACCGTGGTGTAGTCGCGATCCAGCAGGTTCTCGACGCTAAAGCTCAGCTTGCCCACCGGCAACTGGTAGCTGCCGATAAAATCAACGGTGGTATAACCGTCAATTTTGTTGCCGCCGTTATCGGTCAGGTCAAACGACTGCGTGCTTTGCAGGCGCAGGCTCCAGGGATCCGGCGACCAGCCAACATAGGCGGTGGCTTTCGATGGACTGGCATAAATGACATCCCACTTCTTCCAGCCGCCATCTTTTTTGGTTTCAGACTTGACCAGGTTGAAGTTGACGCCGGTGCTCCAGTTGGTATCGGGGATAAAGTAATCCACCGCACCTTCCACGCCATAAATACGGCGCTTGTCATCGTCCACGTTAATGGTCATATCGCTGCGGTTGACCGAGATCGATTTGTCTGACAGCGAATAGTAGGCTGCTAACTGCGTGCGCAGGTCATTACCGGTGTAACGCCAGCCCAGCTCGTAAGAATCGACTTTGATGCCCTGAAGCTTCGACTGATCGACATTAACGCTGTTCAACAACTGGTAGTTGCCGTTTTGCAGACGATAGGTGCCGTTGCCGTAATACTTGCCCGGATCCGGCAGTTCAACGCCTTGCGAGAAGTTGAACCATGCCTGCTGCCGCTCGGTGATATGCATCAGGATACCGGCGTTGTACAGGACGTTGTCGTAATCCGTTGAGCCGCCTGGAATCGCATCGGCCGAACGCGCCGTGCCATTAGCAATCGCCTGCTGCTGGGCATAGCCGACAAAGTCGTCCACCTTGTTTTCGGTGTACTGATAACGTACGCCGCCACTCAAGGTGAAGGTATCGTTGATGTCGTAGCTGGACTGCAGGAAAGCTGCCAGGTTAGTAATGTCATAACCCGGATAGCGTCCGGTGGTGTAAATGCTCTGGTTGTTCAGGCCACCCGAGGCGGCCGACTGTGCCAGATCAAAGAACATCTGATTGGAACTAAAACGTTCATGATCGGCATCAACACCGTAGGTCAGCTGCAGGTTGTCGAGCGGTTTACTGGTGATTGCCAGCTTGCCGCCGTACTGGTCAGTATCCTGTTTAGAGGAAGAGAGGCTTGTCACCCGCCCGCCGGACACCGTTGGGAAGGGATAAAACGCCAGAGATTCATCACGATAGTAGACCTGACCCACCAGCTCCTGACCCAGGAAATCGGTATTAGAGTACTGCAGACTGACCAGGTGGCGCTCGGTGCCGGGAATACGGTCTGAGTTCAGTCCTTTACTGGTGTAGGCGTTACCGTTACCGGTTACCGCCGAAAAGTTTCGGCCAAGATAGAGGCCATAATCGTCATCGCCCTGGCTCTTGTAGTATTGCGTCACCAGCTGCAACTGCTGGTGATCGTCAATCTCAAGCGTGCCGGTGCCCATCACATCCAGACGATCGGAGTATTGCAGGCCCGTCTGGGTGTTATCGAGCAGAACAGAATCGCCGTTGCCGTCATACCAGCCGCCAAACTTCTGGTAGGCCACCGACAACCGTCCGGACGCGCGATCGTTCCCCCCAGAAATCGCGCCCGCCACGCGCTCATCGTGATCTTTACTGTTGTTAAACCCGGTTTTGGTGCCGGTTTCAAACTCAAACTGGGTGCCCGGCTGGCCTTTTTTGGTGACGATATTGATCAGGCCACCGGTGCTGCCCCCGCCGTACAGCGAGGTTGAACCGGAGATCACCTCGATGTGATCGATGTTAAAGGGATCGATCGAATCCAGCTGGCGGCTGTCTGTGCGCGAAGAATTCAGGCGAACGCCGTCCACCAGCACCACAATCGCGCGGCCGCGCATGTTCATGCCGTAGTTGGTTCGGCCCTGGCTACTGACGTCCAGGCCCGGCACCAGCTGCGCCAGCGCATCTTTAAACTCTTTGCCGCCCTGGACTTGTTGCTCCAGTTCGGCCCCCTCAATCACCCAGGTGGTTTGAGCCATTTCTGCCACCGTACGGTGCGTACGGCTGGCCGAAACCACCATGTCATTTTCACTGGTTTGCTGTGCGACCGCGGGCGCCATCATGGCTAACAACAGCGGATTAAGCAGCCAGATATTCTTGTTTTTAGTCTTCATTATCGTTCCTGCGTGCGAGGTTAAGGCTTACCCCAAGGACTCGGTATAGTTTTTAGTGGACGCAGCGCCATGCTGCGGTTTTTCCCGGCTGACGCTGCGCCACTGGATCAGGGCGGGCGGCGTGCTGAGATCGAACAAATCGCGCCCCAGTGCGCGATTCAGAATACGGGCGGATCGCCATGCCATCAGGCTGAGCTGAGGCTCCGCGATACCGTGGGTTTGCATACTGGCGTTCACCGCAAAGATGTTATTTTCTTTTGGCCCGTTCCACTCAAGCGTGAAGTCCTCACGCACGCTGAACGTGCACTCATCTTTCATGGTCAGGCGGCTCATCAGGGGGGAGAGCAGTTCTGGCAGCGCAGGCCGGTAGCCGGTGGCGAAAATCACCACATCGCATTCGATAAGGTCGTAGCCCTGGTCAAGCTGATGCTGCAACTGAAGCTGCCAGCCCTGGTGATGACTGTTGAGTTCAATGACCGAGCGGCTCGGCAGCAGGTGCGCATTGCGCGGCTGACGCTGCACTTCAAAGCGATGATACAGCTCGCGATAAATCGTCAGCAGGGAATCTGCCGTGATGCCGTCCGAGGTCATCTTCTGTTCAGCCAGCATTTTCTGTCGGGCAGCCTCGTTCAGACCGACAAAGCTGGAAACGTATTCTGGCGTGAAGTACTCGTTGGCAAAAGCGGCCTCATCCAGGGCGTTAAAATTGTTGCGGCGCGACACCCAACTGACCTCAGCCGGTTCGCCCCATTCACCCCGGAAGGCGTTGAGGAACAGATCGGCACCACTCTGACCGCCGCCAATCACCGCCACACGCTTGCCGCGCAGGTCGGGTTTACGCAGGCTCATTTCGCTGGCGTGGAAACAGGTGGCGCTGATGCGGTTTACGCAGGGCGGCAGGTAGGGCTGCTTGCCAATGCCCAGACAGATGTTGCGGGCATAGCTTTCCCCACCGTTGCTGTGAATCACAAAGCGTTTATTGGCCTCATCAAAATCGATGCGTTCCACCGTGTGATTAAAGCGCAGGTTGTTCATGCCCTCGGCAGCCCAACGCAGATAGTCGGAAAACTCATCGCGCGAGACGGTACGTAACTCGGTGGTCATAAAGCGGTAAAACTTTTTACGCTTCACCAGATAGTTCACAAAGCTGAACGGGCTGGTGGGCGCGACCGCGGAGACCAGATCTTTTAAAAACGAGGTCTGCATATGGCAGTCAGGCACCAGCATACCGGGATGCCAGGCAAAATCCGGCCGGCTGTCTAAAAACTGGCTGGTAAAGCCTTCAGCTTCGTGTGCCAGCGCCGCGATACTCAGGTTAAACGGGCCAATGCCAACGCCAATAAAATCAACAGTGTTTGTCATGATTCAGTCCTTGGTAACCAGCCACAGCGGGTTTTGCAGATTTTCCAGGTAATTGGGCAACATACGGCTTCCGCCGTCCTGATCGGGCCAGGTGAGTTTTACCGGGTTCAGCACGACACGAATGATTTGTGGCTTGAAGAGTGAGAAAAGCGCAAAACGCGCCGACAGTTGCGGATGGTCCTGCATATAGTCGCTCAACACTGCGGCAAGCAGTTGGTAAAAACGTCGTTCCGGAACGCCAAGGCGCGCCATTAACGGCGAAATAAAACGCAGGACCGTGACAAAATGGCCAGTCTGCAAATCATGAATCAAATAGTCAGCACTCAGGCGTGCCGTCACATCGCGGACGTCCTGAGGCAGAGAGTCCATCTCCGGAAAATCGTCCTTTACCAGACGCATATCGCCCTGAAAATCTTTCAGCAATACGCGCTGGGGTACGCCGTCTTTCATCGCCAGCGTAATATTTTGCCCGTGTGCGATCAGCGCCACGCCATAACGGCACAGCAGGTGATACAGCGGCACCACGGCCACGCGGAACATCTGACTTAACCAGGCCTCGGCGCTCAGGCCCGAGCGGGCAATGTAGGCGCCGATAAGCGGCTGGTTGTTTTCATCGCACTCCATCAGCGTGGCCATCAGAATTGGCGTTTCGTCCGCGTGCAGCCAGCGCGACGGATTTTCACGCCAGATCACGCCCAGCATTTCCTGGTAGCGATAGGGTGCTTCGGGCAACGCGCCGTAGCCGCGATGGGAAACATAACCGGCGGCCGGCTCGCCCAGGATCACCGCCCCGCTCTGCTGCAGCGTCGTGTCGGTGGCAAAGACGTTTTGTAGCCAGCGGGAGGCCAGCGGGCCCGCCGCGATATATTTGCCCGGAATACCGCGATAGCAGGAGGTGTTGTAAATGGTAAGCGGCAGTTTGATATCCAGCCCGCCCTGACGGCTGGCGTTGGTCAAGGTGCGTAGTGACTGTTGCGCCAGCCAGCGATCGCCAAATTCACCCAGCGACAGCATATTGCCCGTGGCCAGATCCGCGACAAAATCGAGCGCGATTTTTTGCTGCCACTGCCAGGGATGCATCGGCAAAGGCAGCCAGCTGTCGTCCAGCCCCTGCGCCTGCCAGGCCTCGGTGAAACGCGTATATTCGGCGCTGTCCATCGCGGCCTGCAACAACTGCTGGATGTCCAGTTCGCTGTCGCAGCGCCAGACCATATGATCACGCTTTACCGCCAGCCAGTGCAGGCGGAAGGTATTCATATATTCGGGTGCGTAGCGCGCCAGCGCCTCTTGTCCCCATCCGCGACGGCCTTTATTAAAGGCAAACTTGGGATGGCCGCTGAGCAGGCACTGCAGGCGGTCGGCATCCATATCAATCAGCGCATCGGCACTCATGCCCTGACGTGCCTGCATAAGCTGAAGATCGCCGCGCAGCGTGGCATAGAGATCCTGCATATGTTCCGCCACCGTGGCATCACTCATCGACAGCACCGGCTGTAGCTGGCACAGCAGCGTCTGGGCCAGTACCGGCTCATCCGCACAGCGCAGGCTTTGTGCATCTATCCATAACCAGCCCCAGATGCCCCGCTCGGCGGTGAACTGCCATTCGGAACCCGGCAGACTGATGCAGTAACGGTTATCGCCCTGCGGCTGGGCCTGAAAGACCTGCTCGTACTCCAGCTCGGCCAGCATTTTTGCCACCAGCTGACGGTTAACGGTTTCCCATGCGTGCGAATTCATCACAGGCCCACCTCGCTGAAGAAACGGGCGCGCTGGGTCATCACCAGGCGAGAGCGCTTGTGCGGAAAGTCGAACTCTTTCACGGTGGTATAGCCCGCGGGTTCAAGGTGACGAAACAGGCGCTGATTATCCGCCCGCGGTTCCAGCACCAGGCGCTGGGTTTGCGGATTATCCAGCAGCAGATAGTGGCTGATGCCGCGCAGCCAGCTCTGCACAAAGTGCGGCCCGCGCCACTGCGGCTCACCCACCAGCAGATGCAAACCGCGATCGTACGGCTGCCAGCTGTAGTGCCGCCCGATACGATCTTCCGCCGCCCAGTAAATTTCAAAGTAGCTGAAGGGCTCGTCATCAAAACAGCCAATCAGCGGAAAGGCATAGCTGCTGCCGAGCTGGCGTTCAAGATAGGCGGTCTGAGTGGCCAGCGATCCGCTCTGCTCCCAGAAGTAATCCACGCGCGGATCGTTCATCCAGCGGGTAAACGCTTCGGCATCCCGGGCAGGATCGGCCACGCGGAAGCTCAGCGTTCGCCGTACGCGCGGATCGTAACGGCGATACACTTCGCCATCAGGTCGCGCTGGGCGCTGGGGAAAATAGATCTCACGTTCGGCATCAAATACCATCTCGCCGGAGGCCTGCTGACGAGGCGCAGACAACCACAGCGGCAGTTGCCAGAACGTCTCGCGGTGGACGATATCGCTTTTCAGGGCCGCAAACAGCGCCAGCGCCTGAGGCTCTTCACGCCACTCTGCGAAGGGCAGCACCACGGCAGAAAGCTGCGGGGCAGCGATAAACATCTGATCCAGCGCGTCACGCAGCCAGCCTTCGGGCAGTGGACCGGCAAAATGCAGCACCGCACTGTTGTCCTGTCCCCAACCCAGATTCAGGGTTTTTCCTGACTTTTCGCAACGCAGGCCGTGGCCGCTGTGAACAATCGTTGCCTGAGACATTTAGCGCTCCTGAGACAGCAGTGGGTTGATGAAGTCGAAGTAGATCACCGACGGATCGACGATGGTGTTTTCATTGTGATCGTGCAGGTAACAGAAGAAGTTGCCCTTGACGTTCCAGTGCGGGCTTTCCAGCACGTAATCCAGGCAGCCCTTGTGCGTGACCTCGTTACGTAGCGCAGTTAACGCATCGCGTACCCGCGCCATCAAATGGGTTTCACTGTCCATGCCCGCCGCGCCCAGTGCCGCCGTGACGGCAAAGGTAGAATTCACTAACAGGTAATAGGGGAAGTAGCGCAGCAGCTGCTCGCGACTAAAGACGTTTTCCGCCTGCGCTTCGCCAATCATGTCCAGCCAGCCTGCGGCGTGAGGCATAAAGGCGCTGCCCTGGCAGTCGCGATAAATCAGGCCAACCGGCAGGTCCTGCTCCATTTCCACCAGGATATTTTGCTGATGGGCTAACAGCACCAGGCCGTAATCGGCTTCGGCGGTGAACAGGGGCTTCAGCACCTGCTGACAGTAAGCGTCGACCCAGGCATGCGCAGCCTGTTTTTCGCTGATGTGCAGGCGCTGGCTCAGGCGCTTTACTGCGGCAGACAGCAGTGAGTCGCCGCCGTCCGGCGCGGACTGCGTCAGGGAAACCAGCACGTTGGTCTGGCTCTGCGGCCTGTCGACAATCAGGTTTTCACGCAGTGCGAACAGGCTCTCTTCCATAATCGTGCCCTGCGCATCGCGCAGTCCGGCCCAGCCATCTTCCTGCATCACGCGAAACGCCGGGAAGCGTGCCTGCATGTCCTGCCAGCGGTCGGTCTGCGCCAGACGCGCCAACCGCATGCCGCGTTTGACCTCTTTGACCGACAGGGTGCGGACGGAGTTTGTCAGCCGCACGCTCAGGGAAAACTTGATCATGTCGCGGCTGGTCGCGCAGTACAGCGAACGCGATGAGGTGGTGGGCAGCCAGGGCGCACCGGCTTCACCCAGGTCAGTAACCAGGCCTTTTTCCACCAGTTGCTGACACCAGGTCTGCTGGAGCAGATAGTCCGCCTGCCAGGGATGGAGCGGGAACAGCCACTGCCGATCGGTTAGCGCATGCAGTAACTGCGGCGCGTTTTCTGCCGCAAAGCGCGTCAGGCGCTGCTGCAACGTCAGCTGCAGGCTGTCACCCGCCAACTGGTCTTTATCCACCGCAAACCAGCGTAACGGAAAATGTGGCGCAAAATCAGGCAGGTAACGTTCGGCCTGCTGCTGCGTAAAAGGTTCATGTGATTTGGGTGCCGGATGGAAGGCGTGCCCGACCAGCAGGGCCTGCTCTGCTTCGGCAAAGTTCAGGGCTTTCTCACGCAGGCCTCGCCAGTCGTGGCGGGCAGCCGTTGCCTCAGCGGTATGCACATGGCTTTCCATCACGCGCTGGTAAAACGCCTCACAGCCGGGAGCGGGCAGCTGTTGCTGATGTTGCAGTTTATCGACAATCAGTCTGGCAACGGTGGCGAACGTCACCGTCTCGCTGCCACGGTGAGTGACCAGCCGGGCCGGGAAGGCAAAACGGTGATGCTGGGTAGGAGAAAAGTAAGCCACCTTAAAGTGTAGGGCCTTTTCTTCCGCCAACGGAATCACTAACTCGGCGGGTTCACCCTGGCTGAGTCGCCAGTCCTTGGTTTCACGGATCAGGGAATTCAGGAAGCACTGTGCGGCCACATCCCAGGATCCATTGTGCGTCGATTGAATCATTATCAAACAATTTCCAGGCGTTATGATAATGCGAATTCTGCCGATAACAGTTCTCATTATCAACGACAATTGTTAGAATTGGCGGAATAAATTTTACAAATACATACAACAAAGATACGGGTTAGCAACATTGTGACATCTCTTGAACTGACCGCTACGCCACAAAAAGCCTTACCTAACTGGCCTTTAGCATTAAGCGCCGGACTGCTGGGCGTCGGACAGAATGGTTTGCTGGTGGCTATCCCGATGCTGGTTGCGCAGACCAGTTTAAGTCTTTCGGTCTGGGCGGGATTGTTAACGCTCGGCTCTATGCTGTTTTTGCCCTCATCGCCGTGGTGGGGAAAACAGATTGCGCGTCTCGGCAGCAAACCGGTCGTGCTTTGGTCACTGGCCGGTTATGGCGCAAGTTTTTTGCTACTCGCTATGGGCTGCGCACTTCTTTCCACGCGGGCGGTCAGTGCTCCGATTGGATTAGGTATATTAATTATTGCCAGGGTGATTTATGGCCTGATGGTGTCGGCGATGGTTCCGGCGTGCCAGGTCTGGGCGCTAAACCGTGCCGGTGAAGGTAAGCGCATGACGGCGCTGGCGACCATCAGCTCCGGTCTGAGCTGCGGCAGGCTGTTTGGCCCGCTGTGCGCTGCCGGAATGTTAGTTATTCATCCGATGGCACCGCTGGTGTTACTGGTCGTTGCGCCCTTGCTGGCGCTGGCTATGTTGTTGCCGTTGCGCGGAACCGAGCCACAGCCTGCGGTGGCGCGCAGGAATGCCCGCCTGTGCATCGATTGTCTGCCCTATCTGCTGTGCGCTCTGCTGCTGGCGGCCACGGTGAGCCTGATGCAGTTGGGCTTATCCCCGGCACTGGCCAGACAGTTTACCGGTGATACCGCCGCAATCAGCCATCAGGTTGCCTGGCTGCTGAGCGTGGCGGCCATCGCCTCACTGGGCGCCCAGTTTATGGTACTGCGACCCCAGTTACTGACGCCGCTTGCGCTGTTGCTGAGCGCAGGGCTGTTGATGTCTCTGGGTCTGGCGATGATGCTGAGCACACCGCTCTGGCTGTTTTACACCGGCTGTGCCCTGCTTTCGTTTGGTGCTGCACTGGGTACGCCGGCTTATCAGCTGCTGCTAAATGACAGGCTGGCAGACGGTGCCGGTGCCGGCTGGATAGCCACCAGCCATACCTTAGGCTACGGATTGTGCGCGCTGCTGGTTCCCCTGGTGTCGCAGTCACAGGGCGCAACGGCGCTGATCGCTGCCGCATTCAGCGCTGCCCTGCTGTTCGTGGCGATGTCAGGTGTGATCTGGCGTGCACGTCGCCGCTCAACCTTATCGGCTCATTAATCAAAAGGAACGACGATGGCTGAAGCCCATAGCTACCGCCTGTTTGACGTAAAACTGGCACGCAAGCGTCATCTTTCTCCCTCAATGCTGAGCCTGGTGTTCAACGGGCCTGACGTGGCGCAGATGAAGTCTGACGCGCCCGATCAGCGGATCAAAATTTTGCTGCCGGCGGAAGATGGCAGCATGCCTGCGCTTCCCAATGATGGCGAGTGGTACCAGACCATTCTGTCGCTGCCAAAAGAGAAGCGTCCGCTGTTGCGCACCTATACGCTGCGTCATCTCGATCCTGAGCGCCAGGAGTTGACGATTGAGTTTGTCAGCCACGGTACGGAAGGCCCGGCATCGGCCTGGGCAATCAATGCTGAACCGGGTGACGGCCTGGTGATCGTTGCGCCCAATGCGGCCTGTGAATCTGACAGCGGCGGATATGAATGGACGCCACCGGATGCGCTGCGTAATGCGTTACTGATTGCCGATGAAACCGCATTACCCGCGGCGAAAGGCATTCTGGAAAGACTGTCCCGACAGGAAAATCCGCCTCGGGTTCAGGCCTTTTTTGAAGTCCCGGATGCGGAAGATTGCGTCGATCTGCACGCCTATACCTTTGCCGACATCGTCTGGTTGCCGCGAAAACCTGCATTTGCTTCACACGGGGAATGCCTGGTTGAGGCAATAAAATCCCGGGTTAACGTTCCCGATGGCGGCCGCCAGCAGGACGTGCAGGAAGAGGCAGAAGGCGAATTGCTGTGGGACCGTGCTCAGGGCCGCAACACGGAATTTTACGGTTGGGTAGCGGCCGAATCGACCGTGGTGAAGCTATTACGCCGCCACCTGATAGGGGAGCGCGGCGTCGATCGCGACGCGATTAACTTTATGGCTTACTGGGCCAAAAAGCGGGCACACTAAACATCGCCTTAGGGTTGGCGCATTCAGGGAAACAAGGATGATTTCTGGACGTTGTTTATGCGGAATGGTCGTTTTTAAGCTGGCTCAACAACCCAGCCATTTTTACCGCTGTCACTGTTCGCTTTGCCGCCGTCAGACCGGTACCGGCCATAACCTGGCCACGCTGGTTCATGCCGATCAGTTTAGCTGGCTGGCCGGTGAAGCCGATATCAGCAGTTGGCGTCGCCCGCAGGGATGACTTTTGCAGGCACTGTGGCTCGACGGTGCCGAACCTGTTGCGCGGCCGCCCCCTGATCTGGCTACCGATTGGGCTGTTAGATGAAGACCTCGCGTTGCAGTGTGCAGGCGATTTCTGCCTTGAGGATGCAATGTCCTGGGACGTTCACAAGGTAAAAAACGGATATCCGCACGCGCCAGATTCGCTGGATGCCCTGCTCCTTGCGTTGAACGGTGACAAATAGCCCCTGAAGACGCGTTCCTCATCGCGATCCCTCTGTCACGAACGGGTGGCGTTTTTCAGCAGATCGAGCAGGGTAACAATTTGTGGATCCAGCGTCAGGATATCTTTCTTAATCAGTAAGTGCAGCGGGGTGGCACGACGAACGCCGTGCTGTAAGGGCAATATTTTTAGTGTTCCCTGCGCCAGTTCATGTTCGATGCGCTCGAAGGGGATCCAGCCATAACCCACCTGGTGCACCACCGCCTCTACCGCCGCCTCAATAGTCGAAAACGACCAGTAATCGCCATTGCTGCTCTCATCCTGCACGGTGAAATGTTCCCGGTCGGCAATGCGAATCAGCGGATACTGTGCCAACCGTTCTTCATCCAGGATGCCGCCATGCTGATGCAAGGGATGGTCGCAGTGCGCCACGGCGACGAAATCCACATTCATCAACCACTCTCCCCGCCCGGCCATATCCTGGCGCTGGGTCACCACCATCACGTCGGCCTCGGCGTAATCGGTGTTGGTTTCCAGCACCTCGGTCAGGTTGATCTGAGTATGAGGATGGCATTGCTGAAACGCCTTAAGGACGGAAAACAGTTGTCGACGCGGAAAGATGCTGTCAACCACCAGATCCAGCTTTGTTCTGACGCCGCTGCGTATTGATCCCGCAAACGCCTCCAGTGAATGAAAAGCTTTCAGTAGCGGGCGCACCTGCGCCAGCAGCAACTCGCCTGCGGGCGTCAGCACCGCCTTGCGTCCCTCTGCATGTAACAGCGTAATCCCTATGCGCTGCTGCAACATAGCAAGGTTATAGCTGACAGATGACTGACTGCGGTTGGTCAGACTCGCCGCTCTGGCAAAACTGCCCTCTCGCACCACCTTGTCCAACAGGCTCCACTGCTCCAGTGTGGTTTTATGCATAACCCATCCAATTTTTGAATCAATTTCATCATAAATTAGCGTTTTTAATTCACAAAGTGAATGGGTAAGCTGGTTTCAACCACAGAGGAGAACAAATAATGAGCAAATTCGATAAACACAATCTTGACGGTTTCATCGGTAAACATCTGGTTTATACCTATGACAATGGCTGGAATTACGAGCTGTATATTAAAAACAAAGACACCGTCGATTACCGTATTCATAGCGGCATGGTGGGCAACCGCTGGGTGAAAGACCAGCATGTCTATATTGTCTGCGTCGGTGAAGACATCTATAAAGTGTCCTGGACTGAACCGACCGGCACCAGTGTCAGCCTGATTGCCAACCTGGGCGACAAGCTGTTTCATGGCACCATCTTCTTCCCGCGCTGGGTCATGAATAATCCTGAACGCACCGTCTGCTTCCAGAACGATCATCTGGACGAAATGGCGCAGTACCGCGATGCCGGCCCGACTTATCCAATAGAAGTCATTGATGAGTTCGCGACTATCACCTTTGTCCACGATGCGGGAAAAAATAACGATGACGTGATAGCCTGCGCGGCAAGTGAATTACCTGCCAATTTCCCTGAAAATCTGAAAAAATAATTAGCTATTAAAGGGGGAACTCCCCTTTTTTTAAAAAAAGACGCACACAGCAATTTCGAATTTATCAGAGCCGCTATTTTTCTTTTTTTAGAAACCATCGTCGACGACATATTTTCTTTCACTCATCACATTTATCCGATCCTCACGCTGTTTTATTCTGAGCCATTCGTTTTTCGCCCGTCGCGATAACAACCTGAGGCCCAGAATGAAAATCATTTTGCATGTACCTGATAAAAATCGCATTGCTCACGCCCTGGCTAATGCTGGCAATCTGCTTAAAGAAGAGGATTTTGACGGGGATATCGCCATCGTTTTTAATGGCGACGCGGCAGGTGATGTGACTGGCAGGACGATTTCAGATGCCCTTAAGAATGCGCCGAGCGTGACGCTGTTACTCTGCAATAACGCCCTCCGGGCACAAAATATTGACGTCAGCATGCTGCCATCACACTTTCGCGTCGTGCCCGCCGCCATAACCTACATTATTGAACAGCAGTCGCGGGGCGCTTTATACGTTCGCCCCTGAACGGCCTTCACTACAGGGGTTTACTTTTGGCCAACCACTCAATACCGCGCAGCATACCAGCCCAATAAAAGCGCGGTAAAAACCAGGCCTTTAGCCACCATGCTGCGCGGCTGGGACGGGCTGAATGGAGCGGAAAGGTCGGCAGCAGGCGGTTGCCATAACCAAACTCAGCCAGCACGACTTTGCCTTTCTCCACGGTGAGCGGACACGAACCGTAGCCATCGTAACGCGTTTGCGGGATCGCCCCGTTAACGACCTGCCTCAGGTTTTCGGCCACGACCACGATCTGTTTACGCGCCGCTGCGGCCGTCTTGGCGTTCGGCGTTGAGCTGCAATCGCCCAAAGCAAAAATATCGGGCCAGCGGCTGTGCTGCAGCGTTTCTTTATCGACATCACACCAGCCAGCAGCATCCGCCAGACCGCTTTCGGCAATAAAGTCTGGCGCAGCCTGAGGCGGGACAACATGGAGCATATCGAACGGCAGCGTGACGTCACGCGTGCTGCCGTCGGGATCGGTGAGAGTAAACGTCGCCTGCTTATTGATTCCATCAACGGCAGTAAGCGTATGTCCAAAATTGACCTGCGCCTGGTATTTCTCCAGATAGGCCTCCAGCGGCGGAACAAATTCGGGCACGCCAAAAACGACCTGACCTGCCAGGCAGAACTGAATGTTGATCTGTGCCAGACGGTCCCGTCGCAGCCAGTAATCGGCGGAGAGATAGAGCGCCTTCTGCGGCGCACCCGCGCACTTTATCGGCATCCCAGGCTGGGTAAAAATGGCTTTTCCCTGCTTCAGGTTTTGCACCAGTTCCCATGTATAGCGCGCCAAATCGTATCGGTAGTTTGACGTTACGCCGTTGCGGCCCAGGGTTTCACTCAGGCCCCTGATTTTATCCCAACGCAGCATCAGACCGCTGGCGATAATAAGATAGTCGTAACCTATTTTTTGGGCTGTCGCTGTTTCAATATATTTCAGATCAGGTGAAACATGCGTCACGGCATCGTGAATCCAGTTCACGCCCGACGGAATAACGTCACTCATGCGTTTTCGGGTTTTTTCAGCGGAAAATAATCCGGCACCCACCAGTGTCCAGGCAGGTTGATAATCATGTTCTTCCTTTGGCTCAATTAGCGTTATTTTGATGTTTTTAATGCGTTTCTTAATACTTGCGATGACGCCAATTCCAGCTGAGCCACCACCAATAACAACAAGATGCGGGTGATGGGGATTATTTTTATCATTCATGCAGGCCTCCCTTTCATTTAACCGTAGTGGATAGCAGCACAGATATAAAGCAAATCAATAGACTTTAAAGTTATAAAAAAAACCTCTTATAATATTTAGCTATATGATATAGCAAAAAGAAATAATGAGTTGACAGTCATTTTTACGACCTCTTTAATAGCGTAAAAATAACGCCAGGAATGAAAATGATCATTCAGGAATTCACCCATTTTTCAGCCCTCACGGTGAGCCTGTTAATTGTAACAGGCATCGCCGTAGGCTTTTTTCTGGCGCTGACCGGCGGCGGCGGATCGGTCATGTGCGTGCCGCTGCTGCTGTATCTGGTGAAGGTGCCCGACACGCATCGGGTCATCGGCACCAGCGCCATTGCGGTGGCGGTCAGCGCCCTGATCAATCTGTTTGCCCATAGTCATAAAGGCAATGTCAGATGGGCAACGGGTGCGAGGATTTCTCTTGTGGCGGTCTGCGGCGCACTGCTAGGAGCCGAACTGGGAAAAATCGTCAGTGGACAATACCTGCTACTGCCGTTTTCCCTTTTGATGTTCACCGTGGCGCTGATGATGCTGAGAAAACAGTCTCCTTTGCCCGGAGCCTCCGCGCCAGACAGGCACTTTGCCCCCGCTATCGTCTGGGGAAGTGTACTGCTGCTGGGCATACTGGCCGGATTTATGGGCATCGGAGGGGGATTTTTAGTGGTGCCCGCGCTTGTCTGGTTGTTCCGCTTTCCCATGGTGGAGGCGATAGCAACCTCGCTGATGGTGGTGTTCGCCATGGGGATCTCGACCAGCGCAAGCTATGCCCTGGCGGGCAAAGTCTCTGTAGTGATGACAATCTACCTCATTGCTGGCGGCCTGCTGGGCGGCTTAGTCGGTGTCGCTGTGGCCAGCCGGCTGAAACACAATGCGCGCGCGATCAATGCCGTCTTTTCAGCCATGTTGATCGTGATGGCCAGCTACATGTTGCTTAAAAATCTCTGAATAAACGGGAACAGGTTATGAATATCCGCCATTTTAATGCGCAAGTCGCGTTTTCCGATGCACCACTTGCAGAGGATTTCAGCCAGTTGCACCAGTTGGGCTTTGAGGTTGTGGTTAATAATCGGCCTGATGAGGAAGAAGGCCCCTTTCTGCCTCATCAGCAGGAAAAGGCGCTGGCTGAGCAACTGGGCATGGACTACGTCTATATGCCCTTCACCTTTGACACACTGAGCTGGGAAGACGTTGAGGCTTTTCATCGTCGGGTTAAACGCGGTGCAAAAATCTTTGCACACTGTCGGAGTGGTGCGCGATCGCTTAGCCTGTTTTTACTGCATGAGTTACGCGAAGGCCGGATAGACGAGGCCGAATTTCGGGCTACCTGCCAACAGTTTGGTGCCGATGCCGATAAGCCCCTGGCCTGGTATGCAAACAGGCTGCGCCATCCGCCTCAGGCAGAGGTGTACCATTTCTATGAACCGGAGAGCGGAAGCCTGCAATATGTGATTGCTGACGGACAAACCCGGCGCTGCGCCATCATCGATCCGGTGCTGGACTTTGATCGCCGCTCGGGAGCGGTATTCTGTCAGCAGGCCCAACGCATACTGGATTTTATTCAGCAAAAAAACTGGCAGGTTGCGTGGGTTCTGGATACCCATCCTCATGCCGACCACTTCTCTGCCGCCGCCTGGCTGGCCGGGAAAACCGGTGCGCCTACCGGCATCGGTGAAAAGGTCACTGAGGTACAAAGGCTGTGGCAAACTCTCTATAACCTGCCCGGCCTGACGCCAGCTGAGAAAATCTGGGACACCTTATTCAGGGACGGCGAGGTGTTTTACATCGGCAATCTGCGGGGTGCAGTCATTTTATCTCCCGGCCACACGCTGGCGTCGGTGACCTATCACATCGCCGACTGTGCTTTTATCCACGACACGTTTTTTATGCCCGACAGCGGCACGGCGCGGGCTGATTTCCCCGGCGGCAGCGCTGCCGTATTATGGGACAGCCTGCAACGCATTCTGCAGTTACCTGACGACACACGTTTATTTACCGGTCATGATTATCGCCCTGACGGGCGCGACGTGCAGTTTGAAAGCACGGTACGTGAGCAGCGGGAAAACAATCCGTGGGTGGTTGATCAACATCAACAGGATTTTATTGCCCGGCGGCAGCAGCGTGATGCCACGCTCCCGCTGCCAGAACTCATGCTAATGGCCCTGCAGGTGAATATTCACGGCGGGCGGTTACCTGAACCCGAGAGCGATGGCGAGCGCTATCTGAAAATCCCGCTAAACCGCTTTTAACGCATGACGTAAGCACTGCACTGGGAAGGGTGGAGAATGCATATTGACCTGATTCATTTTACGCCACTGCAAAGCCTGGTGGGTGGGCTGCTGATTGGCGCGGCGGCGGGCATGCTGGTGCTGTTTTGTGGCCGCATAGCCGGTATCAGCGGCATTCTGGGCGGTCTGCTTAAACGCCGCTCATCAGACAAGCCCTGGCGGCTGGCCTTTATTGCGGGTCTGGTCCTGTCGCCGCTGGTGTTCCAGCTGTTCAGCGCCCTGCCCGCCATTGAAACTGAAGCGTCATGGGGACGTCTGGTACTCGCCGGCGTGCTGGTGGGATTGGGTGTTCGCCTGGGCTCGGGCTGCACCAGCGGTCACGGCGTATGTGGATTATCGCGGCTGTCACTGCGCTCACTGGTGGCGACGCTGGTCTTTATGTTAACCGCCATGCTGACCGTTGGCGTGATGGGCCACGGGTGAATATCAGGAGGAACAATGGCCGTTTTATTTTCTCTGCTTAGTGGGCTGTTATTTGGTACGGGCTTAATCGTCAGCGGCATGGCGAACCCGGCCAAGGTTCTGGGTTTTCTGAACATTACCCGCGCCTGGGATCCCTCTCTGGCGCTGGTGATGGGCGGCGCGATTACCGTCGGGCTGGTGGCCTTCTGGCTGGCCTCCCGACGTGAGCGTCCGGTCTTTGGCGAAACCTTTCATCTGCCCGGCCAGCGCGCGCTGGATAAAAAACTGATCGCAGGGGCTATGCTGTTCGGGATTGGCTGGGGGCTGGCAGGCATCTGCCCCGGTCCGGCGCTGGTGCTGCTCGGCGGCGGAGTGCTTAAGGGCGCAGTGTTCCTGATCGCCATGCTGGCAGGCATGCTGCTCTTTGAGTGGCTCGACAGCCGCACCGCCTCACTTTCATCACGACGTTAAGAGACAGGGATTAATGAAAACGTTCAGGATACTGGTTTCCGCACTGCTGTTGAGCAGCACGACCCAGGCGGCTACGCTGCCCGCCCCCGTCCAGCAAATTGAAAAGCAGGGCGTGGAAATCATCAAATCTTTTAAGGCACCCGGCGGGGTTCAGGGCTGGCTGGGTCAATATCAGGGAACCGGCGTTACCATTTACCTGACGCCGGATGGTCAGCATGCGATTTCGGGCTATATGTATGACGCGCAGGGCAATAACCTCAGCGAAAAAATCATAAATGATGAAATTTATTTGCCCGCCGGACGTGCCATGTGGAAGCAACTGCAGGCCATGCCGGGCATCAAGGAGGGAAGCGCTGAAGCCGGCTGTCAGGTCGTGGTCTTTGCCGATCCGTTCTGCCCCTACTGCCGGACCTTCTGGCAGCAGGGGCAGCCGCTGGTACAAAATAACTCGCTCAGCATCAAAACCCAGCTTGTCGGCATTCTTAAGCCCGAGAGCGGACGCTACGCGTCTGCCATTCTCGCGGCGGCCGATCCTGCTAAAGCCTGGCAGGATTTCGAACGCTCGCAGGGTAAAAATAAGCCGGCCTTCCCGGACAGCACGCCGCGCGCGCTGTTTGATCAGATTCAGCATAACCAGGCGCAGATGCAGGCGTTAGGGGCCAACGGCACGCCCGCTATCTACTACCTGAATCATGAACAAAAGCTGCAACAGATTGTTGGCCTGCCTGATAAACAGCAGATGGCCGATCTGGCCGCCTGTCGGTAAGCGGCGTTAACGCGCCAGAGATGAACGGTAGCGCAGCCTGGCGGGCAAGATAATCTGTTTGTCCGCAGGTTCCTGCCCCTGGATCATTTGGCTAATCACGGAAAAGCACTCCTGCGCCAGGCGCGGTACGTTCTGTTCTACGGTATCGATATGCAGTGACAGCGAATCATACAGGTAGTGATCGTCGAAGCTGGCTATGTGAATATCACTCTCCAGCAGATGGTGCTGGCTCATATAGCGCAGCACCCCTTCCAGCAAACCGCAGGCGGCGGTAAACAGCGCCTTAGGTGGCCTGCCAAGACGGGCACACAGGGCCGCAAACATTTCATAGCCGCTGCTGGGATGGTAGTTGCCCTGAATAATCCATTCCGGCCGGGGACTTACCCCCGCCCGCTCCAGCCCCTGCATAAAGCCGGCCAGACGATCTTTGGTCGGCGACAGTCGTGGCTGCCCGCCCAGGAAATAGACCTCATCGGGATGAGCACGCGCCAGGCGCTCTACCAGCTCGGCGGTCGGCGTAATCGAATCGGTGATCACCAGCGGCAAACTGCTGTTATTCACGTGGCGGTCAAACAGCACGACCGGCAGCTGTTCACTCAGCTTCAGATAGTCGCTGTCGCTCTGCTGACTTGAGGCGACGATCAGGCCATCAACCTGACGCGAGACGAGGTTGTTAACCACCAGCGTTTCCTGGCTGGCATTTTCATCGGTACAGGAGATCAGCAGCTGTAGCCCGGCTTCACGGCAAAGGTTCTCTAGCGCGTGAGAGAAAACGGCGAAACCGTAGTTGGTGATCTCCGGCACCACCAGCCCTAACGTATGGCTGCGGTTTTCGCGCAGCAGACGGGCATGGATACTGGGCAGATAGTGGTGCTGTTGCGCAAGAGACATCACGCGTTCGCGCGTCTCTTCTGCCACGCGCAGCTCTTTACCGCGCCCGTTGAGCACCAGGCTGGCCGTGGCTTTTGACACCCCGGCCAGCGCAGCGATATCACTGATGGTCACGCGCTTTGTTTTTTTCACGTCGGTGCTTCGTTTAAGGAAACAAGGGCTTATTCTACCATGCAGGATCGTAACGACCAGTAGCAGGCAGTGACTTCTGCGCTGCCGCTCAGGCGTAAACGGGCAGGATGCTGCGGGAAGTAGCGGCTACTCATCACGCCTTCGCCGTCATTGATAAAAATCTCGACGCTGGAGTGATCGCACAGAATATGCAGTTTGCGCGCGCTGCCGCACCAGTGACGATAAAGCCATTCGCCGTTTTCCAGACTGCGGCGTGCCAGACAAAGCGTCTCCTGATGCCAGCTCAGCCGGAGCGTATCGGCAAAGTCCAGCGTGATATCGCCGCCGGACGTCAGCACCAGCTCAAGACGTCGGGCCGCCATCTCCGGTGCGCCATCCGCAGGCCCGCGATAGCGTTGCTCGTCCAGCCGCAGCGCCTGCAGCTCGGCCACCGGCTGCTGATAAAGCCGCCCGTCCCGCTCGGTCAGCTCACGTATACAGGTCATCTGATGAATCCAGCCAAACGCCACGGTGGGCTGGCGCATTTCTTCGCCGTCCGGCACGCCCATCCAGCCCACCAGCAGCCTGCGCCCGTCCTGGGTTAACGTGGTTTGCGGGGCATAAAACTCAAAGCCGGCATCCAGTTCATTAAAGGCACCGTGCGAGTAATGCGCGTTCTCATAGTCGAGCGTACCGCTGAGCCATGCGCAGGGATGGGTATTCAGATAGCGCTTCTCTTCCCGGGGAATGCCCTGCGGGCAGCAGATCAGAAACGTCGAGGCTCCCAGGGTGAACATGTCAGGGCATTCCCACATATAGCCCGCCGCGCCTAATCCGCCCAGGCCACTTCCCGCTATTTCGCCCAGGTTCTCCCAGTGGTGCAGATCGCTGGCGCGCAGTAACAGGACTTTGCCCTGTAACTGCGCGTCCTGCGCGCCCAGCACCATGTACCAGTACCCGCCATGCCGCCAGACTTTGGGGTCACGGACATGACCGGTGTAGCCTTCAGGCAGCGGGATAACCGGCCCCAGCTTGTCGAATCCGCCCTCACCGTTCTGCACGGCCAGGCACTGCCAGGCGGTACGTGAGCCGTCCTCAAATTTAACATTCCCCGTGTAACACAGGGTTAGCTCGCCATTGTTGTCCACCGCACTGCCGGAATAGCATCCGCTGCGGTCATACTCTTCATCGGGCAACAGCGCGACCGGCTCGTGTTCCCAGTGCAGTAAATCCGCTGAACGCCAGTGGCCCCAGCATTTGTGCTTGTGCTCGCAGGCCAGGGCATTCCACTGATAGAACAGGTGGTACTGTCCGTTGAAGTGGATAAAGCCATTGGGATCGTTAAGCAGCCCGGTAACCGGCGCCAGATGCCAGCCCGGATAGTGGCTGTCCTCCCGCGCCCTGGGCTGGCCTTTCATTACCGCCTTAAGCATGGCGGGGAGCAGGTTTTTCAGGGCCATTATTCAGAATCCGTTTTGTACTTGAGCATGAAAGCGATGACAAAGGCGACACTAAAGGCGATCACCATACCAATAATATAATTCAGCAGCGAACTGGCCTGAACAATGGCCATGCCGGGTAAGCCAGTCAGCCCCACTGCGGTCATATAGACCTTAACGGAAACCACCCAGGCACCGCCGATGGCACCACCGATCAGTCCGGCAATAAACGGCTTCATAAAGCGCAGGTTGATACCAAAGATGGCGGCTTCGGTAATGCCCAGCAGGGCCGAAAAGGCTGAAGGTAAGGTAATGGCTTTGATTTTAGGATCCTTGGTTTTAAACCACACCGCCAGACAGGCACCGCCCTGCGCCACGTTGGCCATCGCCCAAATCGGCAACAGGAAATTGACGCCGATTGAAGGATTACCCAGCAAGCCCGCTTCAATGGCGTGGAAACTGTGATGCACGCCAGTAATCACGATAACGGAGTACAACCCGCCAAACAGTAATCCGGCCAGCCAGCCTGCATGAGCAATCAACGTGCTGAGCACGAAGGAGATGCCGTCCCCCAAGGCACGCCCCGCCGGACCAATAATCAGCAGCGCCACAAAGCCAGAAATAATCACGGTCAGGAACGGCGTCAGAATCAGGTCGAGCGCGTCAGGGATGATGCGCCGTAACTGTTTTTCCAGCAGGCTCATAAACCACACGGCCAGCAACACCGGAAACACCGTGCCCTGGTAGCCGATCATCGCGACTTCTATCCCAAAGAAGTTCATGGTGTGGAACCCGGACGCCACGCCCCAGGCATTGGTCAGCGCCGGATGGGTCAGGATGCCACCCAGCGTAGCCCCTAAAAACGGGTTACCGCCAAACTCACGTGCTGCCGTAAAGCCGATCAGGATCGGCAGAATAATAAACGCCGCCGAACTGCACATATCCAGCATGATATACAGGGCATTTTCCGGGTTCACCCAGCCATAAGTTTTGACCATGCCCAGCAGGCCCATGAGCAGGCCGGACGCGACAATGGCCGGAATAATCGGCACGAAAATATTCGAGAGCAAACGGGCGATGCGCTGGAAAGGATTGAGCTTGCGGGCCGCGATATCGGCGGCTTCAGATTTACTCGATTCACTGATCCCGGCTTCGGCGACAAAGGCGGCGTAGACTTTGTTGACCACCCCGGTGCCAAAAATCACCTGCAGCTGTCCGGCATTACGGAAACAGCCTTTTACCCCGTCGATTTTACCGATCGCGCTGGTATCCGCTTTGGCGTCATCGACCAGCACCAACCGGAGCCGGGTCGCGCAGTGCGCCGCGCTGGCAATATTCTCTTTGCCCCCCAGCAACGGCAGTAATGCACGGGAGATTTGTACGAAATCCATAAAAAACCTCTGTTTTATCGTGTGATAGTGTCGGCCCGGCTGAAACGGCCCCGCAGGGCCGACTGATCAGAACCAGGTTTCCATTTGTACGCCGAAGTTCCACTCACCGCCCGCTTCAAAGCCGCTGCTGCCAAAGGCATCGCCGCGCGCGTAGTTATCCAGTCGGTGGTCCCAGTCCATCCAGGTGGCAAAAAGGCGAATTTCCGGACGTTTGAGGAATTCACCCACGTTGCTGGCCTTCAGCGTAGGCGCAACGGTCAGTTTGTAGAAATTACCGTTGACCGCACTGCGCTGATTAAAGCCCTCTGGCCGCAGATCCATATACTGATAGGTAGCTTCGTACTGCATTTCAAAGTTCTCGGTCAGCCCCTGAATCAGGCGCATGTTGGCGGTGGCCCACTGATAGCTGTCGCCCTTGACGTAACGATCCTTACTGCTTTGCGCCAGCACCGCCGGGGCGATATGCCAGCCGCCGCCCAGCGGGGTAATCCCGTAGCTGGCCAGCCGCCAGGTATCGGCATCCGGTAACAGTGCCCCGTCTGAACCGATAGCTTTTACCTCTGCACCTAAGCCGTGACCGTACAGCACGGCCGTTTTCGCTGAACCCTCTCGCAGGCCATAGAAGCTGTCGTTATGCAGCCCCACCAGCGCATGTAATCCGGTGTTCGCGGCATCGCCCTTCACCTTCAGGCCGTTCACATCCAGCCGGTCGTCGTTATCTTTCGCCCGCATGCCGCTCAGCATCAGCTGGAATGGGCCGTAGAAGTTGTTAGCCGTCAGAATATAGTTCTGTGCGGTGTTGTCGTTGTTCTCGATATCGCCAAAGGTTCGTCCGTAAAGCGACAGATTGCTGTGAGCCTGATCGCTCCACTTCATGTCGTAAATACCTGCTCCGGTACCGGCGAGAAATACCACATCGGAGTCGATCCAGTGGATATCGAAATTATCCCGGTCAAAGCGTTTACCCGCCCAGACGGTCGTGTCTTTGAACGCGCCGGTAAAGGTCGGGAGCTGGCCCAGCTCGACAAAAGCCTGACGCAGATTGAGGTCGCTGCTGGATGCCGTCCAGTCGTTATAGGTGCGCTGGCCGTCGGCCAGCATCGCCTTGAAGCGGGTCGTTGCGCCGTTTTCCAGCGTTTGTTTATGTTCCAGATTCAGCTCTACATAGGTATCAGGTTCGTTACCTAAGCGGCCGACGTGCCCGCCGGTTTCCCCGGCAGGCGTCACGGTCGGGCCGCCCTGAGTTTTGGTCGCCGAGCTGTTCATCAGTAGCCCGGAACGGGCATAGCCGTGAAATTCGAAGCCGTCTTCACTGCTCGCTTTCTGCTCCAGCTTCGCCGTGCGCTGTTCAACCTGCGTCGCGGTGACCTGGCTTTTCTGCTGTGCGCGGGCAAGCTGCTGCGCCTGTTTTTCTGCGGCTTCTGCGCGATTCTCTGCCGCATTCGCCCGCTGCTCCGCGGCCTGTAACCGCTGCTCCAGTGCCGCCAGCCGTGCTTCAATACTGCTCATGCTCGGTTCTGCTGCCAGAACCGGCCCCGCGCTCAGTAGCAGCCCAACGGTTACGGCAAGTGCCTTTTTATTCATCGTTTTACATCCCAGAAAAGGTAAGGGTAGTGATGCTGTCTTTTGCTAAACCGGTTTAGTTTTCGGATGATATTCATCGATGTATTCTCAGGCAAAGTAATTTGCTAAACCGATTTTATGAATGTGAGACAGTTCGCAAAACGAAGCGGCGACGAGGCGAAAAGGGGGAATGACGTGATGAAAAAAACGCGGTCGGCAAGCAGACAACCGGATGCGTCATGACGCCTGTCCGGTTGTCTTGAGGAAGGGATCAGGCAGCCTGACGACGTAACAGCGTCAGCGGTCCCGGCCCGCTAAGAGTGAAAACGGAGATCAACGTAAAGGCCATCGCAATAGAGCCCAGCACCAGATAGGCGCCATGGAAGCCAATACTTTCATACATGTTACCCGCCAGAACCGACATGAATATCATCGCTAACTGTTTAAAGAAGCAGAAGCACACCAGATAAATGGTGGCGGAGAAGCGCACTTCAAACTGGCTGGTGATGTATTTAAAGCAGCCGACAATCAGGAAAGGAATTTCAAACATGTGCAGCGTTTTAAGAATCACCACTTCCACTGCCGTGGTGGCAAAAGAGGAACCGATAATACGCACGGACATGATCATGCCTGCCAGCAGCAGGGCGTTCTTGCCGCCAATGCGGTTAACGATCAGCGGAGCAAAAAACATGATGGACGCGTTCAGTAATTCACCCAGGGTGGTTACATAGCCAAATACCCGCGTACCCTGTTCGCCTGTGGCAAAGAATGAGGTAAAGAAGTTAGCGAACTGCTGGTCGAACACGTCATAGGTACAGGACACGCCGACGACATACAGGGATAAAAACCACAGTTTTGGCTGCCTGAACAACTCCAGCGCCAGCTTCAGGCTGAACGCCGAGTGATTCGCTCCCACCGCCTGCGCAACCGTCGCGGATGACGATGTGCTGGTACGGGAGAAGAACAGCAGCAGCGCCAGAATCACGGCACAGCCCGACCCCAGCCAGAACACAAACTGGTTATTGATGGTGAACATGATCCCGACGATGGAGGCGCACAAGGCCCATCCTACACAGCCAAACATGCGCGCCCGGCCAAATTCAAAATTGCTGCGGCGGCTGACTTTCTCAATGTACGCTTCAATCGCGGGTGCCCCGGCGTTGTAGATAAAACCCAGGTAAATACCGCCAACAATCGAGCCCGCCAGAATATTCACCTGTAATAGCGGCCCAAAAACGTAAATAAAGAAAGGTGCGAACATCACCAGCATACCGGTGATAACCCACAGCAGGTGTTTGCGCAGGCCGAGCTTATCGGACAACAGGCCAAACAGCGGCTGAAACAGCAGAGAAAACAACGAAATACTGGAAAAAATAATGCCAGTATCCCCTTTGCTGATATGGTTAATATCATGCAACCAGATGGGGAAGAACGGGAAATAGGCACCCATGATGAAAAAGTAAAAGAAGAAGAAAAAACCAAACAGCCAAAAATTCGTGTTTTTTAAATAGTACATATTGGACGTCCTTACGCGAGAGTCAGGCAGGCGCGAGCCTGCCCGCTCATTATTTTTGTTGCCCCCAGATAAACTGGTAGCTGTAACGTCCTGCACTGAGCAGGAATTCCGGTGATACCGACGGGCTCCAGGAATCGTCTCCGCCGACGCCCATGTGGAAGCCATCAATATTGAGCCACGTGCCCGCCTCAGGCCGTAACAGGTGGCGATGGCAGGTTTCCATCAGCTGTGTCTGGCTGTAGCGACTGATGTTGAACTGGAAATCGCCACGCCACTGGTGCGCACCATAGTTGAGTTCACGCGTGCCGCAGCGCAGGCCGTTTTCAGTGGGGAAAACATACGGAGTGTACATTTCACTCAGCGGTAAATCCCAGCGGTCGAAGCAGGCAGAGGTCAGGCGATCCGGGTAATTTTCATGCGGCCCCAGGCCTAACCAGTTCACTCGCTCGACGATCTGGGTGAGCTGACAGCTCATACCGATGCGTGCCGGATAAGGCGTGCCGCTCGCAATCTCCACGTTGACCGTCACCGCCATCTCGCCAAATCCATCAATACGGTACACTTTACGGCTAATAAACAGCGTTTTGCCCTGGAACTGCCAGGCATGGACGGTGTTGATCACGACGGCGTCGGAGAGCGCTTCGGCGGTGCACTGCAGGGTGGTGACCTCAGACTGATAGTGCCCCGCCGCTTTCCAGCGCTCGACCCAGGCATTAGGGTCGATGCGCGTGACTTCGCTGACGCCGATATCGTTATCCAGCGGCGCACGGGTAAACTGATCGCGCAGCGGCGACAGGAGCTGCGGCTGATCGTCGATCCAGTACTGCGTGAGCACGCCCTGCTGACGGCTGAATGCCCAGCGCTGGTTGTTCACCGCCACGCTGAAGGTGTCTTCGCCGCGGCTGAGCTGTGGCGCACTCGCCGCCTGAGGCGGCAGGGCCACATTCAGGATCGCCTCCAGTGGCCACTGCTGCCAGGCGCTGATATGACCGGCTTCTGACCAGGCCGTCGGCTGAGGCTGTTCCACCCGCACCGTCAGCCAGAGCTGGCCTGAAGATTGAGGCAGCGGCACCTCCGGGAGTGCGATCTGCTGGCGGCCCTGTGGCGCGATATCCAGCGTGACTTCACCGGCGGCCAGCAGGTTGCCATCCTGAGCCACCGACCAGTGCAGGATTTCATTATCACTGTGGCGGAACAGGTATTCGCTGGTCACTTCCAGCGTGCGCTCGCTGCCCTGTAGCAGCCTGAACTGGAAGAACTGCTGCGCATGGCGGGCTTCGTAGAGCGAGGGATGGGGCGTCCGGTCGGCAAAGACCAGCCCGTTCATGCAGAACTGGCGATCATTAGGCGTATCACCAAAGTCGCCACCGTAGGCAGCCCAGGGTTCGCCGTTATCGTCATATTTTATGAGCGACTGATCGACCCAGTCCCAGACAAAACCGCCCTGCAGGCGAGGATACTGACGAAATGCCTGCCAGTATTTTGCGTAGCCACCAAGGCTGTTTCCCATGGCATGAGCATATTCACAGAGAATAAGCGGACGCTGCTCGCCTGGCATAGACAGCCATTTTTTAATGGACCATTTCGGCACGGCCGGGAAAGGTTGATCCTCATCGACCCGCGCATACATCGGACAGATAATATCGGTCGCTGCGGTATTGGCCCCGCCACCTTCGTACTGGACCGGGCGGGAAGGATCTTCACTTTTCAGCCAGCGGTAGAGCGCATCATGGTTAGCACCGTGGCCCGATTCGTTACCCAGTGACCAGATAATAATGCAGGGGTGATTACGATCGCGCTGCACCATGCGCGTGACGCGCTGGCTCATGGCGGGAAGCCAGACGGGATCGTCGCTCAGGCGATTCATCGGCACCATGCCATGCGTTTCGATGTTGGCTTCATCGACGACGTACAAGCCGTAGTGGTCACACAGGCTATACCACAGGGGATCGTTAGGGTAATGGGAGCAGCGCACCGCGTTGAAGTTATTCTGCTTCATCAGCAAAATATCCTGCACCATAGTGTCACGATCCATCACCTGACCGCGTTCAGGATGATGCTCGTGGCGGTTGGTGCCGCGGATGAGCAGTGGCTGACTGTTGAGCAGCAGCAGGCCATTTTCGATGCTGACGTGACGGAATCCCACGTCGCAGGCCTCCGCCTCAATCAGCGTACCGTCCGTCCGGTGTAACTGCACAACCGCCCGGTAGAGATGCGGCGTTTCCGCACTCCACAGCGCAGGGTTAGCAACGTTGATGCACAGCGTTGTCCGATCGCTCCACGCGCCGCGCTCGTCAATAATCGCGCTGCCCAAGGGCGACGTCGCTTCTCCGGTTAGCGTGTCACCCGCGAAGAGCTGCACGCTGACCCGTAAATCGTCATCCAGTGCTCCGGCAACCCGCACCTCAGCTTCCAGCCGCGCACGACTGAAATCGTCATTGAAATGCGTACGAATGCGCAGATCGCGAAGATGGCTGGCAGGCTTATGCAGCAGGGAAACATCGCGGAAAATACCACTCATGCGCCACATATCCTGATCTTCCAGATAGCTGCCATCGCTCCAGCGCAACACCATCACCGCCAGGCGATTTTCACCTTCGCGCAGAAATTCGCTCAGATCAAATTCAGACGGCAAGCGGCTGTCCTGCCCGTAGCCCACCCAGCGTCCGTTGCACCAGAGATAGAAGGCTGAATTCACGCCGTCAAAAATAATTCGGGTTTGTCCATGTTGCAGCCAGTCTGCATCCACATTAAATGTGAGCGAATAACATCCCGTAGGATTTTCAGCCGGAACGCGCGGGGGATCAACCGGAATGGGATAGGTAACATTGGTGTAAATCGGAACATCATAGCCCTGCATTTGCCAGACTGACGGCACGGTAATCGTCGCTGCCGCCTGCAAATCCTGGGTGCGCCAGCTATCCGGCACCGCCTCGGGCGCAGGGAAAAAGGCAAACGTCCATTCGCCGCTCAGGCTTTTTCGCTGCGCCGATGGCGCGTTGTTATGGGCCGCCTCAGCGCTGCGCCAGCTGTAAAACGGCGGATGGGCTTCCAGCCGGTTATGTTCGCTGACGCCGGGGTTTTCCCAGTCGCGCCGGGCGAGTACGGCCGCTAATGAATCTCTGTCCAGGGTCATGGCAGTCTCCTGCATAAAATTGTTATCCGCTCACATTGAGATGACATTACGAGGCCGGAATGGGGATGTAAAGCAACGAAGGGCGAATGAGTGAACTGCCTCACAGCAAAGCGGGATCGGCAGTGAGATTTATGAGCGGGGTCGCTGTCTTGCCGGCCCCGGTCAGGATGCGCGAACGGGGAGCGCTGACAACGGGCAGATGGCCGCGGGAACAGATCAATGCGCGAAAAGGCTCGGCATGATGGGGCAACAGTAAAGCTTGCGTTGCGGTGACAGACAAAGCCCGACCACGCTTTATGCCCGCAGGCGGTTCACCCTGAGCGGCCGGGTCATCAGCGTGGACAGGGGCTGATCGCTCTGCCCGATCTGAGGTAACGGGCGCTGTCCCCTTTAGTGATGACAGGCCCGCTGGATGAGCGGCCGACCCCGTTCGGCGCTGCACCCGCTGACTGACCGGACACAGGCGAGGGTTGCCGGTCAGTGCGTCGTGGCGTTATCGGGATATTATCCTTCAATTTGGTGACGATAAGGCAACGCGGTCATCGCCCCTTTTGCCGTCGTCGCCAGCGCCCCACACTGCTGTGCGCTGCTGAGTCGTGCCGCCAGCTCGGCCTCATTAGCGGGCATCCCCTTTTCCGCCAGCCCCCATAGCAGCCCGGCGACAAACGCATCCCCTGCGCCGGTGGTGTCCACGCTCACCACAGGCAGCGTGGGATAGTGATAATGTTTACCCTGATGCCAGACTTTCACTCCGGCCTTGCCCTGGGTGACCATCAGCAGGCTAATCGCAAAGCGTTCCGCCAGCGCCTGCATGCTGTCAGCGTGTTGCGCCCCCGGAGTCAGAAAAGCCAGCTCTTCCTCAGACAGCTTGACCACATCGGCCAGCTGTAACGCCCGGTTCACACAGTCCCGCAGTTGGGCATCGTCGTGCCACAGATCGTGACGAATATTGGGATCAAAGCTCACAAAGCCACCGGCATCGCTGATCTGCTGCATGGCAGAAAAGGTGGTGGAGCGCGAAGGTTCTGCCGCCAGGGCAATTGAGCAGCAGTGAAGCCATTCACCTTGCTCAAACCTGGGGAGATCGCCTTGTTCCAGAAACAGATCTGCACTGGGGCGCACCATAAAGGTAAAAGTCCGCTCACCTTCCTGATCCAGCGCCACCACCACCGTTGAGGTGCGCTGGGCGCTGTCCAGCGTCATATAGCGGGTATCAACCTGTTCAGTCGCCAGCGTGTGCTGCATAAAGTGACCAAAAGGATCGTCCCCAACCCGGCCAATAAACCCGCTGCGGCCCTGTAAGCGGGCAATGCCCACCGCCACATTGGCGGGCGCCCCGCCTGCACACTGTATTAAATGCCCCGGCCCGTCCGGAAGCAGGTCCACCACGGCATCACCCAGACACCAGACTCGTGCTGACATACCTCTCTCCTACGCAGATAAAGCTAAATTTTACTAAACCGTTTTAGCTTAGCATTGCTCAGGCGTCATAAATGTGATTTGTGTGGGGAAAATCTCTTCGCACTGGCGGTAAAGCTGTCTTGAGCGCTGTAGTAAAGCGATACAAAGTCACCGCCACCAGGGTTAAACCAGCGCGCTGGCAACTGCTACACTCGTGAAAACTCCAAACACAAAAAGGCGAACCTCATCATGTCTGAACAACACTATCAGCCCGCTAAAGTCTGGAAGTGGGACCCGGAAGCGAAAGGTAATGGTGCCAAAACTAACCGCCCTACCGCTGGCCCAACCCATGAAAAAGCCCTGCCGGTTGGTAAGCATCCGCTGCAGCTTTACTCTCTGGGCACGCCTAACGGCCAGAAAGTCACTATTCTGCTGGAAGAGTTGCTGGCGCTGAACGTGAACGATGCAGAGTACGATGCCTGGTTAATCAATATTGGTGAAGGCGATCAGTTCAGCAGCGGTTTTGTTGAGATCAACCCCAACTCCAAAATTCCGGCACTGTGCGATCATTCAGCCACACCACCGATTCGCGTATTTGAATCCGGTAACATCCTGCTCTATCTGGCGGAAAAATACGGTTATTTCCTGCCGAAAGATCCGGCCAAACGCACCGAAACGCTGAACTGGCTGTTCTGGCTGCAAGGCTCTGCCCCTTACCTTGGCGGCGGCTTTGGTCACTTCTATCATTACGCGCCAGAAAAGATTGAATACGCCATCAACCGCTTCTCACTGGAAGCCAAACGTCAGTTTGACGTGCTGGACCGTCAGCTTGCCGATAACCGTTATCTGGCGGGTGACGATTACACCATCGCCGATATCGCCACCTGGCCGTGGTACGGCAGCATGGTGCTGTATAACCAGTACAATGCTGCAGAATTCCTCGATCTTCAGTCCTACAAAAATGTGGTGCGCTGGGCCGAAGAGATCGCCCTGCGTCCGGCCGTTATGCGCGGCCGCAAGGTGAACCGTGTGATGGGCGAACCCGCCGATCAGCTGCGCGAGCGCCATGACGCATCGGACTTTGATACGCAAACCCAAGACAAGCAAGCCTGAGGAGAAAAACGTTGAGCGCTTACGTCGTATTTATTCGTGACAACACCCTGGATCAGGATGAAATGGTGACTTACGCCGATAAAGCCGGCAAAGCCCATGGCAACCATCCCATCAAGCCATTAGCCTTTTACGGCGATCTGGAAACCCTGGAAGGCCCCGAGGCGGAAGGTGTGGTGATTATTGAATTTCCGAGCACCGACGCCGCCCATGCCTGGTATGACAGCCCGGAATATCAGGAGGCGAAACAGCACCGCCTGAAGGGCGCGACTTATCGCGTACTGTTGGTAAAAGGCGTCGATTAATCGCTTTGCGGGCATGCCCGCCATTGCCCCGCAGTCCATCTGGCCTGCGGGGCACTCGCGCCCATCGACGCCGCTGATACGGTATCCTCGCGACCCGGGCAATAACGCCCGTGTTTTCTCCGCCAGAACCGCCTCATAACGGATTCTGCCTGCCTCGCCTAGCTAAAACGAAACAGTGAGATAGCCTGTTGTAGCGTGCTGGCCTGCTGACGCTGGTGCTGCGCCACCTGTAGCGTTTCGGTCACGTGTTTGACGTTATGATTCACGCTGTCATCAATACTGTTAATGCTGTGCTGAATCTGTTCGATGCTCTGATTTTGCTGCACGCTCATCTCCGACAGCTCGTTCACCAGCTGTGACAGGCTGTCGATACTGACGTGAATCGCCTGCATGGTCTGGGCGGCCTGATCAACCTGCGCGGTGCCCTGCTCGGCGCTGGAACTGGACACATCCATGAGCTGGCGAATCTCACGGGCGGCATTTTCACACCGCAATGCCAGGCTGCGCACTTCGTTGGCCACCACGGCAAAACCCCGGCCTTCCTGACCCGCGCGGGCGGCTTCTACTGAGGCATTCAGGGACAAAATCGTCGTCTGGAACGCAATGCCGTCAATCAGTTCAAGAATGGTTTTAACCCGGCCAGACTCCACGTTAATCTGCGCCATGGAGGCCATCGCCCGCTGAATATTCTGTTGACCTTTATTCGCTACCTGGCGGGTTTCATGAGCCAGATCGCAGGCCGTTTGCGCCTTATCCTTCGCCTGACTGGCGGCAACGCTGATTTGTGACATCGCGGTGGTCGCCACCTCCAGCGCCTGAGCCTGTTCATCGGTGCGCTGCGACAGGGCGGCGTTACGCGACAGCATGCTGTCGGCCTCCTGCAGCAGTTCAGCGACGCCGTGGCTGACCTGGTTCAACGTACCGCGCATCGTGCTCAGCGTCTGGCTAAAGGTTTTGGCGAATGGCGTTTCACTCTGTTGATTTTCCACCGACAGCGTCAGGCAACCTGGTTCACGGTTGATGCGGGCAGCCAGTTGCGCGACCTCACTTGAAGCGCGGAGATCGGCGGCCATCTGCCGGGCGATAAGCACCAGCATCGCGGTCTGTACCACCACAAACAGCGCGTGGAAAAGCACCATATCCAGACCGGGATGGTGAAAGACCACGATGCCAAACAGATCGTGTTCCTGCAGATAGTTAAACAGGAGATGATGAACGGCGCCTGTCGCGGCGGCCACCAGCAAGGGTCGGCTGTCGCGATAGACCAGCAATACCGACAGCAAGACAAACACCGAAAAGTGGAACTCGGTCTCGCCCTGGCCCAGTTGAATCAGCAAACCCGCAAAGCCGATGAGCGTGAAGGCCAGCCATAAGCGCGAAAATAGCGTGCCGTTTGCCAGCCATCCCACCAGCGTGGCGACCAGTGCCAGCCCGGTGCCGACTGTTATCGCCAGCCAGGTTGACTGGTACAGGCTTCCGACGATGGCTGAAATCACCACCATGATCCAACACAGCATGACAATCAGCCTGTCTGCCTGTTTTGCAATACGTTGAGGGGAAACGCCATCCCCGGAGCGTGTTAAATCTGTATTCATCGCCAGGCATCCACCAGAGGTTAAACCGCGCCTCAGACCAGAGGCGTGCTCACAGTCGATCTACGCAACGGGCGCAGACACATGAGATCGGTATCGACGCTGCCGGAAAATACTTTAATAGTGATAATGATTTACAGAAAAGTTGCGTGGGACATCACAGATGAGTTAGCGCGCTATCGCTTTGAAGCCTTTCCTGTAGAAAGGTCACAAACGCCATGAGGCGCGAGGGCTGCTGTCGCTGCGCCTGCCAGACTGCGAAGATATCGCCGTCCGGTGACCGCCATTCGGGCAACACATGCCGCAGCTCCCCGGCTGCAATGCTGTGTTTTGCATCCCACCAGGAGCGCAGCAGGATGCCATGACCATCCAGCGCCATGCGCATCGCCACCTCGCCATCGTTCGTGACCAGGTTCCCGCGGACTTTCTGACTCAGGCTCTCCGCATCGCCGACAAAACGCCACAGGGCGAAATCGCTGTCATGCTGCCTCAGTAAAATGCAGTTATGCTGCGCCAGCGCCCGGATGCTGTCCGGCAACCCGTGTTTGGCGGCGTAGGCAGGCGAGCAGCAAAGTACACGCGGGTTGTGCACCAGTTTCCGGGCGACCAGCCGTGAGTCTGGCGGTTCGCCGACGCGAATGTCGATGTCCACATGGGCATCAAGAAAATTCAGCGGCTGACTGCTGAGCTGCAGGGAAAGCGCCAGATGAGGATGCAGGGCAGCAAAGGCAGACACGCAGGGCGCGATATGGCGGCGGCCAAAACCAAACGAGGCATTAATATTCAGCGTGCCGCGCAGCTCGGCCGTTTCCCCGCTCACCGCGTCTTCCAGCGCCACCAACTGCTCCAGCAACGGACGAGCCCCTTCCAGATATCGACGGCCTTCGGGCGTCAGTTCCAGCTTGCGCGTGGTGCGGCGCAGTAACTGAACCCCCAGCCGCTGCTCCAGCAGGCTCAGGCGTTTACTGACGGCCGCCAGAGAAAGCCCCAGCGCCCGCGCGGCCGCCGTCAGGCTGCCCAATGACGCCACGCGCAGGAAAAACGCCAGATCGTCACTTGACGTCCGAGATTCTCTACTTTGATTCAACATGGGATTAACTTTAAGGCCAATTGTTTACCTCAGGTGGAGAGTTATACTGCGCTAACGCCCGGTGATAAATCAAGCTGCATCAAGACAGCATACGGAAACCTGACCGACTCACCCTACCAACCTCAGAGGTGCCCAGTGACAGAGAAGATCCATCGTATTGCCGTGATTCCCGGCGACGGCATTGGCAAAGAAGTGATGCCAGAAGGCGTGCGCGTGATGAACGTGGCGGCAGAGAAGTTCAACATTCCATTGCGCTGGGAGTGGTTCGATTATGCCAGCGCAGAATACTGGCAACAGCATGGCAAAATGCTGCCGGACGACTGGTTTGCTGAGCTTAAAACGTTCGATGCGATTTATTTTGGCGCGGTTGGCTGGCCTGATGTGGTGCCGGATCATGTTTCGCTCTGGGGATCGCTGTTGCAGTTTCGCCGTGAGTTTGATCAGTACGTGAACCTGCGTCCGGTACGCCTGATGCCCGGCGTGAAAGCACCGTTAGCCAACCGTAAGCCGGGCGATATCGATTTCTACGTGGTGCGGGAAAACACCGAAGGCGAGTATTCCAGCGTGGGCGGCACCATGTTCCCCGGCACCGAGCGGGAGGTGGTCATTCAGGAAACGGTCATGACCCGCGTGGGCGTCGATCGCATTCTGAAGTTTGCCTTCGAACTGGCCCAGCGTCGGCCCAAAAAACACCTGACCTCTGCCACTAAATCAAACGGTATCGCGATTACCATGCCCTACTGGGATAACCGCGTTCAGGCGATGGGTGAGCACTATCCCGAGATCAAGGTGGATAAATATCATATTGATATTCTTACCGCCAATTTTGTGTTGCATCCCGACTGGTTTGATGTGGTGGTTGCCAGCAATTTGTTTGGCGATATCCTGTCGGATCTCGGCCCTGCCTGCACCGGCACCATTGGCATCGCGCCGTCTGCCAATATCAATCCGGAAGGCAAATTCCCCAGCTTGTTTGAACCGGTGCACGGCTCGGCGCCCGATATCGCCGGTAAAAATATCGCCAACCCGATCGGCCAGATTTGGTGTGGTGCCATGATGCTGGAGCATCTCGGCTACAAGGAAGCCGGTGATGCCGTGCTGAACGCCATTGAGCGTACCCTGGCCGCCGGTGAACATTTAACCCGCGACCTGGGCGGCAGCGCGGATACGCAGCAGTTGGGTGCCGCTATCGCGGCGGCGCTGTAACTTAGTCTGCCAGCAGTACAACGCTGTCCGGATGCCAGCCTGACGGCAGCGGCTCAGGCCGCTGAATCGTCAGGTTGTTCAATTGCAGGTTCTCAACGCCGCGCGCAAACAGTCCCGGCAGCCCACCGGGATAGCGCTCAACGCCGTAAGCCTCGCCAGTGGTTTTATCCAGCCGGTAAGCATTATCCAGCCCCATCCCGGTGGGGGAATCGGGATTACAGGGCGGCCGCACATCGTACTGCCCCTGCACGCCCTGCGCGACAGTTTGCCGCAGATGGAGTTGATTGAGTGAAATATCACGGATCCAGCCTGGCTGGGCAGCATGCAGGTTGATCGCGCCCTCTGCCACACCGCTGAGCTGACTGAACTGGACTTGCTCCACGATCCCCGGCAGCACCGCCGGATCACGGGTCCGTACGGAGATAAAAATGGGATCGGCTTTGCCCCAGTGGCAGGCGGCAACATGATGGCAGCTAAAGGCGATCGTGCTGAAGAGGACGCGCCGTATCGCCCCACCATCCCGTGACACAATGCCGATGCCGCGGTTGGAATCAAACAGGGTGCAGCCTGAAACAGTAATGTCTTCAATATCGTCCCAGGTTTCAGTGCCGATCTTCAAGGCGCAGCTGTCGCTGCGCAGCAGGCAGTTGCTCACCGCGATTCGTCGCGCCGGACGACGCAGGCCAGCGGGCTTGAAGGTGGTTTTGATGCAAATCGCATCATCTGCCGCGCTGAAATAGCTGTTGCTGATAAAAACCGCCTCGCAGCTGTCAATGTCCAGTGCGTCGGTGTTGGGCAGCGTCATGGCGTTATCAATGGTCAGACGTTCGATATGCACATGGCGGCAGCTGACAAGGTGCACCGTCCACATCGGTGCGCGGATCAGGCTGATGTCCTGCAACCTGACCTGCTCGCAATCCTCAAACACGATCATGCGTGGCCTGTCTGCTTTTGGGACCCGGTAGCCCTGTTCGTCAGGCTCCGCCGCAAACCACGCTTCGGCGTCTCCCTCAATATGGCCCTGACCAGTAATTGTCAGGTTACGCTGCCCCAGCGCATACAGCAGGACGTTATGCGATTTCTCGGCACAGCTCAGCGCTTTCCACTGTTGGTAGTCCGCCAGTTGTCGGCTGGCAACCAGCACTGCGCCGGCTTCAAGGTGCAGCTCAAAATCGGAAGGAAGGTTCAGGCAGCCGCTGCGATAACGCCCCGGCGGCAGCGTAAGTCGCCCGCCGCCCGCCGCCGCAATCTGGTCAATCGCCTGTTGCAGGATGCGTGTATCAGGGGTTTCGCCGTCTGCGACGGGATGAAAATCGCCAAGGGAAAGATGCATCGTCCGGCCTTAGTGAATGAGAGATGAACCGGTGCGCTTACTTCACCGCACCTTCCGTTACGCCGCTGATAAACTTGCGCTGGAAAAACAGGAAAACCACGATAAGCGGCATGATAACGATCATCGCGCCAGCCATCAGCACCGGGATATCAATGGTGTTCTTATTCTGGAAAAACATCATGCCAATGGGCAAGGTTCGCAGCTCATCTTTGTTGACCAAAATCAACGGAATAAGGAATTCGTTCCACGTCCAGATAAACAACAGCAGGGCCAGCGTGGAGATCGTGGGCCAGATGGCCGGAACTAAAATCCCCCACAGGATTTTAATGCGAGGCGCGCCATCCATCACCGCCGCCTCGACTAACTCTTTAGGCACCTGCTGGAAAGCGCTGGCAATCATCAGGGTAGTAAACGGCAGCGACAGCGCAACCTGCGGCAGAATCAGGGCCAGATAGGTGTTGGTCAGCCCCATCCAGTGCAGTTCATGATAGAGCGGAATAATAAAGGCTTCACTCGGCAGCACCATGCCCAGCGCCAGCATGGCCGCCACCACTTTCTTGCCCGGAATTTTCAGTAAGGCAAAGCCAAATCCGGCCAGAATACCCAGTAAAATACTGCTCAGCACCACCGGAAACACCACCAGCACCGAGTTCATAAAGTAAACGTTAAAGTGTCCCTGCTGCCAGGCGGTGATGTAGTTTTTGACATTCAGTGAGGCGGGTAAATGAAACACGCCCTGAAACAGCTCCATCTGCGTTTTAAACGAGGTCATCAACGCCATTAAAAACGGCATGATGGTCATCAGCGCCACAATCCAGATCAGCGCACGAGAAATGATCGGTGTGCTTTTCATCAGTAACGTTCCTTCAATGCCAGATGGATCAGGTAGTTAAGCCCTAACACAATGACCATACTGAATACGGCAACCGATGAGGCATAGCCGAAGTAATGCAGATCAAAGCCCTGCTTGTACATAAAGATATTGGTCACCATGGTGGAGGTGCCAGGGCCGCCCTGCGTCATTACGTACACCAAATCGAACGCCTTCAGACTGGCGATGACCGTCAGCAACAGCGCGATGCGCAGCTCCGGACGCAGTCCCGGCAGCGTAATGCGCATAAACTTCTGGCGGCGCGAGGAGCCATCCAGGTCCGCCGCTTCAAGCAGGGACGGATCCATTCTCTGCAGTCCCGCCATAAACAGCACCAGACAGAAACCAAAAAAGTACCAGGTGGCGACCATGCCGACGGCCGGCAGAGCCCAGGTAAAATCCCCGAGCCAGGACATCGCCAACTGCGGCAATCCGATGGCGCGCAGGACCTGATCGATGGGGCCAAAGGCCGGGTTGTACAGCCAGCGCCACACTACGCCGAGAACCGCCATCGGCATGATATAAGGCAGAAAGAACAGGATGCGCAGTACGCTGCGCTCGGTGTTGTTTCGGGTTTCATACAGAAAGCTGCACAGCAGCAGCCCCACGCCAATCGGCAGGAGAGTATAAAACAGCATCAGAATGGCGTTATTGCCAAGGGCAATCCAGAAGACCGGATCGCTGAACATACGCAGGTAGTTACTGATGCCCGCGAAAACTGGCCGCGAGGTGCCATCCCACTCGGTAAAGCTGATTCCCAACGACGCGAGCAGCGGTAACAGCAGAAACAGGCCATAAACCAGGACTGCGGGAAGAAGATAGAGAAAATTACGCCAACTGCTTTGATTCAACATAACCGTACTCGTCGTAGTCAGAGCGACATTCAGGCCCGGCAGGTTCGCTGCCGGGCAACCGGCTTAGTGTTTCAGGGTTTTCATGTAACGCTGATAGTTGTTATCGAAGTTAATCACCATCTGCTCAGCCGTCTGTCGGCCCGCCAGCAGCAGCTGAACGTTTTGATTCAGTTCGGCGTTCATGGTCGGGGTTGCCCAGTCGACATAATGGCCCAGACCGTCGTAGGCATTCAGGTTCAGCCACACCTGCCAGGCTTCGCCTAACAGCGGATTATCCGCCGGGATTTTTGCGTCTTTATTGGTACTGGCCGGCAGGAAGCCAACGTTCAGCCAGCGGTTTGCCATGCTGTCCGACACCATATAGTTAATAAATTTGGCGGCGGCATCCTGCTGGGCTTTGGTTTTCGCCATGCTGGTCATCGAGAAGGCCAAATCGGTTCCGCCGACCATCAACGGCTGCTTCACGCCGTCACCGGCTGGCATACCGGCGAAGTGAATATCTTTGTTGTCTTTAAACTGGCCCAGATACCAGGTTCCGCTCACCAGGAACGCAGACTGACCGTTCTGGAATAACGTGGCGGCATCATCATGACCAATGCCCTGATAGCCCGGGAACAGATAACCTTTGTCCGCCCAGCCTTTCATCATGGTGGCCGCTTTTTTCAGCTTGTCATCTTTGAACGTGCCGCCCACGTCGTAAATCAAATCATCCAGTTTTTTGCGGTCGCTGCTTTCAATTTGCGCTTCCCACAGCGTACTGAGTAACTGCTGCCCCATGTTGCCGTCTAATAAACCCAGCATCATTGGCGGCGTGCCCTGCTGCTTGAGTTTTGCCATTGCGGCGTCAAGCTCGCTCAGGGTTTTCGGTACCGCAATACCGGCCTTATCCAGCAGCGCCTTGTTGTAATAGAGGCCAACCATTTCACCGAGGCTGGCCACGCCGTACAGCTTGCCGCTGCCAAACTGGCCGCTGTCAGACCAGCGGTTACGCTTGAGAATGGAGTCCGGGAATTTTTGGGTCCAGCCGTATTCGGCCGCATAGCTATCCAGCGGCAGCAGCAGTTTGTCTTTGACCAGCGATCCCATATCGCCGCCGCCCTGATTCACCTGGGCAATCTGCGGACCTTCACCTGCGGTCAGGGCCAACTTAAGAGGAATGCGCGTGTCTTCAAAGGAGTGCACGGACCGGTTGATAACGATACCGGGGTTTTGCTGGGAAAAGTCTTTAATACCTTCATCGACGGCCGCCGTTTGCTGAGGATAACTGTAGATATCCCATTCATTCAGGGTAACGGTGCTGTCGGCATGCGCAACGCTGCCCATCAGCAAGCCCGCCGCCAACAGGCTACGAACCGAAGTGCGAAAACGGAACGAACGAACTGAGGAATCAGACATCATGCTCACTTTCTCCAATACAGGATGGGCATCCTTTCTTCACAGGGTCTGCAATCCCGCAGACTGTCGCCGCATAAATCACCTTCTCACTCATAGTTACTTTAATAAAAAAATAAAGTCAAACATCCCACCGTGGGAATTGCCAGGTTGTGAGCCTGCGCAAAAAAACACGCTGACAGGGCAACGCTCAGCATAAGCGGAGAGAAATCCGTACAAATCTGGCGCGTTATCGGTGTCCGTTCGCCGCCGGCCAGCACGATAAACCAGCCTCAAAATGGCGTAATAACTTGCTGATAAAAAATATGAAAATCATATGACGCTCACATTTTTAACTTTTTATTTCCTCTGACGATTGCCGCCAGCCGGTTCACCGCCTGCGACAGAAGCCCACAGGGACTGGCCTGGTCAGCTAATAAGATCCGAGCGGAGGCGAGTTCAGGATAGTGGGGCAATTATTCCATCTTGAAAACTAAGTCAGCTTTCATTACCGTGAGGTTGTTCAACTACTGACCTGTGAGAGATGACGATGGCGAATCAAGGTGTCATTCGTCCGGCCACCGAGTCGGACTATTCAGCGCTTTACCGCATCTGTCTGGAAACCGCCAATGCCGGTAAGGATGCCCGTAACCACTATTCCGATCCCGAGTATCCCGGACAGCGCTTTGCGGTGCCCTACGCCCGCTTTGCACCGGATTTTGCCTTTGTGCTGGACCTGGAAGGCGAAGTGATGGGCTATGTTGTCGCTACGCCCGATACCCGTGCCTTTGAAGCGCAGCTTGAGCAGCACTGGTGGCCTCAGCTTCAGGAAAAATACCGTGACCGCACGGCCAGCGCCCCCTATGACAGCAAAATTCTCGACAGCATCCGTCAGCCTGAACGTGCCGATGCGCAGCTGGTGACACAGTGGCCCGCGCATTTACATATCAATCTGCTGCCGCCGGTGCAGCAAGGCGGCTGGGGCCGCAGAATGATTGCACAGGAACTGGCTGCGCTACGCCAGGCCGGTGTGAAAGGCGTTCACCTTGGCGTCAGCCTGCAAAATGAACAGGTGTGCGCGTTCTATGAACGCATGGGATTCAGCCACATCCTGCGCAGCAACGCCATATATATGGGCCAGTTACTTTAAGTGAGAGAGTTTATGACCAGCCTGCGCTTACAGAACGTTAAGAAGTCCTATGACCATATCGATGTGATTCACGGCGTCGATCTCAGAGTAAACAGCGGCGAATTTGTGGTGTTCGTTGGGCCATCCGGCTGCGGTAAATCTACCCTGCTACGGATGATCGCCGGGCTGGAAGAAATTACTGACGGCACATTGCTGATTGACGATAAAGACATGACCCGTCAGCCCGCAACCGAACGCGGCATCGCCATGGTGTTTCAGTCTTATGCGCTTTATCCCAACATGACGGTGCGCGGTAATCTGGCCTATCCGCTTGAGGTGATGAAAAAGCCGAAAGCCGAGATAGCCCAGGCAATTGAACAAACCGCCGCGCGCTTGCACCTGACCGAACTGCTGGATCGCCTGCCACGGGCGCTTTCCGGGGGCCAGCGTCAGCGCGTGGCCATTGGCCGCGCCATTATTCGCCATCCGCGCATCTTCCTGTTTGATGAGCCGCTCTCCAACCTGGATGCCGAGCTGCGTCTGCAAATGCGCATCGAGATTGCCCGCCTGCACGCCTCGCTGGGCAACACCATGATTTATGTGACCCACGATCAGTCAGAGGCGATGACGCTTGCCGATCGTATCGTGGTGCTGCGCAAAGGACGGATTGAACAGGTTGGCGCGCCG
Organism: Pantoea sp. EEL5; assembly: GCF_049892805.1. Classification (NCBI taxonomy): domain Bacteria; kingdom Pseudomonadati; phylum Pseudomonadota; class Gammaproteobacteria; order Enterobacterales; family Erwiniaceae; genus Pantoea; species Pantoea sp. EEL5. The sequence continues at coordinate 240,872 of NZ_JBNDNJ010000004.1, forward strand.
TTAGCGTTATACAGCGACCCAGACAACCTGTTTGTGGCCGGTTTTATCGGCTCGCCGAAGATGAATTTCCTCCAAGCCGAAGTCACCGCCACGGGTCAGGGTGAGGTGCAGTTACGCGTGCCGGATTTGAAGATAACGCAGCTGGTGCTAAAGATTGCGGCGCCCTGCCGCGAGGGCAAGCGCGTCACCCTGGGCATTCGTCCCGAGCACATGCAGCCCGCCGCGGAAACGCCAGCCGAACGTCAGTTCAGCGGCACGCTCTCCTTTGCCGAAATGCTCGGCCACACCAATTATCTTTACCTTGATTTAGGCATTGAACAGATGCTGGTTGTTGAGGCGCGCGAGGCGCAACGGCGTGATTTAGGCGTGGAGGTCAGGCTGGGTTTATCGGCAGACCACTGCCTGCTGTTTGATGAGCAGGGGCAGCGTCTGCGTTAAACAGGATGGCGCTGCGGCGCCGTCAGGTCACGGGTTCTTCATCCGCCTGGGCAGCCAGCAGATCGAGCAGCATATTCACGGCAAAGCCTGCCGCGCCCAGCGCCCACATGCGGTTTGATTCTGTCAGAAACTGCAGCGGTGTCATCTGTGGCGTCAGCTTCAGACGATAGGCCTGAAAACTCTGGGTAATGTGGTCCAGCAGAATACGTGAAGCCATGTGCGGTTCCATCGCCAGGAACACGACGTCAGGATCGTACGCCACCGACAGATTGGCCAGGGAAATCCCCAGTTCACGTCCCGCCTCTTCCAGTGCGCTCAGCACCTCGGCCGTGGGCCGCTGATCGAGCGCCTGCAACGTTAGCGGACCGCCCGCTTCATCCTGCTGGACACGTTGCAGGATTGCCCGGGACGAGGCCACATCCTCGAGCAGACGCAGCGAGCCATCGCCGACCAGGCCGTTACCGATCTCGCCCGCTTTGCCATGTCGCCCGCGATACAGCCGGCGGTTAAGAATAATGCCTGCGCCAATGCCTTTACCGTAAGTCGCAATAACCGCTGACTGCGCGTTGCCCAGTTGGCCAAACACCAGGGTGGCCATCGCCATCGCATTGGCATCGTTTTCGATAAATACCGGCAGGGAAAAGCGTGTTTCCAGCATCTGCGCGATAGGGACATTCTCCCAGTCGAGCACTTTCGAACGAATACAGTAGCCGTTTTCGGCATCGACTAAACCGGATAAGGCCAGGCCAATCGCGCCAACCTGTTTTTCTTCCACGCCGCGTAGAAATTTAGCCAGCGCATCGCCCAGCTGTCGTGGCGTGATGGCGCCGGAAGGCATCTGCTGTTCCCCCAGCAGATTGCCGCTGAGGTCGGTCATTACGATCAGGTTACGTTCGGCGTTAAGCTGAATGCCAATGACGCTGGCGCGATCGGGATTCAGCCCCAGCAAGGTTTTAGGCCGCCCCATTGATACGCGGCGCAGCCCCAGTTCCTGCACGATGCCCTGCGCCAGCAGTCGGTTGGTCGCCTGGGAGACGGTAGACATGCTGAGTCCGCTTCGGACCTTGAGGTCAGACTGGCTGACAGGCGCATGTTCCACGATCAGTCTAAGAATGCGCGCGGTAACGTTTGGAGCAATCATAGCGTCCTCAGATTTGCCCGGGCCATCATTAATGCCCCGTCCAGAGCATCGTGTTGTGCAGCGACCAGCCGGGCCTGACTCTCCGCGCTCAGCCAGGGCTGAATCGGTGTGGCCAGCCCGCCCATGAGGGCGACGCATCCCTGACTGATGGTAGAGAGACGGCTGACCATTAAGCCAATATCGCTTGCAGTCTGCTGCAGGAGATCCACGGCATGACGATCGTCCGCGTGCGCGGCGGCAAAAATATCAGGCACCACGCGCGCCCAGTCGGCGGGCATAGCTTCTCGCGTCCACATCAACATGGTTTCCGGGCTGTGGTTAAACTGTGCCATCAGGCCGTGGGTAAAGTCTGTGCTGTCAACGATGGCTTCATGGGCCAGTAATGCCAGCCGCAGCGCGCGTCGCCCCAGCTCAGCGCCGGAGCCGTGATCGGACAGCGCGAATCCCCAGCCGCCCAGCAGCGTAAACCGCTCGCCATCCCAGGCTGCGCCCTGGCTACCGGTGCCAATAATAAAAACCGCACCGGGTGCCGCCGCATGGGCGCCGGCGCAGGCGATCTCAACATCGCTGACCACCTGCACGGTCGCGCAGGCAGGCTGCCATTGCGTCAGGCGCGCCTTAACCGAGGCCACATTCGCACCGGCTAATCCTGCCACCAGCGAGGTCTGCGCCAGCGCCTTTGGCGTCAGCCCTGCCTGAGACAGCACGGCTGCCATGAGCTGCTCAACGCAGTTCAGAGCCGCATCAAACTGTGACCAGACGTTGGCAGGGCCGCCCACCGCCTGAGCCAGCACGTTGCCATTCGCGTCGGTCAACCGCGCACGACACTGCGTACCGCCGCCATCAATACCAAGGAGATAGTGTGATTGCACGCGCTTCCTCCCGCCGTAAACGCATCTCGATTCTGTAATCTGCGAACGATAGGTGAAAAAAACTTAAATCGCAATAACAAATAAATATAGGCAAAAAACAATAACTATTTATTATTTAAAATCAATAAAATACCTAAAAATACGTATGCAAATCACACAACGCGTTATTGACATTAGTTTTTCTGTCGTAATAAGTTGGTAGCCAGTCTTTCCATCATTGCGTCCCGTCAGCGGCGTACTCACCGTTGTCAGAATTCAGGATCAGGGGTTTACCATGAAAGTAGGCATTATTGGTCTCGGCTTTCGTCTTTCTCATGTCGTTAAAGAGTTTCACAAGGCTGATACCGAATTTTCGCTGGTAGGTTATTACGATCCAGCACCGGCCGGTTTGCCGAATCTGCACAGTTTCGGCATCGATCCCGGCAAGGCGTTCGATTCCGTTGAGGCGCTGCTGCAACAGGGTGGTTTTGATTTGCTGCTGGTGGGCTCGCCTAACTTTATGCATCTTGAGCATGTCACACAGGCGCTGGCAGCAGGCTATACTGTGTTTACTGAAAAGCCTGTCGTGATTAACGAAGAACAAACGATGGCGATGGCAAAACTGGTTCAGCAGTATGGCGAAGACCGTATTCTGGTAGGGCTGGTGCTGCGTTACTCGCCGCTCTATCACGATCTGCTGGCAGCACGTGACGATCGTCGCCTGGGTGAAATCACCTCTATTGAAGCGACAGAACATATCAAGCCTTATCATGGCGCGTTCTTCCAGCGCGACTGGCGCAGGCTCGAAAAGTATGCCGGTCCTTATATTCTGGAAAAATGCTGTCACGACATCGATCTCTACCAGGGATTAATGCAGGAGCGCCCCCTTCGGGTAGCCAGCTTTGGCGGACGCAAGTCGTTCACGCCTCAGCATGCACCACAAGGTGCGATCACCGAGCAGTCTGAGATTTATCACACTAAGCCCAGCGGCTGGTCGAGTACCGACGCGGTGTTTAGCAGCGATGCCGATATTGTCGATTACCAGACCGCCCTGATTGAGTACGCCAGCGGCGCAACGCTGTCTTTTCACGCTAACCTCAACGTCCCGGACGAATTCCGCCGGTTCTGCGTGATAGGCACTGACGGCATGGCTGAAGGCGATTTTGTCCGTAACTATTTTCGCGTGCACAACGCACGCACCGGCGAAAAAGAAGTGGAAACCGCCTACAGCGGCAACGCCTATGACGGTCATTACGGTGCCGATGCCTTAATGGCGGAAGAGATCGTTAAGCACGTCAAGCAGGGAACGCCGCTAAAAGTTTCTGTTGTTGACGCACTGGAAGCCGGCCTGACGGCCATTAAGATTGATGAAGCGCGCAAAACCCGCAGCGTCATCGATCTGACCGAAAGCTGGACACGTTTTGACGCCAACCTGGGAAAAACGGGAACGCACTAGTTCCCTCCTGATAGCTCACTCCCCCGAGCCCATCAGGTTAAACATAGCTCGACGACTGGTACCCTACTTAAACCGGCCTCAGGCCGGTTTTTTTATTCCTCCACACCTGTACTTCTCCTGCCCTGCGGGCAAGCGTCGCGCGGCATCAGGCGTTTCCGCCTGCGTTTTCCATGAGGATTGACCTGTGCGGATGATTATTAAAAAAAACCGCCTGCTCTGCTGATAACTTAACTCAGGATAAGATAAAGCAGTAAACGAAGCGGCCGTTGTGACATCAGAACGACACTTTCTGCTGATAATCAGATGACGTTTATTACGCGTTTTACAAAACAACGTGCAGGGTGAATTAACGCTTTCGACGAGTAGTCACGCCAGAAAAGACCATTTAACGTTATCATTAGAGTGCATATAAATTTAAATAACGGATAACAAAAAAGTGCTGATTAATATATAAAAAACGTGTGTTGCCAGGAGAATCGCGTATATTAATCGCCGTACTTCCCTCTCGTTATGCAAAAAATAAAATTCACAGCAAACGTTAAATAGTTTCGATGAGATAATGAAAAATAGCGGATATAACCCTTATATTACTGAGCCTATTCATCACGTCACGAGTCAGGTGGCCGGTATTTGTTACCACCTCCCGAATTCGGACTGCACACAACCGACGAAAAGGATACTTAACGATGACAACATTATTTCATTGCACAACCATCTTGCAACTGAAGAAGCATTAATCATTATCCCCCTGTGTGATGCACAGTTAAAAGAATGGATTCAGCATCCCGAACGTTATTTACACCTGCAGGATGCGCGGGTGCGTATTGGTATTAATTATCGCAACCTCAGGGCCCATCAGGAAAAATTACTGGAATTAATTAACGCTTATCGTTTCTGGCTTTTTGATTTCGCACCGCCTGGCGCAGACTGGCATTTAGTCGAATCCTTTCCTTTTTCCGCCATTGTCTTAAGTTATTCATTCTTTAATGACAACTATCGGAAATTTACATTTCCTTTTTTTCTTGAGTCATTAAAAGGGAAAGGCGCCGAGATTATCGTGCGCGGTTACGAACCGACGTTATCAGCAGAGAAACTCGCGGCACTTAACATTAGCGGCTGGCAATTACAACGCGCGTCTGGCGATCTCATTCCCTTTACGCTTTAACCTTTCTTATCTCCTGGCACTATTGAATCATATCGGCAAGCCCCATTAACACCGTCTAAAGTATTGCCTTAGATGCGTTGTTAAGAGCTTTAAGCCAAAAAAATCAAAACTCATACCAATTTTGCTATAACATTTAACAGATATGGATCATCACGCTTCAGGGAAGAGCGAAATAAGAATGCCTTTCATCTTTTGTACTTTATGACTGACAACAATCTATCTGATTGTTTTCCTGAGTTTTCTGGCAACGAAATGAGGTCAACATTATGGGGAAAAACTCCTCATCCTTTAGCGTGGTCCGTTTTTTAACGGTGCTGTTCGCCGTGCTAACGGGTGCGTTCATGTTAATTGGTGGTATCTGGCTGGCCACGATCGGTGGTTCCTGGTACTACATCATCGGCGGTGCAGCCATGCTGCTTACCGCTTTCCTGCTGTGGCGACGTAACAGCGCTGCCCTGGTTGTCTATGCGCTCTTACTGCTGGCTACGCTGGCCTGGGGCGTTTGGGAAGTCGGCACCGACTTCTGGGCACTGGCACCGCGTACCGACGTACTGGTGATCTTTGGCGTCTGGCTGGTGTTGCCCTTTGTCTATCGCGGCTTATACCAGCCGGGTAAAGGCGCACTGGGTGCCATGGGCGTAGCGCTGGTTGCCAGTGCAGCGGTGTTAACCTATTCCGTCTTTAATGATCCGCAAGTGGTTAACGGTGCATTACCGGCAACAGCGGATAATGCGCCTCAGGCACAGCCGTTGAGCAATATTGCTGATGGCGACTGGCCGGCCTATGCGCGCGATCAGCAAGGGACGCGCTTCTCGCCGCTCAAGCAGATCAACCACGACAATGTGAAAGAACTGCAGGTTGCCTGGCAATTCCAGACCGGTGATATGAAACGCCCAAGCGATCCGGGCGAAATTACCGATGAAGTGACGCCAATCAAGATTCGCGACACGCTGTATCTTTGCACGCCACATCAGATTTTATTTGCTCTGGATGCGGCCACCGGCAAGCAAAAGTGGAAGTTTGATCCCGGCCTGAAAACCAACCCAACCTTCCAGCACGTGACCTGTCGTGGTGTGTCATACCACGAATTCCCTGCAGCGAAGGATGCGTCCAATACCCAGCCTGCGCTGTGCTCGCGTCGTATCTACCTGCCAGTCAATGACGGGCGTTTGTTCGCGCTGGATGCGGAAACCGGTGAACGCTGCCCGGCCTTTGGTAACAACGGTGAGCTGGATCTGCAGCACAAGCAGCCGGTCACAACGCCAGGCATGTATGAGCCAACCTCGCCACCGGTGATTACTGACACCACCATTGTGATGGCTGGCGCAGTAACCGATAACTTTTCAACCCGTGAACCTTCAGGCGCCATCCGTGGCTTTGATGTGAACACCGGTAAACTGTTGTGGGTGTTCGATCCGGGCGCGAAAGATCCTAACGCGATTCCGGCAGATGAACACACGTTCACCATGAACTCCCCTAACTCGTGGGCACCTGCGGTTTACGATCCGAAGCTGGATATCGTTTACCTGCCAATGGGGGTGACCACGCCGGATATCTGGGGCGGCAACCGCACACCTGAGCAGGAACGTTATGCCAGCAGCGTGCTGGCGCTGAACGCGACGACCGGTAAGCTGGTGTGGTCATATCAGACTGTGCATCACGATCTGTGGGATATGGACCTGCCTTCGCAGCCGACGCTGGCGGATATTACCGATAAAGACGGTAATACCGTGCCGGTGATCTATGCCCCTGCCAAAACCGGGAACATCTTTGTTCTGGATCGCCGCACAGGTAAAACTGTGGTTCCGGCCCCGGAAACCCCTGTTCCGCAGGGCGCAGCTAAGGGCGACCATGTCTCAGCTACACAGCCTTACTCTGAACTGACCTTCCGTCCGAAACAGAACCTGACGGATAAGGACATGTGGGGCGCGACGATGTATGACCAGCTGGTGTGCCGCGTGATTTTCAAACGTCTGCGCTACGAAGGTCCATTTACGCCACCTTCTGAGCAGGGCACCCTGGTCTTCCCGGGCAACCTGGGCATGTTTGAATGGGGCGGCATTTCCGTTGATCCGCATCGTCAGATTGCGATTGCTAACCCAATGGCGCTGCCGTTCGTGTCTAAGCTGATCCCACGCGGTCCGGGTAATCCGGAAGAGCCACCAAAAGGCGCAACGGGCGGTTCAGGTACTGAAACCGGTATTCAGCCGCAGTACGGTGTGCCATATGGCGTTGAACTGAATCCGTTCCTGTCACCTTTTGGTCTGCCGTGTAAACAACCTGCATGGGGTTATGTTTCTGCTGTTGACCTGAAAACCAACGAAGTGGTGTGGAAACAACGTATTGGTACCGTTCGTGACAGCTCACCTGTACCGCTGCCCTTTAAAATGGGTATGCCAATGCTGGGCGGACCGGTTGCCACCGCAGGCAAAGTGTTCTTTATTGGCGCAACGGCTGATAACTACCTGCGCGCTTTCAGCACCGACACCGGTGAACTCTTGTGGCAGGCGCGCCTGCCAGCCGGTGGTCAGGCAACGCCAATGACCTATGAAGTTAACGGCAAGCAATACGTTGTGATTGCTGCCGGTGGCCATGGTTCATTCGGCACCAAGCTGGGCGATTACGTGATTGCCTATGCGCTGCCCGACCAGAAGTAATTAACACCTGAACAGAGGCGGACTCCGGTCCGCCTTTTTTTATGCCAGCTATCTGCCCTGTGCTTTTGCGCGTGGGGAGCGCCAGCTTAACCAGGCGCACAGCCCCATGACCATGCAGGTGGCCAGAAATACTGGCCGCATTCCCCACGCGCCACCAATCACCCCACCAAAAAGGGGACCACTGACCTGGCCGATATACTGCGCCGACGTCGAATAGCCGAGCATGCGCCCCACCTGCACGGCGGGAACGTGGTGACGGATAATGGCGGTAATGCAGGGCATCAGACCGCCCAGCGACATGCCCATCAGGAAACGTAACGGCAGCAGCTGCCAGGCATCGGTAATAAAAGCCTGAGGGATCAGTAACAGCGCGCAGCCAAACAGGCCAGCGCTCAGGACCCGCCAGTGCCCCACGCGGTCGGCCAGCTTGCCGACAAAGGGTGCTGAAAGAATACTGCCCAGCGCGGCCGCGGCCATCACCAGGCCGGACATCAGGGTGATGGCATGCTCCTGATGTAAAAACTGGCCGATATACAGCGTGATGACAGGCTCTATCGACATATTGGCAAACACCAGCAGCATGGCCGTTAACCACATCAGCCTGACTATCGCCCGGTCAAAGGGAGCAGCAGCCTCGCCCGGCTGAGGACAAACGCTCTCCACCTTCTTGCGCGCCACGGCTGGCTCCTTCAGCAAAAAGGTGGTCGCCAGGAATGCCACAAAAATGACCGCCCCCGTCAGCCAGAACGTAGCCCGAATGCCGATCAGCGGCGGGAGTACACCGCCCAGTAAGGGGCCTATAACATTACCGGCCATCATGCCGGATGCCAGCACGCCTAACGCCCATCCGGTATGCGCTTTAGGGGTTTGCGCAGCAATCAGAATGGTGGAGCCGGAAGAATAGCCCCCGAGTAATCCCGCCAGTAAACGTAGCGCCACCAGCTGCCACACAGCGGTTGCCATGCCGATCAGTGCCATGGCGAGGGCCATTCCCAGGCTCGCCCGGATCAGCATCAGCTTACGGCCGTAGCGATCGCCCAGCCTGCCCCACAGCGGCGCGGTTAACGCGGCGCTGAGAAAGGTTGCGCCATAGGCCACGCCGGACCAGCGCGCAATGGCCGCCGGGTGCTGTACGCCCAGCTGTTGAACATACAAGGGTAAAAAAGGCAGCAGCAAGGTCATGGCGACCAGGGTCGTAAACGAGCCAAAGACGCAAACCCATAAGTTACGTTTCCAGTGGTGGAATACAGGTGCCTCAGACGTGATTTCCATGCGATATCCCCATCGTGTTTAGGGACTCAGGCTAACAATGGTGACGAGACAACAACAGTCGGCGCGCGATATTTGCTGACTGGCCTGTTTTGTTGCTGTACTGCAACAATCAGCGCGCACCCAGTTGGTCGATCAGCGTATCGCACAGCAGGTTGATGGGAGAGGCCGATGCGATGTCCTGATGCCTCAGCAGATAGCTCTGTAAGCGATCCATCTGCCACTCCGGCAGCACCTGGACAATTTGCCCCTGCGTCAGCGCCTCCTGCACCATATAGGAAGGCAGATAGGCGATGCCGTTGCCCGCCAGTGCAGCGTTCAGCAGCGCCATACTGTTATTGGCCCGAAAGCGGCTACGCACGTCTACCGCCAGACGCAGTTTATCGCGACGAAAAGGCAGTGCCGCCGTGTGCGCCGGACCGTGAAACATCAAGAGATCATGGCGGGGTAACAGGCGCGGATGCGAAATGGCAGGATGCTGCGCCAGGTAGTCAGGCGCGGCGTACAGGCCCCAGTGGATGTCGCTCAAAACACGAAAGTTGCCCTGGCGGGGCGCATGAGCACGAATAACTATCGCGATGTCTACCCCGTCGCCAAGGGTCTCATCGTTGTTATCCGTAAGGCTGAGATCGACATTGATGTGCAGATGACCGCGCAGAAACCGATTCAGCAGCGGCACGATGCACTGGCAGCCATAGGTGACGGGCGCCTGTAAGCGGACATTACCGGCAGGATTTTGGTGAGCCTGCTGCACAAAATCTTCGGCCCGGTGCATTTCGTCCAGCATACGCACGCAAAAGGGATAGTAAGCCTGGCCGAGTTCCGTCAGCGTCATCCGGCGAGTCGTACGCTGGAGCAGCCGAATGCCCAGCCGCTGTTCCAGCCCGGCAATTTCCCGGCTGATATGGGACTTTGACACGCCGAGTACGCGTGCGGCTTCCGTAAAGCTTTTGAGTTCCACCACGCGCGCAAACAACATCATGGCGATCAGGTTATCGCTGTTAGTCATCGGATTCCTGGGACAAATCGGCCTGCTGAAGGTTATTGCACAGCCACGACGCCGTGCCTCAGGCAGTCAGAATAAAGCAACGGAAGGAAAGCGGACAGCGTGGGAGCAGGAAAAAGGACGCGAGGCAGCCCTGACGATGCATGGACATTCCCACAAGTTCGCGGATGGGAATGTCCATACAGAGACTAACTTGCCATGGCATAAGGGAATAATAAACGATCTGGCTCTACCCGGCGCTGACGGCGCAGTTGACCCGGCGTGACCATAAAATAGTTTTTAAACGTTCGTGTGTAGGCCTGTTGGGTATCAAACCCATAGCTCATTGCCACCTGTAAAATCGCTTCGTTGCTGTTAAGCAGCGTCAGGGCCGACTCGGTCAGACGGCGCTGACGGATATACTCGGCCAGTGAGAAGCCGGTATGCTGGCGAAATAACCGTTGCAGGTGCCAACGGGAATAGCCCGCGCGGCGAGCAACTTCGTCCAGATGCAGATCGTGTCCTAAATTGCTTTCTATCCATTCCAGCAAACTACGAATAAACTCGCGCTGATTCATGGTGTTCTCCTGGTTAAAGCAGATGTGCAGGGAACACACTGTAGCGCGTTAAATTTATCCCTTAATTAGCGAAAAATTAGCGCAGAATTAGCAAAGCGGTAAAATCGCCTCTTTAGGTACAGGCATCCGGCGCGCCCCGGCCTTTTAGCAGGCTGAGCGCCCCAATAATTCTGCGCTAATAATCCAGCGCTACACTGTTGCCATTTTTCGGGAGGGCATCATCCATGCGCGTTTTGTTGGTCGAAGATGATGAAATGATCGGCGCGAATTTGCAGCAGGCGCTGGAAGCGGCAGGCTGGTCAGTTGACTGGGTACGCGATGGCGTGTATGCGCAAAACGCCTGGAGCGAAGGCGGCTACAGCTGCGTCCTGCTTGATCTTGGCTTACCCCGGGACGACGGATTGCAGGTGCTGAGACGGGCACGCGGGCGCGGGGATGCCACACCGGTCTTGATCCTTACCGCCCGCGATACGGTCGCTCAGCGCGTACAGGGCCTGGATTATGGTGCGGATGACTACCTGCTTAAGCCTTTTGATCTTCAGGAGGTCATGGCCCGCATGCGTGCGATTACCCGGCGCCATCACGGTTCCGCCGATTCGGTGCTGGGCAGCGGGGATGTTCAACTGGATATGCTGACGCGCGAAGTCCTGTACAAAGGGCAACGTGAGCAGTTAACCGCCCGGGAATATGCCCTGCTCTATGCGCTGCTGGAGCGGCCCGGTGCCATCCTGTCACGCGAGCAGTTAGAGAACCGCATCTATGGCTGGGGCGAAGAAGTCAGCAGCAATGCAGTAGACGTATTAATCCACGGCATGCGGCGCAAGCTGGATAATGATGTGATCCGCAACGTGCGCGGACTGGGTTGGCGAGTACCGGCAATATGAAAATCTTTATGCGATCGTTACGGAATAAATTACTCAGTACGTTACTGGTCATTCATTTGCTGATGATTGGCGGCGTGGCCTGGTATTTCTTTAGCTGCTACGGTGAAATGGTGGGCGTCATCAAGGATGAGCAGCTCGCCAAGCTGGCCGATGCCTGGTCAGTGAATCGCGAAATCCCTCCACTGATGCCGCTTATTGCGCCAGCGCACAAGATCAAAAGCGCCTTCGTCATTCAGCTATGGGATGCCAAAGGTCAGCTACGCTCCAGCTCCTGGCCTGAGTTGCACGCGCCGTTACAGGCCGAAAACGGCTACAAAGATGTGCAGATCGGCGGCTGCCACGACTGCGAATGGCGAATTTATACCCGCTCCGGCCAGCCCGGCAGCGAGATAAAGACCATTCAGGTGATGCTCAATCTCAGCTACATGAAAGAAATGATGGTGAGGCGGGCGCTGTCGGCGATTATTCCGCTGATTTTAATGATGCCGCTGTCATTACTGGTTATCTGGCTGGTCGTGCGCAAAATCACCCGGGATTTGCGCGTTGCCTCCCGGGAGATTGCCGCGCAGGATGCCCATCACCCACACAGCGTTTCACCGGGAAGCCTGCCTGATGAAATTCAGCCGCTGGTCGCCGCCTATAATTCGCTGCTGGATAAACTTCGTGCGGCCTGGTCTTCACAGCGCCAGTTTATGGAAGATGCCGCTCACGAATTGCGGACGCCGGTCACGGCGGTTACGTTGCAGTTGGAGAACCTGCGGCAGCATATTCAGCCTGGCGAGGCCAGCCGTCAGTTTGCACAACTGGAATCGGGCGTGACCCGCACCCGCCATCTGGTGACCCAATTGCTGAATATGTCACGCTGGGAAGATCAGTCGGTTGTCGCAAGCCTCGAAACTATCGCGCTGGAAGATGTGCTGAAAGAGAGCATTGAGCAGCTCATGGTGGTGGCAGATAAACGCGGTATCGACATTGGCTTTAGCGGCACCACGCACTACCAGTTGCAGGCCGGACGATCGGAGCTGCGAAGCCTGTTTGATAACCTGATTGGCAATGCCATGCTTCATACGCCTGAAGGCAGCCTGGTGGATGTCCTGCTGCACCGTGTTGACGGGCAAACCGTGGTAGATATCGTCGATAACGGCCCTGGCATGCCGGAGTCGTTTATTGAACGCGCGTTTGATCGCTTTGCCCGCGCCCCGGATGTTAAAGCCCAGGGGAGCGGGTTAGGCTTGTCTATTGTACGAAGCGTGGCACACAAACATCATATCCGCGTTGCCCTGTCCAATTGCCTGAATCCGCACGGTGTGCGTTGCGGTTTTCAGGTCCGCGTCACTTTTCCCTGATCCTCGCTGTTTGATTCGGAACCAGACAACGTAAACGGTTGCCTGGTTCCGTTCGCCTGAGACAATATTGTGACAAACATCACAATATTGATGAATTGTTATGCAACACATTTTGACAAATGTGACCAAAAGCTATTTTCTATCTCTCTGTTACAGGCACGCTACGCTAACTAAAACAGGCGGCCTGAGTACATTACTGCCCAACCTTTGGGATTGATTTCCAAACAGCGCGCAAACGATTGTCTTGCGCATAAAAACCAGTGGTCAAAATATAATGAAATTTAAAACGTTAATGGCAGGCGCCCTGCTGGCAGGTTCCTTAAACGGTGCAGTGCAGGCTGCTGACAATGCTCCCCAGTACGTTTCCGACTGGTGGCATCAGAGCGTAAACGTGGTGGGCAGTTACCATACTCGCTTCGGACCGCAGTTCAATAATGACGTCTATCTGGAATATGAAGCGTTTGCGAAAAAAGACTGGTTTGATTTTTACGGCTACGTTGATCTGCCGAACTTCTTTGGCGTGGGCAACAGCAATGCTAACGGCATTTTCGACCACGGTTCGCCGCTGTTCATGGAAATTGAGCCGCGTTTCTCCATTGATAAACTGACCGGCACCAGCCTGGCCTTTGGTCCGTTTAAAGAGTGGTACTTCGCGAACAACTATATCTACGATATGGGCCGCAACAGCGCCAACCGTCAGAATACCTGGTATATGGGCCTGGGCACCGACATCGATACGCACAGCGATATCGGTCTGTCGCTTAACGTCTATGCCAAATACCAGTGGGAAAACTACGGTGCAGCGAATGAAAACAGCTGGGATGGCTATCGCTTCAAAGTGAAATATTTTGTGCCAATCACCACTCTTTGGGGCGGTAACCTTGGCTACGTAGGCTTTACCAACTTCGACTGGGGTTCAGACTTACGCGAAAAGAGTGGCCCGATTCGCACCAGCAATTCAATCGCCTCCAGCCATATCCTGTCGCTGGGTTACGATCACTGGCACTTCTCGGCCGTCGCCCGTTATTTTCATAACGGCGGTCAGTGGGGAGCGGGTCAGGAGTTAGGATTTGGTGAAAGCGCGTCTGAAATCAAGTCCACAGGCTGGGGTTACTACCTGGTCGCTGGCTATAACTTCTGATTGCTGTCGCACCGCGAAAAGAGGTGGCGGCAAACGTTGAGGCCTTCCCATAGGGAAGGCCTCGCGTCTTTACAGACTGCAGCGTATTACGCGTCGGGTTTTACCACGTTGATGCGCCATGGAATATTGAATTTATCGATAAACATGGCGAAGCCGTTAGACCAGAACGTCTCCTGCCATGGCGTAGTGACTTTCCCGCCTGCAGACAGCTTTTCAAACCATGCCTTACCCTGCTCTGCATCATTGGTTGCCAGACTCACGGCATAGCCCGCGTGTTCTGAGGCCGGAGGCTGATGGGGATTGCCATCACTCATCATCAGCTCACCCTGACCAATGCGGAGGTGCGCATGCATAATTTTCTCAGGGGGCAACGGCGGAGCGGACCGATCGCCCACCTGTTCACCCTGCTCCGGCATATCGCCAAACGTCATTTTTTGCAGCAGTTTTCCACCCGTTGCCTGCAAATAGAATTCTATCGCTTCTTCACAGCGACCATAGAGAAACAAATAGGGACATACTTGCATTATTACCTCGATACCGGTGAGTAGAGACTTCCTTATAACGATGTAATAAGTGTAGACGACAGGTCAGGGTTGACGACGATAACCGGATAAAGATTCATCATTCGGATTATTTACCTGACGTAGGTCAGCCTTTTCTCTGCTGATTTTACAAATAAAACAGGACCAGACCTGACAACAATAAAAGCGTGATTTCCTGTCAGATATTATTGTCATGGCAATAATAACAAAGCATGACCGTTGAATGATGAAATAAAAGGCCAGTTTATAACGCGTTACGATACATCACCTCTTGCGCCGTGCTGTTTATCGCCAGCAGTGTTCCTGTGCACGCGCCGGTCGTTCGGGCTTTGTTAAATCTGTCTGGCCCTAAAACCCAGGTTATCTAACGTAAAGGGCGAAATAACCGAACCGGCAGAAAAGATCATCAGGTAATAATATTGAATCATCTGGTTCATTATTTCGCTCAGCTTTTACCCACCTTATTGTTTATTAATTTCAGCACGTTCCCACTAAATATTTACCCTCCTGATGCCGATATATCAGTCCATAATCCCCTATTCAGGACTGCGTAATGTCGTTAAAAAAATCTTCACTACTGGTTTTGTCGTTCCTGTTAATTCTTTTTCTTATCAGCATATCGGTCAGCATCTGGTTACTGGCCCGGAGCAACGCGTCGTTAAATGCGGTTAATAAAGAAATCCGCGTAGTGTTATCAGTTATCGATCCTATCAACCACAGCCGAACGTTACGCGTACGGCTGATGGAATACATGAAAGAAATTGAGAACGACGGCCCGCAGGGCGGCTATTCTCTGGACAGCGTGAAAAGCGTCGCGGCTAAAGCCGATGCTGCCTTTCAGGCTTATCTGAGTGCGCCACGCATTCCGGGTGAAGAGGCCGATGCAGACCGCTATCGTCAGGCCTATCTGGCTTATCGCGATCAGGGAATTCAACCCTTGATTGAAGCGGCCGAAGCCCGCGATCAGCAGCGCTTTAAAAATCAAATTGCCAACGTAGTCCGCCTCGACCGGCAGTATGAAATCGTGCTGGATCAGGTGCTGGCCCAACACGAGGCTTATGCGAAGAAACTGAATACTGACGCCCAGGGCAACTTTTCATCCGGGATCACGCTGCTCATCGTGTTTGGCTTGTTATTCCTGGCCATCATCATTGCGATACTGATCTTTGTCAGACGCTATATCTTATCGCCGCTCAATAACGCAAAAGCGCACTGCAGCGAGATTGCGGCAGGCGTGCTCGATCACCCGGTGCCGGTCAAAATCGGCTCGAAGAGCGAAATTCAGCAACTGATGAGCTCGATGGAGCAAATGCGGACGTCTCTGACGGACATTATTATCCGGGTGCGCCACTCAACCCACGCGGTGTCCTGTGCTTCACAGGAAATTGCCAGCGGTAATATCGATCTGGCGTCCCGTACCGAGCAGCAAGCTGCGGCGCTAACGGAAACGGCGGCCAGCATGGAGCAGTTAGGGGCAACCGTTAAACAGAACACGGACAACGTGTTTGAAGCCTGCCGTCTGGCTAACGAAGCGGTACAGAACGCAGAAACCGGCGAGAAGGTTTCTCAGCAGGTTATCGTTTCAATGGCCAAAATTAATGAAAGTTCGAAGAAGATCGAGGATATTACCAGCGTTATTAACAGCATTGCTTTTCAAACCAATATTCTGGCGCTGAACGCCGCCGTCGAAGCGGCGCGCGCCGGTGAGCAAGGCCGGGGTTTTGCCGTTGTCGCCGGTGAAGTGCGTAATCTCGCGCAACGCAGCGCCGTGGCGGCGAAAGAAATTGAAGGGCTGATTGCCGAATCGGTCGCGACGATTCGCGTGGGTTCTGATCAGGTCAGCCGCACGGGCGAGGCGATGAATGCGATTATTTCCTCGGTGAGCCGGGTGAACGAGCTGATGGACCACATTTCAACCGCGTCCGATGAGCAGCATCACGGTATCAGCCAGATTGAAAAGGCGGTCACTGAGATGGATGGTGTGACGCAGCAAAACGCCGCGCTGGTCCAGGAGTCGGCCGCCGCGGCTGCTTCGCTGGAAGAGCAGGCTCAGCACCTGACCCACTCCGTTTCTGCTTTCCGCCTGTCTGGCGTCTAAAACGGATTCCCGCTCGGGTGATCAGGCCTGAGCGGGAAACAGACTCTGTGCGGCGCGGCGTCAGCCTGTGAGTGCCTGGCCTTTACCGGCCCGCCAATCGTGGTGACGGCTGACCGCGCCTTTGTGCCCTGACCGGCTCTTGTGCCTTTACCTCGGCCGCCTGACGTTCTGCCCTAAAAACCGTCCCAGTCAATACTGCAATATGCGTTGCTAAAAATTCATCACTATTCCTGTCGGCAAGAATCAGGTAATTGATTATTCTGCTGCTTCACGGCTCGCGAATGGGCAACGCTTTCAAAACACATCACGGCCTGTAGCGGGAATGGCAATCATCCTGACATGAGGTTCACCTTACATGACACCAGCCTTCATCACAGGGATAGCACCGACGGCGGCATCGTCGGCCAACACCAGCTTAGCTGAGCGCATTGATGCGCTACCTTCTTCTGTCGGTTTATGGCGCTTTATCTCGCTGCTGGCGCTGGGCGGGTTCTTTGAGCTTTACGATCTGTTTGAAACCGGGTATATCAGCACTGGCTTGCTGGCGGCCGGTATCTTTCACGCGGGCAGTGCCGGGATACTGGGCATTACCGATCAGGCTGCGTTTGCTTCCGCTACCTTCCTGGGGCTGTTTGTTGGCGCCAGCCTGCTCACGCCCCTTGCCGACCGCTTTGGTCGTCGACTGACCTTTATCTGTGCCCTGGCCTGGTACGGCGTATTTTCACTGCTCATGGCTTTTCAGCACAGCGCGGAGATGGTGATCCTGTGCCGCTTTCTGGTGGGGATTGGGCTGGGCGTAGAATTGGTCACCATTGATACTTATTTGAGTGAATGGGTGCCCACTCACCTGCGTAACCGGGCTTTTGCCTTTTCGTTTTTTATCCAGTTCCTGTCGGTGCCTGCCGTCGCGCTCATGTCGTGGTGGCTGATGCCGCAAAATATCCTTGGGCTGGAAGGCTGGCGCTGGGTGGTGATTGCCGGTGCGGTCTGTTCACTGGTGATCTGGTTTGTGCGCAAAAACCTGCCAGAGTCCGCGCGCTGGCTGGTGCAGCAGGGGCGCGTCGATGAGGCCCATCAGGTGATGGCGAAAATGGAAAAACGGTGCGGCATCGCCCCGGGCCTGCCGTTGACGAAGCCATCCGTCTCAGACAAGAAACCGGAGAAGAGCCGCTTTCGGGAGATCTGGTCAGCCCGCTATCGCAAGCGCACGCTTATGTTGGTGGTCATGAACTTCTTTCAGGCGATTGGTTTTTATGGTTTTGGTAACTGGCTGCCGGCATTGCTGTCCGGTCAGGGAACGTCGATCACCCACAGCCTGCTGTATGCGTTTTTTATCACGCTTGCCTACCCGATTGGATCGCTGATTTGTGGCAGTTTTACCAGCCAGCTCGAAAACAAATGGCAAATCGTTCTCTCTTCGCTTATGACGGTGGTATTCGGTACGCTGTTTGCCCTGCAAACCAACCCGGTACTGCTGATTATTTGCGGTTTCCTGATCACCTTCTCGAATGCCTGGCTGACCTGCAGCTATCATGCCTATCAGACCGAGATTTTCCCCACGCACATCCGCGCACGGGCAGTGGGTTTCTGCTACTCGTTCAGCCGGTTATCAACCGCATTCAGCAGTCTTTTGATCGGTGTGATTTTGCAGTACGCCGGCACGCATGGCGTTATCGCGTTTATCGTGCTGAGTA
Source organism: Pantoea sp. EEL5 (assembly GCF_049892805.1). Classification (NCBI taxonomy): domain Bacteria; kingdom Pseudomonadati; phylum Pseudomonadota; class Gammaproteobacteria; order Enterobacterales; family Erwiniaceae; genus Pantoea; species Pantoea sp. EEL5. The sequence goes on from NZ_JBNDNJ010000004.1 coordinate 259,117, forward strand.
TGCTGATGGTGATGCTGTCGGTGGGCGTTTTCGGGCCTAAGACGCGCGGTATCAGGCTGGAACATATCTGAACATTCAGCCTTCCCCCTGCGGGGAAGGCTGAAACACTGAGGTCTACTTCCCTTCTAACACCTTGATATCTGCATTGCCCTGACGATCTTTGACCTCTTCACGCAGGGCAGCCACCTGCTTCGCCGTCACGTTATCCGCCGCATTGTTGCCCCAGCTGCGACGAATAAAGTTCACCACGTCTGCGACCTGCTGATCGTTCAGACGCCAGCCAAATGCCGGCATAGTGATGGTTGAAGGCGCGCCTTTTACTCCACGCAGTTCGCCACCAACCAGCACGATGTGAATCAGCGAGGTCGGATCGTCTGCCATCACCACAGGATTGCCCCGCAGTGCAGGATAGAAGCGTTTATAGCCGCTGCCATCGGTTTTATGGCAGGCTGCGCAGCTGTCCACATAGGTCGCGGCGCCCGTCTGACTGTCGTCGCCCTTCCATAAGGCTTTGGCCGTCGCGTCATCCACGCTAAACGCCACCTGATGCGGATCTTTGGCACCCAGCGACTTCAGATAGCGGGCGATGGCCGTGATGTCTTCATCCGTCAGGTGCTGCAGGCTGTGGTCGACAACGTCCACCATGCCGCCAAAAGCCGCCGTGTGGTCGTTACGCCCATAGCGCAGGAACTGGCGCAGGTCATCTTCACTCCAGCGGCCCAGACCATCGCGGTTATCTCCGCGCAGATTGCTTGCGGTCCAGCCGTCAACCGGCGCACTGCTGCCCGCCAGATAATCCGTTCCCCCGGCATTGGTTAACGCCTTTTCCTGCAGGGTAAAACTACGCGGCGTATGGCAGGCACCGCAGTGGCCCAGACCTTCTACCAGGTAACGGCCACGCGCCAGCGTCGCATCCTCCTGCTCTGCAGGCTGGAACGCCTTTACATCCGGTGCAAACAGGTTGCGCCAGATCGCCAGCGGCCAGCGCATTGACAGGGGCCAGGGAATATCACTCTCTTTGTTGGCCTGACTGACCGGGGCAACTCCGTGCATGAAGTAGGCATACAGCGCCTGCATGTCTTCATCGCTGACCACGGCATAAGACGGATAAGGCATAGCGGGATAGAGCGTATCGCCGTTTTTCGCGATACCGTGCCGCACGGCTTTCTGAAAGTCGTCGTAGCTGTAGTCACCAATACCGGTCGATTTATCCGGCGTGATATTGGTGGAGTAGATCGTGCCAATCGGCGTGGCCATCGGCAATCCCCCTGCAAAGGGCTTGCCGCCTTCACTACTGTGGCAGGCTACACAGTCGCCCGCGCGCGCCAGATATTCACCGCGTTTGACCCGATCCGCCGAGCTGTCATCCGCCAGGGCGGCGAAGGCGAGGCTGCCCAACACAAGGGCTAAAATACCGTTTTTCATCACCATCTTCCTTATGCCTGCACCAGGGGACCCGGGTTCTTCAGATACTGTTCCCGAATCGCTTTCGCCGACCAGTAGGTCAGTGCGGCGACCATGCCGGTGGGGTTATATCCCAGCCCCTGCGGAAACGCTGAAGCGCCGGGAACGAACACATTCGGCACATCCCAGCTTTGCAGATAACGGTTCACCGCACTGGTATTGGGATCTTCACCCATAATCGCGCCGCCGCTGATGTGGGTCGTCTGATACACGGTCGTGTCAAAATGCGTACCGGGCTTCTTCGCCCCGCCAATGATCATTTTAGGATTCATGGCTTCGGCGATTTTATGCATTTTCCCCACCATGAACTGCGCCATCTTAATGTCGTTGTCCTGCCAGTCGAACGTCATGCGCAGCAACGGCTGGCCGTAGGCATCTTTGTAGTTCGGGTCCAGGTCCAGATAGTTAGCGCGGTAAGACTGGTGCGCACCGTGAGCATCCATAGAAAGATGGTGCGTGTAGGTGTCCGCCACGGCGGCTTTCCACTGACTGCCCCAGTTTGGCGTGCCGGTCGGCGTGGGGAGCCCCGAGATCGGTTTGGTGCCCGCCTGGTTCACCCAGAACGGCGACCCGCCAACAAAGCCGTGCGGACCATGATCGAAATTGTCGGCATTGAAATCATCCACGGCGACGCCTGCACCGCCTGCACCGATGAAGGGATTGGTGGTGGTGTTTTTATCGAACAGCGCTTTCAACGTCGACAGGTTTTGATAGGCGAAGTTGCGCCCTACCGTACCTTCGTTGGTGATCGGGTTGTAAGGTTTACCGATGCCGGACAACAGCATCAAATGGACGTTATGGAACTGAAAGGCAGACAGAATGACCAGATCCGCCGGTTGCACCTGCTCACGGCCCTGCGCATCGACATAGGTGACACCGGTCGCACGCTGCTTATCATCCGTGAGGTTGACGCGCAGCACGTAAGAATTGTTACGCAGCTCAAACTTTGGCTCCTGACGCAGCGCAGGCAAAATATTCACATTCGGCGATGCCTTGGAATACATATAACAGGCGTAGCCGCTGCAGTAGCCGCAGAAGTTGCACGGCCCCATCTGGGCGCCGTAAGTATTGGTATAGGGACCAGAGGTGTTCGCCGACGGCAGATCGTAAGGGTGATAACCTACGGACTCGGCGGCCTGGGCGAACAGCTGAGCCGACCAGGTACGCTTTTGCGCGGGCAGTGGAAAGTTGTCAGAGCGATCGGGCGCAAAGGGGTTACCGCCTTTGTCTTTGCCGACGACCTTGCCCTGAATACTCCAGGCACTACCGGAGGTGCCAAACACCTTTTCAGCTTTATCAAAAAACGGCTCCAGCTCCTGGTAGTCCACGCCAAAGTCCTGAATGGTCATGCCTTCAGGAATAAAGTTTTTACCGTAGCGCGCCTCATAGTGGCTACGCAGCTTCAGCTCTACGGGATCAACCCGGAAATGGACACCCGACCAGTGCAGCCCGGCGCCGCCGGTACCGGTACCGGGCAGGAAGGCCGCCAGTTGGCGGTAAGGCACGGCCGTTTGTGAGGCGTCGTGCCGAATGGTGACGGTGCTCTTAGACAGGTCCTGGAACAGCTTTTTGCGAACGTTGTAGGTCAGCTCATCAATCGACTGCGGGTAAGAACCATCCGGATAGGTATCACGATGTGGACCGCGCTCCAGCGCCAGCACGTTCAGACCTGCTTCGGTCAGCTCTTTGGCCATAATGGCGCCCGCCCAGCCAAAGCCGACAATCACGGCATCCACTTTCTTTAATTCATTTGCCATGCTCAGCTTCTCTCTCCACGAATCGACACTGACGGGAACGGATAGCGTTCACCGCGCTCTACCCAGTCCATAAAGTCGGCGCGTGCGCCAGGGAAGTTGATGAGCTTCCAGCCCACCATGCCCTGATTGCCGCCGTGGATGGGATCGCTAAAGAAGCCTTCGCGGGTGTTCTGCAATAAGTATGAGAAAAACACGTTGGCGGGCAGCTGACGGAAACCGGCTTTGCCGCTCTCCATGGCCTGTAATAATGCGTCCTGCTGCCCGGCGTCGAGTTGGGCAAACACCTTACCGTGCTGCTGCTGACTGTAATGATCGGCATCAGCCAGACCGAGACGGTAGATCTGTTGCGGCACCAGCGGCAGCTGATAGCCCATTTCTTTAGGGACGTCGGGATTGAAAGGCCCCTGCATATACCAGTTCGCTCCGGTGGCGTAAGGCGTATTCATCTGACGATCGATAAACTCGGGCACGCCTGCTTCCAACGCGCCGGGGCCGCGTTCATCAGCAGGAATCAGACGCGCAACGGCCGCCTTGATAAAGGCAAATTCCTCGGCGGTAAACCAGGTGGGCTGATAATCTCGGGCAGACTGGGGTGCGGCGGGCGCAGCCGCCTGAACGGGCGCAGAAAATGCACCAAGTGCGCTACTGCCTACCGCCACTGCGGGCGCCAGGGTGATGGTCTTCAGCAAAAAATCCCTGCGTGAATGACCCTTTTTCTGGTCTGACATGACATTGCCTCATCACCGCATCAACTGCGGTACGAAAAAGAGAAGTGAGTGCGTTGTAGTGGTTTTTATCTGCGGATTTCGGGTACAACGAACTGTTACCGGTAACAGTGAATATAAGTGTAACACCATTGCCAATAAACATTTAGTTTAAGGAAACAAAAAAGCACAATTTCATTAACATATATTTTGTCGATGTCATGTTCAGAAACAACAGGCTACAGACAGATAGCCGTTTAAACGTTATAAAAGCGATTACACAACAGCGGAGTACCTATGTTTAAGTCTTTCTTCCCGCGACCGGGACTGTTTTTCAGCTCGGCCGCCCTTTGGAGTTTACTGGCGATTTTTGGCTGGTTTGGCTTTGCCAGCGATTTACCGGCCCATTTTTGGCCTGCTTTTCAGGCCGCCATCAAGCAGCCCTTGCCCACGACGGTAATGCGGTTTATTGCGCCGGGTGAGTTGTGGTTTTATGCCTATTACTGGCTGATGGTGGCAATTTTCGCGATAGCCTGGCGACTAACTGACAACCATCCTTGGCAACGTTGGTCGGTATGGGGTTCGGCACTGATTATTTTTGTCACCTGGTTTGGTGTGCAGGTTGGCGTTGCCGTAAACGCCTGGTATGGCCCTTTTTATGATTTGATCCAAAAAGCGCTGACGAAAGCCGGCTCGGTTCAAATCAACGAATTTTATGCTCAGGTGATGGCCTTTTTGGGCATTGCCTTAATTGCGGTCGTTATTGGCGTGATGAATGCTTTTTTCATCAGCCATTGGGTATTCCGCTGGCGTACCGCAATGAACAATTATTATATGCACCACTGGCAGCGCTTACGCCACGTTGAAGGCGCGGCTCAGCGTGTGCAGGAAGATACCATGCGTTTTGCCACAACGCTGGAAAGCTGGGGCGTGAACTTTATCCAGGCCATTATGACCCTGGTGGCGTTTCTGCCGGTGTTGATCGCCCTGTCACATCATGTCGAAAACATTCCGATTCTGGGGAATCTCCCTTACGCGCTGGTGATTGCTGCGGTTCTCTGGTCGCTGTTCGGTACCGGTCTGCTGGCGCTGGTCGGGATTAAGCTCCCCGGTCTCGAATTTCGTAATCAACGGGTTGAAGCTGCTTATCGTAAAGAGCTGGTTTACGGCGAAGACAACGCCGACCGTGCCACACCACCCACGGTAAAAGTGCTGTTCAACAACGTGCGGGTTAACTATTTCCGTCTGTATTTTCACTATCTCTACTTCAACATCAGCCGCATTCTTTATCTTCAGGTCGATAACGTCTTTGGACTGTTTCTGTTGTTCCCGTCCATTGTCGCCGGAACGATAACGCTGGGTTTGCTTAACCAGATAACCAACGTTTTCGATCAGGTCCGCAGCTCGTTCCAGTACCTGATCACCTCATGGTCGACGCTGGTTGAGCTGATGTCTATCTATAAACGTCTGCGCAGCTTTGAGCAGATTCTGGATGACGTGCCGCACGGTGAGATGATGCGTGACGCCTCTGAAGACGTGTCATAACCAGGCTCTTCGCCTGCGGCAGCCTCATGCCGCAGGCAAATTATCGCGAATCCAGAGTCATGAGTCGGTGCCTGCCAGGATTGTTGGCCGCGCTTCACGCAATCCAGACTGACAAGCAGAACCTGGCGACTTGCTGAGCGCAGCAGACCGGTAAACCGGTTACTGATGCGGTTTACGTCTTCCCCTTCTGCCCAGGCTCTGCTTCCCTTAGCCCGTGATGGACTTTGCCATCGGCTGTCGTCCGACCAGGCTTACGTGGTCTTACCGTCTTGCTGCATCAGGGATCGTCCGAGGCCAGCCTGTCTTGCACCTGGCTATTAATGGCAGCAAATCGTCTTTCGCGTGAAATCGCGGCCGCAGCGGAGAAGCCTGCACGTTATCGCGCCCAAAAATCAGGCAAGCGTCTGCACAGCTGACAGGCTTAGTGGCGAATAACAAAGGAGTCTGATGGGGAACCTGGAAGGGAAAAGATGAAACGGCGGGCATCCACAAACGCCGCCAGGACGCCCTTAGGCGTCCTGTCAGCACACAACTTCAAGCATTATTTCAGCAGTTCAGCGGTCATGTGCACGCCGTTATTGGTGTTAGCTTCGGTGATTTTATAGGAAGCACCAGCTTCTTGCGCCTGCGCAGCAATTTTCGCTTCGGTGCTGTCCAGAGTAGAACCGGTCGCTGTCACAGTTTGCGCGAAGCCTGCAACAGGAAGAACGGCAAGGGCGATAACAGCAGCAAAAGTTTTGATAGTTTTCATGATAATTTCCTCGGTCATTTTCAGTTTATTTAAGGCGTTTTGCCTTGTGTGAAAACATAATAGGCCGAATATTGATCAGAAAAAAGCAGAGGGTTTTGCTTAAGTTGTTCAATAAAACTGAAATTGAAAAGCACGTTTAGCCCTGTTAAAACACAAAAGGTTAAAAAACCAGACCGCAATAAAAAGGCAGCATATATCGCTGCCATGAGTCTCATTAACCGTGATGCCTGACGCGGGAAAAGATCGTTACTGCCGCCACCAGCATCAGCGCGCTACTGGCAAGGAAAACGCCGCCTGCACCGCGTAAGTCAAACATCCAGCCTCCCGCCGCCGCGCCCACCGTAATCGCTAACTGAATGGTTGCCACCAGTAACCCACCGCCCGATTCAGCATCGTCTGGCACTGCACGAGAAATCCACGTGGACCAGCCCGTCGGCATCGAACCAAACGCCAGGCCCCAGATCGCGACACCGCCTGCAACCAGCCAGCCAGTATGGCCAAAACTCACCAGCATCAGGGCCGTCGCGCCCATCAGCAGGGCCATTCCGCTCAGCGTCAGTGATACGCTACGTGTCACCAGATAACCGGCCAGATACGTACCCACAAAGTTAGCGATGCCAAATGCCAGCAGCACCAGAGACAGCTGGCTGAGGTCAAGCCGCGCCACGCTTTCCAGAAACGGTCGCAGATAGGTGAAAAAAGCAAAGTGGGCAGTAAACATCATGATCACCGCCAGCATTCCCCAGCGCATGACATTTATCCGTAACAACGCCAGCACACCGCCGCTGCGCGCGTTGCCTTCGGCAGGCATGGCGGGAAGGGTGAAAAACTGCCAGAGCAGGGAAGTCGCGCCCAGGCCCGCCGTAAACAGGAAGATCGCTCGCCAGCCTACCAGCCCGCCCAGATAACTGCCCAGCGGGGTCGCAATAATGGTCGCCAGTGAGATACCACTAAACACGATGGAGAGTGCGCGAGGGACCTGATCGGCGGGCACCAGCCGCATGGTAATAGCGGTAGACAACGTCCAGAAGCCACCAATGGCCACCCCCAGCAGGACGCGCGCCAGCAAAATGACGGTCAGATTGGCGGCCAGTGCCACCATCAATGCGGAAACGATGAGCAGTAATGAGAAGGCCAGCATCACCACCCGGCGATCGATGCGTCGGACCAGGCTGCCTACCGTCAGACTGGTGAGAAGCGCAATCAGGGCCGTGACGGTCACTGTCTGTCCCGCCAGACCTTCCGAAACGTTCAGGCTGCGCGCTATCGGCGTCAGCAAACTAATAGGTAAAAACTCGGCGGTAATCAGGCTAAATACGCCAAACGACATCGCAAAGACGGCGCCCCACGCTGGCTGAGTGGGTATGGAAACCTCATCAGCCACTTCAGTGTTGAGACTCATGTTGCTTCTCCGGAAAAAAAAGTAGTGCTGAGCATAGAGGGGATGAGCAAGACGATCTATGATGGTTACACCGTCATTTTTGATAATTCGTCTGGATTTCTGTGATGAGCCGTTACGATGAGTTGACCAGTGAGTTGCTAATGGGCATGCGCCTGTATGGCGTTAACTACCAGCGCATTGCCGTCAGCGCCCCTTTTGGCCTGCGCTTTAATGATTCTCCGGGACGGGCCCAGTTTCATTTTGTCGGGCGCGGTACGCTGCTGGTGCGTGGCGCATCCGGCGCGCTTTTCACGCTGAACAGTGGCGATGCCCTGCTGATCCCTCACGGTAAGCCGCACAGCCTGCTCTCCAGTGAGGATGCCGACTGTCAGTGCATTGACGCGATGGCGAGCAAACCGATCTGTGACAGTATCTGTGCCATTACGGCACCGGCTGATGCCTGTGAAGATGACCACAGCGTCCTGTTATTCAGCGCCAGCATGGCATTTGAACTGGGCGGCATGCAGCCGCTGATCAACACGATGCCGGACGTCATGCTGGTCAGTACGCTGCTGTCACACTACCCGGAGATTCGCCCAATGCTGGAGGCGATGGAGCGTGAATCACGTACCCGACACGCGGGTCACGCCGGGATTCTTTCGCGTCTGGCGGATGTGGTTGCGGCCCTGGTGGTGCGTGGCTGGGTAGAAAATGGCTGTGGGCAAAGTAGCGGGCTGGTGCAAGCGATGCGCGATCCGCGCCTGAGTGAGGCCATTGCCGCCATGCACCGTTCTCCGGGCGAGAACTGGACGGTAGAACGTTTAGCGCGCGAAGCCGGTAGCTCACGCTCGGTATTTGCCGAACGCTTTCTTCATGCCACCGGTATGACGCCGCTGCGCTACCTGACCGAATTGCGCATGCGACTGGCGGTTAAACGCATCGCCGACCATGGTGAGGCGCTGGAAACGGTCGCTTTCGATTTGGGCTATGGTTCACTGGCCGCTTTTAGCCGGGCCTTTAAACGAATAATCGGCCAGTCACCCGGTGCGCTGCGTGCCGGCTATGCGGGCACGCAGGCGGTCGCGTCTTAGCGAAACACGCTGATCGCTTCAACCAGCCGGTTAGCCTGATGCGTCATGCGCCCTGAGGCTTCTGCGCTTTCCTGAACGCGGGCGGCGTTTTGATGGGTAATATCGTCCAGATCTTCCACCGCCGTGCTCACTTCACTCAACGCGGTGGACTGTTCTGCTGTCGCGGCGCTGATTTGGCCGATCAGTGACGTCACGTTCTGGACCTGCTGCACAATGTCCTGCATGGTATGGCCTGCGGCACCCGCATGCTCGTTACCCGAATTGACCCGGCTGGCGCTGGTTTCAACCAGCGCTTTAATCTCGCTGGCGGCTTTTGCGCTGCGCTGTGCCAGGCTCCGCACCTCACCGGCCACCACGGCGAACCCTTTCCCCTGTTCACCCGCTCTGGCCGCCTCTACCGCCGCGTTCAGCGCCAAAATGTTGGTCTGGAAAGCAATGCTGTCGATAACGCTGGTGATACTGGCAATGCGCTGTGAGCTGTCAGCGATTTCTGCCATCATTCCCATCATCTCCTTCATGACCTCGCCGCCCTTGCTTGCCGCTTCACTGGTGTTAACAGAGAGCGAACTCACTTCCTGTGCGGTCTGCGTATTACTTTTTACCGTTGCAGTCATTTCGTTCATGGTCGCGGCCGTTTGCTGTACGTTGGCCGCCGCCTGCTCGGTGCGACGACTCAGTTCATTATTGCTACGGGCAATCGCATCACTGGCACTCAGCACATTAATGGCCTGGCCACTGACATCATCGACTAACCAGCGGAACATCAGCCCCAGCTGTCCAATGGCGCGTAGCGTCAGTCCTACCTCGTCGATGCGATCCATCTGCTCAACCTGATGGCTGGCACCGGTTGCCACACGCAGCGCCTGCCTGCACATGCGCTCGATGGGACGCGAGATCTGCTGTTCGAGCCACAGGCTGGCCAGCAACAGCAGGCAGGCCATACCGCCCGTAAAGCCCGCCAGCGCCAGTGGCGCAACGCCCAATGCCCAGACGCCCGCAACCGACAGCGGCAAGACAGCCAGTAACGCAGTGCGAATGCGCCAGCGGAGCGGCAACGTTTTTAATATCGATCCAAGACGACGCCAGCCGCTGCGTATAATCAGCCCTTTGTGAAACTGGCGGCCCCTTGCGCGTCCTTCGCGGAAATCGCGATACAGCGCTTCACACTGTTTAACCTCCTGCGCTGAGGGCTTGGTGCGAACGGACATATAGCCCTGGACCTTGCCGTCACGCACCACCGGAATGGCATTCGCCCGCACCCAGTAATGGTCTCCGTTTTTACGCCGGTTTTTAACCAGCGCGGTCCAGGGTTCACCCTGTTTTAAGGTGGCCCACATATCTGCAAAGGCTTCTGGTGGCATATCCGGATGGCGCACCATATTGTGCGGCTGCCCTTTTACCTCATCAGAGGTAAAACCACTGGCCTCAATAAAGGCGTCGTTGGCATAGGTGATATAGCTATTCAGGTCGGTCGTTGACATCAGTGTGGCATGATCGTCATAGACATATTCACGCTGGGAAACAGGTTGGTTATTGCGCATAGGAGTCCTTGCTCGTACCAGTCAGACTTACACCAGAAGTGTTAATGAGTGAGTGTTAAAAGGTAAAGATTACCTTTTTTTATGTTTTCGGCACTTGCGTAATGACTCTTTAGTGCTACGCGCAAATTTGTTGCATTTAAAAAGCCGCTTTAGGGCGGCTTTTGGTATTTATACCGCGATCATTCATTGCGAACGTAGCGGGTTGAGTACGCAGACTGGTAAGCCCGAGACAGTGTTAGGGACGTTTTGATGCAACAGATTCCCCATCCTTATTTTTTTACAGACCTGCTTAACAGGCTTTCTTCGTGTTTTATTTATCAATTCAGCGCAGGTCGACATTGCGGGTGCCGAACCACCACGTCAGTAAAAAGCCGCTAACCCATGCGACAATCAATCCCCCCAGATAGACAGCCATGCCGGCAAAAATCCCCTGATGCGACGTCATCAGCGGCAGCGTGACCAGTCCAGACGGACCAAATACGGTATTCATGCCTACCGGCAGCCCCAGCCATGCCACTAAGCCAATAAAGAACCCGCCGACCGCACCGCCACAGCAGGCGGTAATAAAAGGTTTGAGGCGCGGCAGCGTTACTCCGTAGATAAGCGGTTCCCCCACGCCCAGTAACCCTGGCACGATAGCGCCTTTTATCTGGGCACGCAGCAGCGCGCCCTTTTCCGCTTTGCACCAGAGCGCCAGCGAGGCACCGACCTGACCGGCACCCGCCATGGCGAGAATCGGAAACAGTGAGTTAAATCCCTGGGTTTCCATCAGGGCAAAATAGACCGGGATAAATCCCTGATGAATGCCAAACATGACGGCGATCAGGAACAGTCCGGCCAGTAGCGCACAGCCAAACGGGTTGTTATTAAGGTGGATAAAGAGCCATGACATGCCCTTAAACAGCTCGCCGCCGACCGGCATAATCAGCAGGTATGTCAGCGCGCCCGTGATCAATAAGGTCAGCAGCGAGGTGAGAATCATATCCAGATTGTCTGGAATGATCGTGCGCAGCTGCCTTTCCAGCCAGCCACCAAACATGGCCGCCAGCAGCACCCCGATGATATTACCGCGCGGATCGATAGCCAGACCAAAAAAGCTGTCCATACCGCTGTAATAGCCGACTTTGGCATCCGGCACGTAGCCCAGAATAAACAGCGAGGCGATGATGGCCCCGTTTACGCCCGTGCCGCCAAAGGCTTTTTGCGCGTTGTAGCCAATCAGAATGCTGAGGAAGGTAAACAGCCCTTTGCCGAACACTTTCATATAGGCCACGCCCTGAATCAGCCAGCCTGGATGACCGCCAGGCGTGCTCAGGTGCAGGCTTTGCTCAATCAGGGTGGCAAACCCCAGCAGTAAACCTGCGGCAATAAAACCCGGAATGAGCGGCGTAAAAATGGTGGCGAAGCGTGCCAGGAACTGCTGCAGCGCGCCAGTCTGCCTGGCTTTTATCTGCTGTTTCTGTTCTGCCGCTACCTGGTGCAATACCGCGGCATCGCCCTGCGCCTGCGCCAGGATGGCCTGCATCCGTTCTGCCGCCGTCTGTGCCTTACCAGGACCGAGCACTATCTGCAACTGATCATCGCTGTCGATGACGCCCAGCACGCCGGGCAGGCGTTTCAGCCGGGCAATATCGGCCTGATTGTGTCTCAGCGTCAGTCGTAAACGCGTCATACAGTTGCCGCATACGACGATGTTCGCCGCGCCGCCCACTGCCTGCACGATATCGTGCAGAAGTGCATCGGTCATTTTTGCCATTAGCGCGCTCCCGAATCCTGTAATGCTTTGCGGATAAAGCCCTGGTGCTTAGCGAGCAGCGCGATCGCCTCATCGGCATTTAATCCTGCCAACACCATGAGGATGGCGGTTTTACAGTGTCCGCCACAGGCTGACAGCGACGAGCGGGCGCTGGCTTCATCACAGTCAGTGGCCTGCATAACAATGTTAACCTGCCGCTGCACCAGCTTTTGGTTAGTGGCTTCAACATCCACCATCAGGTTGCCGTAAACCTTACCGCTACGAATCATCGCTCCGGTGGTGAGCATATTCAGCACCAGCTTCTGTGCGGTTCCGGCTTTCATGCGTGATGATCCCGTCACCACTTCAGGCCCCACTACTGGCGTCAGGGCGATATCGGCGACCTGAGCCATTTTGCTGTGTGGATTACAGGTCAGCGCTATCGTGGAGGCACCGCACTGCCGGGCATAGTCCAGCGCCCCCAATACGTAGGGCGTCCGTCCACTGGCAGCGATGCCGACCAGCACGTCGTGGCGGCTAAAGTGAATAGCCTTCAGATCCTGAGCGCCCTGTTCCACATTGTCTTCTGCGTTTTCTACCGCCTGCAAGATGGCCTGATGGCCCCCAGCAATCAGGCCAATAACCTGGTCACGTGGCGTTCCGAAGGTTGGTGGGCATTCACTTGCATCAAGAATACCTAAACGGCCGGATGTCCCGGCACCGCAGTAAATCAGACGTCCCCCTGCGCTGAACGCCGCGCAGATCGCCTCCACCGCGCGCGCAATCTCCGGCACGATCGCCTCCACGGCCAGAGCGACTTTTTTGTCTTCCTCGTTGATGACCCGCAGCATCGCCTCTGTGCTCATTTCATCAATATGCTGGCTGGCCGGATTGCGCCCTTCCGTGATCATCTGACTGAGATCGATTTTCACACTCGTCCTCCACAGGAATAATTTATTCTGGATATTTTTAACACAACGAATGAATAATTCATCCTCTGCCCACGTTTTTTTCTGCGGTGATAAAAACGGGGTAAAAAAAAGGCCCAACCACCGTTGAGCCTTTGTCTTGCTAACCCGCTGTTAACTGGCGGTTTGCGTCCGTAACTGTAATTCGTACGCTTTAGCCTGTTCTGTATCGAACTGGTTTTCCCAGCGCGCAATGACCAGCACTGCCAGAGCATTACCCACCACGTTGAGCGCGGTGCGGGCCATATCCATAATGCGGTCCACGCCCGCAATAAACGCCAGCCCTTCCAGCGGAATACCCACGCTGCCGAGCGTTGCCAACAGCACAACAAAGGATACGCCGGGCACGCCCGCAATGCCTTTGGAGGTGACCATCAGCGTCAGCACCAGAATAATTTCGTCCGTCAGCGACAGATCAATGCCATACAGCTGAGCAATAAAGATGGCGGCGATGCTCTGATACAGCGTTGATCCATCCAGGTTAAACGAATAGCCGGTCGGAACGACAAAGCTGGTAATCGCTTTGGGCGCGCCATAGGCTTCCATTTTCTCCATGATGCGCGGCAGCACGGTTTCTGAACTGGACGTTGAGTAAGACAGGATCAGCTCATCTTTTAAAATGCGCATCAGCGTCGTAATGCGTAGCTTGCAGAAACGCGCGACCGCTCCCAGCACCACAAAGGCAAAGAAGAGGATCGCCACATATACCAGCAGCACCAACTTCGCGAGCGGCCACAGCGACGCGAAGCCAAAGTTAGCAATCGTCACGGCGATCAACGCAAACACGCCCACTGGCGCGTAACGCATAATCATATGCGTCACTTTAAACATGGTTTCTGATACGCCACGGAACAGATTGACCAGCGGATCGCGCTGTTCTGACGGTAGAGCGGACAGTCCCAGCCCAAAAAGTACCGAGAAAAAGATAATCGGCAGCATTTCACCCTTCGCCATTGAGGCAAAGATGTTCTGCGGGATCAGCGACAGGATGGTCGCCACCAGACTGTGGGTGCCTTCCTGCACCTGAGCGGTTGTGGCTTCATATTTAGAGATGTCCACCGTTGCCAGCGTAGACATATCAATGCCGGTGCCGGGCTTAAACACGTTGGCCAGGGTAATACCAACAACAATGGCAACGGTGGTAATCACTTCAAAGTACAAAATGGTTTTGAGACCAATGCGTCCCAGCTTTTTCGCATCCCCGACACCCGCAATGCCGACAATCAAGGATGAAATCACGATGGGCACGACAATCATCTTAATCAGATGAATAAAGATATCGCCCGCCGGGCTGAGAATATTATTGACTAACCATTCACGATCTTCTGGCTGATTATGCAACACGGCACCCACGATGATGCCAAGCACAAGTGCGATCAGAATCTGCCAGGCAAGGCTGATTTTAAAACCTTTCATAACGCGTAATTTCCTCAGTCAAAACCCGTTTCTCTCTACTGCGAAGGTGCAGAAGACAATACACACAGGGAAGTGAGCAAAAAGCCCGGTAAATTAGAGGGTGTTTATAGACGGCGTCCCGCATTGAAATGCGATGATTTCCATACCCATTTTCAGACGCGGTCTGAGTTGATACCTGATGATCAGGGGCGAGATAAGTACCATTTTCACTGTGGTAAATGCAACCCTTGGAGGCTTCGATTAAAACTTCACCATCTCTTAAGCATAAAATGCTGGCACAGGCGCAAATCCCTAACCTGCTGTTATGAAAAGTAAACCTTCGATAAGTTTTCGCATAGCTATTCAGGCAATGCTCAATGTCTGCGCGGTTCGTTCGCTGTTTTTTTAACCAGAGCCCTTCACAAAATGTTGCAACTTAAATCCCCATTTTTTGCAGGGAGTTAGGGTGATTTTATCCAATTCACGACGTTTTTATGTCAGCAAGGTTAACGCGTGATCTATGGCGCAAAAAAGAAACAAAACCGGTTGTCGGGCTTCACTTAACCATTGATTGACATATGATTAACATCTTCAAGGAGATTCGCCATGAGCCAACATCATATCTATCCTGTTCCAGAAAATATTGCAGCAAACGCGCTGATTACTGCCGAACAGTATCAGGCGATGTACCAGCAATCGGTTACCGATCCAGAAACATTCTGGGGGGAGCAAGGTAAAATCCTTGACTGGATAAAGCCTTACAGCAAAGTTAAAAACACGTCTTTTGCGCCTGGCAATATTTCCATTCGTTGGTATGAGGACGGCACGCTCAATCTGGCGGCGAACTGCCTGGATCGTCACCTGGCAACCCGGGGCGATCATCCTGCCATCATCTGGGAAGGTGATGATGCCAACGAAAGCAAAACAATAACCTTTCGTCAGCTTCACGCCGATGTCTGTCGCTTTGCCAACGTGCTGGAGCTGCTCGGGGTTAAAAAAGGCGATGTCGTCGCGATTTATATGCCAATGGTGCCGGAAGCCGCGGTCGCCATGCTGGCCTGCGCGCGCATTGGCGCCGTGCATTCGGTTATTTTTGGCGGCTTTTCACCGGAAGCGGTGGCAGGTCGTGTGATCGACTCCAGTGCAGCCTTAATTGTGACAGCCGATGAAGGCGTGCGCGCGGGGCGTACGATCCCACTGAAAAAAAATGTGGATGATGCGTTAAAAAATCCCAACGTAAACAGCGTGAAAAACGTCGTGGTCTTTCAACGTACCGGCAAAGACGTCGGTTGGGTTGAAGGACGTGACAGGCACTGGCACGAGCTGATGCAGAACGCCAGTACCAACCACTCTGCGGCAGAAATGCAGGCAGAAGATCCGCTGTTTATCCTGTATACCTCAGGTTCAACCGGCAAGCCGAAAGGCGTGCTGCATACGACCGGCGGCTATCTGGTTTACGCTGCGACCACCTTTAAGTTTGTTTTTGACTACCATCAGGACGATATCTACTGGTGTACGGCTGACGTAGGCTGGGTTACCGGCCACAGCTATCTGCTGTATGGCCCGCTGGCCTGCGGTGCCACGACGCTGATGTTTGAAGGCGTGCCCAACTGGCCGACGTCCGCCCGCATGGCGCAGGTGGTGGATAAGCATAAAGTCACCCTGCTCTACACCGCGCCCACGGCTATCCGCGCGCTGATGGCCGAAGGGGACAAGGCGATTGAAGGCACCGACCGTAGCAGCCTGCGTATTATGGGTTCGGTCGGTGAGCCGATTAATCCGGAAGCCTGGGAGTGGTATCACAAAAAAATCGGCAACAGCCAGTGTCCAATAGTGGATACCTGGTGGCAGACCGAAACCGGGGGGTTTATGATCACCCCGCTACCCGGCGCAACGCGGCTTAAGGCCGGTTCTGCGACCACGCCTTTCTTTGGCGTACAGCCCGCGCTGGTCGATAATGAGGGGCATCCTCAGGAAGGAGCCTGCGAAGGTAACCTGGTTATCACTGACTCCTGGCCTGGCCAGGCCCGAACGCTGTTCGGGGATCACGACCGTTTCGAACAAACCTATTTCTCTACCTTCAAAAATGCCTACTTTAGCGGTGACGGCGCGCGACGGGATGAGGACGGTTATTACTGGATCACCGGCCGCGTGGATGATGTGCTGAATGTGTCAGGGCACCGTCTGGGCACGGCAGAAATCGAATCGGCCCTGGTTTCCCACCCTAAAATTGCCGAAGCCGCTGTGGTGGGGATCCCGCACAGCATTAAGGGCCAGGCGATTTACGCCTATATCACCCTGAATCACGGCGAGGAGCCCTCACCAGAGCTTTACACCGACGTGCGTAACTGGGTACGCAAAGAAATTGGCCCGATCGCCACGCCCGATGTGCTGCACTGGACCGACTCTCTGCCAAAAACCCGCTCCGGTAAAATCATGCGCCGTATCCTGCGGAAAATCGCCGCGGGTGATACCAGTAATTTAGGCGATACGTCAACGCTGGCCGATCCTGGCGTCGTTGAGAAACTGCTTGAAGAGAAACAGTCCATCACCATGCCGTAACAACCCGGCGGAAAGCATCAGGCTTTCCGCCACCACTTCCCTACGTAGTGTGTTTCTGTAGTCACAAAAATATAACTCATTCACGCTTTTGCGTGAGGTCCACGCCTGCATGCTTCTGGAGATAATGTGATGAATGATGCCCTGCCCGAACAGGAAAGGATCTACCAACAAATTGAACGTAATCCTCGCTTTCAGGAATTGGTACACAAGCGCCAGTCCTTTGCCCTGCTGCTGTCGTTAATTATGCTGGTGCTGTATGTCGGCTTTATTCTGCTTATTGCTTTTGCCCCTGGCTGGCTGGGCACGCCTCTTCATGCCGGCACCAATGTGACACGCGGCATTCCGCTCGGCGTGGGGCTGATCGTCATCTCCTTTGTCCTAACCGGCGTGTACGTCTGGCGCGCAAACGGCGAGTTTGATCGTCTGACGAAGGCTATCCTCAGCGAGGTAAAACCATGATACGTCTTATGCTGTGGATGCTGGCAGCGCTGCTGCCATTTTCTGCTCTGGCCGCCGATGCCATTACGGGCGCGGTACAGAAACAGGCTGTTAACTATCAGGCGATCGTCATGTTTGTGATTTTCGTCGGCGCCACCTTGAGTATCACTTACTGGGCGTCGAAGCGAACGCGTTCGCGTAGCGATTACTACACCGCAGGCGGAAATATCACCGGCTTTCAGAATGGGCTGGCCATGGCAGGCGACTTCATGTCCGCCGCCTCTTTTCTGGGTATTTCGGCGCTGGTGTATACCTCGGGCTATGACGGCTTAATCTATTCGCTGGGCTTTCTGGTCGGCTGGCCGATGATTCTGTTTCTGATTGCAGAACGGCTGCGTAATCTGGGGCGCTATACCTTTGCCGATGTTGCCTCGTATCGCCTGAAGCAAAAACCCATACGCACCCTGTCAGCCTGCGGTTCACTGGTGGTGGTTGCGCTCTATCTGATTGCTCAGATGGTTGGGGCAGGTAAACTGATCCAGCTTCTGTTCGGCCTCAATTATCATATCGCCGTTATCCTGGTGGGGATCCTGATGGTGATGTACGTGCTGTTCGGCGGCATGCTGGCGACGACCTGGGTTCAGATCATCAAAGCCGTTCTGTTGCTGTTTGGTGCCTCATTCATGGCCATTATGGTAATGAAAAGCACCGGATTTAGCTTTAATACGCTGTTCACCGAAGCGATGGCTGTCCACCCGAAAGGCGCGGCCATTATGCAGCCCGGCGGGCTGGTTAAAGATCCCATTTCTGCCCTGTCGCTGGGGCTGGGGCTGATGTTTGGTACGGCGGGATTGCCGCATATTCTGATGCGCTTCTTTACCGTTGCCGACGCCAAAGAGGCACGTAAAAGCGTATTTTGGGCCACCGGTTTTATGGGGTACTTCTACTTTCTGACCTTTATTATCGGTTTCGGCGCCATACTGCTGGTCGGTGCCAACCCGGCCTTTAAAGATGCCTCCGGCGCGTTAATCGGCGGCACCAATATGGCGGCGGTACACCTGGCGAATGCGGTTGGCGGCAGCACCTTCCTGGGCTTTATTTCAGCCGTGGCATTCGCCACGATTCTGGCCGTGGTGGCTGGCTTGACGCTGGCGGGCGCTTCGGCGGTCTCTCACGATTTGTATGCCAGCGTTTACCGTAAGGGCCAGGCCAGCGAGCGCGACGAGCTGCGAGTGTCGAAAATTACGGTGCTGGTGCTCGGTGTTGTGGCGATAGCCCTGGGTATTCTGTTTGAAAAACAGAACATCGCGTTTATGGTCGGCCTGGCGTTCTCGATTGCGGCCAGCTGTAACTTTCCGATTATCCTGCTTTCCATGTACTGGTCTAAACTCACCACCCGCGGCGCGATGGTCGGCGGCTGGTTAGGGCTGATCACCGCCGTGGTGCTGATGATTCTTGGCCCTACCGTCTGGGTTCAGGTGTTGGGCCATGCTTCGCCGATCTATCCGTATGAATATCCGGCCCTGTTCTCTATTACTATCGCCTTTGTGGGCACCTGGCTGTTTTCGGTAACCGATCATTCGCAACAGGGCGCAGAAGAGCGTTCACGCTTCCGGGCGCAGTTTATTCGCTCCCAGACCGGTGCCGGTATTGAGCAAGGCAAAGCGCACTAATCCCTTTTCCCGGGCATAAAAAAAGGGCAGGGTCCGCGAGGTCCCTGCCCTTTTTCTCAGGCCACTATCAGAAGCGCAGTGATGCACCCACGTATGGACCATCGACCAGGACGTTGTCTTTACGACCGCCTTTATTATTCAGCTCGATATACTGATAACCCACGCGCAGGTTAAGCAGAGAGACTGGCGTAAAGCTCACACCGCCGCTCGCTTCCTGGTAGCTGTCAAGATGATCGGTAAGGCCTTCCGGCGCATAATAATACTGGCCGTACAGGCCCCACATGCTGTTGAAGTTGTACTGCGCGCTGCCGCCCAGCGCCACCGCAAATCCGTCTTTCCCGTCTTCAGGATGGGTAAAAATCGCCTTTGCGGTTGGCGCCAGTCGCAGATCGCCGAAATCGACGTTGTAGCCCAGGCCAGCGCCGTAAGTGCTGCCGTCATGATCGCTACGCAACCAGTTGCCGTTCAGGAACAGGCCTGGTGAGGTCGTGCCCAAACCGACATTCAGGTTGGTGCTGTGCTCGCCAACATCGACGCTGCCCTCGATGGCCTGCGCGGCGCCGCTCAGCATAATGAAGCTCAGAGCGCTTCCGGTAACAAGTTGCTTAAACATGATTCTCTCCATGATGGGTCAAATAATTCCGCATCAAGGGTAGCAGTCTGAAACGAGGTGACAACTAAATTTGGAAAGCTTTACGTAAAAAGAGATGTCATTTTGTGCCAAAACGGACAACGCGCTGTAAGTTAAGCGGAAAAGAGCGGATGACAGGCGCATTCAGGCCTGTCATCACCGGGCTCAGTGTGCCCACATCAGGTGCCCGATGAACGGTGCCAGTATGACGGTTACTACACCAGACAGCATCATCACCAGGCTAGATACCACGCCTTCCTGCTGCCCCAGTTGATAAGCGCGTGCCGTACCGGCACCGTGCGAAGCGGCACCGAATCCGGCCCCTTTCGCCACGCCCTGTTTGATGGCGATGCGCAGGAACAGCACATCCCCTACCGCCATGCCAAATACGCCTGTCACAACCACAAACAGCGCCACCAGATCGGGCTGCGCACCCATGGGTTTGGCCGCCGCCAGCGCAAAGGGCGTAGTAATGGAGCGCACGGCCAGACTTCGCTGAATAGTTTCCGGTAAATTCAGTAAGCGCGCCAGCCAGACGGAACTGCATACCGAGACTGTTGTGGCGGTTAACACACCGGCACTCAGCGATAACCAGTGGCGTTTAATCACCGCCAGATTTTCATAGACCGGCACCGCAAAGGCCAGCGTCGCGGGGCCCAACAGCCACAGTAGCCAGTGGCTTTCCGCAATATAGTTTTGCCAGCTGATATGGGTCAGCAGCAGCAGCGCCACCAGAATGAGCGGCGTCATGATCAGCGGCATCAGTAACAGTGTTGGCCAGCGGCGATACAGCCGTTTATTCAGGTAATAAATCAATAGCGTGACGGCCGCACACATCAGGCTGATAAACAGATTACGCATCGTCGCCGCCCTGCTTACGCGCGGCCCGCGCGACCTCGAAGCGGTACAGGCGATCCACCACCAGGGCGGTCGTTGCCAGCACCAGTAGCGTACTGACCGCAATCACCACAAAAATCCGCCATCCATCAATCTGCAACAGATCAGCGTAATTCACCACCGCCACCACTGCCGGGATAAAAAACAGCAGCATCTCTGCCAGCAGCCAGCTGGCACCGACTTTCACCCAGCGCAGCGGTAAAACGCGTAGCGCAATCAGCATTAACATCAGCAGCATGCCGACAATGTTGGCCGGCAGCGGCAGATGCAGCCAGTTCACCAGCTGCTCGCTGGCGACGAATACCGAGATAAACAGCGCCAGCTGTAGCGGTAAGCTGAGCCGTTGCAGCCTGTCGAGGTTAAGGCGCGGCAATGCCAGGGCCATCATTTTTCTCCCATATCGTTAATGCGCTCAGTATAGAATCACGAGGTATTGTGAAAAAAATGAATTAAAATTATTAAAATCATGCCAGAAAGGAATAGTTATGGACGTTCGTGCGTTGCGTTACTTTACCGAAGTGGTACGTCAGCAGAGTTTTACCCGGGCCGCGCAAAAGCTGTTTGTGACGCAGCCGACGATCAGCAAAATGGTGCGTCAGCTGGAAGAGGAGCTGGACTGCGCGCTACTGCTTCGCGATGGACGTCGCCTGCATCTCACGGACAGCGGACAAGCCGTTTATCAACGCGGACTGGCTATTTTGCAGGAGTTCCATCAGCTTGAGGCAGAGATAGGCGATATCAATCAGTTGAAAACCGGCAAGCTGCGGCTCGGTATTCCCCCAATGGTCGGCATGCAGATCGCCGGATCGGTTTCGGCGTTTCGTCGCCGGTATCCGGGCGTGGAACTCAGCATTGCTGAGTTTGGCGGCTTAACGGTTCAGGAGGCGGTGCTGGCAGGCACGCTGGATATTGCCCTGACGGCGCTCCCGGTTGATGCCGAGTTGCCCCTCGAAACCTTATCGCTGATGCAGCATCCGTTATGTGTCTTACTGCCCCGTCAGGAACCCTGGCTGCAACGCACCCAGCTCAGCCTGCGCGATTTGGCTCCGCATCCTTTGCTGATCTTTAATGAAGAGTTTTCGCTGAACCGCCAGTTAATGAAAGCTTTTCAGCGTCAGGAGATAACCCCTACCATTGCCGTGCGTAGCGGGCAGTGGGATTTTCTGGCCGCCATGGTGCAGGCCGGGATGGGGCTGGCAATTTTGCCGGAGCCGATATGCCAGCGGTTAGATAAACAGTCGTTACTGTGGCTGCCGCTGGAATCCGAGCTTCAGTGGCATCTGGGGCTGATCTGGCGGGAAGGCAGCTATCTGTCACGCAGCGCGCAGGCGTGGATTGCGTGTTGCCGCGAACACTGGCCCGATCAGGCGCCGCGCCTCTCCGTCTAGTGCAGCAGCCCGCCCGGCCGTCGCAGAACGCAGGTGACCGGGCGGGCGCGGCGCAACAGGGAGTTTACTCTTCTTTCTCGATCAGAAGCGCTTCCAGCAGGTCCAGATCGTGCAACAATTTTTGCATCGTTTCGTTGGATATCTGCTGGGTGGCACGCAGGTGATACACTTCGGCACGTTCGGCACGCAGTGCGTTCAAACGGAAGCGACGTTCCAGGTTCTCGGCAAACAGCGCGTGCTCAAGGTCGTTTTTCCCCTCCGCACGGCGACGCAGGTTGCCGATGACACGCAGGCTGACCTCTTTCAGCAGCTCAGGATCGATATTTTCGTCGGTTTCCTTTTCGAGCCGTGCCTCCATCTTTTGCAGACTCTCGATAGCCACACCGGCCATCACCGCTCTTGCATGCTGAAGTTCGTGCCGATGGGCACTCTTATCCATCGTCTCGACGCCGCGCAGCAGCACCGGCAGAACAATGACGCCAACCAGTAACGAGAACAGAATCACGCCGGTTGCGATAAACACCAGCTCATAGCGCGCCGGGAAAGGATTGCCGTTGCTCAGGAACAGGGGAATCGACAGGACACCCGCCAGGGTGATGGCCCCGCGCACGCCCGCAAAAGAGGCAATCAGCAGTTCGCGCAAAGAATAGCTAGAGAAAACTAACGGCTTGTTTTTTAACAGGCGCTTGCTGAAACGCTGCATGATCCACAGCCAGCCGAAACGCACCACCATTAACGCCGCATAGACCAATGCGATATCTGCAAAGATCATCCAGATATCCACGTTGGGATCCGCGTTCGCCTGTTGAATGGAATTTTCCAGGATAGAGGGCAATTGCAGGCCCAGCATCAGGAACACCATGCCGTTAAACACAAACTCCAGCATGTGCCAGACGCTATTGGCGCGCAGTCGCATGGTCAGCGGGGCCTGACGGATAATACCGGAGCGCGTGATGGTCATCCCGGCCGCGACGGCGGCTAAAATGCCGGAAACGCCCAGGTGTTCTGCAATCAGATAAGAGGCAAACGGCAGCAGCAGCAGCAGGACGATCTGTGTGGCAGCATCGTCCCCACCGCTCCAGCGGTTCAGGACACGCAGTGACTTACCGTAGAGCCAGCAGACCGCAACACCGGCAATTAAGCCGCCGACCGCCACTTTCAGGAATTCGACGCTGGCACCGCCCCAACTAAACACCATGGTGCCCATCGCCACCGCGACGGCAAATTTCAGTGAAACCAGGCCAGAGGCATCGTTCATCAAGGCTTCGCCCTGAAGTATTCCCATAATTTTCTTAGGAATGCGGCCTTCGCCGACAATGCCTGAAAGCGCCACGGCATCGGTAGGTGATAACACTGCCGCCAGGGCGAAAGCAGGGATAAGAGGAATACCGGGAACCGTCCAGTAAATCAGATAGCCAATTCCGACGACGGTAATCAGCACCAGCACCAGCGCCAGGCCAAGAATTTCCCGCCCGTAATGCAGAAACTCGCTAACCGGCGTTTTCCAGCCGTCAGCAAATAACAGCGGCGGAATAAATAAGACGAGGAACAGTTCCGGATCAAAATCCACATGCAGGCCGAAGTTAGGCCAGGCCAGTAGAGCACCGACGGCGATCTGCACCAGCGGTAGCGGGATTTGAAAAGGCAAGATACGTGCGGCGACCCCGGAGAGCGACACCACTAGTGTCATAATTAAAATAGTAAAAAAGATTTCCATGCTTTCCTTAGGCGGTTGTTATCTTCGAATCAACTATAAGTTAAAAGTGTAAAACAAACTGGCCAGGGCAGGAAAAGCAAGCCGTGCTTAAAAGACCAAAAAGCGGATAATTCCGGACGCTCCGCTGAACGTCCGGTTTGACAGTCAGATCGCCCAGCCTCCGGCATAAAAGGCGACTAACGCGGCGGCAATCACGACAGTGCCCACGTTGAGCTTACGCCACTCGCCCGCAAACAGACGGCCAACCACCAGAGTGGCGAACCCCATCATAATGCCGGTAACGATGTTACAGGTCAGAACGATAATCACCGCCGTGAGCAGGCCGGACATGGCATCAACGAAGTCACCGAAATCGATCTTGGCCACGTTGCTCAGCATCAACAGGCCGACATACATCAACGCTGGCGCGGTGGCGTAAGCCGGCACCAGGTATGCGATCGGCGACATGAACAGAATGACCAGGAACAGGAGACCCACCACGATCGCCGTCAGGCCGGTTTTACCGCCCGCCGCCGTACCGGCGGCAGACTCAATGTAGACTGCCGCTGGCGAAGCACCGACAAGGCCAGCAAACAGGCTACTGACGGAATCCGTGGTCAGCGCCCGACCACCGTTGATGATCTGCCCGTCTTTATCCAGCAGATTGGCCTGGCCCGCAACCGCGCGGATCGTGCCGGTGGCATCAAAGACCGCCGTCATCACTAGCGCCAGCACGCTGGGCAGCACCGCAGGCTGCAAGGCGCCCATGATGTCCAGGCTAAAGAGCTGTGACTCACCCTGCGCATCACGCAGGCTGGGCAGGGCAAACAGTCCCTGCCAGCGCACGGCCGGGTCGAACACCAGCCCCAGAGCAGAAATCGCGATAACGGTCAGTAAAATACCGCCAGGCACGCGGCGTTTTTCCAGGCCAAAAATGGCGGCCAGCCCCAGCAATGACATCATGACGGGGAACGACGTAAACTGGCCCAAGGCAACGGGTAACCCTGAGGCCGGATTTCTGACGACCAGTCCCACGTTGTCTGCCGCAATCAGCAGCAAAAACAGACCAATGCCGACGCCCGTTCCGTGCGCAACCCCCATTGGCAGATTGCGTAAGATCCAGGCACGAATCCCGGTGGTGGAAATCAGGGTAAAGAGCAGGCCCATCAGGAACACGGCACCCAGCGCCACGGGTACGCTAATGTGCTGACCCAGCACAAGGCTGAAAGCGGTAAACGCCGTCAGTGAGATAGCACAGCCAATTGCCATGGGTAAATTCGCCCACAGCCCCATGATGATCGATCCCACGCTCGCCACCAGACAGGTCGCAACGAACACCGCCGTGGGTGAAAATCCCGCCTTACTGAGCATGCCGGGCACCACGATCACTGAATAAACCATGGCGAGGAACGTAGTCAGCCCGGCGACAATTTCCTGTCGCACGCTGCTGCCACGGGCCGAGATGGCGAACCAGGCATCCAGCTTTCCACCGGACGGGCGTGATTCAATTGACATAGTTGAGCCTCAAAAATTGTTGTAGTGGGATCGTGCGGTAACGGCCCTGACGTCCCTGGAAACCTGTCATCGCCAGCGGGCAGCCGGCAAAAGGCAAACGTTTACTTCGCCGCACAGAACGGGACGTCACGCTGCCCCGTTTAAAGGGGGCAGATTATCCGGCGTTTAACCGCCGTTTTTCAACCGCTGAGTGAGGATTGGTGACTATAAAGATCAGGTTGATAACATCAGGAATGCTCTTGATACCATCATTTAACATTCTGTCCGTCAGGATAAGGCGTCAAAAACGAGAAGGCAGGCAAGAATGACGCCGGGCGGCGTCATCGGGCAACGTGCATCAGCCAGAAAGATTAATCTCACCGCCTTGTTGAATAGCGCGCTGCCAGGCCGCGCGCTGTTGCACGGTCGTTAACCATTTTTGCGTAGCGGGGGCATCTTTCAGTCCGGCGCGCTGGCTCAGCGCCAGAATAGGGAAACTCATCTGCACATCCGCAATGCTGAAGCGCTGACCCGCGAACCACGGCTGTGTTGAAAGGTGAGCTTCAATGACCTGCTTGTGCAATTTGAGTTGTTTATCCAGCCAGGCTTTCTGAACGCCTTTACCCAGCGCCGCGCCCACGGGGCGAAGCAACCAGGGTACCGGCGCGCTGCCAAGGCGGCCAAAAACCAGCTTCATCACCAGCAGCGGCATCAGTGAACCTTCCGCATAGTGCAGCCAGTAACGCGCCTGTAGCTGCGCCTCTTCATCAGTGAGCTGCAGCCGTTTTTCGCTGTCGTATCTTTCTTCCAGATACTCAAGGATGGCACCGGACTCGGCCACCACGCGATTGCCATCGGTGATCACGGGCGACTTCCCTAACGGATGCACTTTTTTTAAAGCGTCCGGCGCCAGCATCGTGGGTTCGCGCTGGTAGCGCTTGACCTGGTAAGGCACTTCCAGCTCTTCCAGCATCCACAGCACCCGGTGAGAGCGCGATTGTTCAAGATGGTGAACGGTGATCATCATGGTTCCCTGTGAGTGAATATGCTGCAAGTATAGACGTCACCTTGTCTTATGCAGGGAACCATCCTGCTCAGGATCGAGCAGTACCGCGCCAGAGCCCTGCTGGCCCAGCAGGTCTCCAGGGTTGCGCAGTGGGCAGTCACGCATTGATAAACACCCACAGCCAATGCAGCCATCCAGATCGTTACGCAGGCGCGTCAGCGTTTCGATGCGCTTATCCAGTTCGTCGCGCCAGTGCTGCGTCAGATTGCCCCATTCCTGAGCAGACATCCGCTTATCTGCCGGCATGTTCTCAAGGCTGTCACTGACGCTGGCGAGCGGAATACCAATGCGCTGTGCAATTTTAATAATGGCCACCCGTCGCAGCACATCACGGCTGTAACGCCGCTGGTTTCCGCTATTACGGGTGCTGAAAATCAGCCCTTTGCTTTCATAAAAGTGCAGTGCAGAAACGGCGACGCCGCTTCGGCGCGCCACTTCGCCCGGTGTCAGCACGGGTTTTGGGTAATTGCGATCTTTTTTCATTTGGCACTTTACCTCAAGTTAACTTGAGGAATTATACTCTTTTCCCATCAGAACGACACCTTCCCTTATGATGTCATGCGCCAGCGAGCGGACCCGGTTTTATCGCCGAAAGCCTGTCAATTCCGCATGAACGCTAAGGGGAAATTCACCAGAAGGATGAGGCCATGATACAAGAAGAGATCATTCATTCACTGACGCACTGGATTGACCAAAACCTGGATAAGAGCCTGTCAATTGACGAAGTCGCCGCCAAATCAGGCTATTCGAAATGGCATCTGCAACGTATGTTCCGTAGCGTGACGAAACAGACGTTGGGTGGCTATATTCGCGAACGCCGCCTGACGCTGGCCGCTGAAGCGCTGCGACAAACGCAGCGGCCGGTGTTTGATATTGCGATGCAATATGGCTATGACTCGCAACAGACATTCTCACGCGTTTTTCGTCGCCAGTTTTCACAAACGCCCACGGCTTATCGCCACGCGATGCGCCGCCAGGCCATCCAGCGTCCGCGTTTGATGCGCTTTGACTGCTGCGACACGATGACCAGCTTTACCCAGCGGACAACGGGAGAATGCTGTCCGGTTAGCTGACGCGCTCCGTGCGCCTGCCCAGGCGCACGCCGCATTTAGTGCCCCAACCTTGTCGTAAGCGCCCTCTTTTTCTGCTGCCAGATCAGACAAATTTTGTACAAAAATCAGAAATCGGATGATATAGTGTGACCCACATCACATTATGACACTTGTTGCCGACGAAAGAGCCCGACCTGACAGACTTTTCCGCCGACGTGATGTTCGCAGACAGTCAGGCGTAATCTCCGATTTTGAGGTCAAAATTGATGGCGACTTTAACCACCAGTTTTCTTGTTATGCGCTGGGAATTGCTTAGCGCGATAATGATGTTCTTTGCCAGCACGCTAAAAACCCGTCTCCGCCAGGACAGTCATCACGTCATGGCGTTTCTCTGTGGCAGCGTAGGCGTTGGGATGTCGTGCTGGTTCGTGACCGGCTTGATGGGCATCACGTTGAGTATGGAAAACGTGCACCATTTCTTTAGCGTCTCTAAAGATGTCTTTATCGACGTGATGAGTCGAGCGCCCGCTAACTGGCAAATGCCCTGATAAACTCATAAAAAACCCCGCAAAGCGGGGTTTTTTATATTGCTGTGTAGCGTCAAATTTTCTTCAACATAACAGGAATGGCAACGTCCTGTATTTCTACGTCCGGCCTCTGCGTTCCGCGACGATCCTGAATCCACATTTCACCCATCATCTTATCCAGCCCGCGATCCAGACCCGTCACCATGCCTGCGCCTGGCGTGAACGTCAGCTCGCCAAAATAAATGTGTTCATCATGGATATACCAGTCAACACGGACATAGTCGAAGTCGCTGGCCAGCGTTTTGCTTAACGCCAGGGCCTGTTGTAACGATGGCATCACCGTCGAAACGTCCAGCCCGGTATCGCGAATTTTATGGAACGCCTCACTCAGGTTGTTCACATAAAAATTCATTGAGAGCTGAGGCTGACAGCGGTTGTAAATGACCTGAAGCACATACTCAAAGTTGCCATCGCGCTTATTAAACATATGGAACTTGTAGTCAACCGGGGCACTTTTGCCATCACCGATGTATTGCTCAACCAGAATACGTGGCTTGATATAGCGATAGTGAATCTCACGCGCTTCGTTGGCGAAGTCAGTCTTTAACCACGTGTAGCAGTTATGAATGATTTGCTGCTTCCGGAGTGCGTTAGGTTCCTCCAGCACGATCTCGACCATGTTTGACGCATGATTCGGTTTGATCACCGTTCCCTTCCAACGCGTCAGATTGTTCAACGTGGTGGGATCGGTCGTGTCATGAAGCAGCGGTATCAGATATTCATTGCCGATCTTCTCAGCAATAAACTCACGCACCGAAAACTTGTCAGACAGGCGGGCATAGAGCTGATAGTCACCATGAATGAACTTGCGATACAGCACTTTTTCATTGAACACCTTGGGCTCACGCAGGTTGGGGAGCCTTCTGAACTTACGGAAATAATAAATCCGGTCCTGATAAGTCCAGGGCATCTTCTTGATGAAGTATTGCAAACTTCTTCTGAGCTCGTGTTTTAACTTGAGCATATTTGACCTCATTTGTAGGTTTTGTAGTTGAGTGAGGAAACCTGGATTTTTTGAATCACGCCGTGTTTAAAGAAATAATTCATGACGGTCAGGGACAGGAGCTCTGATAGAAAAACGCTCCATGCGGCTCCTGTAATGCCATAGCCCTGAATCAGCCACCAGGAAAGCGGCATACTGATGATCACCAGACAAATGATTTTCTTCAGTAAATAATCAAAGCCCCCTTCCTTTACCATGTAGCGATACGCGACGGTGCCCAGCGCCGAAAAGCTGGTCGCTATCGACAGCAGGGTGATGAGATTGCCTGACTGGGTAAACGCTGGGCCATACAGCGCGATGATTATCTGTTCACCGAACAGTGCGACGATCAGCAACATCAGCAAAGACACGGCCATCACGTAGCCATTGAGCCGCGCCGTCAGCCTGATCGCTTCCTCACCGCGCGCGCGAAAAATTTCGCTAAAGCACGAGGTGATGAGTGCGACGGGAATAAAAATCCACGAGGCGGCGATGGTATTGGCTGCGGCAAACAAGCCAAGCTCCTGGGCCGATGCGATGCCAGCCAAAAACATCTGCGCGGCTTTTACCTGGACAGAGATAAAAATGCTGGAAATCGCCAGAGGCAATCCGGCATACATCAGGTAACGCAAATACAGCGTTCGCGTCTCGCGCGGCGGAAGCTGGTCCTGATGTGCCTGATAAAAGGTGTAACGTTTGATGGCGTAAGGCACCAGCGTGACCGTGATAACCGAAAGCGTTAGCCACAATGGATTGAGACGCAGCCAGGCAATGATAAAGCTCAGGGCAAAACTCATCAGCATGCCAATCGCATTCGCCACGGTATTCAGCTTTGACGCCAATCGTGCATTGTTGTAAACGCTAAAGGTGTCCTGTGTGACAAAAACAGACGCAACAAAAGAGGCCAGTGCAAATGCCAGGAAGTTCTCCTGCATGTTGTACCAAACCCAAATTAATACTGGCCCTGAGGTGAGAAGTAATAAACCCATGCGCAACGTGCGTGCGATGCGCATTAAACGTAAACCTTTGGCCGCATTTTTGCTGACACGTTTAAACAAAATTGTTTCAGTGCCAAAGAGGGCTATGGTTTGCACCATAGCAAATAATGACGTTGAAAATGCCATCTGACCAAATAGGGTCGGACCGAAGGATTTTGCCACATATGACGTCACGAAAATGACGCCAAAGACGGAGATAATCTTTTCAGACATCATCCAGGCGGCATTAGACATTACGCTCAATTTCATCGACTGTTCCTTAGTATTACTCTACATCTACCACTTCGGTGCCCATCCCTGGGACGAATTAATAAGCGCTTAAATTTCATAGCGAAATTATAAACATCGCGCCAGTCCGGCGCAAAAATGAGAATCCAGTCTTATTTTATCGGGAGAATTCAGGAGAATTCTGATTATATCTGGACCGAATACCCTCTACTGGAAACGATTTCAAATTGAAACCAATAATGTTTCCAAAAACCATCCTCCCTGAATAAAACAGGTCAGGCGGCTTTGAATATCAAATTTACAGTCATTTTTATCTTTGGGATGCGATGAATTTATATCAAAAACCCCATACCAGGAAGGCGCGACATCCCGATAAGAATAAAATAAGATTTATCCCATGATGATATTTATTCTAAATATCTTAATTTAACCCTCGCAATTTAACGTCCGTATTTAAATACGGCACTCAATGAAATCATACAGTACCAAAGGTTAATAAAGTAATTCTCATCCATTAATTGATAAGAAAGGTAAGAGCATTTATGAGAAAGTCACGATATAGCGAAGATCAAATCACAAATGCCATTAAAGCTTCTGAATCGGGCGTTAAGGTTAAAGAGATTTGTGAAGAGCTGGGCATCTCTGAGGCAACCTTCTACAGCTGGAAGAAGAAGTTCTCTGGGCTATCCTCGGAAGAAGGCAGAAAAATCAAAGAACTGGAAGAAAAAGTACAGTTTCTGACACGCGAACTGCAAGCGCTGAACGCGGATAAGGAAATGCTACAGAGCGTATTGAAGAATTTCTTCACCACCAACGAAAAACGTCAGGCGGTCAACTTCTTACAGAGCACTTTTGATGTAGGAACCCGGCGCAGCTGCCGTTTACTGGATATTAGCCGTAGCGTTTATCATTACCCTGCCGGTTCAGATAACCGCTAATAGTGAGACAACGGCTTTATAATGGCGACATCGCTGAGATTTGTTCTTACCAGAAGAGATGAAGAGCATTTAACAGGACATTTATGGTGGTGCGCTTCGCCCAGTCCGTAATTAATGAATGGATTTGCGGTTACGCTTCCTTTTTTGCGGTAAAATTGATTCACAACAGCAAAAGTCTCTCTATCTACGCCACTTTTATACGCCAAATCTCATTTCGGTGAGATTGGCGCCCCTCTTTTTTTCATTAGCCTCCCTAAAAGAATCGAATATCCACTGGCCTCTTTGTTCAGCAAGGGTAATGTTAAGTCGGTTTATAAAGTGCTTTTTTTAGCCACCTCTGACCCTGGGAATTTTTTCCAATCTCGCCGCGATCGTTGTCAGCATAAAAAGATAAAAACAGGCCAGAATAATCTCAGATAAACAGTTTATTGATACTTATCACTTTCAGCAGCCAATAGCACATATCCTGTACTATTGATGCCCATCGTTAAACATTAAATAAAAGCGAAGCGGGATGAACGAGCGATTTAATTAGACACTGCTGAAGTAAAGGGTGGTTTTTTATAGGGATTTATCTTAACCAAACGGCAACGCTGCGTGCTGGTTACACATAAAATTTGGCGGCCAGCCTAAACATCAGGCTCACATTCTCCTCTTTTTAGGGCGAATGACGGTCGTGCCCCGGACAAAACTGTCTGTTTTTTGTTCAAAATGCACCCTGCAGCACGTGGTAACGCCCTACAGGGATCACATTTTTTTGCAGAGCGCGCGGCGCATATAACAGATAAAGGCCAGTTACAGGGTGAGAAAAGCGCGATTACCGCGTTATTTTGCCGTGCCTGAGTCAGGCATAATCCGAAAAAGCGTGAATATCACACTGGGTAATTATCAATTATCAGGGGCAAGGCTTATCGAATGTTGATGGCAGTACCGCGTGGCTGAGGTTTAAATCGCATCGTCCAGAACAGGCCAGAAGCCAGGCAAAAAAAAAGCGACAAATGTGAATACAGGTTGCCCGTATTGAGTCCAGACCAATGTCCACAACGGCCCGGCGAGGATGGCAAAAACGGAGGGAGGCCTCATCAACAACAGCGATAAGCGCTGGCTGTGTTCCCTTACAGGAAAGGTGGCATGATTCACATCAGCTGAGGCCCCAGTAGCAGGGCAACTTCCCACTGTTCAGCGCACACAAATCAGCGCCAGCAGTCGCCTCATAAACGCCTGAGTAGTTTTGGGTTTATCTGTTTTTGATAGCGGCCCGACGTGATGCCATAACGACGGGCCATTGCCAGGCCAGCTGACCACTGTTCAGCGCACACGAATCAGCGCCAGTAGTCGCCTCATAAACGCCTGAGTAGTTTTGGGTTTATCTGTTTTTGATAGCGGCCCGGCGTGATGCCATAACGACGGGCAAACGCGCGCGTCAGATGAGCCTGATCCGTTAAGCCCACGGCGGCAGCCACGCTGGCAATGGCCTCACCCTGAGCCAGCTTCTGTTTGGCCTCATACAGTCGATAAGCCATTAACATTTGCTGAGGCGTAACGTGAAAACGATCGCGGAAGGCCCGTAAAAAGTGCCAGGGCGACAACGAGGCTAACGCGGCCAGCGTCTCCAGTCTGAGCGGTTCAGCCAGATTGGCGCGCAGGTAGTCGCGCACGTCATCGAAACGGTGTCGGGCTTCAGCTTTACGCGGTGAGGACATTCGCGCCAGCGGGCGCATATACAGCAGCAGTTCAGATAATAAACTGTCGCGTGCCAGTGCCGTATCGGCCTGCCACAGCGCCGAGAGGAGTTGCGATAAAGGTTGTGCCAGACGCACATCCGTTCTGAGCGCCTCATCAAACCACCAGCCGCGATCGCCACTGAGTTCGTCCATCAACTGCGGCTGAATATAAATCATCTGATAGCGCCAGCCGTCTTCGCAGGCCGATTCACCGGTATGCAGCTCATCGGGATTCATCATCACCAGCGAATGCGCGGGCGCGATGTACTGCGTACCGCGATAGCGAAAACGTTGTGCTCCCGCCTCAATGGTGCCTATACCAAACGCTTCGTGCGTATGCGGCTCAAAGGCGTAATGAGAGATGTGCGCCTGATAAAGCTCCACACCTGGCAGGTCTGGCGATTGCTTAAACTGTGCGCGATCTTTTTCACCGGGAAATACGGCTGGAATGCCCTCCACCTCACCTCTCCTTATTCCTGCAACAAGGTCTTCTGCACCGCACCCAAACTGCAGATTGTTATCCTCTGTCGATTAGGTAACACTGCTTCACAGGCACACTCACCGGGAGCAATTATGCAGCGCGTA
Organism: Pantoea sp. EEL5; assembly: GCF_049892805.1. Taxonomy (NCBI): domain Bacteria; kingdom Pseudomonadati; phylum Pseudomonadota; class Gammaproteobacteria; order Enterobacterales; family Erwiniaceae; genus Pantoea; species Pantoea sp. EEL5. The sequence continues at coordinate 292,388 of NZ_JBNDNJ010000004.1, forward strand.
GTCATGGTCGTTGATATGCAAAATGGCGTGTTTGAATCGCCGCGTTTCGATCGCGCCGGGCGAGTGGCGCAGATCAACCGACTGATCAGACAGGCTGACATTATACTGTTTATTCAGCATCGCGAAGGGAACATGATTGAAGGCAGCCATGCTTTTGCACTGCTACCCGAAATTGAACAGCCCCAGAATGCGTATTACGTTACCAAAACCGCCTGCGACAGTTTCTGGCAGACAACCCTGGCTTCGCTGCTGAGCACCTTAGCTATCACTGACTTCGTAATTTGTGGCTGTGCCACCGACTACTGTGTTGATACCACGCTCAAAGTCGGAGCAGGCTTAGGGTATCGCATCACCGTGGCCGCCGACGCGCACACCACTGCCGACAGGACCTATGCCAACGCTGAGCAGTTAATTGGTCAGCATAATGAAGTCTGGGCAGCCCTTAGCATGCCCGGTAACGTGCCGCGCGTTGTCGATACCGCCACCCTGCTGGCCGAATGGCGCTGAGGCCTGTCCGCTCAACGTCGTTTGATCGGCACACGTCTTCTTAGCCGACTATCCTCAACGCTAAGGCTGTGATCAATGGTTTATTCTGGAGGCGCCGTGCTCGACTCTTTTTCCTGGATCAATGAACCCGCAAGGTGGCAGCATCAGAACGGTATCCTGCACGTGGTTACCGACGAAAAAACGGATTTCTGGCACCAAACCTGGTATGGATTTGAACGCTTTTCCGGGCATATCTTCGCCAGGGCGGTGCAGGAGGATTTTACTTTCCAGGTCAAGATTCGTGCCGACTTTACGACGCTGTACGATCAGGCCGGACTGATGCTGATGCGCGATGCGCAGCACTGGTTGAAAGCGGGCATTGAATATAATGATGGTGCGCCCGCTATCGGCAGCGTCCTGACGCTTGGTCAGTCTGACTGGGCTACGGGCATCTTTCCCGGCGATGCGCGCGCATTCTGGTTGAGGCTGACGCGCAAAGGCGACAGCCTGAGACTGCAGTATTCAACCGACGGGCAATGCTGGCCGCTGCTGCGTTTGTGCCCCTTCCCGCCGGGCCGCGTTAACGTTGGCGTCATGTGCTGCACGCCAGAACGCGCTGGCCTGGCCGTTGCGTTTGAGGACATCTCACTGAGCCCGCCGCTGGATAAGGCACTGCACGACCTGAGCTAAAAGCCAGGCTGTCACCGCGGCAAAAACAAGGCAGAAAAACAAAAAGCCCCGGTAAGGGGCTTTTATATAGTAGAGAAGCGACGCAACGTTGCAATCAGAACGGAATGTCGTCGTCGAAATCCATCGGTGGTTCATTGTTGTTGCTGGCAGGTGCGCTTGGCTGCTGCTGCGGGCGAGACTGCGCGCCACCGCTAAACTGGTTGTTGTTCGCCTGCTGCGGTTGCTGAGGCTGGCCCCAACCGTTGTTGTTGCCCTGGCCGCCGCCTGCTGCTGGCGCGTTACCGCCCTGCTGACGTCCACCCAGCATTTGCATGGTGCCGCCGACGTTAACCACGACTTCGGTGGTGTAACGTTCCTGGCCGCCCTGATCCTGCCATTTACGGGTACGCAGCTGGCCTTCAATATAGACCTGAGAGCCTTTACGCAGGTATTCACCCGCCACTTCCGCCAGCTTGCCAAACAGCACAACACGGTGCCATTCGGTGATTTCTTTGTTTTCACCGGTCTGCTTATCGCGCCAGCTTTCCGAGGTAGCCAGCGTAATGTTGGCGACAGCGCCACCATTTGGCATGTAACGTACTTCCGGATCCTGACCCAGATTCCCGACAAGAATCACTTTGTTAACGCCACGACTGGCCATGTTGCTGTCTCCCGATGAATTTTTACGTAAGTCTACGCGATCAATTCTAACACGTCCCGCGCCTGGTTTCCCACTTTAGAGCGGTGTTCCATTTTTATCATCCGTCTTAAAAAGGCAAAAAACTACTGGATATTTGTTCAGTCTATTTTTTGTGCCATAATGATGCGTTTCTTCTGGCCGTGTCGTAGGGCGCGGTGAGTGCTGCTAATCCGGGAAAGGTGAATGGATAAGATCGAAGTTCGTGGTGCCCGCACCCATAATTTGAAAAACATCAACCTGACGATTCCTCGCGACAAACTTATTGTGGTGACGGGCCTGTCAGGTTCCGGTAAGTCCTCTCTGGCGTTTGATACGCTGTATGCGGAAGGTCAGCGCCGCTATGTGGAGTCGCTCTCTGCCTATGCGCGCCAGTTTCTTTCTTTAATGGAGAAACCGGACGTCGATCATATCGAGGGGCTGTCACCGGCGATCTCCATTGAGCAAAAGTCCACCTCGCACAACCCGCGATCCACGGTGGGGACGATCACGGAGATTCACGACTATTTGCGTCTGCTGTTTGCCCGCGTGGGTGAACCGCGCTGTCCGGACCACGACGTGCCGCTGGCGGCACAGACGGTCAGCCAGATGGTCGATCAGGTGCTCGAGCAGCCCGAGGGCCGCCGCCTGATGCTGCTGGCGCCGGTCGTGAAAGATCGTAAAGGCGAACACACCAAAACGCTGGAGAATCTGGCGACGCAGGGCTATATCCGCGCCAGGATTGACGGCGAGGTGTGCGATCTTTCCGATCCGCCCAAGCTGGAACTGCAGAAAAAACACACCATCGAAGTCGTTATCGATCGCTTCAAAGTGCGTGAAGATCTGGCGACGCGCCTTGCCGAGTCGTTTGAAACCGCGCTTGAACTCTCTGGCGGTACGGCAATTGTTGCTGATATGGACGATGCTGATGCGGAAGAACTGCTGTTTTCGGCCAACTTTGCCTGTCCGATTTGTGGATACAGCATGAGTGAGCTGGAACCGCGCCTGTTCTCGTTCAATAACCCTGCCGGGGCCTGCCCAACCTGTGACGGTCTGGGCGTGCAACAATATTTCGATCCCGATCGCGTGGTGCAAAATGCTGAGCTGTCGCTGGCCGGTGGCGCTATTCGCGGCTGGGATCGTCGTAATTTTTACTATTTCCAGATGCTGCGCTCGCTGTCTGAACACCTTAAGTTTGATATTGAAGCGCCATTCAGCAGCCTGCCAGATAACGTTCGCAACGTAATCCTGTATGGATCCGGCAAAGAGAACATTGAGTTTAAATATATTAACGATCGGGGTGATACCTCGATTCGCCGCCATCCGTTCGAAGGCGTGCTGAACAATATGGAGCGCCGTTATAAAGAGACGGAATCCTCCGCAGTACGCGAAGAGCTGGCGAAGTTTATTAGCAACCGGGCCTGCGCCAGCTGCGAAGGCACACGTCTGCGCCGCGAAGCGCGCCACGTGTATGTTGAAAACACGACGTTGCCCACTATTTCAGAGATGAGTATTGGGCACGCCATGTCATTTTTTGAAAACCTGAAACTGAGTGGCCAGCGGGCTAAAATCGCCGAGAAAGTGCTGAAAGAGATTGGCGATCGCCTGAGTTTTCTGGTCAACGTCGGCCTGAATTATCTGTCGATGTCGCGCTCTGCTGAAACGCTCTCCGGCGGTGAAGCTCAGCGTATTCGCCTGGCCAGTCAGATCGGTGCCGGCCTGGTCGGCGTTATGTACGTGCTGGATGAACCCTCCATTGGCCTGCATCAGCGTGATAACGAGCGCCTGCTTGGAACGCTGATTCACCTGCGCGATTTGGGTAACACCGTCATTGTGGTCGAGCATGACGAGGATGCGATTCGTGCCGCCGACCACGTTATTGATATCGGCCCTGGCGCCGGAGTGCACGGTGGTACGATTGTCGCGGAAGGAACCGTCGATCAGATTATGGCTGAAGAGGCCTCCCTGACCGGTCAGTTCCTCAGTGGGAAACGCGAAATCGCCTTGCCCGCTGAGCGGGTGAAAGGCGATCCGTCTAAGGTGTTGAAAATTACCGGCGCGCGGGGTAATAACCTTAAGGATGTCACCTTAACCCTGCCTGTCGGCCTGTTTACCTGTATTACCGGCGTATCCGGTTCAGGTAAATCGACGCTCATCAATGATACGCTGTTCCCGATTGCGCAGCGCGCCCTGAACGGCGCAACGATTGCCGAACCGGCACCGTACCGCGACGTAGCTGGACTGGAGCACTTCGATAAAGTTATCGATATCGACCAAAGCCCTATCGGCCGTACGCCGCGCTCCAACCCGGCCACTTATACCGGTATTTTCACGCCGGTACGTGAGCTGTTTGCCGGTGTCCCTGAGTCCCGCTCTCGCGGTTACAATCCCGGCCGCTTCAGCTTTAACGTCCGTGGCGGACGCTGTGAAGCCTGCCAGGGTGACGGCGTCATTAAAGTTGAGATGCACTTTCTGCCGGATATCTATGTGCCGTGCGATCAGTGCAAAGGCAAACGCTATAACCGTGAAACGCTGGAGATTAAATACAAAGGCAAAAGCATTCACGAAGTGCTGGAAATGACCATTGAAGAAGCCCGCGAGTTCTTTGATGCCGTTCCGGCGCTGGCGCGTAAGCTGCAAACGCTGATGGACGTAGGTTTATCCTATATCCGTCTGGGCCAGTCGGCGACGACACTCTCCGGTGGTGAAGCCCAGCGTGTGAAGCTGGCGCGTGAATTGTCGAAACGCGGTACCGGCCAGACGCTGTATATCCTGGATGAACCGACCACCGGGTTACACTTTGCCGATATTCAGCAGTTGCTGGAAGTTCTGCACCAGCTGCGCGATCAGGGCAACACGATTGTGGTGATTGAACACAATCTTGACGTGATTAAAACGGCGGACTGGATTGTCGATCTGGGCCCAGAGGGCGGCAGCGGCGGCGGCGAAATTCTGGTATCAGGTACGCCAGAAACCGTGGCGAACTGCGAGAAATCGCATACCGCGCGCTTCCTGAAGCCCTTGCTGGAAAAATAACAGAACGCCGCAACGGATAACGTTGCGGCGTTCTTTAAATGCACTCATACCTTCATTACGTCAGGCAAGCAAAGCGCGTTGGCGGGCGTTTCTGCCAGGCTCTGGCAAGCACATCAGGCAAAGCGTAAGAAGCAGCCCCCATCTGGCGAGCCCTGACACAAGACGAGACGCTGTATGACCATGCCCCTGATATCACAGGGATATGACAGTGGCTTTTAATTGCTAAAACGGCCTGGCCTCTTCATCCAGCGTTTCGAGCAAAAATGTCACCGGCCGGTACCCGTCATTGCAACACACCACCGCTTTGCCCTGTCTGGACCAGTCATTCCAAAATAATGGCTCGCTGGTATGAGCCAGAGTAAACACGAACTTTTCCATACAACCCCAGGCGTCTTCACAGAGGGCATTGGGTTTGCGAAAGTCAGTAATAAATTTCTCGCCCTCTTGATGCTTAGGACATTTCTCCATTTTCGGATAGCCATACTGCTCAATTAGCGTTGGCTTCAACTCTACCGATAAAACCGTTATTTTTACTTTATGCATGCCCGCACCATTAGCTCGTTCAGGTTCTCTGACGCGCCGGAAATCGCGACTGATTCCGCTGACTATCTACATGTCTGTCCGGCGCCACCATAAAACCATACTTTACGTAATGTTTTTTGACGCGATTTGACCTGCCGGCTCTTCTTCAATCGCCTGTCCGAAAACATTCCAGCTTACGGCAACAGAACCTTTCCGGGGATGATAAGCAGCCTTAGTCGTCCAGATGAACGAACGCAATAACAGACACCAGTGAAACTATCCTGCTCGTGTGCCCGGCCGTTGAGAACGCCGGGGATGGCCAGGGATGACCTCATCCTCTGTTTCCGACACGACCTTACTGAACGCCCCGGCAGCGACGTTCACATCGTTGGCCATTTTTCACGGACTGATGTTGTGATCTTCCGGCCAGGCAGGCGTAAACCAAGAGAAGGCCAATGGCGCATCGCCATCGGCGGTAGCGCTGAGTAATGGTACAGCCGTTTTTCAGGCCACCTTTGAGCGGAGGCGTGACTGACAAGCAGCACGGCTCTGGCAGGCTTTTTTTGATCGCTGTTCTGTTTACCCTGAGAAATGCAGGATCAGGCAAGATTCAGACACGTATAGGCATATACGCTTTTCAATCCCCTGACTATCCTTAATCCGTTCCTCTTTGGTACGCCCCTGGCGTCACCTTCTTGCTGCGCGCTTTACGCTGCGGCGTTGATCAAAAAATCACGACACACCTTAACTGGAGACACCATGAACATTACCCATGCGTATGCTGCTCAGGATGCAAAATCCAAACTGGCACCGTTTGATTTCAAACCGCGTGAGCTTCGTGCTCATGACGTACAGCTTGAAGTGCTGTTCTGTGGCGTTTGTCACTCTGACTTGCATCAGGCACGCAATGAGTGGAAAAACACAATTTTCCCAGTGGTACCGGGACACGAGATTGTCGGTCGCGTTACCGCTGTTGGCCCTGAGACCCAAAAATACAAAGTGGGCGATTTGGTCGGCGTCGGCTGTCTGGTGGATTCCTGCCGTAGCTGTCCGAGCTGTCAGGAAGGGCTGGAGCAGTATTGTGAAAATGGCTTTGTCGGCACCTACAACGGTGAAGATCGCTTAACAGGGGCCATTACCTATGGCGGCTACTCCACCTCAATGGTGGTGGATGAAGACTTTGTACTGCGTATTCCTGCAAATCTTGAACTGGCAGGCGTGGCACCGCTGCTGTGTGCCGGCATTACGACGTATTCGCCGCTGCGCCACTGGAACGTAGGCCCCGGTAAAAAAGTTGGCATCGTCGGTCTGGGCGGCCTGGGTCATATGGGCGTGAAAATTGCACATGCTATGGGCGCGCATGTTGTGCTGTTCACCACCTCTCCGTCTAAAATCGAAGACGGTAAACGCCTGGGCGCGGACGAAGTGGTGATCTCAAAAGATGCCGACCAGATGGCTCAGCATGCTAACAGCTTTGATTTTATCCTGAATACCGTCGCCGCCCAGCACGACCTCAACCCGTTTATCACCCTGCTGAAGCGCGACGGGAATATGACCCTGGTTGGCGCACCTGAGCACGACCACCCGGCACCACAGGTTTTCAATCTGATCTTTAAACGCCGCAGTATTGCCGGTTCACTGATTGGCGGCATTGCAGAAACCCAGGAAATGCTGGATTTCTGTGGCGAGCATGGCATTACCTCAGATATCGAGCTGATTGCGATGAATCAGATTAACGACGCCTACGAACGTATGCTGAAAAGCGACGTAAAATACCGCTTTGTTATTGATATCAATACGCTGCGTGATGAATCAGCGGCATAACCCTGCCGTTTGCCCTTTCCCACCTCGGGAAAGGGCAGTTATCGTCCGGCATCAGCCTGCTGAAAAGAGGCGTCCACCAGATAATAGATTTGCGAATCTTTTAACGTGCCGTCCAGAAACAGCGTATTCCAGTGGGATTTATTCAGGTGTTCACTGGGGAACACATCGCTGTGCTCTTCCCGCATCAGCTCGGCCAGCGCAGGCGTCGACTTTAACGATACCGCTGGACGCCCTTTTACCTCGTGAACCATGGCAAACAGTACGCCGTTGCTTTTGATCTGCGTGGCCTTCCAGTCGCTGTGTACGCTCTGTTCGGCGCCAGGTTTGTTCATGCAATAGGTCAGTAACTCCGAATTATTCATTATCATTCCCCTTGTAAGGTGGCAACGATACGCCGGGCACCGCCGTGAATGCGATGCTCACCCAACCAAATCCCCTGCCAGGTGCCTAATACCAGCTGACCGCGCTGCACGGGCAATGTCAGCGATACGCCGAGACTGGACGATTTAATGTGCGCGGGCATATCGTCACGACCTTCATAGTCATGCTGATAAGGTGCGTCTTCCGGGACGTGGCGCATGAAATGCTGCTCCATATCACGTCGAACCGTAGGATCGCAGTTTTCATTCAACGTCAGTGAGGCTGAAGTATGTTGCAACAGCAAATGCACCAGTCCCGTTCTGATATCACGTAATCCCGTCAACTGCTGCACGATTTCGTCCGTGATCAGATGAAAACCACGAGATTTCGCGCTTAAGACCAACGTTTGTTGATGCCACATAATTTTTTCCCTGAATCTGTCAGACCATTTAAGTGTGCAGAATGTGGCGCAAAGGTAAACCCGAAGCCTGAAAATAAAAAAGCCGCCAGACAATGCTGGCGGCCAGAACCTGTGACGGCCGTAAATTACATGACCGCGGCGAACGCTTCTGCAACCTGGTGAACGTTTTTACTGTTGAGGCCAGCCACGCACATACGACCGCTGCCGACCAGATACACACCAAACTCTTCGCGCAGACGATCCACCTGCTGCGCGCTCAGGCCGGTGTAGCTGAACATGCCGCGTTGCTTTAACAGGTAGTCGAAGCGCTTGCCCGGTAATGCCGTGCTCAGCACCTGTACCAGCGCCTGACGCATGTCGATAATACGCAGACGCATCGCTTCCACTTCTGCCAGCCAGTTTGCCTTTAAAGCCGCGTCGTTCAGGACACTTGCCACAACCTGCGCACCAAAATTCGGCGGGCTGGAGTAGTTGCGACGCACGGTCGCTTTTAACTGACCCAGAACTCGGCTGGACTCTTCAGCGCTGTCGCACACGATGGACAACCCACCGACGCGTTCGCCGTAGAGCGAGAAAATTTTCGAGAAGGAGTTGCTGACCAGCGCAGGCAGGCCCGCGGCAGCAACCGCACGCATCGCGTAAGCATCCTCTTCCATTCCGGCACCGAAGCCCTGATAGGCGATATCGAGAAACGGGATCAGTTCCTGCGCTTTCAACACCGCGACGGTTTCGTCCCACTGAGCATTGGTCAGGTCGGCGCCGGTTGGGTTGTGGCAGCACGGATGCAACAGCACGATGCTCTGCTTTGGTAAGGTTTTCAGCGTGTTGAGGAAGGCATCAAAACGGACACCGTTAGTTTCAGGATCGTACCAGGGATAGGTCTTCACCTCAAAACCGGCACCGCTAAAAATGGCAACATGGTTCTCCCAGGTCGGATCGCTAACCCAGACGTTTGACTGCGGAAAATAGCGCTTGAGGAAATCCGCGCCCACTTTCAGCGCGCCCGAACCGCCTAATGTCTGGATGGATGCCACATGGCCCGCTTTTAGCACCGGATGATCGGCACCAAATAACAACGGGGCAATCGCGTTGCGGTAGGTACTCAATCCTTCCATTGGCAGATAAAGCGACGCCTGCTGCGGCTCGGCACGCAACTGTTCCTCAGCATCGGCCACGGCCTGTAGCTGAGGAATGATGCCTTGCTCGTTGTAATAAAGCCCAATACTCAGGTTCACTTTATGCTCGCGCGGGTCCTGTTTAAAGGCTTCCATCAGCGACAAAATAGGGTCGCCAGCATAGGCATCAACGTTTTGGAACACGGTGCAGATCTCCATGGTTGGTCTAGAAATAAAAGGGGCCACTAAACCCTGTACCGCCCGGGGCGATGGTTCATTGCGATAATCACATTAAGCACCACCGCGCCTGCCACAGACGCGAGCAACATTGGCAGGCTGACGACAAAAAGTGACGCCAGCACGACGCAGGTATCTACCGCCATTTGCAGTTTACCGGCGCGGATATCGAAACGATCCTGTAACCACAGCGCCAGAATATTGATTCCACCCAGGCTGGCTTTGTGACGAAACAACACTATAAACCCAATCCCCATGATGACGTTACCGAACAATGCCGCATAAAAAGGATTCAGCGCGGAAAAATGCATAAACAGCGGGTGCAGGTGGGTAAAAAGCGACACCAGCCCGACGGCGCTGAAGGTTTTCAGGGTAAATTCCCAGCCCATCCGTTTTACGGCCAGCCAGTAAAACGGGATGTTAATGAGAAAAAAGGCGCTGCCAAAAGACATCGGCGACAGGTAGCTGATTAAAAACGCGAGGCCTGCCGTGCTGCCGGTCAGCGCGCCCGCCTGCTTCAGCATAATCACGCCGAACGACACCATTAACGTGCCGAGCAGAATTGCAAGCGCATCTTCAAGACGAGAGTGGGGAATATGAGCGGGTTGTACAATGTTATCCATGATGCTGTCTCAGTACGGGTAATGACGCACTGATGCAATAACTGCGCCAGCCGGGCTGCGCTGGCAACAGGTTGACAGAAGATCACCGTTTTCGCCCGTCCGGGCGGGTGCTTTCGTGCAATACCGACTTATTTTATGCACAGATAGCGCAAAACCAGGCAGTTTATCGCGTTTAATCTGCACCAAAATGGCACATCATGCGCTTTTTTGGCGCGCAGCCGGTTCCGCACTCATCATCAGGCCATTCTCTTTCAGTCTGCCTAGCACGACCGACGTTTTGACATGGGAAACGCTCTGGTGCCCGGCTAAAAGCTGACTGATTAAGGCACTGAGCGAGGCTAAGTCAGCTACCGCGACTTTAAGCAGATAGTCGGCATCGCCGGTGGTTTTATAAGCATCAACAATGGCCTCTTCCCGTTCCACCATTTGATGAAAGCTCTCAACATAGTCTGCAGTATGGTTGATCAGGCGCACTTCGATTAGCCCAACCATGCCAAGACCGACGGCGTCGGGCGACAAACGCGCATGATAGCCAAGAATAAGGTTTGCCTGTTCAAGGTTGATACGGCGGCGTGAGCATTGCGATGCAGAAAGACCCACTAAATCACTGAGTTCCTGATTAGTAAGGCGGCCATTGGATTGTAACAGAGTGAGGATTTTCAGATCGTAATCGTCTACATGAGTCATGCTGTTTCCATCGCGTAAAGTGTTGCTTTACTACAGATAACCCGATTATCTGCAGGCTTGTCCAACACTATTTCGCACGGCGGGGGCCGACATGCACAGATCGTGCATGTCGGCACACAGCAGCATTACTCGTCGTCGTATTGCGGCCCAGCGTAGTTATCGAAACGCGACCACTGACCGTTAAAAGTGAGGCGAACGGTACCAATGGGGCCGTTACGCTGCTTACCCAGGATGATCTCGGCAATCCCTTTAAGATCGCTGTTTTCGTGGTAGACCTCATCGCGATAGATAAACATGATCAAGTCGGCATCCTGCTCGATCGATCCGGATTCACGCAGATCGGAGTTCACCGGGCGTTTATCTGCGCGCTGCTCCAGAGAGCGGTTTAACTGGGATAAGGCCACCACCGGCACATTCAGCTCTTTTGCCAGCGCTTTGAGTGAACGCGAAATCTCCGCGATTTCCAGCGTACGGTTATCTGACAGTGCCGGGACGCGCATCAGCTGCAGGTAGTCGATCATAATCAGGCTCAGTCCACCGTTCTCACGGTAGATACGACGCGCGCGCGAACGCACTTCGGTTGGCGTCAGGCCAGAAGAATCATCGATATACATATTCTTCTTTTCCAGCAGGATGCCCATGGTGCCTGAAATCCGCGCCCAGTCTTCATCGTCGAGCTGGCCGGTACGGATACGCGTTTGATCCACGCGCGACAAGGAAGCCAGCATACGCATCATGATCTGCTCGCTGGGCATTTCCAGACTGAAGATCAGAACCGGCTTGTCCTGCAACATCGCGGCATTTTCGCACAGGTTCATGGCAAAGGTGGTTTTCCCCATAGACGGACGGGCAGCCACAATAATCAGGTCTGACCGTTGAAGCCCGGCGGTTTTCTTATTCAGGTCCTGGTAGCCGGTATCCACTCCGGTGACACCATCATGCGGCGTCTGATACAGCGACTCAATGCGAGAAACGGTCGCTTCAAGAATCTGCTCGATGTTCTTTGGGCCGTCATCTTTATTGGCCCGCGCCTCTGCAATCTTAAATACGTTCGACTCAGCAAAATCCAGCAGATCTTCACTGCTGCGCCCTTGTGGATCGTAACCGGCATCGGCGATCTGGTTTGCCACGGCGATCATTTCGCGCACCACGGCGCGTTCGCGCACGATATCGGCATAAGCGCCGATGTTCGCAGCACTGGGCGTATTTTTGGCCAGCTCAGCCAGATAGGCGAAACCGCCTGCCATTTCCAGTTCGCCCCGCGTTTCGAGCGATTCTGACAGGGTGATCAGATCGATTGGCTTACTGTTTTCCAGCAGGCGCTGCATCTCGGAAAAAATCAGACGGTGCGAGCGATTAAAGAAATCATTAGCCACGACGCGTTCGGACACATTGTCCCAGCGCTCGTTATCCAGCATTAACCCACCCAGTACCGACTGTTCCGCTTCCAGCGAATGCGGGGGCATTTTCACGCCTTCCAACTGGCGATCCTGCGTTTCGTTCGATTTGTTGGTGGGTTTATTTCCTGCCATAGTGAATGCATTACCGATCTTCTGTGGGGACGCGCAAGTATACCTCAGTTAAGGGGCGCGCCTCACCCTCATGATGAAACAATCACAGGAGTAAGAATGGCAAAGCGTATTCAGTTCAACGCACACGGCGGTCCCGAGGTCTTAAACTGGGTCGATTTTGAGCTTGCCGATCCCACCGAGCATGAAATCCAGGTAGAGAATCGCGCGATTGGCATTAACTATATTGATACCTACGTGCGCAGCGGTCTGTATCCAACGGGCCATTTTCCCTCGGGGCTGGGCACCGAGGCGGCCGGTGTCGTCACCCGCGTCGGTTCGGCCGTTACGCGCTTTACGCCCGGCGATCGCGTCGTATATTGCCAGGCGGCGCTGGGCGCTTACAGTGAACGCCATAATGTAGCTGAAGAGCGTCTGATGCTGTTACCAGACGCAATTAGCTTTGAGCAGGCAGCCGCCAGTTTCCTCAAAGGCCTGACCACACAGTATCTGCTTCGTCAGACCTACAAGGTAAAACCGGATGAAACGTTCCTGTTTCATGCGGCGGCCGGTGGGGTTGGGCTGATTGCCTGCCAATGGGCGAAAGCGCTTGGCGCACACCTGATTGGCACCGTCGGCTCTCCAGAAAAAGCGGCGCGGGCAAAAAACGCCGGCGCCTGGGCCACCATTAACTACCAGCAAGAAGATATTGCCCAGCGCGTCATGGAACTGACCGCAGGCGAAAAGGTTGGCGTGGTATATGACTCCGTGGGTAAAGCGACCTGGGAGGCCTCGCTAGACTGTCTACGCCGTCAGGGGCTGATGGTGAGCTTTGGTAATGCTTCGGGTCCGGTGACCAATATCGATCTCAGTATCCTGAACAAAAAGGGATCGTTGTTCGTTACCCGGCCCTCCCTGTTTGGTTACATCACCAATCGCCAGGAACTGGAGACAGCCAGCGCTGAGCTGTTTTCTTTGCTGGCCAGCGGTGCGATTAAGGTCGATGTGCCAGAACAGCAACAATTTGCCCTTAAAGACGCCAGTAAGGCACATCAGGTGCTGGAAAGCCGGGCCACGCACGGATCGAGCCTGTTAATTCCGTGAAATAAAAAGGGCTTCCCGCAGGAAGCCCTTCTTTTATTTTTCATTCGCACTGATGTAGGGGCAGAAGCGATGAACAGATTATGAAATCACGCGAGCCATCCTGACAGAAAACATAAGTAAAAAGTATGGTCCGCAGCCATTATCTTACCGGCAATCTCTTAACCTGTGATCTCGCCCACATTTAGTACCGGCCATCTCTTTCCAGTCGGCTGAAGCGGCGTTTGAGCCTGTTGCGTCGACGTGTGTCTTCATCAGTAAAAAAGCGGCGATAAAGCCACACCGCTGCCACCGCCAGTATGAGCCAGGGCAGAACGTGTACGATAAGCGCAAACACGCCACCGATAAACATCACCACCGTCGCGACGATCAGGGCAGCAATGACGCCTAACAGGGACACGCCGGTGAATAACAGCATTAGGAAAAAACCCAATACAAAAAGTATGTCCATTTTGGTGCTCCTCGTTATCAATAGATTATTTATTACAAGAAACGTGCCAAAGGTTAACTTTTTGATTTTAAATAAGATAACAGAATAGCCCCAGACCAAAGATGATGAAATTCACCAAATTATGGTGTTAAAAAAACCAGCCTGATGGCTGGTTTGGCAGAACTAGGCTTCCTGAGGAATTTTGTCGGCGACCAACGCCAGCGCCGCCTCCAGCACGCGGACGTCAGCGCCAGGTTTGTGCGCATTTTCACTAAGATGACGACGCCACTGACGTGCACCAGGAATGCCCTGGAACAGGCCCAACATATGGCGCGTGACATGGCCGAGATAGGTGCCTTTCGACAGTTCTGCCTCGATATAAGGATACATCGCGCGCACCACCGCAACCGGATCGACAGCAGGACGGTCGCGGCCAAATAATTCACGATCCACCTGTGCGAGGATACCGGGGTTTTGATAGGCTTCGCGGCCCATCATGACGCCATCCAGATGCTGAAGATGCGTTTTCGCTTCTTCAAGCGTTTTAACGCCGCCGTTAATCGCAATCGTTAACTGAGGGAAATCGCGTTTTAACTGGTAAACACGTGGGTAATCCAGCGGTGGGATCTCACGGTTCTCTTTCGGGCTGAGTCCGGAAAGCCAGGCTTTGCGGGCATGGATAATAAAGGTGTCACAACCACCGCGTTCGGCAACCGTGCCGATAAAGTCGGTAAGGAAAGCATAGCTGTCCTGATCGTCAATGCCGATACGGGTTTTCACCGTTACCGGGATATCCACCACATCGCGCATCGCTTTGATGCCGTCAGCCACTAAGCCAGCTTCCGCCATCAGACAGGCGCCAAAACGACCATTCTGTACCCGATCTGACGGGCAACCGACATTAAGGTTCACCTCATCGTAACCGCGCTGCTCTGCCAGCGCCGCACACTGCGCCAGGGCTGCGGGATCGCTGCCGCCCAGTTGCAAGGCCACGGGATGCTCCTGCTCGCTGTATGCCAGATAATCGCCTTTGCCGTGAATAATCGCGCCCGTTGTTACCATCTCGGTATACAGCAGCGTGTCAGCCGTAAGCTGGCGATGGAAATAGCGACAGTGACGGTCAGTCCAGTCGAGCATGGGGGCAATGGAGAAGCGTTGGGATGAAAAAGTATCGGTCATGAAGCGCAGTCGGTCCGGTGGTTAACAGTGATGATATTCTGCGCAAGGATAGCATAAGGGCGGGCGACAAGGTATCGCCCGCCCGTGAATGGCGGAGATTAGAAATTAAATCCGAGCTGAGCCATCGCGCCCCAGGTATTGTTTTGGCCTACCGAACCCGCCAGATCCAGGTGCACAGAATTATTGAATGGTGACAGGCCGAAACCGGCTGTGGCTACGTTTTCATCAGTCGAACGCATGTCCGCGCGGTAACCAGCACGTAACTGCAGCCAGTCCAGTACACGGTATTCCGCACCGACGCCAGCGTACTGGCTGTTTTCCTGCGATTTAAAGCGATGGGTTTCAGTGAGGTCAACATCGCCTGTCAGGGTAACGGGACCTTTATCCCAGGCTAAACCCGCGGTTACTAACGGCCGGATTTCGTAAGTATCGCGGTAGCCGTTCACTTCTTTCGTTTCCAGATCGCGGGAAACCAGGTTTTGTCCGGTCACGCCCAGCGTCCAGTTTTCAGCAAACACTGTCGCCATGCCGGCATCAATGTTGAAGCCACTTTCCGTGCTGCGGTAGCGGCCATCGCGTAAATCGTTTTTGTCGTAGTTATAGACGCTGGCGGAATAGTTATACAGCCAGGTTTTTTGCAGCTTGGGTGTAATGCCAATTGAAACCGGCTGACCGGCGATGGTGAATTCATGCGCAACGGCAATACCATAATCCGTATTCAGTGCAGCCAGCCCATTGGCACTGGAACCCAGCAAGTTTTGGATATTAGCCAGCCCAAAGGGACCGCCAGGAATACCTGCAAAGCTGCCATCAGCAACGCCCTGCAGTATGACAATGTCACCCTCTTTCACGTTTGCGCGTACATGTGCTGTACCGTAAGCCTTAGTCACAAAAGCAAAAGGCAGGGTTTCGTTAGGGATGGTTACGGCGATCGCCACGCCCGCTGTGGCATTAGCTTTGTTACCGCGTAAGTCCCGGAGCGTATTCGCTAAGTCGCCTGACGCGGCCTGTATCTCAGGAATGCGCCGCAACAGTTCAAACCCCGATGCATTTTCGAACAGATCCTGATAGCGATTCACTGTGTCAGTGATGTTATCGATCTTATCGACCATCTTGTCTTTATCGGTGATTTGCGCACCGGCACTGGGAATAATGATGCTGACATCGTCATCAGGTTTCGCTTTGGTCATCAAGGCCGGGTTGGCCAGAACGGCTGATCCGTAGGTCGACGACGCCACGCCTGTTCCACCCATGGCATCGTTACGGGCATCATACCAGGTTCCTGCGGCCAGCGCGGAAGATGAAAAAACCAGGGCATTGAACACTGCAGGAAAAACCAGAACGGAACGTGGTACGGTTAATTTTGCCATTTGCTTATCATCACCTGAAATATTGCCGTCAAAACATTAACGACTGAATAGTTTGTTAGCTCCATTGTGGAGGATTGCTAACGCTTTATTGCTGTGAATTCAGAGTAAATAGTGGCGCAATTCCGTGGATTGATTATTTTTCGATCCGATATGTGCAGTTACCGCCAGAAAAGCTTCAGGCAAATCCGGTCTGAGCCAGCACTTTATTAAGAACATTTAAACATTAGTGCTTAACTCAGTGAGATGTAAAGTAAAAGTAAAAAATATCTATAAACATTCTGAAATACACTGGTCTCAGGCGGGTTGTTGCCGGGGGAAAACAGGGGGGAAAAGCGGCCAAAAAGGCAGGCTTAGGGACTCCTGGCGAGGTTCAGCGTCAACATAATTATTGTGATAAGATAACATCACCTGTCCAGCGGAGAACTTTCATGTCAACCATGACGCCAGAGCAAATTATGACCCAGGCTGAGAAGCTGTGTTTACAGCGCGGTGTCCGCCTGACAACACAGCGAGCAGAAGTGCTGAGGTTGATGGCCGGACAGCCTGGCTCAATCAGTGCCTATGATCTGCTTGATCAGCTGCGGGTTAGCGAGCCACAGGCAAAACCGCCCACCGTTTATCGCGCGCTGGATTTCCTGCTAGAGCAGGGATTTATTCATCGGGTGGAGTCAAATAACAGCTACGTAATGTGCCATCACTTCGAAGCGCCTGCACACACGTCGGTTATGCTGGTGTGCGATCGCTGTGCTGGCGTGACCGAAAAGCAGGCTCAGGGCGCGGAGCAGATCATCGCCTCTTTGGCTGAGGAAGCCCATTTTATCCTCAGAAATAGCGTGATCGAAGCGCATGGTTTATGTGAGAACTGTGCTGAAGTTGAGGCGTGTGAACAGCATGAACATTGTGATCACGACCATCACACTGAAGGGAAAAAGCGCGGTAAGCGGAGCTAGTTTGCACATCCTTGTGCGGTGGCCGGCATGAGCGTACCGACCCGGGTAGGAGCGTCCCTGAAAAGCGTGATTACCAGCGGTAATCTTTGTTAGAACCTTCCCAGGCCGTTACTTCCTTCTCCGCTTCTTCTTTTGCGTAGCCGTAACGTTCCTGGATTTTACCGACCAGCTGATCGCGTTTACCTTCAATGACTTGCATGTCATCATCGGTCAGCTTGCCCCATTTCTCTTTCATTTTTCCTTTGAACTGTTTCCAGTTACCACTCGCTTCGTCTTTATTCATTGCAGACCTCCACGTTATCCTTCGGTTTCGCATTATCTTGCAGTTAAGCAAAATCACGATATAAAGCGCTGGTCATAAGCGCCATTCAAAGTTAATTGTAGTAGGTAATCTCAGGATTGCCGGAAAAAATGAAAATATTATGTATCCTGCGTCATAATTCCGGCTGAGCGGTCAGGCATTGAACCAGGTGCCATTACGCCAGTGCTTACGCCAGACCAGCCACAAGGATAAGCCGCGCAGGGCCAGGAAAACGGCGATAGCCAGCCACAAACCATGGTTGCCCAGCCAAGGCAGTGTCGTGAGCGTCAGGAAGTAACCCAGCGCAGCCACTGCCATGCTGTTACGCATTTCTCTGCCCCGCGTTGCGCCAATAAACATGCCATCCAGCAGATAGCACCAGACGCCGATCAGCGGTAACACCATCTGCCAAATCAGAAAACTATCGGCCGCCTCTTGCAGTGCACGAATAGAAGTCAGCAAAGTCACGATCTGATAGCCAAAAAAAGCATAGGCCAGCGAGAAAAACAGCGCCACTAACAGGGCCTGGCGACAGGCAGACAACCATACCTGCTGCAGTCGGCTACCGTCTTTTGCCCCGTGTGCTTCGCCAGCAAAGGCCTCGACGGCATAGGCAAAGCCGTCCAGGGCATAAGCGGTAAAAGTGATAAACATCAGAAGGATAGCATTTACCGCTACCACATCCGGGCCAATACGGGCACCCAGTACGGTCAGCGAGGCAAAGCAGAGCTGCAAGAGCAATGAGCGCAGTAAGATATCGCGATTAAGGCGAAGAAGGCGGTGAATATCGCCACGCCAGCTGCGGGCGAGCATATCAAACCTGATACCACGGAGCCTTAATACGCGCCACACCATTGCCATACCGACCAGCAACGTCGCGTATTCTGCCAGCGCGGTGGCGGTGGCAGCACCGGCCACGCCCCAGTGCAGGCCCAGAACCAACCAAAGATCTAACAGGATATTGATGACATTACCCACCACCAGCAGGATGACGGGTGCCCGGGCATACTGAACGCCCAGCAGCCAGCCCAGGATTACCAGGTTAGCCAGCGTTGCGGGCGCGCTGAGCCAGCGAATATGAATAAACAGGGCAGCCTGTTCCAGCACCGACGGATCCCCACCGACAAAGCGGGTCGCCAATGCGGTGACGGGATAGCGGAGGAAGATAAACAGGATGCCGACCACCAGGGCGATGATCAGTGGCTGTGTCAGCGCACGCGCCAGCGCGGTCTTATCGCCCGCACCGAATGCCTGTGCCGTTAAGCCCGTAGTGCTCATGCGTAGAAAAAGCAGCAACATGAAGACAAAGCTGGTGACGGTCGTGCCGACGGCGACGCCGCCCAGATAGATCGGACTGTCGAGATGGCCAATAACGGCCGTATCGACCAGGCCGAGCAAAGGAACCGTAATATTTGACAGGATCATGGGCAGCGCTAACCGCCACAGTTTTTTATCGGTAGCCGTCAGAAAGCGCATTCGTGAATCCGTGCGATTAACCGCCGGGGTTTCAGGTCAACCCACAGCGGAAAAGTAAGGACAAGCAGGGGAATAGTAAGATTGACGAAAGCCGACAATCTTAACCGGTTTTACAGCCACTCACCGTTACGCACAATGCCCACGGCCAGACCTTCAACGGTCAGTGACTGGGCACGGGTGTCAACAACGATAGGCTCGAAATCATTGTTTTCAGGTAAGAGATGCACCACAGAACCCTGCTTTTTCCAGCGTTTTACCGTGACTTCGTCATCGATGCGCGCCACCACAACCTGACCATTGCGCACGTCCTGCGTTTTATGAACGGCCAGCAGATCGCCATCCATGATGCCGATGTCTTTCATTGACATACCGCTTACGCGCAGCAGGAAATCCGCTGAAGGCTTGAACATGTCGGGATCCACTTTGTAATGCGTTTCAATGTGTTCCTGGGCCAGTAATGGCTCACCGGCGGCAACACGACCGATCAGCGGCAGGCCCTCTGATGGCTCTTCTTCCATTAACAAACGGATACCGCGGGACGCACCAGAGACAATTTCAATCACGCCTTTACGCGCCAGTGCTTTCAGGTGTTCTTCGGCCGCATTGGGCGAACGAAAACCGAGTTGTGCAGCAATTTCTGCACGCGTTGGCGGCATGCCTGTTTGATTAATGTGGTCGCGAATCAAGTCGTAGACCTGTTGCTGCCTGCTGGTTAATGCTTTCATCCCGCCCCCTGGTTGTTTATACAGTCGCTGTGAGTATATACAGGTATTGGTGAAATGGAAACCAAAACTCAGGTCAAAATCAGTTATTTGAGCCGAGATGGAACGCTTATCGCAAATGCGACCAAAGCAGCGTTCCCCAGACAAAAAGGGCCAGTAATATTGCGATAAAAACGGCAGCGGATCCCATGTCTTTTGCCCGCCCGGCAAGCGGATGACGCTCCTGGCCTGTGCGGTCTACCACGGCTTCTATCGCGCTGTTCAGGACTTCGACAATAATCACCAGCACGACAGAACCAATCATCAGGATGCGCGAAACAGTATCGACATCCAGCCAGCAGGCCAGGATAATCGCCACCACTGCGGCAACCGCTTCCTGACGAAAAGCGGCTTCGTGCTGCCAGGCAGCACGCAGACCTTGCCATGAATAGCCGGCCGCTTTCACAATACGGTTAAGGCCGGTGGCATTATTTGTCATAATAAAGGAACTCTTTTCAAAGGATTGACGTCAATATTGGGCAGCGCACAATTGTCGCTGTCACAGATTTTTGCTGCGCTTTCTGATAAGCTTGCGCCGCTTTGCTAACAAGAGGCTTCATATTGTCTATGTCAGGTTGGCGTATACTTTTTTATAAATTACTGAATTTACCCCTTTCGTTTCTGGTAAAGAGTAAGGCCATTCCGGCCGATCCCGTATCCGAACATGGGCTGGATCCTACCCGGCCTATTATGTATGTCCTGCCTTATGATTCAAAGGCCGATCTCCTCACTTTGCGTGCGCAGTGCATCCGGCACGATCTGCCCGATCCGCTCTCACCACTGGAGATTGACGGGGCCCTGTTGCCGCGCCATGTCTTTATTCACGACGGTCCGCGCGTGTTCCCCTATTTCGTGCCCAGCGTCGAGTCAGTAAAAATCTTCCACGAATATCTTGATCTGCACCGCAGTAATCCTGAGCTTGATATTCAGATGTTACCGGTTTCAGTTATGTTTGGTCGTGCACCTGGTCGGGAAGTGCAGGGTGAAGACAATCCACCGCATTTGCGCTTGCTTAACGGCGTACAAAAATTCTTTGCCGTGCTCTGGCATGGACGTGACAGTTTTGTGCGCTTCTCACCGACCGTCTCTCTGCGTCGTATGGCGACTGAGCACGGCACGGATAAATCCATCGCCCAGAAACTGGCCCGGGTTGCCCGTATCCACTTTGCCCGTCAGCGTCTGGCGGCTGTTGGCCCGCGCCTTCCCGCGCGCCAGGATTTGTTCAACCGCCTGCTGCAATCGAAGGCGATTGAAAAAGCGGTAGAAGACGAAGCACGCAGTAAAAAGATTTCCCATGAGAAAGCGCAGCAGAACGCCATCGAGATGATGGAAGAGATTGCCGCCAACTTCTCCTATGAAGCCATTCGCGTGACGGACCGGGTAATGGGCTGGCTCTGGAGCCGCCTCTATCAGGGTATCAATGTGAACGGCGGTGAGCGCGTGCGTCAGTTGGCGCAGGACGGACACGAGATCGTTTATGTGCCCTGCCACCGCAGCCACATGGATTACCTGCTGCTGTCTTACGTGCTGTATCACCAGGGGCTGGTACCGCCGCACATCGCCGCCGGTATTAACCTGAATTTCTGGCCTGCCGGGCCGATTTTCCGCCGTCTGGGTGCCTTCTTTATTCGCCGTACCTTTAAGGGCAACAAGCTCTACTCCACCGTTTTCCGCGAATATCTGGGCGAGCTTTTTACCCGCGGCTATTCCGTCGAGTACTTCGTTGAAGGCGGCCGTTCACGTACTGGCCGACTGCTGGATCCTAAAACCGGGACGTTATCCATGACGCTGCAGGCCATGCTGCGCGGCGGTACGCGCCCTATCACGTTAGTGCCTATTTACATCGGCTATGAACATGTCATGGAAGTGGGA
Organism: Pantoea sp. EEL5; assembly: GCF_049892805.1. Taxonomy (NCBI): domain Bacteria; kingdom Pseudomonadati; phylum Pseudomonadota; class Gammaproteobacteria; order Enterobacterales; family Erwiniaceae; genus Pantoea; species Pantoea sp. EEL5. The sequence goes on from NZ_JBNDNJ010000004.1 coordinate 313,992, forward strand.
ACCTACGCGAAAGAACTGCGCGGTGCCGTTAAAGAGAAAGAAGGCTTTATGCAGATGGTGCGCGGCTTGCGCAAGCTGCGTAACCTCGGCCAGGGATACGTGAATTTTGGTGAGCCGCTGCCGCTGATAAATTATCTGAACAAGCGCGTTCCTGAATGGCGGGATTCTATCGATCCCATTGAAGCCCAACGCCCGGGTTGGTTAACCCCAACGGCGAATGATATCGCGGCCACCATCATGGTGCGAATCAATGAAGCCGGCGCGGCGAATGCCATGAACCTGTGCGTGACCGCCCTGCTTGCTTCACGTCAGCGCTCACTAACTCGCGAGCAGCTGATTGAGCAACTGGAGTGCTACACCCAGTTACTGCGCAATGTGCCCTACTCACCGGATGCAACATTGCCAGACATGTCCGCCGAAGCCTTGCTGGACCATGCCCTTAGCATGAACAAGTTCGAGAGTGAGAAAGACAGTATTGGTGACATCATTATTCTGCCGCGCGAGCAGGCCGTGCTGATGACCTACTACCGTAATAACATTCATCATATGCTGGTGATGCCAGCGCTGATTGCGGCGATTGTGCAGCAGCACCGTAATCTGAGCGAAGCCGAACTGCTGCGTCAGGTCAGTCTGATTTACCCCATGCTGAAGAGTGAACTGTTCCTGCGCTGGAGCAATGACCAACTGCCGCAGTTGCTCACTGATTTGTGCCAGGAACTGACGCGTCAGGGGCTGATTACCATTGAAGCGGGCCTGCTGTCGTTCAATACCGCGCGTTACCGTACGCTTCAGCTGCTGGCCGCAGGTGTACGTGAGACGCTGCAGCGCTACGCCATTACTTTCTCCATCCTGAGTGCCAAGCCCACCATCAACCGTGGCACGCTGGAAAAAGAGAGCCGTACCCTGGCGCAGCGTCTGAGCGTGTTGCACGGCATTAACGCGCCGGAGTTCTTTGATAAAGCGGTGTTCTCCTCACTGGTGCTCACACTGCGTGATGAAGGCTATATCAGCGACAGTGGCGATGCAGACGTGGCGCAGACGCTGGCGACCTGGCATATCCTGGCTGAGCTGGTTACCAGCGATGTACGCATGACCATTGAGAGCGCTGTCGCGCACGATTAACGAGTCAGCGACAACGAAAAAGGCGACCATTGAGGTCGCCTTTTTTATCCGCGTGCTGGCATGGCGCAACTACCCGCTTTGACCCACTTTCCAATCCACAAGCTGGCTGTGATGTCCTGTCAATGGCGTTTAAAGAAGCTGTGAAAACGGCGGCGTATTCATCAGCACGCCCAGAAACAGAACCAGTCCTACGTAGTTGTTGTTCAGAAAAGCGCGGAAACAGGCCTGGCGATCGCGCTCTGCGATCAGCTTTTGCTGATAAACAAACAGCCCGCCAGCCAGCAATAGTGTCCAGTAAAACGCCCCGTTCAGATCCAGAATCATCCCTACCCACGCCATGAGTACCAGCGTCGCCAACTGCAGCAAACCAATAATGAATTTGTCGTAGCGGCCAAACAGTATCGCCGTTGATTTAACGCCAATCTTCAGGTCATCATCGCGATCGACCATGGCATATTGCGTGTCATAGGCCACCGTCCAGCAAATGTTAGCCAGAAATACCAGCCAGCAGACAAGAGGTAAGGACTCACTAACTGCTGACCATGCCATGGGAATCGCCCAGCCAAATGCCGCGCCCAGCACCACCTGCGGCAAATGCGTATAGCGCTTCATAAACGGATAGACCCAGGCCAGTGCCAGGCCCACGACCGAGAGCATGATGGTCATCAGGTTCATGCTCAGCACCAGGGCAAAGGCAATCAGTCCTAACACCACAAATAAGTATTTGGCCTCTTTCGCAGTGACGGCACCGCTTGCCAGCGGCCGGTGCTTCGTGCGCTCGACATGACCATCGACCTTGCGATCGGCATAATCATTGATGACACAGCCTGCGGCGCGCATAACAAATACCCCGGCGACAAACACCGCCAGTATGTGTAGGGGCGGAACAGCCATCTTTGCCAACCACAGCGCCCACAATGTTGGCCACAGCAGCAGCAGAGCGCCAATCGGCTTATCAATGCGCATCAGGCGGCTATAAGCCTGCCATTTCGTCATGTTTTGTGTGTTCTGCACAGGTCAAACCCTTAACCTTGATCACGATAGAGCGGCGAAGCCGGTAAAAACAGTTCCGTTAACAGCAGCGGTTTCCCTGACAGTCGCAGGCGCGAGCGGCGTCCCCAGAGCGCATCAACGCGGCCAGGCTCAATGAAATCGCGGGTCAGCGTTGATGACGAGAACAGATAACGCCCCAGCGGGCGCGTACCGAGTTGCTGTAACATCGCTTCCGGGCCGTTGAGGGTACTTTCTGGCACCAGCGTGCGCCCTGCCAGCCAAGGTTCCTCATCCCCGTAGAGAATGACTTCTCGCAGCCAGAAACGCTGATCGGCAGGGAGTAATGCCCCTTCATCGCCGAGTTCATCGGCGGAGATAAAGTCCTCACGTACAGGTTCCACCCTGACCTTCTGGCAATGCTGTTCAAAGCGTCGCGTCATGGAATCCTCTTCCATTAGCCAGTCACGAAGCGGTTGCGTCAATGCGGCATCGTCCAGCGCCAGCCAGTTAAGTGAACGTAACGAACGGAGCGGGTCTTGCGTCATGGCACTTTCCCCTAAAAATTTTCAGAGCGGTAGTTTAGCGCAGAGCGATACGAGGAACACCCGTCCTGAATGCTGAGAACGTGATTACTCGCGTTTAAGCCGGTTACTGTTTGCCAGCCACAGCGTGATCACTAGCAGCAGGATGGCCGCAGAGTAGCACAGCGTATCAAAGGGATTTTTATGGTCGACGATGATCAGCCTGATGATGGCCGTAATCCCGATATAGACAAAATAGCGCAAGGGAAAATGGTAGCCCGACTGAAAGTACTTCACGATGAGTGCAATGAACTCAAAGTAGAGAAAATAAATCACAATGCCCTCAATTAGCAGGTAGGAGGACGCCTGCTCACCGGTGCTAAACAGCACATTGGCCAGATGTACCGTCTCCTTGCCCAAAAATACCATCAAAATGAAGGCCAGGATCAACAGCCCCGCGTTCAGCACCCACTGCATCAGGCGCGCAATCTTCTGTGCTGCAGGATTTTTATCACTCATGTCACGCCTCGAGAATCGAATGGAGTTCGGTTAGCGTTATCATGCTTTAGTGTGACCTAAATCACAATATAGCCGTCAGGCTTACCGCATCCGCTGCCCTCTCCGACACAACGTTGAGACGTGCAGTGTTCCCTGTCAGGCAGGGTGAATTCCGTCTCCCTAAGGCGGAATGACACAGCTGTACAGGCCGGTTTTTTATTGCTGTGTTACGGCGGCTCACATCGGCCCGTTACGGCGGCTGATTTTCGCCGTGCCGCGGATTGTTAAGCCTGTCATCCATTTTTCATATCCGCAGACTACATTGGCTCGGCTTTTGCGAACGACGGCGTCAGACAATGCTTTCACCGGCGTCTCTGGATGAAGGCGTTTACTGCCCTGAGCTGGCGCGTAGCTTCTGTCCTCTAGCAGTGAGCAGAGTCAGGTGGCCGCAAAAAACGCGATGCAGTACGCGAGACGTCACCAGAAAGCAGACGGCTCGCAGAAAGTTAGTGTGTGCACACTATCAAAATAGTTCCTGCGCAGGCGGTAATGAGACGTGAAATCAAAGCCTGTCACCGCGTCAGATAACCTCACAGTGATCCCTGAGGGCTCAGACGCGCAAATTCAGCGGCGCAGTAAGGAGAAAACATGAAAACGATTTTGGTGATTTTGGACGGCCTGAGTCACTACGTTGCTCAACATGCTATGGGTTACCTGCATGCGGAATGCGCCCAGGACAGAGGGCATTATTACAGCCTGACCTGCGAGCTACCCTCGCTGTCACGTCCGCTGTATGAATGTATTCTGACCGGCGTTGCGCCGGTGCAGAGTGGCATCATTCATAACGACGTTAACCGTATGAGCCGCGAACGCAGTGTGTTTCACTATGCGCGCGATGCCGGACTGACCACCGCCGCCGCCGCTTACCACTGGATAAGCGAGCTGTATAACCGCACCCCTTTCGTCCCGGCACGCGATCGTCACACTGAGGCCCCGACCCTGCCTGTTCAGTTTGGTCATTTTTACGTCGATGACAGCTATCCAGACTCGCACCTGTTTGAAGATGCCGAGAGTCTTCGGTTACGTTACAACCCGGATTTCCTGCTGATTCATCCGATGAATATCGATCATGCCGGACATCAGCATGGCCTGTCTTCTGCGCAGTACCGTAACCGCGCGCGCATGGCGGATGGCTATCTGTCGCAGTGGATGCCCGGCTGGCTGGCAGAAGGCTATCAGGTCGTCGTCACGGCCGACCACGGGATGAACGACGACCGGTCGCACGGTGGCATGCTGCCAGAAGAAACGACCGTTCCGCTGTTTGTGTTTGGCGAGGGATTCTCGCTAAGGCCCGGCCTGGCGCCTCAACAAACCGAGCTTTGTGGCACCCTGTGTTCACTGCTTGATGTGCCCCATGATAAGCCAGTCCATCATGCCCTGCTGGCGGGCTCAGCATACTGAAGCTGGCGCCCTTCCCCGTGCGGCGGAAGGGTTGAGAACATGAACGTCTTAAACCCGCTCCTGTGCTGACCTGACAGGGTCAGCAACCGGGTATCACCCGCAGCCCTCTCCGGCCAGCCCCGCGCCCACTGAACGTCTCTGCCTGTGCGATGCGCTACCGCTGACCGTCCAATCGGCCTGAAAAGGCTCGCCCGGTAAACGAAGCGGTGCGCGCAGGCTGGATTTGTCCATGCAGATCGCCAGAGTAGTCTACATTTAGAGATGTCGACGTTGCGCAGGTTGTTTAAAACACTGAAAAAAATTGCACAGCGTCCGGCAATCACGTGATCAGATTGCGTTCTCCATCAGGCTGGCAATCTGAACCGCCTGAAGCCTGATGGTTAAGGAGCCACTATACGTGTTAACCCTGCTTAACTTACTCTCTGCCGTTGCGCTTCTGGTATGGGGCACGCACATTACCCGCTCCGGAATTATGCGCGTATACGGTGCCGATTTGCGCCGGGTGCTCAGCCGCAGTGTAGAAAAGAAACCCATGGCGTTCCTGGCCGGCATTGGCGTGACCATGCTGGTACAAAGCAGCAATGCCACCACGCTGCTGGTGACCTCATTTGTGGCCCAAAACCTGGTGAGCCTGACACCGGCATTGGTGGTGATATTGGGTGCTGACGTCGGGACAGCCATTATGGCGCGCGTCCTGACGTTTGATCTCTCCTGGCTTTCACCACTGTTTATCTTTTTTGGTGTAGTGTTTTTCATCAGCCGCAAACAAACCCGCGCAGGACAGCTTGGACGTACCAGCATTGGTCTGGGGCTTATCCTGCTGGCGCTGCAGTTGATTGTCGAAGCCGCCAGGCCAATCACCCAGGCCTCGGGCGTACAGGTGCTGTTTTCCAGCTTAACGGGTGATGTGATGCTGGATGCCTTGATCGGCGCGGTCTTTGCGATTATCAGCTACTCAAGCCTGGCAGCGGTGCTGATTACGGCCACCCTGACGGCAACGGGCGTGATCGCCTTTAAGGTGGCGTTGTGCCTGGTGATTGGCGCTAACCTCGGCAGTGGTTTACTGGCCGTCATCAACGGCAGTGGCTCCAACGCGGCGGGTAAACGCGTCGCGATGGGCAGCCTGCTGTTTAAGCTGATTGGCTGCGTATTGATTCTGCCCTTTGTCGATCCGGTTGCGGTATGGCTGGACAAGCTGCCGGTGAACGACGAAGAGCTGGTGATCTTCTTTCACGTTTTCTACAACCTGATTCGCTGCGTGGTGATGGTGCCGTTCGCCGATGCCATGGCGCGTCTGTGTTGCCGACTGATTGCTGACGATGCCGAAAGCGATACCACGCTGAAACCCAGGCACCTTGACAGCAGCGCGCTGGATACACCGGCACTGGCGTTGGTTAACGCGGCGCGCGAAGCGTTGCGCATGGGCGACGTGCTGGAGCAGATGCTGGACACGTTTCTGCAAGTGGTTCGTGGAGAAGCACGTGCGGAACGTCGCGTGCGGCGGCTGGATGATGACGTCGATGTGCTCTACACCGCCATCAAACTCTATCTGGCGCGCATGCCCAAAGAGGATTTATCAGAGCAGGATTCTCGCCGTTGGGGAGAAGTGATTGAAATGTCGCTAAACCTGGAAATGGCAGGCGATATCATTGAACGCATGAGCGGCGATGTCGCCGATAAGTCTCTTGCCGCGCGGCGGGCCTTTTCGCCAGAAGGCATGAAAGAGCTTGAGTCACTCTACGAACAGCTGGTTGAAAACCTGCGGCTGAGCCTGTCGGTTTTCCTCTCGCACGACGTCACCAGCGCGAAGCGGTTGCGCCGAGCCAAACACCGTTTCCGCCTGAAAATACGCCGTTATTCCCATTCACACGTCAATCGCCTGCACCAGCAGAATGTGCAGAGCATTGAAACCAGCTCACTCCATCTGGGCCTGCTGGGTGATATGAAGCGGCTGAACTCCCTGTTCTGCGCAGTGGCCTACACGGTGCTGGAACAGCCGGATGACGAAAGGGACGGGGATTAATTTACAGGGGCCATACGGCACCCGTGATGTCGGTTGTACAGGCAAAAAACTACTTCTTTTTCTCAACAGGTTTACCCGACCAGTAACCCGCCAGCAGTGAACCGGACAGGTTATGCCAGACAGAGAACAGGGCGCCCGGCAGCGCTGCCAGAGGAGAAAAGTAAAGTTTGCCCAGCGTGGCGGCCAGTCCTGAGTTTTGCATACCGACCTCAAGCGCCAGCGTGCGGCAGGTGGACTCATCAAAGCCAAACAGTTTACCGCCCCAGTAGCCTCCCAGCAGACCAATGGCATTGTGCAGGATGACCGCTGCAATCACCATGACACCGACTGAGGCAATAAAGCCCTGGCTACCTGCCACGACGGCGCTGATGATCAGCAGAATACAGAGCATGGAAAAGGCTGGTAGATAGGGCTCGATCCGGCGCACCACGCTGTTCATGGTGTGATGAATGATCAGGCCTAACCCGATAGGGATCACGACGATCTTCACGATGCTCATTAGCATCCCAGCGACATCAACCTGAATGTGCGTATCCACGTAAAAGCGCGTCAACAGCGGCGTGGCAAACACGCCCACCAATGCTGACACCGACGAGATCGTCACCGACAGGGCCACATCGCCTTTAGCCAGATAGATCATTACGTTAGAAGCGGTCCCACTGGCAACGCTGCCCACCAGAATCATCCCCGCAGCGAGATCCGGCGGCATATGAAACAGCTTAGCCAGCGCCCAGGCGGCCAGCGGCATGACCAGATAGTGTAAGAAGGTGCCGGCAATAACCGGCGCCGGGCGCGTCAGCACGCGTTTAAAATCATCAATGTTCAGCGTTACGCCCATGCCAAACATAATCAGCATCAGCAGATAAGCGACCCATGGACCGATGCCAAGAAAGGTTGTGGGTGAATAGTAGGCAGCGACAGACAACAGAATTGCCCACAAAGGAAACAGACGAGTTAAGGTGGCAAGCATAAACAGATATCCTTATGAGCGAGTGAGGGACTACTGTGAAAGCACGCTGTGCCGCCTGGCGGCCTGTCGTGAAAAAGCCGGACAGAGCCCGGCTTTAACCCAGTGGCGGCTGAGCGCTTATTCAAACAAATTGTGATGCAGTGTACGCACTACGCTTTCAGCATCATTGCCCGGCACAAGGAAACAGAGATTGTAGCTGCTGGCACCGTAGCAGATCATCCGCAGGTTAAAAGGTTCGAGCACGCCGAAGACCTCTTTCCCTACGCCGCAGGCTTTCGACAATTCGTTGCCGATAATGGCCACCAGCGCCAGGTTTTCTTCCACTTCCACCCGACAGAGTGACGACAGCTCCGTCAGCAGCGCCTGGCTCAGCAGATTGTCGCCCGTTGAGGTTGATCCCGTGGTATCCAGCGTTAACGCCACGCTGACTTCCGACGTGGTGATCAGATCCACTGACACGTTGTGACGCACCAGAATATTGAACACTTCAGACAGGAAGCCCGGCGTGTGTAGCATATTCAGGCTGTGCAGCGTGACCAGGGTTTGCTTGCGGCGCAGCGCCAGCGCACGGAACAGCGGTGGATTCGCCGTCTCATTGCACACGCGCGTACCGCCCGCGGCAGGATCTTTACTGGAACCAACAAACACCGGAATGTCGCTACGCACCGCAGGCAGCAGCGTTGCAGGGTGCAGCACTTTGGCCCCAAAGGTGGCCATTTCAGCCGCTTCTTCAAAGGTGATCTCATCAATACGTTTTGCCGCAGGCACCACGCGCGGATCGGTGGTGTAGATCCCCGGCACGTCCGTCCAGATATCCACGCGCGAGGCTTTTAACGCTTCACCCAGCAAGGCAGCCGTGTAGTCACTGCCGCCGCGACCTAACGTGGTCGTGCGCCCTTTTTCTTCGCTGCCGATAAAGCCCTGGGTCACCACCAGTGACGCCGCAATACGCGGTTGCAGCTGCGCGCTAACCTGTTCAGCCAGTACGGCCACATCGGGCTCAGCACGGCCAAAACGGTCATTGGTGCGCATGACTTTGCGTACATCGAACCATTCTGCATTAACCTTGCGTTCACGCAGGATCTCAACGAACAGCAAGGTCGACATCAGTTCGCCGTGGCTGACCAGTTCGTCGGTTAAGGCGTTAGACGTGGCCAGCGCGGCCGCATCGGACAGCATGCCGATGTTATCAATGATGCGGTCGATTTCGTCGCGAATGACGTCCGGATTTTGCAGACGATCGATGATGGCGTATTGAATGCGGCGGATGTCATCGAGTTGCGCTGCACGCTGCGATGTCTCCTGGCCTTCGGCAAGAGAGACCAGCAGGTTTGTGATGCCTGCAGAGGCAGAAAGCACCACCAGCCGGGTATTGCTGTCCTGCAATACCACATCGGCGCTACGGTTCATGGCATCGAAATCGGCAACGCTGGTACCGCCAAATTTCGCTACATTCAGATTCAGAGACATTGTATGACCTCGTGTCAGGGTACGTTGCCCTCATCCGTTAACGGGTGAGAAACAGTAATTCAGCCTAAGCACAAGGAAAGAGCAGAAACGGGTAAGATCGAATAGACGAGTCACCCAGAAGCGCTCCACCTTGCAAAACGTCCGACTGTGGACGTTTCTGGTGACAACCCAGAGGATTCAGCCCCTGCAGCCGACAGTCAACACACCGTGTGTTTACCACCTCGGCGTCGCTCCCCCTGATGTGTTATCGCCGGATACGGTTCCTCCAACACACTGCCTGGGCGACGCGCCTCTTCTGGCTTGCGCACGGGTGCGCAAGTAGCGCGCATAGATTTATCGATTTCTGGCCCTGCTGTCAATGACCGCTGTGGGACAATTTTTCATGCAGAGCGCACCGGATAACAAATTTTGCCCTAATGCAGCGACTACAGTGCTTAATGGCTTCAGCAACGCCACCACTTTCTGATGTGGCACAAGGTATGCGGTCTGCTAACAGGCCATACTTTTCAGCCTTTCCCCCATGGAATCAGGCTGAAATCTTGCCGCATTATTGACCGTAAAACAGCGTGTTTTCATCATGGTGCCTTTATGGCGCAGACAAAATTTTCCTTTCAGTTGCAACTGTGGTCATACTGAAATGCTAACCGGGTACGATGCGACCCCGATGGAATGACGGTTCTTAATATCAACAAGAGTGTTGCCATGAAAAATATCAATCCGACCCAAACCGCAGCCTGGAAAGCGCTGCAAGAGCACTATGAACAGATGAAAACGGCGAAAATTGCCGACCTGTTTGCCCAGGATGCCGATCGTTTTGCTAAATTCTCAGCCACCTTTGACGACCAGATGCTGGTGGATTTTTCGAAAAACCGCATTACTCAGGAAACCCTCGATAAGCTTCAGGCACTGGCAAAAGAGACCGATTTAAGCGGTGCGATTAAATCTATGTTCTCGGGTGAGAAGATTAACCGCACTGAAGATCGCGCCGTGCTGCACGTCGCGCTGCGTAACCGCAGTAATACGCCGATTATCGTTGATGGCAAAGATGTCATGCCTGAAGTCAACGCCGTGTTGGAAAAAATGAAAGGCTTTTCCGAACGCATTATCGGCGGTGACTGGAAAGGCTATACCGGAAAACCCATTACGGACGTTGTTAACATCGGTATCGGTGGATCTGACCTCGGTCCCTTCATGGTGACGGAAGCGCTGCGCCCGTATAAAAATCACCTGAACATGCATTTTGTGTCTAACGTCGATGGCACCCACATTGCCGAAACGCTAAAAGATCTGAGTCCTGAAACCACGCTGTTCCTGGTCGCCTCTAAAACCTTCACCACCCAGGAAACCATGACCAACGCCCACAGTGCGCGTGACTGGTTCCTGAAAACGGCCGGCGATCAACAGCACGTTGCGAAGCACTTTGCTGCGCTCTCCACCAATGCCAAAGCGGTAGGCGAATTTGGTATTGATACGGACAACATGTTCGAATTCTGGGACTGGGTAGGCGGTCGCTATTCACTATGGTCAGCAATTGGTCTGTCAATTATCCTTTCTATTGGCTTCGATAATTTTGAGCAGCTGCTGAGCGGCGCGCACGCCATGGATAAGCACTTCTCAACCACGCCAGCGGAGCAGAATCTTCCGGTGCTGCTGGCGCTGATCGGGATCTGGTACAACAACTTCTTCGGTGCCGAAACAGAAGCCATCCTGCCGTACGACCAATATATGCATCGCTTCGCGGCCTATTTCCAACAGGGAAATATGGAATCGAACGGTAAATACGTTGACCGTGCAGGCCAGCCTGTTACCTATCAGACAGGCCCGATTATCTGGGGCGAACCGGGTACTAACGGCCAGCACGCGTTCTACCAGCTGATTCATCAGGGCACCAAACTGGTCCCGTGCGACTTTATCGCCCCTGCTGTGAGCCACAATGCGCTTGCCGATCACCATCCTAAACTGCTGTCTAACTTCTTTGCCCAGACCGAGGCCCTGGCCTTTGGTAAATCGCGTGATGTGGTTCAGAAAGAGTTCACCGACGCCGGCAAGTCTGCCGAGTCGGTCGCGCATATTGTGCCGTTTAAAGTGTTTGAAGGTAACCGGCCTACTAACTCTATTTTGTTACGCGAAATCACGCCGTTTAGCCTGGGTGCCCTGATTGCCCTGTATGAACATAAAATCTTCACCCAGGGTGCCATTCTGAACATCTTTACCTTCGATCAGTGGGGCGTTGAGCTGGGCAAACAACTGGCAAACCGTATTCTGCCAGAGCTCGAAAATGACAGTGATATTACCAGTCATGACAGCTCCACTAATGCCTTAATTAATCGCTACAAGCGTTGGCGTTAAATTTCCACAGGCACAAAAAGGCGGCTATTTAGTCGCCTTTTTTATTCTATGATGGAGAGTGCAACCCGCTTTTTATCTGAAAAGTCGATATACGGATTGGATAATTCTTAAAATAGGCTGAGGCAAATCCGAAGTTAGCCGGGGTTAAATCATGACAATCTTATTAAAAATGGCCCTAAAACGGCACGCAACTCATTCTTACCTGTTGTTTTATAATGTTATTTAATTTAACCACACTTAAGGAAATTCCGATAATTCTTATTCCGTACCAAAGAATACTAAATAAGTAGAAACCGCTTTGCTTTCTCCGTCTTTGCAGACAAATATCCGGCCTTTCAACATAAACCCATGCCTTTAAAATAAGTTAACGCTGAATTTACTTAATTTAGCCCGTTTACGCCCTCACAGACTGACAGGTTTTTACATTACTGAACTCTGGTATTTTGTTGCCCTATACTGGACGCGCCCGTAATGGGTCTGTCCTTCGGCTTTGCGTCAACGGTTTATGCTGTTGTGCAAAAATGTCGGATAGCAATCCTTCATTCACTCAATGTAGGTGTTGTTATGAAAAAACGCATGATTGCCGGTCTGGCATTACTTTACGTAGCCGTCTCTTCCAGTGCGTTTGCCGCGCCGGAAGAAGCTGGTGCTGCAGCGGGCGCACAGGCGGGCACCATGTCCGCAGGTACGACGACCGCTGTAGGTATCGGCGTGCTCGGCGCGTTAGTAGGACTCGGTGTTGCCGCTTCTGGCGGTGGTGACGGGGCAAATACTGGTACAACAACCACAACCACAACGGGCACCACGCGTTGATGGGTACCCTGCTCATTCGGGCTGTAGCAAGGCTGCGAACGCGCATATCACGATTCGTTTGCGCAGGTAAATGAGTCGCTATCAGGATGCCACAGCGTCGGCGGCCTGAACGAGTAAGGGTATGGGAGCTTTAAACATAACCACACTTTCGTGTGGTTATTTTTACTTTGGCATCATTTATCAGGGACACATTGTGCGCCAACTTCCGCTGCTGCTCGTTTGCCTGCTGCTGCAGGCCTGTACACAAACGCAAAAAGGACTCGAACAGACCGTGATGATGGCCATTGAAGGGCCAGAAGATGTCACCGTCACGCCTCAGCAGATTGATAATCTGCCCTATGCCAGCCTGTATGCCCGAATCAATGATGGCCAGCGCATTTTTGTCGTGCTGGGTTATAACGAAAATGGCCAGCAAAAGTGGGTCACTCGCGATCAATCGATGCTGGTCACCGCACATGGCAGGCTGATCAAAACGCTGGGCCTGCCTGACAATCTGACAGACGTCAGCAATTTACAGCAGGATCCGCTGGCTAAAGGCCTGCACCTCAGCAACGGAGACAGCTGGACGCGAATTGTTCAGTGGACCGTTCAGGGCAACGTCCATAGCGGAACCCTGAGCTCAACCTTCACGCGGGGCGATGACGAGGTGCTGGATATTGCGGGGAACCGCATTGCCTGCCGCGTCTGGCATGAGCAGCTTCATATCGACAGCCTGGATCGCGAGTGGCAAAACACGTTCTGGATCGACAACAGTAGTGGTCAGGTCGTGCAGTCCCGACAAATGCTGGCTGCCGATGCATTCCCTGTTGATATCACCATTCTGAAGCCGGCAAAATCATGAAAAACATAACACGCTTGTTGGCAGGAATGAGCCTGCTCACCACCCTGGCCGCTCAGGCCGCAGGTCAGGTTACCGTGCATGCCCCCCACGATACCCAGAGCGTACAGGTTAACCAGGTGGAAAACCTGGCACAGCTGGTGACTCAGCCCGCGCTGATGACACAGACTGACTGGCGACGCGCCGTTATTGCCGAGCGCGGGGCAACGGCAGTCGCGCAGCAGCAGTATCAGCAAACGCTGGCGCAGTTGCGCGCCTGGCGTGCCGATAGTAGCGGAGAGCAGGCTGCGGCCATTGATGCCGTTATTCGTCAGTTAAGCGGTATCCGGGTGACCGGGCGGCAGTTCACCTCCCTGGATCCCGACTGGATCCGTCTGCATACGATGGATAACCGCCGCCTGGAAGGCAGCTACGATCTCTACCTTACCCAGCCCAGCACCAGCGTCCTGTTGTTTGGCCCCATCGCGGGTGCCGGTGCCGTGAACTGGCAGCCAGGGAAATCCGTACGGGATTACCTGAGCGAGCACCCCCGCCTGGCTGGAGCAGAACGTAATATCGCGATTGTGATTGCGCCGGACGGCACGACGCGGGAAGCGCCTGTGGCCTACTGGAATCACCGCCACGTTGAACCCGAACCCGGCAGCATCATTATGACGGGCTTCTCGTCGTGGAGCCTGCCAGGCGCGTTTAAAGACCTGAATGATCGCCTTGTTTCTGTTCTGACTCACCGGATACCAGACTGATGAAAAAACGTTATCTTCTCAGCCTGTTGGCTGTTTCTGTGGCAAGCGCCTGTCAGGCCCATGCGGAAATGTATGCCGCGCCGGTAACGCCTTCGCAGTCTGATTTTGGCGGCGTGGGCCTGATGCAGGTGCCCACCGCGCGTATGGCGAAAGAGGGCGAATTTAGCCTGAACTTCCGCGATAATGATCAGTATCGCTACTATTCTGCTTCACTGCAGCTTTTTCCCTGGCTGGAAACAACCGTGCGTTATACCGATGTGCGCACCCGGCGTTACAGCGCGGTGGAAAGTTTCAGCGGCAACCAAAGCTATAAAGATAAAGCTTTCGACCTGAAGCTGCGCCTGTGGCAGGAAGGTTACTGGCTGCCGGAGGTCTCGTTTGGTACCCGCGATCTGGGCGGCACCGGCCTGTTCGACAGCGAGTACCTGGTCGCCACCAAAGCCTGGGGGCCGTTCGACTTTACGTTGGGTATGGGCTGGGGCTATCTGGGCAACAGCGGAACCGTGAAAAACCCCTTCTGTTCTTACAGCGACAGCTACTGTCAGCGCCCCGGCGTCGGTCAGGCGGGATCGATCAATGGCTCGCAGATGTTCCACGGCCCTTCGGCGGTATTTGGCGGGATAGAATACCAGACGCCCTGGCAGCCGCTGCGCCTGAAGTTGGAATACGAAGGTAACGATTACAAGGATGATTTCGCCGGACGCCTGCCGCAGCGCAGCAAGGTCAACGTCGGTGCAATCTACCGCGTCACTGACTGGGCCGATATCAATGCCAGCTATGAGCGCGGCAATACTTTTATGTTCGGCTTCACCATTCGCACCAACTTCAACGATATGCATCAGGATCATATCGACAGTCCGAAACCTGCGTACAACCCGAACCCGCAACCTAAGCTGCTGGAAACCACGGTGACAGGTAATCAGCTGTCTGAACTGAAGTACAACGCGGGCCTGGCTGGTCCAAAAATCCAGACTAAAGGCAGCACGCTGTACGTATCAGGCGAGCAAACCAAATACCGTGACACGCGTGAAGGTGTGGATCGCGCGAACCGCATCATCATGAATCATCTCCCAGACGGTATTGAGACCATAAACGTGACGGAGTCGCGTTACAACATGCCTCAGGTCACGACAGAAACCTCCGTTGCCAGCCTGCGCAACGAGCTGGGGGGTTATCCATTAGGGCATGAAAAGCCGTTACAACAGGTCCGCACAGATCCGGTTGATCCGGAGCCTACCGAGCAGGGCATGTTTATTCGCAAAGAGCGCCTGAGTTACAGCCTGTCGCCGGTGCTTAACCAGTCTGTGGGCGGCCCGGAAAGTTTCTATCTGTACCAGGTTGGCGTGATGGGCAACGTCGATTACTGGCTCACCGATCACTTGCTGGTAGGCGGTAGCCTGTTTGCTAACGTTGCGAACAATTACGACAAATTTAACTACAACGGCGCACCTGCGGATTCCACGCTGCCACGCGTGCGTACGCACATTCGCGACTACGTTGAGAACAACGTTTACGTTAACGATCTGCAAGCCAACTACATGGATTATCTGGGTAACGGATTCTATGGCCAGGTCTACGGCGGCTATCTGGAAACCATGTATGGCGGCGTAGGCGGCGAAGTCCTCTATCGTCCGGTAGACAGCAACTGGGCCGTTGGCGTGGATGCTAACTATGTGCGCCAGCGTGACTGGGATGACATGATGAGATTCACCCGTTACGAAGCGCCTACCGGCAACCTTACCGGCTACTGGCGTCCCTGGTTTATGGAGAACGTCTTAGTGAAAGCCAGCGTCGGGCAGTATCTGGCGAAGGATAAAGGCGTCACGATTGATCTCTCTAAGCGCTTCGACAGTGGCGTGATGGTTGGCGTTTATGCCACAAAAACCAACGTATCATCGCAACAGTATGGCGAAGGTGACTTTACTAAAGGCTTCTATATCTCCATCCCCATGGATCTGTTTACCGTTACGCCAACCCGTGGCCGTGCGCAGATTAACTGGGTACCGCTCACCCGTGATGGTGGCCAGATGCTGGGAAGGAAGTACCAGCTGTATGACATGACCTCGGACCGTGACGCCCGGTTTAACTAAAAAAGAGGCAGCCATCAGGCTGCCTTGTTTTTTTAGTCGGCGTCGTAACCCAGATTGGGGGCCAGCCAGCGCTCCACTTCGCTTACCGACATGCGCTTACGCGCCGCATAGTCCTCAACCTGATCGCGCTGAATCTGCGCCACGGCGAAGTAGCGGCTGTCAGGGTGGCTGAAGTACCAGCCTGATACCGAGGCGCCCGGCCACATGGCAAAAGACTCCGTGAGTTTCATACCCGCGTGCGTTTCCACATCCAGCAGCGCCCAGATAGTGGCTTTCTCAGTGTGTTCCGGACAGGCCGGATAGCCCGGCGCCGGACGAATGCCCTGATAATTTTCGCGGATGAGCGCCTCATTACTGAGGTGCTCATCGGGAGCAAAACCCCAAATCGTTTTGCGTACCTGTTCGTGCAGATATTCGGCGAAGGCTTCAGCTAAGCGGTCCGCAATAGCTTTGACCATAATCTTGTTGTAGTCGTCCTGCTGCTTATCGTAAGCCTCGGCCAGCGCATCTTCTTCCAGCCCGCCCGTAACGGCAAAAGCCCCGATATAATCAGCTTTACCGCTGCTTTTCGGCGCCACAAAATCGGCCAGACAGTAGTTGGCAAAGTCAGTTTTCTCCGTTTGCTGCCGCAGATGATGGCTGATGTTCAGCAGCGTATCGCGCTGCTCATCCGCAAAGATATGAATATCGTCGCCCACGCGATTAGCCGGGAACAGGCCGACCACGCCGCGTGGCGTCAGCGCTTTTTCGTCACTCAGCTTATCCAGCATCGCGTTAGCATCGGCAAACAGTCGTTTCGCTTCATCGCCCACGACCTCATCCTCCAGGATGCGCGGGTATTTGCCAGCCAGCGACCAGGTCATAAAAAAGGGCGTCCAGTCGATGTAATTGCGCAGCACGTCAATGCCCGCGTCAACGCGCCTGACACCGACGTGCTTCGCTACGGGCGGTGTATAGCTGTCCCAGTCAATCTTCGTCGCGTTGTCGCGCGCAGCGCTGAGTGACACCGGCGGCGTGCGCGGTTTTTTACGCGCATGCTGAATACGCACGGTTTCATATTCTTTGCGGGTGCGCGCAACGAAGTCATCCCTGAGCGTATCCGATAGCAGGGATGACACGACACCCACCGTGCGCGAGGCGTTTTGCACGTAAACGGTGGGCCCGCTGTAGTGCTGTTCGATTTTCACGGCGGTATGGGCTTTAGACGTGGTGGCGCCACCAATCAACAGCGGCAGCGTAAATCCCTGACGCTCCATCTCTTTCGCCATGTTGACCATTTCATCCAGCGACGGCGTGATGAGCCCAGAAAGACCAATGATGTCAGCCTTCACTTCGCGCGCGGTCTTGAGGATTTTCTCGCCCGGCACCATCACGCCGAGGTCGATAATCTCATAGTTATTGCACTGCAGGACCACGCCAACAATGTTTTTGCCAATGTCGTGGACGTCGCCTTTTACCGTTGCCAGCACCACCTTGCCGTTACTGCGTCCGGCTTCTTTACTGGCCTGAATGTAGGGTTCAAGCCAGGCGACGGCCTGTTTCATCACGCGGGCCGATTTCACGACCTGCGGCAGGAACATTTTGCCTTCACCAAACAGATCCCCCACCACATTCATGCCGGACATCAGCGGCCCTTCAATCACGTCTATCGGGCGCGCGGCCTGCTGACGGGCTTCTTCCGTGTCCTGTTCAATAAACTCGGTGATGCCTTTGACCAGTGAGTATTCCAGCCGTTTCACCACGTCCCAGCCGCGCCATTCAGCCTGCTGCTTTTCATCCGCACTGTCGCTTTTATTGCGGCGGTATTTTTCCGCCAGCGCCAGTAATCGCTCAGTACCGTCGGCGCGCCGGTTAAGGATCACGTCCTCAACGGACTCACGCAGTTCGTCAGACAGGTCGTCATAAATGGCCAACTGCCCGGCGTTCACGATTCCCATGTCCATACCGTTACGGATGGCGTAGTAGAGAAACACCGCGTGAATCGCCTCACGAACCGGATCGTTGCCCCGGAACGAGAACGAGACGTTAGATACGCCACCCGAGATCATCGCATGGGGCAGTTCACGTTTAATGTCTTCGCAGGCCCCAATAAAATCCATCGCGTAGTTGTTGTGTTCGTCGATACCGGTCGCAACGGCAAAAATATTGGGATCGAAAATGATGTCCTCAGGCGGAAACCCCACCTGTTGCGTCAGGATCTGGTAGGCGCGGCGACAGATCTCAATCTTCCGCTCACGCGTATCGGCCTGCCCCACCTCATCGAAGGCCATCACCACCATGGCGGCCCCGTAGCGGCGGACAAGGCGGGCATGGTGGATAAATACGGCCTCACCTTCTTTCATTGAGACGGAGTTGACGATGCCTTTTCCCTGAATACACTGCAGCCCTTTCTCAATAACCTCCCATTTCGAGGAGTCGATCATAATGGGCACGCGGGCAATATCGGGCTCACCCGCAATCAGGTTGAGGAAACGCACCATCGCGGCTTCCGCGTCCAGCATTCCCTCATCCATATTGATATCAATAATCTGGGCACCGCTCTCAACCTGTTGTAACGCGACTTCCAGCGCCTCATGATATTTATCTTCTTTAATTAGGCGCTTAAATTTGGCAGAGCCGGTAACGTTGGTGCGTTCTCCCACGTTCACAAATAACGATTCTGCACTGATATTCAGCGGTTCAAGACCCGAAAGACGGCAGGCAACGGGCAGTTTGGGGCGCTGACGTGGCGCAACGCCTTCCACGGCCGCCGCCATGGCAGCGATGTGCTGTGGCGTGGTGCCGCAGCAGCCGCCAACAATGTTCAGAAAGCCGGCGTTGGCCCATTCCCCAATCTGTTGCGCCATCACTTCTGCATCAAGATCGTATTCGCCGAAGGCGTTGGGCAAACCGGCATTGGGATGGGCAGTGACATAGCCTTCGGCGATGCGTGACAGTTCAGCGACATACTGACGTAGTTCATCCGGCCCCAGTGCGCAGTTCAGACCAAAGGATAAGGGTTCTGCATGGCGCAACGAATTATAAAAGGCTTCGGTAGTTTGTCCGGAAAGCGTGCGGCCTGAAGCATCGGTGATGGTGCCGGAGATCATCAACGGCAGCGCCACGCCAAGGGCTTCCATCTCTACTTTCACCGCAAAGACAGCCGCTTTGGCGTTGAGCGTATCGAATACCGTTTCAATCATGATGATGTGGCAACCGCCTTCCACCAGCGCCCGGGTGGACTCACGATAGGCGTCCACCAACTGATTGAAGGTGATATTACGGAACGCCGGATCGTTAACATCGGGTGAGATCGAGCAGGTGCGGTTGGTGGGGCCCAGTACGCCCGCGACATAGCGCGGTTTATTTGGCGTTTTTGCCGTCCACGCATCTGCGCAGGTACGCGCCAGCTTCGCGGCCGCGAAGTTAATCTCTGCCGACAGGGCTTCCATCTGGTAGTCCGCCATCGCAATGGAGGTGGCATTAAAGGTATTGGTTTCGAGAATATCCGCACCGGCGGCCAGATACGAATCATGGATCTCGCGGATCACCTCTGGTTTACTTAGCACCAGCAGATCGTTATTGCCTTTAAGATCGCAGGGCCAGTCAGCAAAACGGCTGCCACGAAAATCGTGTTCGTCCAGTTTATAGCTCTGGATCATGGTGCCCATTCCACCATCTAATACCATAATGCGGTGGGCAAGTTGCTGATGCAGCGCGTCGGTTAGATTGCTCACGGTTATCTCATCCACGTCAATGCGCTGGTGAAATACCAGCCAGTCATTCTTGCATAAGGTCATGATGCCTCAAAGTAACCTTAGCGGAGATTTTCAGGGAAGTGATTATCAGGTCTGACCAGCACGTCAGCGTTTGCATTCAGGCAGTTTAAAACGAAAATGGTTTCCACTATGTGAAAAGGAGAAACAGAATGGCAACGCCCGTCGCCGCGAAACGCGGAAAAAAACCCCGTGGCACCCCTGCCCCCTCAGCGCCCGCAGGCGGTCAGGTTCAGTCACTGACCCGTGGGTTAACGCTGCTGGAGTTGATCGCTAATTCACATGGCAGCGTCGCGCTTACCGAACTCGCGCAGCAGGCCGGGTTGCCTAACTCCACAACACATCGCTTGCTGACCACTATGCAGCAGCAGGGGTTTGTGCGCCAGGAGGGCGATTTAGGCTACTGGACCATGGGGGCACATGCGTTTGTGGTTGGCAGCAGTTTTTTACAGAGCCGGAACCTGCTGGCGCTGGTCCACCCGGTGCTACGTACGCTGATGGAAAACTCGGGTGAAACGGTCAATCTGGCGGTGCTGGACCTCAGCGATTTTCAGGCGGTGATTATCGATCAGGTACAGTGTACGCAACTGATGCGCATGTCTGCACCGATCGGCGGCAAACTGCCAATGCATGCATCGGGCGCAGGTAAAGCTTTTCTGGCGCATCTCAGCGACGAGCAGGTCACCGCTCTGCTGCATCAGAAAGGCCTGCATTACTACACGCCCAATACGCTGATGTCACCTCAGAGTCTGAAAACCAATCTGGCACAGATCCGGACTCGGGGATTTTCTTTCGATGATGAAGAACATGCGCTCGGTTTGCGTTGTGTGGCGGCCCCCATTTACGATGAGCACGGCGAGCCATTTGCGGCGCTTTCCATCTCTGGGCCTATTGCCCGCATGACGGACGACCGCATCACCGAACTGGGCGCGCTGGTCATCCGCGAAGCCCGTCAGGTCACCCTGGCGTACAGTGGCCGTTAAAGAAATGCCGCCCGCCTCACCCGATAACGCCAGCGCGCTCTTCATGCTTTCTCAACCGCAGCCTTTATAAGAAACAGCCTGTGGACTGGCCAGCGCCGCCCTAAAAGGGGGCGCCCGCCGTCAGTCCAACAATCAATTACGCAAGACCGCTATATACGGCATCGCGCAGCATCACGGGGAACTGACCGTTTACCCCTTCCGGCGTCGTGTTTGTCATGGCTAGTACACAGAGTTCTTTTTGGCGATCAACAAACCAGGTATGGCCGTAAGCGCCGCTCCACGACAGCGTGCCCGCTGACTGAGGCGACCCGGCCGCATCGGGATCGGCAAGCAGTGCCCAGCCCACACCAAATCCCCATCCCGGTCCCTGCGTGGCATATTTCGCGGCAACGTGTTCCTGCGTCATATAGTCAAAGCTGTCGCGCGTAATCAGCGGCGCGCCCTGCCGGCGGATCGTTTCCAGCAATTGCATGAAATCGGGGGCCGTCCCTGCCATTCCCCCGCCGGCGCACGGCCAGGCATCGGGTTTGAGAATACGGTCAGGACAGAAAATGGCTGCGCCCTCACCAAAAGGTATTCGTTGATTCTCGCCTATCACCGTGGGCACCGGGCTGTCATCGGTATACACCGTGGTTAAACGCGCCTCATCCCTGACGGTAAACAGCGTATCTTTCATCCCGAGCGGTTCCGTGACCGCATGACTTACCAGATCCGGCAGACGCTTACCGGTTGCCCGCACCATGATTTCGCCCAAAACATCAATGCCCAGGGAATAACGCCAGCCGCTTCCCGGTTCAAACTGCAGCGGAGTGCCTGCCAGGCGTTGTAGATTCTCTTCGATGGATAATCCCGGTTGATAGTCGATCCCATCAGACACGTTCAGGGTGTGATAAAGGGAATCAGCCGGCGCGGAATAACGGTAACGTAAACCTGACATGTGACTCAGGAGATGTCGTACCAGGATGGTTGCAGGTTTCCCCTCTTCCAGGCAGGGACGGAAATTGGGAAGCCAGCGCGTAATGTCGTCATCCAGAGTCATGTACCCTTGTTCGATCAGGCGCATTGCCGTCAGGCTCACGATGGGTTTGGTCAGCGAGGCAAGGCGGAAAATCGCATCCAGCGCCATGCCTTTCTTCTGCTCTCTGTCAGCCAGACCCGCCGCTCGCTGATACATTAATTCGCCGGCTTGGGCTACCATCACCGTACAACCGACAATGCGCTGTGCATCAATCGCCTGATCGATAACCGCATTCATAGCGGCTTCAAGTTTTGCAGAGGATGGAACACGTCCTGATGTAAAATAAATCATTATCGATTCCTTGAATAATTTCAAAAAAAATAAAAAAGCGTTATTTTCATTACTTTTATACATTACAAGAAGAATAGATTTTATATATTACCCACCACCTTATTTAACAAAAACCCCAAACAAGACCCACATCAAATAACATCTTTCTCACGTAATAAAACATCCCATTCATTTAACTGGTCAACCAAAAGTTGACTTTGAGTCTAACTTATGGACATCCAGGGGATTTGTGATCGACCTCTTTTTTTTAAAAGAGCAGACTGATTACCATGCATTCGCACTACAAGCAAAAAATACACTGACAGATAATCAACATAGCCTTCACTGTGTTGACTTAACCACCGTCAACACTGGTTAACCAAAATAAATTTCATTTGATATTAAACATCAGAACGGGAATCAACCCACTTATTTTAAACATTAAAACCAACCAACAATAAAAAAAACAAAAGGAGGAACATTATTTAAACAAAGCGCCGATTCAATTTAACCGTTTTCTCCTATTACAAATTAACTAAAAAACAATTCTCTTCATCTTCACGATCGCATAACAACCTGAAGATGTTTTCTGACCGTTACGCTGAATTAATCAAGGGAACATTATGATGACAACAACAATACCGCCACGCAGGAAGGTGGGCACGGGCACCGCAATAGGCTATGGCATTACCGATATTTTTGGCGGTGGCTCCATGGCGCTAATTGGGACTTGGTTGCTTTTTTTCTATACGACATTTTGTGGTCTTTCGATGCTCGAGGCGAGCTCCATTTTTGCTATCGCCCGCATCATTGACGCTATTCTCAGCCCGATAATGGGCTATATCACCGATAAGTTTGGCAGCACCCGCCTCGGTAAACGTTTTGGCCGACGCCGCTTCTTTCTGCTCATCAGCGCCCCGCTGATGTTTATCTATGCGCTGGTCTGGGTCAGCGACATGAGCTACTGGTACTATCTTGGAACCTATCTCGCGGTAGAGTTACTGGTGGCGATGGTGTTGGTGCCCTGGGAAACCCTGGCGGCAGAGATGACCAACGATTTTGGCGAGAGAACCCGTATGGCGGCAATCCGCCTGACGTTTTCTCAGGTGGGCACCTTCCTCACCGCCTCAGTACCGGGCGTTATGATCCAGTATTTTGGTCAGGACTCTGCCCTGACATTCACCTACACCGGTATCCTGTTTTCATGCCTGTTTTTTATTGTGGTGCTGATTACCTGGTCCTGTACCTGGGAATCGAAAGACATGAATCCCGAAGAGTTTGAGCGACTTAACGCCGGGCCAAGTATTGGACTGATATCCCACCTGAAAAATATGTTTATCGAGCTGGCCACCACCTTCAAAATCAAAATATTCAGACAGCACTTGATTATCTATATTTCATCATTTACGGCGCTGGATATTTTCATAGCGGTGTTTGTTTATTTCGTCGTATATGGCCTGAGCCTGGATGCGGCAAACGCGTCAGCCTATCTTTCGATTGCCACCTCCGTATCCATTCCCGCGACGCTGCTTTTCATGTTTATGCTGGACAAGCTGAATATCAGGCCCGCCCTGGCCATGCGTATTTCTTATCTATGTATTTTTGCTGTACTCGGTTATCTCATTTTGATGTATATCGGCCATAGCGCTGTGTCTTCCTGGTGGCTCACCACGCTGATATTTGTTCTGTTAGGTTTTGGCCGCGCAGGGCTTTATTTTATTCCCTGGAATATTTACAGCTTTATTCCTGATGTGGATGAAATGGTCACATGTCAACGGCGTGAAGGCGTCTTTGCTGGCGTGATGACGCTGATGCGCAAAAGTACCGTGGCCGTCGCAATTATGATAGTCGGTGCCGTACTGGAGCACAGTCATTTCGTCAAAGGGCAGTTAATTCAGCCAGAAAGTGCGCTGAATGCAATTACTGGTCTGCTGGTCTTTGGCTCCGGTAGTTTATTACTCATCAGCTTATATATGACCTTCAAATTTAAACTGACCCGTGAAACGCATCGGGTTCTGGTGAAAGAAATTGATCGCCTTAAGGCCGGCGGGAATAAAGCCGACTGTACACCCGAAACCAAAGTCGTGGTGAAGGCCCTGACCGGCTACGACTATGAACAGGTGTGGCAGCAGGATAATAACGCACGCCCTTAATTCAACCAAGCCAGTTCTTGAGTGGGTTGCACGTTACGCATGGCTGATCCCATCGGATAGCAGCCCGTTCTGCCTGCGCCTGAACGTAATGAAAATACTTAATACGCCAGGGATTCCTTTATGAACACACGTTTTTTTCGCTGCATGGCCATCGCTTTGCTGCTGTGTCCCTCGCTGCTGTACGCCGCAGCCATTAATGATAATGAAGACAGTTTAAGAATTCGTTTAAAGAATGATTTTCGACGAGCAGACAAGCCGAGTGCAGGTACCGGGCGTGATATCTACGCCTGGGTACAAGGCGGGCTCATTGATGTGAACACCCGCTACTATTCTGACTTTATTGGTATCAGCGCGGGTGCCTATTACGTATACAAACTGGGGGCGAAAGACGGCTGGAGCACCCGCTACTATCTGGATGGGCACGATAGCTTTGGCGTGGCAGTCGGCGCGGTCAAGCTTAAACCCGCCGATAATCTCTACTTAACCATTGGGCGGTTTGGTACCGACTATGGTTACGGCAGTCTCCCCTACCGCATTCCACTGATCGCCGATAATTCGTCCCGCACGATACAGACGATTTCTGAAGGCGTCCTGGCCCGTTTTGAGGCAACAGAAAACCTGGAATTCTGGTCAATGTGGCGTAAACGCGCCTTCTACTATGTCGATTCGGCAACCGGCGTGCGTGATGAAGGGGTGATTGACAGCGCAACAGGTAAGTACCATCCCCGCCGGGGACGCGGCTATTTGGTGGGATCATGGCACGATGCGTCGTCACGCTATTCGTTGGGGGCGTCTTATCAGCAAGATGTCTCAACCCAGGTGCAGAGCATTTTTGAAAAAACGCATACCTTTTCCAACGACCATACACTGAAGTGGGAGCTTATGGGATTTTATGGTCAGGTAGAAGGGATGAGTAAGCCTCTTAGTTACCATCACGAGACCGCCTTAATTTCCGGACGCTTAACTTACTCTTTTGATAAGGCAAGATTGTTTGGCGCCGTGGGCAAACTGACCCATGATATCGATGGGCGCATTGTCTACACCGATATTGGCTATCCCGACTCCCTGAGCATCGACCGCAACAAGGAAAACATGTTATCCGCGCAGTTTGGCGGGCAGTATTTCTTTAATCAAAACGTCGGTGTCATGCTGGGGCCAGTTATCACCAGAGGTTACGAAGACAAGCAGCGTAATACTAAAATTAACGGGCTCGGACTCATGGGAGCGGTGATGTATAACGTTACCGATGGGCCATTCAAAGGACTGAATATGTACGTGGCTGCTGACCGTGCCAGAGAGAAACGGCCCGGCAGCGCGCTGGGCGATAAACTTTATTACTGGGATGTGAAAACCGGCGTGCAATACGATTTTATGTTGAAGTAACGACGCATCCATTACGTCGCACAGGTGTTTCAAAAGTGGCATCGTATGATGTCACTTTTAATAAAAACCGCAATTAATTGTTAAATAAGGGATAAATCCCCTTTTCATCTGGTCAACCAGTTTATCTTAACGTGCGCAAAACCCTGTTACCTTACCCGTTGGGTGATATAGTTTTCGCCGGAACGGTATCTGACGGGAGCATAATTATGAGGTCTGTCTCTCAGCAGCGGCCCTATCAGCAAGTGGGTATAAAAATCCGGCAACTGATTCTGGAGACGCCTTACCGCTCGGGTCAGCGTTTGCCGCCAGAACGTGAAATTGCTGACATGCTCGACGTCAGCCGCACCGTGGTTCGCGAGGCATTGATTATGCTGGAAATTGAAGGGCTAATCGAAGTCAGACGCGGTGCTGGTATTTATGTGGTGGAGCACAAAAACCCATTACGTATTGAAGAAGTGAACACGCATTTTTGCAACGATGCCGGCCCGTTTGAACAGCTTCAGGCACGACAGCTACTGGAAAGTAATATCGCCGAATTCGCCGCGCTTCAGGCCACGCGAGAAGATATCGTCAAAATGCGTCAGGCCTTGCTGTTAGAAGAGCGCGAACTGGCAAGCTGCTCGCTGGAAAACTCAGAGAGCGGTGACATGCATTTTCATCTTGCCATTGCCGAAGCAACGCATAACAGCATGCTGGTCGAACTGTTTCGCCAGTCATGGCAATGGCGTGAAAATAACCCTATGTGGATTCAGTTGCACAGTCACCTGGGCGATACGCTTTATCGTAAAGCATGGTTGATCGATCACCGACAGATTCTTGCTGCACTCATCAAGAAGGACGCACGCGCTGCAAAGCTGGCGATGTGGCAACATCTTGAAAACGTGAAACAGCGCCTGCTGGAGTTTTCCAATGTTGATGACCTTGATTTCGATGGTTATCTGTTTGATTCATGGCCGCTGGCAAAAACGGACGGCTGAATGCCTGCAGTAGCAGGCACACGTGACGACGTCGTCAACGTGCTGCCGTAACGGATGCAGAAACGCTGGGCATGCTGCCAGGCGATCACGTCCTCAATATGCCCCTGAGCGATGCGCTGCTGTTGTGCACGCCACCAGCTCGCCTCAAAAATTTCCGGATGCCGCTGTTGCAGTAGCGCGCCTGTGGCAGGCTCGCTGCATAATGCATAGCGGAAGGTTTCAGGAAATACGTCATCCGGCCCCACGCTGTACCAGGGCTCCGCACTGAGCTCATCTTCTTCATATCGCGCCTGAGGAACCTCACGAAAATTGAGTTCCTGCATAGGGCGGATTTCATCGTAATCATAAAACACGACGCGCCCGTGTCGGGTGATGCCAAAGTTTTTAAACAGCATGTCGCCGGGAAAGATGTTGGCGGCAGCCAGCTGTTTGATCGCATTGCCATACTCTTCAATGGCGTGCTGGCGCTGGTTTTCACTGGCCTGCGCCAGGTAAAGATTCAGGGGCTGCATCCGACGTTCCAGCCAGAGGTGGCTGATGATAAGGCGATCGCCCTCAATACGTATCTTTCCGGCAATCGTGTGTTGAAATTCCTCCAGTAGCGCGGGAGCGATACGCGCGAGCGGCAACGCAAACTGTTCAAAAGCCTGTGTATCGGCCATGCGCCCCACACGGTCGTGCTCTTTGACCTGCTGATAACAGGCCCTGACCTGCATTTCGGTGACCTCTTTTTGCGGTGCAAACCGATCTTTGATGACTTTAAATACCCGATCAAAGCCCGGTAATGTGAACACCAGCATCACCATGCCACGAATACCCGGTGCAATCTCAAACGCGGCGTCGGTTTGCGCCAGCGCCTGGAGATATTCCCGATAGCTTTCCGTTTTGCCATGTTTTTGACAGCCGATAGCCATATAGCGCTCTGCCAGGGTTTTACCCGGCAATACAGGCTTGAGCCAGGCCACCAGCGCCGCCGGCAGCGGCGCATAGACCATGAAATAAGCGCGGGCAAAGCCAAACACGATGCTCGCGTCATTGACGTCCGTGAGGCAGGTATCAATCCACAGTTCGCCCTTATCGCTGCGCTGAATCGGCAACAGACAGGGAAATATGCCGTCGGGCAGGTGCAGCCGGGCAACAATCCAGGCGGTTTTGTTGCGAAAAAACAGCTCACTGCACACGTCCAGCCAGCCCTGCTCCAACTGGGCGGCGGAAAACTGCTCGCGCAAATGGCGGTGAATCCACGCTTCATCGCGCGCCCGATCCTGCCATGGCAGCGTTAAAGGCAGGTCGCGCAGTACCTGATGGAACAGCGCTTGCCAGCCCTGATGTGGCAGATAGGTCCGCGCCAGAGGGCGCGCAGGGGAAGTTTGCGTTGAGGCTGGCTGAGAGCTGAAAATAAACAGGCGTTTCGGCTGCAGTGCATTATGGCCATGCAACCGGCAGTACACCGAATTAAAGAAGCTCTCGGCAATTTCGTAGCGCGGATAGCCGGGCAACAGGGTTTCGTAATGGCTTTTAATCGTCAGCCAAAAGTCATCGTCCCAGTGTGCCGCCCCGTTCAGCACGCGCAGTTGATCGGCGACTAATGCCACGTGATGATCGTAAAGATGAATACGCGCCTTCATCGCCTGCTGTACCGCCTGCCATTCGGCCTGTTCAAAACGCTGTTGTGCGCCTGCGGTAATGTCGAGAAAACGACCATACTGCGCGTCAAAACCCTGCAGAATGGTGTGAGCAATCAGTGATTCGCGTGGCGGCATGATTCACTCCTGAAAAAGCCCGCCCGCAGATGCCGGGCGGGAAAGACACAGACTCAACTCAAAACTGATGCTCCTCAGTAGACCCTGTCAGGGCCATCACCGATGACTTGCCGCCCTGAATCGTGTTGGTCACCTGATCGAAATAGCCTGTTCCGACCTCCTGCTGATGCGATGAAAAGCTGTAACCCCGTTCGCGCGCAGCAAACTCCGGCTGCTGAACTTTTTCCACATAGTGGCGCATGCCTTCTCCCTGAGCGTAAGCGTGCGCAAGATCGAACATGTTGAACCACATGCTGTGGATGCCCGCCAGCGTAATGAACTGAAAGCGATAGCCCATGTCACTGAGCGCCTGCTGGAAGGCCGCAATGGTTTTGTCATCCAGATTCTTTTTCCAGTTAAACGAAGGCGAACAGTTGTAAGCCAGCAGCTTGCCTGGATAGCGGGCGTGAATCGCATCGGCAAAACGCTGGGCCATGGCCAAATCCGGGGTGGAGGTTTCACACCAAAGGACATCGGCGTAAGGGGCGTAAGCCAGTCCACGGCTGATTGCCTGCTCAATGCCGGCTTTGGTGCGGAAGAAACCTTCCGCCGTGCGGTCGCCGCGTATAAATGGGCGGTCGTATTCGTCACAGTCAGATGTGATCAGGTCTGCGGCATCCGCATCGGTCCGCGCCAGCAGGATCGTGGGTACGCCCATGACATCGGCAGCCAGACGCGCCGCCACCAGCTTCTGTATCGCCTCCTGGGTTGGCACCAGCACCTTACCGCCCATATGACCGCATTTCTTCACCGCCGCCAGTTGATCTTCAAAGTGCACGGCCGCCGCGCCTGCGCTGATCAATGACTTCATCAGTTCAAACGCATTCAGCACGCCACCAAAGCCCGCTTCTGCATCGGCGACAATGGGCAGAAAATAGTCGATATAGCGGCTGTCTCCCGGTTCTGTGCCGTTAGCCCACTGAATCTGATCGGCGCGCTGGAATGTCTGATTAATACGGGTGACCACCTCAGGCACGGAGTTGACCGGATAAAGCGACTGATCCGGATACATTTGTCCTGCTACGTTGGCATCGGCAGCGACCTGCCAGCCAGACAGGTAGATCGCTTCTATACCGGCCTTTGCCTGTTGCAGAGCCTGACCGCCCGTTAATGCTCCCAAACTGTTGATATAGCCTTTTTTGGCGTCGCCATTGAGCAGCGACCAGAGCTTCACCGCCCCCCGCTCTGCCAGAGTACAGGCCGGCACAACAGAGCCCCGCAGGTTAATCACTTCCTCTGCGCTGTACGGGCGGGTAATGCCCTGCCAGCGCGCGTCCTGCCACTGTTTTTCGAGTTGCTGAATATGTTGAGTACGTGTCATGGCAACGGCTCCTTAAGTCAGGGAAGCAGGCGGTAGCCTGGCAGAGTAAGAAAGGAAACCAGTTCGTCCTGGGTTGTGATCTGCGCCATCAGGCGCGCCGCTTCCTCATAACGACCTGAACTGAATGTCTTATCGCCCAGATGCATCTGTAGCTTTTGCAGCTCATCGTTCAGCAGCTGCTGGAAGAGCGCGGCCGTGACCGGCTGTCCATCAAGCAGAGATTTCTGATGGCGGATCCATTGCCAGATTGAAGTCCGGGCAATTTCTGCAGTTGCGGCATCTTCCATCAGGCCATCGATGGGGACACAACCATTGCCGCTAATCCAGGCTTCCAGATACTGCAACGCCACCCGAATATTGGCGCGCATGCCCGCTTCAGTTCTGTCGCCTTCGCAAGGTGCCAGAAGCTGCTCTGCCGTTATAGGGCTGTCATCCTGCCGCAGAATGTTGAGCTGATTGGGGCGTTCACCCAGTACCTGGTTGAAGACTGACATCGCCGTGTCTGCCAGACCGGGATGCGCGATCCAGGTACCGTCATGTCCGTTGTTGGCTTCACGCTGTTTATCTTCAGTGACGCGCTGCAGCACCCATTCATTGCGCGCGCTGTCCTTGCTGGGTATCAGTGCTGACATGCCGCCCATGGCAAAAGCACCGCGGCGATGGCAGGTTTGGATCAGCAGTCGTGAGTAAGCATCCAGAAAGGGCTGAGCCATGGTTACAGACTGCCGGTCGGGCAGAATCCGATCGGCATGTTCGCGCAGCGTTTTGATATAGCTGAAAATATAATCCCAGCGGCCGCAGTTCAGCCCCACGATATGATCCCGCAGATTCCACAGGATCTCGTTCATCTGGAATACCGCCGGTAGCGTTTCGATCAATACGGTGGCTTTTATGGTGCCGCGAGCCAGATCAAAACGATCCTCGGCAAAGCTAAAGATATCCCGCCACCACGCAACTTCCTGCCAGCTCTCAGTTTTAGGCAGATAAAAATAGGGGCCACTGCCTTTTACCAGTAAGGCTTCCGCGTTATGAAAAAAGTAGAGAGCAAAATCGAACAGACCACCGGGAATCGCATTGCCCTGCCAGCTAACATGTTTTTCAGACAGATGCAGTCCACGTACCCGGCACATCAATACCGCAGGATCGGCCCGTAGCTGATAGATTTTTCCGTTCTCGCTGGTATAGCGCAGCGTTCCCGCCACGGCTTCCCGTAAGGTTTGCTGTCCGTCAATGAGTTTTTCCCAGCAAGGTGCCAGCGAGTCCTCAAAGTCGGCCATAAACACCTTTACGTTAGCATTCAAGGCGTTAATCACCATTTTGCGATCGGGCGGACCGGTGATCTCAACGCGACGATCCTGTAAATCGGCCGGAATACCACGGATCGTCCACGCTCGCTCTCTTATGGAAACCGTTTCCATATCAAAGTCAGGTAACCCGCCGGAATCGTACTCTTTTTGCCGGACCTGACGTGCGGCTAACAATGTCTCACGCTGGGGTGCAAAACGCGTCACCAGTTCCTGCAGAAAAGCGATGGCGTCGGGAGTAAGCAACTGCTTTTCCTCATCGCTAAAGGGTTTACTGAAAAGTAATTCACTGTTGATAACCGAGTCTGTCATGTCTGCTCTCTCCTGTTTACAGGCGGATCAACATGGATGATCCACAGATAGGGTAATTATTGAGCTACAGGATCAGAGCATATTCATTTTAATTTTAAAATCAAAAACTATTTCCATTTTTAATAAAAAAACAACTTATCATCATGATTAATAAATGATTTATTTTATTTTTTAACAGGTAATACTTTTCAATCACGTTTTACAGACGAAAAAAAACCGTGCTGCCAGCGGCTAACACGGTTCAGTTGTCGCTAAAAAAGGATTATTCCAGCGTGGGATTCATATGGCGCAGATCAAACGGCGTAATCTGGTAGACGTAATAATTCAGCCAGTTTGAAAACAGCAGGTTTCCATGGCTACGCCAGGTGGCGCGCGGTGTAAGCTGCGGATTATCCTGTGGGAAATAGTTATAGGGTACTTCAGGATTCAGCCCGGCTTCATAGTCGCGTTGAAACTCTCCCGCCAGCGTCAGTGCATCGTACTCCGGATGCCCGGTC
Organism: Pantoea sp. EEL5; assembly: GCF_049892805.1. Lineage (NCBI taxonomy): Bacteria > Pseudomonadati > Pseudomonadota > Gammaproteobacteria > Enterobacterales > Erwiniaceae > Pantoea > Pantoea sp. EEL5. Next base: position 345,658 of record NZ_JBNDNJ010000004.1, read on the forward strand.
ACAAACGCCAGCCTTTTGTCTTTGCTCGCCATCAGATACGCGCCGGTTTGTTCCGATTCAGCAAATAATTCCAGATCGGTATAATCCGTGATGAGCTGCGTCGGGAAATCAGCGTAACGTGAATGGGGAGCGAGGAAATTGTCGTCGAATCCCCGCGTCAGTAAGGAATGGGGATGCAGTATCTGATGCTCAAAGACGCCCGCCAGTTTAGTCTGCCGGGTCTGTTTAGGAATGCCATATAAAATGTTTAATGCCGCCTGGACGGCCCAACAGACAAACAGCGTTGAGGTAACATGATCTTTCGCCCACTCCAGCACCTGTTTTATCTGAGGCCAGTAAGCCACATCGTTAAATTCAACCAGGCCCAGCGGCGCACCTGTCACGATTAAGCCATCGTAGTTATCGTGCTGAATATCGTTAAAATTGCAGTAGAAGTTGTTGAGATGATCGCTGGGTGTATTCCGCGACTCCCGGCTGTCGATGCGCAGTAGCTGGATATCGATCTGCAGCGGTGAGTTGGAGAGTAAGCGCAGAAACTGGTTTTCCGTCTCAATCTTCTTGGGCATGAGATTAAGAACCAGCACTTTAAGCGGACGGATCTCCTGAACACTGGCACGTGACGACGTCATCACAAAGACGTTTTCGTTACGTAAAAAATTCACTGCCGGTAATTCGTCGGGGACCCTGATTGGCATAGCTTAATCACCTCTAGTAACCATATACACGTTTAGACATCCAGACAGCCAAAGATAACCAGTTAAAGGCTAAATGTCGAGTCTGCATATCAACAGGTGAAAAAGTTTCAAGGCGCGGGGCAGAGATGTGACATCTCGCTAAGCGCGCCCCTGCGGAAAAGAAATTGAAAGCCTGTTCTGTCACTGGCTGAGGGACAGAAAACCGTACTGGCGTAAAATTTGTTGCGCGGTATCGGAACTCAGGAATGCCGCGAGCGGCCTGGCAGCGGCGGACAGCGTGGCCCAGCCATATCGTGCCTGGACATTGTAAGTGGAAGGAATGTTAAAAACCCGAAGCTGGGAAAAACGAGCCAGGCGAGGCGCATAGCTGGCGTAGCCGATAAACAGCTCAGCATGGCCTGCACTGATAATCCACTGCGCCGCCAGGTCACCCGCAGGCACAGGCAAGCTGTCTGGTCCGCCAACCATCGCGATCGCTCTTTGCCTGAGTGCATCGCCACAACCGGGATGGCGCTGTTCGATATGGTCAAACAACTCCAGGGTGTAATCACCTGAGGGATCGCAAAGCGGCGTTGAGGTTCCCAGCCGCAAATCCTCACGGAGTAATAGCGACAGCCAGTCATCCTGTTCAATGACGCAATCACGTTTAGCCGTCAGGCAAAGCTTGTTATTTGTAAAATGGCCGGTATGATCTGCCAGGCCTTGTTGGCGCAGCTTTTCTGGATGCTGTAGGTTAGCCGACACAAACAGGTCGCATATTTCACCCTGTTCAATGCGCTGACGCAGCAGACCGGCTGGCCCATACTGAGTATTTGCGGTTAAGCCGGATTCGGCATGGAAGGCGGTCATGAGCATCTTCCACACGTCACGCAGGCTACCTGCTGCCAGAACCTGTAGATTTCTCATGGTATGACGTCCGGTAGAACCGTTGATACCAGCGATTAGCCTGCTGCTGCATATCGATGTCGCGGAATTTATCTGGGTAGAGTTTTTTCGCCATCCACAGTTCGCCTAACCCTATGGCCTCCGGCATGGGATAGCCCCATGCCTTGGCATACTCAGGCATCAGCCATACCCGGTGATGTTTCACTGCATCAATGGTTCGCCAAAGGGGATTCTGTTGAATCTCCTTTACCACCTGTGGATAGCGGTCCTGAACGAAGATGACCTGTGGGTTCCATACGACAACCTGCTCCATGCTGACCTGCCTGAATCCCTGAATCGACGAGGCCGCCACGTTAAGGGCACCGGCATGCGCCATCATCAGGCCGGTATATTTACCCGCTCCGTAGGTGGTCAGATCGGGATTAGCCATATAGGCGCGAACACGCTGCTGCTCGGGGATATTTTTGAGACGGTCGGTGACGATCTGACGACCGGCGAATGCCGCTGAGATTAACGCTTTGGCCTGCTGCTGCCTGTTGACGACTTCCCCAATCAGCGTAATCCCCTCTTTTATACCCAGGTCGTACGCCTGATCTTCGTTTTGCATATTGGGGTTGATCTCACCCTGCTGTCCGGCGTCGTCATGGCGCAATGAAATTGCCAGGACCGGAATACCCAATGCAGAGATTTGGTCAATCATCTCTTTTGGCGCATAGTTAGTGACAAATACCACCTGTGGATGCAGCGCAACCAGCTTTTCCAAATCCACGTGGGTCAAATCACCCAGCAGCGCTTTATGCGTCAGTTCAGGTACCAGCGTCGCGTAATTGTCCCCTAGCTGCTGCTTCCAGTTAGCGAGAATCCCTACGATTTTATCTGTCGCGTTTAACTGCACCAGGAGATTCAGCGTTTGATGCTGAAGCACGACCACACGATCAACCCGATCTGGAATCGTAACGGTGCGGCCAATTTGATCGGTCACAACACGGCTGGCGTAACTGTTTAAGGCGGTAAGCGTCACTATGCCTGCAAGCATCAGGCGCTTTAATGTTGTATTCAATAAGGTTTCCCCGAAGCGTAATGCAAGAGATTATATAGCGCTTATCTGTCGCAAGGTAGCCTCTTGATGCGCATACCTGACCGCTGCTGTGCTCCTTTACCCGGTGTCCGGATCGGCGTCACCGAAACACCAGAAAGGTAAAAAGAGAACGGATGCGCTAAAACCATCAAGGCTGCGGAACAGACCTTTAACGGAATCATGTTGACAGCTGACAGCGGGATACAGCTTCGCCCGGGGTGGACAGGGCTTTGTGAACGTGTTCAGGCTGTACAGGCGAAGGTCAGATAAATCACTGTGCAGACGATTTGACGGTTTTTTAGATTACGACCTGGTCAGCGGGCATAACTGGAAAGTGCATCTCACTATGCGCTGTAAACAATCAGGCTGAAAGATATTCCAGTGTATAGTTATATTATTCCAGTATTAAATCCCTACAGTTTTAACCTGCTGATATTCTCTTTTACATACTGAAAATAATGCTAGCAGGTTGATATTAATTAAAGCACAGGGCGTTAATTTTAAACTGCACATACTCTGCTAGTTTAATTTTAACGGAGCCAGACAGACTCCTTCATCAACTGAAATAAAGGGGTAATATTATGAAAATCAATAAAGTAACGTCAGCTGCTGCTGCCGTGGCATTTTCATTGATGTCTTTCGGTTGTTTTGCACAAACCGTCTCTGCCACCTCATTAACACTGGATGGCGCGGTCTCTAAAATTGCCAGACAGGCGAAACAACAAGGCGATCATTTTAGAGTTATCAGTGCAGACACCAATAATTATGCCCACGTAACCGCTGAATTATATAAATAATATCGGCGCTAAAAAGCACGTGACCGGCTGTTTTTAAACGCATTCTGCGTTTTTAAAATAGCTGGTCTTTTTTTTGTCTTTAATTAATGCTGCCCATCTTATCCAACTCAACCAGGCGATCTTCAACGATTTTAAGGCGTTTTCAAAGATGCCTACTGATAACAGCCTGTCTGCCGCGTACCAGATGACGTGCCTGTGTTTTACGTCGCTCCGCCACTGCACCCGTGCCTTGCTGCAGGTTCACCGTTGCACGTTAAACGCCGGTAAAGGGATGCGTCCGGTCCGGAACGGCGCAGAGATGAGGGGTTATCTGGCAGAACGCAGACGTAAAAAAGCCCTGAACGTCAGTTCAGGGCTTCTTTACTTGTTTGATGCCTGGCAGTTCCCTACTCTCGCATGGGGAGACCCCACACTACCATCGGCGCTACGGCGTTTCACTTCTGAGTTCGGCATGGGGTCAGGTGGGACCACCGCGC